>WGLS01000020.1 GCA_016125455.1 Alphaproteobacteria bacterium
CCAGCGCCCGAACTCTCAGATCAATCGAAAGCGGCTTCCCCATGACAGGCTGGCCTCCTTCACCAGCCCAAAGAGTGAATCAGGATCCGCATGCCTTGGGAATCCCTAACGATTCAGGTCCCTCGGAAAACGCCCTAGCGTAAGGATAATCCTGGAACGGTCCCGGCGGCGACGTATCGCGATCAATCGCCACGAAAAACGGCGGCCTGTCATACTCTGGCGCGGCGACGGCCAGAATGGACTCCGCCATGACAAGGCGTTGCAGGGACATATCCTGTCCAGCTCGGGCCTGGTCGAGATCGGTTTCCAGATTAGCGGCGAGTTCCGCCAGATAGCGCTGCTCATCCCGTCGGTCCTGCCGCCCCTCGTTCCAGGTCGTGATCTGAAAGGCAATCAGAATGCCGACGACGACGATGACGAAGTCGAGCGCGACGGCGAACCAGTTCTGGGTGCGGATGTGCTCTGTGAGACGACGGAGGATCATTCCCTGCCGGCTCCCGTCGGAACAGGCGACCTGACGTCGATCCTTTGCTGTCGCCGCGCCTCCGGCGCCGGATAACTCAGTATCGGGAAAACAAGGACGACGCTCTCAATCTGCAAGGTCAGATACAGCTCATTCAGCGTCATGTCTCATCCCCCATTAACTATATGCACTGGTTTCAGTCCGTCTGCGCCGGTCCCGCATTCAACTGGCGTTCATAGTCGTCCGCGTCGAAGCTGCCGATGGAGTCGGCGATCAATCCATCCGCAGTGAACAGCCAGCGTTCCGCGCCGCTGATATCGACCGCGGCGCCAGTCCCGTCCGGGCCCGTGTTGGTCCCGGTCAACGTCCAGTTAAACACTGTCCGTCCGCCGTCTGTCGACAGGCGATCGAAAGCCACCCGCAAGTCTGGAAATGCGGTCATGAAGCTGCGGGCGACGTCAGCGATCGCCGCGCGCCCGACCGCCGGCGGGCCGCCGTTGACGGTTAGCTTGCCAGTTGGCGCAAAGGACGCCGCCACGGCGGCCGGGTCCTGGCTCGACCAGGCCGCCGCATAACGGCTGGCGAAGTCTTCGATGTCGGATGGTCGTTGCATGATCTCCTCCTTCGCCGCTGTGTCGCTGGCGCGCGACGCCTCACGGTCGGGCTTTGCAACTGGGCTGTCGACCTTCGCCAAGGCGCCGAAGGGCGCGCGCAGGAAGGCGTAGGTCTCAACCAGAAAATCGGGATCGACGGCGGCGACGATCGGGTCGGCGACCTCGAACATCGACGTGCCGCTCCAGCCGACCTCCTCGCGTTCCCACCAGCGCTTGGCGAAACGGCTGCCGAAGTAAAACGGCGCCGTGTTCTGGATATGCATCTTGACGCGCGCGCGGTCGACCAATCCTTCCTTCTCCATACTAAGCAGCGTGTCCCATTGCTGCATGACTGCGACGAGCTGGGTTTCTGCGATTCGCAACTCGCCGTCCGTGAGGTCTTCCGGCGCGTGGATCGCCTTCATCCAGGCGTCGGCCGCCGCCGGCGCGGAGAGAGATAATTCGGCTTGCATCAACATGGCCGCCCGGGCCGTTTCCTGAGAGAGCCGGGTCAGCGCCGCGTTCTGGCGGACCTCAACGATGAGAATGATCAGCCCCACAACAACGCCGACATTGGCGCCGAGCGTCAGCCATTTGTTCAGCTTCTCAGTATTCATCGTTTCCTGGCCTTCTGCAACGGACGCGGAAATGTTCGGCGGCCTGGTATGGCGTCACTCATCCGCCTCCGTACGCGGCGTATCGAGGCGGAAACTTGCCCGCGAGCATGTTGCGTCGAGGCGGCCTTCCCTTTTCAGTTCTCCGACGAGGCATTCCGCCCATGCTGTAATGCGCGCCAGTTCCTCGCGATGCTCCGCAAGACGATCCATGTTCGCGGCAAAGCGCGGTTTGATGACGCCATTATCGCCATAGAAGTCTTCGCCGCCTTCATGCAGGTTCGGGAGGACTTCCGTTTCAACAAAACGGACGTAGCGAATATATCTTTCACTCAACCCGTCAATCTCAGAATAGTAATAGGCAAGCATGACAACCGTTGTCGGATCAAAAAGAGCCGCAACCGGCATTTGCCGCAGCGTGCCCCAGGTGTCCGGCGCCGCATCGGAACCATCGATCCGGAAGAAAGCCGGCGCCGGTCGCGCGCCATCCGCATACGCATCAGCCCATTCAGCGATTTCCTGGTCGATGCGCGCGATAAAACGGTTCTGCACCTCGATATGATCGCTGATGTCGTTGATCAGCGCCTCGACAATCAGACCGCGCTGTCGGCCAGCGGCGTTGGCCTCGTTCCAGTTGCTGATCTGCATCGCGAGGAGAACGCCGACGACCACGATGACGAAGTCGAGCGCGACGGCCGTCCAGTTCTGGTTACGGACGTGTTCGATGACGCGGCGCAGGATCATCGCTCTAGTTCCGCCTTGACGCGCGCGGCGAGCGCTTCGGCGCGGTCCGCCATGTCGCGTGAGTCATCTCGCAAGCGTTGCTGCACGGCGCCCATGGAGTGCAGGGAATCGATGATTTCAGGCCGGCTGCGCGCCTTTTCCAGAAATTCCGTACGGTCGAATTCCGGCTCCGGCGGCGACTCTCCGGGAGATAGCGCGGCGTGCGCTCGCGCCCAGGCGAATTGCTCCCGTGTCAACAATCCCCGGATCGCGGCGCGATAGGCGAATTGCTCATCACGCAGCAGGGCATCCCACTGTCGGCCGGCCGACAACCTGGCGTAATACTCGCCAAACGCGCGTTTGAGCTCGACGCTTCTCATGAGACCGAGTGCGCCGGTGCTGATCATCTCGTTATACGTTGTCGGGTTTCCTTGCGGCAGATACGCGTATCCCGCAAAAGGAACGGCTCGTATCAGCTCGGCGTCACTGATCCCCGCCGCACTGGGAGCGCCATCGAGCGCCTCGAGAAAAATTTCAGCCGCAGCGTCAACCAGCGCCGCAGAGGCGATGCCGCGCTCCCCCGTAGCATGGTCGCTTTCCAGATCGATCAGGAGCTGCTCGAGATAGTTCTTCTCCCGATCGCGCAGTGCGCGCGCGTCGTTCCAGTTGCCGAGCTGAATGCCGATGAAGACGCCGACGACGACGATGACGAAGTCGAGTGCGACGGCTGTCCAGTTCTGGGTGCGGACATGTTCGATGACGCGGCGGAGGATCACTGGCGCGCCTCGCGTTGTTCAAGCTCGGTTTTCAGCGCGCGGGTGCTCTGCTCAAGCTCCGCTGAATACTTCACGATTTGCGCTTCGAGAATGAAACGAAGCGCAAGCATGTTTTCAAGCTCGACGCTATTGGCGAGAAACATGATGTCGTTCTGAAATCGCGACGGCGCGAGTCCGAGGGACGTCTGCTCCCCGTCTTCATCGCCCAGCGCCGCGAGCGACAGATTGGCGGCGACCCAGGGAAGCACAATGTCGTCGCGATGAGCCAGCGCGTCGCGATCGAGACGCCTGACATAGAGAAGATCAGACTCCCATCTTGCGATCGTCCGCCTGAGGGGCGTCCCGGACAATCGCCTGAGACCGCCGGACGCCGACAGGTCTTCGAAGGCGGCTAGTTGCGGCTGCAGGTCAAGCACGCGGAGGGTATTGAAGATCAACGCATCGATCTTCGCCGGGTCGGCGTCGGGGGCGGCTGCGAAAGCCGCGCGCAGCTCGTTGATCGCTTCGATTTGCCCGACGGCAAAGGCGCGATAGGTCTCTATTTTCTCGATATTTCCGTCGAGTTCGACGGCGAAGGCGGCGATCTGTTCTTCAAGTCGCCGATCGTCGGCGCGCGCCGCGTTCCAGTTCGACACCTGAATGCCGATAAACACGCCAGTGACCACGATGACGAAGTCAAGCGCGACCGCTGTCCAGTTCTGGGCTTTGACGTGTTCGGCGATGCGGCGGAGGATCATGGCGCGCGGCTTTCAAGGCGGCTTGCGATTTTCGCCTCCAGGTCTTGCGTCGCCGCGCTCAGTTGCTGGGCGAGGCTTTCATTGTTGAAGGCGATGAGGCCGCGCCAGGCGACGCGCGGGACGATCTCGTCCCAGATTTCGGCGTCCGGCGGGGCGCCAAGCGCACTCCCGGCGGCGGCGTAAAGCGGACTTTTCTCAGCCTGCTGCTTGAACGCAGACGAAATAGCGGTGGAGACCGGCAATTGCGCCTTCATCAGGGCGTTGTCCCAGCTTTGCGGCGGGATATTCTTGCTCAACACGAAGCTGACAAACGCCTGATCGATGAAAAACTCATTGTTCTTGTCGATCGCCGCCTCAAGCCGGCTGGTGCGGTAGAAATGGGAAATGATCGCTGAACGCAGCGCCGGATCGGAAATGATTTCAAGTCTGCCGGACCCCTGAAGATCAAGAAAGGTCGGGCTTTGCGTCCGCAAGGTGCGGCGTACGGTCAGTTCGTTCAGCCCTATATTGATCTTCCGGGCTCGCTCCGGCGAGGCGTCATTGCGGATCAGGTCATAGACCTCGTTCGCAAGATTTGCGTGAAACTGTTCGAACTCGATCTGCGCTGCGACTTCCTCCTCGATGTTGCGAAGGTCGCCCTGCAATTGCCTCAGATACCCGGTCTCGGTCCGGCGATCGGCGATTTCGGCATTCCAGTTCGAGACCTGTATACCAATAAAAACGCCGACGACGACGATGACGAAGTCGAGCGCGACGGCGGTCCAGTTCTGGGCTTTGACGTGTTCGGTGATGCGGCGGAGGATCATGATTGTTCCTCCAGTTCCATGATCAGCGCTTCAGCCTCATCGTCCAGATAGTCGATGAAGCCGAGCGTGAGGCCAAGTTGCTTCAGAAGATACCTGGCGTCGCCCGGCAGCTCTTCAGCCGCGTGCATCATCGCCGCAGCTTCGGCGACCCGCCCCGCGTCGTCGGGCGGGGGACAAGGCGGGAAATAGACCTGATCTTCGGCGAGAATCTCGCTCGGATTGGCGCCGATAATGGCGGCGCAGGCGTCGTGTTCATACTCCTCCAGCCGCCAATCCAGGAGCCGGCGCGATCGTATTCGAAAGGGAGAATCATACTGGAACGTAACGCCGGCTTCGCGCGCGGCGTCCTGATAATAATCGCGCATCTGGCGCAGCACCGGCGGACCGCCGACAAGATCGAGCTGCCCCGAATTCAGCAACTCGTTATACACCTGTCCCGATGGCGCGAACGGCCATATCGACCCGGCATTGTCCGCATCAATGATGAATTGCCATTGCGCCGCGGTCTCTTCCGGGAGTTCCGCATCGAGGATGTCGGCGACGCGGATGGCGGCCGCCCTTACTTCCAGATAGAAGTTCCGCCGGACGGCGTAAACGTCACGGTCATTCCTGAGGTCCGCGATCAGGCTGGCGCGCGCGGCGACGGCCTCACGCGCGGATATCCTATTGTCGTTCCAGTTGCCGAGCTGGATGCCCATGAACACGCCCATCACGACGATGACGAAGTCGAGCGCCACGGCGGTCCAGTTCTGGGTGCGGACGTGGTCGATAACGCGGCGGAGGATCATGGCGTAAACGGTTGTTCGTTGTTGACGCGCTCTTCATTAATTTGATCCGCTGCCAGATTGAAAAGTTCTCCACGACTTGCGGCGACATTCGCGCCGAGAGACTTTATCAGCTCGAACTGGCGCTCGTGAATGTCATCTACATAAGCGATATAACGACGGCTATTGTCCATGAAATCATTCAGAAACGAATGACTCGCGCCCATAGCGTCATAATCGCACGCAACCTTCTCCCAGTCCGCGACATCGATTGTGATCAGCGCCGGATGCTTGCGCGCAAGCAACAGACGGTCGATCTGTATGTCTTGACGCAACTGCGACATTTCCAGATTCGCCTGATCGAAGGCGAGGATGGCGGTGCGCAGCGCCGGGTCGCGGACCAGTACGATACGTCCGGTGCTGATGAGTTCCTTGATGGTCGGCGGGTAAAAAATGGCCCCGGCGAAAATATGGGCCCCCCTGATCGCCCCGCAATGCTTTGCGCCCAGAGCATCCCCGCCTTGTCCTGTCGCAAGATAGTGCGCCACGTCGTCGATCAGGACATATCGTTCTCTAACTTCTTCGAGGGCGGCCTTTGCTTTCGGGGCCATATCCGATAGCTCCTGCAAGAGCCGCGATAGATACTGCGCTTCAATTTGGCGGTCGGCGCGCGCCGCATTCCAGTTCGCGACCTGAATGCCGATGAAGACGCCCAAGACGACGATGACAAAGTCCAAAGCGACGGCGGTCCAGTTCTGGGCTCTGACGTGCTCAATCATGCGGCGGAGGAGCATCAGTTCGTCTCCAGTTCCGCGCTAATCGCGGCGATCGCCGCGTCGGCGTACCGGCGCATGTCGGGATAGCCCCGGAGGGCGAAGATATTCTGCCCAAGCCAGAATCGCAGCTCCATGACAAGCGCCGGATCGGCGCGGATCTCACGCAACATTTCCGCCGTGTCGAGACTTTTCAGGTCATCGGCGCACGCGCGCGTCAGTTCCTCGAACTCCGACCCGGGGAGCCGCATGCAGTCGCGCCACAGGCTCTCGGCGGCGTCCGGCCGGATATGGCCGCGGACGCGCTCGCGATAGGCGGGCGCGGCGCCGTTCACGGTGTCCCAGCCGTTCAGATAGACGTAGAAATCCTGGACGGTCTTGAGGGTCGCGGGATCGGACGGAAAACCAAGCCGCAACGCTTCGCGATACTTCGTATAGTCGAACGGCGTGCCCCAGACCTGCGAGGCGTGGAAGAAATCGATGAGCAAGTCTTCGCAGGCGCTCATGCAGTCCGCGCCGGACGTCAGATAGTCGAGCGCGCGGCGCCCGCTCGCGACGACTTCCGAGACATAACGTGACTGGTAGTCGATGACCTCGACGCTGTGAACGATTTCCTCGCGCAACTGAGCCAGAAACCCGCGCTCAGCGGCGCGCGCGCCGCGCGCCTCGTTCCAGTTGCCGAGCTGGATGCCCATGAACACGCCCATCACGACGATGACGAAGTCGAGCGCGACGGCAGTCCAGTTCTGGGTGCGGACGTGTTCCATGACGCGGCGGAGGATCATGGCGCTTTCTCTCCGTGGACAATGCCGAGCACCTGATCGAGCGCACCATGCAACTGCGCGAGCGTCTCGTCGATCAGGCGGTTGTCGTCAACGTGTTGGCTGACGACCATGCGGTTCCACTCCACGTCGCTTTCAAATGTTTTGTCCATCCGCATGGCGGCGACGTCGCATTCGAATGGCGGGAGCGCAAAATCATCTGGCGTCTCGTCTAACGCTTCGACGACGGGGCTTTCGCGCCAGGTCATGCGGATCAGGGCCGGGTGGCGCTCAATCACGTCGCGCACGGACCGGGCGATGCCCTCGCGGCTATCCCGGACCCGCGCGCGCGTCAGCAGGAAATGCCGCAGCGCGTCCAGCACGCGCGCGTCCTGAAACAGGGAAAGGCCGCCGCTCGCCTGCAGTTCGATCAAGGTGGCGAGGTCGTCAGTCGGATTGGTGACGACCGACGCGAACACAATGCTGCTGCACTCCTCGATCGTCAGGTCGCGATCTTCCGCGCCGAACACGGCGCCCCCCAGCGTCTCAAGCCCGGCGTACCAGCGCCGCCGGAAGTCAACGACCGGGCCGCGAGTCGCCTGAAGATCGACGACTTCATCATGCAGGCGCGCCACATATTCCGCCTCGGTTGCTTCTCGGGCCCGCTCGCCGGCCCATTGCTGCACCTGCAGGCCGAGAAACACGCCAAGCACGACGATCATCGTCTCGACAAAGACGGTGAACCAGTCCTGGCGGCGGATGGCGGCGGCGAGACGACGGAGGATCATTTCGTCACCTTTTTCGACCAGCCGTTGCCGACGGCGCCGCCGGTAAGGTCGAGCGGCAGGTCGATAACGCAGTCTCCCCGGACGTTGCGAGCCAGCTCGTTGTATTCAAGCCACTTCGCGCGATCTTCGTCGGTCGGCGTTATCCCGAGCCGGTGCATTGTGTCGAACAGGAACCGGCCGGAGTTGAGGACCCCCTGATTCCAGCCGTCGAGTTCGGCGACAATCTCGCGGATTGCGAGCCGGGTCGGCGCATCCATCTCCTCGACCATCTCTACGAGCGAGAGCCGCGAGCGCAGGACTTCCTCCTCCGCATTCGCGGTCGCAAGCTGGCGCACCCATTCATACGCCTCGGCGTAATCCGCCGCGCGGCCGGCGTCCATGTGATCGAAGGCGCCGGTCGCCACGGCGCGGTCGAACGCCGTGCTCGGATAATTCCAGAGTCCGACGGGGTAGTAGTCTTCAAAGATCGAATCCTCGACCTTCCTAAGCCGGCCCGGCGCAGGGGGCGTGAAGGATGCGCCGTCCTCAACCGACGCGGCCTCGTTCAACCGCGCCATGGCTTCGACGAGACACGGATGCGTCGTGAAGCGCCGCATGGCGCCGATCGCCATGGTCATCAGGTCGGCGTTCATCGCTCTTTGCGATATTTCGGCGCCTCGCCGGGCATTGCGATCGGCGACCAATTGCGACGCCCACAAGGCCAGCATGACCCCGGCGACGACGATGACGAAGTCGAGCGCAACGGCGGTCCAGTTCTGGGTGCGGACATGGTCGATGACGCGGCGGAGGAGCATCAGGCGATCCTCTCAACCGTCATCCCGGACGCGCTGCAGTATGGAATATTGCTGCGCTGATCCGGGATCCAGAATTGGGCGGTCGATGGATCCCGTGTCTGCGACGCGTCCCTCCGCGCCGCATCGCGCACGGGATGACGGCCCGTCGTCGTATTCTGCGCTTTCACCTGGTCGATCATCCGGTGGAGGATCATGGCGTTTCACGCAACGCTTTGAGGTTTGCCTGCAGCCGTTCCTTGTGTTGCTTGCCAATGAGACCTGCGAAAACGCCGATCCGCTCCCAGAGATAGAAATGCTTGGCGAGGGCGGCGTCCTGACAAGCCTCCTCCAGCGGAACGACGAGGATAAGCGGGCGTTCGTCGGCGCCGTTCACCGGCGCATAATCCGCCGATAGCTCGCCATAGCCGATCATCGGATGGTCTTCCGCCGGCGAGCGGTCCGGCAAGTGTTCGATATGCTCGGCGCCGTCGAGAACCCAGTGCATGTCGCGGCTGTAGGTTTGCAGCCGCAAGCGTTCCTGCTCGTCCTGAATGGCCACCATTTCCTCGTTCTCGGTCAGAAAGGTGATGGCGCTAATTTGCTGGACAAGCTGGGCCGTGCTTCGCAGATTGTCGAGACCGCGCTCAACGGTCTTGAGCGCATCAGGTCCTGTCTCGCACCGGCGCAGGATCGAAATCGCGGCCCGCACCTCGGCGAGCTGTGTTTCGTATGATCTGACATACGTTTGCGCCAGCCGGAGATTGGTTTCAGTCTCGCTGATGAATTGCCGCCGGGCCTCCGCATAGCGAACGTGACTGGCGCGCGCCTCGTTCCAGTTGCCAAGCTGAATGCCGATGAAGACGCCCGCGACGACAATGACGAAGTCGAGCGCAACCGCGGTCCAGTTCTGGGTGCGGACGTGTTCGATCATGCGGCGGAGGATCATCGGCCGCCGCCCAGTTCGGCGTCGATGGCGGCGATCGTTTCCTCGCCGCGAACGACCATCGTCTTGAAGACTGGTATCCAGAGGCCGTGCATGCCCAGCCAGTAGTTTAGCTCTGCGGCGACGTCGGGATTGGCGCGCAGCGTCTCCAGCGCCGGGCGGGTCATTTCATCATCCGCCCGCTTCGCGCAGTCGACAATCAGACGTTCGGCGGCGCCAATCATCTCGTGGCACACATTCCACAAGCTCTGCTGCACCGCTTCAGGTATCGCTTTGCGGACATATTCGCGAAACATGGGCCGATCCTCAAACGACTCTGCGATCGACGCATCCAGTCCGTAGTAGCCGGACATCGCCTCCTTGATCGCATCCGACCTGGGAAGGTCGAGGCGTTGCAACTGGTCGTATACAGTGCGCGACGCCGGGGCGAACATAACCTGGGAGGCGTGGAACATGTCTACCGTCAGCATCCAGCAATCATCACTGCAAGGAGCGCCAGACGTCAGAAACGCATGACCCGACCGTCCGGCTTCAACGACGCGCTCCATCATCGCGACCCGTGCTCTTACTACGTCATTGTTGCGCCTGATCTCGCTCTTCAGTTCTGCAAGATAACTTTTCTCGCTCGCCGCGAAGACGCGCGCGTCGTTCCAGTTGCCGAGCTGAATACCCATGAAGACGCCCATTACGACGATGACGAAGTCAAGCGCGACGGCCGTCCAGTTCTGGGTGCGGACGTGTTCAGAGATGCGGCGCAGAAGCATTGTCGTCCCCCTCGCTTTCAGGCTGGCCCAATTCGCCGGTCAATGCGAGCGGGCAGGGCGGCCCTGGCGCGATCGGTCGCGCCGGCGATGGCGGCGCGCGTCAGACCGGCCAGGCGCCTTCCGGCTTCACCGTGGCCAGCACGAAATTTGACGTGGAGTCCTTCACCCCCGGCAACCGGACGAGCCGCTTCAGCGCGACGTCGGCGAAGGCGTCCATGTCGGCGGCGACGACCTTCAGCAGATAGTCGCCGCCGCCGGAAATGGCCGAACAGGCGACGACCTCGGCGATCGCCTCAAGGCCGCGCACGAACGCGGCAAGCATTTTCGGGTCGTGGCTCTCCATCTTGATCGAGACATAGCCGAGGACGGACAGTCCGGCCTTCTTCGGGTCGATCACCGCGCGATAGCCGACGATGACGCCAGCTTCCTCAAGCTGGCGGACCCGACGGTGGGCGGCGGATGTCGAAAGGTTCACCGACGCGGCAAGATCAGCGTTGGTCATCCGGCCGTCCGCCTGCAGGAGAGCGACTATTCGGCGGTCGATCGCGTCGAGCATGGGAAAATATCCGAAAGAGGAAGCGTTGGACCGGAATATATCCCAAAATATGTGTCCAGGCGATGACGTTTAACAAGTTTTCTCGTCTAGCGGGCATTATGCTTCCATTATGACCCAAGCGCCCCAGATCAACCCGTCAGCCAATCCGTTCGAGGCGAACACGAGCCACGCCCTCAGGGGCAATTACGCGGCCGCTCGCGCCGACTACACCGTCGCGCAGCCCTTCGATGACTATGCGGAGGAAGAACATGCGAGATGGCGGTTCCTGTACGACCGACAGAGGGCGTTGTTGCCCGGCTACGCAGCGCCCGAATATCTCGCCGGGCTGGAGGCGCTGAACGCCGCCGACGGCATTCCGCGGCTGGAAGACGCCAACGAGGTGCTTCGCGCCGCGACCGGGTGGGAACTCGTCGCCGTGCCGGGGCTGATCCCCGACGGGCCGTTCTTCGATCACCTCGCAAACCGGCGATTCCCGGTCGCGCACTGGATCCGACGCGCCGACGAGATGGACTATCTCGTCGAGCCCGACATTTTTCACGACTTCTTCGGCCATGTGCCGCTGCTGTCAAATCCGACCTTTGCAGCGTACATGGAGAAATACGGGCGGGGCGGACCGAAAGCGATCCAGCATGGCGCGACGAAGATGCTGGCGCGGCTCTACTGGTACATTGTCGAATTTGGCCTGATCGAAACGCCGAAGGGCCTGCGCGCGTTTGGCGCCGGCATGCTCTCGTCGCAGGACGAAACGATTTACTCCGTGGAAAGCGCAAAGCCGCACAGGGTCCGATTTGAGCTCGAGCGGGTGCTGCGGACCGAGTATATGGTCGACGATTTCCAGAAGACCTATTTCGTCGTAGATTCATTTGAGCGCCTATTTGAGGAATGCGACCGCGACTTCGCCGATATTTATGACCGTCTTCAGGAGCTCCCCAGCATCAAGGCTGACGAAGTTCTTGACACCGATGATATCGTCAATCGGGGAACCGTGACGGGCTAGTGACGGTCAGGACGTTCTCGTCCCGGACGTTTCATCCATCCGCGTCGATTCCGTGCTTGCGAATGATCCCGCGAAGCTGGTCATAGCTGAGTCCGAGCGCGCCGGCGGCGCGCTTTCGGTTGCCGCCCGCGGCGAGCAGCGCGTCTTGGGCAAGGTCGCGCTCGATCCCGTCGAGGTGCGCGCGCAAGTCGAACGGCGCGCTCTCGCTTGCTGGCGCGGCGCTCCGCAACCGCCTGTCCGCCGGCGGCGAAGGCGCGCCGTCGGCAAGCGACGCGGGCGGGCGCCACTCCCCTGATGCGCCCTCCGAAAATGGATCGATTACCACGCTGCGGACAGGGCCGTCGCCGCCGTCGGCAATCCAACGGAAAACCGAACGCTCGGCGGCATTCTTCAGTTCACGAACGTTTCCGGGCCAGTCATGGGCGATCAGCCGCGCCATCGCGCCGGGGGCGAATCCATGGAACGTTTCGCCGATCTCCGCTGCGAGCCGGGCGCCGAAATGCGCCGCCAACAGAGGAATGTCTTCCTTCCGGGCGCGCAAGGGGGGCGCTGCGACGACGTCGAAGGCAAGCCGGTCAAGCAGGTCCGCGCGGAATTTTCCTTGCGCCGCAAGCGCCGGCAGGTCGACGTTCGCCGCTGCGACGACCCGGACATCGACAGTGATCGTCTTCTCGCCGCCGACCCGTTCGAACTCGCCATACTCAATCACGCGCAGAAGTTTCTCCTGGGTCCGCAGGCTGGCGCTCGCGATCTCGTCAAGGAAGAGCGTGCCGCCTTCGGCGCGTTCGAACCGGCCTTCGCGGCGGCGGGTGGCGCCGGTGAATGCGCCCGCCTCATGGCCGAAGAGTTCGGAGTCGAGAAGTTCGTCGGTCAGCGCCGCGCAGTTCATTTTCACGAACGGTCCGTCCCATCGTTTCGACAGGAAGTGGACCCGCTCCGCGAGCAGTTCCTTGCCGGAGCCCCGCTCTCCCACCAGCAGGAGCGGCCGGTCGAGCGCCGCCGATGCCGAGGCCCTGTCGAGGGCGTCCATGAAGGCCGGGCTTTCGCCTATCAGGTCGGGAACGTTTCGAAAGGGCTTCATCGGCGAAAAATACCGCTGATCGGTGAAAAAAGCCAATATTATTGGCAAAAATTGCCAAAGTAAATTTGCCTGTCAAGCGGCGAGAATCAATAAACATAATAAAATCAATAGGTTATAAGATGAATGCCAAACTGGCGCCGTTCTCGCAAAGAGGATGACGAACGGCGGATCGCGGTTAACGCGGCCACCAGTATCGAGAGGGCGCGGAAGGACCTCGCAGGTCCAGAGACGATGAAGGAAGAAAGACAGATGACCACGTCACGATATGGCGACGACCGCTTCTCGGCCCGGGACCGGGCCTATGACGACTACTGGGAGCGCCGCTGGGCGCGCGTGATGCGTTCACGCGATGGCTTTGCGTGGGGCGCGTTTTTCATCGGCGTCATCGCCGGCGCAATCATTTTTTAAGGGAGGCGACCAATGGGCATCTTTACGCGTCTCAGCGACATCGTGAACTCGAACATCAACTCCATGCTCGACCGCGCGGAGGATCCGGAAAAGATCGTCCGCCTGATTATTCAGGAGATGGAGGACACGTTGGTCGAAGTCCGGGCGAGCGCCGCAAAGGCGATTGCCGACAAGAAGGAAAGCGAGCGGCGCAAAGCGGAATTCGACGCCCGCGCCGACGAGTGGGAAAAGAAAGCGGAACTCGCCATCGGCAAGGGTCGCGAAGACCTCGCCCGCGGCGCCGTCGCGGCGAAACGCCAGGCGCAGGAAATGTCGCACCTGTTGTCCGACGACCTGAAGGCGATCGACGCGACCCTGGCCAAGACCAACGACGATCTCCTGAAGCTGCAGAACAAGCTGAAGGAAGCCAAGGCAAAGCAGCGCAGCATGGAGCATCGCCATTCGGCCGCGTCCGACCGTGTTCGGATCAACCGTCACGTTCACGATGGCCGGCTCGACGATGCACTCGCCCGCTACGAGCACTGGGAGCGCAGGATCGACGAGCTTGAGGCCGAGGCGGAGAGCTGGGTGATCGGCGCGACGGAGCGAAATGGCGGCCGGCCGAAAACCCTCGTAGACGAGTTCAAGGACCTCGAGGCCGAGGACGACATCAATGCGGAGCTTGAAGCGCTTCGCCAGCGCGTTGCGGCCCGCAGCGGCCAGTCGATGAATTAAGGCAGGGAAGGGCGAGAAATGGATGAAGGACCATTCGTAGTCGCGGTCGTGGCGATCGTCTGCCTTGGCCTGCCGGCGATGATACTCCACTACATCACGGAGTGGCGGAAGGCGAAGTCGCCGACCGCCGACGATGAACGCCTTGTTGAGGACCTGTGGCGGACTGCTCAGCGCCTGGAGCGCCGGGTCGAAACGCTGGAAAGGATCCTCGACAAGGAGGCGCCTGAATGGCGCACGCGCGAAGATCATGACGAACAATACGGCGCCCGTGCGCCTTATGGCGGAGGCGGCAATGCCTGACGACAAGTCGACGCATCACCACCATCATCATCACCATTATGGCGATAATGGCCCGCACGCGGAGTATGCGCGGCGGGCCGGGCAGCCGGGGCCGGGACCGAATCCGCACCGACTGCGCCGGAACGTCCGATCCGGGAAGGTCGCCGGCGTCTGCGCCGGGCTCGCGGACTATTTCGGCTGGCGGGTGAAATGGGTTCGGCTCGCGTGGATCGGCGCGACGCTGTTCTTCTTCCCGATGCCGATCTTCGTCTATCTCGGGTTCGCGATCTGCCTGCGCGCAGGCGACCCGGTAACGGGCCGCTACGCCTCGCCGGAAGAGGAGCGCTTCTGGCGCACATACTCGGTCAAGCCGAAAGCGACGTTGAGCGAGTTGAAGCACCGGTTTCGCGCGATTGATGCGCGGATCGCCGAAATGGAGAAGGTCGTGACGTCGTCGGAATACCGGCTGCGCCGCGAATTCAGGAACCTGGAAGAAGGAAGGGCATGATGACCGCCTTGCAGGACCAATATGCGTATGGCCGGGCAAACCAACCGGCGACCGGTTTGGCGACGGGTCTGGCGTCGCGATCGACGACCCTTCCAGATCTCGCCGCCATCGCCGCACTCGGGATCCTCGCGATGGCGGCCCTGCGAGGCGGCGAATTGTTGGCCGAGCCAGCGGATGCAATCGGGCTCTCGGCCGTGAAGACCGCCCAGGCCGTGGAAGACGACGGCGCCGAGCGCGCTACGGCGAAATTTGGGGCGATCGGCGCGATCTACTGATCTTCGTCGCATCGCCGCGCCAACCCAAGGCCAAACAAAGCAAATGAACTCCAGCGCCGCCCGATGGCTTCGGGCGGCGCTTTTCGTTCCAGCCTTGCGCCGCTGTGTGCCCACCGACTACGATCGCGTCGGATCACCGACGCCGCTTCATTGATGGCGTCATAGCGAGGACGCAAAACGGGTGACAACAGGGCATGACCGCCCGACCCGCCCGGCAATTCCAGCCGCGGTCGGCCCGGCCGATGTCGCGGACGACGGACAAGCCGGCGGTGCGCGGCGCAGGAGCGGCCGGCGTCGGCGACGACGCGGCAAAGGCGGCGACGGCAATCCGGCTGGCGATCCGGCTGGCGGTAACGGGCGCGGCGACAGGCGCGGGGCAGGCGATCCGCCTCAAACGCCGAGCACCTACGCAGCGCTTGATCTTGGCACCAATAACTGCCGTCTGCTTGTCGCCAACGCGGCCCATGGCGGTTTTCGCATCGTCGATGCCTTTAGCCGCATCGTTCGGCTGGGCGAAGGCGTTGCGGCGACCGGGGCGCTGTCCGAGGCGGCGATGGACCGTACTGTCGACGCCTTGAAGGTCTGCGCCCAGAAGATGATGAAGCGCGGCGCCACGCGCCGCCGGTGCATCGCGACCCAGGCGTGCCGGTCGGCCGGCAATGGCGCGGCGTTTCTTGCCCGCGTTCGCGATGAAACCGGGATCGATTTTGAGATCATCACCCCCGAGGAGGAAGCTCGACTCGCTGTCGCCGGTTGCGCCGATCTTGTTGATCCGCAGGCGGACGCCGCGATCGTTTTCGACATCGGCGGCGGTTCGACCGAGATTTCCTTTCTGGCGCGTCGTGAGACCGACGCGCGTGGCGGCGGGGGTGCGGCGCTCGACCTCGTCGCCTGGCTGTCGATCCCTTTCGGGGTCGTGACACTGTCGGAAAAGTACGGGGGCGCGGCGCTCTCCCGCGACGCCTATGCGGCCGTCATTTCGGACATGAAAGAGGAAATCCGGCGCCTCGATCCGCCGGCCGATGTTGCGGCGGTTTTCCAGGATGGACGGGGGCATCTTCTCGGCACGTCGGGGACGGTCACGTCGCTTGCGGGCGTCCATCTCGGATTGCCAAAATACCGCCGCGACCTGATCGACGGGTTGTGGCTGACCGCCGTCGACGCACGGTCCGTCAGCGAGCGTCTGCGGGCAATGTCGCTTGAGGGGCGGGCAGGCGAACCCTGCATCGGCGGCGACCGGGCGGACCTCGTCGTCTGTGGCTGCGCAATCTTCGAGGCGATCCTCGACCTGTGGCCGTGCGAGCGGATTCGGGTCGCGGATCGGGGGCTGCGCGAGGGCGTCCTGGCCGGGCTGATCGAGGAGGACCGCCGCAGGGCCGCCAAGCGCCGCCGGGCGAAAACGCGCGCGCGGCGACGCGCCGCGAAGCGAAAGGAGGCGGGTGAGCCGGACCGCGACAAAAACGGCGACGCATAGCCTTTGCGGCGCCGGCGAGCTTCGCTATACCGCGCCATGGCGCGCCGACCACCAGCAAAATCCGGACAGCCCGCCGCATCACCCCGCGGCGTTAGCGGACATGCGTCCGCCAAACGGGCGCCGAAGCGCACTTCAAATCTGAAGAAGGCCGATACCGCGCTCGGCGCGCCGGCGGAAAAGCGCGGCCTCAAGAAATCATCCGCTAAGGGCAAGGTCGCGGGCAAACCCGGCGGCAAGACGACTGGCAAGAAAGTCAGCGGCGACGAGGCAAGCGCCGGCGTACGCGGCATGCGCCAGAATGTGATGACCGGCCGCTACCGCAAGCATTCTTCGACCCTCTGGCTCGATCGCCAGCTGAACGATCCCTACGTACAAAAGGCCAAGGCGGAAGGGTTTCGCTCACGCGCGGCCTTCAAGCTGATTGAACTCGACGACAAGTACGCGTTTCTGCGGCGCGGCGCGTCCGTCGTCGACCTCGGTTGCGCGCCTGGCGGCTGGCTTCAGGTGGCGGCGCGGCGCGGCGCCGGCAAGGTCGTGGGAATCGACTATCTGCACACGCCCGCGGTTGCCGGGTCGGAAATTCTCGAAATGGATTTCCTCGACGTCGATGCGCCGGCGAAGCTGAAGGCGGCGCTTGGCGGGCCGGCCGACGTCGTCCTGTCCGACATGGCCGCCCCGACGACCGGACACAAGGCGACGGATCATCTGCGCGTCGTCGCCCTTGCCGAAGCCGCCGTCGACTATGCCCTCGAAGTCCTGAAGCCAGGCGGCGCGTTCGCCTGCAAGGTCTTCGCCGGCGGCGCGGAAGGCGAGCTGCTCGACAAGCTGAAGCGGAACTTCCGTACCGTGAAGCATGCAAAGCCAAAGGCAAGCCGCTCGGAAAGCTCCGAAAAGTACGTCGTCGCCCTCGGGTTTCGTGGCGCCGCCGCAAGCGGGGACGAGACGCCATGAGGATCTGGGTGACGCCGCTTTCGAAAGTCCATGACGTGGCCGCGCGGGCGAAACCTGCGAGGCTCGTGAGTCTCCTGTCGCCGGGCGACGTCTTTCCGACGGTCAACGGCATTGGCGCAGGTGAGGCCCATTGCATCGCGGCGCATGACGTGCGCGAAGAAACGCTGGGCATGGCCGCGCCGATGCAGGACCATGTGCGCGGCCTGATCGCCTTTCTCGAAGCCTGGTCGCCGGACGAGACGCTTGTCGTGCACTGCTGGGCCGGCGTTTCGCGTTCGACTGCGAGCGCCTTTATCGCAGCGTGCCTTCATAATCCTGAAGCGGATGAGTTGGCGATCGCCCGTGCGATCCGTGAGGCGTCGCCGACCGCCTGGCCGAACACGCGTATCGTCGGGTTCGCTGACGACCTGCTTGGCCGCGGCGGCCGCATGCGCGCGGCCATCGACGCTATTGGCGACGGCGCTCCAACGATCGAAGCCGAGCCTTTTTCAATTCCGTCGCGGTTCGCCCCTTGAGCGTCGTGATGGGCAAGCATGTGAGCAGTCAGTCCGCGCCGTCGCGTCGGAGAGGAGAAACCGAATGGAAATCAGGGAAGCGCTGACGTTTGACGACGTTCTTCTCGAGCCGGGGCCGTCGTCGGTGATGCCGTCGCAGGTGTCGACCCGCGCCCGCCTTACGCGCGAGATTTTCCTCAATATACCCATCATTTCTTCCGCGATGGATACGGTGACCGAAAGCGCGATGGCGATCGCCATGGCCCAGCATGGCGGCATTGGCGTCCTGCACCGGAACCTGCCGGTCGACGTGCAGGCGGCGCAAGTGCGGCAGGTAAAGCGGTTCGAAAGCGGCATGGTCGTCAATCCGCTGACCCTTTCTCCAGACGCGACCCTCGAAGAAGCGTGGGCTATCATGGAGGAAAGGAAGATTTCCGGATTCCCGGTCGTCGAGCATCCTGACGCGAACGGCGTCGGAAAGCTCGTTGGGATTCTGACCAATCGCGATATGCGCTTCGCGTCCGACCCCAAACAGCGCGTGTCCGATCTGATGACCCGCGACGACCTCGCGACCGTTGCGCCGGGCGCCAGCCGCGACGAAATTATCCGCCTCATTCACCAGCGTCGCATTGAGCGACTGATCGTCGTCGACGACAATTACCGGTGCATTGGCCTCATTACCGTCAAGGATATCGAGAAAGCCCAGAAACATCCGAACGCGACCAAGGACGCCGCAGGGCGCTTGCGCGTCGCGGCGGCCTCCAGCGTTGGCGAAGACGGTTTTGCGCGCGCCGAGGCGCTGGTTGACGCAGGAGTCGATGTGGTTGTCATCGATACCGCGCATGGACATTCAGCGATGGTCCTGGAGCAGGTAACCCGCATCAAGAAGGCGTCGAACGCCACCCAGGTGATCGCGGGGAATGTCGCGACCTATGACGGCGCCAGGGCCCTGATCGACGCTGGCGCGGACGCCGTGAAGATCGGCATCGGGCCAGGCTCAATCTGCACGACGCGGATCGTCGCCGGCGTCGGCGTGCCGCAGTTGACCGCGATCATCGACGCGGCGCGGGCCGGCCGGGACGCCGGCGTGCCCGTGATCGCTGACGGCGGCGTAAAGTACTCCGGCGACCTCGCGAAGGCCGTCGCCGCCGGCGCCGACGCGGTGATGATCGGGTCGCTTCTTGCCGGATCGGATGAGGCGCCGGGCGAGGTGTTCATGTACAAGGGCCGTCCGTACAAGTCATATCGTGGCATGGGGTCAATCGGCGCGATGGCTCGCGGTTCGGCCGACCGGTACTTTCAGGCGGACGTGAAAGAGCAGATGAAGCTCGTGCCGGAAGGGATCGAGGGGCAGACCCCGTACAAGGGCCCCGCCGGCCCGATTCTTCACCAGCTGGTCGGCGGACTCCGGGCGTCCATGGGGTATGTCGGCGCGGCGAACGTTGAGGAAATGCAGGCGAAGGCGCGCTTCGTTCGGATTACCAATGCGGGCCTGCGCGAGAGCCACGTCCATGACGTGCATATCACGCGCGAGGCGCCTAATTATCCGACCCCGTCGTGACTTCGCGAATGAGACGGAAGGACCCTCAAGACATGGCCTGTTTCGCATCTCTCGCGTTCATCCTCGGAACTGTCGCCATGACGAGCGAGGCGACGGCCGGCGCTCCAGTCGACGAGGACGCCGCGCGCAGGCAGCTTGAATTCGCCAAGGTCGAGACCTGGCGGAGGCTCTACCGGGAGAACGACGTCGACGGGCTCGATGCGTTTCTCGCCGACGACTTCGTGCTGATCGGGGCAGGGGGAAGGGCGACGGCCAAGGCTCAGGTGCTGGCGGACCTGAGGGAAAATCCGTGGGTGATGCCCACGGACTTTCTTTACACGGTCACCGGCATCATCTTTCCGACCCCGAATTCCGCTATCGTTTATGGCCATGGCGACAGCACGCGGGCGCGCGAGGGCGGCGTATGCCGCCATAGCTATATGTCGTCGAATGTCTTTCGTTTCGCCGATGGCCGTTGGCGGCCGGTCTCGTCGCACGTGTCGGACGCATCCTGCGAGTGAAGGATGTCCACGGATTTTTTTCGACGCGGATCAAAGTGAGCGCGTCGAACGGCGTCGGGGGTTAGGCGGATGCGTCTTGGCGGCAGACTATCGGCGGCGATCGCCGTCCTTGGCGATTTCGAGGCGCGCCGGGCGCCTCTGAAGACCTGCCTTGCCGACTGGGCGCGCGGCGCGCGCTATGCCGGCGCGAAGGACCGTGCGTTCATTTCCGGCCTTTGCCTCGACGTCCTGCGGCGCCGGTCGTCGCTTAGCCTTGTTGTCTGCGAAGGCGAAGCCGCGCCGCGCGGGCTTGTGCTTGCTGCGATCGCCGGATTGTGGCGCGTCGATCTGGCCGAGCTTGAAGAGGCGTGTAGGGATGAACATGGGCCGGGGGCGCTGACGGACGACGAGCGCGTGCGCCTTGCAGGGGCCGCATCCGCCATCGACGCGTCAAGCGCGCTCGATGCGCCGGAATGGTGCGCGAGCCAGCTCAGGCGCGCATTTGGCGAGGCGACGGGCGAGGAAGCGCGGGCGCTTTCGGCGCGCGCTGACATCGACCTCAGGATCAACAGTTTGAAGTCAACGCCGGCGAAAGCGCTTGCCGCTCTGAAATCGGTTAAGGGAACCGCGCTTCCCGTCCTGACGACCGCCGCCAGGATTGCCGCGCCGGACCCCAGCGAGAAAGCGCCTGCGATCACCGTGATCCCGGCGTTCAACAAGGGCTGGGTCGAAGTGCAGGATCTTGGGAGCCAGATCGCCTCTGCGGCGGCGGGGAACGTGACAGGCGCGCAGGTGCTTGATTATTGCGCCGGCAGCGGCGGCAAGACGCTCGCTCTCGCGGCGCTGATGGGCAACAAGGGCCAGCTCTACGCCTACGATATCGACGCACGCCGGCTGGCGCCCGCGTTTCACCGCGCCGCGCGCGCCGGCGTGCGCAATCTGCAGATCCGTTCGCCTGCGGAGGGCGCCGGTCTCGAGGATCTCGTAGGACGCATGGACGTCGTCTTCGTCGACGCACCCTGTACCGGCAGCGGCACCTGGAGACGCCACCCTGATGCGAAATGGCGGCTCACCGAACGGCAGTTCGCGAGCCGCATCGAAGAACAGGACCAGGTCCTCGCCGCAGCGGCCGGCTACGTGCGGCCCGGCGGTCGGCTCGTCTATGTGACGTGCTCGGTGTTCCTTGAGGAAAACGATGACCGCGTTGAGGCCTTCCTTGGCCGGGAGGTCGGTTTCGCGCGCGCGCCGGCGCTTGAGGCCGTCGCCGCGTCCGGCATCCTGACGGCCGACGGGCGCGAGGCGCTGAGTGCGTGTGAAACGTCGGCCGGCGATCTGCGGCTGACGCCCGCGCGGATCGGCTCCGACGGGTTTTACGTAAGCGTCCTCGCCCGGCGTTCCTCCTAGCTATTGGCGCCTGCGCCGGGTTCGGCTAACTGGCCTCGATGGAACCAAGAGACGTCATGGCGGCGACGACGCCGCACGCGCCAAACGCATCCGTCCTCATCGTCGACTTCGGCAGTCAGGTGACACAGCTTATTGCGCGACGCCTGCGCGAGATTGGCGTTTATTGCGAGATACATCCCTACAACCGGGTCGACGCGGCGTTTCTCGACGTCTTTCAGCCTGGGGCGGTCATTCTGTCCGGCGGCCCGGCGAGCCTGTCGGTCGCGACGAGCCCGCGACCGAGCTCGGCGATATTTGAACGCGGCGCGCCGATCCTCGGCATCTGCTATGGCGAGCAGGCAATCTGTTCGGAGCTTGGCGGCGCCGTATCGCGCTCCGACCACCGGGAGTTCGGCCGTGCGCAGATTAATGTCACAGCCGATAGTCCGCTGTTCGATGGCGTCTGGGCGGCCGGGAAGGCATATCCGGTCTGGATGAGCCATGGCGACCGCGTTGACGCGCTGCCCGATGGATTTGAGGTGATCGCGACCTCGCCCGGCGCCCCATTCGCCGCCATCGCGAACGATGAACGGCGAATCTACGGCGTGCAGTTCCATCCGGAAGTCGTTCATACGCCTGATGGCGCGCGGCTTCTCCGGAACTTCGTCGTCAACGTCGCCGGCCTGTCCACTAACTGGACGATGGCGGCCTTCAAGGAGAGCGCAATCGATGCGATCCGCGCCCGGGTCGGCGACGCAAAGGTCGTCTGCGGACTGTCCGGAGGCGTTGATTCCGCCGTTGCGGCCGTTCTCATACACGAGGCGATCGGCGACCAGCTTACGTGCGTCTTTGTGGATACCGGCCTGATGCGCGCCGACGAAGGCCGGCAGGTCGTCGACCTATTCCGCGGCGCGTACAACATCCCGCTCATTCACGTCGAAGCGGAAGAGATGTTCCTCGCCAAGTTGAAAGGCGTCGACGACCCGGAAGCGAAGCGCAAGATCATCGGGGCGGCGTTCATCGACATATTTGAAAAGGAAGCCGGCCAGATCGAGAACGCGGCGTTTCTCGCGCAAGGCACCCTATACCCGGACGTCATCGAGAGCGTTTCGTTCGATGGCGGACCATCTGTAACGATCAAGTCGCATCACAATGTCGGCGGCCTGCCGGAGCGCATGAACCTCAAGCTCGTCGAGCCCCTGCGCGAGCTCTTCAAGGATGAGGTGCGCGCTCTCGGGCGCGAGCTCGGCCTGCCGGAAGCCTTCGTTGGCCGCCATCCGTTTCCGGGCCCGGGTCTCGCGATCCGCATACCAGGCGAGGTCACGAAAGAGCGGGCCGATATCTTGCGCAAGGCGGACGCGATTTATCTCGACGAGATCCGCAAGGCCGGCCTCTATGACGAGATCTGGCAGGCCTTCGCAGTGTTGCTTCCGGTACGGACTGTCGGCGTAATGGGCGATGAACGCACCTACGATCACGTTCTGGCGCTGCGCGCCGTGACGTCAACCGACGGCATGACCGCGGATTACTATCCGTTCCCGCACGACTTTCTCGGGGCGTGCTCCACGCGCATCATCAACGAAGTCCGCGGCGTCAACCGCGTCGTCTATGACGTGACGAGCAAGCCTCCGGGGACAATTGAGTGGGAATGATTCCACGTCTCTCGCGGACTATCGTGTACGATCAATAATACAAATAAAATCAAAGACTTGAAACCAGTTTTCGTCTGGTATCTATCGCCCTCTATCGCGGACCAACGGGACATCCTGACGGTATCGCCTGACGGTATACAAATTGCCTGATCCTGCCTAAAGTCCAAATACCGTCAGCCCATTCTGGTGGCCTGACGGTATTTTTTCGGCGTAACGCATTGAAAAACAAGCGTTTCCTCGTCGAGAAATGGCCATTTTGGCCTGACGGTATTTTTGGTGGAAAGGAGGCGTTCTGTGCT
This sequence comes from Alphaproteobacteria bacterium, assembly GCA_016125455.1. Classification (GTDB taxonomy): domain Bacteria; phylum Pseudomonadota; class Alphaproteobacteria; order Caulobacterales; family Parvularculaceae; genus MED-G105. The sequence goes on from WGLS01000020.1 coordinate 23,390, forward strand.
GACGGATATTGCTATCAAGTCATTGAAACCGAAGGAAAAAATCTACAAAGTTGCGGACCGTGATGGCCTGTACGTCGCAGTGACGCCTGCAGGCAGCAAGATTTTTCGATACGATTACCGTGTGAATGGCCGCCGGGAGACACTCACCATCGGTCGCTATGGGCGTTATGGCATCTCACTGGCGGTTGCTCGCGAGCGACTAATTGATGCGAAGAAGCAGGTGGACGAAGGCATCTCGCCGGCCAAAGAGAAAAAGCGGGCAAAAGGAAAAGCCAAAGCAGAAGGGACCTTCGGAGAGCTTGCTCAGCGTTGGCTGGCTGAAAGCGAAATGTCCGACTCGACCCGCGACATGCGCCGGCACATCGTTGACCGGGACCTGATCCCGGCACTCGGGAACTACACACTGCGCGAAGTCACCAGTGAGGATGTCCGTCAGCTTTGTGACAAGATCAAGAAGCGGGGCGCGCCTTCAACGGCGCTTCATGCCCGTGAGTTCATCAAGCTCATCTACGCCTTCGCGAACCTGCACGGCATCCGTGTCGAGAACCCTGCCGAGGAGGTTGATCCCCGTTCGATCGCGCGTGTCCGGCCACGGGATCGGTCGCTGACGCCGCTGGAGATCCGCGTGCTCTATCGCGTGCTCGAAGAGATCACCGCCAATCCGACGCTGAAGCTCGGCGTGAAATTCATCCTGCTGACGATGAAGCGAAAGACCGAGGTCGCCCATGCGACCTGGGACGAAGTCAGTTTCCAGGATGCGGTCTGGACCATCCCGAAGAAGCGGATGAAGACGGGCCTTGACCACAACGTGTACCTGTCGAACCAGGCGCTCGACATTCTGGTGGCGCTGAAAACCTGCGCAGGCGGATCAAAATACGTCTTCCCGTCGCGCTACGACACCTTCCGCCCAATCTCGAATGCCACCTTCAACCGGATCACCGACAGCGCGCACAAGCTGGCGAGCGAGATGGAGCTGCCGCTGGAGCCCTTCACCGTCCACGACCTGCGGCGCACAGGCTCGACGCTACTCAATGAGCTGGGCTTCAACCGCGACTGGATTGAGAAGAGCCTCGCCCATGAGGATCGGCGCTCATCGCGCGGGGTCTACAACAAGGCCGAATATGCCGACCAGCGCCGCCACATGATGCAGGAGTGGGCCGACATGATCGATGCGTGGGGGGCTGGCGAAAGCCGCAAGCCGAACGTCATCCCGGAAAGCATGGCCGTCTATGCGGCCGATCCGAGGGTGGGGTGAACATTGCTAGAGCTCAGAAAGCTCTTCTCCGATTTGTATCCGACGCTATCTCCATTCGAGAATAGTACAAACGCTATGACTAGGGCAGATTCCATTCAATCTGCATCGTATCCGCAGGCGGCGAAGTAGTTGGCGCATTCGTTCGGGCTGAAGAGGCTGACGATGCTTCCGATGGTGTTCCACAGGGCATCTACGGTGCGTTCGGCAGCTTTTCGCAGGAGAGCCTTGAGCTTGGCGAAGGCCTTTTCGATCGGGTTGAAATCGGGGCTGTAGGGCGGCAGGAAGATGAGGTCTGCGCCTGCAGCTTC
>WGLS01000010.1 GCA_016125455.1 Alphaproteobacteria bacterium
CCAGCTTCACCGCTCGAAGGCGAAGATCCTCGCTCAACGTTCTCATGGCCGCCCTCCCTGTACAGGCGACACCCCATGAATCACGCTTCGCCCCTAAACGGAATCCCCAACCGAGTCAGACCCAGGCGAAAATGCTCTAGTCCCTTGCACCAGGTTCGGAGAGACCGAACCGACGTGCCGATCCGTGCGGCACGGTCGCCGCCCTTCATCGAAGCGGCGCGCAAGGGATCGCGGACGTTTGAGCGTCACAGCGAAGCGGGAATAGACAAGGCGGCATCCAGGCATGGCCAAAGCTCCAGCAAAATGCGGTGGCCGCGCCGCCGCCCGGTAAGATTGAGTCTGGAACCCGGCGGTGCAAGGAAATGGAACAGGCTTTCCGGCATCCGCCCGAAAAAAGTTCCTTTGGCCTTCCGGTGAACCGCAAGATGTGCGTGGTAGTACCACTTCGTGGTCCTAGGGCTTCGCCCCAAGCCCCGCAAATCTTGGCAAGGGGCACCCGCTGGCGCGTTCCCCGTTGCATCCCCTCCGGCAATGGCGCGCATTCCGGCATCGAGCCTCATGCACGCCAGCAAACGTCCGCCGTTTGATCGCGCTTGGGGTGCGGGCCTCCGTGCCCCTCCCCAAGACCCCACCCAGGCCATCGTCCGCCGATGGACCGCGCCAAGGGGGAAGCCTCCAAGCTCCCCCTCTGGAACCCCCATGGTGATCGTTTCGCCGCTCAACCACGACCAGGGACGTATGCCGCCCTGGACCCTGCATCATGGGCTTTCGCGCCCCTGAACCCACGACCGGGTATTTCGCACCGGCTTCGACCAAGGGAGCCTTCGGCGCTCCCCTGGACCCTATCGACCAAAGGGCGTTCAAGCCCTCTGGACACCTGACCAGCGTCCCGCCGCTGGACCGCGTGTCGCGTTTCCCGTTTCGCCGCCCGTATGGCCATCAGAACAAAAAGAAAACTCTAGAGCGATGTGTATCCACGGGTTACACTCGCCCCATGAAAGATTCGGGCCTCCGCATACGCATCGAGCGCGAGCTTCGCGAGAAGTTCTTGGCGACCTGCCGCAAGCAGGATCGCCCTGCTGCGCAGGTCATCCGCGAGTTCATGCGCGCGTATGTGGCCGACAACGAAGACGCGCAGCCAGCGACGAGAAGGGTGAAGCGAACGCGATGAACGCAGTCGAAATCGAAGAAGCGATATCGCAACTTGCCGATCAGCCTTTCGATGCTGAGACGTTTCCCTATGCCTTCCTCGAAGCGTTCGGGAATAAGAAGACCACGATTGACCGTCTGAAGAGCGGTGCGACGAACAAGTCCGACCAGGGCGGCGTGCTCCAGACGAACAACATCCACATCAAGACGTGCGCGCCGGGCGAGGTCACGCAGTCGCTTCTGGCACTGAAAGCGAGCCCAGCCACGGAGCGCGCGAAGGCCAAGTTCATCATCTCGACCGATGGTGAGCAGTTCGAGGCTGAAGATCTGACGTCGGGCGAAACGGTCGCTTGCGCCTATGCGGACTTCCCGAACCATTTCGGCTTTTTTCTGCCGCTCGCGGGCATCTCGACCGTCAAGCAAATCCGCGAGAACGCCTTCGACATCCGCGCGACCAGTCGCCTCAATCGGCTGTATGTCGAGCTTCTAAAGGACAACCCCGATTGGGGCACGGCGGAACGTCGGCCCGACATGAACCATTTCATGGCGCGGCTGATCTTCTGCTTCTTCGCCGAAGACACCGACATTTTCCATGGCGACAATCTCTTCACTGCCACCATCGAGCAGATGACCGCGCGCGACAGCTCGAACACCGATTTCGTTATCAGTGAAATCTTCCGCGCGATGAACACGAAGATTGAGGACCGTGCAAAGGCGGACTTGCCGCGTTGGGCGGACGGATTTCCCTATGTGAATGGCGGGCTCTTCTCCGGCAGCACGGAAACCCCGAAATTCAGCAAGATTGCGCGCTCCTACCTCATCCATATCGGCAATCTCGACTGGACCCAGATCAATCCGGACATTTTCGGCTCGATGATCCAGGCCGTCGCCGATGATGAGGAGCGCGGCGCGCTCGGCATGCACTACACCTCCGTGCCTAACATCCTGAAGGTATTGAACCCGCTCTTTCTCGATGATCTGCGCGAGAAGCTGGAAGAAGCGGGCGACAACAAGATCAAGCTCCTGAACCTGCGCAAGCGAATGGCGCGCATCCGCGTGTTCGACCCGGCCTGCGGCTCGGGCAATTTTCTCGTCATCGCCTACAAGGAAATGCGCGCCATCGAGGCGGAGATCAACAAACGCCGGGATGAAGCCGACCGCAAGTCAGACATCCCGCTCACCAATTTCCGGGGCATCGAAATCCGGGACTTCCCGGCGGAGATTGCCCGCCTCGCCCTCATCATCGCCGAGTTCCAGTGCGACGTGCTCTATCGTGGGCCGAGGCTCGCGCTCCTCGAATTCCTGCCGCTGGACACGCAGAACTGGATCACGTGCGGCAACGCGCTTCGGCTCGATTGGCTGAGTATCTGCCCGCCCACTGGAACGGGCGTGAAGCTGAACTCGGATGACCTTTTTGAAACGCCCCTCGACCAGGCCCAGATCGATTTCGAGAATGAAGGGGGCGAGACGTATCTTTGTGGAAACCCACCTTACGTTGGAAGTTCTAAGCAGACTGAACAACAAAAAGAAGATGTGCGTCGTGTCTTCGAGGCGCACACAAAAACCTGGCGATCTTTGGATTTGGTTGCGTGTTGGTTCAAGCTTGCGGCTGATTATTTTCAGCACACTGAAGGTCGCTTCGCTTTTGTTAGTACCAATTCGATCTGCCAAGGAGAGCAAGTGCCAATTTTATGGCCTATGATTTATCGAAACGGCATGGATATTTGTTTCGCTCACACATCCTTCAAGTGGGCCAATCTGGCGAGTCATAACGCTGGCGTTACAGTAATAATCGTTGGCGTGGGTTCAGAAAAAATCGCCGAAAAAAAAATAATCGATGTTACGTCGGACGGAGAGTCCGCAGTTAGGACTGTAGACAATATCAATGCCTATCTAATCTCAGGCAGGCGCATCGTCGTTGAGGCATCTTCGAAAGCAAGGGACGAACGTGGATTCATGATACGCGGCAACATGCCGACGGACGGTGGACACCTCTTGTTGAATGAGTCTGAGAAGCGTGACCTACAAAAGTCTGCACCTGAGTCTGCGAAATTCATAAAAAAGTTTGTTGGTGCACAAGAGCTTATCAATGGAATTCAGCGCTATTGCATCTGGATCGAAGACGAGGATGCAAGTACTGCAGCGTCAATTCCCGCGTTACATGTTCGAATTGAGGGCGTCAGAAACATGAGGCTCTCTAGCAAGGCGGCCTCGACACGCGATTACGCTATATTTCCTCACAAATTCAGACAAATACAAGGTATTTGCCGCGAGAACTGCATTGTGGTCCCACGGGTCAGCTCTGAGAACCGAGATATTCTTCCGGCAGACTTTTTTGATAGAAATGCCATCGTAGGGGATCGAAATTTTGCGCTGTGTGACGCTCCGCTCTGGAACCTGGCAATCATCACATCGCGGCTGCATTGGAATTGGATTGGCGCTGTTTGCGTGCGTATGCGAACCGATTTCTCGTACTCGAACACACTGGGTTGGAATAATTTCCCGATCCCGAAGCTTACTGAGAAGAACAAGGAAGACCTGACCCGCTGCGCCGAGGATATCCTTCTGGCGCGCGAGCATTATTTCCCTGCGACCATCGCCGACATGTACGACCCGGAGCGGATGGATGAGGAGTTTCCGCTCGTCCGCGCCGCGCACGAGCGCAACGACGAAGTGCTAGAGCGCATCTATATCGGTCGCCGATTCAAGAACGACACCGAACGCCTCGAAAAGCTGTTCGAACTCTACACCAAGATGACAAAGACGGCGGGGGCGGCATGAGAGAAGCCAAGAGACAGCCAGGATGGGACAAGCAAGCCGTCAACGGGATCGCCAAGAGCCATTATGGCAGCCTAGAGGCCATGTTTGAGGCGCATGGTTGGGACAAGGGCGACAAGACGTTCGGCCAGATCGCCCCCACGTTGGTGGTGAAAGAGTACGGCAGCATAGAATCATTCGTCACTGAGCATCCGGCACTTCCGATGATGTCGGAGCGCGCAGCGATCCTCAGCGACCCGCCAAATGTTTGGCTCACAAGCTTTTATGGCTTTGCCCCCGAAGATTGGGGTATGCTCGGCTTCTCGAACAGTGGCCAGAGAAACCACTTCATCCGAGAGACTGAGCCAGGCGCACTAGTCGTCGTATATGCGCATAAGTCGATGGCCCCCGCACATCAGCGCGGCATGGTCGTCGGCATTCAGCAAGTATCGCATCGGGTGAACAACGCCAAAGCGTACATGTCGCCTGCCGCATGGATACGAAAAGAGACAGAGATGGAGGCGGGCGATAAATGGAACTTGGCCGTTAAGGCAACACGCGCCTGGAGGGTTGCACCTGAAAGCTATATGCCCATCGAAGAATTTGCCCCAGAATCCTATTCCATTCCGAGAGCGCAATTCATTGGCTCTCAAGGTGTGCGGCTAACAAGCACTGAAGCTAAGCGAATCTTCGATCTGACGCTGATTGAAACATCAGTCTTTGGCGAAACACCTATTGATGCGGCGGTTGCCGCTTTGGGTAGCGATTTGCTTGCGCCTTCCAAACCCGGGCCAGTCTCCCAATCTGGCTATTTCTGCAAGGAAGCCGAGGGGCCAAAGAGCCTCTATGTCCTAAGACTTAACGGCGATGCAGATGCCTTCCTTGGCCGAAGCGCCGAGGGCCGCATGATCGTCAAGGTCGGAATATCGAAGAGTCCGATTTCAAGACGCGATGCTTTGAACGCGGCGTTGCCCGCTGGTGCTTACAGCTGGGAAGTCATCATCTCTAACGAGGCCGAAAGCCTAGCCCAATTCGCGAACTCGAAGTTGGCGATCTCGGCTGAAACCAAAATCAAAGAACATCTGCATCGATCGCAGCAGTCTTTAGGGGGAGAGTTTTTCCTCGCCGGAGACGAAGCCATCCGTGACGCATGGAATTACGCCATCGGAGGGGCGAGCAAATGACCGAAACCAAAAAACAAGTACCATCTGTCTCCGTCACCTACGCCCGCAATGGCGCATCGACCAAATCCAATGAGCTGGGCATGCGCGCCATGCAGGAGCGCGCCTATGAGCAGCGCGGCGAGCAATATCTGCTCATCAAGTCACCACCAGCATCGGGCAAGTCGCGTGCGCTGATGTTTGTTGCGCTCGACAAGCTGCTCAATCAAGGCGTTCGCAAAGCCATCGTCGTCGTGCCGGAAAAATCCATCGGCGCGAGCTTCCATGACGAGCCGCTGACCAAGTTCGGCTTCTATTTCGACTGGACCGTCGCGCCGCGCTGGAATCTCTGCGACGCGCCAGGCGATGACAATGGCGGCAAGGTCGCCTCCGTGAAGGCGTTCCTCGACAGCGAGGACAGGGTTCTCGTCTGCACGCACGCGACCTTCCGCTTCGCGGTCGATCAGTTTGGCGTAGAGGCCTTCGACGATTGCCTGATCGCGGTGGACGAGTTTCACCACGTCTCCGCAAATCCCGACAACAAGCTCGGCGCGCACCTCGCCCAGTTCATCGCCCGCGACAAGGTGCATATCGTGGCCATGACAGGCTCGTACTTTCGGGGCGACGCCGAACTCGTCCTGATGCCGCATGACGAAGCGCGGTTCGTGACCGTCACTTACACCTATTACGAGCAGCTCAACGGCTACAAATATCTGAAGAACCTCGACATCGGATATTACTTCTATTCCGGGGCTTACGCCGACGACATCCTCGACGTGCTCGACCCGAACGAAAAGACGATCATCCACATCCCGTCCGTCAATTCGCGCGAAAGCACGAAGGACAAAATACGCGAAGTCGAACACATCATCGAAGCCTTGGGTGACTGGCAGGGCGTCGATCCCGCGACCGGGTTTCAGCTGGTCAAAACGCCCAGCGGTAAAGTGCTTCGCATTGCCGATCTGGTCGATGACGACCCAAACAAGCGGGACAAGGTTTCAGCGGCGCTGAAGGACTCCTCCCAGAAGAACAATCGCGATCATGTCGATATCATCATCGCGCTCGGCATGGCCAAGGAAGGTTTTGACTGGATCTGGTGCGAGCACGCCCTGACCGTCGGCTATCGCTCCAGCCTCACCGAGATTGTCCAGATCATCGGACGTGCGACACGCGACGCTGAAGGCAAGACGCGGGCACGCTTTACCAATCTCATCGCCGAGCCTGATGCTTCGGAAGAAGCCGTGACCGAAGCGGTGAATGATACGCTGAAGGCCATCGCGGCGAGTTTGCTGATGGAACAGGTGCTCGCGCCGCGCTTCAACTTCGTGCCCAAGCGCGCCGAAAACTCCGCCACGCCCGGCTTCGACTACGGCGAAGGCGGTTACGACCCGCAGAAGTGCAATGTCGGTTTCAACGAAGACAGCGGCCAGTTCGAAATCGAGATCAAAGGTCTCAAGGAGCCCAAGAGCCCGGAAGCGACCCGCATCTGCCAAGAGGACCTGAACGAGGTGATCGCGACCTTTGTTCAGGACAAACGCACCATGGAGCGTGGCCTCTTCGATGAAGAGCTTGTGCCCGAGGAGCTGACCCAGGCGAAAATGGGCAAGATCATTCGCGAAAAGTATCCCGAGCTGGATAGCGAAGATCAGGAAGCCGTCCGCCAACACGCGATTGCAGCGTTGAACCTTACCCAGAAGGCCAAGGAAGCTGCACTGGGCTCTGATACAGAGACCGAGCGCGCCAACACCGCTTTCGTCGATGGCGTGCGTAAGTTTGCCATGGATGTGCGCGAGCTGGACATCGACCTCATCGACCGCATCAACCCGTTCAGCGAGGCCTACGCCATTCTCGCCAAGACCATGAGCGAAGACAGTCTCCGCCAGGTCGCAGCCGTCATCACCGCCAAGAAAAGCCCCATCACGCCGGAAGATGCGCGTGTGATTGCGCGCCGCGCCGTTGAGTTCAAGAAGGAACGCGGACGTCTCCCCTCACTGACAGCAGCAGACCCATGGGAGCGTCATCTCGCCGAAGGCGCGGCGGCCTATGTGAAGTTCAAGGATGAGGGCCGTTATGAGTGATTTCGACGATGACGACCTGTACGATGAGCTGAAGGACTTCGCCCGCCCTGAGAAGACGGCGACCCGCTCGCCTCGCGAGGAGCGCATCATTGCAGGCTTTGAAGACATTCAGCGCTTTGTCGAGGAGCACGGACGCGCGCCGCAACATGGCGAGGACCGCGACATTTTCGAGCGGCTCTATGCGGTGAGACTCGACCGTCTGCGCCAGCTGGATGATGCGCGCGCCTTGCTTGAACCGCTTGACCATCAAGGCCTCTTGTCTGGCGAAAACGTCAACGCTCCCGAGGCGCTCGATGATGATGAATTGCTCGCCGAGCTGGAAGGGATCGAAGGGGCAGCCGACATCACCGAATTACGCCATGTTCGGTCTGCAGCGGATAAGCGCGCAGCCGAGGAAATCGCCAATCGGACGCCCTGCGCCGACTTCAAGCAATTTAAGCCGCTCTTCGACCGAGTGGCAGACGACATCAAGACTGGTGTGCGCATCACGCGGAAAATCCGCAAAGATGCGGGCTTCCTGAAGTCGGACATTAAGGTAGGGGAGTTCTTCATCCTGGGCGGCCAGACCGCCTACGTGGCCGAGGTTGGAGAACCTATCCGCGCTCCGAATGGCGAGACGGATGCCCGCTTGCGCGTGATCTACTCGAACGGAACCGAGAGCGATCTTCTGCTTCGTTCTCTGCAGCGCGCTCTCTACAAAGATGAAACCAGCCGAGTGGTGTCTGAACCGAGTGCCGGGCCACTCTTTGCCGGCGAAGCGGAGGAAGAAGACCTTGCCAGCGGCACCATCTATGTGTTGCGCAGCAAGTCGGACCACCCAGTTGTCGCAGCCAATCGGAACATCCTTCACAAGATCGGCGTGACGGGCGGAAGCGTTGAGCGCCGCATCGCCAATGCGCGGAAGGATGCCACGTACTTGCTGGCGGATGTGGAAGTCGTGGCGACGTATCAGCTTTACAACATCAATCGGACAAAGCTGGAGAACCTGTTCCATCGGATATTCGAACCCGCCCGCCTTGATATTGAGATCAAGGATCGTTTCGGAAATCCTTTCTCACCGCGTGAGTGGTTTTTAGTTCCGTTAGCGGCCATAAACGAAGCTGTCGATAAGATTAAGGACGGAACGATTACTACGTTCAAATACGATCCCACATTAGCAACTCTGACAAAGAAAGCGGGGTGAAGGATGAGATTTCTCAAAGGAACCCGCGACGAGTTTGCAAAACTCAAGGAAGACACTACTTGGGAGGACAAAGCTGAGATCATCCAGCGGCAGATGGCCGAGGTTTTCGGCTCCAAGAATCTATCGTTCCTAATGGGGTCAGGTTGTTCGTCTTTGCGGATTGGCGGCGCCGAGCTGGGAATTCCAACAATGCGATTCCTAGCGGACGAATTCCAAGCGTCTTTAACCCCTGACGCGAAAGCCGAGCACGTTTTTGTAACTGCAGCGCAAAAGACAGAACTTCATGACAAGCTCGGAATTGACCTTTCCGCTGATGAAATAAGCGGCAATCTGGAGCGGATGTTAGGTGTTTTGATAAACGCTCATCAATTCTGCACAAGTAGCGATAAAGACAAGCTTTCTTCAGTCGCTTCATTAGTTGCAGATATCATAGTGGGCATTAAGAAGTTCGTTCTATACAAGTGCACTACTGGGCCTTTTGCCTGCGGTGACGAAAGCGTCTTAACACTTTATCGCCGTTTATATCAGTCGTTGTCTACCCGCGCGCGCGGTCTCGCGCCGCCTTGGGTGTTTTCTACCAACTATGATCTATTCAATGAGCGCGCGATGGATCGCTCTGGTATACCATATTCCAATGGCTTTTCGGGAACGGTCGAACGTAGATTCAATCCCGCCACCTACAGATTAGCGCTTGCGGAACAGCTAGACATTACTTCCCGCCGTTGGGCCGTAGTTGATGGATTTGTTCACTTCTGCAAATTGCACGGCTCCGTTAATTGGGTTGAAGAAGATAAAGGTCTCTATCCAATCCGAGAATCCCATCCTCCGCTCGATCCTTCCGAGCATCGGATCATGATCTACCCAACTCTATCAAAACAGACTTCGAGCCTAGGATCACCCTATTCAGACATGTTCCGCGAATTCCAGCGCCAAGTCGTCCAAGATCAAAGCGTCTTGGTGATTTTAGGGTTCAGTTTTGGAGATGAGCATGTCAACAACATCATATTCCAAGGCCTAGCCTTACCAGGTTTCAGGGTCATTGCGTTCATGGACCCTGAGACAAATGACATCACTCGTGAGCTTGCAGCGCTCGGCGATCCGCGCATCTGGTTCATTTGGGGCGATGGCAAAGAAGCGGGGACTAAGGCCCATTACTTCGATGGCGTTGTTAACCATCTAATGCCGTCCGGCGCCGATCAGAAGATTGAACAGACAATTGAGAAAGCATTGCAAACGCTTCTCGCGAAGCAACAGGAAAATGAAGATGGCGAGGGATGATGCAAGCCGCGCCATAGGGAAGATCATCAGCGTTTCCGCTGACCGCTTGGTTGTCGAACTGCACGGCGGCAGTGACAATTTCACCATCGTAGGCTTTGACGATATCCATTACGTGGCAACGCTCGGATCGTATCTCACAGTTCCGATGCAGGCCGAGTATGTGGTTTTAGAGGTAGTCGGGCTTCGCGAGAAGGATACCCCACAGCCTCGCGCCTCTCAGACCGAATTGGACAAAGCCTCTTCCGCCAAATTCCTCGATGTGGTTCCAGTAGGCTCAATGCCGATACAGGGGGGAAGTTTTCGCTTCGGCGTTTCTACATTTCCACCGCTTTACGCCGATGCTCTTTACGCTCGCGACGAAGACCTCGATCGTATCTTCAACGTCGAACTCTCATCGGAAACCGAGACGAAGAAAAACGCTGCTGGGGACGAGCAAAAGGGTAGCATTCCGCATAATATCGAGATCGGCACGTCGGCTATCTTCAAGGGCTATCCTGTAAAGTCACGCTTGGACGAGTTGTTTGGCGGACACTTAGCAGTCCTTGGTAACACAGGAAGCGGAAAGTCCTGTACCGTCGCGTCCATCTTTCAGTCTGTTTTCATGAAGCCTGAAGCGTTTGCAGCACAGGGCGCGGCGTTCGTGATCTTCGACGTAAATGGGGAATATCGCCGGGCGCTCGACAATATCCCCACCTGGATCAAGTCTTGTTACCTCAAAGCGACTGAGCCGGGTATGCGTATCCTTGACGCCTCTGAGAAAAGGCAAACGGCAGAGATCAAAGACAGATTCAAGCTGCCGCACTGGTTCATGAGCGTCAATGAATGGGCTTTACTACTGCGGGCAAGCGAGAAGTCGCAACTCCCCGCGCTTCAAACCGCTCTCGGTCTCACAACCTTGTTTCAGGAAACACCAGAGACACAAGTGATGGAAGGGAAGGCCGTGGAGGATAGCCTTAAGGTTATCCGAAATCACGTCTTGGCAAAGATCATTATTTCGATCTTGCACAGCGACGCTAGTTCGCCGAGCAAGGTTGATCGCATCCTTGCACTGCTGAACACTTTTTCAACGGACGAGATTTCAAATGACACTGTATCGGACGGACTATATATAGATTTTGGGCAGTTCAAGGATGGGCCGAGGACAGACACATCAGAAAAATATGACAAACTCCTTGAGCTACTAAAAGCGCATGTAAAGGATGATCCGGCTCTTCCAGGCTACGGAAATATTCCATTCTCGTTTGAGAGGCTTCAAGACGCGCTTGACCTCGCGCTTTTCTACGAGGAAGCAAGCGGCAACAAGCAAATTCGAGAATATTGCTCGCAGTTGGTCACACGGCTAAAGTCTGTGATCGACAACCCCGACTATGAGTTTCTGCGAGCTGATGTTGGCGCACTGCAAGACCATGACCGTGAGCCCACGCAATATGTGGATCGCTTACTCGGGATCGCAGTCGATGGCGGACGCTATAAAAAGGAGCGCCAGATTTGTATCATCGATCTCAACGATGCATCGGACGAAATCGTTGAGCTTGCCTCAGCAGTTGTCGCCCGCCTGATTTTTGATCGCATGCGCCGTGCCGATCCGCGCAACGCCATGCCGGTTCATCTAATTTTAGAAGAAGCGCATAGATATATTTCGGAGAAACCAAGTCGCTTTGCTATTGATGCGGGCATTACATTCCAAAGAATTGCAAAAGAAGGAAGGAAATACGGTGCCTTTCTGATCGTGGCATCCCAGAGGCCGAGCGAACTTTCGAAAACGGTTCTCTCTCAGTGCAACAATTTCATTATCCATCGCATTCAGAACCCTGACGATCTTTCCCAGATCAGGCAAATGACCCCTTTCATTTCGGAAACAGTGTTGAGGCGGTTGCCGTCATTGCCGAAGCAGCATGCACTCATTTTTGGCAACTCAGTAAACATTCCGACTACGTTCCGTGTGCGAGACGCAGATCCGACGCCGAACAGCAATGACACTCAAGTCAGGGACATTTGGTACGTGCCGACTGATCCAAAAACTAGTTGGACCGCTTAGTGTTTCAGAAGATTTGAGGTCAGTTCGTTCTTCGTTTTCTCTCCCAAGGCGCGCCCTGTCGGGCCGGGCTCTCGTGAACCGGGCCTTTGGTCCCGGCCATTCGGCTTCGATCCCTCGCGCAAGTAAGCGGGGACTTTGCCCCCCGCGAGCGCAAGGCATCCAAACGCATCCCTAAAGGGACCCTCGTTCGGAGCCTCCTTGCCCTCGCACCCCCCACTCTCGGCGAGGGCCAAGGGTTCAGCAGCAGCTGCAACCCAAAGCCCAAGGAGGAAGAGATGGGAACCAAACACACAGAAACCTTTGCACCGAAAATCTACGTTGCGTGCCTGGCGGCATACAACAACGGCATCCTGCATGGCCGCTGGATCGACGCGTACCAGGACGCGGACGACATCCGCGCCGCGATTGCCGACATGCTCAGGGAGTCACCGATTGCCGGGGCAGAGGAATACGCGATTCACGACTACGAGGACTTTGCCGGTATCGCCGTCGAGGAATACACGGGTGTTGACCGGGTGGTGGAGTTGGCCGCATTCGCGGTGGAGCACGGCAGCCTTGGCGCGGCGCTGTTCGAGCACTACGGAGAGTTGCAAGCCGCACGTGAGGCGATCGAAGAGAACTATTGCGGCGTCTATCGCGCGCTTGCTGATTACGTCGAAGAACTGACGACCGAAACAACCGACATCCCGGAGAACCTGCGCGCCTATATCGATTGGGACGCCATGGCCCGCGACGCCGAGTTGAACGGCGACCTTCTGACCGTCAAGACGGCATGGGACGAGGTGCATGTGTTCTGGGCGCGGTGATCCGCGCCCTTCGGGCATCTTGGTGCTTCATAGTGCAACCGCATCGCCTTGGTGCCCCGCATGACGCCAAGGCGCGCAGCATTAGGGCCTACGGGGCCGGGCCGCGATGGCGCAGCTCATCGCGGATCAGGCGCAGAGCGTCTTGCAGGGCGTTGAATTCGGCGCTGGGGCGCGTGGCGCTCGCGGCCAAGTCCTGAACCTGTCGGAACAGGCCGGACAGCTCCCCGGTTGTTTTGTGGATCAGGTCTTGGCGGGTGATGCGCAGCATCTGTGTCTCCTTTCTCATGCGCCGCCCGGCATGGGCCGCGTTGGAGACGTTCAAGGCCGCACCCGTATGTCAGGGCGCATCCGTCAGGATCGAAACGAAGAGGAGAAGGGCCTGCCCTTGCGCAGAATTGGCATCGGTCGGTCAAGGCTCAACCGGCGTGGCCATCCGGGCGCGTCATGGGAAAGAGCGCGGTGCGCGTCAAACGCCAGGAATATGTCGAGAAAAATCGGGGTCTGTTATGCGTTGTCCGCAGGGTCGATGACGCCCGCAGGGGCATTGTAGAACGCAAACGGATTGAGGAACTGCCGCCGCCACAAGAGCGCGCGATCAACAGGCGACAGCGCAGCTTCTGTGCATACCGCGTCCCATTCCCGCAGGATCACCTGCACCTGATGATTGACGATTGCGATCGCATCATCCTGGCTGAGCAGGAAATTAGGCGCGGCGGACAGGCAAACGGCGATCTGGCTGCGCCGATCACCATCGCGGATCAGCATCGCCTGCGAGGCTTCCTGCCCCGTGCGTGCCTGGGGGCAGATGTCATAGGCGGGCGTCAGCGTAAGAGAGTCGCCATCCCAGAACGCCGCATGGTTGCGCGCGTGATCGTCGGTGTTTCCGCATAAAATGTTGAACACTATACGACTGAAGAGTTCACGCGCCGTCGCCTTTGCATCGGCGAAGCGATGACGGATTATGTCCGCCAGCCTTTCATAGCTGGCATAAGCGGCCATCATCTCATCCAGTTCAAGAATAGTCAGGGCCGATACCATCGCGCGCCGCCGCCAGCCCGTGCTCTGGCGGATACGATCAAAGCGCTCGATCAGCAGCACGTCCTTACCGAGCGCTGCTGTCAGACGAACCGGAGCAACATTCAAACCGACGCGTACTGCCAGCCGCATGGCAACGAATTCGGCTTTGACGACGTTGTGGAGATCATTGCTCGCTGAAAATTTGGCGATGTATTTGCGCTCGCCATCCTCAATCAGTGCTTTCGGGCGCGCGCCGCCCAGCGAGGTTCCGTGTTGCAGCGCCTGCGCCAGATCGGGCTTAAGGGGCAGGCCCTTTTCGACTTTTTCGGCGGCGGTCAACAGCTCTTCGAGCGTCGCGCTCTGACCTTGCCGGGGGACATACTGGGTCGCAGAGGTCTGGAAATCAAGCGCGCCGATACGATCCGAGCCGGATTCCAGAAGGTAGGTCAGTTCGTCCAACTCGGCGTTCGCGGCATCGCTCCCTTTGACGCCAAGCTTGCGATTGATGAGCACGCGCCGTCCCCACGCGTCGGGCGAAGCGTCGCGAATGCAACTCGGCATGTTCAAGCCCGGAAGGAGCGGAATTACGCCGGTTTGAAGCGGCAGTTCGGGCGCAAACAGCGGGATCGCGTTTGGCCGCACCAGATAGCTGCGCCCGTAGTTGAACACGAGTTGTTCGCCCCGGCGCATGAGCAGGCCCGCAACCACCGGCGCATCCGCATCCGGCAGCCAGAACCAGACATAGGCTTCGCCATAGGGTTCAGAAGTCATCCTTCACCCCCGTGCGGCTTTGCCGAATGGCTTTGGGCATGAGCGCGAGTTTTTCCGCATGGCGGGCTTTCTTGGCGGCCAAGGCGCGTTCATCGGAATCAAACAGCGCGACGCCGCAGATCACCGCCGTTTCAAACACCGCGCCGATGGCGCAGCCAGGATCGCCGCGCTCGATCCGTTGCAACAGCGCACGCGAAATACCCGCCCGCGTTGCCAACTCCGTTGTGGTTAGGGATTTCGCCAGCCGCCCCTCGCGGATCAGCTGCCCCAACAACGCCAGGGCGTCATGGGTATACTGCGAATAAGGACGTTCAGCGGGCTTTGGCATATTTGACTCGTTTATAAGCCGCGTGGCGGCTTGTGGATCATTTATGTTCCAGAGTATACGAAGTCAGCCCAAAAATCAACAAATGATCCACAAACGAGTCACAAGGCGTCTTTTGGCTCATAAACGAGCCATCGGCTTCGAGAGTTCCGCTCAAACCGAAGCCACACCACGAACCCGGCACAAAATCTAAGGCTCATTCCTCCCGAGCCCGTCGCGCGGGCCGGAGGGCCGGGAAGGCGTCGGCGTGTCGCCCCGGCGTGAAGGGGACCGGCCTTCACGTCGCTCCGAACGGGCGCTTCGGCCCGGTGCTTGTTCGCGTGGACGGTCGCCACGCGCCGGTTCGCGGAAATCAGATCGCAGCCCTTGTTCGCGGTCCTGCTTCATCTGCCGCAGGCGCGCGGCTTCCTGATAGAGCGCCAGGATGCGCTGCGCGTTCTGGCGGCGGACCTCGCGAATGCGCTCCTGTAACGCCCGGCGTTCCTTCATCTGGGCGATGACAAGATCATCGCGCTGGGCGCGGTCACGAAGTAGGCTGAAATAAGCCTCCAACTGGTTTTGCTTCATGGTGCGGGAATGTTCTCCGGTCAGGCGGTCCCAGAACCCGGCGAAGCCGCCCCGCAGGCGCGCGGCGCGTTCCTGCGTCTCGGCCAGGCGCCGGGCGCGTTGCCCGGCGTCCATTCGATCGCGCTCTGCCTGATGCTTATCGGCTAGTGCACGGCGCTGCGCCTCCAGCGGCTCCTGTGCTTTGTGGGCGATGGCCTTCGCCTCGCGGATATAGGCGGAGAGTTTCGGGGCGATTTCGCCCGCGATCCGCGTCTTGGTTTCCGCGACGCTGGGTAGCGTTTCCGGCGCGCCCAGCCGGGCGTTCACGTCCTTCGCTTTCTTATCGATCAGGCGTGACAGGGCGAACACTTCGCCTTCGAATGACACGATCACATGCCCCCGCCGGTCACCTTTGGCGAGGTGCAGGCCACGCTCCTCCAGCATTCTGGACAGCGTGCCGACGTTGTCGGAAGCCGCCCAGCATTCCTGCACCATGCCTTTGACCGCGCCCGCATCCAGCCCGGCGCGCCTGGCCTGTTGCCATTCTTCCAAGGTGAAATTGCGCGGATCGCGCGCCCTGGAATCGACCAGCCCCTGCGGCATGGTCCAGCCGTTGTCGAGATAGAGCTGCTTCGACACCTCGCGCAGCTTGGTCTTGAAGAACGAGAGTTGCTTGGCCGTCATCGTGTCGGCATCGATCCGGGACCAGACGGCATGGCAATGTCGCCGTCCTTCCTTTTCGTGGAAGACGACGATGCGAGGCTGATCGGTGAGGCCCAACCGCTCCTCGATATCCTCCAGCGCCTTTTCGAACACGCCGACCCGCACGCTTTGGGTTTCCGGCGGGCTGAGAGACAGGGAGAAAAGGTACTGGCGGCACTGCGTGCCCTTACTGATCGCCTGCGCCTCCTTCATGGCCCCGTGCAGGGAATTCGCGACGAACCCACGGATTTCGTGGATTTCGACGCGCTCATTCTCCTCCAGCTTCAGAAGGTGGTCGGCCATCTGCCGCCCGCCGCCACGCTGGGAGCCTTTGAGGATCATGGACCATCCTCAAGTCCCAGGGCGCGGATGATCGCCCGGCGGATATAGGCGATGTCGCGCGCCGCTTCGTGCAGGTCGCGCTCCACATCCGGCGTAACAGGCAGCGCGCCCGTGTTCGCCAGCTTGGCCAATTGATTGAGGTTGTTCGCCAGACGCGACTGACCCAGCTGCGCCAGGATCGTGGACAGGGCCGCATGATCCTTGATCGGGCGGGCCTGTTTGCGCTTCGGCTTGGGCCGGGCTTCTTCGTTAAAGATGACCGAGCGGATATAGGTGCCCAGCGGTTCGTCCCCCGCCAGGGAGATGAGCCTTTGCCGTTCCTCGAAGTTCAGTCGAACCGAGAAGGGAGGCGTCCGGGGTTTTCGGGGCTTGCGCGCCATGGCCACCCCCGATCACGCCGCACGGCGCGCCCGTCGGCGCTTGACCGCCGGGCTCAGCTCATGGCGAGAGACTAAGATTTTGATTTTCGGAGGTTCTGGCGGCGATCCGCCCAGGCTTGAGCTTTTCAGCGCATCCGACCAGTCGGCCAAAACCTCAAACAGTTCGTTCGAATCGGCGCATACGGGGTGCGCCAGTCTCTTCAGGTCTCCTTCGCGTCCGCTCAGTCGATCCAAACATTCTGACGCGTTCACGCCTCCCAACCCGTCCAGCTGGCGCTTGGTGATTTGAAGCCTGGGTCGTGTCCGATGGATTCCGGGTCGAGGTCCGGCAGCGCGTCGAGCAGGCGGGCAAAGCTGGTTTGATATTCAAATCCGAGCTCCCGGCTGATCCTAGACCCGTCATAGACCCGGCCTATGGATCGGGGCAGTTTCCAGTTGCGTGTGGCGAAGCGCGCATCGACTTCCGGGAAAACGCGGCGAATAACGCCCGCCGCGTCCTGTTTCAGGGCGCTCAAATTCGCCGGCGTGAAGGGTGTCGGCGCCGAGACGATGTAGAGGCCAAAGCCAACCTCGTAGGCGCGCTCCATGGCCAGGATGTGGGCGCGCGCCATGTCAGCCACGGACGCTCTTCGATAGAGGTATTCGAGCACTTTCAGGTTCTCGCCCGACAGCGCTTTCAGGGTGTCGTCCTCCTCGGGGAAAAAGCGCGCGGTGCGAAGGACGATCGCCTTCAGCCCGAACTCCAGGTGATGACGCCGGCAGAGACCCTCTGCAGCGAGCTTGGTGACGCCGTAGATGTTGCGCGGCTCCAGCGGGCCCGCGCTTTCATCCAGCCATACAGCCTGGTCCGACTGCTCCTCCCGGATGGCGTGGCTGATCATCAGCGACGTGGTCGAGGAAAGGATGAAACGGCAACCGGGAATGGCTGCGGCTTCTTCGAGAAGGTTGAGCGTTCCGGTGATGTTGACGTCGACGAAGGCCCGCGCGGGGAAACGGGCGATATCGGGCTTGTGCAGGGCGCCGGCGTGGATGACCGCATCGAACGTATGGCGGGCGAACAGGTCATGGATCCGTGACCGGTCGCAGACGCTGGCGCGCACGTCGACGTGGGGGCCGTCAGCAAGGTCCAGTCCGACAGGTTCATGGCCATGAGCTTTCAGCATCGGGCAGAGATGCCGGCCCAGCCATCCCGCCGCGCCTGTCACCAGGACCCTCATGTCGTGCCTCACTCCTTTGCGCCGCCGCATCAGAGTTGCGGCGCTATGCACGGCAGTGCCGCCGTGTTTCGGTCACCCCGCGCGCAGGCGCGCATCCGCCCCGTCTGCTTCGCGCGCGAGGCGCAGCACGCCCTGGGGCAGCCATCCCGGTTCGCCTTCGGCCAGCGTGCACCAGGCGAATCCGCTTTCCAGGAGATATATCTCAACCCGGTCACCGATGCGCACCGTCAGCTCGCGTGCGCTGTAATCGTGCACGATCACCGGTGGCTGTGCGGATGCATCGATCCAGGCCCTGGGGACCCAGCCCTCCCGTCCGTCCGGGCCGGCGCACCAGACCCAGCCGCTGATATCGGTCTCCTTGGAACGCTCCGGGTCGATATGCAGCGCATCGCCGCGCCGGACACCGATCGGATCCGGGTAAGGCGCCTCATAGGCCTCCACGATGTCGCCACTCAGCGGCGGATCGAAACGAAGATGCATTCGGCCCTCCTCAGATCCGGGCGCTGCGGGCGCGCGCGATGGCAGGCCGGGCCTGGTCACCGGGCGCGGGCCCAGCGCCCCCACATTGCAGCGCGTGATGCGCACGCCTGACGCCCATCAGGGTGAATGCCGGACATTGTGCGCACCGCTCCAGATTCGATGGAAGGGCCTTTCGGCGCCGCTATCTGGCCGGACCGGCCTTCGCCTCAGGCGCCGTGGCGTGTGCGCCCCCGGCGGTGACCGGCGCAGGCTCGCCAACGCCTCCGCCCGTCCTCACGCGCCGGCATAGGACACCACTTCGAACTCCACGCCGTCCGGGTCGAAAAAGTAAAAGCGCCGCCCGGGCTCATAAGTCCCGTGACCGAAGGTTTCGAGACCGGCCTCGGTCACGTTGTGCTCGGCCGCGTCGAGATCATCGACGATAATGCCGATATGGTTCAAAGGCCGTCCATACTGTGCGGGGCGGGGTGGTTGACCCGGTTCGGGCGCATAGAGCGACAGATAGCTGTCCGTTCCGCCGACATGGATGGCGAGGCGACCGTCGCTCTGGACGCCGCGCCAGCGCTGCCTCCAGCCGAACAGCGCGATCAGCAGCGCGGCGGTGCGCTCTGGATCGGGCACGGTGATGTTGACGTGCTCCAGGCTAGAGCATTTTCGCTTTATTCCGGCTCATATCCGCAGGCTGTGAAGTAGTTGGCGCATTCGGCGGGGGTGATGGCGTCGAGGGCATCGGCGACGGCGTTGTGCAGATCGGGGACGGTGCGCGCGGCGGCTTTGCGAAGC
>WGLS01000018.1 GCA_016125455.1 Alphaproteobacteria bacterium
CCTGAGCGCCTTGCCGCCCGCTGGCCCAGGCCGGTTCCACTCGTTTGAAAAGTTGCACCGGCCTGGGCCAGCTACCACCGCGCAGGTGGGGTCAATTTTGCACGCCGATAGGGGGTCAATTTTGCGCGCCGATTGACAGCCCTCAGGCTTCGGGCGCCAATGCCGCGATCTTCAGTGTCGGTTTCTCCGGCACCTGTCGGAACAATACTTCACGCTGGGCCAGTCACGCTCCCATTTCTTGCGCCAGGCGAACGGTCGCTGGCAGCTGAGGCACAATTTCTCAGGCAGATCACGCTTCCTCATGATGGTTAAAGTTCCAGCCTTCCGATGACGGCCGCCGCCGCCAGGCCGCTCAGGTAGGCAGACTCAACCCGCGGCCCGAGACAGCCATCGCCGCACACGAATACAGTGCCCGTCTCGTCGCGGAGAAACGGCTCGCCCAACGGCTGCTCGACCTTGGCGAAGCGCCAGCGATGCACATCGCTATACATTACCTCTGATCCCTCGGAGCCGAGACAGGCAAGAGCCGCCGTGACCAGGTGCAAGAGCACGGCGTCTTTCTCCAGTTCGAGATTGTCCTGGCTCCAGGCCGGGTCGGCGTGGGCAACCCAGGTCTCATCTGCGCAGGACCGGCCGGGTTTGCCAGAATTGCGCGCCAGCCAGGCAATATCGGGCGAAGGTTGACGCAGCACATCCGGGCCGATTTCTGGCGAAGTCTTGAGGGCCAGCATCAAGGCCCAGCAGGGCGCCATCCGGATTGAAGCGAGCGATTTTTGAAGGTGCGGCGAAAAGGGCGTCAGCGCCGTCGCCTGCGGGGCCGGCGCCGTGACAATGACGAAGTCAAAAAGATCGTCCCCGGCCGATCCATCGAAATCAAGCCGCCAGCCGTCCTTGAACCGTTCGATGCTTCTGACGGTGGTCTCGGTGCGGACATCAAGCCCTTCGGCGGCTTGCTTGAGAAATCCATTCATGCCTGGAAGTGACACCAGCCAATCGCCGCCAAGAGCATGTTCGCCGCCGCCGCGCGGACGCCAGGCGGAAATGGTTTCCGGGCCGCACGCGTCAATGAATGTCCGGAACTCGGCAGATTTGGCCGTAAAATATTGGGCGCCGTGATCAAACGACAGTGAGCTGGCGGTGCGGCGTGTTGCAAGCCGGCCGCCAATACCGCGGCTCTTCTCGAACACGATCGGTCTGAGGCCAAGCGTCTGGAGGTGGCGGGCACATGCGATGCCGGCCATGCCTGCGCCGATGACCGCTATCCTGGGCAAATGTTCCATCGATCGGCCTCGTGACTATCCAGGTTTGGGAAATGGGTCGTGCGGCGGCCGCGGCAAGCACCCGCCTGCGCGCTCCTGCGCGTCCGATATTTTGCCGCGCTGAGAACCAGACAGGTGTCGTTTGAAATCCCCAGAAGGGGGGTGCTTGATCCCGCTGATCTGCTGGTATCATGATGCGCTGGATAAAAAGCCAAAGGGGGGCGATCCATGCGCTGGTTCTATTGGGTGGGGCTGATTGTGCTTGCAGTTTTCGCTGCCGGCTATTTCTTCGTCCAGAACCGTTTGTCGGCGCCGGTTGTGAGCGACGCGCAACTTGCCCAGATGCAGCAAGCTGCAGAAGCGGAAGACGAATCCGCCTTTGTCATTCCTGCGCCGCAGCCCGCCACCTATCCTGGCGCCAATCCGCTCGGAAATCTGTATTTCGGCGAGTTGCATGTGCATTCAAACCTTTCCTTTGACTCCTACATTTTCGGCAATCGCCTGACGCCCGAACAAGCCTATCAATTCGCGAAGGGGCAGCGCGTTACATCGCGGATCGGTGAGCCGATGCAGCTGGCGGCGGCGCTCGACTTTGCGGCGGTGACCGATCACGCCGAGGGCTTCGGCATGCATCGGCAATGCGCCGACGCTGATATCGGGGCGTCGATGAAAAAGCTCTGCACGCAGATGGAACGCCCCAGCGTAAGTCTCTTCCTGCAGCTGCGCGCGGAAGGGGAAAAACGCCCGCCGGTCCGGTTGACGGGCAACAGTGCAGCTGAGGTGGCAAAGGCGGCGCGCTATGCTCAGGAAACCTGGGCCGAGATCGTGGCCGCCGCGGATGCGCACAATGTGCCTGGCCGCTTCACGACGTTTGCGGCCTATGAGTATTCACCGCCGCTGCCTGACGGCGGCAAGATCCACCGCAATGTCATTTTTCGTAACAGCACGGTCCCGGGAAGCGCTGTGTCGGCTTATGATGCGCTCACCGAACTGGATCTGTGGGACAAGCTCAACGCCGGATGTCAGGCGCCTTGCGAGTTTCTGACGATACCGCACAATCCGAACAAGACCTGGGGGCTCGCCTTTGCGAACCACACGATTGACGGCGACGTCTATAACGAGGCTGATTGGCGTATGCGCGACCGGGTCGAACCAATAGTTGAAATGTACCAGATCAAGGGCAATTCAGAATGCAGTCTCGGTGCCGGGACGACGGATGAAGAATGCGCATTCGAGCAGTTCCTTCCGCGCTGCGAGGAGGGAAAGGCGACAGGCTGCATCATGCCAACATCGATGGCACGCGACGGTTTAAAGATTGGCCTCGAGCTCGAAGATACAATCGGTATCAATCCCCTCGATTTCGGAATGATCGGCGCTTCCGATTCCCACAACTCCAATCCGGGCGATACAGAGGAATGGGACTTTCGCGGCATGTCGGGTCTGGTCAGCGCGACGGCCTTGAGGCGTCTCAGCGCGGGGCCTTCGGGCGACTACAGGGTTTTGTTCAACAATCCGGGCGGCCTTGCCGCGATCTGGGCCCCGGAGAATACAAGAGATGCCCTGTTTGACGCGATGCAGCGCAAGGAAGTCTATGCAACCAGCGGGACACGTATCCGGCTACGGATGTTTGGCAGTTTTGACTTCGACGCGGGACTACCAGACCGCGCCGACCTGCTTGAAGCGGCCTACCGCGACGGTGTGCCAATGGGCGGCGCGCTGCAGGGCAAGCCGGATGCTGCGCCAGCTTTTCTGATCTGGGCCATGCAGGATCCGCTCAATGCGCCTCTGGACAAGGTGCAGATCGTCAAGGGCTGGACCGAGAAGGGAGTGACGTTCGAGACGGTCCGCGATGTGATTTGCAGCGAGGGACGCGCCGTTGATCCCGATACACAACTTTGCCCGGCGACGACGGCGGAGGTTGACATCAACAACTGCGAATTTGAAAGGAAACGGGGCGCGTCGGAATTGAAGACGCTTTGGACCGATCCTGATTACCGCGCCGGACAGAATGCATTCTACTATGCGCGCGTTGTCCAGAACCCGACCTGCCGCTGGTCGACTTATGACAGCCTTCGCCTCGGTCGTGCCCCGCCAGGGAATGTTCCGGCAACCGTCACCGAAATGGCCTGGTCGTCGCCGATCTGGGTGCGGCGGAACTGATCAGCGCGCGCGAAGCGGCTGCAGAGAACGTTCCGGGATCAGAGCAAGTCGCCAGCACGCTGTCTTTGCTGCCGGGAGGCGCTGATTTTAGGCGGCGGGCCGCATAAACGTCGTTGCAACGCGCTCAAAGCGCTCCCACTCAGCCGGCCTGCGCGCAATGTTTGAGGCCGTGAATGAGGGGATGCGGGTTTTGTCCCCTAAACGCCGCATCCCCGCCCCGGCGGCGTAAGGGGAAACGCTGACGAGACAGACACCGAGATGTATCGATTGCGACGGATTTCAAGCGGCAGGACCGTTGCGGTCTTGGCCAAATGTCTCGGCTGATGCGCAATGTGCTGGAAATCGCACCTTTAATGCCGGGACCCTCCAGGCGCGCCGTTGGAACGTGCCTCATACGAGGCGTGGCCGGCGCGGCGAAAAGGTGCCACAGTTTTTTAGCAAACCGCGTAGGAAGCTCCAAACGGCCGGTTCGAGGACAATAGAATGAAACATCCCTGCCTGATCGCGCTTGCCGTATTGAGCTTGGCCGCCTGTGATCCGATCGACTGGAATGATCCGAACCGAGCCGGCGGTGTCACCGCTACCCCGTCTGCCGAAACATCATTTGTCGGCGTCTGGGGCGCCGACGACGTTCAGTGCGCGACGCCCCAGGAGCTTGAAACAGCACCGATGGCCATTAGTGAAACCGGCTACGATCAATACGAGACGCATTGTGCCTTCGACACGATTGAAGGGCAGGGGACGAATGTGTGGGTTGTTTCAGGCGCCTGCAGTGTTCAAGGCGACGCGCAGACATTTTCGATGGAATTGTCGATCAATGACGATCAGCTGACCTTGTCCAGCGAGGGGCAGTCTTACAGCGTTCTGCAGCGCTGCCCTTAGGCTGCGACCTTCGCTAGGGCGCGGGTTCAAACGCGTCTGGACGGCCGCGCCCCATTCTGGCGCCGAACCAGCCCGGCTAGACCGCACACGCCCGAGGCTTTTGCGAAGCGGGATGTTCCGCTTTCCCGCCAGGCGTCTTCGCGTTAGCTTGCGCCAAAGCCGGGGAGGCATGCATGACCTATCTGATCCTTGGACTCGTGATCTTCTTCGCGGGCCATCTGTTTTCCGCATTCCGCAGCCGCGAGCCCGGCAAGGACATCAAGACGAGACTCGGCGCGGGCCCGTACATGGGCCTCTACAGCCTGGTCTCGATCGCCGGCTTTGCGCTCATCGTCTGGGGCTATGGCGCAGCGCGTCCCGCGCCGATCCTCTACACGCCCCCGGCCTTCCTCGCGCACATCAACCTGCTGCTCATGGTCTTCGCGATGATCCTGCTTGCGGCCGCCTATCTGCCGACCGGCCATATCAAGAAGGCGGTCAAGCATCCAATGCTGGCCGCGGTGAAGATCTGGGCCTTCGGGCACCTGCTGGCGAATGGTGAACTGAACTCGGTCCTGCTGTTCGCCAGCTTCCTGGCCTACGGGGTCATTGACCGGATCGCCGTCAAGAAGCGCGGCGACAATGGACCGGGTGCTGATGTCAAGGCGAACGTCATGGGAGATGTCGGCTCTGTGGCCGTGGGCCTCATCGCCTATGGCGCGATTGCGTTTTACCTGCACCCGATCCTGTTCGGCGTGCAGGCCATGCCTGGATAACCTTGCTTCAGCGGCGATCCGACCAACGTCCCACCAGTGGGGCGACTGCCATTGCGGCAAGGCCGAAAGGAAACAGCGCGCCGCGCGCGACGTCATAGCCGGCGAGATAGTCGCTGAGGCTGAGCCCGGCAAAGCCGAGCGCCATCGTGCTTTCGAAGGCGATCAGCACCGCGGCGCCCAGTAGGCCGATGCCGAGGGCCGGGGCGGCGGACCTTGCGCCGATCCAGGCTCCGAGGCCGAAAACCGTCAACGTCACCATCGGAAACTCGATCAGATGACCCGCGCGTTCGCCGAATGCCGGTATCAGGACCAGCTGCCGCAAGACGCCGAACACGAAGCCGGCTGCAAAGCCGAGGCCGCCATAAGCGCCGCTCCATCCCAGAAGATGACGTAAGCCGGGTGGCATCAGCATTAACCGTCCTGTTTCCTTGCGGCCCGCGCCGGGCCGGGCTAATCGCAGGGCCATGTCAAAGCAAACCCGCTCTGGCCGCAAGACGGTCAAGGATATCACTGCCGCCAAAGGGGCCACACCGCTGGTGTGCCTGACGGCCTATGACGCGCCGACGGCCGTCCTTCTGGACGAGCATGCAGACCTGCTGCTGGTCGGCGACAGTGTCGGCATGGTGGTCCACGGGCTGCCGTCTACGGTCGGAGTGACGATGGAGATGATGATCCTGCACGGGCAAGCGGTCATGCGCGGCTCGGAAAAGGCCTTCGTCGTCGTCGATATGCCCTTCGGCTCGTATGAGACGAACGCGGATCAGGCCTTCCTGAATGCGGCGCGGATCATGAAGGAGACCGGCTGCCAGGCCGTGAAGATCGAAAGCGGCGCCTATGCGGCGGCCCAGATCTCCCATCTTGTGGAACGAGGCGTTCCGGTCATGGGTCATGTCGGCCTGCGTCCCCAGGCGATCAATGTCGATGGCGGGTTTCGTGCCAAGGGCCGCACGGCCGGCGAGCGCGAGCGGGTCATTGCCGAGGCCCGGGCGGCCGAAGCGGCCGGCGCGTTTGCCATCGTGATTGAAGGCGTCGCGGAAGACCTGGCGGCCGAAATCACCGCTGAAGTGAGCTGTCCGACGATCGGCATCGGCGCCTCCAGCGCCTGCGATGGCCAGATCCTCGTCACGCCGGACCTGCTCGGCCTGTTCGAGTGGACGCCGAAGTTCGTGCGCCGTTATGCGGACCTCAACACCGTCGTGTCCGAGGCAGTCGCCGCCTATGCGGCCGATGTCCGGGCCCGCCGGTTCCCCGGATCGGCGGAAACCTACAGCCTGCGAAAACCTGAGGGCTAACAGCGCTCATCCGTTGCAGGCGCGCCGTGCCGCGTCTAGGTTCGCGCCGAATCCCCGTTGAAGCCCGCCGGAGACACACTTGTCCGACATTTTTACTGAAGTCGATGAAGGCGTACGCCAGGAAAAGCTGGCCAGCTGGTGGAGCCGCTGGCGGCCGTTCATCTATGGCGCGGTCGCCGTGCTCGTCGGATCGGTGGCGATCAACGAGTTCATCGTGAAGCCGCAGGCCGCCGCCTCCCGCGCCGCCCGGGCGCTGGAGCTGGAAAATGCCGTCAAGGCGCTCGAAGATGGCCGGTATGAGGAAGCCGAAGCGGCGTTCAAGGCGATTGTGGACGGCGGCTCCAAGCTTGCGCCGCTTGCGGCCAACTATCTGGCACAGACCCAGCTGGAAGGGCGCGGCGACGCCGCCGCCGCCGCTGACACGCTTGCGGCCATCGGCGGAACAGAAGGCGGCCCGTATGAACGCCTCGCGCTGCTGAAATCGGCTTACTTCCGCGCCGACACGCTTACCATGTCCGAGCTGGAAGCCACGCTCGGCGCCCTCGTCAACGAAGACACGGCGCTCGGCGCCCTCGCCCGTGAACTGATCGCTGCGAAGGCCTTTGCGGACGGCGACAATGCCCGTGCCCGCACCGAGTACAGCCGCCTCAAGTTCGATGCCGCGGCGCCCGCCGGTGTGGTGCAGCGCGCCGAAATCGCGCTCGATGCCATCCCGCTGCCGCCGGAAACTGCACCGGTAACGACCGCGCCGGAAACAGCGCCTGCCGAAGAGCCCCAGGAGACCGGCCAATGAAATTTTCCCGTAACGCTGTCGCCATTACGGCGCTGGCTTCGATTCTGGCGTTGAGTGCTTGCGTGAGCTTGCCGAGTTTCGGCGGAAACAAGAAAGAAGAGCTTGCCGCTGAAGAAAAGGCTGGCCGCATCACAATGGTGCTCGACCAGGAGCGGATTGCGCCGAGCGCAACCTTGACCGGGATCACTGTCGAGCTGCCTGAAGCCAAGGCTGTTCCGGCCTGGACCGAAGCGGGCGGCAATGCGACCAAGGTGATCGGCCATGTCATGGCCGCGCCGAAACTGGACATCGCCTGGCGCCGTTCGGTCGGCAAAGGCTCGTCCAACAAGAGCGCGCTGATCACCCCGCCGGTAACGAGCGAGACGATGATCTACACGCTGGACTCCAGCCAGACTGTGCGCGCCTCCAGCCTCAGCAACGGCTCGGAAGTCTGGACGAAAAAGCTGCGCGGCATTTCCAAGCGCGACAAGGCTGCGCTCGGCGGCGGGCTGGCGGTGGCCGGCGACACGCTCGTTGTGGCCAGCGGCTATGGCTACGTCATGGCGATGGATGCCGCGACCGGCGACCAGAAATGGCGCCGCGATCTCGGTGCGCCGATGACCGGCTCGCCGACCGTCGATGATGGCAGCGTGTTCGTGAACTCCAACAACAATGAAGTTTTCGGCCTCGACCTGTCGAACGGCGACACGCTGTGGAGCGACCAGGCGATCTCGGAATCGGCCCGCGTTCTCGGCAGTTCCAGCGTCGCCTCCATCGAGGACTTCGTGATCGCGCCGTTCTCGTCCGGCGAAATCATTGCCTATCTCGCGGCCAACGGCCGCCGCCTGTGGACGGATGCGCTGACCCAGGCTGGCCGGTTTACGCCGATCTCCGAAATCAACGATATCGGCTCGCGCCCGGTCCTCGGCGCCGGCCTCGTCTTCGCGTCGAGCCAGTCCGGCACGACGGCGGCCATTGATGGGCGTAGTGGGAACCGCGTCTGGACCCAGCCGGTCGGATCGACCCATGCGCCGGCCCTGGTTGGCCGTTACCTGTTCGTGCTGGGCACCAATGACGAGCTGACCTGTCTCGATGCTGCGACCGGTGAAGCCTACTGGGTGACCCAGCTCCGCCAGTTCAAGGACAAGAACAAGAAGAAGAACCGGATCTCGTATTCCGGGCCCATCGTGGCCTCGAACCGGGTGATCGTGGTCTCCTCGCGGGGCGAGCTGTTGGCGTTCTCGCCGCAGGACGGCACGCAGACGGCCTCTTTGAAGCTGGGTGATACCGTGTATATCGAGCCGATTGCGGCGCAGGGGCGGCTGTACGTCCTCACGGACGACGCCAAGCTGATCGCCATCGACTAGGGCCGGCGCCCGCAGCGCCGCGCCCTCTCACCTTTGAGGAGGGCTGAGGCCTTGCCATTGAAGCTTGCCATTGTCGGGCGGCCGAACGTCGGCAAGTCCACGCTGTTCAACCGGCTTGCCGGCAAGAAGCTTGCGCTGGTCGATGATCAGCCGGGCGTTACCCGGGACCGCAAGATGGCGGAGGGCTGGCTGGCCACGCTCCCGCTATTGCTGATCGATACCGCCGGGTTCGACAACGTCCGCGACGACAGCCTTGAAGCCCGGATGCGGGCGCAGACCGAAGCGGCGATCGCCGAGGCGGACCTTGCGCTGTTCCTGGTCGATGCGAGGATCGGCGTCACCCCCGAAGACGAGACGTTTGCGGCGCTGCTGCGCAAGTCCGGCGTTCCCGTCGTGCTGGCGGCCAACAAGGCCGAAGGCAAACAGGGCGAGGCAGGCGTGATGGACGCGTTCCGGCTGGGCCTTGGCGAGCCGGTTGGCCTGTCGGCCGAACACGGCGAAGGCTTCGCGGAGCTCTACGAGGCCATCCGCAATGCGCTCGGCCCGGAGGCGTTCGAGGCGGCGCTGGAAGAGGCTGAACCGAACTATGCCGCCGGCGCCGGCGACGATGTGCTCGAAAAGCTGGCTCATATCGACATTGACGACATGACGATGTCTGACGACGATCTTGTCGCCGCCATCGAGGCTGCAGACGTCGATACGCCGGAGCCTGAGGCGCCGGTCGTTCGCCCGATCCGCCTGGCGATCGTCGGGCGGCCGAACGCGGGCAAGTCGACCCTGATCAACCAGCTGCTGCAATCCGAACGGCTGTTGACCGGCCCCGAAGCCGGTATCACGCGCGATTCCATTACCATAGACTGGCAATGGGAAGGCCGCGAGATCCGTCTCGTCGATACAGCCGGTTTACGCCGGAAAGCCCGCGTGCAGGAAAAGCTCGAGCGGATGTCGACGGCCGAGACCATCCGTTCGCTGAAATATGCCGACGTGGTGGCCCTGGTGATGGACGCGAATGAAGCGCTCGAGAAGCAGGACCTGCAGATCGCCGATCTCGCGCTGCGCGAAGGCCGGGGCATCGTGCTGGTGATGTCCAAGTGGGATGCCATCGAGGATACCGACGCGGCCGCGCGCCATATCCGCGACCTTGCCAACCGGCTGATGCCGAATGCCGGCGGCGCGCCCGTCG
Source organism: Alphaproteobacteria bacterium (assembly GCA_016125455.1). Taxonomy (GTDB): domain Bacteria; phylum Pseudomonadota; class Alphaproteobacteria; order Caulobacterales; family Parvularculaceae; genus MED-G105. The sequence goes on from WGLS01000018.1 coordinate 9,671, forward strand.
TGTTCCTCTCCGGCCTGACGGGCCGCAATGTCGACAAGCTGATGCCGGCGGTTGTGAAGGTCTACAATGACTGGACCGCTAAAGTGAAAACGGGCGACCTCAACCGCTGGCTTCGCCACACGGTCGAGCATCACCCGCCGCCGAGCGTGCAGGGCAAGCGCATCAAGCCGCGCTACATGGCGCAAATGAAAGCGCGCCCGCCGACGTTCGTGCTGATCGCCTCACGCGGCGACCAGATGCCGGAAGGCTACAAGCGCTACCTGATCAACGGTATCCGCGAGGCGTTCAACTTCCACGGCGTGCCGATCCGGCTGTTCGTGCGCCAGGGCAAGAACCCCTATGCCGGCAAGATCGGTCCCGACGGCCCGCCAAGGTACAAGCGTCCGAAAGAGTGAAGCAACGGATTGCTTACACGGGCGGCACGGCGCGGCGTTTCAGGAAGCGGACGAACTGCGTGAACCAGGCAGGCCGTGAGGCGGGGTGGATCTCGTATCGGAATACGCGCTCGCGCGGCTTCGGCGGCAGGACCAGGAGCAGGGTCCACCAGGCGGCGCGCAGGTAGCGGTAGGCGCCCTGGCCTTGCTGCAAGGTGATGCGACGACATTCGCGCAGCAGGCCCACAACCGTATCGTCCGCAACCGGATGATGTTCAGGATCGAACATCAGGGAAATCAGGCGTTCCTTGAGGTGGAATTCGTCATTCTGTGCCAAGTTCCTGGCGACGGGCAGTCCAAGCTTGCGCGAGTGAGCTTTCAGGATCCGGTAGCGCGACAGGTCATGCAGAATACGGTAGCGGGCTCGCTTCGCGAAGGAGTCGGGCGAGGGGCTTGTGTGCTGTCCGTCGTGCAGGCGGTAGGCGGAGATAATGTCCTGGTGGGCGCGCACTTCGCCGTACAGAGGTGCAAGCGTGGCAAGATAACCGTCCGCTCCCTGACGGAAGCCAGTCGTTTCCATCGGCATGATGGCCTGTAGCAGCCGGCGGCTGAAGACCATGCCGGACGTGATCGTACCGTGATATCGCCCGTTCGTGCGCAGGAGCTCTGAGATGTCGCCTGCGGAAAAGCCGCGCGCCGGGTGGATGCCGGACATTTGTCCGTCTTCGTCGGCATAGCGCATCCGGTAGAGGTAAAGTGATGTGCCGCGCCTGCGTTTCGAGATGACGCGCCGCGCGGCGCCGGGGAGCATGAAGTCATCGGCGTCCAGAAACATGATCAGGTCGCCTTGTGCGGCCGCATAGCCGGCATTGAAGCCGCCGCCCTGACCGACATTGGTTTCCAGGAGAATGGGGCGCACGCGGTCGCCATAGGCGGCGATGATGCTGCGCGACTCGTCCGTTGACCCATCATCAACGACGATCAGATCGACATCGACATCTTGTTGGAGCACGCTGTCGATTGCGACCCGGAGATAGCGGGCATAATTGTAATTGGTGACGATGACCGACAGGCGGGTCTTGTCCATGTGGCGTCACCTTCTGATGTGCGACCGGCTTTCATTCCGGGCAGGGCTGATCCTGGTTGCGCACGGCATCCCGGAATCGAAGTTGCAACAACGCTGCCATCGCGTGCGGGCCGGATTCTGCAGCGTCTGCAACGCGCAGTAAGGTTAACAGCGACGGCCAAGTCTCAACTTGGGACGGGTACGGGACTATTTCCGGAAGGTGCGCGAGACGGAATCCGTCAGAGGCTTGATCAGGTAGGACAGCACATTGCGGCTCTCGGTGCGCAGGTTGTTCGAACCCTGGATGGGCTTGCAGGATCGTACTGCCATCCGGCCGGGTGAGGCTGGGGGGCAAAGACGAGGCTAAGGATTGCGTGCCGCCCTCCTGTTCCGGTCTGGATCCTGGTCTGCACCGGACGGGGGGCACGCTTCCGGGCACGGCTCATCATTGAGCCGAAGGAGGCCACGTGCGCCCTGGAGTAGCCGGTGCCTCACCGCGAAATCGGACAAAGTGATCCGCGATAATCTTCCCGATCGGGAAGTATGAGGCTTGATCGACCGTCTGAAGAGCAAAAAACTTCCCGATCGGTAAGGGCGTTCTGCTGGACGCGTTCTGCACCGAAATCTCAGCGCGCGTGACGACCGTCCGGTTCAATGCGGGTATAGACGGTCCGGACGAACCCCTCGATCCGAGTGAAGACGTCCGACAATCCTGACATCAGTCAATTGCAGAAGTCAGGGGCCCAGTTTGGGGCGCAATGCGGACGAAACCTTGCGGGCTCAGCCGCGCGAGCGTGGGCTCCGGTGCCGGCTTCCAACAAGACCAGCCGGGGGCTCGCACCTGACGGAAACCGGCTTCATGGCTTCGTTTGATCGCGCTCTCTGGCCAAGACGAATCCTCGCCATGGCCGGCTGCCGGCGCTACTCCCGGAAGGTGCGCGAGACCGAATCCGTCAGCGGCTTGATCAGGTAGGACAAGACGTTGCGGCTCTCGGTGCGCAGGCTGGCTTCGACCGGCATGCCGGGCAGCAACTGGAAGCTGGATGAGTTCAGGGCTTCGTCGGGAATTCCGACTGTTGCTTCATAGTAAGTGTGGCCGGTCGCTTCATCGACGATCGCATCGGCGGAGACGGAAACCACACTGCCGGTAAAATGCGGCGTCTCGTCCTTGTTAAAGGCGCTGAAGCGCAGCACAGCGGGCTGGCCCACGCTGATCTTGTCGATGTCCATCGGGCTGATACGGACCTTCGCAACAAGGCGGTCATTCTCTGGCACGATATACATGATCGGCTCTGATGGCCGGATCACGCCGCCCACGGTGTGCGCGCGGATGCCGAGAACGCGGCCGGCGCGCGGGGCGGTGATGTCGAGACGGCCCGACCGGTCGAGCAGGCTGCGACGTTCCTCGGCGAGCTCGTCGATGCGGGTCTGCACATCCCGCAGCTCGGTCAGCACGGTTTCGGTATTGTCCTGCTCGAGCCGGGCGATCTCGCTGCGGGCTTCGCCGATCTGAACGCGGGTGGAGGCGATCTCGGAGGTCAGCGCATCCTTCTCGCCCTGCAGACGGGCCCGGTCGCGCTTCAGGGCAAGAACACGGGTGATCACAGCCTGGCCGCGTTCCATGAGGGTTTCGAAACGCGAAATCTCGTCTTCAACGAGGGCGATCTGGTCGTCCTTGGCGACAATCTCGTTCTGCATGCCCGCGATGCGGGTGTTCAGCTGCTCGATCCGTTGGCGGAGGATCTTGCCTTGCGTGCCGAGATTGCTGCCGCGCGCCGTCATCAGCGATTTCTGGGAGGCCAGCACCGCCTTGACGTCGTCGCGGCTGGCGAAGTCCTCGAAGCCGGGTCTCAATGTCAGCGCGAGCGTACCATCGCGTTCGGCGATCAGCCGGGCTTCGGTGCCCAGCAGGCCCACGAGGCGGGCTTCCAGGCCTTGCAGGGAGGCATCGGTCGAGGTTGCGTCCAGGGAGAGCAGTTTCTGGCCCTCCGCCACCTGATCGGATTCGCGCACGTAGATCTCGCGCACGATGCCGCCTTCAAGGTGCTGCACCGCCTGCTGGTTGGATTCCACCGAGATCTGGCCGGCACTCAGCACCGCGCCTTCAAACGGCGCAAAAACCGACCAGGCGATCAGGCCGCCGAACACGAGCGCGATGATGCCCCAGCCCGCAAAGAGATATTGCGGCAGCAGCGCGCCGCGCGGTGCGGGCCGGGACGGAGCGGCGAGGGCGGTTTCAGCCATGCTGGCCTTCTCCCGGGCGGATGGTGCGCACGTTGGCGGCGCCCTGCTTGGGCAGGACTTTCGCGAGCACTTCGTCTGCCGGTCCGAATTCGCGGATGCGGCCTTCGTCCAGAACCATCAGCTTGGTACAGTGGACAATCGCATTCGGCCGGTGGGCGATGATGATGACCGTCGCGCCGCGCGCCTTGGCGGCGGCGATCGCGGTCTGCAAGGCGAGCTCGCCCGGGCCGTCGAGATTGGCGTTCGGCTCGTCGAGGACGATCAGCATCGGATCGCCGAACAGGGCGCGGGCGAGGCCAATGCGCTGGCGTTGACCGGCTGAAAGATAGGCGCCGCCGAGACCGATCTCGGTGTCGTAGCCGTTTGGCAGGCGCAGGATCATGTCATGGCAGCCGGCGGCCTGCGCGGCCGCGATGATGGCTTCGGGCGCCGCGTCTTCGCGAAACCGGCCGATATTGTCACGCACGCTGCCGGAGAGGAGATCGACTTGCTGGGGCAGGTAGCCGAGCTGAGGCCCGAGCGTCTCGCTGGGCAGGCCGGCGATGTCGGCGCCGTCAAAGCGCACATGTCCGGCCGAGACCGGCCAGGCGCCGGTCAGCACGCGCGCGAGCGAGGATTTGCCGGCAGCGCTCGGCCCCAGCACGCCCAGCACGTCGCCGGGCTCCAGGGAGAAGGTAAGCCCCTTCAGCACGGGCGACCTTGTGCCCGGCGGACCGGCGAACGCGTTCTCGACGCGCACTTCGCCGCGGATTGGCGGCAGGGGCATTGTGGCGGGCGGGGGCGGCACAGACGCAAGCGCCTTGGTCAATGAGGTCCAGTTTTCACGTGCCGCGACAATCCCGCGCCATTGGCCAACGATCTGTTCGAGCGGGCCGATGGCGCGGCCCATGAGGATGGAGGCGGCGACCATCGATCCGGCGCTGGCCTCGCCCTTGATGACAAGCCAGGCACCGATGCCGAGAATGGCGGACTGGAGAAAGAGACGGAAGGCCTTGGTGCCAGACGTGAAGCCACTGAGGATGCGGCCGGACTGGGCGAACGCGCTGTCGCCGCCATCGAAGATCATCTGCCAGCGGCGGCGCACGGCCTCGCCCATGCCGAGCGCTTTCAGCACCTCGGCATTGCGCGTCATCTCGGAGGAGCGGAGCATGCTGGTGCGCTCATACTCCTCGCTTTCCTTCATCCGGCGGGCAGAGGCGCGTTCGTTGACCACCGACAGCGCGACCAGAACGACCGCGCCGAAAATGGCCCAGAGACCAAATAGCGGGTGCAGCATGAACAGCACCAGCAGGAAGAGCGGGCTGAAGGGCGCATCGAACAGTGCGCCTGGAACCGGCCCGCCGAGGAAACGGCGCAGCTGGCGCAGGTCGCGGACCGGACGGTCGGTGGCACGGCCGGGATCGGCCAGGCTGATGGCCATGGCGGCAGATGCCGCGCGGGCGCTGAGTTCCCCCTCGAACCGTGACGCCGCGACGCTGAACAGGCCGGACCGGGCCCATTCGAGCACGCCGAGCGTGCCGTAAAGCACGAGCACAAGAAGCGTCAGCGCCAGAAGTGTCGGGACAGACTGCGAGGCCAGAACCCGGTCATAAACCTGCAGCATGTAGAGCGGGCCGGTCAGCATAAGCAGGTTCACGAACAGGCTGAAACCGCCGGCATGCCAGAACACCCGCCGCGAGGCGCTGAGGGCGCGGGCGAGTTCCGGGGAGAGCGATCTGTCGGCGGCGTCCGGTCTCATGCAGTCCGATCTAGCAGAATATTCCCCGCCTGTTCAGGCGATATTTCAGGTCAGGGGCTTAGAGGAAGTCCTTCAGTCCACGGTCTTTCAGCACCTTGACGACGGCGCCGACATCCTGTGCGCGGTCCTTGCGGGTCACGAGGATCCGGTTGCCGTCCACGGCGACAACAAGGCCTTCGACGCCAACGAGGGCGACCAGCTGGCCGTCTGCGGCGTGCACGAGACAATCTGGAGAGTCGATTTCAATCGCGGCAGGATTGTTCTGGCGGTTGGATACGGCGCCGATCATGGACCAGGTGCCGATATCGTTCCAGGCGCAGTCAAGCGGGGCGAGTACGGCGGCATGGGCGGTGTGTTCCATGACGGCGTAGTCGACCGAGATCGACGGTGTGGCGGCGAACGCATCGGCATCGAGCAGGCAGCGCACGCCGCCCCGGCTGGCAAGCGTCAGGGCCTTGTCAGCCCCTTCGAGGACGCCGGGCGCATATTGCGCAAGTTCTGTCAGCATCGTCTGCGGCTTGAACAGGAAAATGCCGGCATTCCAGCTGTAGAGACCGCTGGCGAGGTAGCTGGCGGCGGTCGCGGCATCGGGCTTTTCCTTGAAGGCCGCGACGCGCTGCACCGTTTCGCTGAGACGTTCGCCGGCCTGGATGTAACCGAAGCCGGTTTCGGGCCGGTCGGGGGCAATGCCGAACGTGGTGATGAGCCCGGCGGCGGCGGACGCCGCCGCATCACGCACCGCGCCGATAAAGACATCCGGCCGGCCGATATAGTGATCAGACGGCACGAGCAGGCCCAGTGCTTCGGGGTCAAGCTCGCTCAAGACGCGGGCGGCCACGGCAGCCACCGCAGCCGTGTTGCGGCCCTGCGGCTCAAGCAGGATGGCGGCGGCGGTGACGCCGATTTCGGCCAGCTGGGTTTCGATCAGGTCGCCGTAGGCGGCGTTGGAGATGATCACTGGCTCGGGATGAAAGCCGAGTTGGCCCTGAAAACGCTGCACGGTCTCCTGGAACACCGACTTGTCCGAGATCAGCGGGTGGAACTGTTTGGGGCAGGCCTGGTTCGAAACGGGCCAAAGCCGCGTGCCGGCGCCGCCGCACATGATTACCGGATGGATCGCCATTGTCGCGTTAACCCTGTTGACTGCCGTGATACCGGGGACGCGCCCAGAGCGCGCGCCATTTCAACGCAAAGGTTTGCAACATCCGCGCCGCTGCGCAAAGGCTGCGAACGCCTCAGATTTCAAAGATCCCGCGCAGGGCCAGGAATTTCAGGATCTCTTCGGCGGCCTCTTCCGGGGTGCGGTCGACGGTATCGAGGCGCAGTTCCGGATTGAGCGGCGGCTCATAGGGGCTGTCGATACCGGTGAAGTTGCGGATCTCGCCGGCGCGGGCCTTCTTGTAGAGGCCTTTCACATCGCGCTGCTCGGCCACATCCAGCGGCGTATCGACATGGATCTCGATGAACTCGCCCTCCGCCATCAGCGCGCGGGCCATCTGGCGCTCGGCGCGGAAGGGCGAAATGAAGGACACAAGCACGATGAGACCCGCGTCGGTCATCAGGCGCGCGACATTGGCCACACGGCGGATGTTCTCAACGCGGTCGGCATCGGTGAAGCCGAGATCACGGTTGAGGCCGTGGCGGACGTTGTCGCCGTCAAGGATAAACGTGTGGCGGCCCATGCCGAAGAGGCGCTTCTGCAGCGCGTTGGCGATGGTGGACTTTCCCGAACCCGAAAGGCCGGTGAACCAGAGCACGGCGGGCTGCTGCGCCTTCTGCTCGGCCAGGGCTTCGCGCGTGATATCCAGCGCCTGCCAATGGATGTTGGCGGCGCGGCGCAGTGAAAAGTCGATCAGGCCGAGCGCGACGGTATCATTGGTTTGCCGGTCGATCAGGATGAAGCTGCCGGTGAGACGGTTCTGCGTATAGGGATCGAATGGAATGGCCTGGTCCAGCGCCAGCGTGGTGACGCCGATCTGGTTGAGCTCAAGCGTACGCGCGGGTGTCTCCGACATCGTGTTGACGTCGATGCCGTGCTTGGGCGCGTTGACCGTGGCCGAGACGGTCTTGGCGCCGGATTTCAGGAAATAGCGCCGGCCGGGCAGCAGGGGCTTCTCGTTCATCCAGAGCAGTTTCACCTGGAACTGATCGGAAACTTCGGGGGGCTGGTCGCCGGCCGAGATGATGTCACCGCGCGAGGTATCGATTTCGTCGGCAAAGGTCAGCGTGACCGACTGGCCCGCCACAGCCTCGCTGAGGTCGCCGTCCAGGGTGACGATGCGGGTGACCGTCGTCTCGCGCCCCGAAGGCAGCGAGCGGATCTTGTCGCCCGGCTTCACACGGCCCGAGGTGATCTGTCCGGAGAAGCCGCGGAAATCGAGGTTTGGCCGGTTGACCCATTGCACCGGCAAGCGCAGCGGGAGGGTTTCGGCCTCTTTCGCGATCTCGACCGTTTCGAGAAAATCCATCAGGTTCGGGCCTGTGTACCAGGGCGTCTCTGCGGCCCGCTCGGTGATGTTGGTCCCGGCGAGCGCAGAAATCGGGATCGGGGTGATCTCGAGATTTCCAGGCAAGGCCTTGGCGAATTCAAGGTAGTCCGCGACGATCTGGTCGTACACGGATTGCTTGTATCCGACGAGGTCCATCTTGTTTATGGCGAGTACGAGGTGGCGGATACCGAGCAGCGTGGCGATGATCGAATGGCGACGCGTCTGCGTAAGGATTCCCTTGCGCGCATCGATCATCAGGATCGCAGCGTCGGCCGTCGAAGCCCCGGTCGCCATGTTGCGGGTGTATTGTTCGTGGCCGGGCGTATCGGCCACGATAAACTTGCGCTTCTGGGTCGCGAAGAAACGATAGGCGACGTCGATGGTAATGCCTTGCTCACGTTCGGCCGCAAGGCCGTCGACGAGGAGGGCGAAATCGATACTGTCGCCCTGCGTGCCGTCGCGTTTGGAATCGGCTTCCAGCGCAGCGAGCTGGTCTTCGAAAATCATCTTTGAATCGTAGAGCAGCCGGCCGATCAGGGTCGACTTGCCGTCATCCACAGAGCCGCAGGTGATGAAGCGCAGCAGAGACTTTTGCTCATGCGCCTCCAGATAGGCGCCGATATCCTCGGCGATGAGATCGTCGTGAAGGCGCATCAGAAATACCCCTCCTGCTTCTTCTTCTCCATTGAGGCCGCCTGGTCCTTGTCGATGGCGCGGCCCTGGCGCTCGGATGTGGTTGTCAGCAGGATTTCCTGGATCACGTCATCAAGTGTGGTTGCCTCGCTTTCGACGGCGCCGGTCAGCGGATAGCAGCCGAGGGTGCGGAAGCGGACGGACCTTGTGACGGCCTGCTTTGCGATGTCGGCCGGCACGCGGTCATCATCGACCATGATCAGTGTGCCGTTCCAGTCAACGACGGGGCGGGGCGCTGCGAAATAGAGGGGAACGAGCTCGATTCGCTCGCGGCGGATATATTGCCAGATGTCGAGTTCGGTCCAGTTGGACAGGGGAAACGCGCGCAGGCTTTCGCCCTTCTGCAGGCGTGTATTGTAGAGGTTCCAGAGTTCGGGGCGCTGGCGTTTCGGGTCCCAGCGGTGACCGGCGGTGCGTACAGAGATGATGCGTTCCTTAGCGCGGGACTTTTCCTCGTCGCGCCGGGCGCCGCCGAATGCGGCATCAAAGCCGTACTTGTCGAGAGCCTGTTTCAGGGCGACGGTCTTCATCACGTCGGTGTGGTAGGCCGAGCCGTGAGTGAACGGGCCCACGCCCTCTTTCACGCCGTCCTCATTCGTGTGGACGAGGAGTTCCAGGCCGAGATCCTTCGCCTTGCGGTCGCGGAAGGCGATCATTTCCTTGAACTTCCAGCCCGTATCGACGTGGAGCAGCGGGAAGGGCGGGCGCGAGGGGTAAAACGCCTTCAGCGCCAGATGCAGCATCACGGCCGAATCCTTGCCGATCGAATACAGCATCACGGGCTTATCGCACTCGGCGGCGACTTCCCGCAGGATGTGAAGGCTTTCAGCTTCGAGCCGGTCGAGGTGGGTGAGTTGGGGCAAGGCGAAGAGGTCCGTAATTGTGTTCGCGTCCGTTAGCCCTCCTTTCCTGTTCTGGAAAGACGCGCGTGCGGCGCCGCATCTTCCTTTCAGGAAAACTAAACCATCGCGGCGGGTCGGGACGTCCCCGAAACGGCCTCATTACATGTCATAAATCAACATAAATCGTCATTGTGCAGCCCGACTCGCGGGGTTTATGGAAACCATCATTCGCTGGCGGGGCGAAGAGTTGGAGTCGATCAGATGTGCGGGATTGTGGCGATTGCAGGTAAGGCCCAGGTGGCGCCCCGGCTCGTGGACGGGCTGAAGCGGCTCGAATATCGCGGCTATGACAGCGCCGGCATCGCGGTCGCCTGGGACGAGGGCATCGAGCGGCGCCGCGCGAAGGGCAAGATCCATTTCCTGCAGGCCCGCCTGCATGATGACCCGGTGGAAGGCTTCACCGGCATCGCGCACACCCGCTGGGCCACGCACGGCGCGCCGAACGAGACCAATGCCCACCCCCATATGGCCGGCGGTGTGGCGGTCGTTCACAACGGCATCATCGAGAACTACCGCGAATTGCGTGAGGGGCTCGAAGCCAAGGGCCGGGTGTTTGAATCCGAGACGGATACGGAAGTCATCGCCCAGCTGGTCGCCCAGAACATTGCTGAGGGCATGGATGAGGTGGCGGCTTTCGGAGAGGCGCTGACCCACTTTACCGGCGCCTTTGCCATCGCCGCGATCTTCGCCGACAAGCCGGACCTGGTGATCGGCGCCCGCAAGGGCTCGCCGCTCGTGCTCGGCTATGGCGAGGGCGAGATGTATTTGGGCTCGGACGCCATCGCGCTCGCCCCTCTGACGCGGGACGTGACCTATCTTGAGGAAGGTGACTGGGTCATCCTGACCAGGGACAGTTTCGACATCCGCAACGTGCGCGGTGACCGGGTGAACCGGCCGCGGATCACCTCGGCGGTCAACGACGCCCTGATCGAGCGCGGCGAATATGACCACTTCATGCTGAAGGAAATCCACGAGCAGCCGGAATCGCTGGCGCGCACAATCCTTCCCTATATCGACCAGAAAACGCAGGCCATCGACGTGAACCAGGTCGCGGCCAGCATCTTTGCCGACGCCGACCGGGCGGTCGCGATCGCCTGCGGCACGGCCTATTATGCGGCCTTCACCGCGAAATACTGGTTCGAGCAGATCGCGCGCCTGGCCTTCGAGCCGGACATTGCCTCAGAGTTTCGCTACCGCAGGCCCGTATTGCCGACGAGCGGCTTCTCGATGTTCGTCAGCCAGTCCGGCGAGACGGCCGATACGCTGGCCGCCCTGCGCTATTGCCGCGAGAACCGGAAGCCCGCCATCGCGGTCGTGAACGTGCCGGAAAGCTCGATCGCGCGCGAAGCGGGCAGCATTGTGCCTACCCATGCCGGCCCCGAAATCGGCGTCGCCTCGACGAAGGCCTTCACCGCGCAATTGTCCGTGCTCGCCGTATTGGCGCTGTCAGCGGCCAAGGCGCGCGGCCATCTTTTGCCGGGTGATGAAATCAAATACGTGAAGAGCCTGCTGGCCTTGCCGCGCAAGGTCACCGAAGCGCTCGAATCGGCCGCCCAGATCAAGGATGTGGCCAAGGTGATTGCCCACAAGCGCGACGTCTTGTTCCTCGGCCGGGGCCGCTACTATCCGCTTGCGCTCGAAGGCGCGCTGAAGCTGAAGGAAGTGTCCTATATCCATGCTGAGGGCTACGCCGCCGGCGAGCTGAAGCACGGGCCGATCGCGCTGATCGAGAAGGGCCTGCCGGTCGTTGTCGTGGCGCCCTACGACGAGCTCTTCGAGAAAACGATCTCGAACGTCGAGGAAGTGCGCGCGCGCGGCGCGATGGTCATCCTGATTTCCGACGACGCGGGCATCCAGGCAGCCGGCAAGCGGGCCGACCATGTCATCCGTCTGCCGGACGGCGATGCCATCTCGCTGCCGATCCTGTCGGCTATCCCGTTGCAATTGCTCGCCTATTACGTCGCGCTGGTGAAGGGCACCGATGTCGACCAGCCGCGCAATCTTGCGAAGTCCGTTACGGTGGAATAGCGCGCGCATTGCGGGTGAGAAGCTGCATGGTATAGCAGCCTCAAGCGACTGCGAGTGCGGCATGACCCTGCAAGTGACCCCCGATCCGGTGCTACCGGAGATAATACACATCCGGCCCGCGCGGCACGGCGATGCGCGCGGATGGTTCAGTGAAGTCTACAATGAAGCCCTGTTCGAACGGGCCGGAATCAAAGCTCGGTTCGTTCAGGACAACCAGTCGCTGTCGGAACACGCGGGGACGGTTCGGGGCCTCCATTTCCAGGCGCCGCCATCGGCGCAGGCCAAGCTGGTGCGCTGTCTGCGCGGGCGTATCTTTGACGTAGCGGTCGACATCCGGGCAGGCTCACCCACGTTCGGGCACTACACCGCGTTCGAGATCGCGGCAGAGACCGGCGCTCAGGTCTACATTCCAGAGGGGTTCGCGCACGGGTTCTGCACACTCGAGCCGGCGACCGAAATTGCCTACAAAGTGTCGCGCTATTATGATCGGCAGTACGATTTCGGCATCGCGTTTGATGATCCGGCGCTCGGGATCGTATGGCCGTTCGCAGCGGATCAGCTGACACTGTCGGCGCGCGACCGCATCCATCCTCGCCTTGCCGAAGCGCCACCCCATTTCACCTTCGCTGTAGGTGGCGCATGACCGTCCTGGTGATCGGCAAACATGGGCAGTTGGCGCAAAGTCTGGCGTCGGCCGGAGGCAACGATGTCGTGTGTGTCGGCAGGCCAGATGCCGACTTGCGCGACCCCGTCTCGCTTGAGCGCGTTGTGTCATCAGTCAACCCGGACGTCGTGATCAACGCCGGCGCCTATACGTCTGTAGACGGAGCAGAGGGCGACGCGGAAGCTGCGTTTGCCCTGAACCGGGACGGGCCAGCGATATTGGCCCGGATATGTGCTGCACGCGCCATTCCGTTGATCCATATTTCGACGGACTGTGTGTTCGACGGCGAAAAGGCCGGGCCGTATGAACCCGATGACGAAGCGGGCCCACTGGGGATTTATGGTCTATCAAAATGGCAGGGTGAAGAAGCCGTTCGGCAGACTTACCTGCAGCATCTTATTGTGCGAGTGTCTTGGGTGTTTTCCGAACATGCCCACAATTTCGTGCGCACGATGCTGAAACTTGCCCGAACTCTGGATGAGGTGACTGTGGTGGACGATCAGGTAGGTTATCCAACCTATTGTCCAGATCTTGCGGTGGGGCTCCTGAAGATGGCGAAGGACGCGACGAAGCCTGGCTTCGCGGCCTGGGGAACTTATCACCTCGCTGGCAATGAAGAGATCGATCGGGCGAGCATGGCCGATGCAATCTTTGCGGCGAGTCGCGCAGCCGGCGGCCCCTCAGCGCAAGTGAGGGGTGTTCCGACAGCGGACTATCGAACAGCTGCAAGGCGGCCGCTGAATGCCCGATTGGCGTCGACGAAGGCCTTCCGAACTTTTGGCGTCCGGTTGGATGACTGGAGGCCGGGACTAACGCGCAGCGTGAGAGCTTTGCTGTCGCAGCATGCAGCGGCGCCAGCGGTTGAGCCAAAGGGGTAAGAAAATGGTTGTATCCGGCATTGCCGAGATCGAAGCGCGGGTCATCCAGGCAATTGAGGCGAAGGGGCCTCGCATCGGCAAGGAGTTAGCACTCGATTTGCCCGATGTGCCAAGCCTCGCCTTGTGGCAAGCTTGCTATACAAGTCGCCATCTACACTTGTCGCACTTCGCGAGTTATTATCTGCGCTTCGATGTTACGCGCGGCGATCAGGTGCGTCTGAGCCCTTCGATCCTGCGAGACTTCCTGAGCTTCACACTGTTCGGCCTGCCGGGGCAGCGGGATCAGATGATCGAGCGTCAAGGCACGTTGTCGAACTACCACCGTGAGGTCAGCAAGCAGAAGATAGCGGTCGCGCAGGATGTGATGAGCAACCTGCTGGTCCAGATGCCGCGCGAGGTGCGCGCCAACCTCTGCGCTTTCATCGCAGGTGACCTTGCCTATTTCCTTGCCCACAACGAGCCTCGCGAACACGCCGCCATCGGAGAGATGATCAAGGGATCGGACATCGACATTATCGTCATCTATCAGGATCTCAGCGACGAGATCGTGAAGGGCATTGAAGATGATATCTCTTCGCTCAAGAATTTTTATCTGCGCCACCCGAATCATCGACATGAGATCGACTTCATCGTGAAGTCGCGTGCAAAGATGGAGCGGCAGTTCCGGTATACAGATATCCACGACAAGATTGCGAGCAAGATTGCCTATGAATCAATGTTCCTCGGCGGGTCCTTGCCGATGTACATGGCGGTTCGAGACACCATGAAGCGGACGGGCGTTGACGAGCTGATCGAACTCGACTTTGCACATGCCCTTCAAGATCGCAAAAATGCGATGCGGACTCTGTTGGAGCATGGTTCAGGCGATCTCGACGATGAAACCCGTTCGCTATTCTATTTCTCGCAGGAACGCGTCGAGTTCACTTGATGCAAGATGAGTTCAAACCCGGCTGCTACCATCCGTGCAGACCGCGAGGGATAGGCCAATACAGGCGTTCGATGAGGCCTTTCCATTGAAGCCATCGACCTTCGGGAGCAGCCCAATTGGAACGAGGCTGAAAGTGACGCGGCATTTTTTTTGACGCGTTATTGAACGTGGCCGCGAAGTGCTCGCCTTGCAGATGTACCCTTATCTGGATCCGGATACGCCGGACCGTGTCATCGACAGAGTTCTCGCTTTCAATGGCTGAGGGGGTGGCTCAGTTGACGAGCCGTTTCAGCTCGTCAACGAGCGCCGTCCGCTCCCAGGTGAACGTGCCGTCCGCGCCGGGCGTGCGCCCAAAGTGGCCGTAGGCGGCAGTCGGGCTGTAGATCGGCGCGTTGAGTTTGAGGTGTGTGCGGATACCGCGCGGCGACAGGTCGAACAGCTCACGCAACGCTTTGGCGATCCGGGCTTCGTCGGCTTTGCCGGTACCGTGCGTGTCGACATAGATCGACAGCGGCTGAGCGACGCCGATGGCATAGCTGACCTGGATCGTGCAGCGCTCGGCAAGACCGGCGGCTACGACGTTTTTGGCCAGGTAGCGCGTCGCGTAGGCGGCGGAGCGGTCGACCTTGGACGGGTCCTTGCCCGAGAAGGCGCCGCCGCCGTGCGGCGCTGCGCCGCCATAGGTATCGACGATGATCTTGCGGCCCGTGAGGCCTGAATCGCCGTCCGGACCGCCGATAAAGAAGCTGCCGGTCGGGTTGACGTAGAACTTGTCTTCGGGCGGGAACCAACCTTCCGGCAGAACGCTCGCAACGACCGGCCGAATGATTTCACGCAGTTCTTCCTGACTGACGTTTTCCTTGTGCTGGTGCGAGACCACGACGGCGTTCACGCCAACAGGGCGGGAGCCTTGGTACTGAAGTGTCACCTGGCTTTTCGCGTCAGGCTCGAGCTGCGGATTCTTGCCCGAATGGCGCAGCTCTGCCAGTTTCTCGAGGATCTGGTGCGAGTAGACCAGTGTGGCCGGCATGAGCTCCGGCGTTTCGGTCGTGGCGTAGCCGAACATGATACCCTGGTCGCCGGCGCCTTCTTCCTTGAACAGGCCCTGGCCTTCCTCAACACCCTTGGCAATCTCGGCCGATTGTCCGTGAACGTAGTTCTGGACCGTCATGTTCTTCCAGTGGAAACCTTCCTGCTCATAGCCGATCTTCTTGACGACCTGGCGGGCAGCTTCGTTCATTTCGTCTTTCGAAATGACCGCGCCATTGTTGGTGCGCACTTCGCCGGCAAGGACCACAAGATTGGTCGTGCAGAGTGTTTCGACGGCCACCTTGGCGGAAGGGTCGCGAGACAGGAACAGGTCTACGATCGCATCGGAAATCTGGTCTGAGACCTTGTCCGGATGCCCTTCGGCGACGCTTTCGCTGGTGAATTCGTGAGATTTCAGGGGCATTTCGGACTTCCTCTGAGGGCTGACAGTTTAGCGGGCAAAGACGACGGTCTTGCCGGAGTTCTGGAAAACGCGGTGCTCGGCATGGGCCTTTACCGCGCGCAAAAGGGCGATGCCTTCAATATGGCGGCCGGATTCGACCATGTCCTCAGGCGTGAAAGAATGGTCGATGGCTTCGGTGACCTGCGAGATGATCGGACCTTCGTCGAGATCGGCTGTCACGTAGTGCGCGGTGGCGCCGATCACCTTCACGCCGCGGGCGTGGGCCCGGTGGTAGGGCTGGGCGCCTTTGAAGCCGGGCAGGAAGGAGTGGTGGATGTTGATCACGCGCCCTTCCAGGCGGCGGCAAGCGTCCTGGCTGAGTACCTGCATGTAGCGGGCGAGCACGACCAGTTCGGTTCCGGTTTCCGCGATAATCTCCGCCAGGCGCGCTTCGGCAGCTGGCTTGCTAGCTGCCGTCACCGGCACATGGAACCAGGGCAGGTTCCAGTGTGCGAAGTTGGCCTTGAGCGTGTCATGGTTCGACACGATGCCCGTCACCTCGATCGGCAATTCACCGCGCCGGGCCGCATAGAGCAGCGTGTTGGCGCAATGGTCTGACTTTGAAACGAGAAGAAGTGTCCGCATCCGCTCTGTGGAGGGGCGGATTTTCCAGTCGGCGGACAGATCCTCGCCGAGTCTGCTCATGGCGGCCTTCACGCCGGCCAATGCCGCGTCGTCGTCCGGCGTGTTGAACACTAGCCGGGCGAAGAAGCGGCCCGTTTGCGGGTCGCCGAACGTGCGCGACGAGGCGATGAAGCATCCATGCTCCTCCATCAGCCGCGCAAGGCGCGCGACGATGCCGACCCCGTCCGGGCAGCTCAGTGTGAGGATGAATGCCTGCGCCACCGCGTTCCTTCAGGTCTAGTAGCGGTAATGGTCGGCTTTGAACGGACCGGTCGTGTCGACGCCGATATAAGCGGCCTGTTCGCCCGTGAGCTCGGTCAGCTTCACGCCCAGTTTGTTGAGGTGAAGGCGCGCGACCTTTTCATCGAGGTGTTTGGGCAGCGTGTAGACCTTGTTCTCGTATTCATGTCCGCGCACGTGCAGCTCGATCTGGGCGAGCGTCTGGTTGGTGAACGAAGCGGACATCACAAAGCTCGGGTGGCCTGTGGCGTTGCCCAGGTTCACCAGACGGCCTTCCGACAGGAGCAGGAGGCGCTTGCCATCCGGGAAGGTGATCATGTCCACCTGCGGCTTGATGTTCGTCCATTGATAATTGCGCAACGCCTCGACCTGGATCTCGTTGTCGAAGTGGCCGATGTTGCAGACAATCGCCATGTCTTTCATCGCGCGCATGTGGTCCAGCGTCAGGATATCCTTGTTGCCGGTCGCCGTGACGAAAATGTCGAACTTCGGAGCGGCCTCGTCGAGCGTCATCACCTCATAGCCGTCCATGGCG
Organism: Alphaproteobacteria bacterium; assembly: GCA_016125455.1. Taxonomy (GTDB): domain Bacteria; phylum Pseudomonadota; class Alphaproteobacteria; order Caulobacterales; family Parvularculaceae; genus MED-G105. The sequence goes on from WGLS01000018.1 coordinate 26,566, forward strand.
GCCTGCAGGGCGCAGATCGGGTCGATTTCGGAGACAGCCACACGGGCGCCCGATCCGGAGAGCGACGCCGCTGAGCCTTTGCCGACGTCGCCGTAGCCAGCCACGAACGCTTTCTTGCCGGCCATCATCACGTCGGTCGCGCGGCGGATGGCGTCCACGAGCGACTCCTTGCAGCCGTACTTGTTGTCGAATTTGGACTTGGTGACCGAGTCGTTGACGTTGATCGCCGGGAAGGGCAGCTCGCCCTTTTTTTCGAGCTGGTACAGGCGGTTGACGCCTGTCGTGGTCTCTTCAGAAACGCCGCGGATGCCCGCCTTGGTCTTCTTGAACCAGCCGGGGGAGGCCTTCATGCGCTTCTTGATCTGGGCGAAGAGGGCTTTCTCTTCTTCCGAGCCCGGTTTCTCGAGGAAGGCAGGATTGGTCTCGGCTTTTTCGCCGAGGATCAGGTACATCGTGGCGTCGCCGCCGTCATCGAGGATCAGATTCGGGCCTTCGCCGTCCGGCCAATGGAACATCCGGTCGGTATAGTCCCAGTATTCTTCCAGCGTTTCGCCCTTGTAGGCGAAGACCGCAGTGCCGCTGTCGGCGATCGCGGCTGCGGCGTGGTCCTGCGTCGAGTAGATGTTGCACGACACCCAGCGCACCTTGGCGCCCAGGGCTTCCAGGGTCTGGATCAGGACGGCCGTCTGGATCGTCATGTGCAGCGAGCCGCAGATGCGGGCACCCTTCAGGGGCTGCGACGGGCCGAATTCCTCGCGCGCAGCCATCAGACCGGGCATTTCGGTTTCGGCAATCGCTATCTCTTTGCGACCGAATTCGGCCAGCGAGATATCCTTGACGTAGTAGTCCTGCACCGTGTCCTTGGCGGCCATATCAACGATCCTTTATATGCTTGATTGCGCGGTTAACACGGGCCCTGCCACAAGGCAACGCCCCAAGCGTTCCGGATCTGCTTACACGACTGCGGGTTCGCCCTTCAGCCGTTGAAGGCGAGGACCGTGTCGATGACGCGGTCCTGCGCTTCCGGGTCCAGATAGGGATGCATGGGCAAGGCAAGCACATGTTGGCTGGCTGTTTCAGTGACCGGCAGGGCGCCTGCAGGCGGCGCAAAACGGGCCGCAAAGTCCTGCTGGTGAATTGGCACCGGGTAGTAAACCATGCTCGGAATGCCGTTCGCTGTCAGATGCGCCTGAAGTCCATCGCGGTTCTCGTGCTCGATCACATATTGCGCCCAGACGCTCTGCCCGCCATCGATCACTTTGGGCACCCGGCGGATCCGGCCTTCAAAGCCTGCTGAATAGCGGCGCGCCACGCGCTCGCGGGACTCGATCTCGTCAGCGAAGATCTTCAGCTTCTCCAGCAGGATTGCCGCCTGGATTGTGTCGAGGCGCGAGTTCATGCCGACGCGCAGCGACAGGTATTTCGGATCGTGATGGAAGTTGCGCTGCGCGGCATCGGTCGGCGTGACCTTGCCATAAACCCGCAGCGACTCGATCAGCTCGGCCAGCGCGCTGTCATTAGTCACGATGGCGCCGCCATCGCCGTAGCAGCCCAGCGGCTTGGCCGGGAAGAAGCTTGTGGTCGCGATGTCGGCCCAGTCCGACGGATGACGGCCGTTCAGCGTGCACCCGAATCCCTGCGCCGTATCCGCGATGAGCTTCAGGCCATGGGCGTCGCAGATCGCCTTGATGACCGGATAGTTGGCCGGCTGGCCGAACAAGTCCACGGCAATCACCACTTTCGGCTTCAGCTTGCCCTCCGCTTTGACCTGCGCGATCGCCGCCTCAAGGCTGGCGGGGTCCATGTTGTAGGTGTCCGGCAGTATGTCGACAAAGACGGGGGTCGCGCCGAGCCATGGCACGACCTGCGCCGTTGCGACGAAGGTGAAGCTCGGACAGAAAACCGCGTCGCCCGGCTTAAGCTGCCAGGCCATCAGGGCCAGCGCCAGCGCGTCCGTACCATTGGCGCAGCTCACCGCATGTTTTGCGCCGCACCAGGCCGCGAGCCGGGTCTCAACCTCGCCGACCTCCGGCCCGAGCACAAAGCGGCCGCTTTCAATGACGCGCTGAACCGCCGAGTTGATCTCGGGCTCGATCCGCTTGCGCTGCGCCTGAAGGTCGATGAAATGCATGAAACCTGTCCTGTATGATGTGCTGCGGCTCAATGGCCGGGATGGCGGCCGAAGCCAAGTCACGCTTGGTTTCAGCGTGTGTCAGCCCGATTGAGCGGCACGATTGGCGCCGTCCCAACCTCTCCTGCAGTTGCCGGGAGTTCATCGACTCGCCGTTACAACCGCTTCTGGTTGAGCGCGCTTGAATTCGGTAAGAATTCAGCAAGAATGCGCCCGGTGCTGCGCGTCCACCGATGGAACTGCGCCACGGAGGATGACTTGATATGCCGACTTCATCGAGACTCTTGGATTCGGATGCGTTTGGCGGCGGCCGGGCCGCTTTTGACGCAATCGTGGTTAATGTGAGCTCTTTCGAAGTCGCCGAACAAAGCTCGGTGTTCGCGCTCAGGGCCCACAGCCTGAGCTGTTGCCCCTGCGGCCAGGATCACACCAATGAGCTGGTCGCGTTCAAGTTCGCGCTGGCAGGCGGCGCGACTGTCGAAGCTTTGTACGTCGCAGAAGCCGTCCAGTATGCGCCGGACGGCTCGCCTGACTTCGCCACAGTCACCATCCCTGGAGAGGTGGTGGGTGGAACGGGCTCAACCGCTGTTCTCAATATCGGCGATTCGATCGTCAGCCAGATCGAAACAAGCGGCGATCAGGACTGGTTCAGGGTCGATCTCACCGCGGGCGTTACGTATTCGTTCGCGCTAAACGGCACCAGCGGCAGCCCCCTTTCGGACCCGTATCTTGAACTCATGAGTGCATCAGGCGCTCAGCTCAAGTTTGACGATGACGGCGGCCCGGGACTGAACTCGCTGCTGCGATTCACACCCACGACAAGCGGCACTTACTTCGTCAACGCCCACGGCTGGATTGACGCGAACGGAGATACGTCGACCGGCACCTACACGCTGACCGCAACGCAGGCGCCCCCGCTTCCGACCTACTCAGTCTCCCAAATTGCGGACTATCTGGTCAACGAAGGGTCTTCGGGAGGTCGCTATTGGGGGCAAACCAACCTGACCTACAACATCGAAGCGCTGACGGCCGAGCAGCGCGTACTGGCCGAGCGTGCGCTTTCGGTTTGGGCGGCTGTGACACCCTTGACGTTCACTCGCACGACCGGAACCGGCAACATCACTTTCACCAACACCGATCCCAATCCTGATCCTGCAGATCCGACCGCGCAAGCGGCGTTCGCTCAAAACACCTATTCCGGCGCCGGATTTATTATTGCCAGCACCGTCGTGATCACCAGCAACTGGTTCAACAGCGATTCAACGTACGACAGCTATACTCAGCAGACATACATTCACGAAGTCGGCCACGCGCTTGGACTGGGCCATGCTGGCCCCTACAATGGCACAGCGATCTGGGGCACTGACAATATCTATTCAAACGACAATTGGGCCAGTACGGTCATGTCGTACTTCGACCAGCTGGAAACGGGCTTCGGAAGCTACCGGTTTGTGCTCGGTCTCCAGCAAGCCGATATTGCCGCGATCCAGCTCCTGTATGGCTCCAATCCGGCCGGAACGCATGCTGGCAACACCACATTCGGGTTCAATTCTTCCGCACCCGGAACAAACATCGACTGGTCCCAATTTGTCGTCGTCCAGGCCGAAGGCACCTATCGGCGCCCGCCCTCGATGACGATCTACGACACAAGCGGTATCGACACGATCAATCTGTCCGGTTTTGCCCAGCCCCAAATTCTTGATCTGTCTCCTGGTTCGTTTTCCAGCCTCGGCGACCGGCCCGTTGCTGGACAAGTGCACTACACCAACGTCATCTCGATCGCTGCAACCACAATCATTGAGAATGCGATCGGCGGGGCGGGCAATGACACGATCACCGGCAATACCGCGAACAATACGATCACGCTTGGCGGCGGTGCCGACATATTTATCTACACGGCGGGCGGAGGTGCTGACACCATCACCGACTTCGCCGTCGGCGTCGACAAGATTGATCTCACAGCGTTTTCGTCGACCGATGCCCTGAATGCCTTCAATAGTCGGACCGCTTCGGGCGGCGGCACTCTTCTGACCTTTGGCGCCGGCCAAACCATTCTGTTGCAGGGAGTCAGCACGGGGCTGCTCAGCCAGACAGATCTGATCCTGTCAGGCAGCCCACCACCGCCGCCGCCACCACCGCCGCCACCACCGCCGCCACCACCGCCGCCACCACCACCACCACCACCACCACCACCGCCGCCGCCGCCGCCGCCGCCACCGCCACCGGCGGGGCCGACGATTGGTAACGATGTGCTTACTGGCACGGCCGGACCGGATTTGATCGATGGGCTCGCAGGTGACGATACGATTTCGGGATTGGACGGCAACGATACGCTCTATGGGGGACCAGGCGCCGACATTCTTGTGGGCGGCAATGGAGATGACCGCCTAGAAGGCGGCGATGACAATGACATCATTCTCGGCGGCGAAGGGATCGATACTATCCTTGGAAATGCAGGAAATGACACGCTTCGCGGCGAGGGCGGTGACGACCTGGTTTATGGCGGTTTCGGTAACGATACGATCGTTGGCGGAAGTGGCGTCGATCGTCTGTACGGGGATGATGGAGCCGACGTTGTTTATGGTGGCATCGGGAATGATGTCATTGTCGGTGGCGCTGGCCTAGACCGGCTCTACGGAGAAGATGGTGATGATGTAGTTTATGGCGGCGCAGATGCCGACACGATCGTTGGCGGCGCTGGAGCTGACCGGCTTTACGGCGAGGATGGCAACGACGTGATTTATGCCGGACAAGGCAATGATGTGATCGTCGGTGGCGCTGGCGACGACAATCTTCGCGGAGAGGCTGGGCTGGATGTCATTTACGGTGGTTTGGGGGCCGATGCCATTCTTGCGGGTGCGGATGCCGACCGCATTTACGGCGAGGACGGTGATGATCGCATTTATGCCGAAGGCGGTAATGACCAGATGTTTGGCGGTATCGGCAATGATCTGCTTCGAGGCGCAGACGGCGATGATCTCGGCTATGGCGCAGAAGGCAATGACCTGCTGATCGGGGATGCCGGGATAGATACGCTTTATGGTGAAGGGGGCAATGACAAGCTTTACGGCGGCAATGACGGGGATTTCCTGTATGCGGGAGAAGGAAACGACATTCTCTACGGCGATTCCGGCAACGACCTGCTTGATGGCGGCCAAGGAAGCGACGTATTTCTCGGCGGCGCGGGCATCGATGTGTTTGCCATTGGTGCTGGCACAGGGACAGACCTCGACCGGATAAAAGACTTTGATGTGTCGAGTGAGGTTTTAAGGTTCGTGAACTCCGGCTTTACGAGCTTTGCCCAAGTCGAGGCAGCGATGGCCGTGCTGGGGTCGCATACGGTCATTACGTTGCCATCCGGTGATCGGGTTTTGATCGACAATACTCAGCCGGGCCAGTTCAATGCAGCTAATTTCGATTTCACTTTGGCTTCGGAAGTTGGCGGCGGAAAGGCGGAGGTATCGGAAGTCTGGAGCGACGCGACCGCAGCGATCGATGAGTTCGACTTCCTTGACCTTTTGGCGCCGGACTTCTCTCCAATGGCCGAAGGCTTCCAGCCAAACCTTGGGACGGCGTTGCCGTTCGGCGGTGAGCAGGACCCGTTTGACCTTTCGTGCGCATTACCCGATCGGTCGGACGACTTCGACTGGTCTCAGTTTCCGGAAGGGTGGCACACCTGACAAGTCAGAAATGCTCCGGCAATGATTGACCAGGCTGCACCGCTTGGTTAGCCCGGATGAAGGTAGTCCGGTTCCGGAGAGACTTGAATGGCGCGAAAAGGCATCATCTTGGCGGGGGGCAGCGGGACGCGGCTGTATCCGCTAACAGCGAGTGTGTCGAAGCAGTTGCTGCCAGTATATGATAAGCCGATGATCTATTATCCGCTGTCAACGCTAATGCTGGCAGGGATACGCGAGATTCTTATCATCACGACGCCGCGCGACCGCCAGGCCTTCATGGATCTGCTGGGTGATGGCACCCGCTTTGGAATCTCCATTTCATTTGAAGTTCAGCCCTCACCAGAAGGGTTGGCTCAGGCATTCGTTATTGGCCGGCGATTTGTTGGGCCTGATCCAGTCTGCCTCATCCTCGGTGATAATATCTTCTATGGTAGCGGACTCGAGGACCTTCTTGAGCGCGCAAGTTTGAACACGAACGGTGCGACTGTATTTGCCTATCGGGTTCGGGACCCAGACAGATACGGCGTGATCAGTCTGGGCGACGACGGCAGACCAATTCAGATTGTCGAAAAGCCGAAATCTTTCATATCCAATTATGCTGTAACCGGACTATACTTTTATGACAATTCTGTTCTGGATATAGCCGCAGCTCTGCTGCCTTCGCCGCGCGGTGAGTTAGAAATCACGGACGTCAATCAACACTATCTAAAGGCGGGAAAACTCGTATGCGAAGTTATGGGGCGAGGATTCGCGTGGCTTGATGCGGGGACACCAGAAAGCCTTTTGGATTCATCCCAGTTCATCCATGCGATGGAGAAACGCCAGGGTCAAAGAATTGCCTGTCTTGAAGAAATTGCTTTGCGCAAAGGGTACATTTCCGCTGATCGTCTCGCCGAGCTCGCCGAACCTATCTCGCAGAGTGATTACGGGCGCTATCTTCTTCAAATCCATGCCGAATACATCGCCTCATCCCGGCAAGGACGGTGACCGCCATCGGCGCGGCAGTTGAAGGAGGCGTCTAATGCATTGGTATGTGACCGGCGGCGCAGGGTTCATCGGATCCGCTTTTGTTCGTAGGCTGATTGCCTCCGGCGAAAAGGTGACAGTTGCAGACAAGCTGACATATGCGGGCCATCTTTCCTCACTCGAGAGCGTAAGACAAAATGACAATTTTCGTTTCGACAGGATCGATATCTGCAATGTGGAAGACGTCAGAAACTCCTTGAAGGCAGCGCGCCCTGACGCTTTGGTTCACCTTGCTGCCGAGAGCCATGTTGACAGATCGATCACTGGCGCGCGGGATTTCATCGAAACGAATGTCATCGGAACGTTCAACCTGCTTGAAGCGGTGCGAGGGTATTGGGGCGGTCTGAACGCCGCTGCGCGCGGAGCCTTCCGACTCCTTCATGTATCGACCGACGAAGTGTTTGGCTCTCTTGGTGAGACCGGATTCTTTTCGGAAGAGACCCGATACGATCCGCGCTCACCCTACTCAGCTAGCAAAGCTGCATCTGATCACCTCGTCAAAGCCTGGGGGCATACGTACGGATTGCCGGTGATCGTCTCGAACTGCTCGAACAACTATGGGCCCTATCAGCTTCCAGAAAAGCTTATCCCACTGACGATCTTGAATGCGATTGAGGGCGCTGACCTGCCGGTTTACGGCGATGGCCTTAATGTCCGGGACTGGCTGCACGTAGATGATCACGCGGCAGCTTTGGAATTGATCGCTCGTCGGGGGCGGGTCGGGGAGACTTACGCCGTTGGCGGATTGAACGAGCGCACGAATATCGAAGTAGTTCACCGGATCTGTGATACGTTGGATTCGCTTCGGCCCGCAGAATTCCGGTACCGTGACCTTATCCGCTTCGTCGAAGATCGCCCCGGACATGATCGCCGTTATGCGATTGATGCCACAAAGTTAAAAACTGAGCTTGGTTGGAGCCCGGCGTATACTTTCGAATCGGGTTTGACGGAAACGGTGAGTTGGTATCTGGAAAACGATTCTTGGTGGAACCCGCTGCGCATGACGGGGCACGGGAAGAGTCGGCTTGGTTCATTGTGATTTTCTTGGGTTTATCGAGCAACCGAATTCGGCAGGAGACATGACATGTTTCAGTGCCAATTCTGTGTATCGTCGTTCAGGAGCGGAATCGACCGATCTATTGGCTCGAAATATTGTCAGTCTACGGTCAGTTGTCCCCAGTCGAGACGCTCCAGTTTGCATTTAGGATTGCACCAGTTCCTTGAGACGCTAAACTGGTGCGGTCGACAACTTCGAACTGCAGAATATCCCTACGGCTGTCATAAACGTCAGGATTGATCGCAAAAAAAAGTCCTGAGTGATTCTCATAGTAGCCTTCGCGAGCGACCAAAACCGTCAAAGTGTAGGTGGCTGGACCTAATGGAAAATGATCAAACCTCGCGTTGGCTTGAAACCGTTTGGGAGACGCCGGTGCAATGCTTATGTCTCGGCAGATCGTTCGGGCAACATCTTCAATTCCATTTCTGCGAAACGCAAAAAGAACTTGTATCTGCTCATTCAGGTCGGGGTCGACGACGTCTAATGTGATGGAGACCGTTACTGGTTGACCATGCTGCAGCAGGAATGATGTCTCACCCGTGCCGTCTCGAATATCACAGTCCGCAATGACGCACCGGCCTGAACCTTGACGGCCGCCGGCTTCGTGGGAAGCGACAGTCAACACATGAGATGTAGCAGGACTTCCGACCTTCAGTGGAAGCTCAAATGCATGAAACTCATTCGGATCCAGAAGTATTCGATGCAGTATTCGTTCGCTACCATCAGGTGCGATGTAGACAGCGTCGGCATCAACAAAGTCATTTGAGCGCAACTTGAGATAAAGTGTGGCGCTATCGAGCTGAGCCAGTCCAGCTTCGCTAAGTGGAAAGATAGCAAACCCGGCCTTGTGCTCCACGGCTCCGAAATTGTTCCATGGCCGTGCGGGTGTGCCGTCGACCTCTTGAACAGGGCCCCAGGGCAAATGTGGTAACAATTGAACGGATACTGCCGAGCCTGAAGATGTCAGAGCGCTTCCATCGTTCTTGAAGATTGGAAACTCAACGGATTTTCCATCCGGCATGAACAGTCCAGCGTCGGCAAAGTAAACTGGCGACTTAGCGGGTTCATTTCCTCTTGCCCGTATCTCAATGAACGCAGGCAACATAGATTTTCGATCTGAGGCTTGGCGACGAAAATCGAGCGCGAGCTTCTGCTTCTGCCGCGCGTCCTCCTGAAGCCGGATCGAGTTTTCATATGCCTTAATGGTGTCAACCGGGTCGCCGTCCCCCATCACGCGGCCCTTTTCGATCCACACTATGCGGTTCGCGAGTTTGGCGGCAGAGTAGATGTCGTGACTGACAAGAAGGAGCGTTGTGTTCCCTGAGGCGCACATCTCCCGGATACGCTCAAAGCTCTTGTTCTGGAAGTATGCGTCGCCCACACCCAGTACTTCGTCAATGACGAGTAGCTCGGGGTTCAGCGCTGTGGAGACCGCAAACATCAAACGCGCTTGCATTCCCGTTGAGTAGGTCTTCAGAGGTTGATCAATGTGTTCTTCAATTTCGGCGAACGCCACGGCGTCCGCAAGGAGGGCCTCAGCCTGGCGTCCGCCAATGCCCATGTGGGCGAGGAAGGCTTCTGCATTCTCTCGGCCGGTGAAATCAGGATGAAAGCCGGCGCCGAGTGACAGTAAGGCGTGACTTTTGCCGCGGACGTCGATCGTTCCCGTGGTCGGCTTTATGACGCCGGTAATGATCTTCAACAACGTTGATTTGCCGGCGCCATTGCGTCCGATAATGGCAACTTTTTCGCCGCGGCGAATGTCGAGATCTATACCCCGTAGCGCGTGGAATACCTCGCCCGGTACGAGCTCGCTGCTGGCCTTATCCCGCGAGAACAGGCTCGCGAGCCGAGCGGACGGGCGTTTATGCATCCTGTAGGTTTTTGTCAGACCCCGGGTATGGATTAGGTAATCGTCACTCATTGTCGATGATGAACGCCTTATACCGGTTGAACAGTGCTCTTGATGCTACCAGAAGGGCCATCGATCCGGCTGTAAATCCGGTGAGTCGGACGATGCTCAGCGCTTGATGCTCTAACAAAACTTCGCGGAACATTCCGATCAAATAGGTCACCGGATTCAGATCGATCACGAGCCGGGCCGACGCAGGGACCATATCAGGCGTGAAGGCGATTGGTGAGACGAATAGTAGGAAGATCAGGATAATGTTGATTGAGGCTGCCAAGTCTGGCAGCAGCCCGCCGAGTGCCGCCAGAAGATAGGAAATGCCAAGAAAGAAAATGAACTGTGCTGCGATAATGACCGGCAGCAAAAGCGCTTTCCAGCTCAGCGACTGATCAATAGTTGAAAGTAATAGGATAATGGCCATCCCGGGCAGTTGTGCAAGCGTCGACATGAGCGCGACCCTGGCTGGAATGAGATCGACAGGAACCATCACGTTCTTGATGAGGTGAATGTTCTGTCGGATGACCGAGGTGGCGAAGGTCGCGCATTCCATCATCGCAATATAGGGGACCAAAGCCGTGAAGATGAACACGACGTAGGAGAACTCGCCAAGCTGCGGAAACCGGACCTTGAAGACGACCATGTAGAGAAAGAGGTACATCGACAGAAATAGAGCCGGGTATAGCACGAACCAGACCGGACCGAGGAACGTTCCGGCATACCGCTTGCGCAGCTCGATCATCGTTGTGGCCCATAAAACGCGCAAGTTTCGAGCTGAGCGTTCGCGAAAGCCTGCCAGATCGCGGGTCATCTAGCGCCGCTCCGAATGGGTTGCGGGTGTCATGCTTCGAACAAACGCTTGACCTGGAATGCGTAGCGCGATCCGCTGGTTGTGAGGTCATTGACCGCCAACCGAAGCGCCTTTGTCGGTTCGCGGACGCCGTACGACGGCGAGAACCAGGTGTCGTCGAGGGACACCTGTATCGCCGCATCGTCCCAGGATAGCACCCATGTCTTGCCTTTTGCGCGCAGGTGGATCTGCTGCTGTCCGCCATCAAGCTGAGGCGTCACGGACGGATGGAAATGGAAACTCCAAACTAGGCTGTGCCGACCTGTTCCTGTCAGCGTATCTAGGATTGACAGCGCCCCCGTCGAGCGATTGTGCTCAAAGCGGCGGTGATGAAGCACCGGCTCTTCAAGCTGCGTCTCGTATCCGCGGTGCAAGCCTTCGTAAATGACCGTTTCTGCAGCATGCTCAAATCGCAGATGCTCCGGGTTTGCCTTCTCGAACATACGAAACAGCCATTCTGAGTTAAACTCGTTCTGCTCCACGCCGTCTATCATCACGGTGTTGTGGTAGGCGGTTGATCGATGCAGGTTGCGCCCTTCGAAATCGCTTGTGTAGACCCAACTGCCTGGGTCTACGATCAGGGGCTGGTATTCATCATGCAGTTCGAACGACAGCTGCTCGTTGTGCTTATGGTTTCCAAACCCGACCGTGCCGACAATCGAATTCGTGACCAGAAGATATCGGCCATCGCCGGTCCGGCTGACGGCAGCGCCTGCTTGTGGGTAAAGCTTGACGTTGGAGCCGGGCAGTTGACCGCCAGGGGTGAAGCTTGAGATGTCGAACCCCCACCAAATTGCCTCCCATGCCCCCCAGCCCGGCGAAAGCAGGCGCAAATCATCGTTCGATAATGCGAGCGAAGCAGGCGCGAACAGGTGCCGCGCATCCTTCCGGTTCCAGTCGCAGTAATCGGTGGCAATCATCAGGCGTCCGTCATCTGCATCGCCAAAAACCGGCATTTCGCCGTTTGGCAAAAGCACGCCGCAGAGGTAGTCCATCATTTCACCAAGACGCCGCGTAAAATGGCTGCTGAACGGCCGTCCGAGATGTGCCGCCAGACGGTGAGAGCCGAGGAAGAGCTCGATGACCAGACGATGATAGGGAACAGACGATTCAAAATCGGCGCCGTCCGGCAATACTTGGACGTCGATTTCCTTCTGCACGCTCTTCGACGAAAACTCGATCCACTCCTTGCCCGTTGGTAGGTCTTGGAAAAACGCGCCGATGAAGTGAAGTCCTACGACATTGGACAAGTAGTGATTGGAAGTGGTTTCGTAGGTGTTCTCGAGATTTGCGCGGATGAAGTGTCCGTGATCGAACAAATGGCTGTACGCATCGAACAATTGCTCTTCCGGCACGTCTTCACAATTGTTTATGAGGTCAAGCGCAATAGCCCAGTTTGCCGCCCGGATGCCGACATCCATCGTGCAGGTCCAGTTGACGCCGGTGCCCGGCGGGTTCTTTTCGTGAAAATCGCGGATCTCGTCCAGAATTTCCTGCACAAAGCGGGCTTCGCCGGTTACGCGCCAGGCTTGGGCGAGGGTGAGAAAATGCTGGCAGCGCGCCAGTTCCCAAGGAAATTTCACATCGGCGTTGGGGGGGCGATCTCGGAAGAGATCCCATTCCTTGTAGTGGAAACCTTCGGGAAAGGTAACATTGCGAATCGGGTCGTAGGCCCAGTTGATGGGTTGATAGCCGCCCGATTCTGGAGCCCGGTAGGGGCACCGGGGATGATAGGGGCCTGAGCCCAGAAGATCGAACTGATGTCCAAGCACGGTCTCGGCATCTCGCTTCACTTTCGCTACGCGCTCAGGATGCGCCGCCATATAGGCGTCCACAGACGAGATCGCGGCTGACGCAAAGGTTCGAGCCTGCGCAACGGCTAGCGGGTGCCACTGGTCGAATGTGACGCCGGCGCGCTTTAAGTCCGCTGCGAAGCTCGGCTTTTGAATAATGTCACTCTGACGAATGCGCTGGTCGATCCAGGCCTGAGCGATCTTTGCGCGCATCGGCGCCTTTTTTACATTGAACAGACCCACGGCGCGGCGGGCAATCAGGCGGAGCGACGGCATGCGTTCTTCTCAACTTCCAAAATCAAAAACTGAATGTCAGCCAGGTTTGTGGGCTTTCAAAATGAGATTCCAACCCACAAACCTGCCGGCGAGACTGACCGGAATCCAAGAAAGGACTGGAAGTAGTTCGCCCTTGACCATCTGGCGCTGCACGATCGAAATCCGGTTGAAACCGGCGGCTTCAAACATCGCACGCAGTCGCTTGCGCGTGTAGACCTTCACGAGTGGGCGCTGCCCCTTTGAGCTTTTCTCGACCGATCCAGACATCACCCAACCCATCGAATGCTGCGCGAGGTGACCCTGTTCGATGCCCAAGCGGATAACTTGCTCGCGCCAATAATGCCAGGAGTTCTCGGCATACACCATGATGATCACCTTGCCGCCAGGTTTCAGCACGCGGAGCATATCTCGTGCGACTCCGATGGTATCCGGCGTATGGTGAATAACGCCGTTGGAATATACGACATCGAAGGTGTTGTCGGAAAACGGAAGTGCCTCGCCATCGCCGTGCACAAATTCGCCGCTCAGGCCCCGCAGGCGGAAGTTTCGTTTGGCATGCTCTAAGTGGCCGGCCGACAAATCGAGATCGGTCGTCAGCGCGCCATGCTTTGCAAACTGTGACAGATCGGTTCCCATACCGCCGCCAACTTCGAGTACCTTCTTTCCACGATGTTTGGCGAACTCCATAACGGAGGGCATCCACGGGCCGTAGGTTCCATACCGGTAGCGTTCCGCCTCAAGATACCATTCGAGCGTGCCTTCTTGTGCCTGCTCCACATAGTGCGATCCGCAGGCGTCTTCGTTCCACTGGTCTTGAACCTGCTCCTTGTAGTGATCATCCGTCATTATACGAGGCTTCGGCGCAGCAGCGGACGTTGCCAACGAGTTCGGTGAATCGGGTTTTGGCTCGGTCAGGCTCATCGTATCGTCCTGTCCTTGTTGTAGCCGCCAGGTTCGCGTCCGAGTGCAAACGCCCACAGCGCCTGAACGTGCACGTCCCAAGAGTAATAGTCACGGGCCGCTTTCAGTGCGTTGGCGCCAAGATGCGCCCTCAATCTGGGCTCGTCGACAAGCCAAATCGAGGCAGCGACCAGATCTTCGACGGAAGCGGGCCGGATCAGGATGGAGCGGGCATCTGACCTGTACACACTGTCTCGGTCGGACAGCGTCAATGCGGGACGCATGACTTCGCCAAGTTGAACAAGATCCGAGCAAACGATTCCAGCGCCGTACGCCATGTACTCGAACAGCTTAGTCGGTGACCCAAAAAAGGGCTTCGAGCCCATGTTTCGCGAATGCGGTGACAGAAACACATCGCAGGCTGCTAACAAGCGAGCGGCCTCCCGTTGGGGGACCATGCCGGCATCATGCACGCGGTCGGAAATGCCGGTCTCGGCGATCATATCGGTTACGATGTGTTTGAAATTGCCGCCACCGATCAACAAAAACTTCGCATTGGGCCGCGCTGCCGTGATCTTGGGCATCGCCTCTGCGAGCACTTCGATACCGTGCCAACCCCCAAACGTACCGCAGAATCCGAGCACGACATCCTCAGGACCGAATCCGAGTTCTGCGCGTAACGCCATGCGTTCGTCATGCGGCAATGGATGATAAGCCGACAGGTCTACGCCGTTTGGATTGACGATAATTTTCTCTGCAGGGATTCCCAACGCGACGACTTCATCTTTTACCGGCTGTGATACCACAGAAATGAAATCTGCGAGCTGGAAGCCTTCCGTTTCGATTGCCTGCAGGACTTCCGCATTGTTCATTTCGCGACCGCCGAACTCTCTCGACATTGTCAACTCGGAGCCATTAAACTCCGCAATGTAAGGAATCCCTAGACGCTTGCAGGCCCTTGCAACGCTAACGTTGCCGAGAACAAGTCGTTCAAACACATAAGCGGGTTTGTAGAGCGCCAGAAGTCCGTCGATGACGGGTTGATAAGCGGCTCCATTTTCCACCAGTGTGAACTCGTCCGCCAGTTCGGAGCGCGAGGGAACAACGATCTGGTGAAGGCCGAGATCCTTGAGCAGTGCAAATTCAGATGCAGTAACAGCGATCAGTCCGTCCATAGATGCATCAGCAAGTGCCTTAGCTTGATAGCAGGTGTGCCCATACGAGCCGCCGCCCTTCAACTTTGCCCAATAGTCCAGGCGCACGTAAAGTCCGCGCCCTCGAGCAACGATCCGGTCGCCCCGGTCTGCTAGGAAATCGAGCGACTTCGCGGAGCCATCGCTTTGACCTCGTGCAACCCCAGAAGGCGTCTCCTGCTCGAGAGAAGCCCGTGTGACGGTCTCGGGCGGCGGTCTGTAAGCGCGTATCATCCGGCGGTCCCGGCGTCCTTGCTGCAAGCCCTTGCGCAGCGCGCGCCATCGCCAATAGAGGTTCACCACTTTGCGATGCCGCGCGAAAGATTCCAGCTGCTCCTGCGTGACAACTTCCAGGGCGTTTTCGTGGGGCCAGTGGAAATAGGCTCGGCGCCCTGCGTCCAGAGCCATTTGGGCGATTTCCACATCTCGCGGTGCCGGCAAGCCACCGTTCAGCACAAGGATCATGTCGGTGTGCGGCGCGCGATTTCGTACGTAGTCGAATGATACAGGCATCGCACCTTCGGGCGCCAGCGAAACATAGTGGCGTTCTGAATAGCGATCGAATCCGTCGGCCGGGACCAGGCCGAGCGTGCCGTGTTCAAGAGAGACGTAATCGATTTGTGCCATGAATGTTCTGCTTTGCGCGCCTCAAGCCTAGCTCAGCGACCGGCCCTGGAGAAGATCTTCGATGTGTAAGCTCACTGCCGTGGTCTCAAAGATCCGGCTCGAAGGAATCGGGGCTTCGACCGAGCCACTCTGAATGGCGTCAGCCAAGAGGCTCATTTCGCGCGCATGGCCCTTGTCGGTGTCGCCTTCCCAGATGACTTCGCCCGAAGGGAACTCGGTGCACTTTCTGAAATCATCGATCACCCATGCTTTTCCGTCACAGAACACTTCGATGCGTTCTTTCGGCAAGCCGGTTTTGGGACCGTTGGCCGTATACACAAGGTTGCCGACTGATCCGTCCGCATAACGGATGGAGGCTGAAAAATTGTCGTTCACGAAATAGGCGGTCCCGGCTGTCCCCATGCCCTGCGCGATCACGGACTTCACCGGCGTACCTGCGATCGAGGAAAAAAAGTCATACATATGGCAGGCTTCGCCGATATTGCGTCCGCCGCCCTGATCATTCTGGATCCAGCTGTCGGCTGCAATGTAGCCGCCGTTTAGACGATAGTTGATGATTACGGGCGCCGTGCGGCCCGCGAGCCGCGAACGGATGGCTTCTGCCGCAGGCGAAAAGCCTCGGTTGAAGCCGACCATGAGCAACTTGTCGGGCGCTGCTTCGTGCGCCTCGCGCACCTTGTCTAGACCAGCCCAATCGAGCGCGATGGGCTTTTCGACGAACACGTGCTTTCCGGCCCTCAAGGCTTTTGCCACCTGATCAGCGTGCTCAAAATGCCGAGTAGCGATGACGACCATCTCGATCGAGGGATCGGCCAGCACGGCGTCATAGTCCGAAATCAGGCTCTGGACACCGCGCTGGCGTGCAAAATTGCCGCCGCGGACGGGATCACGTGAGCAGATTGCCCTAAGCTGAAAAACATCTTTGCGCTTGTCCAGTTGCGGAACCAGCATTGATACGCCGAATCCGCCGGCCCCGACGAGACAATATCCAATCTGGTTACCCCTTGGCTTGCGGGCGCCTCGAATATCAACGCGCGCGCTGTCGCGCTTGTCGACCGAGTCAGCTGCAAGGCTCACCTTAGCTTGAGGCTCGTAAGCGAGGATCACGCCCAATGGCGGCTTCCGGGCGCGGGCCAGTGCATCATAGGCCTTTGGCGCGTCTTCAACCGGAACGACTTCGTCGATCAGGGCTTCGATATCGATCTTTCCCTGCGCGATCAGGTCGAGGTAGGCTGCCATATTCCGGTTCTGGGTCCAGCGAACGTAGGCATACGGATAATCCCGCCCTTCGATTTCATATGTCGCGTCGTAGCGACCAGGCCCGTAGGACGTGCTCATCAGCACATCGATTTCCTTCTTGTAGAAATCGGCACGTTCAATGCTCATACCGATGTCGCCTACGATCACGACCTTGCCGCGCCGCCGTGTCGTCTTCATCGCGTTGTTGATGATGGCGTCTGTCTTTGCCGCAGCAGTAATGATAGTCGCGTCGGCGCCAAATCCGGAACCGAGATGCAGGGTGAGGCGGGCGGCCTCGTCGGCGTCCGTGACGGCTGCGTCGGCGCCCAGCGCCTTGGCGCGGGCGACTCGCTCTTCGTCCAGGTCAAGCCCAATCACGACGCAACCAGAGGCTTTCAGTATCTGCACGGTTATCAAGCCGATAAGTCCAAGTCCTACGACGCAGGCTACTTCGCCGAGACGCAAATCGGCGCGGCGGACGCCCTGCATCGCGATTGCGCCTACGGTGGTGGTCGACGCGAGGTGAGGCGATACACCTGCTGGAACCTTGACACAGAGATTGCGCTTTACGCTGATGAATTCGGCATGGTTCGCCTGTCCTGCGCCGCCGCAAGCCACAATGTCGCCGACCTGGAAACCGGTTACACCTGCACCGACTGCAATGACTTCGCCGCATGCGGAGTAACCGATGTTCCAACCAATTTGCCCCGTTTCGCTCGCCGGAAGCCCGTCGGGCTGTGGCTCCTTGAGTTTGACCGAGAACTCGGAAAATTCCGCGCTTCCACCGCCATGGCCGCCATTCGCCAGAACGATGAACACAGCATCACTAGCGCCTGCATCGAATTGCAGTTCTTCGTCAATTTCTCCGGCTTCCAGGGCGATCTGGCCAATCCAGGCAGATTGATCTTGATTCAGCATGCCGAGCGTGAACGGTCCCCCGGTTACCGCACCTTTAATGGAAACGATAACCGCTGCGCCTTCGTACAGCGCGGTCGTATCTTGCTCTGCCTGACACGCCGCTCTTTCCGGTCGGCCGTCCTCAAGCTCCCTAATCGCAATCCGGCGCGTCATCACTTGGTATCCGGCGGGACTGTCATCACTTTGGAACTTGAAGCCTCCGGCAGGGAGCGGATCGAAGGCTTGCGCGCCTGCTTTGAGCCAGCCCAGATCCGTCAGCACCGCCACTTTCGGGGCTGTTTTCGGAGGCGCTTTGGCGGCCTCGGTGAGCCGGCGCACGCGCGCTGCAGCGATCTGCTTCAATCGTTCCGCCGCTTTTCCGGGATTCTGAATGGCTTTGCCAAGATAAAAGCTGGCGCGGTTCGTGAATTCCTTCACTTTTCCGGCTGCGCCGTCTTCTTCTCTGGATAACGCTGCTTTAAGCCCTGCCAGTTCCGTGCCCGTCGAGATCAAGCTGAATTGGGTTTGTACCAATAGCGCGCCCGAATCGACCGCGGGTCGAGGCACGCGCGCAAGAAAAGCCCGGTCACCCGTCATCAGCACTTGTTTCACGATACACCCCTTGGTCTTGCAGTCTCTGACCACCTTATTTGCAGGCGGCCAGAAAGCGTTTCAATTCAGCGCCTGTTCCGCGCTCGTGTCTGGATCAAGCTGGAATACGTTGAACGTAATCGCCAGCAGAAACCGTCGGTGCGCCGACGCTTATAACGGTAACGCCCGCTGCGAGGAACGCGTCCGTATCGACGAGACGGCGACCGTCCACTATCATTCTCGGCAACAACCCGCTGAAACTTGCTGGAGCGAGATGCTTGTATTGGGTGTGGTCGGTCATAACGAACACGGCCGCAGCGCCCCGGACGGCGTCGATGAGATCGGCGGTCAGATTTGGATCGCGGCCGGATTCGATGTGCATACGCGTCACGTGAGGATCATGGGTCGCCCAGGTCAAGCCTGCGTCAGCCAGTGCATCGATCAGTTTTTCGGTCGGCGTGTCACGGGCATCGTCGATGTTGCCGCGATAGGCGGCGCCCAGAATGGCTACTTTTTCACCGGCGACCAGGCCCGACGCACCAGCTGCGGCAAGCAGCCGTTCGGGTTGGCGATCGTTGATCAGGCGCGCCTCATGGATAAGCTTGGTCTCCTCAGGATAGCGTTCTACGAGAAACCACGGATCTACTGGAATGCAATGGCCTCCGACGCCAGGGCCTGGCGTGTGCACATTCACACGCGGGTGGCGGTTAGCGACTTCGATGACCTTCGACACGTCTATGCCAGAGCGTTCCGCGATATGCGCGAAGCTGTTGGCGAGCGCAATATTAACATCGCGGTAGGTGTTCTCCATAAGCTTGGAAAACTCCGCCTCAGCCGCCGTTACGGGAAAGGCCTTTCCTGCGCAAAAGCTCTCATAGAAGCCTTTAGCCCGCAAGGCGGCGCGGGGGGTCAGTCCGCCGACTACGCGATCATTTTTGAGTATTTCATTGATAGTGTTACCCGGGAATACGCGCTCCGGGCAGTAACAGATATCCAAGTCAATAGTGGGGTCGAGTCCAACATCTCGCGCCGCGCCGGCGATGATCGACTCCGTGGTTCCGATCGGGCTGGTCGATTCGAGAATGACCATGTTTCCTGGACGGACATGTTGCATCGCCGCCTGAACCGCCTTTGTAACCATGCTCAGATCGGCCCGCTTGTTAGGCGTGATCGGCGTAGGCACACAGATGATAAATATGTCGCCGTTGTCAGGCTTGATTGCAGCGCGAAGGCGTCCCGAAGATAGGGCCCGTTCGACAACCGGGATGATCTCCGCTTCGCCCAGCGGACAGCGTCCAGCCTGCAACTCCGAAACCAGCGCTTCGTTCACGTCCACACCGAGAACTTCGTAGCGCTTGTCTGCGATAAGGGCCGCCGTCGGAAGACCAACATAGCCGAGGCCCACGACAACAACTTTTTCAACCATTGCTGGTCCCTTTTTTTTAATCCCGCAACCCCTCGCCCTCAGCCCTAAGGTGCCCTTGGCGGCTTGTCAAAACTTTCGTCCGGTCCGGGCGGGAGGGTCATGTGAAGGCGCCGAGCAGCAAGTCTCGAATGCGCTCAGACGTGTGCCCGTCACCAAATGGGTTGCGTTCGACTCTCATCGTTTCGCGCGCGGCATCATTCTCAAGAAGATTGGAAACTTCGGCGACAATTTGCTTTGGTTCGGCGCCGACGAGGCGCGCTGCTCCGGCTTCGACTGCCTCCTGGCGCTCGGTTTGGTCGCGCATCACAAGAACTGGCACTTTGAATGTCGGTGCCTCCTCTTGGATGCCGCCCGAATCTGTAAGGATCAGTGTCGCGCGCTGCATCAGCGCGACCATCTCCGGATACGGAACAGGATCGATCAGGCGCACATTGTCCAGATCCGATAGGATTTGCATTGCCGTTCCCCGAACATTCGGGTTCAGGTGGACTGGATAGATAAAATCAGCATCAGGAAAGCGCGCAGCGAGCGTCGCGATCGCGCCAAAGGCGTCATTGAAGCGCTGACCAATGTTCTCGCGGCGATGGCCGGTTATCAGTACCATCTTTGGGCGGTTCAACGCGAGCCCTTCGGGCAGGCGTGCTTTGCTGGCGGCGGTCTGGAGCAAAGCATCGATGACGGTATTGCCGACCATGTGAATTGCGCCGCCGACGCGTTCGTCACGCAGGCACTGCGCCGCGCGTTCGGTAGGCGCAAAGTGCATCGCAGTAACGCGGGACGTCATCTGTCGGAAGCCTTCTTCTGGAAAGGGCTGGGCTAGATCGTAGGTGCGCAGACCCGCTTCGACGTGGCCGAACGGAACTTCGCGCGCGAAGGCAGCTAAAGCCGCGGCCATCACTGTTGTTGTATCACCCTGTGCCAGAATGACCTTTGGTTGTTCGCGCACGATAAGTTCATCAAGCCCCGCCACACCGCCGACGATAACGCTTGCGAGCGTCTGGTTCGGCCTCATGAGACCTAAGTCCGCATCCGGCTGCAGGTCGAACCAATCGAAAACCTGGTCCAGCATTTGACGGTGCTGGCCGGTGGAAATCAGTCGCGCGTCAATGCCCGGCGCCTCGCGCAGGCACTTGAAGAGCGGCGCCATCTTGATGGCTTCGGGTCTTGTTCCGACTACGACAAAAACACGCATCACAAAGCATCCAATCTAGCAATTTCAGGTTGGTGCCAACCCGCCAATGGCGGCTTTTGCCAATCGGTTCACCTGCCGGCAAGTGAAGTCTGTATGTCAACGTCAGTCGGGTGCAACCAGCTCGACACAGTCGATGTCGGCTTCGACAGGACCACAACCGTTGTCATTGTTGCAAAATAAAAGGTGTGGTGCCGGTCCTGCCGACGCTGGGAGTACCAGTTCGAAAGGCCCCGGATATCCTATGGCAGATTGCACTGACCAACGGTCTTCCTGCAGGAGCCCGGCCGAAAGACCCCCCTTTGTGACGGCGCCGCGGACTCGCACCACACTGCCAGGCGCCAATGGCAGAGGCGGCGAGCGCCAAAGGTAGCTGAAGGCGTCCGCGCCTCGCGCGTCCAGGCGAAGCCTTCCGCCCTGCAGTTCGGAAGCCTCTGAGATCCAATCGGTGTTTGAAAGGTCAAGCGCAGTGCCGCGCGTGCGGCGCGATTCGGACCCGTCTTCGAATCCGTAAGCTCGGTTCAGCGATTGCCGACGTGCATCGGCTGCGCTCTCCACAAAAGCTGATAGACCGGATGGAGCCCTTCCGCCGGATTTTCGCGCCAACACAACGAGGATCGGGGCAAAAGCGAACCCTTCTTGCCAGGAGACCGCTGCGGCACCGAGTGCGCGCGCAATCTGCCGGGATGCTGTGGGCAGCGTAAATTCGGGCGCATCGGCGCGCAGATAATCTCTCGCGCCTGACCAAAGCCCTTGGTGATAGGCTAGAAATTCCTCGAGATTAGTTGAAAACTGACCTGAAATGTGGACCGGTTCGAAACCCGCACGTCGCAGCAGCTGGCCGAGTGTTGCGGGGGTCCAGAGGTTGATGTGTCCCGGCCAGGCGAGCCCACCGTGGATCTGGAGACTGTCCCCGCGCATGGACCGAATGTCCGGAGCATTCAAATTGGGTACAGTGAGCGCCAGAAGGCCATCGTTCTTCAAATGAGCGTGAGCTGTCTGCAGCGCAGAAAGCGGATCAGCGATGTGCTCGAGCGTTTCCCACATTGTCACTGAATCGAAGCTGCCGGATGTCGCCCTCGCGCCTGGAAAGTGCACCCGCCGTCCGAGCTGGCGGGCAAGTGAGACAGCGTGCTCGTTGACCTCAATTCCCTCGGCCTCGAAGCCGTGACTCGTTGCGACCATGAGGGAATTGGCGACGCCGCAACCAATGTCCAGCGTCGTGAGGGGTTCAGCATGATCGCTGGCCAGACAGGCTTTCAACATGGCGTAATAGCCGTTGAAGCGCGCACAGTCGGCTTCCAGCGCAACCGGATTGACCGCCTGAGCGTCAGTATAATCTGCATATTTCCGGGCTTGCGGTACCGAGGCGAAATACCGTTCAAACAGCTCGTGGTGAACGGCGAGCGGCAGTTACCACGTCCGGCAGTTTCGGCACTCGTGATAGGGATACCCATCGTAGCTCTCGAAAATGTAATCTGACTCCGAGCCACCGCAGGTCGGACAAGCTCGGGCCGGAAGGCTTTTCAACAGCGGTGCACCGTACATGCGCCAAAGGTTTATGGCGTTCGCCCATTCCGCACGCGTCAGATTTGAGAACGGATGGGGCAGGCAGGTTCGGGTTTCAGGTTCATGCGGCGTTCGCTCAAACGCCAACAAGGCGCGCGCAACAGCTTCTGCAAGGGCTTCGGCAGGCGGCTGACCTGAATTGTAATTTCTCATCCGCGGGCTCGTTTGACTGGCATAGAACCACCCTTAGACGTGACGCTCGGCGGCTTCAACGGGTGGGTTTCCAGTCCCGGCGTTTCCGCCTAAGCAGGCGTTGTGGTTGCAGTATAGTTGAAGAGGATACTTGCATGTGCGGTCTGGTCGGTAGCTATCATCCGGTTCGAGACGGCGGTGCGTCGCCCCGGAGTGTGTTGGCCGCCATGCGCGACACGATGGGTCATCGGGGCCCTGATGGCGCAGGTGAATGGATGAGCGCCAACGGACGCTGCAGTCTTGGTCACCGAAGACTTTCGATCATCGATCTGTCGACCAATGCGAACCAGCCTATGCTGACGCCGGAAGGCGACATCGCGGTCGTTTTCAATGGTGAAATCTATAACCATGCCGAGATCAGAAAAGAACTTGAGGCTTTGGGAAAGTATACGTTTCGAACAGATCATTCGGATACGGAGATGTTGCTCTACGCATTCGCTGAATGGGGCGAGTCGTGTGTCGAAAAATTCTACGGAATGTTCGCATTTGCCATCTATGATGCGCGCGACGCGTCCAATCCCAAGCTGCATCTTTGCCGCGACCGGATCGGCATTAAGCCCCTGTATTTTTCGCGCACGGCGAAGGGTGAGTGGGTTTTTGCCTCTGAGATCAAGGCCTTGCTGAAGCATCCGTCGGTTCCACGTGAGATGGATCCGTGCGCTTTCGGACACTATCTGTCGTTCATTGTGGCGCCGGCGCCGATGACCATGTTCAAAGGCGTGTTCAAGCTGCCTGCCGGGTACTGGGCAACAATTCACGCCAATGGCAGAGCGAGCGCAAATCGTTATTGGGACTGCGCTCCGGATTCGTCAGATACTTACTCTGCGAAGGACCTTTCCTTTGATGAGGCAGTCGACGAATTCCTCAGGCTGATGAAAAAGTCTGTTGCACGCCGCCTTGTTTCGGATGTTCCGTTCGGTGCGCTGCTGTCGGGCGGTGTCGATTCAAGCTTGAACGTCGCCCTCATGGCCGAGATGATGGATCGTCCTGTTACGACGTTTACGGTTGGCTACGATAGCTACGAGCAATTCAACGAATACGATTACGCAAAGCGTATTGTGAAAAAATTCAATACGGACCACCACGAGACGCGCATCAATTCCCGGGAGGCTCTAAATTTCCTGCCATCCCTTGTGCAGTACCAGGATGAACCAATTGCGGATAACGTGTGCATTCCGCTCTATTTCTTGGCGCGTCTGGTGCGCCAGTCGGGCACGACGGTCGTGCAGGTCGGCGAGGGAGCTGACGAGAACTTTCTGGGATACTGGTGGTGTGATCACTACCGCAACAAGGCTCAAACTATATACGATCCGATCCGGCGCGGGGATCGCTCGAAGGATCTGATGTCGATCATCCAGAAGAAATCCGGAACGACCGAGGACCATGAAATTGCGGATCGTGCGCTGCGAGGCAAGGAGCTTTTCTGGGGCGGTGCCATTTGTTGGTGGGGTGGCCTGAGGGAACAGCTGACCCCTGACCGTTCGAAGTTCGACTATCGGGTAGAGTGCCCGATCGAAGGCTTGATGCCCGAATCCCATCAGTCAACGGACAGCCATGCAGTCATTGCCGAATACCTCGGACCGCTTGCTGGAAAACTTGATGACCCCGAAGTATTGCAGAAGATTCCCTACATGGAGCTCAAGTTGCGATTGCCGGAGCACCTGTTGATGCGCGTCGACAAGATGACAATGGCACATTCTGTCGAGGCCCGCGTGCCATTTCTCGACCACGACCTTGTCGAATTCGCTCGCCGATGTCCGGTTGAATACAAACTCAAGGACGGCGTCGGAAAGCGGCTCGTGAAAAAGGCTGCTGAACGATACATCGATGAAGACATGATCTATCGTCGCAAGCAGGGGTTTGGCGCACCGATCGACAGCTGGTTCCTGGAGCCTGATTTTGGAAAGCGCACGCTTGCATTGTGGGAACGTTCACAGATCAAGAAAGACGGTTTCCTCAATAACGCCTATGTTTCCGATCTCCTGAAAAGTCAGGTCACGGGCAAGCTGAACTACGGCTTCCATGTATGGACCTTGATGAACGCCGTGCTGTGGCACGAACACTGGATCGGCGACGGGCTTGCAGACTTCTGATTCGTAATGTGCGGACTTGTTGCCATCCTGGGGCAGGCGCCGCGTGAATCGTGCGCATTGATGTCCTTGCTGAAGGACATGACTGACCGCATTGCGCATCGGGGCCCAGATGCCGATGGATTCAGCACGCTCGACCAGGGCCGGGTAGGGTTCGGGCACCGGCGCCTTTCGATCGTCAATGTCGGTCCGGATGGCAATCAGCCGATGACCGAGACGACGCAGCGTGTTCATGTTGTCTTCAATGGCGAAATCTATAATCACGAAGCGTTGCGCCGTACACTGCAGGCGGCTGGGCAGGCTTTCCGGACCCGCAATTCAGACACCGAAGTCCTGATTCAGGGATATCTCCTTTGGGGATGGGAAGAGCTCCTTCGCCGTCTCCACGGCATGTTTGCCATTGTGCTCTGGGATGCGTCGGAGCGGCGGATATTTGCGGGTCGGGACCGATTGGGAATCAAGCCGCTTTACTATGCCCAGATTGAGAGCGATCTAGTTTTCGCCTCTGAGATCAAAGCGATGTCTGGCCATCCAGGTTTCCGGGCGCAGATGAACGATTTGGCGTGCCTCGATATTTTAAATGTGCTTGCCACGCCGGCGCCGATGACGCTGTTCGAAGGTGTGTTTAAGCTTGCCCCAGGCGAATACCTCACAGCGCAACCGGGTGGTCCGGCAAAAAAGGTGCGCTGGTGGACGCCGCCTGAAACACCAGCATCGACATCCACCTCGTTCGACCAGGCCGTTGATCAAGTTGGCGCCAGGCTCAAGGAAGCGGTCCGTATAAGGATTGCCAAGGAAGTCGAAACGTCGGTCCTGCTGTCTGGCGGCGTCGATTCCAGCCTTTTGCTTGCCTTGGCGTCTGAATCTGGCGCGAAGCTTCGAGCGTTTACGGCGGCTTTCGTGGGGGACCCGTTGAACGAGAGCGCGCCAGCCGCTGAAATTTCTGCTCGCTTTGGTCTTGGTCATGACGTGATCGAGATTGAAGAAGACAAGGCGATGGCGGGCACGCTTGCGCTCATGGAGGCGATGGACGAGCCGGTCGCAGATTGGGCGTGTATTCCGCTCGACTACCTCGCGGGCGCCGTTCACAGTGCCGGTGTGAAAGTGGCGTTGGTGGGGGAAGGCGCGGACGAGCTGTTCTGCGGCTACGATGCCTGGGGTAATTTCATTCGTGAGCGGCGAGTCTGGTCAGCAATCAGCGCAGCCGGCCGTCTCGGGTTTGGCGCTTCAATCATTGTAGCTGCGCGTCTCGCATCCCGCGCATTGCCGCTCGAGCGAATCGGACTCGTCGGTGCATTGGATGTCGCCGGAGCGGTCGCGGGCGGACAGGGGCGCTTCCGGTCGGGCGCAGAGAGCTTTCGCCCGCTTCAGGCAGAACGTTTACTGCGCCGAGGGTGGGCTGCGCGCACGCCGCCGGCCGATCCCGCATCGGGCGCAAACTTCTTTGAGCCTCTGGGCAAGCGATTCGGCACACCGGCGGCGTCCAGCGAACTTTCGGCTCAGGAGCGCTTTGTCCGCATGCGGGCGCGGGATCTTGGCTTCCGCTTGCCGGAGCTCCTTCTGATGCGGGTCGACAAAGTGACGATGGCCCATTCGGTCGAGGCTCGCGTGCCGTTCCTGGATCACTTGCTGGTTGAGGAGACATTAAGTCTTCCGGCAGACGTTGTGCTTGCAAAGGGCGGAACGAAGCCAATCATTAAAGCGGTCGCGCGTCAGTATCTTCCAGACCACATAGTTGACCGGCCAAAGATTGGCCTCGGCGCGCCCATGGCGAAGTGGCTGCGTGGACCGTTCGGCATGGAGGTTCGCGACATCCTGGCCTCAGAAGCGGCTGATCCGGGAAGCCCGTTCGACGGCGCCGCCGTCGACGCGTTGCTTCTGCGCCACCGGCGTGACGAACGTGATTATTCTGCATATCTTTGGCCAATCGTGAACATAGCCCTCTGGAGACGAAAATGGCTGAGGTGACAGCCCGACGTCTTGAGCTGCGCGCGGCATCAGACGGTGCCGAGCCCGCAGAAGCCGGCTGGCAGTCGATGCTGCTGGAAGATGCACTCGCCGCGCTGAAGCGCGGGCAGGGAATCGGTCGCTGGCAAGAAGTTCGCCTCGTTCTGCCAAATCCCTATGCCTTGCCAAGCCCCGTCAAAACGAGTTTGGCCTTGCTGCTTTTGTCTCCAGGTCGCGCGGCGATCGTGGCCGGAAACGGAAGTGCGCGGCGAGCCGTTACGCCGCTCAGTCTGATGGCGGATGCCTTGCGCGCGTTCGATCGCCGCAATGACGTTGTCCGGTCCCGGACAGAAATCATGAATTGGCTTGCTGCAGCGCCGATGCATCTTTCGGAATTTATACCCGCGGCCGGACCGCCGTTGGTCCTGCGTACAAGCCTCTGGTTCGGGGCCAAGGTTGGGGGCGCAATGTCCCACGCGGCTGGAATCATCAACGCCATTCGCGACAGATTTGGCAAAGTCGATCTTGTATCGACTGACAGCGTTCCTGAACTGCGCAAGGATATTGATGTCCGCACAATCGACCTTGCGAGGATTGAAGGCTGGACGAGCGGAGACGGACTTTATCTGGCCGCACAACCCGGCCTTCTGGCCGAAGCCCGGCGACTTGCGTCCGCAGCGGCGCCTGTCTTTGTGTACCAGCGATGCGGTCTTGGTGACATGACCGGATTGCGGCTGGCACGCGAAATGCGTCGGCCATTCGTGCTTGAATATAATGGCCCTGAAGTGTGGGTGGCGGAAAAGTGGGGCACTGGAGTCGGATACGCCGACGACTATCAAACAATCGAGACCGAGCTGCTGCGCCGCGCTGATATCGTGCTTGCGGTCAGCCAGCCCCTGGTCGAAGAGGCTGTCTTGCGCGGCGCAGACCCGGGGAGGGTTCTTCTTTCACCGAACGCAGCCGATCCCTCGAGGTTTCATCCTGGGCTAAGCGGCGCTGCCATACGCCAGAGGCTTGGCTTGGGTTGCCAAAGAATAGCGATGCTCGTGTCCAGTTTCGGACCATGGCACGGTGTGGAGACTGCCATTTCGGCGTTTGCAGCGCTCAAAGCGCGAAGGCCGGACCTGGCGGCTGCCGCAAAGCTTGTATTGGTCGGTCGCGGCGCAGGCTTTGAAGCGGCGCGTCTTCAGGCAGAGCGACTTGGATTATCCGAAAGCGTCCTTTTTACGGGCCCCGTGCTGGCAGAGCTTGCGCCAGAAATGTTGGCTGCGGCAGACGTCCTCCTCTCGCCGCAAGTTCACAATGAAGATGGATCGCTCTTTTTTGGGTCACCGACCAAATTGTTCGAATACATGGCGATGGGCAAGCCGATCATCGCAAGCGATCTCGCACAGATTGGCGATATTCTCACGCACGAGGCGACGGCTCTGCTCACTCAGCCGGGGGACGTCAGCCAATTGTCTGAGGCGCTTGAGCGAGCATTTTCCGATCCGATGGCGTTGGCGCCCATGGGGGCGGCCGCCCGTGATCTTTTGGTCAACAGTCACACCTGGGACGCGCGCATTGCTGCGCTCGAGAAGGCGCTCACCGGTATTGGCGCAATGCAGCGCCAATGAGCCGGCCTTTTCTCCTCATCGTGACGCGGCATTATCCGCCAGAAGTGTCGGGTGGAGCACGACGCCCGTTTCTAATTGCTCATGGGCTAAGAGATCGGGGCTACCGAGTTGTCGTCGCTTCGCCGTTCGCGCCGGATGATGAGCCGGATTGGATCCGCACGCCGCACCCGGCGGCGTTGCGCGGCTTTAACGCTGCAAGCAAAAAGGGTGAGGCTCAGGAGGCTCAGTGGAAATCTAAACTGCGCAGAATGGTCCGCTGGCCGGATAATGAAATTGCATGGGCAGGTCATGCAGTGCGCGCAGTCTTGGCCTCTAAGCTTCGACCAGATTGGATATTGACCACGAGTCCGCCCGAGTCAGCACATGCAGCGGGAGAAAGACTAAAGCGCGCGCTTGGCGCTCGCTGGATGCTTGAAATGCGTGATAGTTGGATCGAAGAGCCGCTGCGCGCCGAACTCGCATTGTCTGGATTACGGCAGAGTCTGGAACGGGGAATAGCGCGGCGATGGCTCGAGACGGCGGACGCCCGGGTCGCCGTTTCGGAAGCTCTTAGCGGGGAGATGAAGCGCCTTGGACCTGGTGCGGCCTCGCCCTTGTCAGTGATCGGACATTTCGCGGAGCCGGCACCTGTGCCGGCTCATTTCGAAGGGCCGGGTCCTCATTTCCTGCATGCCGGTAGCCTGTCGCAGTCTCATTTCGGACGCCGACTAGGAGATTTGCTCGCTGCGTTCTCCACGCTGCTGGCAAAAATGCCAGCGGCACGCCTTCATCTTGTAGGACGTTTAACGCCTGTTGAACGTGCGGAACTGGCAGTTTCGCCAATCGCGGGCTACGTTACTTATCATGGCGAAGTCTCATATGCGCAGTCGCGCGCGCTCCAGGCGGGTGCGGACGGGCTCATTCTTTATCAAAAGGGCATTGATGCGCTGCCTGGCAAACTCGGCGAATATCTTGAATGCACGGCTCCGATCCTGACTATCGGCGAGGGTAGTTGGAAGTCCCGCCTTGAAGGCTTGCCCCATTGGGAGCTCGTTGACGCCGATGAGGCGCTGCGCGCGCCGCGCCGAACGCCCGCGAATGCGCTCACCGACACGCTCGACATGTACGAGGCAGTACTCGGCAATTAGCCGATCGCCGCCATCAACTTCATTGCTTCGCAAACGCGATGTCGTTTGTTTCGAGCAAGTCGAGGAACTTCTGCTGAACTTCGCTGCCCGCCTGATTTCCAACGCTGTAATAGGTTTTGCGAAGCAGGCGCATGTAGCCCGACCCGTCGGGGTTGAGCCCTGCTTCTGCAAATGCATCTTCGAATTCTTTGATGTAGGCTTCGAAATCATAGTCTGGCCACCAGCAGACTTGCCTATCTGATCGCCCCTTTGCAGGCCGGCAGTTCGTATACCTCAGAGACGGAATCGCAACTAGAAATCTTCGGTCTGTGACCGGACGTTCCAGAATAGACGCACTCAGCGTCTTGCCTGCCAGAAGATCATCGAACGGGATCCATTCGCCCGACCTCTCGTCGACAAAGATAGCATTGAATGTCGGGTCCAACATGTAAAACTTGCCGTCGCCGAATGGGTTGTGAACCAATGTTGAGACATGAGTGAGATTTGGGCTGATTCCAAAATTGACCGTCAGCGCTTCATATCCAAGATCGCTAAGAACCTTGCAAAGGAAAGCGGAGGCAACTTGGGACGAGCCGCCTGCAGCCTCTGCTTCAAATACCGCTGTAGTTGTTTGTGCTGGACCATACTTCTTCAAAAGTGCATTCGCTTCGGATGTAAGCTGGATATCGTCCGACCAGACAATGCTGTTTGCGGTCCAGTCGAGAATCTTGAGGAGTTCTTCCTTATTTGACGCCCGGGTCTCCAACAGGCCGATTTTGGCAATAAGGTAGTCAGGGTCGGCGCACAACGAGTCCCAGGATTCGGCGCAGTCGATGGCGCTCAAAACCAACAAATCGATGGAGCTCGCATCATTCGTGAATACAAGAACTTCGTCCGTCTGCGGCGTAATCCGCAGAAAATCATCGCTTGCGGTATTGCGATAGTGGCGTTCGCCGGAGATTGTCGACCTGACGATTATGCGCGCGTCGCCTTTGGCCTCAAATCTGATAATTCGATTACTTCTGATCCCGTTTGGAACCAGAAACACCCCAAAGCCGTCATCGCCGTTTCGTTCAATACGAATGGAAGCGCCTTCAAAAAACAAGACACCGTGGCGATAAGGCGCGATGGATACGTCAAGTTCCGAAAGAGAAGCCACGGCATCCACAATTTTTGGATTTGTTTTTTCGGCGGATGATGCGCCTGTGCTTTGAAGTTCAAAACTGACAACGCGCTGAGCCAACAACGAAAGGTACCCGCAAAGAAGCAGAACGCAGCCCCAAAGGATCAGTCTTTGTCCGTTGGTCATGAGTGCCGTCTCAATGCTTAAAAATTATAATATATGAAGTTTGTCGGCGCGCGTTGCGCGGCATAATTCAAGAACAGGAGCATGAACAAACTGAAGAAGACGCAAGCTTCGAAAATGTAACGGCAGAGGTCTTTCATTGCTTCCACTCACTTGAGGCTTCTATTGCGGGCGCGTCTGTAAACGCTTCGAAGAGCAATATTTCATGAACGTTCTTGCGTATGGCTGGCATCGGATGAATAAAATCCAGCATCGCATCTGCTCTCCACGGCAATATGCCGGAAAGATCCAAGTAGGGGATGCCGACATCCGCCATCAAGACTTCCATGCTGCGCTTGTAGCGCTCGTGAAAGCCAATTGGATAGATGTGCGGCGCATCATGATTCGACACAGTCGGTGTATCATAAGCAATTAGCCGTACGCCGCGTGCGTCTGCTCTTTCTCTTAGCTGTCTAAGTGCTGTTGCCACCTCGCCGTCAAGTCTAAGCGACTCGGAGATCTGACGTTCGGACCACGCGAATTTATCGTCTGCACCGTTCGTCAGATCATTTGGCGGATCGTCTGTGGACGCAATTCGAGACAGTTCGGCTGAAATGTTCTGCAGCCGCTGCGGATTGTCGAGGTCAATGACATCGAATTTATAGGGCTTGCGGTCATATGCGTGCAGCAGTTCGTATGCGAAGTTCTGAAACTGAATGTACTGAGGTTTGCTCGGCTTCATCATGAGTATCCCAAGGAACTCACTGGCCTCGAGCGGTGTGGGTTCACAGTCTTTGAGACGCGCAGGTTCGAGACCACTGATGACGCCCGCCAGCGGCCGTATACATTCGTCCGCAAATGCGGCGCTGGTCGTGGTGATTCCGAAATTCAGCGGTGAGGCAGAGATAAAAACGGTATCAACGCCGGGCACATCCAGAATTGCATTCGCAGAGCGCAAGCTGTTCAGGAACCCGTTTCCGCCAATTCCCACCGATGTAGAGCGAAAAACCTGTCCGTCGTGGGTGAACTCGAAGCTGCCCATCCCGCCACTGAACGAAGAGCCTACTATGAAAACTTTCGGTCCCGGGTAGCGGAAAATTCGCTTCGAGAAAAAGTTCGAACGAAAGTCGCCGTCCTTGTTGTCTACGCTGCCATTGCCATCATCATTGGCGACGATGGCATAGGCGGGAATATCGAGGCGCGATGTGTAAAAGGACACCACCAGTGTGACTGCTGCGGCAAAGCTCACACTCCAGTAGACTGCCATTCTCGTCGCGATGCGTCGGGCGTCGAGATGAAACTTACGGGCGTCTGCCCAGGTCTCGACACGTGCAGCAAACTGATTGGAATTGGGAAACAAGCATATTGCGCCGGCGGCGGCTATCAAGGCGAGGTCTAGATCGAATTTTGGGACATCGAATGACAAAAAGCCACGGTAGACGGCTAATGCGGTCTCGAAGTTCTCGGCACGGAATAGGACCCATAACAAGGAAACGATTACGAACGTGACAATCGGAGCCAATAGGCCCAGGCTGATGCTCGGAAAAGCGGATTTGGCGAGACGTTCAACAGCGAGGAACAGGCCATGCAACCCGCCCCATAGGACGAACGTCCACGCTGCCCCGTGCCATAGCCCGCCAATCAGCATTGTCAGCATTAAGTTTAAGTAGGTGCGCGCGGCGCCATGCCGATTCCCTCCGAGCGGAATGTAGACGTAGTCTCTCAGCCAGTTCGATAGAGTCATGTGCCAACGCCGCCAGAAATCGGTGATGGAGCGCGCCTTGTACGGCGAATTGAAATTTTGAGGCAGCCGGAATCCGAAAATTGCCGCCAAGCCTAGCGCCATGTCGGAGTATCCGGAAAAATCAAAATAGAGCTGGAATGTGTATCCCAATGTCGCCTTCAGCGACGACGTGAACGTGTGTGTTTCCAGCGCATAAAGCGGGTCAACGACCGCTGCCAAATGATCAGCTATCTGGGTTTTCTTGAGGAAGCCAATTGTAAACAAGAACAGGCCGACCAAGAGCAGCGTCGATCGCTCACGCTCAGGTCTAATTTGCGGAACGAACTGAGCATGGTGAACGATAGGCCCGGCGATTAGCTGTGGGAAAAAGCTTATGAATAGCGCGTACCGATCAAAGGATGGTGGCAGCACCCGCTTGGTGTGCACATCTGCAAGATAGGCGATCTGCTGAAAGGTAAAAAACGAAATGCCGAGTGGCAGGAGGCTGCCAAGAGCTTCTCCAAAGAAGCCAGCCGAGAATGGAAGTCCGGCCGACTGGGCGATTAGCCCACTGTACTTGAAATAGGCCAGCGGCAGTAGGTTCATCGCGAGCCCTGCGATGAATAGGAGACGGTTCCGACCGCCTGTGATACCGAGACTGATCAGGTAGTTCAGGCAAATCGATCCACTTAGAAGGATCAGAAGCCAGGGATTCCAAGCACCGTAAAAGAGCAACGACGCTCCGATCAGGAACCAGACCTGAGACGTCAGCTTTCTCAATGATTCATGGAGAAAGAAAATCAGTGGAAGGAATAGGAGGACGAACTGCGATTCAACGAACAGCATGATTTGGTCTCAGCCCATCCATGGATTCAAGACTGCGGAGTGATCGTCCGCGCGTCGCAGTTCACGTCGAATTACACGCCTCTTTATTTGCATCGGATTGTCACTTCGCCAGAAGCCGCCGCGGTGAGCTTTGTCCCTCGGTTTCGATAAGTGCAATGCTTCGAGCGTCCAGCGCCCGCGCAAATCTTTGCATTGCATCGGTATCCTCGGAATCTCCTATGCCGAAAACTCCTCGCCGCAACATCTCGATCAGGGTTTGAGGGTTGCTTTCGAGATTGTTGCGTTTGAGCGCTTCGTCAAAATTCGAAAGATACGCGCTCAGACCGAATCCGGGTCGTTCGCAGGCAACCAAGTCCCGGTCTTTGACTGACTTACAGTTCATTATGAGTTCCAGTTTCTGCATGCGCTTCAGACGCCTTTTGTCTCCCTGGTCGACGATGAACTCCCGTCCATCCATGCTCAATGTCCTGAAGGTATAGGCTGCCCCATCAATCACCTCGAAAATATCGATCGGTCGCTCGCTGCCGGGCTCTGCGAAGTATCCGCCAAAGGTTGCATCCATCATGTAAAACTCATCTCCGAATGGCACGATCGTGGTGACGTGGGTGAGTTGGTCACTTTGGACGCCGAAATCGACCGTGAAGGCTTCAAAGCCCTGTGATCTGAGCGTTCGCGCGAGAAAGACGGCCGTAGCGCCGCAATATCCGCCACCAATGTCCGGCTCGTAATAGCGATAGTAGATCTGGCTCGCTGTAAGTCCTGTGATCTGCATTTCATTGGCGACCGATTGCGACGCTGCATAGTCCGCGTTCCGGGTGACCCATTCGGTCAGCGCGATCAGGCGACTCACGGAGTTGTCAGCGGCTTTACCCGGCAGAAGCTGAACAAAGTCATCTTCGGTCTTGCATCGCCAATCCCCGGTTTGGCAGTCAATGAGCTTGAGTCCCTTTACGCGGAAGGTACCATTCGTGCCGGAGAACAAAAGCACTTCGGTCAACCCATTCAATCGCGCCCAAGCGCGTGTCGAAGAATGGTACTGGCTCACGCCGGGGCGGTCGACGCGAAGTTGGACTTGTTCAGGTTCATCAACTTCGAATTCCAGAACGAAGTTCCCGTCCGCCTGATCTGGGGGCAATTTCAGCGCGACGCCAAATTCACCGTTGGCTGCCGTGCGCACAACCCTAACGCCGCGACGCTCGATGTCCTCGAAACGGGCATCGTTGTAGGTTGACATAAGTATGCGGTTCTTAAGGCCTCTGCCGCCTAAGGTTCGTGCAACCTTGCCGTCAGCGAGGCAAAAATAGTTATTCTTGCCGCAGGCTGAAACCTCCTCGACCTCGACCTCGAAATCGACCGGTCCCGCCGAATAAAAGAGGGCCTCGGCAGCTTCTCCGCTTCCCAGTATGAAAAATTCTTCGGACGAAGCGGAGAAGTAGTCGAACTTCTCGCCGCGCTTCAGTCTGAGGTTAAGCGGCTGAACGCCGCGGTAGCTGAACCGAACAATCACAGGGGTAGCTCTTGTCGGTTCTATGAGCACCCCAGCCTCGCCGCCGCCCGACGAGACGACATGCAGCCGATTTCCGTTGGTTTCGACATTTGAAGGGCCATATGCGGCGACCGCCAGGTCTTGCTTCAAGCGCTGTGCTGCGACCAGGTCGGGATCGGTCTGCAGAAATCCGCAGCCAGCAACGACACAAGACAGCACGACCAATGCGGCAGCAAGGCGTCGGCGGAATCGAGATAACCTGCTTGCGGTCTTCGGCCCCATGATCCGCAAAACTCCTCGACTGCCTGAACTTCCCCAAAAGGACTAACATTCAGGCATTCGAAGTGTAACCCAGAAATAAAGCCCAACAGGCTGTGCCCAGACATGGGCCCCGACTTCAGTCCGCTTGTGGCGTCTGAGGGCAGCGTGGCTCTTCTGACGTGCAGGAAGTCACCCTGATGTCCGAGATGGTAAAGGTCCGGGCGCGTGGGGTGTAGGCAAGGATCGTGCTGCCGGGATCGATCCGGATCCAGCCTTGCTTGCTGGACACATATTCTTTGGTCTCGCCGGACTGTACGACAAGGTTGATGGGTTCAGCCGCTTCGGCGACGAATTCCAGAAGCAGGGATTCGGTGTTCGGGGTTTCGGGCATGAGGGTGAATCCATATTCTCCGGCCGGCGTTCCTGCATTCGCCTGAATGCCAGCTTGATTCGGCGCGGAGATCGCGGAAGGTCCATAGGGTTTCGCGATTATTGCCAGCGGTCCCGACTCGCCGATCCGGATCGACACGCTACCGTCCGATTCGCAGATCGTGTTCGCGCCGCAAGGTGCAGTCGACGTCAGTGTCAGCTTCGCCTTGACCTCGGCCGGGCCGTAAATCAGGGCTTCGACGGCGCCTGGAGGCCCGAGCACAACTGCCCCCCGGTTTTCGGTCGAAAGATATTCGATGGTACCGTCAGTGCGCGTGAGACGAAGGTTCATCGGGGCGGGCGCATCGAGCAGGAATCCGGCGACTGTCATCGTAGTGACGGACGGATTCAATGTAAGGGCCACACCCCCCTCGCCGCCGCCGGGCAGGTCGAGTGCCAGTGTATTGCCCCGCGCCTCGACCTCGGCTGTGCCGTAAGCTGCGAAGTCGATCACGGTGTCGAAAAGGCTAGGTTCGGTCAATTCCGGTTCGGAATTTTCGGACGGCAGCGATGGTCCCGGGAGACCCAGCTTGTCGCAGGCGGCCAACGGAATGAGCAGCGCGAGCGCCAGCATTGCACTGCGTGGCGTCAAAGCACAAATTTTAGACATGGGGCATTTTCTCCAGGGATCGAAGCCGAACGCACATTCGTGCGACGTTTCTAGCTTGGCAAGATGACAGATTTCAGGTGGCGTCGAACTCGCATCCTGCGAAGTCTAGGCAGGCGCGGGGTCGGCTCTCTCGCCATCATTCGGGCCCGGATTTGCAAGTCCTGCCGTCAGAGCAGACCGGTTCAATCCGCCCAGCTTCAGCATCTGGTCGAGCAGGGCCTCGGGCACTGCGAAAATGTTCGAAGCATGGTCCCCGTTCAGATCCACCAAGCGAGGTTTACCCTTCGCGGCGTCGAACAGAATGTAGCCGTGCCTATGCAGCATTTCAGCAATTTCGGCGGCCGACGATTTCTGCGTTTGGAGCAGATCGTTCACGATCTCGATAAGAATCAGCGGTCGCTGCTCTGAAATGAGCCTGCTTGCTCCTTTAAGAACCTCGATCTCGAATCCTTCGACGTCGATCTTGATGACATCGACCTTCGGCATTTCTGGCTTAAGGAAGATGGAATCAAGCG
Source organism: Alphaproteobacteria bacterium (assembly GCA_016125455.1). GTDB lineage: Bacteria > Pseudomonadota > Alphaproteobacteria > Caulobacterales > Parvularculaceae > MED-G105. Next base: position 63,022 of record WGLS01000018.1, read on the forward strand.
ACACAACGTCGACCGTGTATTGCTCACGAGCCCGTTCTGCTCGGGGGAGGCCTTGTACCGTTGCCAGCGATCCCTGGGTTGGATCAAGCTGCCAACGGAAAGCCACGCCTCCGGCGCTATTACATTCGATGCGCAGCGCACCGCGCACGCTCTTCAGGCTGACGTCTCCGAAGCTGGAAATCGCCGCCCCTGAAAAATCTACCTTCACCTGCGAAGGAACCCTTGCTGCCGACTCGTGGGCTTCCTTGTGCAGCCATGGGCCCGTCACGACACCGTCCGGACCGACCAGAATGTCTTCTAAAATAAAGTCAAAAGCTGACTCTGAATAGATCAGGATTTCCAGTTGACTTGCCTTGCCCAGGGCAATCTGTGTCGATCGGCCAGTGAATGAAGTCCAGCGGTAGTCCTTGTTATCCACGGTATAGCGCAGGTTCGGGTAGGTCCGTGCGAGCGCAAGACCTGCAAGCGAGTTATGACCGTCAAACTCTGCGTCGGCCACTGAGAGTGCCGCAATGCCTTCTTCGGCGCCGGCCGCCATCTGGAAGCAGCGAAGGTTGGTCAGTCGATTGATATCCGCGTTCCGGTTCAGGCTGGCGGCCTCGCGCCGGCTAGGTTCAAAGGCGAAGACGTGTCCCTTCGGCCCAACTCGCTTAGCGCCGTATACGGAGTACACGCCCGCATTTGCGCCAACGTCGACGAATGTCGCGCCAGCCTTAAGGAAGTGACCCAGTACGGCAATATCGTTTGGGTCAAACGATCGGTTGACGTAGATCTGACGGCCGGTCTCGTTGGCATGCCCGAATTCGAGCGTGGTTCCGTCCATCCAGGGCAGGCGGATCGGAAAGCAATCTTCTTGAAAATCCTTCATGGATTCCCAGAGTTGCGCGCGCAGACCCTGGTTGGCGTCCACGGCAGGCTTACCCATCTGCCAACCTTCGACAGGCGCCACCTCTGCAGCGCCGATTTCGCGTTCCGCCAATCGGCGGACGAGCGCGGCGAGGCGCCGGGCCTGATCCTCGGAATGGGATTCGAAAAAATCACTCAAGTTGCATATCCTGTCGTCTTCGCTCGGCCCCGAAAGGCGTTCATTAATGGCCTAGTTCTACTGGTAGAGGCAACTGTTCGCGTGCGCTGACTTCTGGTTAAATCCATGAAATCAGAAAATTCAGGCCTGCAACGTTGCCATCAGCAAAGACCATGTAACGGTAAAGCGAGTCTGTTAGGCCGTTGGGCCAGCCGAAGCGTATTCGACCAACCGGCAAATGCATAGCGTCGGCAGTATTGCCGTTCGGCGCTGCCTCAACGGGGGGCGGGTGCCTGTGCGGACGCGCGTGAAGGTATTGGCCGCACTACAACGCAGCGACCGATCATTCGCAACGGGTTCCACGCCATGGCCTTCATCAAGTGCGTTAGGTGCGTTGTGCGGCGTGCCTGGACAATCCGGCGCTCGACCCAAACGTCGTCCAGACTTCGGAGGGCGTCGCGCAGGCCATTCATCGCGGGGCGGAATCGACCCGTCATGGTACCTCGCAGCAGGATCGCCGAAGTGAAGGCGATGTGGCCGGGCAGAGTGAGGATCAGCAAAGGCAGGGGCATGCATTTAAGGTAGACCCACAGTCTGTTGCGTGTGCCATAGCGCACCGCGAAGCCAGACACTTTGTCCGAAAGACCGCCGCCTGCGTGGGCAACAACCGCATCGGGCAGGAACACGCAAGTCTCACCTTCTAATCGCAATCGGAAACCTAGGTCCACATCCTCGCAGAAGCAGAAAAGGCGCTCGTCAAAACCACCGGCCTTAAGGAACCTCTCACGCAGGTAGACCGCGCTTGCGCCGCAGGGTGAAAAGCATGTCCCTTCGGCAGGAAGATCCGTAGACGGACGGCGATACCCGCCCCGCCACGGAATGCCAAAGCCGAGATAGTTGTCACCTGCACCGTCGAGCCTCGACTCGTCGTGCATCCACAGCTGCGTGCAGGCAAAACTGGTGACACCTGGGTGGCGCTCGGTTCCAGCGAAAATTCGCGCGAGCCAGTCCGGACGCGCGGCAGCGTCTGGGTTCAGCAGGGCAAGCCATCGGCCTTTCGCGGCCGCAGCGGCAAGGTTATTGCCCTTGGCGAACCCTTGATTTGCGGGTTCGCGCATCAACGTGAACGCGGGCAGTCCCGACGTGTCGAGCGCGTCGACCGAGCGATCCTGTGAAGCATTGTCCACGAGGATCACTTCGAATGAGCGGTGGGTTTGAGCCTTCAGCGAGTCGATCGCGCTCTGCAGGTAGGCGCCGCCATTGTAATTGACGATCAGGACCGAAAAGTCGGGTTGGGTGGTCAAGCAGAAGGGCTCCCTGCGCGCGTTCTGCTCAATACGGCGCGGGTGCGCGGGCTGGCAAGCCCCCGTCGGTAAGTCATGTTCTCCCACAGCGCCATGGACCCGCAGGTCTCCGGCAATTGCAGCAGCGCGCGCGCCGCGGCATTGAACTGGTCAGACTCCGACGCGGCCCACACGCCGGCGGCGGCGTCATAGGTCGTGAACCCGATTTCGGAGAGGCCCCGGGAAATCCGTGTGCAGATCAGGCGGGCGGTGTCGGGATCCTGCGTTTCATTCAGCAGGGTGATCCGGTCGCTGAGTTCGAGCCGGGAGAAGATATAATCATACACCCGAAGGTCTTCGCCCACATTGAAGGAGAGGATGTCGGAGGCGCTGATGCCTTCAAAATCCGGCGGGCTGTCCGGGCCGCCCTGCGTGTGCGTGGTAAAGACGGACGGGATCGGCGGCTCCAGGTAGACCACCCATTTGCCGATGCCCTCTTTCTGCTTGGTATTCTTGATGTTCCCGGCCGGCGGCAGCTCGGCGCGGATCACGAGGATTGGCTCGGCGGTCCAGGACTTGATCGCGAAGGCGCCGGTTGATTCCTCGGTGATCGACTGGCCGAACAATGACGCGGACTGCGTGTTGAGGAAGGTCGAGGCCTGCAGCATCGCGGGCGCGTTGAAGAAGGTCACCAGCGCAGAGGTGGGCGCGATCAGGTTGGCGGCCGTCTGCAGCGCGTTCATCACATTCGCCCCGGCCGAAGACGAGCGTTCGTCAGACAGCTGGATCCGGAACTTGCCCTCGATGGTCGTGTTCGGGCTCACCTTGAAATAAGGGGTCGCATAGACCGAGATGCTCTCATTCGTCGCCCAGGCTTCGCCTTTGGTATTGTCCGACCGGAAGGTGGACGAGAACAGCGCCTTGGTGGTCCTGATGTCGGGGTTTGCAATGTTGAAGTCGGCGATCAGCGTACGCGTCACATTGCGCGAGCCGAGCATGGTGCGCTTGAACCAGCCCCGGCTTTCCTTGTCATAGTCTCGCGTGTCCTTCTTTTCCTTGCGGCCGTCGCCGGCGACGCCGGCCACGTCATAGCTGTCGGGGTCCAGCGTCACGATCTGAATGCGCGTGTAACGGTCCTGCAGGGAGGGGCCCATGCCGGCGACCAGCACGTCCTGTTCGATGGCGACATCGATATAGGGCAGGTAGTCCTGCACGGGTTTGCCGCTGCGGGAGGATTCGCGGAAGCTTGTCCGCGACGCGGCAATCACCGGCGCGCCCGCGCCGGTCGGCGGCAGGCCTTCCAGAAGGTCGTCGTACTCGTCGGGATAGGCGCCGGCGCCCCGGTCCATTTCGATCGGATAGGCTTCTTCGAGCGGCGGTGCAGGCGCCGGTGATGGCGGCGGGGGAGGCGCGCTGCTGGCTGATTTCGGCGCCGAAGCACATGCCGTGATAGTCAGGAGGCCTGCGCCCGCGAGCAATCCGGCCTTCAGTCTGAGCGTGTACATATTTGTCTCCCCTACCTGCCCCCCAGCAGATAACAAAAGGTTAACAGTCCGGGCGGCCCGACGCGACCAAAAAATTGCACCTTCTTCCATCCGGCGAGTCCCGGATCGCGGTATAGATTAAGTATCGCTATTGGAAATCTTTACAGACCGCGCCTTTACGGCCCGGGTATTGCACGGCAGAAGGGGCCTTGCAGGCCACCGCTGCAGTCCCATCTCCTCACCGTGAGCAAAAGTGCTCATGCAGAACACCGGAGTATGCCTCCCTTGTTGCTCACGATGCTGAAGGCCAAGCTTCATTCGGCCACCGTCACCCAGTGCGACCTTCACTATGAAGGCTCGGTCTCGATTGACCAGGACCTCCTCGATGCGTCCGGCATCCTGCCACACGAGAAGGTGGACATCTGGAACGTCACCAATGGCGCCCGGATCCATACCTATGCGCTGGAGGCCCCCCGCGGCTCGCGCACGATCGGCGTCAATGGCGCCGCGGCCCGCCACTTTGCGGTGGGTGACAAGGTGATCATCGCAGCCTTCTGCGGCGTTGAGGCTGAAAAGGCCCGCCAGCATGCTCCGACAGTCGTGCTCCTCGGCGACAAGAACGACATCAAGCTCCCAGGCTGAGCCGGCCGGGCCATACTCCGTTAAATGGTGGTAGCGTCTGGCCGGATCCGTTCAGCGCCCGGCTTTGTCATCATAGCGTGTGACAACGAGATCCCGGATCACGAGCACGTGGACCGGCGCGCCGGGGTCTATGCGGATCGTGGGCTGGACCGAGAGGCTGCGCGCGACGATGCGGTCGCCCGACCGGGAGACACTGTCAACAAATCCCTGGCTGAGTGCGGGCTCAAGGTCGCTGTTGCCTGTCTGGTCGATTTCGGCGCCGCCGACGAGAACGATGTTTCGCTGGTGGGCGAGGAAGTTCCCGCTGGCCAGGTCCCGGACCAGTGTCTCGTTGACGCTTCCGCCATCAAACAGGAAGTCCTCGACATCCTTGGCCAGGGGCAGCTTTGCGATGCTTACTGGATCGGAAACGCCTGTTAAGGCTTGAGCGATCCGGGTGCGGTTATCCTGACGGCGTTCTTCGGCGCATCCTGTCGCATATGCTGCGCATTGCAATCCTTTTTCCGGGCATGGGCGAGATTAATCTTCCGTTAGCGGAATACCTTGAACTGACCGATTGCGGCCAACAGGCGATTACTCCAAAGGGAGTATAGATTTCCGAGTGGAATAACCCATTCGGAGTAGTCGGCCGTGTTAAGAGCACTAAAAAGCCTGAGCGCTTGTCTATCTATTGCCGCGATGCTTGGCCTCCAGGCCTGCGTCAGCGTCGCGCCGCTTGAGCCGATCAAGAATCCGCCCACGGATTTTCGCGCCGACAATGTCGTCGACGTCGAATTCCTTCTGCCGGCAAAGGTCGGCCTGCGCTGCGGGGAACGCGGCACGCAGGCCTTCGGCATTCCGGTCTTCCACGCGATGGCGTGCGGCAACGGCAAGCTGATCACCATGCCTGATCCGTGTGACACGTTCACGGCCGGCGCCTATGCCGCGCTGATGTGCGAAGAGCGCAGTCGCCCCGCGCTCCAGCCCGTGGACGTTCCGGAATGGCAATCGCTCCTCCAGCCGGCCGGCTATACGCCGGAGGCGCGCCCTGTTCCGACGCCGCTTAAACCCCGCGCCCGGGACACGTTCCAGCTCGATTTTGTTCACCCGGCCGCGGTGCGCCAGCGCTGCGCGACGCGCGGCCTCGAGGTGAACGTTTCGGAGACCGGTGACTTTGCCGCCTGCAGTGACGGCGAACAGATCACGATGCCCAACCCCTGCATGAGCCTTGAGGCCGGTTGGTACCCGCGTGTCAATCGGCGCGCAAAATTGACCCCCTATCGGCGTGCAAAATTGACCCCACCTGCGCGGTGGTAGCTGGCCCAGGCCGGTGCAACTTTTCAAACGAGTGGAACCGGCCTGGGCCAGCGGGCGGCAAGGCGCTCAGGC
>WGLS01000011.1 GCA_016125455.1 Alphaproteobacteria bacterium
ACGACGCTTCCGTTTGTCCGTCATCGCGATAGACCCGCCCTAGTGCCCACTATCGATAGTGGACACCATCGCCCTCTATCGAACACACCAGCATCGATGGATCAGAGACGGCTGCAAGGTCGGTCAGCCCGGACGCTTACGCAGCTACGGCCTGCGCCAGGAGTTCATTACCCCGCATTGCCCGCAGCAGAACGGCATGATCGAGCGCGTCATCCGTTCTCTGAAGGAACAGTGTATCCACCGGCACCGCTTTGAAAGCCTCCAGCACGCGTCCCGCGTCGTCGGAGACTGGATCAGCTTCTACAACAACCGAAGGCCACATCAGGCCCTCGGAATGAAAACACCTGCTGAGGCATTCGCTTTAGCGGTCTAAACTGAGCAGAATCCGCTGGGTCGATACAGGCGCGCGGTTCTTAACCGAGGCGCCGGAGGCAACAGGGCGTATTCTGTGAGCGGATGGTCAGGCAATCCCGAGGCGTTTAAGCAGGGGGAGGCGCTTATCCAGGAAAGTCCTGGCCTGACCCGTGAAGTATTCGAGGTTCTCGGCCTCGGTCTTCAGGACCGTTCCGTCGACAACCGCAGCATGGCCGACAGACTGGAGCTGAGCAAATGCGTGCTTTGCGAGCGCCGCAGGCCCGTCCTGCCTTGCTTCAATGGCGCTGATGAAGAACTGCTCGAACCGGCTGACCCGGATGCCTGTGCCTGTGACGGGTGAGGCAAGGAACTGGATCTGGCCGTCGATCGCGGCACGCTCGCGGATCACCTTGTTGAGCGCCGCGCATTTCTTGCGCACTGCGCTGGTCGCATCCTCTTCATGACAGGCATGGGCAAGCCCTGCCCCGACGAGCGAGGCCGCGACTTCCTTTATGGTGTTGAAATCCTTCTGGGTCGCGGCACCGAGGTCCCTGAGGGTCATCGGCCGGCTGGCACGGCGCAGCACATCGAGTGCCGGAGCGTAATGGTTTTCATGCAGCTGCACCTTGCCCATCGGTCCGTCGAACTCCCAGGCTTCGGGGTCAGACATGGATGCGTTCGTGATGCGAAGCGCCAGGACGCGCGACCTGTACTCAGCCTCTGGCAGGCGTCGGCCCCCGCGTACAAATATATCCTTACGGAACCCGCGATTGACGGCGTAGTCGATCATCTGGTGGCGCATGGTTGCATCACCGATGGTAGCCAGAATTTCCTTTATGGCAGGTGGTTCGCTGAGGGCCGGAATGGCCTCCATCGGGTTTGAACCGCAGGCAAAGCGAAGTTTAGCCTCCGACATTTCGTGCGCCACATCAGAGAAGTAGAGCGGATCCCAGGATGTGTTTATGTATTCATGGGCGAGGTAGGCAAAGTCTGAAGACTCAGCTCTTTCCAATCTGGTCAGAAGGAGCGGACGATTCTCGAATGCGCCGGCTTTAGCCGTCCGCATTAGATTGATAAGCCCGAATGCTTCCTTAAGGCGCGCTACCAGCGGATCGGACAGCGAGGACATGTTTTCGACATAGAAACGAAGGAAGCGCTGGACAGGCGCGGTTTCCGCCCAGCCCGGCATGGTGTTATAGGACAGGTAGACAGCGGCGCCCGGGGTCAGGCGGTCCCGGTAGAGGCCGCGCAAGACAGACCTTTGCCTGGGATCTATCCAACTATAAACGCCATGCGCGGTCATCCAAGAGAACTGCGGCAGGTCCTGACGCTCGGCCAGTTCCTCGAAGCTGTCGTCGAGCAGCCTGGCGCCGGAGGCTGCACCCAGGAGGCGGGCTTCTGCAACATGCCACGGCAGGAAATCCGTTCCCCAGAACTCGCCGGGGTTTGAAGCTGCGTGCAGGTTAAGGCTGAGACCGAGGCCGAAACCCAGTTCGAGATAGGGGCCGTCCGGGGGCGGGGCATAACCCGATAGCGTCATTCCGAACCGGATCAGGTTTGGCGAAAGCTCGGGAAAGTATCCGAGCACATAGTCCGTTTCTGACTGATAGCCTTCTGTCCAGCCCACTCAACTCTCCCGCATTCTGCGTCCTGCTTCTACATTCCTGTGAACAAAGCGCAATAAAAAAGGGGAGCCTCGCGGCTCCCCTTCCCCATTCAGGCAAGTGACAGGTCTTAGTTTTAGGGGTTAAGGCTGGGGCTGTTGTCGATCGTGTACACGCCGTCAGGGCGAGCCACGAGCTGGACGACCGTTGCGCCTGCACCCTCAACCGTCACCTCGATGTCACCGCGGCCGTAGTTGGCGCCGAGGAGCGTTTCGAGGGTTTCGGAATTAACGATGAGCTCTCCGCCTGCCGCAAGGGAAGCGGCAAGCTGGGCCGTCTTGCCGAGCGAGCCGGCCTGGTTAGAGGCCAGAACAGTCGCCGTGATCGGACCGAACCCGGTGGCCGTGCGGTTTGTCACCCGGATGTAGTTGACGGCGCCGGTGCCGGAGGCGCCAGCCTGCGTGGCCGAGACCACCCATGGCAGACGAACCGAAGTACCATTGCGAGCAATGTTACCGATCGCTTTAGTGGTCGGTGCGACCGTCAAACCGGTCAGGCCTGCTTCAAGCGTCGGGGTCACAGTGACGGAGTATGCCGAAGCCGGGATCGCCGTATCGCCGTCCGTCGTAACGGAAATCGGCGCCGCCTTTGTGAATGCGGTGCCAAATGCGCCGGCTTCTACCGCACTGAACGTAGCGGTGGTCGCCGTCTTCGCTGTCGCCGCAGTGCCGTCGAGTGCTACAGTGTCAGCCGTAGCCTCAAGGAACGCACTGAAGTCGCCCGTTACCACAATTGCAGTTTTATTATAGTCTCCAACGCCAGCAGGAACCACTATCTGGGAAAGGTCGATCGCTACATTGGAGTCAGCATTCAGGCGAACCGTACCGAGCGTCCCTGTGTTGGCGCCAGCGGTAAACAGCTTATAAGCGCCGGTTGCTTCCGTAACGTTCGCCGTGAGGGTCGGGCTTGCAGTGATTGCAGCACTGTAGGCCGGAGCCGCAACTAAGAAATCTGCAACGGTCTTCGTGCCGCCGTCAACCGGCGTGCTGCCCGACTCGGTGACGATGCCGACGGAGAGCGAAACGCCCGCACCGCCGAGGTCAAGATCAAGCGGAAGTTTAACAAGCGCTTGTTCTCCTGCCCCGCAGGCATTCAGGTTCGAAACCACCCATGCAACGGTCGTTGCGCCTTCCGCTCCGCCGCTGGAAAGCGAGGCAGTAGCTATGCCCCCTGCTGTGCAATTTTTAAAATCAAGGGCGGCGCCAGAGACGGCACTGTCGAAGGTAGCGCCGGAAATCGTCGCGGTTACAACGACGTTACCAGAAGGGAACGCACCTGAACTGACGTCAAATGCGGCAACAATCTCTGTCTCATCGCGGTCATTATTCGCCAACTTCGTCGTACCCTGCTGTATCTCTGAAGCGTACAGAAGGGGCGCTACATCGTCGAACGGGCCGGTTTCATTAGCAATACTCTTAACTTCAAGATTCAGTGCGTTGGCCGTGCCAGCTGTCCCCAGAAGAACGGCAATACCTGTTCCGGCCTGGATTAATTTCTTCAAACTCATTGGAGAGCTCCATCCTCGTTGTTGAACGTTCAAGGGGCACTACCCCCCCAATTCTGCACACAAAACACTCGCCTCTGAAGCGCATTGTCCTGACGGCATACTTCCTTCTAACTGTGTGTCTTGGCCTGTCAATCTGCATTCTCGCGTCTCCGATACGACGAACCCAGCCGGTCGCAAAACTGCTGTAAAACCAAAACTAAACAGGCGTCTGTCAGGTTAACTGCAGGGCACCAAAGTTCACGTAATCACAGGGCACTAGACGCGCGCCGGGAGCCCGCGAACGAAAACGGCACTGCCGGATTTTTGTAACCTGATGTTGCACCCCCGCAACAGATGATCACAAATCGCTTCGCTCCTGCCCCGGACGTCCACACACACGTAATGGCCCGCCTGCCTTCAGCGAACGCTCGTTACAGCCGGCCCATCACGGCTGTAAGGACAGTGTCGGCCGGGCCTGCGTGCCGCGCTGGCCCAGCTTCATGACCGGCTTCTCGAACGCATGGAACATCACGACACCGGCGATAATCGTCGCCCCGAACACCGCCATCCAGGGAATGCCCAGCGCAAGCAGCGTGTAGGCAAGCGGCGCATGGAAAGCATACAGGCTGTAGCCGGCCTCCCCGAGCGCCGATACCGGGTTGCCTGAAAGGACGCACTGGTCCAGCCACCGAACGAGCGCGGCAATGACGAGCGCAAAGGCAATCTTGCGCGCCTCGGCGATGATCAGGACGGCCTCCTGCGACAGGCCGAGATTGCCCGCATAGGCACTTGTGGATGGCAGAACGGCTGTCAGCGCAATCCAGATGAGGACAAACAGCCACCCGGCCGACCAGACTGAGGGCCAGACTGAGGGGCTGCGCGCCTTGCCCGGCCCGGGCACGGCCGCCGCGCCTATCCACCAGTAAAGCAGGAACCCGGGAAGGCTGGCGCTCGACCACCAGTGCAGGAGCGCAGGGTTCAACACGACCGCCGCGAGCCCGGCGACGAAGGTGCCGGCAATCACGCTCCACATCCCGATTGCCCCGAACCAGCGCCGGACACCCAGGAACAATAACGGATACACGATGTAGAGCGCGATCTCGGTCATGACCGTGTTCAGCGGCGCATTACCCTGAAATGCGCAGCGATGCAGCGGCTGGTAGACTGTCGGCAGGGCCAGCGCCTTGGCGGCGATGCAGCCCGCCGAGAGTTCGGCGGTGCCGGCGACTTCCATCCCAGGATTCGCCAGGACCCGCGTCGTGATGACGAAGCCCGCAACGCCAGCCGCAATGGCGGCGAAGTAGACGGGCAGGATACGGAAGCTTCGCCGGACCGCGTAACTGCCGAGCTTCGCCCCTGCCAGAAAACCCGTCCGGTGAATGCAATACCCCGACAGGACGATAAAGCCGAGAACCGCCGGATGCGTCTCGCCATTGCCCTGAAAGATCCGCGTCAGGAAACCTGCCGTCTCCAGCACGAACGGCGCCACGTTATCGCGAGACTGGTAATAGGCCGCCCAGTTGGAGGACGTGGGCATGTATGACCCAGAGCGCAAACACGGCGCGCAACATGTCGATTCCGGCAGAACGGCTCATTTACCCCCTCCGGCCGGGCAGGCTGGCCGGCCTGACTGCATCTTACGCTGCGGCGCAGCGACCGCAGCCCTGTTTGTGTCCCCGGCCGTCAGGCCTGGCGCTCCGGGCGTCCGCCTGCCTCTGGCCGGCGCCATCCTCACCGGACGGGATAAAGGTCTGCCTGCGAGACCTGGATCCCGGCGTTAGAGCGTGTTGTGTCTGCAAGGCCTGGCAAGGGCGCCGTCTCGGTCTCCTCGAGCCTCATCTGGAGGTGAGGTGTGTTAAGGGCCGGATCGTCAAACAGGCCGGGAGCCGGCGAGACCGTGGACGCCTCCCCTGCGGAAAGGGTGCGGTCACCGGACCACGGGTTCAGCGTAAAGGCGCTCGGCCCCCGGCTTGCGAAGAGCTCGTTGATCCGGGTGAGATACCTGTCGGCCTCAGCCTGCATCTCATCGGGGTTCTCTGCGATATAGGGTGTCACCAGGATCAGCAGCTCGGTCTTTGAAGCATTAACGCTGTCGGTCCGGAACAGCGATCCGATAGCGGGCATGTCCTTCAGACCCGGAATACCGGTATTGCCGCGGGTATAGCCATCCTGGATGAGCCCCCCGATGATCGCCGTCTTGCCTTCTTCAAGCGAAAGCTGGGTCTGCACACTACGGTTGAGAATAAGAGGGCTGCCGATCGCGGCATTCGGATTGCTCTGCTGGCTCGAAACCTCCTGTGTGATTTCAAGCTCGATCCGGTTGTTGCCATAGACGACCGGGCGGACGTTCAGGATGACGCCCGTCTGCCTGTACTGGACGGTCTGAAGGATGTCCGTTCCGGTGATCGACTGGGTGCTTGCCGCTGTCTGCGAGGTGATGATCGGCACATCCGTGCCGACCTGGAACGTCGCCGATCCGCCAGACCGGGTAACAAGCCTCGGCGTGGACAATATGTTCACATTGTTGTTGCTGGAGAATGCAGACAGCGCAGCTTCTACATTGGCTTTCTCAAAGCCGATCAGAAGTCCATTATCTGTCAATCCGAGCCCGCCGAGGGTAGAGCCTTCCAGGGTCCCGCCATTCAGGGAGCGCCGGAAAGACCACTCCACGCCAAACCGGGTTTCATCCGTGAGCGTCACTTCAGCAATAGTCAGTTCAATGAGGACCTGCTTGGGCGGTGTATCAAGAAGCTCCAGCAAACGCTTAATACGGGCCGAGGAAGCCGGCGTTCCCTTGAACAGGATACGATTGCCAACCGGGTCAACGGTAATCCCTCCGCCAAAGCTCTGGGCGCCGCCGGGCGCTGCCGGCGCCGCTCCCTGCGCAGGCGGCGCCGGCCCACTTGCCGCGCCCGACATTGTAGCCGACAACAGCCTGCCGAGCTCCTCTGCATTGGTATTGCGGACCTCATAAATTGATATCGCCTCCTCGTCGCTCTGCGCGGAGGGCTGATCGAGCTGGCGCACCCAGAACAGGGCACGCTCATATGCATCCGGCTTATTGGAGAAGATGATCAGCTGGTTGTTCATCGGCACGGTCATCACGGTGACCGCCCTCTGGATCGTCGAGCCACCCCTGGCAGCCTGGTAACCTTCGGTGTTCAAGGCCTGCATCAGGGCATCGGCAAGCTTGTCAGCCTGCCAGTAAGACGGCTCGACCCTTGCGACCTGTGAGCCGGCAAACCGCGGCTGGTCGATCTGTTCAATGATCCCGGCAGCCGTGGCGACATCTCGCGCAGGCCCCGAAATCAGAAGGGTATTGATTTCGGGGCGCGGAATGAAACGGACCTGCGGCTGGTTCGGAAACACTTCCTTGAGGAGTTCGACGAGTACGGATACTTCCACCGAACGAAGTTCCATGTACTGCAGGACCGGCTGCGCATCGCCGTTTTCGGCGGCGGAGCCATCTGAATACCGGATGACCCGCGGCGGCGGCGCTGTGGCGGTAGCCTGAGACTCGATGGCGACAACGCCTTTATCGACCGACAGGCTGATCCCGTACTCGGCCAGGGCAACCTCGGCCATCGCAAAGAGCTTGCGTTTGGAAGTGCGTGCCGGCGCCCGCAGCGCAATCACATCGGTGCGCTCTGACACTCCTGGGCCGGTGATGTAGGGAACTTCCAGAAGCTGACCGAACACCGTGTCGATAAACTGGCTGACCGGCTGGGGCGGCAGCGCCACATCTACGGAGGCGTTGGACACCAGGTTGTCGATCGAGGCGGCCGGCACGCCCCACGAATCCAGTGGCGGCGAGGAGCCTTCAAGCTCGGTGACGGACCGCTCTGGCGCCGGCAGCTCCTCAATCGAAGAGCGTACTACAGGCTCAGGCTCAGGGAGGGGCTCTGCCGGCAGGAGAGGTGGCGGCGGGATACTGGTTACGGCCGCGGCTGGCAAAGGTTTCAGCGGTTGAGCGGACACGTTGTCGTCAACCGGATCGGGGCTCGCCGCAGCGGTGCTTTTGCTTTCGCTCGTTTCAGGCGACGGGTTTCCCACACAGGAACCGAGGACCCCGATGACAGCGACCGCGAAGAATTTGGGGCGCAGGGAACTTTCAGATCCCGGCCGTCTGCGATTCTTCATCGTACTCTCCACCACCACTGATTACCTGCGTTTAAAAGGAGTTATCCTATCGAGTGGAGCTGTAAAAGTCGCAATTCGCACGCCGCCGTCACGGCGCCGCCCGAAAAGCGTCCGAAAGGACCGGAGAAGACAGTGTTTACCCGGCAGGGCGTGCGGCGCGTTTCGCTGCGCAGATGCGCACGCGCGTTATTAACGAAAGCGCCCTGCCGGATACACCTCGCGCCCCATCCTACCTGACCCGCTCACCTGATTGAGGGAGTGGCGAGCGTTTGCTATTCGCTCTACAGCATGCGTTGATACCGCTGCTCAGCGCAGCACAGGCGCCTTGTCTGTGCGCTGGACATGCGGATAATCAGGCTATGGCCGTTCAGGCGCGGCCAGATACTGTTTGGTCTGGCTGGATTCATTCGGAGATGAACATCATGCTGAAAATTCTCGCGCGTTGGGCGAACAAAGCTGAGGACAGCAGGCAGACCGGCCCGGTAACGCTGCGCCGCCGCAGCATGGCTCGCCAGTCTATGTCGGGTTACAGCCTGCTCGAAATCATGATCGTAATGATGATCATAGCCATGCTGGCGACCCTGGTCGGTCCGCGGCTCTTTGCCCAGCTCGACCGGTCAAAGTCGACGACCGCCGAAATCCAGATCAAGGCACTGTCGACTGCGATCGAGCAGATGCGTCTGGATATCGGGCGATATCCGACGGAGCAGGAAGGACTTGGTCTGCTGGCTGACAATCTCGGCGGGGACCCCGATTGGATGGGCCCCTATCTTGACGAAGCTGTCCCGGACGATCCCTGGAAGCGTCCATATATCTACCTTGCTCCGGCAGAGGCTGGCACAAGGCCCTTAATTGTCAGCTATGGTGCCAACGGCACGGAAGGCGGCGAAGGGGCTGATGCAGATGTGTTTTCGACAGGCCGCTGATAGCACAGGGCAGCCCCCGGAGTTGGGACGCAGGCCGAACCTTCGCGCCGGTTTCAGCCTGCTCGAAGTGATGGTTGCGCTTTCTATTATTGCGCTGGCTGCAACGGTTGTCGCGCCAAGCCTGTCGGCAAGCGTCGGCCAGGCGAGCCGCAGGGCAGCAGAACTCGAATTGCAGGCCTCGTTGATTGCCTTGCGGCGAACGGCTGTAAGGTCCGAACAGGTGGTCATCGCCTCGGCGCGCACGGCTCGATCAGTCCGCTCGCAGAGCGGGCAGGACGCAGATTGGCCGCAGGCCGAAGTCCTGCAGCTCGAACTGCCGGCGCCCCGCGGATGGACGATCGCAGAAGGCACCCGCATGGTCATGCTCCCCGACGGGAGTTGCAGGCAGGCAACGGCGGTGCTGCGTGACAGCCTTGGGAGGACCTTCCAGCTGGAGGTTAGCACGGCATGCCGGACACGGGATTGAGACGCTTTCAAAGCCGGGCTCGCCCCCTCAGCGCGAAGCGGCGCGGGGAAACGGGGCTGTCGATGATCGAGGTGATTGTCGTCATGATGATCTCCAGCCTCATTCTTGCCGCCGTGCTTCCTCTTTCGTTACGGGCCGTCTCGGCAAACCATCGGCTGGGCTCAGGCATGATCAACCTGTCTGACCGGGACATTGCCGAGGCTGTGTTCCGCGATTTGTTTGCCTCGGCAGCCCCTTTGACGTTCGGCGACGACCGGGGCCCGTCTACTTTGGAAGGCGACGCCGAGCGCGCCCGGATCAGCCTGCGCAGGGGCCGCATCGCGCTTTGCGGTGACGGGCCCTACGATGCCCTTGAACTCAGGATTGTCGAAGCTGGCACCGGCGGCTTGCTGATCTGCGAAGCGAAAGATCAGCAGCGCACGTTGTATGAATGGCGCAGCGGCAAAGCGCGTTTTGCCTATAGCCTGGATGGTAAAGACTGGTCGTCGGCCTGGCCGCCTCGGGGGTCGGGGGATGAACCGGCGCCCCGGTCCGGCAGTAATGAAATCGAGCGCCTTCGCCGCAACGTCGTCGCCTCGCCCCTCATCCGTTTCGAGGTTCTGGACAGAACAGGCAAGCCCAGGGTCAGCTGGATTGCGCAAAGCGGATACACTGAACCTCTGGTTTTCAATCCTTCCGCCGATATCGAGTGGGAAGGCCCGGCGGCGTTTGAGAGCCTGCAATGAAGAGAGCAATGAAGAGGGATGATCTGCTCCAGCCACAGGACAGAGAGGCAGGCTTCATCCTGCCGGTCGTCATGGTGGCGCTTGCTGTGATTTCATTGTCCATATGGGCAGCGCTGTCGGCGCTCGAGTCAACCCGGAAGGACCTGAGCGACCTGCGGGCCGACATCCGGCTCCAGCGAACGGCATTGGTCGCAGAAGCCCGGGTCGCCTACCTCCTGGCAACTGAGCCACTTGGCGCTGCCGGCCTGCGCCAGGGTGCCAGACGGTATCGCATCAGTGACGAATTTTCAGCTGCCTCCGAAAGCAGTGAACCGGTTGATCCGCTTGCGAATGTCCTGCGTTTTGACAACCGCGCTTACGAAATGTCTCTCGGAAGTGATACGGTCGCCGAAGTACGCCTCCAGGACGAAGCTGGACTCCTCAATCTTAACATCCTGGACCAGGTAGCGCTCGAGCGACTGCTGCGCAATCTTGGCGCCAAGGAAGAAGCAGCCCGTCAGCTGGCCGCAACGCTGCATGATTTTATCGACGCAGACGATCTGAAGCGACTGAACGGCGCTGAGGCGAGCGAGTATGAACGCGCAGGCCAGATGCCCCCCCCCAACCGGGATCTGAACCAGGTCAGCGAGGCCTTCTCGGCATTCGGCTGGTCCAGCGAGCTGCCCGCGGGCGCGGCAGGCCGCCTTGCCGAACTGACCAGCACAGCCTCTGCGACCACTCCGTTTAACCTGAATACAGCGCCGCAGGACGTGTTGCGGGCCTGGTTTGACCTGACTGAGGATGAAGCCGCGACCGTAATCAGAGCGCGTGAAACATCGCTTCTGGTTGGCCCGACATCGCTGACCAGCTTGACGGGACGCCCTGCCCAGCCGAGCGATTTCAGGCTCTATGCCTTTCCCGGCCGCAGCATCAGGCTGTCTGTCCGGCTGGTCAACGAACCGCGGGGCGCCACCCACATATCCTGGATTCGTCTGGCAGAAGCGGGTGACATTTACCCATACTTCGTTCTAGGTCCCGAGATAGATAACCCGTCATCCAAGTTTGCGGAGCGAGCCAATGAACAAGATGAGGACACGCCTCCAAGGCCGTTTCCTTTTCCTGTCGGCTGACAATGAACTCGTCGATCAGCAGGGGCGGCCAACCAGGTCCGTGCCTGAAGATACAACCATAGTCCTCAGCCGGGGCCTGTGCAGATTTGAGTATATTGCACGGGGCAACGCCGCATCCCAGCGCAATGCCGACGCCGCGGCCCTGATTGCGGCAAGGACACGTGCGCCGTTCGAGAACAGCCAGCACCTGGTCCTGAAATCCGGAACGGGGCACGCCATATGGTGGTGGGACGCCAAGTCTGTCTCCGGCGCCATAAACTCAATCCGCCCGGGTGCCCGCGTCCGGTACCTGCCCGAACCCGTCCTGACCCCGCCCGGCGAGGGATGGAGACATCTGGCCTGTGTCGATGGTTATGAAGTACAATTCTGGAAAGGTAGCGCGCTGCTGGCATCTTCCTGGCGCCGCCGCCCCCTCGACGAAGCCCAATGGAGTTCTTTTACGGCTGGCATACGCAATGCCTATCCTCCAGCCTCGATGCCGATGCCTGTTTCCGTCAAGCTCGATCAGGCCCGGGCCAGACGCCTGCCGCGCGCGCGCGAACCCGGCGAGATTGTGCGCGAAATCCAAAGAGGCATCCTTGCAATTGCAGGGCTCAGCCTGGTCGCGGCGGGCTGCTTCCAGGCGCGCGCGCTTCGCTACGATTTTGAGACCGCCGCAGTAAACCGGGAAATTGACGGCCTCAGGCGGCAAGCCCCCGAAGCTGTCCCACCCGCAGAAACTGAGGCCATTCTCAGCCTGGCAGAGTATCAGGTTCGGCCCGCGCCCCTGCTGGCAGCTGCGGCATTTCTTGAAACTGCGCTCAAGCATTCTGCGAATGTTGAAAGCTGGCTCATCGAGGACCAGCAGCTTCGGGCCACTATAACCGCAGATGCCAGTGTGCCTCTCGATAGCCTGGCCGCAGATCTTGAAGCAAGCGGGTGGTTTGCAGAGGTCTCGCCCGACCGACCCGAGCCCAGGCGGTTCCTGATCGTTGCCAATGTCTGTAACCCGGGCTCTGAATCATGCAACGGGGCCTCAGCGGCTCAGGATCGGGAGAACCAATGAACCCGTCAGCCTGGATCGGCATTGTCCAGCGCCAGCTGGAGCAGCTCGCGCCGCGAGAGCGGCTCTTGCTGACAGTTTTCGGCTCAATTGTTGCCTTTTACGCCTTTCTTTCTGCATTGGATGCCTCTGCCGCGGGACGCCAGAGATTTGATGATGCCATAGCCGAGCGCAGCGACGCGCGCCGCGCGGTGGTCAGCGACAGTGCCGCGTCGCGCAAGAAGGATCTTGACCGGCAGATCGACCTTGTCCGCAGCCGGTCATTCAATGACAGGACACATGCGATTGCGCGCGCCAAGGCGCAGCTGGCCTTCGAGCAGGCGGGTCAGCGGGCAGGCATTGAAGGGCTGAAGGTCTCCGTTGCCCCTACCCCGGCAGGTAATGGCGACCTGAAGACGGTCAAAGTCTCCCTTGAAGGGCCATACAGTCCGGGGACGTTTGTCAGCCTGATCCGTGAGCTGGCTGGTTTTGAGCAGTACCTGATCGTCGTGGGTGCTGGTGTGGAAGAGATGCCGGGAAAAGTCTTCCGGATTGAAGCCGAGATCCCGCTCGGCCTGACGAATCAATAGGTGACCACGGTGATCCTGCGTTTCCTCGCTTTCATCTGTCTGATAACTGGCTTGATCGGCGCGAGTTTCTTCCTGCCGCCAGAAAGTCAGCAGATCGTTTCTGCCACGTCGCCCCGCGAAAAACCCGTACCGGAACTTGAGGACCCTCGCCTCTTGCTAGCGGCAGCAGCCCAGTCCCTGAGTGCGGTCTTCCAGATCAATGAGATGGTTCTGTCAGAGGGAAATGACGCCCCTCGTATGAGTGACGCTGATCTCTCGCGCAGGTTCCGCGGCGAGTTATCAGCCATCGTCATGAACCAGACGCCGCCGGAAATCTGGATGGTCGATCCGGCAATGCCAGCGGGTCGCCGCCGCCTGGTACAGGGCGATGCTTATCTGGAAGGCTGGACAGTCCGGCAGATCCTGCCAGCTCATATAGTGCTGGAAAGAGGCGGGCAGACGGTCACCGTAGATGTGTTTGCCTCGGCGCCGTAGCCATCACGTCATCCCCATCTTGCCGTCAGGCCAGGAAAAAATCTGCCCTGGCAGGGTAAGTCGCTGCCGGGATCAGGGAATACCCCATTCCGGATTGGACTGGTCGAGAAGCGTCTGTGAAGGGCCTATCGGCTTCCACCCGACACGCTCAACTTCAAAGGTCCGTGCATCCCGTCCCTGCTGCTCCAGGGTAACAATGACTTTGTAATACGCAACTTCAAAGCCGCCGTCCCCGACCGGGTACTGTGTCGAGAGAATGGGTTCACGCATACGAACTGACGACCAGCGGGCGGCCACGCCCTCCTGCAGCTCGAGCGAACCTTCAGGATCAGTCATCGGATTGAGGCGGCGTAACACATCAAGCAGGCTGCGCTCTGCTGAAGCCAGCTGGTAGGCTTGTTCGTTTCGTTCATAGGCGCGTGTTGTCGATAACTGAATGCCAATCAGGGGGATCAGGAGCGTCGCCAGTATCGTAATCGAGACCATGACTTCGAGGGTACTAAACCCTGCCGATACAGCCCGGCGGTTCATACAACGCTCTCATAAACAGAGGACATGGCCGTTATCAGCCCGATCGCAACCGCGCCCACGATGAGGGAGACAACGCCTATCGCGATAGGCTCCACGAGCGAGGTCAGGCGTTTGAGCCCGTCGCGAAGCTCCTCGTCATAGCGTTCTGCAACGGCCGCGAGCATGGCTGGCAGTGCGCCCGATCTCAGTCCAGCGCCGATAAGGCTTCGGTCCAGGCTGGTCAGCAGTCTGTGATCTGCCAGCGCCTCATCAAACCGGCGCCCCGACCTGATCAGGCGCTCGACATTCGACAGGCTCCTTTGGAAGCTGCCCGCGGGGATAGAAGCTGATGCCAGACGCACGGCGTCAAGGAGTGAAACGCCATTCGCAAGCGCGAGATGCAGAATACGTGCCCAGGTAGCCCGCTCCCTGGACTTGAGGATACCGCCTATCACCGGCAAATTCAAAGCCGCGTCATAGACACTGCGGCGTCCTGCCGAGTTCGAAAGGAACAGCACGACTAAGGCCAGGAAGCTTCCGGCGACAGAGACGACCATAAGCGTCTGTGAACGGACAAACATTCCGGTACCGATCACGAGTTTGGCAAGCCCGTCGAGCTCTGACACGTTTTCGCCGATCATGTCTGCAAATTTCGGGACAACATCATAGAAAAGAAAACCGATTGCCAGGCAGCCGGCGATCACGAGGAAAGCCGGGTAAGCGAGCGAGTTTCCAAGTTCCTTGCGGATGCGCAATTCAAAGGCCAGCTGGCGCGCCGCATCGTCTATCGCCCGGTCAAGCCGGCCGGTCGCTTCTCCGACCTGCAACAGCGCGTGAACGTAGCCGGGATAGCCCTTGAACTCGGCCTTGAACCCCTCCGACAGGGGCTCACCGCGGCGCAGGCGTACGGCAACCTGCATGATCCTCGGCGCAGCGGGCCCGCTCATGCCTGTCGCCATGGACTCAAGAGCCTCAAGCAGGTCCACGCCTGCCCGGCTCATGATGGCAAGCTGCTGGAGTATCGCGACGCGTACATCGTCAGAGACTTCTCCCCGAGCCTGAGAGGACTTCACGCCTTGCAACGACAGTTCGACAACGGTCAGTCCGTCCGTTTGCAGTCGAAGAGCCGCTTCCCGCTCGTCGGCGGCGGTCAACGTGCCTCTCAGCATCCGGCCATTTCCGTCAATGGCGCGGTATTGAAAGAACCGTGAGGAGCTGGCAGGCATGTTTACTCCTGAGCCGCTCTGGAGACTTCCGCGAAGTTCGTGAGCCCCATACGGGCCTTGACCAACCCGTCTGCAAACATGTTGCCCGGCGCGACCAGTGCGAGTTTTGAGAGGATGGACTCCGGCGCGTTTTCGCGGATGGCCGCCTGAACTTCAGGGGTGACAAGCGCCGCTTCGTAAATGCCGATCCGGCCTGTATAGCCTCGATGATCACACTCAGCACAACCTCTGGGGGACCGCCAGTTCGGCTGTCCGCTCGCGAGGCCCTTCAGTCGCGCCTGCTCTTCAGCCCCCTGTGCATCCAGCTCAGGCGCCGAGCAAACCGGGCACAGGCGCCGCACAAGGCGCTGGGCCATCACGCCTCTCAGAACATCTGCCAGGAGAAAAGGCTCAACACCAAGATCGACTAGGCGTGATATTGCCGCCACCGACGAATTTGTGTGCAGGGTCGAAATCACAAGATGCCCCGTAAGGGCCGCCTGAACGGCAATTTTTGCGGTTTCAGCATCGCGGATCTCTCCGACCAGAATGACGTCTGGATCCTGCCGGAGAATTGAGCGCAGGCCAGAGGCAAACGTAAGTCCGATATCTGCGCGGACATGCATCTGGGTGACGCCCGGCAGATCGAACTCGACGGGATCCTCGACTGTCAGGATCTTTCGCACGCCGTCATTGAGTTCGAGCAACAGGCGATAAATCGTTGTGGTCTTGCCTGACCCCGTCGGCCCGGTCACAAGGACGATACCATTGGGATGTCCGATGAGAGCCGAAAGGACGTCCTGGTGGGCAGCTGAAAGTCCGAGCTGGTCCAAAGTTGGCAACCCTGTCGTCTTGCCAAGGAGGCGCAGCACCAGGGATTCCCCCCAGGTCGACGGAAGGCTCGAAACCCGAAGGTCCAGATCTCTCCCGTTCACCCGGATGCTTTGGCGACCGTCCTGGGGCAGGCGCCGCTCAGCAATATCCATTCCGGAGAGAAGTTTTATCCGCGAAGAGACAGCATCAAACTGGACCCGGGGCGCCGCCCTGACCTGCTGAAGCTGTCCGTCAATGCGCAGGCGAACTGCAAACTGGTGCTCATAGGGTTCTATGTGAATATCCGACGCCCGGCGGGCAATCGCCTCACTGAAAATGGCATTGACGAAATCGATAACAGGAGCTTCTTCCGCCATCTCCCGCAGTCGGTCGGCTCCGGCCCGCAGGACAAAATCGTCGGACGTATTGGTCACAAGTGCGGCAAGAACGCTTTCAAGGGTCTGCTGGCTAGCGAGATAGAACCGCGACCTGCCGCCAGACCAGTGCTCGGCAGCATCCTGAAGACCGGGATCGAGCGGATGCCGGCTGGCACAGCATAGCACCCTCTCCCCGTCTTCCTGCCTGAACCAAATCACGGCTTCCTTGCTGCGCAGCCAGGGAATTGAGCCGCCGGTCTGCTTCATTGCGTCTGTGACATCAGCCGGCGAAGGCATCTCGGCAAGCGACAGAACCGGAAGGCCCAACTGTTTAGAAAGGAATACCAGCAGGTCAGCTTCCGACAAAGACCCAAGACGTACCAGGAGGCCGCCAAGGAGCCCGCTCAGACGTTGCTGAGCTTCGAGCGCCTGCTCGAGATCGGCGGCGTCAATCAGGCCGGCGTCAAGCAGCAGCTCACCGGTTCGAAGCCGGCCGAAACGGTTGAAGTCTTCTGGCATCTGCTTGATCGATCCTGAGTACCTGAGCGGCAAGTGTAGGCCGGGCAGCTTAAAGAGGCCAGAACGAACGTCTGCAGATCAGCAGCGAATGGCTCCTTACAACAACGAGCACCCGAGTATGGGCTTAGGCGGTGTCCCCCCGCCATGAAACTGAAACTTGCCGCGTGAAGTCCAGAAATCCGGTCGCTTAAAAATGGGATGATTACCTATCCAGCTGAGCCAGCAGGGCAGGGTGCGCGGCTATCAACCTGTTTGCCTCGGATCCTGCAGACCGCGCGCCCGGGCCAGGCCTTCCCGGATCTCTGGCCTGATCCTTTGCAGATGGTTCAGGTTCTGTCGGCTTCATCCTTGCACCACTGTTTCCACATCCCGCGACAGGCGTCTTCGAGCTGGCGTGTGAAGCCGGCGCCGTCGCAGAAGGGCGAGTCTGCAAGACGGCTGCGCAAGGTGGCATGCAAG
>WGLS01000032.1 GCA_016125455.1 Alphaproteobacteria bacterium
GGCGGCGCGACTACAACCGATTGAGACCGCACACGAGCCTCGACGGGCTCACGCCAAAGGAATTTGCAACCCGGTCCAGCAAGGACCATAACCAGAACAGGCCGAGCCTATAAACGAGGGCAATCAGGGGGCAAGGTCACCGTGGATAGGCATCAGCGCCGTTACCAAATGCCACTTTAATACGCGGTTCTTTGAATTGGTGTTTGGCTATATCTCGACACTTTGCATAGACAGATACGAATTCACTTTGCAGAGGAATCAGGTGATCTCGAGCGAGTAACGCGATCTGCTTCCTGAGCTCGTTTTTCTCTTCACCCAAGTCAAGCTTTCCGCCCGGACGTCGGTCCGGAAACTGCGCAAGCAGAATGCTTTCCGCCTCTTCCGCACGATTCTTCTGCAAAACCCATAAGCCTCGAAACCACCTGTAACAATGAAAGATGAAAGCGCAGAGCATTGTCGCGACAAGTGTTATCGCAACTTGCCAAACCGACAAGACATCGAAATTTCTTGGTAAAAATATTGCGAAAAGGGTAGTCGCTACGACACTCACTAAAAACGAATACACCAATGTTGGTAGCCAATCCTGCTTGGTCTTTTCCCAGGCAAATTTTTGCCGATCCTGAAAGGTGGGATACCTCTTGCCCAAGTATCGCTCGTAGTGTCTTTGTGCCCTTGAAATTGGGAGGGCTTCAATATCGACAGTGGGTCCAAATCCTAACATCGAAAAAACCATCTTAATCCGAAATCGCGTTTGCTGACTTTACGATAAACGCCAATACCGCCCGGCGGGGACGCCCAGTCAAGGGCGCGCATCGCGCGCCGCGAAACGGCTTCGCCCTTGACTGCGGCGCCCCGCGGGCGGTTACGCTATCCAAGCCCCGACCGTCCGTCCGGAAAGCAAATGCCTTTGCTTTCCGGACGGCGGCGGGCTCTTCTCCAATTAAAGATGCGGACTCACGGCATCCTTCGAGACGCCCCGCCCATATCCGTCGGATATCGGCGGGGGCTCCTCAGGATGAAGGCCTGATTGCAAATTTTATCGCCGGTTCGAGCCGCGCCTTGCGGCGCGGACATTCGCACGGCTGTCTGACAGACGTCAGACGCCGTCGCCGGCCGACGCCTGAACGTCGACATCGGCATCGGCATCGATGTCCGCGTCAACCTCAGCGTCGACGTCAACGTCCGACACGTCGCCGCCGTCGGATTCCGCCGTCTCCCGGCCGCCGCCCTCGATGCGGACGTCATAGACCTTTGACGTCTCGGCGCTGCCGACGGGCGCAAGGGACGCGCGCATGGGGTCGGGCTTCAGCTGCATGTTGGCGCCGGTGCCGGCGTCGACGATGAACCCGACGCCGCCGCCGAGAATGGCGTTGCCGGCGACGCCCGTCGCCCCGCCCTTCGCGCCGATGCGCGAGGCGAGCCGCGCCGTCACCGGCTTGTAACCCGCCTTTTCAAAGGTGACGTTGAAGTCGCGCTTGCGGCTGAGCTGAAGCTCGCACGGCGAGGTGCAGGCCCACTGGGTCTTTTCCTTCTTGTCACGGACGACCGTGACCTGCGCCCCGTCCGGGTCGCTTTCGAACTTTACGCCCTGCTTGGTGCCGCGCGTGACCGTGCCGCATGCCGCCATCGACACTGACATGAGCACCAGAAAGAAAAGTCGGAACACTGTTTTCACCTTTATTTTGGATTTAAACTTCCTGCAGGATAGACTCTTTCAGGCAACCTGCAACGGGCATTTACGCCCGCTCTAGAACACCCCCATGGCGAGGCCTGCGGCCATCGCCGCGCCGACGTCGCGACAGCGGGCGAGGTCAGCCTCCGGAATGGTTTTCGGGGCGAGGATCGCCTCTTTCGTCTGGGCGTTGGTGCACACGACAATCGGCTCCTGCGCGGTTTTCAGTCGCCAGCCTTTTGCGATGCGGGCCGTCTGGCGGACGGCGTTTTCCCCGTCGGACCCCGCGCAGGCCATCTGGGCGTAGGGACGGCCCTCGATCTTGCCGAGGACGTCGTAATAGGTCCGGTCATAGAACGCCTTCATGACGCCGGCGATCGCGGCGAGGTTTTCCGGCGCGGCGAAGATATATCCGTCCGCTTCCAGAAGATCGGCCTGCCCGGCCTCTTCGGCGCGTTTCAGGATCGTCTGCGCGCCGTCTTCCTCTCGCGCGCCATCGAATGCGGCGCGGGCCATCGCCTCGGTCCCGCCAGTGCGCGAATAGTAAACGATCAGGAGTTTCGGCATTTTCATCCTGCTTCCTTGCGAGGGGCGGATATAGGGCCCTCAGGTCCGGAACGGGAGGGCGGACGTCCCGCCGCTTGACGCCGGCGCGCCGGCGGCGGACGATTGCGCCCGGGGAAATCGCGGGGGATCGGGGCGATGGGGTCGGCGCGGCGGACGACTGGCATATTGCTCGGCATGGTCGCGCTCGCGGCCGCTTACCTGACCGCGGCGCCAGGCCACGCGCTGCAATGCGCCTATTCCTATGATGGGCGCGATGGCCTCGCGCCCGGCGAGGCGACCGCCGCGTGCCTCGCCCGCTTCGACGAGATGGCGGCCGACGAATACCAGCCCGTCCGGGCGCTTCGGGACTACATGCGCACCGCGGACGATCCGTCGACTTTCACGGGCGACACGGCGGCCCTGAAGGGCCGCGCTTCCACCGAAACCCTCGCGCCCATGGCGCCAAACGACCGCGCCATCGGCGACGGCCGGGCGAACCTCGCCCTCTTGTTGTCCCTGTGCGTCCTCGCAGCATTCGGCTTCCGCAGTCGGCCGGGAACAATCGTCACCGTTACCGCTAGCGTCATCATCTTCGCTGTAGCCTTCGCCACCTATGGCGGCATCATGGGCGGGTTCGAGCTGGACGGTTTCGGCGGGCTGTTTGCGGCGTTGACGTTAGGGGCATACCAGCCGCCTGTTGAAGTCTGGGGCGCGACGGCCCTCCTGCCGGTCGGGCTCGCCTGGCGGATTGCCCTCGCCGCGGTCGCCCTTTTGTTTCTTGTCTACCTTGTGCTGAGCATCTTCGGGCGACGCGCCCGGGCCGGCAAGGGCTAGGGGGCGTGCCCCGCGCTGGGATCGACCCGCGCGGCCAACCCTGCCCTTTCGCCCGGCCAGCCCGCCTCCCTTGCGCTGGCGCCCGCCCTTTCCTACTTTCGGACGGCTGCCCGGCGCGTCAGGACCCAATTCCCCGGGGCCGTACTCATCTGAATGGGAGCCGCCTCTGGCTTTGGCCCTTGGCCTCAGACACGCAGCGCCCACCTGGTCCGTCGGGTCCAGGGCGAACATCCGGTCCGACGGCCAGGGCGGCGCCTCATTTCTGGTTCCGGGACGGAAGGAACGCGCCGGATGATCATCGCGCCAATCAAGGGGGTATTCGATCCGAAAGGGCCATTGCGGGCGCGCATGACCGCCGAGCGTCGGGCAATCGCGGCCAGCGGCGACGCGAAGACGCTGGCGAGGCATGCGGCAGGCGCATTCATCCGTGACATCCCCATGCCGGACAGCGCCATCGTCGCCCTTTATCATCCAATCCGGGACGAACTCGACACGGAGCCGCTTTTCGATGCGCTGACCGAAAAAGGCTTCGACATAGCGCTGCCGGTGACGCCTAAGCGGAAAGCGCCGCTCATGTTCCGGCGCTTCCGGACCGGCGATGCGCTGGTGGAGGGTCGCTACGGCGTCATGACGCCGGCCGAAGATGCAGCGGAGGTGACGCCGCATATCGTCGTCGCGCCGCTGCTCGGTTTCACGCGCGCCGGCGACCGGCTCGGTTATGGCGGGGGCTACTACGACCGAACCCTCGCGGCGCGGCGGGCGGGCGGCAACGTCCTTGCGGTGGGATATGGCTTCGCGCGGCAGGAACTGGAGCGATTGCCGGTCGCGCCGAACGATGAGCCTATGGACTGGATCGTGACCGAACGCGGCGCCATAAGAGCAAACGGGAGCTAAGCCGGCAGGAGTTTTTCAAGTGCTGCGTATCGGAGTGTTCGGCGACGTGGTTGGCCGCGCCGGACGGCGCGCCCTCGCCGATCATCTGCCTCGCCTTAAACGCCGGCTCTCCCTCGATTTCGTCGTGGTCAACGTGGAGAATGCGGCGGGCGGCTTTGGCGTCACGCCCTCGATCTGCGAGGAGATGTTCGACGCGGGCGCCGACGTCCTGACCACCGGCAACCACGCCTACGACCAGCGCGATGACATAGACCTTTACGATGTCGAGCGGCGGCTTCTCAGGCCGGCGAACTTTCCTTCATCCAATCCGGGCCGCGGGAGCGGACTCTATCCGACGGGCGACGGCCGCAACGTCCTCGTCGTCAACCTTCAGGGCCAGCGGGGCATGCCGCCGATCGACGATCCGTGCGCGGCGATCGACCGAGAGCTTGACGGCGTAAAGCTCGGCCGCGAGGCGGATGCTATCATCGTGGATTTCCATGCCGAAGCGACGTCGGAGAAGTACTCGCTGGGCCATTATCTCGACGGACGCGCCACTATTGTCGTCGGCACGCACACGCACGTTCCGACCTCGGACCACCAGATTCTGAGCCGCGGCACGGCCTATGTCACTGACCTTGGCATGTGCGGCGACTATGACAGCGTTATCGGCATGGAAAAATCCGAGCCGCTGCATCGATTCCAGACCAAGATGAATATGGGCCGCATGAACCCGGCGTCCGGCGAAGGGACAGTGTGTGGCCTCTTCATCGAGGCGAACGCCGCCGGCGAGGCGACGCGCGCCGAGCCGATCCGCATTGGCGGCAAACTGAGCGAGATCCTGCCGGCGGCGGTCGGCTGACGCGCCTCTTTGCCTTCGCCGACATCCGCCGCTAGGCTCCCGACGGTTAAGCGACAGGGGATGCGCATGCTGTTCCGAAGTTCACTCAGGACACTGATCACCGCGGCGTTGAGCATGGCGATCGCCTTGCCGGCGGTCGCGCAGGACGAGCGCTATGACCCCGAAGCGCGGCTGAAAGAGCTCGGAATCGAGCTTCCCGAACCGCCAAAGCCTGTCGCCAACTATGTCAACGGCGTCGAGACCGGCAACCTGATCTTCCTCGCCGGCAAGGGGCCGAGGGCGTCGGACGGAACTGAACTGCGCGGCAAGCTCGGCGCCGACCTGACAATCGAACAGGGCTACGCCGGCGCGCGCCAGACGGCGATCAACCAGCTCGCGGTGCTGAACGACATGCTCGGCGGCGACCTGTCGCGGGTGCGCCGCGTCGTTAAGGTGCTTGGCATGGTGAATTCGGCGCCGGATTTCGTCGAGCAGCCGGCAGTGATCAACGGCTTCTCAGACCTTATCGTCGAGGTTTTCGGCGAGCGCGGCAAGCATGCGCGCGCGGCGGTCGGGATGGCGTCGCTGCCGCGCGGGCAGGCGGTCGAGATCGAGATGATCGTCGAGATAGAGCCGGACCCGGCGAGCGAAACGAACCCTCTATGGCGAGAGACTAAGGTCCGCAACTACTTGCCCCACATGACGACAACGGAGGTGCGGGACCTCAGCAATCGGACGGACCTCGTCATTATCCCGCTTGGCGCGCTTGAGCAGCATGCGGACCATCTTCCCATCGGAACGGATTTCCTGAATGGCGTTGAACGGTGCAAGCTGATCGCGCAGGAACGGGATATGCTGGTCGCCCCGGTCCTGATGGCCGGCCAGTCGCCCTACCACATGGGATTTTCGGGCACGATCGCCCTGTCCGCCGAAACGATCATCAAGGTTCACATGGAGGCGGTGGAAAGCCTGATTGCCCATGGCTTTCGCCGCTTCATCCTGATGAACGCCCATGGCGGCAACGCCGCAATCACGACCCTGCTCGCCGATCAGATCAACCAGACGACCGCCGGCGTCGCGGTTTCCCTTGAAGTCGCCGTCCGGCCCTATCTGGGGCGGGAAAACACGCCGCCTGCGGAGGTTCTTGACCGCCACGCCGGCACGCCGGAGACGTCGTCAAGCCTCTATCTCATTCCGACGCTAGTTGATCTCTCCAAGGCGCGGCCTTCACCGGTCAAGCTACCCTCGCATCTTGAAGCGATGCTGCCGGACGTCGTCGCGGACGAGCCGACGGCAAAGCTCGTTTTCCTCGCCGAAGGGCTGAAGGCGAAATCGACCGGGAAAAAGACGTCCACGGCGGAAATGACCAAGACCGGCGTCTGGGGCGAGCGCGACCCCGCAGAATCGACGCTCGACCGCGGGCGGAACGATACGCGGCGGCTTGTTGAGGCGACCGTGAAATTTGTCGACCGCTGGAACGAGCTCGACGCGAAGCGGTAGGGTCAAACTGGCGACGCGCGGCGAGACGGAGCACTGGGGAGCATAATGCGGGTCATCCTGATGATCGCGGCGGCGCTCGCCGCGCTGCCGCTGGCGGGCCTTAGCGGCGTCTATGCGCTGAGCGAGGCGCGCCTGCGAGATGTGTCCCGCGGGCCGGCGTTCAGTGCGCCAATCCCCACGGACGCCGCCTCGATTGAACATGGCCGGCATGTCGCCCGAACCCGGGGCTGCTTCGGCTGCCACGGACAGAAGCTACAAGGCTGGAATTTTGACGAGCAGTGGGACTGGCCAGAACGGGCAGTCGCCCCAAACCTTGCGCGTTACGCACGCGAGAACGACGTCGCGACCATCGAGGCTGCCGTGCGCCAGGGGATTGGCCGCAACGGCAGGGCGCTGATGTCGATGCCCTCCTTCAACTTCCGCCGCCTGACGGATGAAGACATGGCCGCGCTTATCGCTTTCCTGAAATCTGCGCCGGTCGTCGAGGCGCAGCTGCCAACGCCGAAGCTTGGCTGGGCCGCGCGATGGGGCGTCGTGACCGGCGCCGAGCCGCGCGTGCCGGACTGGGTGGCCGTCGTTCCGGAACTGGCGGTCGATCCCATAGGCGACCGGCAGCGAGCAGCGGGCGAATATCTCGCCATGACCATGTGCAATGAATGCCATGGTCTCGACGTACGCGGACAATGGTTCTATATGCCGCCAACGCCGGATCTCGGCGCTGTCGTTCCGACCTATTCGCGCGCGGCGTTTGAAACGCTCATCGAGACGGGGATCAGCGCCGACGGGCGGGAGCTTGGCCTGATGCGCCTCGTCGCACCCGATCGATTTCCTTCGCTCACCGACGCCGAGGTTGACGCTCTGTATGCGTACCTTACATCGCTTGCCGCTGCCCCCGTCGCGAACGCCGTCAAGTGGCGGCCGGCCCAGTGACGGGCCCGGCGCAGTGACCAGACGCGAGAAGAAGGGACGCGAGGAGGCTGCGCAGAGCGTCACCGGACGGGTCGGCGCAGGCGAACAGGCGGCGTCCGGGCGACGAAGATTCATGGAGATCGGCGGCACCATCGCGGCGCAAAAGTCACCCTTTGCGGCGCAAGGCGTCGATATTGGCTGGGCCCACAATGGCACGATCAACGTCGACATTGCGCCATACGCATTCGTCGGCGCCATCCCGACGCACAAGCTCTCCGCCGTTCAATGGCTGCCGGGCGGTCCGCCGGAATCCTTTGATCTGTACGCCTGCAGCATTGCGTTCGGCGAAAGCAATTTCGACGCGATGATTTACCGCCCGGATCAGGGGACGAAGCACCTGTTCGGAAGCCCGCCGAAACCGCCGACGCTATGCGAGGTTCTGGCGCCATTTATCCGTGGACTGTCGTATGGCGCGGTCGTCCGCCTCGAATTAACGCCCGAATGCGGAGGCTTTCACTGGCGGGCGTGAGCGGCGACAACCGGCGCGCGATCAACGGTCGCCGTCGTAGCACTCGCCGCGAACTTCGTCGAACGTCCGAGAGACCTTTCTCAGGAACGCAAAGGCTGCGCAGATCAACGCAAGCGAAAGGAAGAAGACGTCGGGCAGCGCCCTCACCTGTCCAGGCAATGGCGCGGACGACGGCGCCGCGCCGGCGATTATCGAGGTCAGGGACAGCTTTTCGACGTTTGCGATGAAAACGCCAAACGCCGTGCCGAACGAAATGAGCATGGCGAAGATGAAGACGAACCACTTGAATCGATCGAGGGTCAGGAGCGTCGTCGGGTCGACGCGGTTCGACGCCGCCTTGTGCTCCTCCCAGTCGAAGAATGTTTCGCTCGGCCCGAAATACCGAGCAAGCTGCGGCTTGATGCCTTTATGGATGTAGTCGGCGATCACGAGGATCTTGGACGTGGACTCGAGCGTCCGCATGGCAAGCAGGAAATTGAGCGTCGGAAAGCCGAACAGGTAAATCAGCAGGACAAGCGTGACCGACACCTCTTCGCCATAGAGCAGACCGACGCCGCCGATCTGCCCGAAGCCCGTCGTAATCTGAAAGGTCGTATACTGACGCGACGATGAGAGGAAATACATGAGCTCTTCCCTGAGCGCCGCATATTCGGCAAGGATCACGGACACCTTTGTCTCGGCGTCCGCAGAGCTGACCTCTTCTACGCGGGACGGGGAAAGCGCTGGCGCAGCGGACCGGTCAACCGGCTGCGCTTCCATTTCAGTGATCGGATCGGCGCCCTGGGCGGGCCGGTTCGACGTCATTCCTACCTCACATAGCTTGCGCCGTTGACGTCGAAGGTCGCGCCTGTGGCTGACGGGCAACCGTCGGCGAGCAGAAAGGCGATGAGATTGGCCACTTCGTCGGGCTGGGCGACGCGACCAAGCGGAATGTCCTTCACGGCGATCTTCCGGTTCTCGATGTCCTGCGGCGCCATGCGCGTCTCCACCCAGCCGGGCGCGACGGCATAGGCAAGGATGTTTTCGCCGCCGAGCGCCCGCGCAAGAGTCTTGGTCAAGGCGAGGATGGCGCCTTTGGATGCTGCGTAGGCGGCGTGTTCAGGGCCATCGCCGCGGTGGCCGGCGCGGCTTGCCACGTTAACGATCCGTCCGCCGCCGGACTTGCGGAAGTGAGCGACAGCCGCCCGGGCGATGTCGGCGGGCGCCTGAACATTGACGGCCATCGTCAACGCCCACCCGGCTTCCCACGCCTCTGCGTCACCGAGGGGCGAGGGCAAATAGACGCCGGCATTGTTGACGACGGCATCAAGTTCGGGCGCGGCGGCGAGCGCCGCCGCCACCAGCCGCGCGCCAGCGCCGGGGGCGGAGAGGTCTTCAGCGATTGCGCACGTCGCCGGAATATTCAGTTCCTCCCGGATGGAGGTGAACGCGTCGCTCGCGGCGCTGGCGTGAATCACGACGCGAGCGCCCTGTGCGACGCAGGCCTGCGCGGTCGATCTACCGATCCCGCGCGAGGCGCCGGTGACAAGGACGGTGCGGCCCGAAAGCGGCGCTGAGTGGTCGGACATGTCCCCTCCTTTCCGGCGACTCGCCGGCAATCCTGATCCCTTCAGGCTTATAGACGCGTGAACGGTTCCCCGCCAAACAGCTGTCGGCCTCGTTGTGTTTCACCAACTGCGGAGCGCGAACCGCCGCCACTGGCCCCGTCTCGACCATGCCCGAACGAGCCCAGCACGAGATCACGGCCGCCGTTGTTCCGCGGGCGGACGCTGGGCCGCGCCTTTTCCACGCATGACGCTGGCGGGACTTTCTCCGGCATGGGTCGTCGACAGCCGGATCGTGTCAATCGCGCCGTTGGGGTTTTGCGGCGAGGCCGCTTGATCCCCGGCAGGGCGGCAATGTAAATGGCGCGATCCTGAAGAATCCGAGATTTCCGAGGTGGAGCCATGGCTGGCCACAGTAAATGGGCGAACATTCAGCACCGCAAAGGCCGGCAGGACGCCCGACGGTCGAAAATGTTCTCCAAACTTTCGAAGGAGATCACGGTCGCGGCGAAGATGGGCGCGCCGGACCCTGCGTTTAACCCGCGCCTGCGCCTGGCGATCCAGGCCGCCAAGGCCCAGTCGATGCCCAAGGACAATATCGAACGGGCGATCAAGAAATCCACGGAAGCCGACGCCTCGAACTTTGAAGAGGTTCGCTATGAGGGGTTCGGACCAGACGGGATCGGCGTCATCGTCGAAGCGTTGACGGACAATCGAAACCGGGCCGCGAGCGAAGTGCGGACCTGTTTCTCAAAAAACGGCGGCAACCTTGGTGAGACCGGTTCGGTCGCATTCATGTTCGACCGCGTCGGTTCGATCGAGTACGGCCCGGACATCGGCGACGAAGAAACCGTGCTTGAAGCCGCGATCGACGCCGGCGCGGATGACGTCGAAACGTCTGGCGATGGCCACGTCATTTACGCCGCCGCCGACGCGCTCGCCGAAGTTGCCAGCGCCCTCGAAGAAAAATTTGGCGAGGCCAGCGCGGCCAAACTTGTCTGGCGTCCGCAAAACCGGATCGAAACGTCCGGCGACAAGGCGGCGACACTCATGAAGCTTCTCGATTCTCTCGAAGATTGCGACGACGTGCAGGAGGTCTACGCCAATTTCGACATTTCCGATGAGGAAATGGAGCGTCTGGCGAGCTGAGCCACCGCCACTTGATCGCCCAGATGAGAGCCATGCGAGACGGAACGATCCGAAACTTCGAAGAAGTTTCTTGCTCCGGCGATGCTACAGATGTAGCGTCACAATGATCTGAAGCGGCGGACCCGAACGGCCCGCTATTCATTCGGCTGCGTTCCGGTTGGACGAACCAGAGACAAACGCGCCGATCAGGACAAGGGGGCGCGGCATGCGCAATTCAAGGTCAGCTTTCGCGGCGATCGCCGCAGCATCAGGCGCTATTTCGTTCGGCGGCGCGGCGCTTGCCGGCCAGACAACCGTAAAGTCCGAGGCTTATGAGATCTCGAACGCTCGCGGCATGATCACTGAGGACAGGGCACGCACGATCGCCGTCGCTGACTTCATCGGGCGGGTCGAAATCGCCGTCCACGACGGGCCAATGACCGCCATGGTCTATGACGGCCAGGCCGAGTTTCCGGTCACCGTCACAACCAAGGGCGACGTTCTTTATGTAAAGGGCCCCAAGCCTCTCGACATGAACGCGATCAACAAAAAGATGTGGCGCGGCAACCGCGGCGACTATGAAGATCGCCTGGACAAATTCATCGCGGACTACCCGACCTTGAAAGTGCTCGCGCCGCGCGGCGCCGGCGTAAAGGTCGTCGATTCGGTCGCGGCGGCGCGCGGCGGCGACATTGGCGGCTTCCTCTATATCGACGGCGGCTATGTGAACGCGGAGTTCGGCGACCTTATGTCCGTGGAGGCCGACATCGACGGGGCCGGCGACATTCTCGTTGGCGAGATCGCAAAGAAAGTCGCCCTCAGCATCAACGGATCCGGTGATTTCAGCGGCGTGTCGGCGGGCTCGGCTCTGATCAAGGTCAACGGGTCGGGCGACGTCGAACTCGGCAAGATCGCATCCGGCGCCGAGCTGATGATCTATGGATCCGGCGACATTGACCTCGCAGACGTCGGCGGCCCGCTGAAGCTCGCGATTGCGGGGTCCGGGGATATTCAGGCCGGTCGCGTCAATGGCGGCCTCGACGTCACGATCAACGGATCCGGCGATGTCGGGGTTCTTTCGGTCGACGGCCCGACAAAGGCGTCGATTTCCGGCAATGGCGATATCAACATCGCCGGCGGCCGCGCGTCGGACCTGACAGTTGAAATCCGGGGCTCTGGTGATTTCTCGCTCGCCGGCGTGTCGACGAACCTTACCGCCCTCGTCGGCGGCGGGGGCGTTGTGTCGGTTGAGCGCAACGAGGGCTCGCTCACAGCGACGGGAGACGGCGACGTGTATGTGGGCGGCGTCCAGAAGCTGAAGAAAAAACACTATTAACGCCCCCGAAATCGACTGCAGGAATATTGGAACCCGCGCAATTTCGGACTATGGACGAAATGTAATCTGGCGGGGCGTTGATGAAATCGGTCGCGACGATCGCCGCGGCGAGCTTGCTCGTCGCGGCTTCAGCCTTTTTGGGCGCGGCGGCGGAGTTCGATCCGCGGGCGCAATCAACCGCCCCGACGCCCGCGCCAGCAAGCGAAGTCGACTTTGCGACCTATCGACCGCGCCTTGAACTGACCCGCATCGATAGCAGCGACGCGCCAAAGATCGATGGGCGCATAGAAGAGGAGGTCTGGGCGCGCGCGGCGCAAACGGAAGCCTTCTACCAGGTGGAGCCGGCGAACGGCGCGGAACCGTCACAGCGGACACGCGCATATGTCATGTACGACGACCGAAACCTCTATGTCGCGTATTACTGCTTTGATACGAACCCTGAGCTGATCCGCCGGGCGCTGATGGAGCGCGATGCTCAACTGCGCGACGATGATGGCGCGCGCGTGTTTATCGACAGTTTCTCCTCGCGCCGCGACGGCTACGCATTCGGCACCAATCCGAACGGCGTCCGCGTTGACGGCCTGATCGAGAACAACGTCACCTTTCGGGGCGAGTGGGACGCCATCTGGAATGTCGCCGCGCAGGTCGTGGAAGATGGCTGGACGGCGGAATTCCAGATCCCTTTCCAGTCAATTTCGTTCGATCCCAATCAACCGGACTGGAACGTTCAGCTCATCCGCGTCATCCGGCGCAACAATGAAGAGCTTCGCTGGTCGAATGTCGACCAGACCCGCGGCCGCGTCGACTTCACGAACGCCGGCGCGTTCGCCGGCATCAGGGACGTCAAGTCCGGTTCGGGCATCGAGGCCCAGGTGTTCGCGACCGGGGCGAGCTCATACAACTGGGAAACGGACGAGCTTGACGCGGAATTCCGTCCGAGCGCCAACGTCTTTTACAAGGTGACGTCGTCGCTGACGGCGTCCGCGACCTACAATCCGGATTTCTCCGACGCGCCGCTCGATGCGCGCCAGGTGAATACCGGCCGCTTCAGCCTGTTTTTCCCGGAAACCCGGGATTTCTTCCTCCAGGATAACTCAATTTTCGAGTTTGGCGGCCGAAATTTTCAAGACAACAAGAATGGCCTGCCCTTCTTTACCCGGAATATCGGCATCGTCGATGGATCGCCGGTCGACATAATTGGCGGCGGCAAGCTCTCCGGCAAGGCGGGGCCAGTCAGCCTCGGCCTGATCACAAGCTATACGGACGACTTTGTCGATGGGCGCGGCGACGTCGTCGAGGGACAATTGCTCAGCGCCGGCCGCATCTCGATGCCGGTGCTCGCCGAATCGAAACTCGGCGTCGCGTTCACCAGCGGCGACCCGACCGGCCGCGCGACGAACACGGTCGCCGGCGCCGACTTCCAGTATCGAAATTCGACAAGGTGGCCGGGCCAGCTGTTCGCTGACTTCGCTTATCAACGCAGCTTCGACGACTCCGACGATGGCCGTGGCGTCGTTGACGACGATATGTTTTCCGGCGAGATCGCCTATCGAAGCCAGCGCTGGAACTGGACCTTGCAGGCAAAGGAAATCGGGGCCGACTATGCGCCGCGACTGGGCTTTCTCAATCGCTCTGGCACGCGGCAATGGAGCACCAACGGCTTTCGCGTGTTTCGCATGCAGGGCGGCCCGTTGCGTCGCATCGAAGTCGGCGGCTTCGCCGACGCGATCACCGACCTCGACGACGAGTTGCTCGACCGGTTCATTGGCGGCTGGATCGAAGCTGAAACGAATGACGGCGACCTGATCGAGGTTCGGGCGCGCGAGACGTTTCTCGATATCCGGCAGCCCTTTGCAATCGCCGGCATCCTGCCCGTGCCGGTCGGCGAGTACCGGCACGTCACAACAAGCTTTGACATCTCGACGACGCCGGCGCGACCGGTTTCCGTCTACGCATACGGAACGTTCGGCGGGATCTACGACGGCGCCTACACCGAATTTGGCGGCGGTTTCCGGCTTCGCCCGAGCCGCTTCATCGATGTCGGCGCGGGCCACGAGTACAATGGCTTCGACCTGCCGACGGGCAGCCTCGGCGTGCATATTTTCACGGCCGATGCGACGATCGCGTTCACGCCCTGGATAACCCTCAAGACAGATATTCAGTACGACAATATCTCAGAAAATTTCACGTTTTTCTCCCGTTTCCGTTGGGAGCCGAAGGCCGGCCAGGAGGTCTTCCTTGCGTTCGGCCATTCGGCCGTGATTGACCGCAACGACGTTCCCGGTTCTTTCCGCGCGCAGGGATCGAGCCTTGCGCTTCGGCTCGGGAACACCTTCAGGTTCTAAAGGACCTCGTCCCGGCGCAGGCTTGTTGCGAGCGGAACCGGGCCTTGCTATCCCGCCGCGCAAGTATGGGGCGGCCCAGGCTTTATTGCCGGCCCGAGCGCGGGGCTCGGCTGCACGCTCAAAAAGGAACGCGACGATGAAAATCAACGGCAACGAAATCCGGCCTGGCAACGTCATTCAGCATCAGGACAGCCTGTGGATCGCAGTCAAGACCGGCGCCGTGAAGCCCGGCAAAGGCCCCGCCTACAATCAGGTGGAGCTGAAAAACCTGATCGACGGCCGCAAGCTGAACGAGCGGTTCCGGTCCTCCGAGACGGTCGAACGGGTCCGCCTTGAGCAGCGCGACCACACGTTCCTGTTCGAGGAAGGGGACATGCTCGTTTTCATGGACACCGAGTCCTACGAACAAATCTCGATTCCAAAGGACCTGATCGGCGAGCGCGCCGCTTTCCTGCAGGACGGGATGGCGGTCGTCGTGGAAAGCCACGAAGGGGCCGCTCTCGGCGTCCAGCTGCCTGAACAGGTGACGCTCGAGATCACCGAAACCGAGCCGACCGTAAAGGGCCAGACCGCTTCCAGCTCCTACAAGCCCTCGATTGTGGACAACGGCCTGAGGATCATGGTCCCGCCCTACATAACGACCGGGGAACGGATCATCGTGAACACCGAGACCATGGAATTCGTTCGCCGCGCCGACTGACGGCTGGCGCGACGACGAACGTGGAGCAGGGTCGCCAGCGACCCGGCGCGAGCCGGCGAACTTCGCTTGATCAGGCGGCGCGCGCCCGGGAACCATATCGGTTCAGCGCCTCAACGACCTTGTTGCGCTCGCCCCGCTCGCGCATCAACAGCACGAAAAGGATGATCGCGATCAGCGGCGACCCAATAAAGAAGATCGTGACCGCGATCGCCCCCGCCGCCGTTATCAGGCCAATCACCGCCCCGACCAGCGCGACGATGATGCCGAACAGCGCAGCGAAGAGACCAACGATGACGCCCGCGAGGCCGCCGAAACCGGCGCCCATGCTCTCAAGCGCCGTCAGTTCAGGCTCAGCGTACACATAAGCGGCGAAAGACAGCCCTGCGCCGACGAGCAGGAACAGGATTATCGGCAAGAACACCCAGAAGCCTGCGCTGCTCTTGCGTTCATAGACTACATCAGTCGTTTCAGACATTTCTTGACCCCTCCGGACGCCATTTCGGCGTCGCCCCAATCCAGCGCCAACCTCAAGATCACGACAGCCAGCGCGCCCATCGACGATTTTTCCAGCATGGCGCGATCAGGACAAGCCGGTTCACCGCAAGGCTCGCTCGTGTGGTCCGACGATTAACCGGCGCGTCGCAGCCTAGGTGCGGCTCGTCCAAGGCGGTTTGCCGCTACCGTCCAAAACCCTGATACTGAGACGGAAATCTTTAGCTGAAACATCGGCGGCGAGGGGCAAACATGAATACAGCCGACTGGCGGACCTCTTCCGGTTTCCTGCCCGCTGCGCCTGGTCTTTACGCGCGCGTCGCGGGCTTCGCATATCTGATGATCTTCGCGCTCGCCATTTTCGCCAACTTTTTCGTTTTCGAGGGCCTGGCTGCGCCGGGCGACGCATCGACGACGGCTGCAAACATGATGCGCGAGGAGCAGATGTTCCGGATCGGCATCGCCTGTTTCATCGCCGTCCTGATTTTCGACGTGATCGTCGGCTGGGCGCTGTTCGTGATCCTGCGGCCGACGGCCCCGAACCATGCGCTTCTCGCCATGGTCCTGCGGCTCGTCTACACCACGGCGCATGTTGGCGTCGTTCTCTACCTTGTCGGCGCGCTGCAACTGACGGCGGGCGGCGGCGTCGCCTATTCGGCGTTCGCGCCTGCCGAGCGCGCCGCCCTCGCCTATCGCGGGCTCGTCGGGCACAATCAGGGCTTCGCAATTACCCTGATCTTCTTTGGCGTCCATCTGCTCACCCTGGGACCGTTGCTGATACGGGCGCCCTATCTGCCATCCTTCATTGGCATCCTGATTGTCCTCGCAGGGGCCGGCTATGTCATCGACGGGTTTGGCGGCATCCTGTTCGCCGACTATGGCGGGCGGATCGCGAGCCTTGTCGCCATGGTCCCGGCGCTTGTCGGCGAAGGCGCGTTGACGCTCTGGCTCCTCATCATGGGGGTGAACAAACGCCGGTGGGACAGCGCCTTCGACCTTTGACGCGTTGCGTCAAATGCGACTGGACGTTCCTCTCGCGGGATGAACCGCTGCAGGAAGGGGCGCACCCGCGGCCCCGAACCCAATAGGTTCGTCTACACATGTCGCATCACTAGGGAGGGCGCGGATGGCGCGTTTGAAAGTCAATGGGACGCCGCACGAGTTCAATGGCGATCCGCGCATGCCGATGCTCTGGTGGCTGCGCGAGGAGGCCAGCTGCAAGGGCGTAAAGTTTGGCTGCGGCATCGCCCAGTGCGGCGCATGCACCGTGCATGTCGATGGCCGAGCGGTGCGCTCCTGCGTGATGCCGATGGCCGCGGCTGACGGCGTCGAGGTGACGACGATCGAAGGCCTGGCCAAGGGCGAAGTCCTGCACCCAGTGCAACAGGCATGGCTGGAGGAGGACGTCGCCCAGTGCGGCTATTGCCAGGCCGGCCAGATAATGGCCGTCGTGGATCTGCTATCGCGGATTTCCGACCCCACCGACGCCGACATCGACGCCGCCCTCACGAACATCTGCCGTTGCGGCACGTATTTCCGCCTGCGCAAAGCCGTTCACAAGGCCGCCCGGATGATGCGGGAGACGCGCGGATGACCATTTCCATACGAACGAACCGACGCGATTTCCTGAAGTACGCCGGCGCCGGCGCGCTCGTCATCGCCGCGCCCGCCATATCGAGCCGACCCGCCTTCGCGGAAATGGCCGCGGACGATCCTCTCTCGTTTACGGGCGAGATCGGGGGCCTGGTCGTTATTCGTCCGGACGGTCGGGTGATCATCGCTTTTCCGAACCCGGAAATGGGCCAGGGCGTCGACACGTCCCTGCCGATGCTGCTCGCCGAGGAGCTTGAAGTCGATTTCGACAAGGTCGAAACGGTTCAATTGCCGATGGAGCTGATGCGGCGCGACGACGGAAACTATGGCTGGAAGTACGTGCCCCAAGGGTCCGGCGGGAGCGATTCCATCCGCGGACACTGGGAGGGATTGCGGCAGGCGGGGGCGACCGCCCGCGCGATGCTCATTGCCGCCGCGGCCGAACGACTGGGCGTCGCAGAAGACGAACTGACCGCTCGCAATGGCGCCGTCCACCATGATTCAACGCGCCAGAGCATCGCCTACGGAGAGCTTGCATCGGCAGCGGCGGCATTGCCGGCGCCCAGCGAACCGCCGGCCCTGAAACCGAAAGGATCGTTCAAGATCATCGGCACGCCGAAAAAAGTGAAGGCCGCCCATGCGATCGTCACAGGCAAGGCCGTTTACGGCATCGATGCGACGCTGCCCCGCATGGTTCATGCCGTCATCGCGCGCTGTCCCTATTTTGACGGCGTCGCAAGATCCGTCGACGACGCCGTTGCTCGCGCGGTCGACGGCGTCATTGACGTCGTCAAGATCCGACGACCGGCGGCCGATGGTCCATATGACGTTCAGGCCGAAGGTTACGCCGTTGTCGCAACCTCGACCTGGGCGGCGATCAAGGGTCGCAACGCCCTGAAGATCGAGTGGGACAGAGGACC
The DNA here is from genome assembly GCA_016125455.1 of Alphaproteobacteria bacterium. Lineage (GTDB taxonomy): Bacteria > Pseudomonadota > Alphaproteobacteria > Caulobacterales > Parvularculaceae > MED-G105. The sequence continues at coordinate 17,763 of WGLS01000032.1, forward strand.
GTTTGCGGATGAATCGACGGCGCGGTTCCGCCGTCATTGCGAGGAACTGCTGGAAGGCGAAGGCCAGATCGTCGCCGCCGACGGCGACCTCGACGCGGCGTTCGGAGCCGCCGACAAGATCTATGAAGCGCGATACTGGCAACCTTACGTAAGCCATGCCCCGCTGGAGCCGCAGAACTGCATCGCGGACGTTCGCGACGACGGCGTGACGATTGTCGGACCGATGCAGTTTCCATCCAGCGCGAACCGCCTTGTCGCCGACCTTCTTGGGATCGAGGATCGGCTTTCCATTGAGGTTAAGGTGACGCGGCTTGGCGGCGGCTTTGGACGGCGCCTGTCGAGCGACTACGCAGCCGAAGCCGCCCTCGTCAGCGCCGCGGTGAAGCGGCCGGTCCAGGTTCTGTGGACCCGTGAGGACGACATGCGCCACGATTTTTATCGTCCTGCGGGCGTACACGAACTGAAAGCCTCGTTCGACGCCAGCGGCAAGATGACAGGGTGGACGCATCGGCTGGCCAGCGCGTCGAAATATTATCGACGACCGAACATGCCGGAAACGGACTATTGGCAAGCGGAGCTTTATACGGACGACTTCCCGGCGCGCCTCGTTGAGAACCGCCGGATAGAATACTTTTCCGCCAGATCCGGTGCGCCGCGGGGATCGTGGCGCGCCCCTGCCCATACCGCGAACGCGTTCGTGGTCCAGAGCTTCCTCGACGAGGTCGCGCACGCCCGCGGCGAGGATCCGCTGGAGCTCCGCCTGCGCCTGCTCGGCGAAGCGCGTGAGCTGCCTTACGAACAGCATGGCGGTCCGACCTTCAACCCTGGCCGCCTCGCCGCCTGCCTGAGGCTCGCCGCAAAGCGCGGCAACTATGGCGCCAAGATGCCAAAGGGCAAAGGTCGCGGCATCGCCGGGCACTTCACGTTCGGCGGTTACGTCGCGCAAGTTGTCGACGTTGAAGTCGACGCGGACGGCGCGCTGAGCGTGCCGCGCGTGGTCGCGGCGGTCGACATCGGCACGGTCGTCAACCCGAACGGCGTCCGCGCGCAACTGGAGTCCGGCGTCAATGATGGCCTTTCCACGGCGCTGCGGCTGGCGATCGACATCGCCGACGGGCGCGTCGTCACGGGCAACTTCGACGACTACGAGATCATGCGCATCGCCGACGCGCCGCCCGTGATCGAGACGCACATTATTGACAATGGCGAAGCGCCGGCCGGCATGGGAGAGATGGGCCTGCCGCCGCTTGCCCCGGCGCTGGCGAACGCCATTTTCCAGGCGACCGGAAAGCGCATCCGCGACCTTCCGATTGCGGACCAGTTGAAAGCCTGACTACCGCTCCCAAAAGCTTGGCAGGATGAGCACCAGAACGGTGAAGAATTCCAGCCTGCCGAGCACCATCATTGCTGAAAGGATCGCCTTGGCGGCATCCGGCAGAGCTGCGAAATTGCCCGCCGGGCCGATGATCGCGCCAAGACCGGGCCCGACATTGGTCAGACAGGTGGCGCTGGCGGTCAACGCAGTCACGAGGTCAAGGCCAAGGAACGAAAGAACCAGCGTTGAAGCCGCGAGCGAGAACAATAGGACCGCGATGAATGCAAGGATTGCATACGCGACGTCGCTGTCAACGCGACGACCATGATAGGTCACGCTGACGATCCGCGAAGGCCTTGCAAGCTGGGTCAGAAAGGCGTGCGCGAGGCGGCCGAGAATCTGGAACCTGTAGATCTTGATGCCGCCCGCAGTAGAACCGGAGCATCCGCCGACGAACGTGAGCAGGAAGAATGCCCCAATCGCGAGCGGTCCCCAGGCCTGATAGTCGGCGCTGGCGTATCCCGTTGTCGTCACGATAGAGACCACATTGAACGCGGCCAGCTTGATCGCGTCGCCAAAGCCCAGATGCATGGTCTGCATGACGCTGAGCGCAAGAAACACCGAGACCACGCCGAGGAAAGCCACGAAGCCGCGCAGCTGAACATCAGATGAGAAGTCCCGGTACTGACCTCGTGCGAGCCGGATATAGGCGACGAACGGCAGCGCGCCGCACGCCATCAGGATCGTCGCCGACCATTGAAGGCCGCCCGACTTGAAATGGCCAAATGAGGCGTCATGGGTCGAAAAACCGCCTGTCGAGACAGTCGTCATGGCGTGATTAATGGCGTCGAACAGCGACATGCCGAGCGTCAGATAGGTGAGCGTGCCGAGGCAGGTCAGCGCCAGGTAAATCCCGACGATCCACCGCGCCATTGCAAGGCTTCCGGCCACGAAGCTGTCGGCGTTCTCGGAACTCTCGGTGCGGAACAGCTGCATGCCTCCGACGCGCAGGAAAGGCATCATCGTGATCGCAAGCACGATAATGCCGACGCCGCCGAACCATTGGAGCGTCGACCGCCACAGGAGGATGCTGGCCGGCAGGTCGTCAAGGCCCGCAAGCACCGTTGCGCCGGTCGTCGTGAAACCTGAAGTCGCTTCGAAATAGGCGTCAACGAACGATGCGCTTGTTCCGAGAAGCGGGATCGCCGCGAACGCCGGAAGGGCCGTCCAGGCGCTGGCGGTCACGACAAAGCACTGTCGGCGGTTCAACTCGAACGGGCCGGACGTGGCGCCGAGCGCAAAGAAACTGGCGCCAATCGTCAGGGCCACGACAAGTGACAGCCCGAAGTGAGCTGCGTTCGCTGGCCCCTCGACGATCGCAAGCGCCAATGACGGCAGCATCGCGATGGCGAGGACAACGACAAGAACGCCAAAAACACGGAGGACAGGTGCAAAATTCATATCTGCGTCGCCTCGCCCTCAAGCCGGCCGCGACTGTACGCTTGATCGCCGGATACTGCTCAAGATATCATTCAATTCGATCCGCCCACAAGTTTGCTTGTCCAGCGCCGATATCCGTCCGTGCAGGGATAGCTGATGGCGTGCGGTCCGGCGCTTGCAAGTCTGAGGCTCGCTTGCTAGGCGAGCCGGTCCGGTTCCCCAATCCGTTTTCCCGATGAGGCCGCGCGCCACCCGATGTCTGCGCCTGCGAAACCGAAGAGGACGTCCCGACCTGGACCCGGCGCAAGCAAGGCGCCGCGCGCCTGGCAACGCATGCTGTCCGGTCGACGGCTCGATCTGCTCGATCCGGCGCCGATCGACATCGAAATTGAGGATATCGCCCACGGCCTTGCCCGCGTCGCGCGGTGGAACGGTCAGACGACCGGCCCGCAGGCGTTTTCGGTCGCGCAGCATTCCGTGCTCGTCGAGGCGTTCTGCGGCGAGCTGAAACCGGACTGGCCGGTGAAATGGCGCCTCGCGGCGCTGCTGCATGACGCGCCGGAGTTCGTGATCGGCGACATGATCAGTCCCTTCAAGTCGCAGCTTGGGGCCGCATACAAGTCAATAGAGCGGCGCCTTCAACAGGCGATCCACATTCGTTTCGGCCTGCCGGCGGAGTTGCCGGACCTTGTGGAGCGGACGATCAAGCGCGCTGACAGGGCAAGCGCGTTCTTCGAAGCGACCCAGCTTGCCGGGTTTGGCGACGCCGAAGCGCGCGATCTTTTTGGCAGCCCACGCGGCCTGTCGCCCGTGCGACTTGTCGCGGAATCGCCGGACGCAGCCCAGGCCGCCTACCTCGCCCGCTTCGGCGACCTGCTCGCAACGCTTTGACCGGCCAGATGTCGTTAACGCCGGTAAACTCCCCGGGAGATCAACCTCGCGTGAACGCACTGGCCTTTATTTGCCGTCCATTCTTCGCCAGTTTCGCGACATGTTGATCATTGCCTGTCTCGCCAATGCGCCAAAGGCGTTTGCTGACTACGCGCCAGGCCGCGTCGTCTCGCTCCTGTGCGCGGATGAATCGGCGCCGACGTTCCCGGGATTGCCGCAGGATCGTCACCTGATGCTCTACGTGAACGACGAGAGCTGCGCGGAGACCTTGAAGAACGGCGCCGAAAAGCGCGCACGGGCGCTGATCGATTTTGTTCGCAACTGGGATGGCCAGGGCGACATCCTTGTTCACTGCAATCGCGGCGTGTCGCGATCGCCGGCCGCGGCATTCATTATTGCCTGCGCGATGGCGCCGGACATATCCGAGGCGGCGATCCTCGCCGGGATCCGGCGCGCGGCGCCGCATGCCGATCCCTGCCCGCTGATCGTCGACTTCGCGGACGACCTCCTCGGCCGAAAGGGTCGAATGTTCGATGCAGTCCAGGATCTGGCGCCGCCATGCACGGCGCTCACCGCACCGACCGTTACGATACAACTCGCCGCCTGACAGCCAGAAAGACGGCAAGGAACGCTTGCGCCGCCATGTCGAAGCGACCGATCAGAACGACCGGAAAGACGACGCACGCCGGCGCGGCCCCGGTGGCGGTCGCGCTGAACGCCGTCATCCTCGTGGTTGATGAAGATGCGCCGAAAGTGCTCTGTGCACGGAGCGCAGACGGCGCAATCGGCCTGCCATACGGGCCATTCGATCCAGCGCGCCATCGCACGTTCGAAACCGGCCTTCGCGAATGGGTCGAACGCCAGACCAGCGTGCGGCTTGGTTTCGTCGAACAGCTATACACATTTGGCGACAAGGGCCGCGAGGCGCCCGCCGCCCTGATTGAGGGCGGCGACGCGAGCGCCCGCGTCGTCTCGGTTGGATACCTCGCGCTCGCCGCGGAGGCTGCGCCGGTCAACGCGGCGGATGCGCAGTGGCGCTCTTGGTATGACTTCTTTCCCTGGGAAGACTGGCGCCGGGGGGCGCCGCAGGTCCTGGAAGCCGTCATCGAGCCGGGCTTCACTGCCTGGTTTCGGCGCGCGACGGACGCCGCAACCCGGGCCCAGCGCGAAGCGAGAGTCGCCGCTGCGTTCGGCATGGGCGATCTTCCGTGGGAGGAGGAACGCGCCCTTGACCGCTACGAAGCAATGTACGAGGCGGGCCTGGTGGCTGAAAGCTGGCGCGACCGGACGGCCGCCGGCCTCGCTCCGCCCGGCGGCGATCCGGATCTCCCGCGCGCCACCGGCCTGTCGATGGGCTCCGACCATCGCCGCATTCTCGCAACGGCCATCGGCCGCGTCAGAGGCAAACTCAAGTACCGGCCGATCGTCTTCGACCTTATGCCGTCGCGGTTCACGCTCTTGTCGTTGCAACGCGCCGTCGAAGCGATTGTCGGCTTCAACCTGCACAAGCAGAACTTCCGACGGCATGTCGAGGGGGCCGGACTTGTTGAGAAGACCGAGCTGACCGAGCGCCAGACGAGCGGCCGGCCCGCCGCGCTGTTCAAGGCGGCCGCGATGCCGGACAAGGCGGCGGGCGGATTGTCGATCCCGCGGGTGCGCACGGCCGTCAGGTAGCTTGCCAGCCGCTCGGCGCCGAAAGGCGGACATCACATTTTCGCGCCGCAGCGCAAAGCCATTGACGAAAGGCGCGCCGGCCTTATTTTCGGCGACTTACCGCCCTTGCGAGGGCTTTTTTGGCGCACTATATATGCTCGCATAGAGCATAATTCGCGAAGGGCCCGCTTCTGGAAAACCCGGCGGCGGCCAGCGATGACGGGAAAGGAGGCGCACAGTGGCAGCGTATGACAGGGAAGGCTTCGGCGGCGGCTCAGCCGCGCAACCAGCCACCAGCGCGCGCGGCGATGACGATGCGCTGACCTACACGCAAGAGGTGAAGGCCAGGACCGATCATCTGTACGCCAAGGTCGCAAGGTTCGTCCCGGAGTTCGAATGGCGCCTGCATGCGCCCTACATCGCGGCTATCAACGACCTGAAGGTCGAGAAGAACGCCGTGATCCTCGCGCACAACTACATGACGCCGGAGATTTTCCACTGCGTCGGCGATTTCGCGGGCGACTCGCTGCAACTCGCGAAGGAAGCCGCCAATACCGACGCCGACGTGATCGTCCAGGCGGGCGTCCACTTTATGGCGGAGACGTCGAAAATTCTTTGTCCTGAGAAAACCGTCCTGATTCCTGACCTTCGCGCAGGGTGCTCCCTCGCTGCGTCGATCACCGGCGCCGACGTTCGCCTGCTGAAGCAGAAGTACCCCGGCGCGCCCGTCGTCGCCTATGTGAACACAACGGCAGAAGTTAAGGCGGAGACCGACATCTGCTGCACTTCATCGAATGCCGTCGAAGTCGTGGAATACGCCGCGAGGGAATGGGGTTCGGACACTGTTCTATTCCTCCCGGACCAGTATCTTGCGCGAAATGTCGCCGCGATGACCGACGTGAAGATTGTCACCTGGGCCGGGTCTTGCGAGGTGCACGAACGGTTCACGGCGACCGACATCCGCGAAATGCGCAAGGCGACGCCAGGCGTCGTCGTGCTCGCTCACCCCGAGTGCCCGCCGGACGTTCTTGCCGAAGCCGACTTCGCCGGCTCGACCAGCGGGATGAGCGGGTTTGTCGCGCGGGAGCAACCGAAGAATGTCGTTCTTGTTACGGAGTGCTCGATGTCGGATAATGTTGCGGCGGAAAACCCGAACGTCAATTTCGTGCGGCCGTGCAACCTGTGCCCGCACATGAAACGCATCGACCTGAAGGGCATCTTGCGCGCGCTGCGGACCATGGAACACGAAGTGACGATCCCGGCCGATATCATCGAGCGCGCCCGTCTGCCCATCGACCGAATGCTCGCCCTGCCCCTTACCCGCCAGTCGATGTACGCGCGTGAGCGCGACGCCGGCGTGGTTCTAGAAGCGCGGGGGTGAAGCCGCCCCCCGCCGCCAGCCCGGCGCGATGGTCGGCAAAAAAACTCGGCCTTATGTAGGAAAAGCACCAACGGCCCTGCGCCCCGACGGGGGCGCTAGATGATCGGGGTGGTGTTAGGGATCGGCTTGCGATTATCGTCTTGCCTATTGGGCGATTCTGAATATGCCATTCAAAGGCTCTTCGCGTATGGTGGCAATTGTGAACCGTTCGCTTCGACGACCGTCGGGTTTCGACCTATCACGGAACACGTCGTCATAGCTGACGGTAACGCAAAGGTTGAGCGCGGCGGCGTCAATCGCAATTTCGCTTACGTATGTTTGATCGAAATCCCTGATTCGAACGACGCCTGCTTGCTGCATCGACGCGGGAATAGGCTCAACAATACTGCCGTCGCCAGTTCGGCCAGTCGACGAGCGTTCGTAGATTATTTCACTGGTTTCTTTATTGAATACAGTAACTTCGCACTTCATTCGAACGAAGTTAGCAGGCGACTGACCAACGTTCTTAATCGTCGCACTTACAATCAGGTCAGCCTCCCGAAACTCATACCGGCCATCGACTACCGCGACATAGGCGCGAACCTGAGCCTCCCCTATCTTCCTCGTTTCATTGACGGCCGCCCACGCCGCTTTGTTGGTCTGTCGCGTCAACCAAAGCGTGTAAATCAAAGCAGCGGTTCCGATGGCAATCAAAACAGTTTGCCACACTGCCAACTCGGACATACGGCGCGTTGCCGCGTCCATACTCTGTTGGGCCAGAAGGTCTTTTTGCTCCCGCTCAGCGGCTTCCTGCTCGCCGCGTTCGCGGGCATCGGCGGCTTCTGGCTCTTCGATGATCCGAACGGGAACAGAAAACGTCTCGGTGCTTTTCTGTTGTTCGTTGGCGGTCCGCTCGGTCTCGTCTTGATTTTCTTGGGCCTGCCCTGATGAAACCAAAAACGCTAGTCCGATAACCGCAATGAGTTTGTGCCGATTGCTTCCAGACATTGAAACAGAAACACCGCGGTAAACTTGCCCCTGGCGAGCTTGTTCCGGACGTTCGGTTCCGACTCGCTCACCCCAATGGCGGCGAGCTTATCCACGAGCTGCGCATAGGTCACGCCGCGCTTTTTCAGCTCGGCTTTAAGCAGGTTCTTCACCTGCGTTTCCCAATCGGCCTGCGTCTTCATGGAGCATAGCTAGGGCCGTTCTGTCTCGCGCGCAAGGGCGAATATCGCACAAATGATGGCATTAGCCCTTTACACGATGGCGGTATGTAACTATATACGATGCACAAGCATCGCATACGGTTACAAACATGTCGCAACACTTTCTCCTCTCCGCCGCCTCCCGCACCTTGAAGCTCAAGGACATCTACAAGGCTGGCGAGGAAGCGGCTTACCGGAAGTTCTGCGAAATCCGCTGGGCCGAAAACGACGGCGACGCCATTTGCCCGCGCTGCGGCGGTCTGGACGCCTACGACATTTCTACGCGCCGGAAATTCAAGTGCAAAGCCTGCCATCACCAATTTTCGGTGACGTCGGGAACCATCTTCGCGTCGCGTAAACTCGACTTTGTAGATCTTCTGGCCGCAATCGCCATCGTGGCGAACGCGTCCAAGGGCCTATCGTCGATCCAGCTAAGCCGCGATCTTGGCGTGCAGTACAAAACGGCTTTCGTTCTCGCCCACAAAATCCGCGAAGCCCTGTCGCGCGAAACGGCCGGCGTAAAGCTAGACGAGGAAGTCGAGATCGACGGCGCCTATTTCGGCGGCTCGATCCGTCAGGCGAACGAAAAGGAAGACCGGATCGACCGTCGCCGGGCGCGGCACCAGACCGGCAAGCGCCTCGTCGTCATCGCCCTGCGTGAGCGTGACGGCCGTACGCTTACGACGGTCGCCAAGCGCGAATCCGAGGGCGTCGCGTTTGCCAAGGCTCGCCTAGAGGCCGGCACGATCATCAACGCCGATGAGGCGTCGCATTGGGATACGCTGGACGCCTTTTTCCCGGTTGGCCGCATCAACCACTCGGAAGCCTATTCACTCAATGGCGTCTGCACCAATCAGGTTGAAAGCTACTTCTCGCGCCTTCGCCGCATGGTCGGCGGCCAGCATCACCACGTTTCGGGCAAGTATCTTCATCAGTATGCAGCCCACGCCGCTTGGCTTGAAGATCATCGTCGTGAAAGCAATGGCGCACTGGCGAACCGGATCGTCTGGAATGCCGTGGCCGCGCCGGTATCGCGCAACTGGAAGGGGTATTGGCAAAGGTGATCAATATTGATTGTTTGCCTACCTTTCGCCTAGTGTACTGGCGGGTAGGGGCAAAAAATAATGAATACAGAATTAGATTCCCGCGTTCGAAAGAACTATGAGGATATTGTTGCTCGCGTCGCCGAGCAGGCAGGCGTTGCAGATTCACTAATTAAGCTGTGTGGATTTGTAGCAACGGTCGTGTTGCCTACGGTGATCGGTTTTGTCTTCGCTTTCTGGCAAAGCTTGTTTGTTTCGTTCGATGTTTTCGTTCGCGTCGCTCTTGGAATGATAATTTTCCAGTTTGCTCTAGGCGTTATCATCACGCGAAACTTAGTCAATATCGAGCGCTTTCAAAGCGCGGCCGCGGGACTAAAGCATGCCTACGATGAAATTAAGTCAGCATATATTTACGAGGCAGAAACCGGCCAAATTCTTGGTGAGACAGTAGAATACACAGAAGACTATATGGGGGCTTTACCCATATACGAAGAGCTTATCGAAGAAGATATTGGCAATTTTAAGGAAGCGGTTTCCGAATTGATGGATTATTTCATCGAAAATCGAGAGCCATTGTTCGGAATAAAGAGAGGCGATTTGTGGAATTTTGCAGTGTACGTCTATTGCGAAGAAAAGAATTTGCTTCTTCCGATTTGGAGGAAGTGCGTGCCATCGCTTTGGAATAATGAGGTCGCCGAAACCAGAGCCATACGAGCTTTCGGCCCCTGCGACGGGCATGTCGGCGCCGCCTTCCGGCGAGGCGAACCCATCATCACTGCCAACGCGCAAGATCCGACGATTCAGGCTTTCTGTGAGCCTCCGAGGTATTTGTGCCGGGATGACGATGTCGCAAACTACAGCTCATTCGCATCTTTTCCATTGGAATCTGGAAACTCCATTCCGAATGGGGTGTTGGTTGCCACGAACAACCGAACAGGCACATACACGCCCAAGAATTGTCTTGCGTTTCGGCCAGCGGCGTACTTTATATCGCGACTTACTGAGAAGGTTCCGGTCGAAAAGTGGCCCAATTTGGCACTTCCTCGGACGGATAAAGTGGAGTAGATTCAATCTTGTCTGAGCGATTCGTGAACCTATATATAAGGGGGAGAGGCTTGTGACAAAGGAAGTGAAACCTGTGAGCAAAGACGTTCGCATCAGACCTTGGACCGTTGATGGTGCCGCAGCGGCATACGAGACCTCGGTTAAGGTCGCCACCAAGAAGCTTGCCCGCGAGACCTCAAGTTCGACGGTAGAGAGGGCAAAAAACGCCCGCGACATCGCGAAGGCTGGGCGCGCGCTGGCGCGTGAGTACTTCGGTGGCAAGATAGCCTCGTAAATACTCGCACATATCACTCACCAGACGGGCCCTCAGGGGCCCGGTTGTATTTTCAGCCGCCTATTCACCTGACACCACACATGCCAGCGCTGGCAGGGCGCTACTGGCGGGCCGCAAGCCGATTGCGGGTTTGCCTAACCCTTTGAACCATCTCGGCTTCCAGCTTGCGCTGGTAGCCGGTTATCCCGATCCGCTCGATTACAATGAGCGCAACTGTCCGGTTAGACGCATCGTCGCCAATCTCGCGAAGAATCGAACAGACGAGCGCCTTGAGTTCGTTTCGCCGGAAAAGCCTTCGGTTCGGCCTACAGGGCGGCGGGACGTCCTCGCTGTAGGCCCCGAGCAATCTGAGGTCGTCGTCTAGCCGCTTGAGACGGCGGCGCAAGGCTATCTGGCGCTGTTCAAGGTGCCGAATATCGGCGGCTAGGTCGGCGCGTAACCGTAGAAGTGAAGATGTAGCGTCATCGTGTACCATCCGCGCATATTAGCATTTCAAACGATGGCGTCTGCTGTTATCCTTGGTGCGCTTGCTACATAACGCCGAAAACTTATCGAACAGGTTTTTGGCCCCTCCATACTCGCCCGCGTGACCGGAGGTGAACGCCGCCAATGTCGCAGCGGGCCGGTCCGAATGCAGCGATGACCGATCGCGCGGCGAAGATCGGCCAGGGAGACGCGACATCGCAACGGAGATACTAATCGTAGGCGCTGGCGTCGCAGGGCTTTACACGGCCCTGGAGCTTGGACCCCGGCCCGTTACGGTGCTGACCGCCCGGGCGCTTGGCCATGGCGGGTCGAGCCCATGGGCGCAAGGCGGCATTGCGGCGGCCGTCGCGCCGGACGACAGCATCGAGCTGCATGTCGCCGACACGATCGCCGCCGGCGCAGGGCTCGTAGAACCGGCGGCGGCGCGCGTCCTCTGCGAGGAAGGCCCGGCCCGGATTGCAGACCTCGTCGGCTATGGCGCGCCCTTCGATCGCGAGCCCGACGGCGCGCTGAAGGTCGGCCGCGAAGCCGCCCATTCCCGAGACCGCGTCGTCCATGCCAGCGGCGACCAGGCGGGAGCGGCGATCATGGACGCCCTCATCGCCGCGGCGCGCGCTGCGCCCCACATTACTATTCTTGAGCGGATGGTCGTCGAGGACATCCTTCTGGACGAGTGCGGCCGCGCCGCCGGCGCCCTTGTCTATGACGTCGCCCTCGGGGCCCGCGCCTCGGTTTTCGCCGCCGCCACGGTGCTCGCAACAGGCGGGCTCGGCGGACTCTATGCCGTGACGACGAACCCAGTCCAGGCGCAGGGCCATGGCCTCGCCTTTGCAGCGCGCGCCGGCGCGGTCATTCGCGATCCTGAATTCGTCCAATTCCACCCGACCGCGCTCGACGTGGGCGTAGACCCTGCCCCCCTGGCCACCGAAGCCCTGCGCGGCGACGGCGCAACCCTCGTCAATGCGGACGGTCGCCGGTTCATGGCCGACTATCATCCCTCGCTGGAACTCGCGCCCCGGGACGTGGTGGCCCGCGCCGTTGAAGCGGAACGCGCCGCCGGACGCGGCGCCTACCTCGACGCCAGGTCGGCCATCGGCGCCGCCTTCCCGTCGCGATTTCCCACGGTGTTCGAGACGGCTGCAAGAGCTGGCCTGGATCCGCGGACCGCGCCATTGCCCGTTGCGCCGGCATGCCACTACCACATGGGCGGCGTGAAGACAGACCTCGACGGGCGCACCACCGTCGACGGCCTTTACGCGGTCGGCGAGGTCGCCTCGACCGGCGTTCACGGCGCAAACCGGCTCGCGTCAAACTCCCTGCTGGAAGCGATCGTCTTCGGCGCGCGCATTGCGCGCGACCTGAAGGGCGCCAACCTCCCAACGCCTGGCCAACCGACCGCCCCTGAAGATCGCCTCTCCCTGCCCGCCAAACCGGCAGACAGCAGGGCCATGGCCGGCATCCGGGCCGCCATGTCTGCCGGGGCGGCGCTGATCAGGTCCGCACCCGGTCTGGCGACCGCGCGGCAGTCTATCGACGCCATTCTCGCGACCGCTATGCCGACAAGCGGCCTTCTGTCTGTCGTGACGGCAATCGACCTCATCCTCGCCGGCGCCATCGCCCGGGAAGAAAGCCGGGGCGGACACTTTCGCTCGGATTTCCCTTCGCCGGCAGTGACGCCTTTCCACTCGGAAGTCAGTCTCGGTCCTGACGGCCACGCAGCCGTCCGGCCGAAGCTGCTTGGCCCGCCCACGCCTGACCCTACGACGGGCGTTTCAGCCGGAGGCGCTGCCGCATGACGCAACTCCCGCCCCCCAAGGCCCTGATCGACGACGCTGTCGCGCGCGCCCTTGCCGAAGACCTGGGGCTCGCCGGCGACATCACCTCCGCGGCGTGCATTCCCGCGTCGGCGCATTCAAGGGCGGTCATCGCGGCCCGGCGCGGCGGCGTCGTGTGCGGGGTCGACTTCGCCGTCGCCGCTTTTGCTCAGCTCGATCCCCGCATCGATGTCGCCATCCGCGCGCCTGACGGCGCCGCCGTGGCGAGTGGCGCCCTGGTTCTCGAGATTGAGGGGCCAACCCGCGGAATCCTTGGCGGCGAAAGGGTCGCGCTCAACTTCCTTTGCCACTTGTCGGGCATCGCAACGGCGACCGCCGCCCTCGTCGCGGCAGCGGCGGGCACAGGCGCCCGCATCGCCTGCACCCGAAAGACCACGCCCGGACTTCGCGCCTTCGAAAAGCACGCCGTCGCCTGCGGCGGCGGATCAAGCCACCGCTTCGGCCTTTTTGACGCCGTCATGGTCAAGGACAATCACATCGCTGCTTGCGGCGGCGACGTCGCGGCGGCGGTCCGGCAGGCCCGGGCCGCGATCGGGCATCTCATCAAGGTCGAAGTCGAGATCGACCGCCTCGACCAGCTCGACCCCGCGATCGCCGCCGGCGCCGACGTGATCCTTCTCGACAACATGTCCGTCGCCGATCTGGCGGCCGCCGTAAAGCAAACCGGCGGCAGGGCCATTCTCGAAGCCTCCGGCAATGTCACGGTCGATTCGGTCGCCGCCATCGCGAGAACCGGGGTCGACGTCATCTCGTCGGGCTGGATTACCCATTCGGCCCCGATCCTCGATCTCGGCCTGGATTTCGTCCATGGGTGACGCATTCGAATTCAAGAAAAAGCCGCCCACGGATCGTGGGCGGCCCGGCGCTTTACCTGTACTGGACTCGGGCGGCTCAGGCCGCCTTGCGCCGCGCGGCAAAGCCGAACACGCCTGCGCCAAGCGCAAACAGGCCAAGCGCGCCTGGCAAGGGAACGACGCCATTCGCGACTTCCGGCGCCGTCGCGGCGGACGCGAATTGGAAATCGGCCGGCACCTGAACATCGAACTGCGTATCCAGCAGCGCGATGAGCCCGGCGCTGAGGAACAGGGGCAGTTGCGGGTTGGCGAGATTGCCAAGTTGCGTCAGGTCGAAGGTCGCAAGATCGAAGTCGAAGATCGCCGTATTTGTCGCAATCGAAACAGGCGCGACTGCATCCGTGATGTCCGAATCGAACGTCACGTCGGCGAAGACCTGCTGCGCGACCGTATCGATCAGCAGATTGCTGGCGACCGCCTGCTGGTCGTTGCGCGTAAGCGAGACCCCGGCCCCGGCGTGCTCGATCGTTCCCGCAAGCGTCGTGAGATCGAGAACCCCGCCGGTAATGTCGAACAGAACGACGCCCGGCGCGCCGGGCGATCCGTTGATAGGCGCAAAGGCGATGCCGAAACCCGCCAGCGCGTTCGACGCCTGGCTGGTCAGGCTGACAGCGGTCGAGCCGCCGACGATAGGCTGCGGCGCGGCGTGCGCGGCCCCCAAGGCGACGGCTGCAAAAGACAGGGCGGCGACTACAAGATTTTTCATGGAAACTCCCGCAATAACGAAGCGTTAACCGGTGATTAACGCACGTGGTACGGGCGCGGCTAGGGGTCGGTTCCCCATTGTGGAATGAAATTTCGGTGACATCCGGCGCGGCCGACGAAACCGTCGGCGCGCGGCGACTACATCGCGACGGGCGCGGCCGAACGAAGCGCCTTGCTCGGGAACCGGTAGAACTTGTGCGTCCCGATAACCGCCGTGGGCGTCAATTTTTCCGCCCAGTAGGGATCGACATAGTTGGCGTGATAGTGGGTGGCGTTACGCGTCACCGGCAGGCGCATGCCCGACAAAACCGCCGTCGCGATAAGTTCGCTTTCGCGCCACAACCGGTCATTGAGCGGCCGGTCCATCGACCCGTCACAGGTGAACGAAAACTGACATCCGGTCGTGCGCTCCGATCCCTGATAGACAACGCCGCAAATAGAGTTCGGATAGAGGCTGTTTTCGACCCGGTTCAGTACGACGTCAGCGACCGCCATGCGGCCGATCCGGCTCTCGCTGCGCGCCTCATAGTAAATCGCCTGTGCGAGGCACTTGAGTTCCTTCGCGTCGGCGCGAACCTTGGACGCCTGCGAGACGTTCCAGCCGCTGAGGTCGTCGAAACGGGGCTCAGCCGCGAGCAGGCTCGACAACTGCTTCGCCGGCTTGAGCCGCGGGGCGCTCAGCGCCTCTCGTTCACGGGCGGTCTGAAGTGCGAGATGTTCAGCGAGAGCTGCAACGACGGCGGCCTCATCAGCCATCTGACGTTCGACGGCCTTGGCGGCCTGGACGTTTTTCGACGACGCCGCGGCGCTGAACGCCGTCAGAAACAGGCACAGGGCAATCCCGGTGGCCGCGACAAGGCTGCGGAGCGACCAGTTGATGTCAGGAACGGACTGGTACTCTTTGACGGTCATCTGCTTCCATCGTCTTGCGCCGCCATCACTCGTGCATGGCGGATTGGGGCGATCCCTGCTTCGCGACGCCGGCCGGCTCACTCCGCGCACCCCGATACACTCGATGCGCCGCAGCACGGACGGCTAGTACCTAGTGTCAGGATGATCCCGCGACAATCTTACCTTATCGTAAGGTATTGTGGTAAGCGGCCTTTCACCATACCGACCCGCAATTGCCGGCCGACGCGCCGGTTAGCCAGCGGGCGCGCGACAGGTCAAGCGAAATCAACCCCGTTTCGGCATCGCAATCTGGTGAGCGGCGCTAAGCGCCTGTTTATGCGTCGCCTTTTTGAAGGGCCGCCTGGGCGGCCGCCAGTCTGGCAATCGGCGTCCGGTATGGCGAACAGGACACATAGTCCAGACCAATGCCCTCAACGATGCGGATCGACTTCGGATCGCCTCCATGCTCGCCGCAAATCCCGAGCTTCAGGCCGGGACGCGCCCGGCGGCCCTTTTCAACGGCGATCCGGACAAGTTCGCCGACGCCTTCGTCATCGAGCGTCACGAACGGATCGACCTCATAAATCTTCGTACGCAGATAATCAGAGAGGAAGGATGCGGAATCGTCCCGCGACAATCCAAACGTCGTCTGGGTAAGGTCATTGGTGCCGAAGGAGAAAAACTCCGCATCCGCCGCAATCTTGTCGGCCGTAAGGGCCGCGCGCGGCAATTCGATCATTGTACCGACGAGGTACTCAAGCTCGACGCCCGCGGCCGAAATTACCTCTCGCGCAATTGCGTCAATGCGTTCCTTCACGAACGCCAGCTCGCGCGCCTCGCCAACAAGCGGCACCATGATTTCCGGTATGACGGGGTTGCCGGTTTCCCTGGCGACGCCGATCGCCGCCTCAATGATGGCGCGCGTCTGCATTTCGTAAATTTCCGGATAGGAAACCCCGAGGCGACAACCGCGATGGCCCAGCATCGGATTGAACTCGTGCAGAGACTGCGCGCGGCGCTTGAGCTTGGCGGCGTCAACGCCCGATGACGCGGCGACTTCTTCAATCTCCTCGTCAGAATGCGGCAGGAATTCATGCAGCGGCGGATCGAGCAGGCGCACGGTCACTGGCAAGCCCGCCATGACCTTGAACAATGCCTCGAAGTCGCTGCGCTGCATCGGCAAGAGCTTGGCTAACGCCGATTCCCGACCTTCCTTCGTCTCGGCAAGGATCATCCGTCGGACAGCGACGATCCGGTCGGCGTCAAAGAACATATGCTCGGTGCGGCAGAGGCCGATGCCCTCCGCGCCGAAGCCGCGGGCGACCTCGGCGTCATGGGGCGTCTCCGCGTTCGCGCGCACCTGCATCCTTCGATGCTTGTCCGCCCACGACATGAGTTCGGCGAAATCGCCGTGCAATTCCGGCTCGATCTTGGCTACCTCGCCGACATACACCTTGCCGGCGGCGCCATCGACCGTAATCGTGTCGCCCTTCGAAAGCTTGCGGCCCGCCGCTTCCAGTTCGCCGCTCGCTTCGTTGATGCGCAAGTCGCCAGCGCCGCACACGCACGGCCGACCCATGCCGCGCGCCACGACGGCCGCGTGGCTCGTCATGCCGCCCCGCGCCGTTACAATTGCGCGCGCGGCGTGCATCCCGTGGATGTCCTCAGGACTCGTCTCCACCCGGACGAGAATGACGTTGCGTCCTTCCTGAGAAAGGCGCTCGGCTTCGTCGGAGCTGAAGACGATCTCGCCGGACGCCGCGCCGGGCGACGCGGGCAACCCGGAAAGAAACAGATCGCGCGGCGCGTCGGGGTCGAGCGTCGGATGGAGAAGCTGGTCAAGCGAATGCGGATCAACGCGGCCGACCGCTTCCTCCTCGGAGATCAGGCCCTCGCGGCACATGTCGACCGCGATCTTCATGGAGGCGGCGGCGGTGCGCTTGCCGTTGCGGGTTTGCAGCATCCACAACTTGCCTTCCTGCACCGTGAATTCGATATCCTGCATGTCCCGGTAGTGGGTTTCGAGCTTCTGGAAGATGCCCGACAGCTCGCCGAACGCCGCCGGCATCGCCTCCTCCATCGACGGCTCGTTCTCGCCCATCGCAATGCGGCGCGCCTTCATGATCGGCTGCGGCGTCCTGATGCCGGCGACGACGTCCTCTCCCTGCGCATTGATCAGAAATTCTCCGTACCGGATGTTTTCGCCAGTGGAAGGGTCGCGCGTAAAGGCGACGCCGGTTGCGGAAGTCGCGCCCATATTGCCGAACACCATCGCCTGCACGTTGACGGCGGTGCCCCAGCTTTCGGGAATGCCCTGAAGACGGCGATAGACGTTTGCGCGCTCATTTCGCCACGAGCCGAAAACCGCCGTGATCGCGCCCCACAGCTGATCGTTCGCGTCTTGCGGAAAATCCCTGTCGGACGCGTCTTTCACCTCTTTCTTGTAGGCGGAAATGATTTCCTTCCAGTCCGAAGCCGAGAGCTCCGTATCCAGAATGAAGTCGTTGTCCTCCTTGTACGTCTCCAGAATTTCCTCGAAAGCGTGGTGATCGAGGCCGAGGACGACATTGGAATACATCTGGATAAAGCGGCGATAGCTGTCATAGGCAAAGCGTTCGTCGCCGGAAAGCGCGGCGAGGCCTTTCACCGTCTCGTCATTGAGGCCGAGATTGAGGACCGTATCCATCATGCCCGGCATCGAGGCGCGCGCGCCGGATCGCACCGATACGAGAAGAGGCCGCGCTGGATCGGCGAATTCTCGGTCGACGAGCTCGCCGACCCTAACAAGGGCGGCGTCGACAGCTTCCTTCAACCCGTCGGGATAAGCGCGGCCATTCGCGTAGAACGCCGTGCAGACCTCGGTCGTGATCGTAAAGCCAGGCGGCACCGGCAGGCCGAGGTTCGACATCTCGGCGAGATTGGCGCCCTTGCCGCCGAGCAGGTTCTTCATGGAGGCGTCGCCATCGGCGACGCCGCCGCCGAAACCGTAAACCATCTTGGCGATCGTCGCCGAAGCCGCCTGCGCCGTTTTGCTCATAGTCGAATCCCGTCCCAAGCTCGCTTCCGCCGGCCGCGCCAGGCGCCAGGGAATCGACGCAGGCCCTTGCAGGCGCCGCGCCAGACACGCTGCATCAATGACAGCGCCGCACGGATCATCCGCCGCGCGCGGCAATGCGCCATGAGGCGCGCATGCCGCAGTTGCGCTAGCGCGGCGCGCCCTGCAAGGCAAGAACCGCAACGCCGCGCCGGCCGCGCCTCCCGGGAATGCTTGCAACCACGCACCGCCGCGCTTCAATTGGCCGGCGATGAGCCAACCGCCACACGATAGGAAACCGCCATGCGAGATGAACGCGCGTTCGACTTCCTGAAGCTCGATGCAGACGCCGGCGTCGCGAGGCTTTCATTCAATCGGCCTGACGCACTGAATGCGCTTTCCGCGGCGCTGCTCCTGGAATTCGTCGCTGGAATTCGGCGCCTCGACGCGCGCGACGACGTCGGCGTCATCATCGTAAGGGGCGAAGGACGCGCCTTCTCCGCTGGCGTCGACCTCAAAGAGTTGCAGGGCCAGAGGTTTACTGCCGGACGCGTCGGCGGCGCGTTCGACGGTCCCGCCGGCGACGCCGCCGCGGCGGTGCGCCAGACCACGAAGCCGGTCATCGCGCAGGTGCACGGCTTCTGTTTCACCGGGGCGCTGGAACTCGCTCTCCACTGCGACCTTATCTATACGACCGCAGATACGAAGTTCGGCGACACCCACGCGAAATGGGGGCTAAGGCCAACATGGGGCATGAGCCAGAACCTGGCGCGCGCGATCGGCGTTCGCCGCGCGCGGGAGCTCTCTTTCACGGCGCGAACCTTTACCGGGGCCGATGCGGTTGCGTGGGGGCTCGCCATCGAGGCCGCGCCGGACGCGGCAGCGCTGGAGCGGCTCGTATCGGAGCGGGCGGCGGCGATGTCAGCGGGCAGCCGCGGCGCAATCTCCGCCTACAAGAAGCTCTACCGGCTCCACGAAGAAAACCGTCCGCTGGAAGACGCGCTCCGGGAGGAAGTTGCGCTCGATTTTCCTGAGATCGGCGACACCAACGAACGCCTCGAAAGGTTTGGCGCACGGTGAACGCAACGGCCGCACAAACCACCCTCGACGTCGTCGCAGACCCGATCTGCCCTTGGTGTTATATCGGACTCAACAGCCTCGCGCAGGCGCTGTCCGCCAGTCCAGGTCATGGATTTGATGTCAGGCTGCGTCCTTTCCTTCTCTATCCTGACATGCCCGAAGGCGGCGTCGAACGCGCCGCATCCTACGCCCGGAAATTTCCGGACCCGGCGCAACGGGAAGCTCTTGCCAGCGCGGTCGCCAATTCCGCCGCTGAGATCGGCCTTGAATTCGACTTCGCGCTTGCGCCGCGCATCCCGAGGTCGCTGCCCGCGCTTCACCTGATTGCACGGACGCGACCCGATTCAGGCCAATTCAACCTCGCCCTTGCGATATATAACGCCTACTGGCGGCTCGGGGCGGCGATTGATGCGCCCGACACCCTTGTCGAGATTGCCGGGGCGGCCGGCATCGACCCTGCCGCCGCGCGCGAAGCCCTTGCCGAGCCGATGGAGGGTACCGAGGCTGAAGCGGATCTCCTGCGACGTGGCGGCGTCGACGGCGCGCCAACCTTTATTGTGGGCGGACAGGCTGGCTTCGCCGGGTCAATGCCGCCGGGCCGGCTGCTTGCTGCGCTCGAACACGCCCGAACGCTGGTCGAAGGGGCCTGAAGGGCGTTCGCGGCCTGGGCGGGGCCTATTTCTTGAATGGCCGTCGTGAAGGCGGCTTCGAAAGCTTTTGTTGCACAGGAATGCGCTTCGGACGACACGAATGACAAAGGTCAGGGATAAGGTGACAATCATGCACAAGACAATCTGGGTCGCGGCCGCCGCGTCGCTTCTGTGCGCGTGCGGCGAACAAGCCGCCGCCGAGGATGGCGCGTGGCTGCGCCGGGAGATCGAGCGGGCGCGAGACGGCGCAACGATCAATGTGCCGTCCGGCGACTACGATATGTCCGACGTAACCTTCAGCAAGGACCTTACGCTGGTCGGCCCGCCCGATCGCAGCGCAGTTCTTCGCGCGGCTAACGTGACGGACAAGGGCGTTCTCGTGCCCACCGGCGGGGCGAACCTGACAATCGAGAACCTGACCTTCAAGGACGTGACGGCATGGGACCGCAACGGGGCCGGCGTGCGTTTCGAAGGGCGAAACCTCACCGTCGTGAATTGCCTGTTCGACGGCAATGAAGACGGCATCCTTGCGACCGGCGACGACAGCGGGGTCATCCGCATCAGGAATTCAGACTTTATCGACTCAGGGTTCGGCGATGGCCAGTCCCATGGCGTCTATGTCGACGGCGCAGCGCTCGTCGAGGTGACGGATTCGAGATTCATCGGAACCCGCATCGGCCATCACCTCAAGAGCGTCGCGCAAAAGACGGTCGTTACCGGCTCCTTTTTCGACGACGCCCGGGGTCGTACGAGCTATGCGATTGACATGCCGGCCGGGGGCGAAGCGATCATCCGCGGGAACACTCTTGTCCAGTCCGTCGACAGCGACAACTGGGCGATCTTCAACTATGACCTCGGCAAGGGCGGCGCGCCGGTTAGCCTGACGATCGAGGGCAACAAGGTGACTAACCATTACCATGGCGGCGTGCTGTTCCGGAACGATACGCGGATCAAGCCGGTCGTCCGGGACAACGAGATTGACAACAAGGGACGCGCCCCGCTCAAGATCCAGTAGGGGGGCAGCCGAACGCCTATGGCAAGCGACAGACCGCTTGGCACCGTCAGCCCGCCCGGACTGGTCCAGCGAAAGAGAAGGCCGTTGCGCCGCAGGACCGTCCATGCGCATTGAAGTCGTCGAGGACGTTCGTCGTTCCGTCGAGATCGAACTCGATTGGGACGAGCTTTACGCTCGCGATCCCCATGCGACGATCTTTCTTTCTTCGCGCTTTATCGGGCGCATCGCCCTCCGCACGCCCGGGCGTTTCAGGATCCTGCTCGCGTGGGACGACAACGACCGCTGCGTCGGGGCATTTCCGCTGCTCGCCCGAACCCGATGGAGCAAGACGGAAAGCCTTCTCTACAACGAACTCGACATGCTCGGCCACGTCTATGACGCAGACTATACGGGGTTTCTGTGCGACCCCGCTCTTGAAAGATCAGTATGCGAGGCTTTCGCGCGGACGATCGCCGCAATGCCGTTCGCGCGGCTTATCCTGAGCAATTTTTCAAGCCCGGCGGAACGGCTCCAGACCTTCCTCGACGCCTTTGACGCCAACCTGTTCGAAACGGTCGTCTCGGAACGCCGCATCAATTCGAATGAGACGAATAATCTCGTTTGCCCCTATATCGAACTGCCCGATGCCTTTGAGGATTACCTGCAGTCGCTCAGCGCAAACACGCGGCAGCGCATTCGACGATTGCTGCGCAAGCTTGGCGACGATCCGGACCTCCAGATCACCCGTTCGCGTCTGGAGACGTATGGCCATGACGCAGCAATTCTGTCCGACCTCTGGTTCCTGCAGTATGCGGAGCGAAAAGGCGCGAAACGCGCGCGTCAGCTCGCCGCGCAACTCCGCGAACTGGCGGCGACTGGCCTGGCAAGCGGGATCATGCAGGTCGCCATTCTCTGGCGCAACGGCAAGCCCGTCGCCGCGCAGGCGAACTATATTGATCCGGTGAAGCGCTCCGCGCATTTCCATGTCGCCGCGCGCGACGACACCGTGCGAGACCTTCAGGCCGGCGCCCTGCTGCACGCCTACAGCATCCGCTGGGCGATCGCCCAGAGACTGACGCTATACGATTTCACCCTTGGCGATGAGCCGTACAAATACCAGTTCGGCGCGCGGGACCGGAAAATCGCCTGCGTTGAGGTCCTGACCAGAACGCGGGCGAATACGACCGGAGCGCTCGACCCGGGCCGACGCCAGGAAGTCGTGGACTTGATCCGCAAGTACGCCGCGCGCGGCTGGAAAGAGCGCGTCGACATCGCCCTGCAGCAGGCCGAGGCCGTATGGCCGGAAGTCGCTAAAGACCTGAAAGCCGGATGATTCCGCCCCGGCCTTCAAACGCTTGAGGTGCGGCGGACCGGACGAACCGGTCCGCCGTGAAGACCAACATCACCGACTATCAAAATTCGCCAGTAATCGAGATGCGGAAGTTCCGGCCACGGAGCGGCACGGTATCTTTCCGGAAGGATGCGTGGACGCGCGCATCCTGGTCGGTGAGGTTCGACGCCGCCAGTCTGACGGCGAACGGACTGTTTGCGCCAAGCGGACGCACCGTCGCGTAGAGATTGAGCATCTGATACCCGTCGGTCGGCAGCTCGAACTCGGCGATATCGTCCTGCTCCGCGACAAGCTCCGTTTCAAAGCGGAGATCGCCATACTCGTGACGCGCCTCAAGACCGATCACCCCGGAGAGAGGCGGAATTCGCGGCAGGTCTTGATCGGCGCCGGTGTCGCGGGTTGCGCGAACATAATCGACGCCGAGATCGCCGTGGAAATGAAACCCGCCCGTGCGGAAAAGTTCCGCCTCAACCGACGCCTCGAAACCATAGAAGTCGGCGTCGTCCTGCTCGAACTCGAATACCGGCAAGCCATCATCGTCATCTGAAATGACGAACTCCTCCAGAACTTCGTCTTCTTCAGCGAACAGGCCGGTCGCGTCGAGGATGATGAAGTTCTGATAGGAGGTATAGAAACCGTTCAGGACGAACCGGAACAAGTCGTTGGTGTAGCGGAACGTACCTTCGACGCCTGTCGCGACTTCCTCGTCAAGGGTTGCGTCGCCGATCTCGAACGCATTCGTCGCGAGGTGGGGGCCGTTCGCAAAGAGCTCCGTCGCCGATGGCGCCCTTTCAGTGCGGAAGGCGTTGACGCCGAGGAAGACCTGTTCGGTCGCATTGTAGCCAACGCCGCCCGAAACAGAGAAGCTGTCAAAGTCCCTTGCAAACCCTGACGGAACAATGCCGTCGAAATCGCTGTCCAGCACCTCATGTCGGGTGTTCTCATACCGGCCGCCAAGGTCGATGCGCCATGGTCCGGTTGAATACTCCTTCAACAGGAATACGCCGTACTGGGCCGTATCCGTGGGCGGAATAAACGCTTCCTCGCCGATGGCCGAGAATTCGGAAAGCCGAAACTGGAAGCCTTGCGCGCCGCGCAGCGTTCCGCCGAGAAAAGGCTTCGCGCGGTTGACGAATTCAAGACGCCCTTCCCAGCCCTCATTGGTGAAGGTCGTACCGGGTTCGCCGGGCGCTTCGAACTCAATATGCTGATAGTCGGCGTAGCCAAGGCGAAACACCGCTTTCTCCAGCCAGCCGTCGAACCGATATTCGCCGGCGAAGTCGATACGGCGCTGCCTCAGATCGATGAAGGCCCCTTCCTCCTCTTCGCCTTCTTCTTCCTCGCCTTCGCCTTCTTCCTCTTCCTTCTTTCCGCCGGCAAGGCCGTACTCGCTGTCGATCACCGTGCCGGAAACGCCGAAATAGCCGCGCTCGCCAACCCATGACAGGCCGCCGGATGCGCCGCTCGTTTCATAGAACGAATTCGGAAGCGTGCCGAAGGCTTCTTCCTCTTCTTCTTCGCCTTCTTCGCCTCCTTCGGCTGCTTCCTCCGCACGCAAAGGCCCGGATTCAGCAAAACCCGGAATGTCGTAATCCTCCGCTTCGCGGTAAAAACCATCACCATGCAGAACAATGGAGCCGCTGCCGACATTGCCGAGTTTGAGGTCGAAGGCGCCTGCGCCGTCGAAGCCGTCATCAGCGGTTGAGGCGCCGAGCGTTCCGCTCACATCAAAACCGTCTTCCGGCACGCTGGACGGGATGCGCCCTGAGATGACGTTAACGACGCCGCCGGCCGCCGACGACCCGTAGAGCAGCGTCGCCGGCCCGCGGACGATTTCGACCCGCTCTGCGGACGCCGGGTCAATCGATACCGCATGGTCCGGGCTCGCCACGCTGGCGTCGATGGCGCCGATGCCATTGTCGAGGACGCGGACCCGGTCCTCGCCAAGGCCCCGGATGATCGGACGGCTGGCGGCCGGACCGAAATAGGTCGTCGAGATGCCAGGTTCGCGCGAAATCGTTTCCGCTACGGTGTTTTGCAGATTTCGAGCAAGCTCTTCCTTGTTCACAACCGACGTGCCGACGATGGTCTCGTCGACTGTTCGGGCAAGCGGCGAGGCGGTGACGATGATCTCATCGCCGATTTCGGAAGGCTCCTGATCGATGACCTGGGCGAACGCAGGCGAGAGGGCGGTTGTTCCGGCGAGCGCGCCGATGATGATGCGCGACGACGCGCGCGATTTTGTTGACGTGGGCTTCATGGGTCATTCTTCCGTTAACTGATCGATACCGCCCGACAGCGCGCCCTGCGCAACGGCGCAAGGAGGGATCGCTCTTCAAGGCGAAGGAAATTCGGCTCAGTTATCGAAGAGGCGGCCCGCGGGCGCTCGCCGCACGCGTGGCGGCGGCGACGATGCGGTCGAAAGCGGAAGGCGCGATGTCCGCAATGGAAAATAATGCGTTCGGTTCGATCTCGACGGGCGCGACCGGAAGCGCATCATCGCCCTGGCCGGTCAAATGGCAGATTGCGCATTCGTACGCAGCAGGATCGACCTCACCGTGGGCATGAGCCGCCGCAAGCAAGGCCTGGCCAACGAACAGCGCCGCCAGCAACGCCGCCGCCCAACGATGAAACCGGGCGGCGGACAAGGCGTCGGAAAAGGTTCCGCTTACGCTGATCATGGCGTTACAATATCCGAATGTGACGTGAACTGGCAATCCCGGCGCAACGCGCCCTAGCCGCAAAATGCCTGGCCGCAAGGATCAGCCTGTTCTCACGCGCCCGCCGGCGCCTCGGCAAAGACTCGGCGCACGTTGCGGGCCGCCTGCCGGATCCGCTGCTCGTTCTCGACGAGGCCGATCCGGACGAACCCTTCCCCGTGTTCGCCAAAGCCAAGGCCCGGGGCGACGGCGACGGCCGCTTCGCGAATCAACCATTTGGAGAACTCCACCGACCCCATTTCAGCAAACCGTTCGGGAATCGGCGCCCATGCGAACATCGACGCGGCCGGCGAAGGTATCGTCCAGCCGGCGCGGCCGAATGCATCGACAAGGACATCGCGACGGTCGCGATAAATGCGCCGGATCTCGTCAACGCAGTCCTGCGGGCCGTCAAGCGCCGCCGCGGCCGCCACCTGGATCGGCGTGTAGGCGCCGTAGTCGAGATATGACTTCACCCGCCCAAGGGCGGCGATCAACCGTTCCGACCCGACCGCCATGCCGACCCGGAACCCGGCCATCGCATAAGTCTTGGACAGCGAATTGACTTCGACGCACCGCGCCTTCGCGCCATCGACCTGCAGGATCGACGGCGGCGGCGCGCCTTCAAAATAGATCTCCGAATAAGCAAGGTCCGACAACACGATAAGGTCATGACTGGCCGCGATTGCGACGGCGTCGCGGTAAAAATCCAGATCGACGACCTGGGCGGTCGGATTGGACGGATAATTCAGGACAAGGACCGTCGGGGCCGGGCGCATCGTTTTGAGCGCGCTCGATACGCCTCGAAGATAAGCCTCCGGGCTTGGCGCGGGAACGGCGCGAATGACGCCGCCGGCAATGATGAACCCGTAGGCGTGGATCGGATAGGCCGGGTCCGGCGCCAGAATCGCGTCGCCAGGCCCGGTGATCGCCTGGGCGAGATTGGCGAAGCCCTCCTTCGAGCCGAGCGTCGCGATGACTTCAGTATCCGGATTGAGGCTGACGCCAAACCGACGGGCGTAATACCGGGCCATCGCTTTCCTGAGGCCCGGAATGCCGCGCGACGCGGAGTACCGGCCCGTGCGCGGTTTCCATGCAGTCTCGACGAGCTTTTCGACGATATGCTTCGGCGTCGGCATGTCCGGATTGCCCATGCCAAAATCGATGACGTCTTCGCCCGCGGCGCGCAGCTTCGCCTTCAGCGCGTTGACGCTTTCGAACACGTACGGGGGCAGACGCTTTATGCGGTGAAATTCCTGATCGCTCATGGCCAGCAATGAAGACTGGGACGCGTCCTGCGAAATGCGGGCGGGCGTCGAACCGCCATCCGCGCGCGACTGGCTTGCGGACTGGTCAACGCTGCGCCATGCCGGGCATGAACGTCAACTCCACCCACTGGCGACACGTGACACTTTCGACGCCCCTGCCCATCGACGACGCATTGCCGGCTGTCAGGTCCGCGCTCGCGGAGGCCTCACGGCTCGTCATCGCGGCGCCGCCCGGCGCCGGCAAGACGACGCGCGTGCCGATCGATCTGCTCGCTGCGCCATGGGCCGATGGCCGCATCCTGTTGCTTGAGCCGCGCCGGATCGCCGCGCGCCTCGCCGCAGAGCGGATGGCCGCCAGCCTTGGCGAACCGGTCAGCGGCGTTATTGGCCTGTCGACCCGGATCGACCGCCGGGTTTCCGACCGCACGCGGATCGAAGTGATCACCGACGGCCTGTTCACGCGGCGCATCCTCGCCGACCCGGAACTGAAGGGCGTTTGCGCCGTCCTGTTCGACGAATTCCACGAGCGATCGATCAATATCGATCTCGGCCTCGCCCTTGCGCGCGAAGCGCAAGGGGCGCTGCGCGACGACCTGCGGCTGGTCGTCATGTCGGCGACCCTCGACGTCGCCGGCGTCGCGGCGAAACTCGATGCGCCCGCCATCGAGAGCGAGGGCCGGATGTTCCCCGTCGACACTCGCTATCTCGGCCGGACCGATGCGCCGATCGACGCCCAGATTGCGGACGCCGTGACGCGGGCCCTGCGGGAGGAATCAGGGTCGATCCTCGCTTTCTTGCCGGGCCGAGGCGAAATCGAACGCGCCGCCGCGCGACTCCAGGCGGAAGGCGACGACGTCGATATCGCGCCGCTTTATGGCGCCTTGCCGCCGCGGGCGCAGGACGCCGCGGTCGCGGCGCCGGCGCCCGGCCGTCGCAAGGTCGTGCTGGCGACCGACATCGCCGAGAGCTCGCTGACGATCGATGGCGTACGAATCGTCATCGACGCCGGCCTCGCCCGGACAGCCCGGCACGATCCGGGGACCGGCGAGACGCGCCTTGTCACCATGCGCGCGAGCCTCGCCAGCGTCGACCAGCGGCGCGGCCGGGCGGGCCGTACAGGGCCCGGCGTGTGCTACCGTTTGTGGCGCGAACCGGAGACCAGAGGCTTCGCGCCAGCGGCGACGCCGGAAATACTGACGGGCGACCTCGCCGGCCTTGCCCTCGCCCTTGCGGAATGGGGCGAGCGGGACGCAACTCGCCTGCCCTTCATCGACCCGCCGCCGCCCGCACGACTAGCTGCGGCCCGCGAGCGTTTGCGCCAGCTCGGCGCGCTTGACGCAAGCGACGCGCTCACCCCTGCCGGTCGCGAGATTGCCCGCCTGCCCGTTGCCCCGTGGCTTGCGGCGATGATCGTCAGGGCGGGAACGGTCGCCGACCGCGCCCTCGCCGCCCGCCTCGCCTTGCTGATAGGCGAACCTGGCCTTGGCGGACGGTCGAGCGACCTGCGCGACCGCCTTGCAGGGCTGGAGCGCGATCGCTCGCCCCGGGCGACGACCCTGAAACGGCAGGCGGCTAGCTGGGCGGGAGGCGCAGCCCCGGACGCATCAGGGGACGCTTCATCAGAAACGCCGTCAGGCCTCGCGCCCGCCAACGCTGGCGCTCTCATCGCGCGCGGCGACCCGATGCGGATCGCCAGACGCATCGATCGCGCGAGCGGACGATACCAGCTCGCCTCAGGCCGCGAAGCGCGGCTCGATCCAGCCGATCCGCTTGGTACGGAGGAATGGCTCGCTGTCGGCGACGCGACCGGCGCCGCCGCCCATGCGCGGATACTCGCCGCCGCCCCGCTCGCCGAAGCGGATGCGCTTGCCATCGGCCCGATGGAGGCGAGCGACCGCTATGAGCTCGGCGCGGACGGCGTAAGCCTCAAAGGCCGCCGCATCGAACGCCTCGGGGCCATTCGTCTTGCCGAGACGCCCCTGCCCCGACCCCGCGGCGAGGCCGCGCGGGCGGCGCTCCTCGCCGTCGTGGCGGACCGCGGCCTCGACATCCTGCCGTCCGCGCCCGCGATCCGTATGCTGCAGATCCGGCTCGCGCTTGCCGGCGACCGCCTCGCCCTGCCCCAGGCGGCGATAACGGACGCGGGCCTGATTGACCGTCGCGAGATCTGGCTCGGCCCGCTCCTCGGGGATCCGCCCTCCCTCAAGGCGCCGACGGCGTCGGCGGTCGCCGCGGCGATACTCGCCCTCTTCGACTGGTCGGTCGGGCTCGATCTCGAACGGCTTGCGCCGACGACCTTCCAGTTGCCGAGCGGCCGCGCCGCGACGATTGATTATGGCGCCGAGGGCGGCCCCGCGATCCGCGGCAAGCCGCAGGAATTCTACGGACTTGCCCGGCATCCGGCGATCGCCGACGGCGCGACGCCCCTTGTGGTGGTCCTCGTGTCGCCCGCCGACCGCCCCATCGCGACAACGACCGACCTGCCAAGCTTCTGGACTGGCGCCTATGCGGACATGGCGAAGGACATGCGCGCGCGATACCCGAAGCATGACTGGCCCGATGATCCGGCCGCCGCGCGCGCCCATGCAGGATTGACGAAGGCGCGCCTGCGACCGACCTGAGCTGCGCCCGCCATCCGTTTCTCCGTGCAAGCACTTTTGGCCCGACGGCGTTTCCGCCTCGGGGGTTTTTGCAAAAAGAGAAGCGGCGCGGGACGGCCGACCCTGCTTTGTATAGGTAACGTGGGACAGCTCGCGCCCCGCGCCCGGCGTTTTCGCGTAGGACAGCTCGCGCTCCGCCCGGTCCGGATTCGCGCGCCGAAAAAGGCCCGGCGCTGA
>WGLS01000014.1 GCA_016125455.1 Alphaproteobacteria bacterium
GGCGGCGCGACTACAACCGATTGAGACCGCACACGAGCCTCGACGGGCTCACGCCAAAGGAATTTGCAACCCGGTCCAGCAAGGACCATAACCAGAACAGGCCGAGCCTATAAACGAGGGCAATCAGGGGGCAAGGTCACCATCTACGTCGCGCTGCTATAGCGAAATCGAGGGTTGAGGCTTTCGATTTTTCCTACTTCCGCAATATCAAAAAATCATTGCCCGCTTGGGTCGGCAGCCAAGCTGAGACAGGCTGGGCGAGGTTTCCTGTTGCTGGACGCACCTCTCCTCTGGAGCGAACCATGTCGAATAAGGAAGTCGACATCGACACGTTCGAACCAAATCTGAAACTTCAAACTCTTGATCATGCGGCACGACGGACAACGCAAGGCGAGCGTTTGCAGAACGTCGGGATCGGCTCTGCCGCGTTGACATTAGCAGGCTGAACCGTCGCTCGGCAAAAGATACCCGGCATCAAGAAATACTGGTCGTCGACCGGGGGATCAACATAGAGTGTTGAAACACAGCCTCGCGCGGCGCTCAAATTCATACAACCCGGCAGAGCGCGTCGACGTCTAAAGGACGCCTACAATTGCCTACCATTCGCCTTCGCAAGGTCCTGATTGCAGTCAACGACGTATCCTGTCGTCTTGGCGTATGGATTGCCGCGTCTGCGCTGGTTGTCATGATCGTTATCGTTCTTGCCCAGATCATTCTCCGTACGACCACGGGCGCTGCAATTGGGTGGTCGGAAGAAATTGCCAAGACATGCATGACATGGAGCGCGTTGCTCGCGGCGCCTGACGGACTGCGGCGCGGATCACATCTACAACTTGCCTTCTTCATTGAAGCAATCTCGGATAAAACCAGGCAAGCAATGAGCATCATCGTGAACTGCGCCCTTATATTTGCTTGCGGCTCATTCCTGCATCACTCCATCGCAATGATTTCAGATGGGATGAAAATAAGGTCGACGGCAATCGATGCGCCTGTTGGCCTATTCTATCTGGCTCTCCCGGTTTCAATGTTCATGTTCATACTCGTGCTAGTCGAAAAGATCATGAACGATAGTTCTTCGGCGAATGCTCGCAAAATCAAGAAGGTTTAACGCCTGCATGTCGCTCAGTTTTGTTTGGCTCTTCGTTATACTGTTTGTCTCGGGCGCACCAATCGCGTTCGCACTGATCGCAGGGCCCGCGATTGGAGTGTCTCTGTCAAGTGAGCAGGGCCTGATCCGCGTGCTCGTTTCAAGACTCTATAACGGCATAGATTCATACCCCCTGCTCGCGGTGCCTTTGTTCCTGCTGGCGGGCGAAACAATGAACGCAAGCGGCGTCACCGGAACGCTTGTTCGCCTCGCCCAGTCTTTCTTCGGGCACTTCAGGGGCGGACTTGCGCAAGTCAACATCGCGGCCTCAATCCTGTTTGCCGGCATGTCAGGCTCCGCGGTGGCAGATACGTCCGCATTGGGGCGCATTCTCGTGCCAGGCATGCGTGACGAGGGATACCCAACTCCGTTTGCGGCCGCGGTGACAGCTGCGTCGTCTGTAATTGGCCCGATCATCCCTCCATCAGGGATAATGATCATCTATGCCTTTGTGATGAATGTCTCCGTAGGCGGCTTGTTTGCGGCCGGAATCGTCCCTGGCTTGATGATGGGGGGCGCAATGATGCTGGTGACCGGCTTGATCGCACGCAAGCGAAACTACCCAAAAGGAGACCGCGCAGATTGGAAGCAACGCGTGGCGTCCGCCCGGGCCGCAATGCCGGCATTGGCGACGCCAGCGATACTACTTGGCGGCATCTTCAGCGGCATCTTCACGCCGACCGAAGCAGCAGCAGTCGCCGCAGCGTATGCAATCCTGCTGGCCGCGTTCGGGACGAGGCAAATCAAAGCCACGGACATCGCAGGCATTTTCATTCGTACCGCACGCCAAGCGAGCGTCGTCCTGTTTCTAGTGGGAGCGTCAGTTTCGTTCTCATGGATGCTGACAACATCGGGCATGGGTGACGTCATTGCCTCGACCCTCGCCAACGCGAGCGACGAACGGCTGAAATTGCTATTTGCTCTGAATTTGATTCTGTTGATCGTTGGCATGTTTCTCGACGCCGGTCCTGCCATATTAATTCTTGGCCCTGCTCTAGGCCCGGTATTTGTCGCGATCGGCGTGGAGCCGCTACATTTCGCCATAATCATGTGCGTCAACCTGACCGTTGGGCTAACGACGCCTCCCATCGGTTTGGCGCTTTTCGTGGCGTCAACAGTCGCAGACGAGGCGCCAGAACGGGTTGCAACCGAACTAGCGCCGTTCCTGGCAACGCATATATTAATCATAATACTGATTACATTCATTCCAGCGATCCCTCTGGCCATTCCTCGCGCTCTTGGTTTCGCTTAATGGCCAATCGCCAGGCAGCAACGCGCAAAGTCCGAGCGACTGGCTACTGGGGCATTGCATTTTTCTGCATCCTCATGGTCCTGACCGAACCGCATCAGCACCCGCGGCAAGAACTGAAGATCGCATTGCTGTCTTCCACCGCGGACGAAGACTACTTCGGCGCAATGGAACTGAAGCGACGAGTTGAAGACGACTCTGACGGCACGCTGGGCGTCAAGATCTACCCTTCGGGCCAATATTGCGCGAGTGCCCGTGAGTGTATTGACTACATGCAATCGGGGGCTGTTGATATTTTCATGACAACCTTCGCTGGCCTCGCAATAATTTATCCGGCCGCGCAGGTATTGGATCTTCCATATCTATTCTCGTCAGACCAACAGGCCGAATGCGTGCTTGATGGCCCTATCTCGGAGTCGCTAGGGGCGGCGACAATCGAACAGACCGGACTCCGGCTAATGGCGATTGGCAACACGGGCGGCTGGCGCAACTTTGCCACAACGAACCGTCCTGTCCGGCGTGCTGACGACATCGCGCAATTGAAGATTCGAACGAGTGAAGCCCCGATTCAACAAGAGATCGTAAGGCGACTTGGTGGAACGCCGACGCCGATCGCATGGTCTGAGCTCTACGCCGCGCTCACCACCGGCGTCGTGCAGGGAACGAAAAACAGCATCCAGGACATCGTCAGCATGCGTTTCAATGAGCAAATCAAGCACGTCGTTCTCGACCACCACTCCTATATGGGTGCGCTCTGGTGGATTTCCGACGAAAAATGGCTTTCCCTGACAGATACGCAACGCGCTGCGGTCATGTCGGGATTTGAGGCGCTAAAGGAACTAACGAGGCGCATGACAAAGGAATCAGCCGAGTCCGGATACACAGAGTTCGAATTGTCCGGCGGCTCCGTTCATTACCCCTCCTTCGAGGAAAGAAAGACATTCGTCGACGCAACTGCCGGCATGCGGGATTGGTACGCTGAGCGATACGGTCGCGAGTGGCTGCTACTCATCGACGATGCACTCAATCGGTGCCCTTCTTGATTGGTTCGTCTCTCAACGCGCGGCTGCAAGCTCGTCAGAGACCTTTCGCTCTTCGGCGGCGCGCGGCTTGGAGAATCTTGCAAGAAGATCGTAAGCAATCGGCGTTAGGAATAGAGTAAAGACCGTCGCGAAACCAAGGCCGCCAACAATTACCCATCCGAGCGCCGCGCGAGATTCAGCGCCCGCGCCGGCGCCAAGGATAAGCGGCAAAGCGCCGAATAGCGTTGAAATCGCAGTCATGGCGACCGGCCGAAGGCGCAGTGAACAAGCGCCCAGAATTGCGTCGCGGACGCTCGCGCCTCCGTCACGCAGCTGATTGGCGAACTCGACAATCAAAATTCCGTTCTTCGCCATGATGCCGATAAGGAGCACAAGTCCTATCTGGCTATAGTAATTGATTGACCCGCCAAGCAAGAAGATTGCGTAGGACGCCGCGGCGAGGCCAAACGGCACCGTGATCATGATTATCAGGGAACTGATGACGCTTTCAAACTGGGCAGAAAGAACAAGAAAAACGATCAACGCCGCAAAGCCGAATACAAGGTTCGTCGACTGGTCCGCGTCCCTAAGGAGCCGGGCCTCACCCAACAGTATCGTCGACATGCCTGATGGAAGCGTTTCGTCCGCAACTTCCTGCAACGCCGCAACGGCGTCTCCGAGTCGCGCGCCAGGGGCAAGTGAAGCGGTCACCGGCACTGCTCGCCGACGCTGTTCCCGCGACAAAGCGGACGCTACGGCGGTTTCGGACACGGTTGCAACCGAAGAAAGAGGCACGAATGACCCATCGCCCGTCCGTACAAAGACATTCCTCAGATCCGTCGGGTCATCAACGGGATCGCCGCCCGCGGACAGCATTATGTCGATCGCGTCGTCGCCAATGAATACGCGCCCAGCACGAAACTCGTCAGCCATGACGTTAATCGCCGTTGTAATGTCTGCGACGTTGGCGCCAAGAAGCGCTGCCTTCTCGCGATCGATTTCGATGTCGATCTGTGGTTGCGACGTCGAAAAATTCAAACGAACGAAAGTAAACAACGGGTTCTGCTGAAGTTGCGCGGCGATTTCTTCGGCTGCATCGGCCGTGGCGACATAGTCTTCCCCGGCGACGGCAAACTGTAGCCCCTGCCCTGCCCCGCGAATTCCCAGGCTGTTTCCGCCACGAACGAAAACTGTCACGCCCGGGATCTCGGAAGTAATCTGCCTTAGCGCTTTTTCGAATTCGATTTGCGGCGTCTTTCTCTCTGACCAATCCTCAAGTTTCAGGATTACAAAGGATCGAATTTGGTCGCGCGCTCCATTTATAGAAATGACGTTCGTGGCCTCGCCGTCCTCCACGAATGGAGCGAGGCGCGCTTCAATCTCGCGAACCTTTTCATCAAGATAGGCGAGATTTGCGCCGTCCTGCACATTCACGATCATGAATATGCCGCCACGATCTTCAGTGGGCGTCAATTCGCGCGGCAACCCTGCAAACACGAATACAGCGCCTACGGCGAATGCCATCGACGCAACAAACGGAATCACCGGTCGCGCAAGGAGCGCCTTCACGATTGCGATATACGAGCCTCGGACGCGATCGAAGCCGTCGTTCACAGCGCCTTCGTTCGCCGCTGCTGGCGCCTTTTCCTTGGCGAACTTGACAGATAGCATCGGGCAAAGTGTCAAGGCGACGAACGAGGAAACGCAAACGGCGAACGCCAGCGTAAAGCCGAACTCAGAAAACAGCCGACCCGCCTGACCAGGCAGGAACGAAATCGGAATAAAGACGGCCGCAAGCGTCGCGGTCGTTGAGAGGACAGCGAAGATAATCTCCTTCGCGCCCAGAATGGCTGCGGCCCTCTTGCCAAGCCCCTCCGACCGTTTTCGTTCAATGTTTTCGGTCACAACGATCGCGTCATCGACGACGAGCCCAGTCGCCATTACAAACGCGAGCAATGTAATCAGGTTTATGGAAAAACCCGCCAGATAGAGCGCCGCGACCGTGCCGAGCAAAGATACTGGGATGGCGACAATTGGGACAATTGTTGCTCGAGCCGATCGCAAGAATGCAAAGATCACTATCGAAACGATCAGAGTTGCAAACAAAAGGCTCTGAGTAACTTCAGAAATGGCGCGGCGGATGAAGACTGCATCATCAACCGTGACATCGACCTCAACATTGGCCGGCAATGATTCGTTCAACTCCTCGACGGCTCGGTAGACGCCTTCGGCAACAGCGACCGTGTTTGACTGCGCTTGCCGAACGACTGCAATGCCAACGCCCGGCGCCCCGTTCACCCGCGCCGTGGTTGCCTGATCCTGGAGGCCCCACTCGACTACCGCAACGTCCCTCAGCCGGACGCCATTCGCAAAGCGTAAATCGCCCAACTTCTCCGGCGAATCCGCCTGGGCTTCGGCGCGAATTAGCAAGTCCTGATTAGAGCTTCGCAGGCGTCCGCTTGGGGCGGATTGACCTGCGCTTCTCAACAATTCAGCGACATCGCCAACGGACAAGCCACGGGACGCCAGCGTCGTCGGAAGTATTCTTACGCGAAGCAGTTGCTTTCGATCGCCATACGAATACGCCTCCGCGACGCCTTCCACCGCCTGAATGCGCGGCAAAATCACATCTTCTACTAGGTCCGCAATGTCGCCATCTGACAAACCAGGCGCGGCGACGTACAATCTCATGACCGGCGAAGAGTCGTTGTCGGCTTTCACAACCTCCGGCGGCTCAACCTCTTCCGGCAAGTCGCGCAATTCACCCGCGACGGCGTTTTGAACATCGGTTGCGGCAACGTTGATATCGACTGAGTTGGAGAACTCGATTGTTACGTTCGATCGCTGGTACCTCGAATCGGAAGAGATCGAGATAACGCCATCGACCTGGGCAACCGCTCCTTCAATGACAGAGGTCACCTCAGCATCGACGACTTCCGGCGCCGCGCCGGGATAACTGGTACGCACTGACACGACAGGTTGGTCAACGTCCGGCAGCTCTCGCACCTCAGCGCCGAGAATTGCCGCAGCACCGGCGATTACGATGAGCAGACTGATGACGGACGACAACACGGGTCGTCGAACGAACGTCTCAATCAACCCGCCGCCAACCAGCATGCCGCCGCCTGTCCCGGCCGGCTTTGAGCTTTTATCGGAACTCAATCGAGTCCCCCTGCCGAGACGCCGCTAGAGCCGCCCCGTCGCGCCGGCTTTGCTGGAAACGACATGCCTGGCCGAACCCGATCCGCTCCCTCTGCAATCACGGTATCTCCGGGCATCAAGGCGCCCCTTATGAGCGCATCATCCGCCTCGCGCTGAAGAATTGCGACGGCGACACGGCGAACATTTCCTGCGCCGTCAACAGTCCAAACAAACGATCCTGTCCGGTCCCACTGAACGGCAATACCCGGTAGCCGCAGTGCGTCGGCGCCTTCGGACCGCGTCGCAATTTCAAACGTCGCCCCCGGGCGGATTGCCGAGATCGGGTTTTCGAAACTCGCCTCCACCGTCAAGGTTCTGGACAACGGATCCACGCGGCTGTCGATCGCCGTGATCATGCCAACAAGACGGCCGCCTTCGGCTCGATCATCGAGGATCGAGGCAGATTGGCCAATTGCAACATCACGCGCCGCTTCCTGGGGAACGTCGAACGACACGACCATACTGCTTG
Organism: Alphaproteobacteria bacterium; assembly: GCA_016125455.1. Lineage (GTDB taxonomy): Bacteria > Pseudomonadota > Alphaproteobacteria > Caulobacterales > Parvularculaceae > MED-G105. The sequence continues at coordinate 7,089 of WGLS01000014.1, forward strand.
TGTCGTCGAGCGAGACGATCTGCTGACCCGGACTGACCATGTCCCCTGCTTCGATATCCGTGAGGCCTGCGACGCCATCGAAAGGCGCACGGATTGCGCGCCTCGACAGTTCGAATTCCGCTGCACGCACTTCCGCCGCAAGTCTTTCCGCTTCAGAACGCGCGTTGTCAGCCTCAAGCGCAGATCCTGCGTCAGCCTTGGCGAGGGCCGAAAACCGCTCTGCGTTGCGCTTGGCTATTGGATACTGAGCACGAGCTCTTTCCAGGGCGATCCGCTGTTCGCGATCATCAATACGAATGAGAAGGTCGCCTTTCTTGATGTGGGCTCCCGCCGTGAACGCGACTTCCGTCACGATACCCGCGACCTCTGAGGTTACATCGATGGATCGCGATGACCTGGCGACGCCAATTGAATTCAGCGTGACGCCGACCTTAGCCGGGGTCGCCGTGGCGAAATTCACAGCCGGAACAGCCGAGTAGCGCTCAGATCCGCCCGCTTCCCCACGTCCGCCCGCGCCTTGCGTGGCCGCAAAGGGGGCGGACTCACCAGACAGCAAAGCCATCGCGCCGATGCTTGCTGCGGTCAGGATCCCGCCAAGCGCCAGCCCAGCGAAAAACGCATTTCTAGAAATCACCTTGCTCGATCCACTTTTCGGGTCATGACGGATACCTGCGATACCCGACCGGCCTCTCAATATAGTTGCGCTGCCGTTCTCTGACTACGCAAACGACACAAACTTGCGTGCGACGCCATTGTCTGCTCGATCACGTTACGGCGAGACTTAGAATTGCGGATCAAGCGAACGGCAAAATCAAGACGCGGCCATAGTGCGGATGCTATGCAGTCAGCGCATAATCATTGAATTTCTTACGCAATTCCGTCTTCAGCACTTTGCCTGTCGCGCCCAATGGCAAATCGTCCACGAATTCGACGGCGTCCGGCACTGCGATCTTGTCAAGTTTGCCTTTCAAGAACCCGATGATCGAGTCGCCGTCGATTGACGACCCTTCCGCCCGGACAACGATCAGGAGCGGCCGTTCCTGCCACTTTGGGTGGTAAACGCCGATCACCGCCGCATTAGCAACGTCAGGATGGGAGATGGCAGCATTTTCGACCTCGATTGACGAAACCCATTCGCCGCCCGTCTTGATGACGTCCTTTGCCCTGTCGGTTATCTCGAGAAAGCCATCGCAATCAATCGTCGCAACATCGCCAGTATCAAACCAGCCGTCCGCCGTAAGGGTCTCGGACTCCGGCTTGTAGTATGAGCCGACAATCCAGGGCCCACGAACCTGGAGGTTGCCTTCGCTTTGGCCATCGCGCGGCAGGGTTGCACCGTCCTCCCCAACCACTCGCATGTCTACGAAAGGCAAAGCCCGCCCGGCCTTGAGCCGATACGGCATACTCTCGTCGAGGCTGAGAGCCGCCAGGTGCGGCGGCAGCGTATTGACGGTGCCAACCGGGCTCATTTCGGTCATTCCCCAGCCCTGCTGGATCTCGACACCATATTCCGCGAACCCTCTGATAATGGCTTCCGGCAAGGCCGAACCGCCCGAGAGGCCCTTCCTGAGGTGGCTCAGCGATTTGCCTGACTTCTTGAGATACTGGAGCAAGCCGAGCCATACCGTCGGCACGCCTGCGGAAAACTGGACGCGCTCGCCCTCAAGGAGTTCATAGAGGCCTTCGCCATCCAGGCGTGGTCCCGGGAAAACTTGCTTCACCCCGCTCATCAGGCATGAATATGGCGTATTCCAAGCATTCACATGGAACATCGGGACCACGGGAAGCAGGGCCTCGCCTTCTTTCAGAGCAAGCGCGCTCGGCAGGCAGCTTGCAAAGGTCTGCAGGACCAGCGCCCGGTGCGAGTAGACGACCCCCTTTGGATTGCCGGTGGTTCCGGAAGTGTAGCACATGGCCACCGCAGTGGTCTCATCGAAATCAGGCCATTCGAATGTCGTCGACTTGCCAGCGATGAGGTCTTCATAAACGCCAACGCCTGTCGACCGCGCCTGACCGGCGTTCGCCTCGTCAGTGAGAAGAAAACGGCCCTTCAACGACCGAAGGTTCGGCGCAATCGCATCCACGAGCGGTGCGAAGGTTGTGTCGTAGAACAGCCACTGATCTTCAGCATGGTTGATGACGTAGGCGGCATTCTCAGGTCCGAGACGCGGATTGACCGTGTGAAGGACAGCGCCAATTCCGCCCACGGCATAGTACATTTCAAATTGACGATAAGTATTCCAGCCAATTACACCAACCCGGTCGCCTCTTTTGACCCCAATTTCCAGAAGAGCAGAAGCAAGCTGCGCAATTCGTTTTGCGGAGTCCGCGACGGTGTACCGGTGAATCGGGCCCTCGACCGTTCGCGTCACAATCTCGGTCGCCCGATAGTTTCGCAGGGCATGCTTGAGAATTTCCGTCGTCAGCAGGGGACGATCCATCATTAGGCCTTGCACCGGCTTTCTCCCTTGTCGCAGAAACGACCGCAATTTTGTCGTTGAGTTTGATTTTGCAGGCATATTAGGTCGGCGTTGTGCGGGGTCAATCGACGTTCCGCCGTCCTGGATGGACGCTCCACTTTCCCGTTTCAACCAAGCCGCCTAGAGATTGCGAATGAGCGCGAAGAAGCAAACCAGCGAAGATGTCACTAAGCTGCTCGCCGGCGTGGTGGTTCTTGATTTGTCGAGGGTCCTTGCCGGCCCTTGGGCGACTCAGTTTCTCGGCGACCTTGGCGCGGAAGTCATCAAGATCGAACGGCCAGGTCGCGGCGACGATACACGCCAATGGGGTCCGCCGTTTGTCCGTTCGCCGAATGGCGGCGCCGGGGACGCCGCCTACTTTCAGTGCGCAAACCGAAACAAGAAATCTGTCGGGATTGATTTTTCGAAGTCCGAAGGCGCCGCCGCTGTGCGAGCTATCGCTAAGAAGGCGCACATCCTGGTCGAAAACTTCAAGGTCGGCGACCTTGCGCGCAAAGGCCTGGACTATCAGTCCATCGCATCGATCAATCCTGGAATAGTCTATTGCTCAATTACAGGTTTTGGTCAGTCAGGCCCGCATTCAGGCAAGGCGGGATACGACTTCATGATTCAGGCGATGGCCGGCCTCATGTCGGTTACCGGCCAACCGGAGGGCGAGCCGGGCATTGGGCCGACCAAGGTGGGCGTCGCCGTCTCCGACATTTTTGCTGGCATGTACGCTGCCGCATCCATTCTCGCCGCATTGAGGCACGCGGAGCGAACAGGCAAAGGTCAACACATTGACGTTGCGTTGTTCGATTGCCAGGTCGCTACCCTTGCGAATCAGGCGTCGAACTATCTCACGTCCGGACACGCACCGACGCGCCTCGGCAACGCCCACCCAAGCATTGCGCCCTATGAGTCATTTTTCGCGTCGGACCAGCCATTCATTCTTGCTGTTGGTAATGATTCACAGTTCACGAATCTTTGCCGGGCGATTGGCGCGCCGGAACTCGCCGACGACGCCCGGTTTTCGACGAATCCCGTGCGCGTCGTCAATCGCAACGCGCTCAGACCGGCCCTTGAACCCTTGCTCATGAAAAAGACGGCCCGCCAGTGGCTCGAAATTCTCGCAAACGCTGGCGTCCCGGCAGGGCCGATCAACTCGGTTGACGTCGCACTGGCTGATCCGCAAATCTCCGCGCGCAATCTTCTCGAAGGCGACGCAAGCGATATCGGATCCGCCACGCCGCCATTCATGCGGCACCCTGTGAAGTATTCCAGCACTCCTGCCCATCGCCCATCGCGCCCGCCGGAACTTGGCGCGGACACGGACGAAATCTTGCACAGCTTTCTGACGTCGGACGAAATAGCCGCGCTTAAATCGGCGGGAGCGAGCGAATAAGATAACGAGCGTCGCTGAGGCGTTGTCTATTTCTGAACGGCTTTCTTGGCCGCCGACGTTCGCCGCCGGGGCGCTGGCTTGTCCTTCGGCTCGGGGGTGCCCTGCATCGGAGCCCCATAGGCCAAGCCTAGCGAGTCAAAGGCATCCGCGATTTGTCCCGCATCAAATGGCTTGAAGATAATCTCCGACACGCCGGCGGTCCGAGCTATGGCGATTTGCTGAGGATCGTTTTCCGTGACCGACAGGATCACAGGCGGAAGGGCGCTCAGCTCCGTGGCCCGATGAGTTCGGAGAAAATCCATTGCGCCAAGTTTCGGCAAATCCCAATCTAGAACGATGACGTCGATATTGCCGACAGCACATGCTTCGGCCGCGTCGGTCGAGGTCTTTGCCTCGACAGCTTCGACTCCGAGGCTTTCGACAATCTCCGCCACGATAGCGCGGATCGTGTCCGAATTTTCGACAATGAGGCAGACGGTCACGACGCTCGCTCCTGAAAATGCGCGACTGGCTTCAGCTGCGCGCCGAGGAGTATCGTTGGCTTCAATTAGCCCGCGGTTAACGACAGCGAGCTTCGTGGAATGACGAGCCGGAAAAAGACGCGATCTTCCACAAGTTCGGCGCAAGCCTCACCGCCAGCGTCGCGAGCGATCTTGCCGACAAGGAAGGCTGGCGCAAACTTGGGCGTGAGGTCACTGGCCCGGCCATCAAGCGCCGCAACAAGATCCTGATTCAACATGGTGCGCGGGCCGCTGGCGACGATCTCGTATTCGCCCAAGGCCCCAGCAATGCGAACCGTGCCCCCTCTTGGGACGCAGTCGCCTGCCGCATGCGCCAGCAACAGTAGCGCCTTCGCCTCTGGTTTCGGGACGCTGGCGCCGTCGACCGCCCATTCAAGATCGGCCTTGGCGAAAGAATATACGCCGGCGAGGAGCTCTCTAACTTCCGCAAGGCTGACTTCGTGGGTCAGTCCACCCGACAATCCATATGCGAGCCGCGCAAACTTCAATGCAGTAATTGCTTTTTCGGCGCTCGTTTCAATAAGCGCCATGGCCTCGCGGCGCATCTCATCGTCTGTGTCAGGCTCGCGCAGGACCTCTAGGCCGGAACTTAGCGCGCCCACCGGATTGACGAGGTCGTGACAGAGTCGCGACGACATCAACGACGTCAAAAGCATTGCGTCCAGCGCGGATTCGCCCGGTTCATTTAATTGGCCGCCAAGATTCCCTGCCACGTTCAACCTCGCCACTTGTCGTTGGAGGAGATAACGTCGATTCGGGGATTGATGCGCCGCCTAGGGAACTTTGACCCAGACGCCACCGTCATCTTGCACGCAATGGCCAGAGGCCGAGCGCTCGATCAGCTGTTTCGCCGCAATCGCTGCGGTCGCGTCGATTGTGACGCCCCTGTCGGCGGCAAGCTGTGCATAGGCCGCCTTCCGCTTGAGGTTGATCGCATCGATCTCACGCTTGACTTCACCACTCGCGGTTTGGCCCGCCACAACGCCTAGGTAGCCGTCAAGGCGCTCGCCAACGATGCAATTCGCCTTCGCTGCCTCAACGACCCTACTCGCAGCGAGCGACATGCCGCCTGCCCCAACGATCGCGATCGCGGCCGCGATGGCGGCCATTTTCTTCGCCTTCATCTCCGTTCGCTCCTCGCTTCGCGTCAGAATATATCCGGATTATTCGTGATCAGGTCTTCTACGTCACGTTCCAGCTTAACGCGAACTTCTTGAGTGATATTCACGTTCAAATTGATTTCAATCGGCTTGTCCGGCGCCTCGACCTTTACCGTGGCGCAGGAAATTGCGACGAACGCAGTCGCAGCGATCATGCCGGTTTTTTGTAACATGGTTCTGCCCTTCCAGCTCTTCTACACTTTCTAACGGCATTCGGTCGAAAAAAAGATCGAATTCGGGCAACTCCCCCTCGGGATCGCTATTCCTCGCGCCTTTCCGGTGGACTTTCTGCATTCTCCTCCGCTTCAAGCCTCTTGAGCGTCTCGCCAAGGCCTCCTTCTCGCGTGGTGAAGTCAATCGCCGCTCGGCCTTCCCTTATGAGATCGAGCGCAGGCGCCTTGATGTTCATCCGATAGACAATCGGAAATCGGACCGGCTCCTTGACGCGAGGGTCGTCAACTGTGAGGGCGCTGGCCCCTTCGAACCGCAGATCGAAGTCCAGCACCCCATCGAGCGGGCCGTTGATGGTCGCCGAAAGCAAGGTGAATTCAAGCCTGCGCAAAGCTTCAAAGGCGATCTTTGCCCCGGCATTGGTTTCCTCGATCGTGCCTGGGGGCCCATTGTAGCGCAGGATCCCGGCGCCGACGGATCGGAGCTCGCCGTTCTCAATACTCGCTCGCCCATCTTCAATGACCAGCGGCAAGACGCCTTCAACGACCCCTTCGCCCGACAGACCGTCGACATTGAGACGGGAGAGCAGCACGGCGAAGTCGACGCCTGCCGCGCGCAGGTCGAATTCAACACGGCCCGCTCCCAGCGGCGATATCGCATCATAGGCGCCGACGACCCCGTCGAACCATTCGAATTCAGCCGTATCAAGACGAATGGTGTCGTCGCCCGGAAACTCGAAGGCAATCAGTCCTGACTCTAGTTGCAGCGCATCCAGGTCAACGAGCCCAACGCTGATATCCTGCAATCCCGGCGTCTTGAGCGGCAGCAGGCTAGATAACGCGATACGTCCATCCACGTCGAATGTGCGCGACACAGCGAGCGTCGGCCCTTGAAAGGAAACGTCTTCGAGCTCAATGAACCCGCTTGAATCAACGCCGCTGGGTGTCCAGCCGAACTTGAACTCCGCCGCCATCTTGCCAACCGCATTCGATAGGAGGCCGACGAAGTATGGAGAGAACGCGCTTGGCTGCAGTTCGCCAGGCGCAAGGGCAAGCGCCCCTGTATCGAACTCAGCCGAGCCAACGCCAGTGGCGACGTTGTGGCGTCCGGCTCCCGCGCCGAGCGGCGCGCCAAGCAAGCTCGCGACCCCGAACTCAAAGTCAATAACCTGGTCCGCCAGACGTGCCGAGCCAGACGCCTTCATCGGGGATGCGATTGCATTCTCGCCTACCTGGCGCAGATCCGCGGATGCTATCTTGACGTCGCCCTTCAATTCTTCGTCGCTCGTCAGCAACGCGCTCCCTTCGCCACGAATGCTGGAAAAGCCAAGCGCGCCGTTAAGAACGGCCTCGCCGCCGGACAGGGTTGCGCTCACCGCCGTCAGGTGCTCCGCTGGCGAATAATTAGCTGAAAACTGGATTGACGGCGGGACGCCTTCGATCGACGTTTGCGCAATTGAAAACGCGCCGCTTGACGCCGTCAGTCGTCCGGCCGCGTCGATTTTAGGCTTATCCCTCCAGTTCAGCGCGATCAATGGCTCGGCGCCCTCGCACAACTGCGCGTCTCGAACCGAAGCGCTAAGGTCCTGAGACGCGATGGCTATGGACCCTCGCCTCAGCGAGGCGCAACCGCCAACGATTTTCGCGGTTGCGGTGCGGGCTGTCAGGTCGGCGCGTCCCTTAAGGCTTGCGTCGAAACTCGCATTGCTGAAGTCCATCCGCCCGAAAGAAGCCCGATCAATCTCGCCAAGGAACCGAAAATCGGCGGACACCACGTCGCCTTCGATGGCGCCGTCGAGTCCCGCTTCGGACCGGCCCCATGCAATTGCGCCAATGCCGCCTTTCTGAAGCTCGCCAACTACACTGAATGACGCGGTCTTCAGCGAGCTTGCATTTACTACCACTGATAAATCGCCAGGCGCCTTTCCCTCGGAGCGCATCGCCGCAACCATGCGCCCCGCGCCGTCGGCGATACGGAGCAAAGGTTCATTGTCCCTTTGAGTCAGAACAAGTCTCGATCCGGGCCCGACGAGATCAATCTGAACCGCACCGTCCGGCGCGCTGGCGGTGACACTCCCTTCCGCGAACGCAACCGACGCCTGCCCTTGGAGGGCAACTCCGCCCGACAGCATCTCCACCAAGAACGCCTCGACCCACGATTCCGCATCTGGTCCATCACGTTGATGATCGGCAGCCAGACGAAAATGCGTTGGCGCGATCGTAATGTCGGCGTCGCCGGACAATTTCGAAAAATCGCCCTTGAAAGCGCTTCGCCACGAAGACGCCCGGCCAGTCGCGCTCACAATCGCCATGTCGGCGCCGGCGCGCCAGATAGCCAGGTTCTTGCATTGCGCCTCCACCGTGGCGACAAGCTCTCCTTCTGGCCTGAATTCAGCTCGCCCGAGGACCGACGCGCTCTCGGCTTCAAGGTTCTTATCCTGACCGAGCGAGGAAGAAAGATCGTCAGCGGAAACATCAAGCGTCGCAATACCTCCTGCAACGAAGGAAAAATCGATGGAGGCATCGCCGCGGAGCGCCCCGAAAGGCGTCTTGGCGCTCAAGGAAATGCGCGGCGCGTAAATGCTGTCGAATGGAAGCGTGGATGACTTAGGCGTTCGATCGCCGCGGCTGGCTGCCGGCAGTTTTTCAATATCAATTTTCAATTCTTCGGCGCTGATGCGCCCGACGCGCCGGCCTGCGATGAGCGCTGCAATATCGTAAGACACCAAAACATTTGAGCCGGCGAACGAATTCCCATCCCGGTCTCGCCAATCCACGTGGCCGATTCGCGTGGCCTTCAAGCCGAGCTCAGTTATGTTTACGTCGGCTTCACCAAACCGGCCGCCCGCCAGCAACCAACCGATTGCGGCATTTGCTATCGGCACGCGCGCGACGACAATTGCCACCGCCAAAATCGCCAGGAGCGCGACTGTGCCCAGCGACGCCCACTGCCACGATAGGTTCTTCTTACGCGAATTGTCCCGCGGAGCGCCATCATCGTGCACGTCGCTGCGCCGCATCGGACTTTTTCGCCTCGCCTGATCCCCAGATGGCGTTTGAATGACGCCTTCGACGGCAGGTTAACGCATGGCGCACCGCACGAGCAAATGGCGGGCCCCATAATGTTGCAAGTGGGCTGGCATACCGCCAGCGAAGATGCCTAAAGGTTTAGAGCCTATCGTTGGACACCTGAGGCGATGAACAGAAAAACTTCGGCATCGGCATTGGGCGTCGCGTTGGCGCTAGTCACCGGAATGGCGGGCCTTGCCGCGCCGCCGGCGCCGGCCCTTTCGCCTGCCCGCACTGCGCTAGGAACCAACACGGCGGCGACGCCCGGCGCAAAGTCTGGCGAGGCAACCCCAACGGCCAATCCCGAGAATGACCAATTGCTGGCCTCCACCGAACGGGTTCTGGTATTGGCTGACGCAACCCCGAGGTCATTGAGCGGCCCGCCTACGTTCACGGGTCACACCCAGAAAAGCAGATTTCTCGCCCCCCCAATCGCGTCACGCGGGAGGCCAGCAGGGATTGCAGGCCAATGGCGCGACGGGGATCTGCCGACGCGACCCGATCGAACCGCAGTCGTTCTGGCGGCAGGAGAAAACTTCGTCGACGCCCTCGGACGCGCGGGCGTGGTGAGATCGGACGTCAACCTTGCCGCCGCGACGATCGGGGACGTACTGAACCTTCGCACGCTGAAGCCCGGCGACGTATTTGAAATCGTCTCGGTGTCGCCAAACGCCACAATGTTTCAGGCGCTGTCGCAAACGCCCGAGACATTAAGACTCTTGAGCCTGACTTATCGCCCGGATGCAGAGCGCAGGATTTCGCTCGTTCGGTCTGGAGACGGCTTCTCAGCGAGAGTCGAGCGCGTAGCGCTGGATCGGCGCATTGCGACAGCTTCGGGCGTTATCTCTGGAAGCCTTTTTCTGTCCGCCCGCAGCGAAGGCGCTCCAGTCGAGGCGATCATCGATCTGGCGAATATGTTTGCATACGACATAGATTTCCAGCGGGACATTTTCGAGGGCGATACCTACGAGGCCCTGTTCGAAGCATTCTACGACGACAATGGAGAGCTCATCGGCTCAGGCGACGTTCTCTATGGAGAGCTAAGTTGGCGAGGGGGGCGCAGGACCAAAGGCTACTACCGGTACCCGGCAACGGATGGCGACATCAGGCCAGACTTTTTTGATGAAAGGGGCGAAAGCGCCAAACGCCTCTTGATGAAAACGCCCATTGACGGCGCGCGCCTGTCGTCCGGCTTCGGAACGCGTCGGCACCCAGTGCTCGGATATCGGAAGGCGCACAAAGGAGTTGATTTCGCCGCCAATCGCGGGACGCCTATTTATGCTGCGGGAGATGGCGTGGTCGAACGCGCCAACCGATTTGGCTCGTATGGCAATTATGTTCGTATACGCCACGCACAAGGGTACAAGACAGCCTACGCGCATCTGAATGGATTTCGGCGAGGCATCCGTGCTGGCGCGCGGGTCAAGCAAGGGGACGTAATCGGCTATGTCGGCACTACTGGGCGCTCGACTGGACCGCACCTGCACTATGAAGTGTTGAAGAACGACGTCCAGGTAAATCCCCAGACCCTCAAGATCGCGACCGGCATCACGCTGGCCGGCGCCGACCTGAAGAGGTTTCAGGCCGAACGCACCAGAATCGACGCCCTCAGAGCGTCAGCGGCTGCGCAACGCAGCCCTGCAGCCACTGCGCGTGAAGGCGCAGAGAACCTCATCAACGTCGCGAGCGAATCTCCTTCGCGATAAACTCATCGACTTTCGCGTCGTCATTTATTCTGTCGCGCAGACGATCCCGTAGGCGATGCGGCAGTTCGCAGGCGTCGACATCTCCCATTGCACGGATCGTCGCCTTGATGAGTTGCTCAATATCGTCGTCACTTAGTGACTGACGATCGTCATTTGACTCGCCGATTTGAGAATGCGCCATTGGAACCTCCTTCAGTTGAGCAAAGCCCCGGCTGGGGGACCATCAGATTCAACCTCGCTATGGAACCGTGAATCGCGCAAACTCGCAGGTCGGCCATCAATCGTCAGGCCGTTCACGTCGGTAGAAACGCGAATCGTTGCGCCATCAACAACCGCGCCCGAGAGCAAACGTTCCGCAAGCGGATCCTGCAAATTGCGCTGTATTGAGCGCTTCAACGGGCGCGCGCCATAGACCGGGTCATAGCCAGCAGCGGCGAGCCAGTCGCGAGCGGCATCATCGAGCTCAATGACGATGTTTCGGTCATCCAACAGTTTCTGAAGTCGGCCGATCTGAATGTCGACGATTGCGCCCATGTCCTCACGGCGCAAACGGCTGAACAGCACGACATCGTCAAGCCGGTTCAGGAACTCAGGTCTGAAATGCGCACGTACGGTCTCCATGACGGCAGGCCTTGCCGCTTCGACGGAAGCGTAGTCGCTCAGCGCCGCGAGATAATCGGCGCCTAGATTTGAGGTGAGGATGATCAACGTATTGCGAAAGTCGATCGCCCGCCCTTGACCATCCGTCAAGCGACCCTCGTCAAATATCTGGAGCATGATATTGAATACGTCTGGGTGCGCCTTTTCCACTTCGTCAAAAAGAACGACTTGATATGGCCTGCGGCGGACACTTTCCGTAAGGGCGCCCCCTTCCTCGTAGCCGACATAGCCGGGGGGTGCGCCAATCAACCGTGCAACGGAGTGCTTTTCCATGTATTCCGACATGTCGATCCGGGCAATCGATGTGTCGTCGTCGAACAGAAATTCGGCAAGCGCCTTGGTCAGCTCGGTCTTGCCGACCCCGGTTGGTCCCAGCATCAAGAATGCCCCGATTGGACGACTGGGGTCCTTTAGCCCGGCGCGCGCCCTGCGCACTGCCGCCGAAACAGCCTCAATCGCCTCGTGTTGGCCAACAACCCGCCGGCCGAGCGCCTCCTCCATGCGGAGCAATTTAGCGCGCTCGCCTTCAAGCATCTTGTCGACCGGAACGCCGGTCCATCGGGAAACCACCGAGGCAATATGCTCTGCATCCACAACCTCCTGAACGAGGCCGCCGGATGCGCCCGCGACTTCCGCTTCAGCGAGCTGCTTCTCCAAAGCCGGCAATGTCCCGTACTTTATCTCTGAGGCCTTCGCGAGGTCGCCCCTTCTCTCAGCATCGATCAGCGCTTGCCGCGCCCGGTCAATTTCCTCCTTCACCCTCGTCGAAGAAGCCAGACTTTCTTTTTCCGCGCGCCATTTGGCGGTGAGGCTCTCGGACTCTTCATCGAGCTGGGCAATGTCATTCTCAAGGCGATTTAGCCGATCGCGCGACGCCTCGTCGCTCTCCTTGCGCAGCGCTTCGCGTTCAATCTTCAGCTGAATGAGGCGACGGTCGATTTCATCTAGCTCCTCCGGCTTGGAATCGACTTCCATCCGCAGTCTCGCAGACGCTTCGTCAACCAGGTCGATTGCCTTATCCGGCAGAAACCGATCCGTGATGTACCGATTGGACAATGTCGCGGCTGAAACAATTGCGCTGTCGGAAATACGTACGCCATGGTGCAGTTCGTACTTTTCTTTCAGGCCCCGGAGGATTGAAATGGTGTCTTCTACGGTCGGCTCCTCAACGAAGACGGCCTGAAAGCGTCGGGCAAGCGCGGCGTCTTTTTCAACATATCGACGATACTCATCGAGTGTCGTCGCGCCTACGCAATGGAGCTCGCCGCGCGCCAGCGCCGGTTTGAGCAGGTTCGACGCGTCCATTGCGCCGTCAGCTTTGCCGGCGCCTACCAACGTATGCATCTCGTCGATGAACAGGATTATGCCGCCTTCAGCCGCTGTCACTTCGGAGAGCACGGCCTTCAACCGCTCCTCAAACTCGCCGCGATACTTCGCGCCGGCGATGAGGCTGCCCATGTCCAATGCGAGAAGTTTCTTGTCGCGCAAGGATTCCGGCACGTCGCCGTCGACAATGCGCAACGCAAGGCCTTCGGCGATTGCGGTCTTCCCTACGCCTGGCTCACCGATCAGCACCGGGTTATTCTTCGTCCGCCTGGAAAGCACCTGCATGGTCCGACGAATTTCCTCGTCGCGGCCAATCACCGGATCGAGTTTCCCCTCGGCGGCGGCCGCGGTAAGGTCCCGCGCGTATCGACCTAGGGCGTCGTAGGCCTGCTCGGCTGATGCGCTGTCCGCGGTACGGCCCTTGCGAAGAGAGGCAACTGCGCCCTCTAGGCCGCCTTCAGACGCGCCGCTTTCCTTCAGGGCGCGGCCTGCATCGACGTCTTTTGCACGCGCCAGGCTCACGAGCAGCCGTTCCGCCGAAACAAAGCTGTCGCCAGCCTTCTTCGCCATTGCTTCCGCATCGACGAACACCCTGGCTAGCGCTTGTGACATGCTGGTCTGGGCGCCGCCACCCGAAACCGACGGCAGTTTCGACAAGGAATTTTCTACGGCCCCAAGGGTTCGCTCCGGCGCGCCGCCCGCCGCCCTGACGAGATTTGCCGCTAGGCCTTCGGGGTCGTCCAGCAGCGCCTTCAAAAGGTGTTCGGGCGTTACTTGCGGGTGGCCCTCGCGGAGCGCAATTGTCTGGGCGGCCTGGATCATGCCGCGAGCGCGGTCTGTATAGGTATCGAAATTCATTTCTTCGTCCCTGATGTTGACCTTCGTGAAGCATCAAACGACGCGCGTCCCGGCAATTGGCGACGAGCGGCTTCTCAAAGATAGGGACGGCGGTCTGCCGCTTAAAGACCCGGCGACAGGGCCAGCGCTATAGCGTAGCAAGACTGATCAGCGCGCCGCCATCCACGACGATCTGCTGTCCGGTCATCCAGGCGCTGGCATCGGACGCCAAGAAAACGGCGGCGCCGGAGATGTCGTCCGGTTCGCCAAACCGGCGCAGCGGCAAGCGCTCGCGCGTGTGCTTTTCCACTTCAGGATTCTGCCAAAGCGCCTCGGCAAACTTCGTCTTGACTATGCCAGGACAAATGCAGTTTGCGCGTATGCCTTTGGGTCCCCACTCGACCGCAAGATTTCGGGCGAGTTGCAGATCGGCGGCTTTTGACATGTTGTAAACGCCGATAGCATCAGTCCCGACGAACGCGCCGATTGACGAAACTATAATGAACGATCCGCCGCCGCGTCTTTCAAATTCAGGACCAACCGTTTGCGCCAACCAGATCGAGGACTTGACGTTCGCCGTCATCACCTTGTCGAACTGATCGTCTTCAAGCGTCGACAATGGACCATAGTGCGGATTAACGGCCGCGTTTGCGACGACGACATCAACACTGCCAAATTTGTTGGTCGCGAAGTCGACGAGCGCCTCTATCTCGTTTCGGCGGCCGATATGACATTTGGTAGAAGCGGCGACTGCACGACCTACGTCAGCATTGATGCTGGCTGCTATGCCGCCGCAGGCTTCCGGGTCTCTGCTTGAAACGACAACATTCGCTCCCGCTTCCGCAAGACGGCGAGCAATCGCTTCTCCGATCCCCCTCGACGCGCCGGTTACGATCGCCGTCTTGCCACCAAGGTCAAAAATGCCCACGACGTCCTCCAGCTTTTCGTCCGGCAACCGAGACGCGACGTCTAGTTGACGACCACTTCTTCAGCGGACGCGTCTGCCTCTGCAGAAACATCGCCCTTCTGAGGGCGGGTCCGGCGAGAGCGCCTTTTCCTTGTCGGCCGATCGCTGGCTTCCTCACCGCCGCCCACTTCGCCTACGCCGTTGTCGGCATTCGAACCTGCGGATTCGTTCCCGTCTGACGCCGCCTGATCGTCTTCCTCATCATCACGGGCGTCGTCGCGGTCATCATTACGGTCATGGCGAGGTCGACCATTGCCGCGATCGCCGCCGCGTTCGTCACGGGCATTGCGAGCGACGCCCGGTTGATCGCCGTCGGCAAAGTCGTTGGCGTCCGATGAATTTGGCGAGGGGTTTGGCTGCATCGCACGGATCAGCCGGAAATAGTGCTCTGCGTGCTGAAGATAGTTCTCGGCCTTGACGCGATCCCCAGCCGACGCCGCGTCACGCGCCAGTGCCTGATACTTGTCGAATATTTGGTTGGCCGTCCCGCGAATGCGAACCTCCGGCCCATTCGAATCATACGCCCGATTCGGATTCACGCCCTGACGTCGGCGCTGATTTCGTCCACGCTTCATTCTGTTCTTCCTACAAACTCGAAAAATTCGCTTCCAGCAACCTTGCCCACGAGGATTGTTGCAGGCGACATTTCAACAGGGGCAATAGTTACGCCCGAACAATAGGTTATTGCTCCGGCGCAATCCTCGCCAACCACCACAAATGCGAATCAAGCGGCTTGCGCCTCGCTTTCGTCGATCCAATTCGAACGTCTGCAGCGCGCATTTCAAACGCAGCCACCGACTGTTTCTTTTCAGTCGCCTACAGACAAAAGCGCGAGCCTCTACAAACGACATTCAGCATCGGGATAACCCGAAAACGGTCAGATTGGAGGCGCCGCATCGTCAGTTGCGCAACAGGTCGTTTTCATCCAAGGCGGTCGACCCTGACCGCTAAGCTCATCGATACTGGATGGATCGCCAACCGATAATTTCATCGTCGACTTAATTAAATGATACCCGTCCCGCCATCTATTGCAACGCTTTTTTGCTGGAGGGGCCGATTACCGCCAAAGCCCGCTCAATTCCGGACAGATCGCGCCGAACGGCAATGTGCGCTTCAGGGAACGAAGACGCGCAAATCGCGGCAACGGCCGCTTGCTGCCCCTGCCCCAACTCAAGCACAAAAGCCCCTCCTGACCGCAAAAGCCCTCTGGCGGCGCAGACAACCTCGAAATATGCGCTGAGCCCATCATCGTCTGCGAACAACGCTCCGGGATCCTCAAAGAAAGCAACTTCCGGCGGAAGGGCGTTCCTGCTCGTCGACGAAATGTAGGGAGGGTTGCACAAGATCAGGTCAAATTCGCCCATCGCGCCCGCCTCTGCGAGATCGCGCCAGTCCTGAACCCGGAAATTTGCGCGGTCAGCAACGGCTAGCTTTGCGGCATTTTCCGTAGCGAGATCGACCGCATCCTCGCTTCGGTCAATGCCCACGCCAAGGGCATCCCGCCAGATATGCAACGCAGCGATAAGGAGTGCGCCGGACCCACAACCGAGATCGAGAATTTTCCTAGGCTTGCGATCGCCCCAAATCTCCAGTGCAAGGTCCAGCAGCGTCTCAGTATCCGGGCGTGGCGTCAGCACCGGCGACCGGCACTTGAATGTCAGCCCCCAGAATTCCCGCTCGCCGACGATATAGGAGATTGGTTCCCGATTGCATCGGCGATCAATGCTTTCGGCAAAAGAAGCCGCTTCGCGAGCGGTCAACCGTCGATGCTCTTGCGCAATCATTGCCGAATCGTCGAGGCCCGTCGACCACTTCATCAAGACGCGGGAGTCAAGCATTGGGGTTTCGCATTGGCCGAGCTCTATAGCGGCTCGACGCACCGCCGATCCAATTGATTCGCCCACAAATCTTGCAGGCCGGTCCGCCTTGAATTCAATTTTGCCCAGCTCCGTCATGCGCTTGCGTCCGCCTGCATCGCCGCAAGCCTGTCCGCACGATCCTCCGCAATCAGCGCGTCCACAACTTCGCCCAATCCATCTCCAGCGATTATTTCATCCAGCTTATACAGAGTCAGGTTGATCCTGTGGTCGGTAACGCGGCTCTGCGGAAAATTGTAAGTTCGTATGCGTTCCGATCTGTCGCCAGACCCGACCATGCCGCGCCGCGCTTCAGCGCGCTCGGCATCCGCACGGGCTCGCTCCGCCTCGTATAGTCTCGCGCGCAGGACCTTCATGGCTTTGGCGCGGTTCTTGTGTTGGGATTTTTCGTCCTGCTGACTGACCACAATGCCGGTGGGCAGATGGGTTATGCGCACCGCGCTGTCGGTCGTATTGACCGACTGACCGCCAGGCCCCGATGCGCGAAACACGTCGATTCGCAGGTCGTTTTCGTTGATCACGATATCGACTTCCTCCGGTTCAGGAAGAATTGCGACGGTCGCGGCGGAAGTATGGATGCGCCCTTGCGTTTCGGTCGAAGGTACACGCTGCACTCGATGCACGCCGGATTCGAACTTCATGCTGGCGTAAACATTGTCGCCAGCAATGGAAGCCTGGATCTCCTTGTATCCGCCGACTTCCGCCTCGGACTGGGAAAGGATCTCCATTCGCCAGCCCTGCAGCATCGAGAAACGCTGATACATTCGAAACAGGTCGCCGGCGAACAGCGCCGCTTCGTCGCCTCCGGTACCTGCCCTGACTTCGAGAATTACGCTCGACGAATCGGCTTTGTCTCTCGGCAGAAGCAGGAGTTGTAGTTCGTGCTCAATGGCGGGCGCCAATTTGCGCAGCTCAGCGAACTCCCCTTGCGCCATCACGGCGAGTTCATCGTCATCGCCTTCCGCCAGCTCCTTCAATTCAACGATCTGTTTCCGGACAGTCGCAAGACGTCGGGCGACCTCCGCGACCGGCCTAAGCTCTCCATGTTCCTTCGACAGACGGATAATATCCTCCGACGAGGCCGCATTCGACATTCTCGCCTCGATGGAATCAAATTTTGAAAGGATGGCGTCGAGTTTTTGCTGAGGGATCATCTTCTAGCTGTGTTTGACACATCCTGTTGGCAGATATTCAGCGCTTCCACCGCTTACCGTCTCAGCTCCGGCCCGCGCCAATAACCTGGCGCCAGTGCGATGCTCCTAGGCGCCGACTTCAACTTGCCCGCTTTGCGCTGCGTCGCTGGCGCGTTGCCATGACGATGTGTTTGCTTCCTTGGACTAAGCCTAAGGTCGTCAATCGCCACTATTCCGCGGCAACGTTGACGCCTTCCTCGCTGGCTTCGAGCGCTTCAATTTCCGCGGCCTTTTTCTCGACGAGCTCGACAAGATGGTCAATAAGCTGATCATTTTCAATTTTGTGGTCTGGCGAACCATCAATATAGATCATGCCGTTGTTCTTGCCTGCGCCACCGCCCGTAAACCCGAGATCGGTCTCCCGCGCCTCGCCTGGCCCGTTCACGACGCAACCAATAACCGAAAGCGTCATCGGGGTCGTAATGTGAGCGAGCCGCTTTTCAAGCTTCTCGACCGTATCGATCACCTGGAAACCCTGACGGGCGCAGGACGGACACGAAATCACATTCACGCCGCGGTGACGGAGATTCAGCGACTTGAGGATATCGAAGCCGACCTTGATCTCTTCAACCGGGTCCGCGGAAAGCGAGACACGGATCGTGTCGCCAATGCCAGCCCATAGCAGCGAACCAAGGCCGATAGCCGACTTGACCGAGCCAATTCGTAACCCGCCGGCTTCCGTTACGCCCAGATGCAACGGACAATCGATGGCCTCCGCAAGGGCGTGATAAGCGGCGACGGTCAGGAAGACATCCGAGGCCTTCACCGAGATCTTGAACTCGTGAAAATCATTGTCTTGAAGTATCCGGGCATGATCGAGCGCGCTCTCAACCATCGCCTCGGGACACGGTTCCGCATATTTTTCGAGAAGGTGCTTTTCAAGCGAACCGCCATTCACGCCGATGCGCATCGAACATCCATGGTCCTTTGCCGCCTGGATCACTTCCTTGACCCGGGCCTCAGAGCCAATGTTGCCGGGGTTGATCCGCAGGCACGCCGCACCGGCCTTTGCAGCTTCAATTCCGCGTTTGTAGTGAAAATGAATGTCCGCCACGATTGGCACTGGCGAATGGGCGACGATCTCTCGCAAAGCCGCTGTTGATTCCACGTCCGGGCATGAGACACGGACGATGTCCGCTCCGGCCTCTGCGATCTCGTTGATTTGCCGAACAGTGGCGTCGGCATCAGACGTCAGAGTATTCGTCATGGATTGGACCGCGATTGGCGCATCTCCGCCAACCGGCACATTTCCCACCATGATTTTCCGGCACTTTCGCCGATCGATATCCCGCCAGGGCCTAACGGACATCGGTCACCTCAATTGCACTTTGCACTGCCGCATCCGGCCAGACCCCTCGACCAATCCAGTCTCGAGGCCATAAGTCAAGGGCTTGCCCGGCGAGTTACTCGCGTGCGCTGCCGCAAGCTTACTCTGGCTTGCGAAAAGTCAAGGTTGCTCGCTGATCAAACGCGGCTTGCGGCGTGCCGTCGATTGTCCGGGGCCTATAGCTCCACTGACGAATGGCGGAAAGTGCGGCCCGCTCAAAGCAAGGGTTAGAAGCACTTTCGACGCGCTCGCTAACGACGCGTCCGTCAACGCGAACGGTAAAGGCGACCGTGACAGTTTCGACCGGCATTGCCCCGGCGACGCACCGCGGCGGAAATACGGGGTCTACCCGGTCCAGAATTTGTGTCTCGACCAATTCCGGCGGTGCGGGCGGCCTTCCGACTGTCGCGTCATAGGCGCGCGCGTCGTAGTTTGCGTTGATAGGCGTTGCAGGCGCCGCAGCGCCGAGCCCATCCCCTGAACCTGGGCGCGTAACGGCAAGGGCGCACCAGATCACGAACGCCAGAATTGCGACAACTGAAAGGAGCGACAGTTCAACGCGATCAGGGGCCGAAACATCGGCCTGAGCGAGCCCGGTCGGTCTTGAACGCGCTGCATCGCTCTTGGCGTCGTCGTGATGGTCAGGGGCCGCCGCTGCGGAGCTCTCGTAGCCGGCTTCGATACGAAACCGATCCGCAACCGCGCCGCCGTCCAGGCCGAGCGCTTCGGCGTAGCTCTTGGCAAACCCAACAGCAAACGGCTTTGCGGGCAGCCGCTTTCGATCAAGGCTTTCGATGGCTTCAATAAACTGGGCCTTGATGTGGGTCTGGTTGCTGACCGCCTCAACAGAGACGCCGGCGGCCTCACGGACCGCGGCGAGATAGGCGCCCACATTCACGAAATTGCGCGGGTCAACGTCGACAAGGTCCCGTCGCGCCCGAGCCGCGTCTAGTTCATAGATTTCGGCGGAGACTTTCTTCTCAACCATTTTTCCAGATCTCATTCGACCGTCGTTACAATATCTCGCCTATCCAGCGCGCGATACAATAAATGGCGACAATCCGAGCACGCGGCGCCGAAAGCCTCGCCACGCCAGCGACTGACGGCGTCTGCACGCGCTCCATGACGTATCCAAGTTTTGTTAAGAACAAACGCACCAAACGCCGATTCGTCAGCCGATTGATGCATTGATCTCCGCGCCCTTTGAGCGAAGCAACAAGGCGAGGCTACGCCGCATTTGTCCGTCTTCGACGTCAAAGCTTGACGCGCGCCACGCCGCCAGGTCGGCGAACCGAACCGAGCGAACAAGCCGCCGAAAACCGCCGACGGCCGTAGGGGGAAGTGAAAATTTCCGAATCCCTACTGACATGAGAGCTGCGGCGAAAATGGGGTCGGCAGCCTGTTCGCCGCAGTAGGACAATGGCTTGCCGGCAGCATCCGCTTGTTCAACGATATGGCCGATGAATGACAGAAAACCCGCATCCAGCGGATCATATCGTTCCTGTGTCCTGGCGGCGTTTCGATCAGCCGCAAAATAGAATTGCGCGAGGTCGTTGCCGCCGATCGAAAAGAAATCGACATGCCGCGCTATCTGAGCCGCCCGCCAGCCCGCGGCTGGCGTTTCCACCATTGCGCCGACCGAGACCGATCGCGGAAGGTCGACGCCGCGCTGGGTCCTGATCGAAATCTCCTTGTCCAGCAACGCCCGTGCGACGATCATCTCGTTGGCGGTCGTGACCATCGGGAAGAGAATATAGAGGTCTTCGCCAACCGCGGCGCCGAGCAGCGCGCGCAATTGCGGGCGCAAGATCCCCGGTCTGTCGACCGCCATCCTGAGGCCGCGCCAGCCCATCGCCGGATTGCCCTCGATTTCACGCACCATGTATTCGGCCGATTTGTCAGCACCGAGGTCGGCGGTTCTAAACACGACGGGCCGACCGGCTGCTCGCTCCAGTACATCCGCATAGAGACGCTGCTGGGCGCGGACCCGCGGGAGTTGCGAGCCGATGAGAAACTGCAACTCGGTCCTGAAGAGGCCAACGCCGTTCGCGCCTGTATTTTCGAGGTGCTCCATGTCGAGCGTTAGGCCTGCGTTGATGTGGATCTCGACATCGACGCCATCCTTGGTTGTCGCCGGAAGCTCCCGTTCCCGAGCAAACGCCGCCTGACGTTCCGAACGAAGCTCAATCTTCTCCCGGAAGCTGGTGACGACATCCGGCGTAGGTCGAAGGAAAACGACGCCCTCTTCGCCGTCTATGGCAACTTCGTCGCCCTCTTCCGCAGCATCTATCGCGGAGCCCGCGCCGGCGACGAGCGGAAGGCCGAGCGCCCTGGCGACGATCGCCACGTGCGACGTTGTCGCCCCTTCGGCGAGGACGAGGCCCTTTAGTTTGGCCCGGTCGAACTCGAGCAGCGCCGCGGGACCTAGAGATCTGGCAAACGCGATGGCATCGTCCGGCATCGAAGCTTCGCTTGACGGCTCATTGGACAGATGCCTGAGCAGGCGGAAGGTCAGATCATCAAGATCGTGCAAGCGCTCCCGCAAATAGGGATCGCGAGCCTGGGATAGCCGCCCCCGATTTTCCGATTGGATACGTTCGACCGCGCTTTCAGCGGTCAACCCGGTGAGCGCCGCATCGCGCATACGGGCGCGCCATCCCGCATCAGCGGCGAGGAGGCGATAGGTTTCCAGAACTTCGCGCGGCTCTTCGCCGAGATTGGCGTCGACCAGCATTTTGTCGAGCGAAGCACGGAGAGCCTCAACGCCGCTATCGATCCTGTTCGCCTCAGCTTCGGGATCCCGCGAAAATACGTTGTGCTTGGGCGTTGGCGGCTGAATGAACCAGACATGGCCAATTGCCACGCCGTCGACGACGCCAACGCCGCGACGGCGCTCCGGCAATCGGAGCATTGCCCCAACCTGTTGGGTTGCGCTCTCGTCGAGTAGTTCGCCGGACGCCGCAATTTCCGCAAGAAGCGTCGCGACAGCCTGGGCGGCTTCTATCTCATCGTCCTCGTACTTGCGGCTCTTGCGATTTTGCAAAACAAGAACGCCGAGCGCCTTGCCTGATCTCAACAGGGGCACGCCGAGGAACGAATGCAGCGGATCCTCGCCCGTTTCCGGTCGATAGGAAAAGGCCGGATGGAGCGGCGCATCTGCCGTAACGAGCGGTGCGCCAGTATCGCAAACCTTGCCGACAAGGCCTTCGCCCTGAGCCATCACTGTCTGGTGGACAGCTTCAGGCTTGAGACCTTCGGTCGAGTACAGTTCGAGCTTGTCGTCCGATCGACGCAGATAAATCGAGCAAACGTCGGCGGCAACGTGGCGGGCGATGATCGCCGTCAATTGGTCAAGCCGCTCCTGCGGCGTCGCCTCGGACGCGACAACATCGTGCATTCGGCGCAAGAGCGCGGTGATTCCGGTGCGAGCCGCGCGGGGGACCCCGGGCGGCGAACGGCGCCCCCGCGCGCGCCCGGTCGGACCGCCTCGTGTCATGATGGCGTCGCCCCTATGGCGTCCCTGTCGAGGCCGTACGCCTGATGCAGGGCCCTTACGGCCAACTCCGCGTATTCAGAATGAATCAGCACGCTGATCTTGATCTCCGACGTCGAGATATTGTGAATGTTGATCTTCCGATCCGCGAGCGTCTGAAACATGGTCGACGCCACGCCGGTATGGCTGCGCATGCCCACGCCGATAACCGATACTTTGACGACCTCCCGGTCGGCAATGAGTTTGTCATAGCCGATTTCCGTCTTGAGAGACTCGATTGCCGAACTGGCGCGCTCCAGATCGCCTTCCGGGATCGTGAACGAAATGTTCGCGCCGGAAGTTCTCGCGGGGCTCTGGATGATCATGTCGACATTGACCGCCGCCGCCGCAAGTGCGGAAAAAATACGGGCGGCTCGCCCAGGTTCATCAGGCACATTGAGAAGGCTGATCCGGGCCTCGTCACGGGACACCGTAATCGCGCTCACGATACGCTGTTCCATCGTTTCCTCCTCGTCACATATGATCGTGCCCGGATTATCGGCGTCCGGCGCCACAAAACTGGAGAGCACCCTCAGGTTCACGCGGTAAGCCATCGCAAGTTCGACCGATCGGGTCTGAAGCACCTTTGCCCCGAGCGACGCCATCTCCAGCATTTCTTCGTAGGAGAGCTTCGAAGTGCGCCGCGCCATCTTCGTGATGCGGGGGTCGGTTGTGTAGACGCCGTCGACGTCCGTATAGATGTCGCATCTCAACGCCTTGAGCGCGGCCGCAAAGGCGACGGCCGTCGTGTCCGACCCGCCACGACCGAGCGTGGTAATCCTGCCGTCGTCCGTCAGCCCCTGAAATCCGGCAACCACAGCGATTTCCCCGCCATCGATCGCCGCCGCCAGGGCTTCCGCTTCGATATCAAGGATCCGCGCCCTACCAAAGGCGCGATCCGTTTTCAGGCGCGCCTGCCAACCCTGCCAGGATCTCGCGCGATAGCCCATTTTCTGAAGAGCGATCGCCAGCAGTCCTGATGTGACTTGTTCGCCCGTTGCGATAACCGCATCCGCTTCGATCGAACGCGCGTCAAGCGCTGGATCCGGGGGTCCTGCATCTTCAGCGAGCGCAACGAGCCTGTTTGTCTCGCCTGCCATGGCCGAAACCACGACGACGACCGCATGGCCGGCATCCGCTTCCCGGCGCACGAATTCGGCCGCGTGCCTGATACGCGACATATCGGCGACGGACGTGCCGCCGAATTTCATCACGATGCGCGCCATGCCGCGTCGTCTTTCCTTGTCAGATCCACAAAGGTCGTAGGTAAGCGGACATGCCGCAATTCAGAGCCATTCCAGAGCCTTCCATGACTATGGTCGGTGTCGTAACTTCGCAACATCGCAGTTTATTGCGAGCCAATATTTTCCGGAGGAGCCAAGGGTGACAACGACCGCTGCAGATCAAGCCGAATCGCCGACCCCAAGGGTTTCTGGCGCGACAGTTGATGGCGGCGAAATCGCGAAATTCGAGAAGATGGCGGCGGAGTGGTGGGATCCACATGGCAAGTTCCGACCCCTGCACAAGTTCAATCCGACCAGGCTCGCATATATCCGGGATGCAATCGCTGGCCACTTAGGACGAGATCCTCAATCTGCCGCGCCGCTTCGCGGCTTGCGCCTGCTGGATGTCGGTTGCGGCGGCGGTCTCGTTTGCGAACCGATGCGTCGGCTTGGGGCCGAAGTCGTCGGCATCGACGCCTCTGAAATGAACGTGAAAGTTGCCGCCACTCACGCCGAAGAAACCGGTCTTTCGATCGACTATCGCGCGTCAACCGTGGAAGCCCTCGTCGACGGAGGCGAACCGCAGTTCGATGCCGTCCTGAACCTCGAAGCGGTCGAACATGTCGCGGACGTAGACCTTTTCCTCCAGTCCTCGGCGGCGCTGGTAAAGCCCGGCGGGATCATGGTGGTCGCCACGATCAATCGGACCTTGAAAGCGGTGGCGACAGCGAAAATCGGCGCAGAGTACGTTCTTCGGTGGCTGCCAGTGGGCACTCATGATCCGAGAAAGTTCGTCAAGCCATCTGAAATTGAGCGTGCGATCAGGCCAACCGGCATGACGGTAAAGGCCAGCGCGGGCGTCGCCTATAACCTCCTGACTGACGCATGGCGCGTCGTCGACGACGTCGCCGTCAACTACATGATTGTCGCAACAAAGCCCGGCGGCCCGGGAAACGCTTAACCATGCGCGGCCAAGCCAACTTCCGATGCGCGCACTTCGGGCGCTTCGCGGCAGTATGGCTGCAAGGCCCATGACGCTGCGTCGAAGGCCGTCCTTGCCGCGATCAGGCCATCGTCGACCGCGAGATCGAATTTCTTCCAGTCGCGCAAGTCGACGCCAGGCGCGTCGGGCGTGACGAGGATGTCGGGCGCCTCCGATCCAAGCGCGAATGGACGGCCGGCGGTCGCCGCTCGCATCAGCAACGACACGATCGGCGGTGCGGCGGAGAGGCCATGCTCGCGGACCCAGTTGACGAAACTGGGCGGATTGACGAACGCCTCCGCCGCGATCGTGCCCTCTCTCGCGACATCGACGCCGATCGTCAGGCCGCGGTGGCGCGTGCGCATGACATCCACAGGGAAGTTGTTGAGAACTGCGCCGTCAACCAGCAGCTGATCGCCGTCCACCACCGGCGGCAGCAAACCCGGCAACGAGATCGACGCCCGCAACGCCTCACGCAGGACCCCGCGACGATGAACCCGCACCACTCCTCTGGTGAGCTCCGACGAAACGCAAAAGAACGGCAGTTCGAGGTCTTCGATCAGCTTCTCGCCAAAATGTCGTTTCAACCGTTCATCGACCCGCGCCCCGCGAGTCAAGGCGATGACGGGCAGGATGTGGTCGGACAAGGGATTCGTGTCGACGAAGGCATCGCGTAGCCGCGCGTCAATTTCATCGAGCCCCCAGCCCATCGCCACGCAAGCGGCTATCACGGCCCCCATCGACGCGCCGCCCACAAAATCGAGCGGCGCGCCGCGTCGACGCAGTTCCTTGATGACGCCAAACTGTGCATAGGCGCGCGCGCCGCCACCTGACAGGCACAACCCGAGGCTGCGGCCCGCAATTGCACGAGCCAGCCGATCCTTGCTTGCTTCGTCGCCCCAATGAAAAACGCGATCGGCATCAGTTTCCCGGACCCAGTCGCGCGTCCAACCCGGCCCCTGTCCTTCGTGAATTGCGACGAGGTCAACCAACCGAAAACGTCGCGCCGGCGACGCTTCGTCGGTCGTTAATGGAAGCGGCGTCGGCGGCCGCGCATCGCGCCGTGCGCAAACCAGTATCCGGTCGGCATGCCGCATGCAGAAGCGGTACCAATCCGAATCTCCGATGCGACACGGCAGGAAAAGGACGTCCACGGCCTCTTCCTCGCCATGCATCGACACCTCGACTTCAGCGGTAGCCGTCGCGGATTCAGGCTCAGGCAGCACCTTTGCTTTTTTCTGCAAGAATTTGATTCTAGTTGATAAGTCTCTTGCTAT
Organism: Alphaproteobacteria bacterium; assembly: GCA_016125455.1. Classification (GTDB taxonomy): domain Bacteria; phylum Pseudomonadota; class Alphaproteobacteria; order Caulobacterales; family Parvularculaceae; genus MED-G105. Next base: position 32,780 of record WGLS01000014.1, read on the forward strand.
ATAGGCCGCATCCACGGAAGGCGATGGCGCAACGACCGCAAAGACCCGCGGCGGCGCCTTGACGCTATCGCCTTTTGGCGCGCGGGAGCGTCGCAGGATCGTTCTCGCGACGGACGCGGCGAAGTCAGCCCGCTTTGCCATTAGGCGCCGCACAACCCCAGCGTCGAGGGCGATCAGCTCGGTGTCCCTCAATGCATAGGCGGACGCCGTGCGCGGTCCGCCATCCAGCATCGACATTTCGCCGACAATTTCGCCCGCCCGGACGTACCCAATGACGCTGTCGTCGCCACCATCTTCGGCGGCCTCGCGAACGATGATCAGCCGGCCCGACATGACAAGGTAGACCGCATCCGGCGGCGAGCCAGCAACAAACAGCGCCCTTCCGCCGGCAATGCAAATGGCGCGTCCTCGGCCAAGCAAGGCGCGTCTTGTGGCGTCGGAGAGGCCCGCCCCGAACGACGTGGATCCGAGTATGTCGTTGGGGGTTATCATGGCCGGATCCTGATTGAAGCGCGAAGCAACAACTCGAGCCTATGCCAAATGGTTAAGCCGTTAGTTGACAACGCCCTTCTTTGCGACGGCATGCGCTGGTTTCGCCGGACCGGCCTGCTCTACGTCAGTTACCTTGCCTGGAACTGGCGCAACCGGCACGCCTTCGTCCATGAGCTCCCTGACCTCGCCAGCGCTGGCTTCGCCATAGATCGGGCGAGCATCGGTTTCGCCATAGTGAATGCGACGGGCCTCTTCAGGGAACCTCGCGCCAACGTGCTCGAAATTCTTTTCCACGTATGCGCGGGCCCGTGCGGCGGCTTCGGTCATGGCGGCTCGAATCTCTGCCACCTTCGGTGACGAGCCGGCGTCCCGGCGCGTCGAAATTGCCGGCGCCATGATCGCTTTTTGCACGTCGCTAGAGCCACAGACGGGACACGACAGCTCGGCCGTCGACTGTTGCTCGTCGAAATCGAGGCTGGATCGGAACCAGCCTTCAAACTCGTGCGACCGCGCGCACCTTAGAGCGTACTTGATCATCTTCCTAAGATGTCGACCTCCGCAGCTCGATCAAGTCCCAAAGACGGAATGCGACCACGCGCATCCAGAGCGGCGGCGGGGGAAAGATCAGCGACGATGTACCCGGGTTCATCATTGTCCAGCTCGGCCAGCACCTGCCCCCAGGGATCGATGATCATTGAATGACCGTAAGTCTCGCGGCCGTCTTCGTGGCGACCGCCCTGACCCGGCGCGATGACAAATGCCCCGTTCTCAATGGCCCGCGCTCGCAATAGCGTTGACCAATGGGCCTCCCCAGTCTGGCGCGTGAAGGCAGCTGGCACGAAAAAAGCAACTGCCCCAGCTTGCGCAAGTCGCCTGAAAAGGACCGGAAACCTGACATCGTAGCAGATGGTAAGCCCGGCCAAGCCAAGGGGCGTCCTTGCAATGACGCCGCGCTCGCCCGGCGCATAGATCGCCGATTCCCGCCAGCTTTCGCCGTTCGGCAACGATACGTCGAACATGTGGATCTTGTCGTAGGTCGCAACAATCTCGCCTTCGGCGCCGAACAGGCAGGCGCGGTTGGCAATCCGCCCATCAGCGATCGGCACAGGCGATGAACCGATCAGCAGGTGGATCGACAGCGCCTCGGCAAGCTCCGCGAAGATACTGTTTTCGCGGGCATTTCCCCAGGCATTCAGGTTCTTTCTGAGGCGCTCTGAATTGCGGTCGAGGGCGATGGTCATTTCCGGCGTTGCGACCAGCTTTGCGCCATCCGCCGCGGCGGCCCGGATTAGATCGGCGGCAACTTCAACGTTCTGCGCCGGATCGATGCCCGATCGCATCTGGACGCATGCCACCCGCACTTGCGCTTCAACAATCATGAGCGCCTATGCCTGCAAAAGCCGATCAAGATTGCCCGCCCGGTCCAGCGCAATGAGATCGTCGCAGCCGCCGACATGCACATCGCCAACGAAAATCTGTGGGTAGGTCCGTTTGCCATTCGATCTTGCAAGCATTTCTTCGCGCCTTTGCCGGTCAAACGCCGCCGAAACCTCTTCGATTTCAACTCCCTTGTCCCGCAGCAATGACATTGCTCGAACGCAGTACGGGCAAAGAGGCTTGGTATAGATCGTGACAGTTTTCATAACGCTCGTCGTTACTCCTTCGACCGGAAAGCCAGATCCGCAACGGATGGCGGACACATTACCCCTAAATGGAAACTGGCCCTGATTTCACAACGCGCGCTAACGTCAGGGCCGCTACGGAGGATGCGCCTGCCGCCCGAGCCGCCCTGGCGCAGGCTGAGAGCGTTGCCCCGGTCGTATAGACGTCGTCCACGATAATAACTGTCCGGCCGCCCAGCAGTTCGCCGGCATTGGCGGACGGGGAGATCGCGCCTGCGAGATTGCGCCGTCGCCCATCCCTTGAGAGATCTTTTTGCGGCCGCGTCGGTCTTGTCCGGACAAGAGCGCCGGGGGCAACCGGCCGATCGCTCGTCCGGCCCAGCGCATGGGCCAGCAACGCTGCTTGGTTGTAACGCCGCGCCAGCACTCGACGCCAGTGCAGCGGAACCGGGACGATCATGGCGTTGTCGTCTAGCAAGGCGGCGCCGGCGCGGGCGAGCCAGACGCCGAACATCGGCGCAAGATCGGTCCGATCCCCGTGCTTGAAGGACAGGATCAAGGGCTTTGACGCATCGTCATAAGCCACAGCCGCACGGGCTCGGTCGAACGCCGGTTCGTCCGTGAGGCACCCGCCGCAAAGCGTTGGCAAACCACCATCATGCTCGAATGGCGCACCGCACCGGTCGCACAGGGGATCGTCGATCCAGAAAAAACTGGCCCAGGCGGTGAAGCCCAACGCCCCGGCGACCGCGACGGGCGACCCATCGACCGGACAGGCAGGCGGCGCAGCGGCGTCAAGCGCACGCCGCCCGAGATTGCCCAGGAATGACATCCGCTCGCCAGTCTCGCCTATGGCTCGACGCCGTTCAGAATCCAGTCGCCGCTTCATCGCCCAACGCTAGTCGTTTGCCGATGCCGGGGCGAGACCATAAATGGCGGGAGAGCAGAGCGTCTGGCGATCGGTCGGCGCGCAACAGGCATCGGTCGAGACCGAGGCCGGAACCACGCGATGATGCAAAACGACCAGACACCGCCGCAGATATTCGACCGCCGCCGCCGTCGAGCGCGGCGCGAAGCGCGCGCGCCGCATTTTCCAAAGCACGATTTCCTTCACCGTCGCGCGATGCTTGACGTTGTCGATCGACTTGAGACAACGAAACGTTCATTCCCGAAAGCAGCGTTTTTCGGATGCGGCGAGCTGATCAACGAGTTGACTCCGGCCTGCGGCGTCGAATGGCTTGCCTCGTTTGACGATGCGCCGTCGCGACTGCCGCGAAAGCCATCGCGGGCGGTGATGGACGACGAAGCGCTCGCGCTTGCACCGGGCTCACTCGATCTGATCGTGAGCGTACTTACCTTGCATGCAGCTAACGACCTAGTCGGCGCGCTGGCGCAGGCGCGCATGGCATTGAAGCCCGACGGGCTCTTCATCGCGACGATCTTTGGCGGCGATACGCTGGCCGATGCAAAGCGGGCATTCCTCGACGCCGAGATCGAGATCAGCGGCGGCGCGTCCATGCGATTTGCCCCTTTTGGCCATATCAAGGACCTTGGCGCTGCGCTCCAGCGAGCTGGCTTCGCCATGCCCGTCGCGGATGTCGACGTCGTAAGCGTCGAGTACCGATCCGCGCGCAACATGTTCGCAGATTTGCGCGGCATGGGGGAAACGAATGCGCTGGCGCGCCGACCAAGACCGCTCGCGCGTCGGGCGGCCGCCAGGGCCATCACGGCAATCGAGGGCGGCGCGGAGACCCGGTTCGAACTGATCACGCTGACGGGCTGGGCGCCCGCCGCAAGCCAGCCGAGGCCGCTTCAGCCCGGGTCGGCAAGACATTCTCTTGCCGCCGCCATTGCCGACATGTCGGTTCAGAACGCGCCGGGCAAGGACATCAAACAATGATGTCGATGGACAGCCTTAGCCTTTGACGACCGCCGACGAGATTTCATCGTACATTTCGCCGCTTTCGGTCGAGAATGCCCGCACGCCAGAGACTACCGCGAGGAACACGAGAGCGACGATCAAGGCGTATTCGATCGACGTCGCGCCGCGCCGGTCGCGCTGGAAATGCCCCGGCGAGTGCGATGGGGGGCCGTCCGCCTGGTTCTGCATTCTTACCGCCACAGGAAATCCTGCAATTGAGCCGCGAGCGGCCTGTCCGCCGGAACAAGATCAAAGGCCATGAGACGATCCGGACTCGCCCACTTGACCGCCGTCGCTTCGATCGGCTGCGGCGCGCCTTGCCATTTTCGACACAGGAACAGTGGCATTAGCAGGTGAACGCCGCCCAAATCCGAAGACGCAAATGCAAACGGCGCAAGGCACGAAGCAGTAACGTTGATGGAAAGCTCTTCCTGAAGCTCCCGGACAAGCGCCGCCTCGGGGCTCTCGCCCTGCTCCACTTTGCCGCCTGGAAACTCCCATAGTCCGGCCTGCTTCTTGCCGGGCGGCCGCTGCGCCAGAAGCGTACGGCCATCGGCGTCGATCAGCGCGCAGGCGGCAACGAGCAGAATATCGGTCACAGCTCCGGGTCGCCTTCGCCAGGCTCATCAACTGCGTCGCTCGTCTCCTTGCCGCTGGCGTCGAGGCCCAGATACTCGCCATCGCGCAAGGCCGGCGCCTGCTCCTCTTCCGGGCCGAAAATTTCGTCCCAGGCTTCAACGGACGTCGCCTCCACCGGGGCGACGACGCCGGTGGCGATTGGCCCATCTGCGCGCCGCCGCGAGGTCGACGACATAACAGGCTCAAAATAGAGGACTTCCTCGTTCTCGATGATCTCCCGCAAAGCGTCATTGACGGCCTGCCGTCGCAGGAATTCACGAATCTCGTCGGAGACATCCTCGAACCGGACCGTAGGCGCAGGCCGACGGTCGAGCACCTCAAGGACATGCCAACCGAACTCGCTTGTGAACAGCGGCGCGATTTCGCCGACTGGCGTCGCGAATGCGGCGTTGGCGATCGTCGGCGCCATCATCTGGCGGGTGAAGTAGCCGATTTCGCCGCCCTTGGGGCCGGTCGAGCGGTCAAGCGAACGCGCCCGCGCCAGCGATGCGAACTCCACGCCGGCTGCAATGTCTTCAAGGACAGCGCGAGCCTCGGGTTCGGTTCCGACAACGATATGTCGCGCACGCACCTCATCGCCCAGCCGAACGAGATCCGCCTGACTGTCATACAGCCGTCGCACGCGCTCAGGGGATGTCGCCTCCTCGATCCGCGCCTTCATGTAGGCGCCGGAAAGGATCCGGTCGCGCGCGACGGCAAGCTTTGTGGCGACCGCCGGATCCCGCTGAAGGCCGCTTTCCCTCGCAGCCCGCGCCAGCAGGCGCTGTTCGATATAGGACTCGACAAGCCCACGCTCAAACGCTTCCGCGGCCGAGAGCGCTTCATCAACCTCAAGGAAACCTGCGGCCTCGAAGGACGCCCTTACGTCGCTCAGCCGGACAAATCGCCCGGCGACCCGCGCGACGATCGGATCCCCGGCGACATCCGGGGGCAAAACGATCAGTTCACGATCGACCATGGCGCCGGACGCGCCCCGCAATTCGTCAAAGATCCACAGTGACGCGATCACGCCGACGGCCGCGGCGCCGGCGCAATAGGCGCGGCCAACCGGGCTCGGGAGCCAGCGGACAAGGTCGCCGACGCTGTCGGCGAGGAACTCGGCCGCGGCTGCGAAATAAGCCCATGCAATCGCAAAGATCCGGACGAACCCTCGCCAAAGCGCCGAATCGAGGGCGCCAAAGAACCGCCAGACCGCCACGATGACGAACCAGACCCGCTTGCCAATTGCTCGCCCAAATTTAGCGAAGATGGCCAGCGGAACGCCCACCGCGCCGCGCCGAAAAGTCTTTCCGTCGGGCGTGGCGACCGGGACGGCTAGCTGCGCGACGGCCTGTTCCTCTTGTTTCCCGCCGGCGCGCCTCGCAACGGGCGTATCACCGTCCTCCTTGCCGTCATCGGTGCGCTCGACGGCGCCGCTGGCGCCGCCCGAAGGCCCGAGGATCGCCGCAGGATCGGATTGAGCCGACGAGCGGTATGGACGTCTCTTGCGCCGCCGTCGGGCGGCCCCGCCTGCAACGGCAGCCTTGCGGGCGAGCGAGGAGATCAGGTCGTTGGCCTTCGTGCGGCCCCTGCCCCCGGATTCCGAAGCGACTTCCGATCCTGTTGGGTCGCTCGGCGCGGGGTCGCCGCCGGCCCTCGTGACAGGATCGGCGACGTCAGCAGCGCCCTCGTCCGCATCGGCGTCCGGAACGGCATTGCGTTCGGCGAACTTCTGAAACCGCCATTCACGCCGCACTTCCGCGACTATCGCGACTGTTTCGCTGCCCGGGCTCGCGGCGATCTCAGCCGGCTCGGACCGTTTGCCGGCATCGTCGGGGCCTGGTTCCTGCGGCGACGGCGTGTCTGGCGTTCGGTCGTCCGCCGGATCGTCGTCTTGCGAGAGCATGGCGTGCGCGTCGGGCGAGGTCTCGCGACGGTCGAACAGCCCGACCTGTCGGCCGTCCTGGGCGCGACCGTCCTGGGCGCGACGGCGGGCGGCGGCGACCTGGTCTGCGACCGATGGCGGCGACGAGGGCCCTGGCTCGACCGACCGCCGCAAATCCGCGTTGCCGGACGCGGCCGAGGGGTCGCCCGGCATTGGGTTCCCGGCCGCCCTGTCGCCCTTTTCAGCTGGCATGTCTGCTAGCTCGTCGACTGGCTTGTCGGCTGGCTTGTCGGCGTCGTTCGTCACGTTAACGTCATTCGTTGCGCGACGCCGATTGTGCGGCGCCCTTTCCTGATAAATGCCTAGCGCGTTTTACTGTTGAGCGCCCGTGCCGAATAGGCCGCCGCGAGCCGCCCATTACAACGGCGACCAGGGCGTCGTTTCGTTGACACGCCGCCGGCCGCTTACTATTTCCGCGAGGCCTCGGAAGGCGCGTCGACGCGCGGGCCGCCGGCTGCTGCGAGAATTCTCTCATCTCAACGGCGCCAACGTCCATGCGGTCTGCAGGGAGACAGGGCCGCGCAACGCGGCGATTCCTTTGCTTCGCCGCCTTTCGGATGACAACATTCACGGCCTTGCGGCTGTTATTGGATACGCGCCCGCTGCGATGGGCATGGCGCCCATCCCAATTGCGACGCAATCGCCGAATTCGAAGGAAGGCCGGCGAAATGGCGTTGATGGGCTTTGCAAAGAAGATTTTCGGCTCGACGACCGACCGTCGGTTGAAGCCCTTCTGGAAAAAGGTCGAGGCGATCAACGGCCTCGAAGACCAGCTTGTCGGGCTTTCCGACGCGGATCTGGTCAACCGGACGGCGGACCTGAAACAGCGCTACAAGGATGGCGAAACCCTTGACGAGCTGCTCGTCGACGCCTTCGCGACGGTCCGCGAAGCCGCCAAACGCGCCCTCGGGCAGCGCCACTATGACGTGCAGCTCCTCGGCGGGATGGTGATGCACAATGGCGGCATCGCCGAGATGAAGACTGGCGAAGGCAAGACGCTGGTCGCGACCCTGCCTGTTTACCTGAACGCCCTCACGGGCCGCGGCGTGCATGTCGTCACGGTGAATGATTATCTTGCAAGCCGGGACGCGGAATGGATGGGTCGGGTCTACGAACGCCTCGGCCTGAAGACCGGCTGCATCGTCCATGGCCTTACCGACACGGAGCGGCGGGCGGCCTACGCCTGCGATATCACATACGGCACCAACAACGAATTCGGCTTCGACTATCTTCGCGACAACATGAAATCGTCGATCGAAGAGATGGTCCAGCGCGGTCATCACTATGCGATTGTCGACGAGGTCGATTCGATCCTGATCGACGAAGCGCGCACGCCGCTGATCATCTCGGGACCAACGGACGACAAGTCCGAACTTTACAAGACGATCGACAGCTTTATTCCCCAGCTCACCGACGACGACGTCGAAGTCGACGAAAAGGCGCGCTCGGTCACGCTGACCGAAGACGGCAACGAAAAACTGGAAGCGCTCCTGAAGGAGGCCGGGCTTCTTGAAGGCGACAGCCTTTACGATGCGGTCAACGTGTCGGTGGTTCACCACGTGAACCAGGCCGTCAAGGCCCACCGGATCTTCACGCGAGACAAGGACTACATCGTTCGTAACGGGAAGGTCGTCATCATCGACGAGTTCACCGGGCGGATGATGGATGGCCGGCGCTGGTCGGAAGGCCTGCACCAGGCGGTCGAAGCCAAGGAAGGCGTCGACATCCAGCCCGAAAACCAGACGCTCGCGTCAATCACGTTCCAGAACTATTTCCGGCTTTACGAAAAACTCGCCGGCATGACCGGCACGGCCCTGACCGAAGAGGCCGAATTCGGGGACATCTACAAGCTCGACGTCTACGAAATGCCAACCAATCGCCCGGTCGCACGCAACGACATGGACGATGAACTCTACATGACGGCGGAGGAAAAATACCGGGCCATCGCCGTGCAGATCGCCGATTGCCATCGCCGCGGCCAGCCTGTCCTCGTCGGCACGGTGTCGATCGAAAAGTCGGAACTCCTGTCGAACCTCCTGTCAGACAAGAAATTCTGGCGCGACGTCGCCAAACGCCTCGAAGGGCACGCGGCGGACCTGAAAGACAAGCACCGCGAGGAAAAAGAAGCACTCCTCGAGCGCGCCGCTTACATCAAGACCCTCGCCGACCGCAAAGAGCCGATCCCGCACAGCGTCCTGAACGCGCGCTTCCACGAACAGGAAGCGGAAATCGTCGCCCAGGCGGGCGCGCCCGGCGCCGTAACCATCGCCACCAACATGGCCGGCCGCGGCACCGACATCCAGCTCGGCGGTTCCGTCGACATGGAAGTGATGAAGTCGCTCGATGAAGAAGACACCCCGGAAACAATCGTCAGGAAGCGCGCGGAAATCGAAGCGAGAATTGCCGACCGCAAGAAGCAGGTGCTCGAGGCGGGCGGGCTTTACGTTCTGGCTACGGAGCGCCACGAAAGCCGCCGCATCGACAACCAGTTGCGAGGCCGATCCGGCCGCCAGGGCGACCCGGGCGCGACGAAATTCTATCTCTCCCTCGAAGACGACCTGATGCGGATCTTTGGCGACGGGATGGAGAAGATGCTGAAGCGGTTTGGCATCCAGCCCGATGAATCGATCGAGCATCCGTGGTTCACGAAGGCTGTCGAAACGGCCCAGAAAAAGGTCGAGCAGCGCAACTATGACATTCGCAAAAATGTCCTGAAGTACGACGACGTCGTCAACGACCAGCGCAAGGCGATCTTTGACCAGCGGATCGAGTTCATGTCGTCCGCGCAGGTGGACGACATCATCGACGACATGCGCGTCCAGCTCGTCAACGACATTGTCGCCACGCACATTCCGCCGAAGTCCTACGCCGAGCAGTGGGACGTCGATGGCCTCGCGAAGGAAGCGGAAGAAATCTTCGGGCGGCCATTTGCGGTCCGGGAATGGGCGTCGGAGGAAGGCGTCGCCGACACGGAAATCGCCGAGCGGCTTGTGGAGGCGGCCAAAGACGCCGCAGCGGCGCGGGCGGCCGAAGTCGGGCCGGAAACCATGCGCCGGCTGGAAAAGGCGATCCTGCTTCACGTGCTCGACACGAACTGGCGCGAACACCTGCAACAGCTCGATCATCTGCGCTCGGTTGTCTGGATGCGCGGCCACGCCCAGCGCGATCCCGTGAACGAATTCAAGACCGAGGCGTTCGGGCTGTTCGAAAGCCTGCTCGACGGGCTGCGCCGCGACGTCGTCCGCATGCTGATGCACGTGCAGGTGCGCCGCCCGGAAGAGGCGATGCCTCAGCGGCGCGAGCTGCCCATGACCGAAACCCACGCCAACCCGACGACCGGCGAAAACGAAATGGCGGCCGCCGCCGAACGCGCCGCGCGCCGCCGCGCCAACGCCGCCTCCGCCGGCATCACCACGATGTCGGCCGCGAACCGCGCCGAGCGGGTCAATGCCGACGACCCGTCCACCTGGGGCGTCGTGCCGCGCAACGCGCCCTGCCCGTGCGGCTCTGGCAAGAAATACAAGTACTGCCACGGGGCGCTGACGCCGGCCGCGGAGTAAACGCGCGTCATTGCGAGAAATTCCGGCGGCGCGTGCAACTTTCGTCGCCGGTCCTTCGTTCCTTCCAGAGTTGAGCAATCCCGGCGTCGAATGCGCCCGGGGGAAGGAACGCCGTCATGCTATCGAAAGAATTTCTCGGCGCCGCCGCAGCGACGTCGATCATGTGCGTCAGCGCCGAAGCGACCGTCACCAACTATCGCGCCGATCTCCAGGATATCAACAATCTCGGCGCAAGCGGCGTTGCAACGCTTGCTTTCGATGACGTGTCGAACCAGTTGCAGGTAAACATTGCCGCAAGCGGCCTCGACGCCGATCAGGTCCATGTCGCGCACATTCACGGCCGGTCCGACAGCGCCGGCAATCCGATCGATTCCGTGACGCCCGACATCAGCGTCGACGAAGACGGCGACGGCTTTATCGAACTCGCCGAAGCCGCGCCTTCGTACGGGCCGATCCTTCTTGGCCTGTCGATGCCGGCGGGCCTCGATCCACTCGGTTCCGAGGGCGGTTTTTCAACTGCGCCAGGGGGCGCGATCAATTTCTCGTTTCTATACGATCTCAATGCGGACATCTTCTTCGGCGGCGCCGACGTCAGCGATCTTACGCCGCTATTCCTGCGCGAGATCGTGATTCACGGCGCCTTTGTCGGCGCAGCCGGCGACGGTACGGGCGGCGAGGTGAACGGCGTCGCCGGCTACAAGCCAACCCTGCCGGCGCTCGTCGGCGAAATCAGCGAGGTGCCGCTGCCCGCCGCATCGGCGCTGTTTCTGGCCGGCCTCGCCGGGTTGCCCCTGTTTCGCAAATCCCGTTCTCGCAAGAATCGCCGGCGCCCCCCGCTTCTCTCCACCTAGCCGGCGACAGAGCGCCGCGGGACGCGCGTTTCTGCGTCCCGCGGCGTTCGCGTTCCTGATACTGGCCTGACATAGCCTTCATGGCGACTTGACTTTGTCCGGGCGAAGCGTTCTCCCAGCGGAAACTGCGGAGACCTGACATGACGTTCAATGTGGCGGTTGTCGGCGCAACGGGCGTCGTCGGCCAGGAAATCCTGACCATTCTTCAAGAGCGACTGTTCCCGATCGAGGAGATACATGCGCTTGCCTCGCGCGCGTCGATCGGCCGGGAGGTGTCGTTCGGCGACCGCGACCTGAAGTGCAAGGATCTTGAACAATTCGACTTTTCGTCGATCGATATCGCGCTCTTCGCGGCGGGATCGGACGTGTCGAGAACCTGGGCCCCGCGCGCGGCCGAGGCCGGCGCGATCGTCATCGACAATTCCTCGCTGTTCCGTATGGAAATGAACGTGCCGCTCGTCGTGCCGGAGGTGAACGCCGCAGCGGTCGACGGCTACAAGGCGCGCAACATCATCGCCAATCCGAACTGCTCGACGGCGCAGCTTGTCGTGGCGCTGAAGCCATTGCATGACAGGGCGAAAATCCGCCGCGTCATTGTCTCGACCTACCAGTCGACGTCGGGCGCCGGCCGTGAGGCGATGGACGAGCTCTTCACCCAGACGAAGGGCATCTATGTCAACGATACGCCGTCGCCAGAGCATTTTACCAAGCAGATCGCCTTCAACGTCATCCCGCACATCGACGTCTTCATGGAAGACGGCGCCACAAAAGAAGAGTGGAAGATGACGGCGGAAACGAAGAAGATTCTTGATCCAAGGATCAAGCTCTTCGCGACCTGCGTGCGCGTGCCGACCTTTGTCGGTCACGCCGAGGCGGTCACCGTCGAACTTGAAGAGCCGCTCGAAGCCGACGAGGCGCGCGAGCTCCTGCGCGAATCGCCAGGGCTCATGGTCGTCGACAAGCGCGAGGATGGCGGCTACGTGACCCCTGTCGAGTGCGTCGGCGAGTTCGCGACCTTCGTCAGCCGCATCCGCACCGACCCGACGGTCGACAACGGCCTCGCCTTCTGGTGCGTCTCTGACAATCTCCGGAAAGGCGCCGCGCTGAACGCCGTCCAGATCGCCGAAACGCTTCTCAATCGCGGGCATTTGACCGTCTGACCCCTCGCCGCCGCCGGGCCCAGGGCGTAAGTCGCACGAAGCGGGTCGCGGCGCGACCGCGTCGCCGCCAGGATCGCGCGAAAGTTGGGGCCCGGCGCTGCGCCAGGCTGTTGGGAGACATCGAACATGGCCGCGCGGGCGATCGACGCCACTGAAGGAACGTCTGACGGCGCAACTGGCGGCGCAACTGGCGGCGCATCGGGAAACGCAACTGGCGGAATCTCGCCCGACGTGCGCCTCGGCTTCGTCTGCGCCATTTTCGCCTATACGATCTGGGGCGGGTTTCCGCTCTACCTCAAGCTGCTTGACCCGGCGAGCTCCCTTGAAGTCGTCAGTCAACGGATCCTCTGGGCCGTACCCTTCGGCGCCCTCATCCTGACGCTGCGCAGGCAATGGCGCGAGACCCTTACCGCGGTTCGCACGCGCACCACGCTGCTCTGGCTCGCCGCCTCGGCCGGCGTCATCTCGCTGAACTGGTTCCTGTATGTGTGGGCGGTCGCCAATGCGCGCGTCCTGGAGGCGAGCCTCGGCTATTACATCAATCCGCTGATGTTTGTCGCGGTGGGCGTGCTCGTCCTCGGAGAACGGCTCAATCGCGCGCAATGGATCGGCATTGGCTTCGCGACAATGGGCGTCGTTGTGCTGACCGTCGGCGCGGGCGTCTTTCCGTGGGTCTCGTTTGTCCTCGCCATGTCGTTCGGCGCCTATGGCTATATCCGCAAGCAGACGGCAGTCGGCGCCACGCCAGGCCTGTTCATCGAGACGATCATCCTCGCGCCGGTCGCAGCGGGCCTCGTCTGGTGGCTCGCTGCGAAGGGCGAGCTCGCATTCGGCGCCCATGGAACGCGCCTCGACATTCTCCTGATGATGGCGGGACCGATGACGGTCGTGCCGCTGACGCTGTTCGCCCTTGGCGCGCGCCGCCTCCAGCTGACGACGATCGGCCTGCTGCAGTACATCGGCCCGACGGGCCAGTTCCTGCTCGGTCTTTACTACGGGGAGCGGTTCACGCTCGCTCATGGGATCTGCTTCGGCCTGATCTGGACCGGCCTCGCCATCACCAGCGTCGACGCCATCCGCCGACAGCGCAAGGGAGCGCGGACAGCCGCCGCCGGCGCAATCCCGGCCTCAGGCGCGCCTGTCGCGCTCAATCCGCGCGCAACCGTTTCACCGTCCCGGAAAAATTCATGATGACGCGCTCGCCCGCGCGCACGACGCCTCGGGCGAACATCAGCGACCCGGTCGATTTCAGGGCGTCGCCCTCGGCATAGATGAACTCGCCCGGATGGCCGGGCCCCAGAAATTCCGTGTTCATCGTGACGGTCACGCCGCGAAACGGGCCGACCTTCCGCCGGCAGATGTCCCACAGCGACATGTCCGCGAGCGTGGCGAGGCAGCCGCCATGGGCGAGCCCGCCAAGGTTCAGATGCCGCTCCTCGACGACGATCCCGACGCCGGAGGCCTCCCCTTCGCGAAAATAGTAAGGTCCCGCCGCGCCAGCGAACTTCTCTCGCCAGGGCGTCAGCACCCAGCCCGGGGGAACGACATCCGGCGTGTCCGGCGATTGCGCATCTGACATGGCCTGGCGTTAGCAGAGCGCGGCCAATGCGTCGACTGTTTCGCCCCAATCCATTGCGGGCCGCCTTCACTTGCGTCGCCTGCGCCGGAGCGTTGAAATTCCGGGCCGCGCACGGCACCGTCGCATCATGATTGATTTTCCTCACCCCCGCCGCATCGAGGTCGCTTCTCATGGCGGCGAGACCATCGCCCTTTCCGTGCACGAGGCCGGCGCCGGCGACGGCCATGGCGAGAGTCGCCCGACCGTCGTGCTCGTGCATGGCTGGCCCGAGCTCGCCTATTCCTGGCGCAATCAGGTAGGGCCGCTGGTCGAGGCGGGCTATCGCGTCCTCGTCCCGGACCTGCGCGGCTTTGGCGCGTCGGACAATCCTAAGCCGAAAGAGAAGTACACGATCCATCACATGGTCGGCGACCTGAAGGGCCTCCTCGACGCGACGGGCGTCGAAAAGGCCGTCTTCGTCGGCCATGACTGGGGCGGCTTCCTCGTCTGGCCGATGGCGGTTCTGAACCCCGACCGCGTCGCCGGCGTCATCGGCGTGTGCACGCCCCACAAGGCGCCGCCGCCGGTGGAGCCCCTGAAGATCCTCGAAAAGCGGTTCACGGCGAACCATTATTTCATCCGCTTCCAGGAGCCGGGCGCGCCGGAAGCCCTCTTTACGGGGCATGAGGAGAAGTTCTTCCGGATGATGTTCCGCCGCCCGGCGCCGCGGGCGATCTGGGAAAAGCTCATCCCCGGCATCTACGATATTTTCACCGTGTTCGGACGGTTCAATGATTCCGATGATTCGAAGCTCGTGATCTCCCGCGAGCATCTTCAGGTGTACGTCGACGCCTATCAACGCTCCGGCTTCCACGGCGGCGTCAATCTCTACCGCAATGTCGACGGCAATTATCACCTGATGAAGGACGTCGACCACACGGTGCGGGCGCCCGCCTTCATGATCTCCGCCGAACTCGACATCTTCCTGCCGCCGGAGACGACCGAGGGCATGGAGGAAATCGTGCCCAATCTCGACCGCGCGCTCATCAAGGACTGCGGCCACTGGGTGATGTGGGAGAAGCCGGAAGAACTCAATGCGCTGATGATCCGTTGGCTGAAGGAAAACTGGCCGGCGTAGTCGGACTTATTCCCGATGATGCTCGAAGGTCGCACGCACGTTCGCCAGCGAAATGAACACGCGCTCCGGGTTCTGAGCGTCTCCTGGAGGCTTAAAGCCGAGGTCTTCGTAGAAGTACCAGCGGCGTTCGAAGTGTTCGTCCTTGAGCACGTCTAGGACGATGGCCGCAGCCCCCATCTGATCGGCGATCCCAAGGCAGCGCCGCATGGCGTCAACGACAAGGGCGGTCCCGAGTCCCTTGCCCTGCATGTCCTCGCGCACTGCAACCGCTCTGATGTAGATGACCGGGATATCGGGAACTCCGGCGCTTTGCCATTTCTTGGGACCGAGATCGGCTCGGACGACCATTGCGCCCAGAGTATAGAAGCCAAGCACTGCGGGATCTTCGCCTGCCGTGGCGATCCACGCAGCGACCATTCCGTTCCTGATCTGGTCCGAGAGCGACGACTTCAGGAAGTTGTCGATGGGGCCGAAACCACAAGAGAAGGCGCTGCGGTCATGCAGCGCCTTGTCGAATTTTGCGATCGTCAGAGCGGCCGCGTCCGTCGAAGTCTCAGCCGGCATCCTTCAGGAGGCCCTTCGACGCTTCTGCGGCACGAGCCAACCCGGGCACGACCTGACCGGGCGCCTCGACGGCTGCCTTGAACGCATCGAACGCCTCGACAGGCAAGATTGAGAGGGAAACACGTTGCTCAATCTCCTGCGCCCGCAGAAGAGCCGCCTGACGGATGAAATCGGCTTCCTGCAGGCCGCATGCAGCGGCAGCGGCCTTGATGCGCTCTTCATCTGCTCGGTGCATGCGCAATTCCTTGCGCGCCTCCATCTTGCCCGGGGTCGGGCTTGCAGTCTCGATGGCGAACATGGTCGGCCTCCTTCAGTGGCATTTATGTACGGTAAAACGCCGTACATGTCAATGGCTATGGCCAGGCCGCGCGCCCGCCCCTACTCATCCCCTGCGCCGATAAAGATGCCGATGAGGGTGATCATCGCGCCGTAGCGGAACGCGCTATCAAGGGCGGCGTCGCGCCAGACGTCGGAGCGCCAGAGCTGGAACCAGGTCTCAGCGATGACGATCCAGCCGGCGAACAGCATGAACATCAAGAGCCCGCACCCGGCGACAGCGAGCCGCTTCGCCGTGGCGAAGGACGCAGGTCCGGCCCTTATCGCCGCGGCCATGCGGACGCCGCCAGCGAGGCAAAGTGCGCCGCCGGCGATCTTCAGGCTGACAATAAAGATCGCGCCCAGCGTTATGACGACCGGGTTCGTCGTCGCCCGCCAGGAATCGGCGATTGGCTCGAACATCGTCATCGACGTCGCCGCCGCCACCGCGCCCGTCGTGCCGCCCCAGTCGGACAGGTTTGACGCAGCGCCCGTGAAGCCCCACGCCGCGACCGACAGGGCAAGAATGATTTTCGTGATCTTCAGCATAGGCCTCTCTCCAATCGAAATCGCCGCATGACGTCACAAGCCCTCATAGAGCGCGTCGAGCAAACGCACCGCGCGCGGATCGCCGACAAGGTGTTCGGACATCTTGTTCATCACATAAGCGGCCGTCAGGCCCCGCGCCGGGTCGATGACGACGCACGATCCGCCGAAGCCGGCATGGCCATAGGCGGTCTCGCTGGGACCGAAATGACCCTGATTGTTGCGCATCAGGCCCGCCGCCCACTGAAGATCGAACGGCAGGACGAGATCGCGTCCCTCGATCCGGATACGGAGCGCCGCCTCGACGATTTCCGGCGGCAGGGCGCCCTCGACCTCGTCGCTCGCGAGCGGCTGCAGGATCGCCGCGAGGGCGTCGGCCGTGGCGTGCATGTTGGAGGCGGGCAGCTCCGCCGCCATCCACGCTTCCCGGCTGACCCGCGCCGGCGACGACCAGGGCTTCAGGAACGCCGCGCGCTTGTGCTCGTTCATCGCCCCGAGGTCGGGCGCGCGCGGCGGCTTCGGCATATAGGCGGCGCGCGCCGCGACGCCTTCCCCAATGCCGCAATGGACCTCGACGCCTGCCGCCTCGAAATAATCCTTCCGCAATGTTTCCCCGATGGTGCGACCGGTCGCGCGCCGGTGCGCCTCGCCGACGATGAAGCCATACGTCTGTGGGTGATAGCCGCTAGCGCTTCGCGGCGGCCACATTGGCGCCATGGCGGCGAGCCGGCCGCAAATCGCGTCCCAGTCGAGCCAGTCCTCGGGCGGCATCTCCTCGGTGAACCCGGCGAGACCCGCCTGGTGGGACATTGCCTCGGCGAGGACAACCGCCCCTTTGCCGCCCGCCGCGAATTCCGGCCAGACCTCAGCGACCGGCGCCTCGTAGTCGAGCTGGCCTTCCGCGACCGCTCGGGCGACCAGCAGCGCGCAGACCGCCTTGCCCGAAGAATAGATGCCGGCAAGCGTGGCCTCGTCCCATGGCCGCTCTCGGGCCTTGTCCGACCAGCCGCCGAACACGTCGACGATTTTCTCGCCATGGGCGTATGCGACGAATCGCGCGCCAAGCTCCAGCCCGTCGGCGAAGTTCGCGTCCAACGCTTTCCGGACGCCAGCGAACCGGCGGGCCGATCTTTCGGTGACAGGGACGCTCGCCGTCATTGCTGGCCCTGTTGCTGCTGGCTCTGGCGTTGACCGTCGCCGGCCTGCTGGAGCCGCCATTCGAGGCTGTCGAGACGGTCCTGGCCAAAGAACGGTTCATCGTTCAGCACCATTAGCGGCACGCCCCAGTGGTGCGCCATCTGCGCCGCCTCATTCCGGCGGATCGTTGCGTCGACCGTCCCACGGTTGGCGTCGGCCCACGCCTGAAGCGCCTTGACGTCAAACCCCGCTTCAGCCCCCGCATTCGCCAGCACCTCGCCTTGGTGCCAGTCCTCGACGCCTGTCCAGACCGGCCGCGCCAGCGCCCGGGCAAGGTCGAGGCCCCTGCCCGCCGAGAGTTCGGCGGCAAGGCCGAGGTCCATCAGCCGATGGATATAGGGCTGGTCCTTCGCGACCTCGCCGGTGTTGAAGTCCATGACGATCGGGTCCGGACGCGGCGAGGCGACCGGCACGCCGAGGCGCTGGCCCTCGCGGAAAACGTCCTTCAGCAGGTAAGGCAACCATTGCGGCCGGTTGCGCTTGAAAAACCCGTCTTCACGCAGGGCGAGCGGCCGCACAAAGCGCATCGCCATCTTCACGCCATAGCGCGCCTCGATCGCCGCAAGCCGGTCAGCGGCGAGCCACGAATAGGGGCTACGAAAGGACCAGTAGACGTCGATCATCGTCGCAGGTTCGGCCATCGTCAGCACGTCTCCATCCGGCGCAGCGGCTCCTTCGAAGATGCCGCTGCGGCTTGAGTTCGCCACCATAAGCGGGCCGCGACGGTGTTCGATAGATTTTCCCGGGAATGGCCTCAACCCCGCGCAGCAACTGGCGTTCAGCTGTTCGATGGATTTATTTGCAGGCGAGCGACGCGCCGGTTGTTCGCCTCACGCGGGCGACGCGCGCCACAACGAAAACGGCCGCCTCTTCCGAAGGGGCGGCCGTTTGTTCCGCGGAACCTGCAAGAGGTACCCTAGTGGTCGACCTTGGACCAGATCTCGCGATAGGAGGCATAGAGAAGGCCGCACAGCACGACGAGGTAGATGACCGTCATCACGCCAAGCTTCTTGCGCTCTTCGAGCTTCGGCTCTGACGCCCACGTCAGAAACTCGACGACGTCCTTGGCGTACTGTTCTATGGTCTCCGGCATTTCTTCGTCGGCATAGTCGACCATGCCGTCATAAAGCGGCTGGGACATGGCGAATACGCCGCCCGGCGGCACCTCGACGCCTTCGAGCGGATGGCCTTCTGCGTCCTTGTACTCGGGCTTGAGGTACTGGCTCATGTCGCCCGGATAGTACTCGTTGTAGTACTGGCCGGCCGGGATCTCCACGCTTGCCGGCGGCTCGGCGTAACCCTGCATCAGCGAATAGATGTACGCCGCGCCATGGTGGCGCGCCTTTACGAGAAGCGACATGTCCGGCGGCAACGCGCCGTTATTGGCCAGCCGCGCGATCTGTTCGTTCGGGTACGGACGGGGGAACGGGTCGGACGGCACGCCCGGGCGGTCGAACATGTCGCCATAATCGTCCGGACCGTCCTGAACCTGATACTCCGCGGCGATCGCCTTGACGATCGGGTTATCGTTGGGGTTCGAACAATTCGTCGTTTCCGGCACGCCATCAGGGCATTCGTCCAGATAGAACGGCGCGCCTTTCTGGCCAAGGTTCCGGAACGACAGCTGCTTCATCGAGTGGCAGCTGGAACAGATAGTCCGATAAACCTGATAGCCGCGCTGCAGGGCTTCCTTGTCATAGTGGCCGGTGACGCCTTCAAAGCCGAAATGCGGATGCATCAGCTCCTTGGCGCCGCCGCCAGCGGCTTCGGCCGTGGACGCCAGGCTGGCGAGGGAGATGGCGGCGGCGACGAGCGTCGCGGACGCGCGAGTCGAACGTATCATGACGGTCACGTCTCCGTTTCTTATTCAGCCGGCTGAGCGGCGGCGCCGCCGATGGTCGTCGTCGCATGCGCCTTGGTGATCGATTCGGAAATCGACTTCGGCATCGCCCTCGGCGTTTCCATCACCCCAAGCAGGGGCAGGATGATAAGGAAAAAGGCGAAGTAATAGGCAGTCGCGATCCGGGCCCAGAGAACGTAAACGCCCTCCGCCGGCTGCCCGCCGAGCCAGCCGAGCGCTAGGCAGACCACCACGAACACGGCGAACCAGAGCTTCGCGATCGGCCGATAGCGCATGGACCGGACCTTCGACGTATCGAGCCAGGGCAGGACGAACAGGACGAGGATCGATCCGAACATCAGGACGACGCCGCCGAGCTTGTCCGGGACCGCGCGGAGGATCGCGTAGAACGCCAGGAAGTACCATTCAGGCACGATATGCGCCGGCGTCGAGAGCGGATTCGCCTCGATATAGTTGTCCGGGTGGCCGAGAGCGTTCGGCATGAAAAACACGAACGCGGCGAACATCAGCATGAAGACGGCGATCGCGAACCCGTCCTTCACCGTGTAATACGGGTGAAACGGCACGGTATCCTTCTTCACGTCCTTCACTTCGACGCCGGTCGGATTGTTGTTGCCCGGCACGTGCAGCGCCCAGATGTGAAGGACGACCACGCCGGCAATGGCGAACGGCAGCAGATAGTGGAGCGAGAAGAACCGGTTCAGCGTCGCATTATCGACGGAGAAGCCGCCCCACAGCCAGGTGCGGATGCTTTCGCCAACAAGCGGGATGGCGCTGAACAGGTTGGTAATCACCGTCGCGCCCCAGAATGACATCTGGCCCCAGGGGAGCACGTATCCCATGAACGCCGTCGCCATCATCAGCAGGAAGATGACCACGCCAAGGATCCAGAGCATCTCGCGCGGTTCCTTGTAGGAGCCGTAATAAAGCCCGCGGAACATATGGATGTAGACCGCGATGAAGAACATCGACGCGCCGTTCGCATGGACGTAGCGCATCAGCCAGCCATAGTTCACGTCGCGCATGATGTGCTCGACGCTGTCGAAGGCGAAGTCCTTGTGCGGCGTGTAGTGCATGGCGAGGATGACGCCGGTCAGAATCTGCACCACGAGGCAGATCGCAAGAATGCCGCCGAACGTGTACCAGTAGTTCAGGTTTTTCGGCGTCGGAAAATCAACGAACGAGTCGTAGGCCAGACGCACGACCGGCAGTCGCTTGTCCAGCCACTTTTCAATGCCCGTCTGCGGGTCATACGTGGACTGATGGCTCATCTCGACCCTTCTCCTTAGCCGATCTTGATTTTTGCGTCGGACAGAAACTGATACGGCGGCACGGCGAGGTTTTCCGGCGCCGGGCCTTTCCGGATGCGCCCCGAGGTGTCGTAGTGCGAACCGTGGCAGGGGCAGAACCAGCCGTCATAGTCGCCGCGCACTTCGCCCTGGGCCGTGCCGAGCGGAATGCAGCCAAGGTGCGTGCACACGCCGACCACGACCAGCCATTCCGGTCGCGCTTCGCCGTCCGACGCCTTCACGCGATTGCCGTCGGTCGCATCGTCCGAGCCGGAGAGATTGTCGTTGCGGGCCTTGGCGTCGCGCAGCTGGCCGAGGGAAACGGCGGCGGCTTCCTCGATTTCCTTTTCGGTCCGGCGGCGGATGAACACCGGTTTGCCCTGCCACATCACTTTGATCGCCTGGCCGACCTCGATCGCCGAGAGGTCGACTTCCTTGGTCGCGAGCGCGAGAACGTTCGCCGCAGGGTTCATTTGGTGGACGAGCGGGATAACCACCGCCGCCGCGCCGACCGCTGCGACGGACCCTGACATCAGGTGGATGAAATCGCGCCGGGTCGGCTGCTCGTCGCCGGACCCCTGGCCGATATCGGATTCGCTGGTTGCGCTCATATTGTCTTCCCTAAGCTGAACCGCTCGATTGTGTTCCCGGCGCCCCGCGCCTTCCGTTCCCGACCGCTCGGCGACGCGTGTATCACGAACCGCATGACGCGCTGTCTACCCCTGTCGCAATGAATCCGCGAGAAAATCGGAGTGCGTCCTAGCGTCGCTTTGGCCCGCGCCCGGCGAAATCAATTGCGCTCCGCCAGTTGCCGCGTGAAAGTCCTCGCGGCGTTGCGGTACGCCGTCGCCGCCTGATTGGTTTGGCCGCCTGCCGAACTTTCGGACTGCGTGCGACCGTTTGCGCCGGAACCCGCGCCCGGAGGCCTGGCAATGGCGGTGCAACTTGCCCTTTTTGAACCCGAGATCGCCGAGAACGCAGGCGCCGCCACCCGCGCCGCGGCCTGTTTCGGGGCGGGGCTGCACCTGATTGAACCGTGCGGTTTCCCACTGGGGTCGAAACGCTTTGCCCGCGTGGCCCTCGACTATGGCCTCATCGCGCCGCCGACGATCCATACAGACTGGACGGCGTTTCTGGCCGCGACAACCGGCGCCGGCCGTCGCGTCCTGTTGACGACCCGAGCCGATGCGACCCTGTGGGAAGCCGATCTGTGGCAGACGGACATCGTCATCCTCGGACGAGAGAGCGCCGGCGCGCCGTCGCAGGTCCACGAAGCGGTCGACTTGCGGATTCGCATCCCGCTCGCCCCGGCCGCGCGGTCCCTCAACGTCGCCATGGCGGGCGTCATCACCCTTGCCGAATATGCCCGGCGGCGTCTTCTCTGAGCCGACCGGCGCGGCACGGATGCGCGATAGATCGACGCCTGTTGCGGAGGCTCCGCTTTCGCCGGGAATTGGCTATGTAGATCGGCGTATCGTGAGAGAAGGAGGCGGCGATGAGCGAGACCATGGACGATCGGAAGAAACGGGCAAGCGAATGGTTCCGGTCGCTGCAACGCCAGTTGTGCGGCGCCTTCGAGCGCCTCGAAGCCAGGGGCGGCGACCTCTATGCGGACGCTGCCGCCGGGCGATTCGTTGAAACCCCCTGGAAGCGAGGCGGCGCCGATGACGATCAGGGCGGCGGCGTCATGGCGATGCTGCATGGACGCGTCTTTGAAAAGGCGGGCGTCCACTTCTCCGAGGTGCACGGCGAATTCTCGGAAGAGTTTCGTCACCAGATACCGGGCGCTTCAGAAGACCCGCGTTTCTGGGCGTGCGGCGTGTCGCTGATCGCTCACCCGCTGAACCCGCATGCGCCGGCGGCGCACATGAATACCCGCATGATCGTCACGACCGAAAACTGGTTCGGCGGCGGCGGCGACCTCAACCCAATGCACCCCGCCTATCGAACGCGGGCTCACGACGACACCGAGGCTTTTCACTCGGCCATGCGCGCCGCATGCGACGCCCACAGCCCGCATTACTATGAGGAATACGCCGCCTGGTGCGACCGGTACTTTCATCTGCCCCACCGCAACGAACCGCGCGGCGTCGGGGGCATTTTCTACGACCGGCTCAACACCGGCGACTGGGAAAAGGATTTCGAGTTCACGCAAGACGTCGGTCGCGCGTTCCTTGGAATCTACCCAGCGCTTGTGGAAAAACGGATGGACCAGCAGTGGAGCGACGAGGACCGCGAAAAGCAGCTCATCCAGCGGGGCCGCTACGCTGAATACAATCTGCTATACGATCGAGGCACCACATTCGGCCTCAAAACGGGCGGCAATGTGGAGTCGATCCTGTCGTCACTTCCGCCGCTCGCTCGCTGGCCTTGATCCCGCGAGCACATCACCTCTGAAGATGAAGCAAAGCCGGCTCAAACCAGAATGTCGCCCCGCGCTGCTGCTAAGCGCGGGGCGACGAAAAGATCGGCGCCTTGATGAGGATGCCCCCTCGCCCCCCTCCCGGCGCAAGGCAGGCCGATCTTCTGGTCGGCTATCGGTTGCCGCGCATCCCGGCGAGGCCGGAAATGAGCGTCAGGAGCCCGCCGCCGCCAGCGAGGTATGAACCCCACTGAACGCCATTCAGGCCTTCGTCCGAATTGACTTGCTGGAGCACGTAGAACGCGATCGCCGCGACGACGACCACGCCGGCGATGCTGGTCACGATGCTCGTCAGGCGCCCGATGAACGGGAGAAGCCCGACGATGCCAAGGACCGCCGCAACGGCCGACACGAAGACCGCGGCGAAAATCGCAAGACCTTTCGTGCCGCCTTTCGGCGCGCAATCATCGGCAATCGAAAAATTCTGCCCGATCCAGCAGTTCACCGTGTTGCCGACATAGTCATGGCCGGTCAGCGACACCGAACCGGAAGCCAGGTCGGAACCTTGGACCTGATCGCTGAAAATCGGCGCGAAAAGCAAAGCGGCGATCACTGCAATCGGAAGTAGAATTCGAATCATGCTGCACCCCGTTCAACCCCATGGAACCCTGTGACAATGTTTACTTAACGGTTAATCCGGCGCCAAGCGACCCATGCGCAACACTGGCCTAAAACCTCACGAATTGGTGAGGGGCCTTGCGCAACCAGTCGCCCCTGCGGCGGCGACGCCGCCCCGTTCCGCCGCCCGCCGACTTGCGCGCCCGCCAAATGAGCGAAAACTGACCATGCCCATGCCCGTCGCGACCTCACTGATCCGCCTCGCCGCAATCCAGGCCGCGCCGGTCCTGTTCGACCGGTCGGCCTCCACGCAAAAGGCCTGCGACCTGATTCGCGAGGCCGGCCGGGGCGGCGCGCAGCTTGCCGCATTCGGCGAGACCTGGCTGCCCGGCTACCCGTTCTGGGTCGAGGGCGGCGTCGTCGACCTCACCTGGGAGGCAAGCGCCGCCTATCTCGACGAGGCCGTCGTGCTCGGCGGACCTGAGACCGACGCCCTGTGCGCGGCAGCCCGGGAAGCAGGCTGCGACGTCGTGATCGGCGTTGCGGAAAAGGACCCTGACAGTCTCGGGTCGGCATATTGCACCGCGCTCTTGATTGGCGCCGAAGGCCGCATCCTCGGCCGGCACCGCAAGCTGAAGCCGACCCACGCCGAACGGATCATCTGGGCCGACGGCGACGGCGCCGGGCTCGTCGCGCATCAACGCCCCTATGCCCGCATCAGCGCCCTGAACTGCTGGGAGCACCAGATGATGCTGCCGGGATACGCCCTCGCCGCGCAAGGAACGCAGGTCCATTGCGCCCTGTGGCCGGGCTGGGAAAAAACGCCGCGGCCGGAGGAATACTGCTGGGCGCGCCAGCTTGTGCTTTCGCGCGCCTTCTCCAGCCAGGCGGCCGCCTATGTCATCTGCGCAGCGGGCATCCGGCGCAATGCCGACATTCCAGATCGCTGGAAGCCGCTCGGCGAGTGGGAACACACCGGACAGTCGGCGATCATCGATCCGCGCGGCGAAGTGATCGCCGGCCCTCTCGATGGCGAAGGCATCCTCTACGCCGAGGCTTCGCTCAACGTCATCCGCGCAGCCAAGGCCGCATGCGACATCGCGGGACATTATTCGCGTCCGGACGTGTTTACGCTCGAGGTCGATCGACGCCCGCGCGAAGCCCGCGCAAGGTTCATCGATGCGGTAGAGGGCGACGTCGATGTTGAGGAAAGTTCGACACCGTCAACCGCGCCAAGGGCAAGATAGCGCAAATCTGACCCGCCCAGCGATGTCTCGGCTCCGTGCGGCGCCTAGAGCGGATTCCATTCAATCTGCATCGTATCCGCAAGCGGCGAAGTAGTTGGCGCATTCGTTGGGGCTGAACAGGCTGACGAGGTGTCCGATGGTGTTCCACAGGGCATCTACGGTGCGTTCGGCAGCTTTTCGCAGGA
>WGLS01000007.1 GCA_016125455.1 Alphaproteobacteria bacterium
CCCGGCGCTGAATTCCCCGTCGTTGCGAAACGGCCGACCCGGCGGGCTTCTACGACGCTGTCCGTACCCGGATATAACTCCCCGGCAACGCCGCGGCCCGCTCGCCGGCGCCATGGCAGTGAAGTACGGATGGGCACCACCGCCTCTCATCCATGGCGCGGGACCAAGGATAGGGCCGGCGGAAACCTGTTCGATAGATTTCCGCGAAATCGGCGCAGTTTTCGCCTAGTTTATTGTTTTGCATGTGGAATTATCGACGCGTTTTGTTCGATAGATTTATTTTCAACGTGGTTAACGGGCGCTTATCCGCATCGCCCCCGTCATCCTGACGAAAGTCAGGATCCAGACCAACGCCGCCGCTTGCCTTCTCGCTTGCCATTTGGCCAGTCGCATTGCCTCCCGCCGGCCAGCGGCGACAGCGAGCGGTCAGGCGCCCACGACATCGGCGACGGCGGCGGCGAACCGGTCCATGGCGTCCTCCGGCAACCCGCATATATTTATCCGACCGTCGGGCGCGGCATAAATCGCGTGTCGATCGCGCAAGGCCGACACGTCATCGCGCGACAAGGGCAGCATCGAGAACATGCCCTTCTGCCGGGTCAGGAACCCGAACCGGTCATTGCCGAACCGCTCGCCGAGCGCGCGCGCCGCGCCGGCGCGCAGGCCGGCGACGCGTGCGCGCATCCCGGCGAGTTCATCGATCCAGGCCGTGCGCAACGCCGGCTCGGACAGCGCGAGATAGGCCAGCGCCTCGCCATAGGTCGGCGGCATCGACCAGCTCTGGCGCGCGGCGGCGAGGATATGGGTGTCGACGGCGGCGGCTTCCTCTTTCGTCTGACCAAGGAACATTATCGCGCCAACGCGGTCGCGATAAAGCCCCATGTTCTTTGAGAAGGAATAGGTGACGATCGCCTCCGGCGCCCGCGCGATGAGCGCGCGCATGCCGGCGAGGTCTTTGTCCATGCCGTCGCCAAGGCCATGATAGGCGACGTCGACAAGCGGCAGGAGATCCTTCCGTATAATGAGGTCGGAAACGGCGCTCCACGCCTCATGCGTCAGGTCCTCGCCCGTGGGGTTGTGGCAGCAGCCATGCAGCAGCACGACGTCGCCCGGCGCGGCGCCCTCGAGCGCTGCGAGCATCGGCTCGACGAGCAGGCCGTTGTCGCGGTCGAAGTAGGGATAGTGGACCATCTCGAACCCGCAGGCCGCAAAAATCGGCTTGTGGTTCGCCCACGTCGGATCGGAAGCCCAGATTTTAGCGTCCGGCCGGCCGCGGCGGAGAAGTTCGCCGGCTAGCCGCAGGGCGCCGCATCCGCCAGGCGTGGGGGTCGCGACGGCGCGACCGGAAAGGCCGGCGGCCTCGCCTTCGCCGAGAATCAGCCCCTTCGCCGCTTCGGCGAAACCCGGCCAGCCCTTTGGGCCGAGATAGACCTTTGACGTTTCAAGATCGGCAATTCTTCCGTGCGCCGAACGAATAGCCTGCATGATCGGCGTCGCGCCGCTGGCGTCCTTGTAGACGCCGACGCCGAGGTCGATCTTGCCGGGTCGCTCGTCGGCGCGAAACGCCCCGATGATCGACAGAAGCGGATCTGCCGGCTGCGCCGCCAGGTCGCCTAGGCGTTTCAATATCATGGCTGCCTTCCCCTTTCGCAGGTGCGATGAACCGGTTTATCCTTCGCCCGGGCGTCTGTCGACGGCCCCGCCCTCTTCGCCTCGCGAGGGCGCGCCAACCGCGTCACGCCAGCCTGAACGCCGACCCGGGGAGCCTCAATGCCGCCACCCAACAAGGACGCCGGATCGCCCGCGCGCAATGACAGGTCGGAGTTCCGCCAGGCGCTGCTCCAGAACAAGGAAAGAGTGACCGCGGCGATCCCGTTTATCCGCGAAATCGGGTTTCAGATTCTAGATGCCGACGACACGACTCTGTTCGGGGTTCTGCCGTATCGCGAGCATCTTGTCGGCGACCCTGAGACCGGCGTGGTCGCCGGCGGCGTCATCACGACAATGCTGGATTCGATGTGCGGCCTTTCCTGCGCCTTGCGGCTGAAATCCGTCCTGCAGGTTGCGACGCTCGACCTCCGGATCGACTATATGCGACCGGCAAAGCCGCATGTGGACATCCTCGCCGAAGCCGAGTGCTACCATACGACCCGTTCCGTCTGCTTCACCCGGGCGATCGCCTATCAGGGCGAGCGCACGCGCATCGTGGCGAGCGCGGCCGGCGCCTTTGCGATCACCGGGGATGCTGCGCGGCGCGACCTTGCGGCGGGGGGCGGCGCGCGATGAGCGCGGGCCCGGATGCCGGCCCCGCCGAGGGGTCAGATGAGCGGCCACGCGACCTGCCGCACGACCGGGCCGCTGCGCTCCTCGGCGTCATCGCCCGCAGCCCGTTCGCGCAATTGATGGGCCTTCAGATCAAGATCGCCGGCGATGAAATCCTTGCGACGCTTCCATTTGACGAAAAGCTGATCGGCAATCATGTCATCCGCGCCCTGCACGGCGGCGCGATCGCGTCGTTCCTGGAGCTGACCGCGACAGCCCGCGTCCATCTCGCGGCAGACCAGCCGCGCCAGCCGAAAATAATCGACATCACGGTGGACTATTTGCGCCAGGGCAAGGCGGAAAACCTCTACGCGACGGCGCGCATCGTGAAGCTCGGCCGGCGGATGGCGAGCGTTCATGCCGAAGCGTGGCAGCAGGAGCGAGCGAAACCCGTCAGTGTCCTGACGGCGCATTTCCTGATCGGCGGATAGCGCTTCCGAACGGCGCTCCCTGGCAATGCAAACGGAAAAAGCCGCCGGGCGAACCCGGCGGCCGCTTCATTCAGCTTGTCGCGCACGACTTGCCCGTCGCAAATCGCCGGCGGAGAGCCCGCCAGCGCCAGCTACACCGGCGGCCGGCCGCGCAACGCCCGCGCCAGCATCGCCACGATGAACAGCACGATGAAGATGAAGAACAGGATCTTCGCAATGCCGGCGGCTCCGGCGGCGATGCCGCTAAAACCGAACACGGCCGCGACGATCGCGATGATGAAAAACGTCAGCGCCCAACCTAGCATTGATGCCTCCTTTGGGGTCGGAGTTTCAGAACGACGCTCTTGCGCGCCGGGACGGATGATGGGTGTCGCACCGCTTACGGACGATTACGTCCGTAGCTGCGGAATTCGCCGTTCTCCCACCAGGTGTCGCCGTATTGCGGGTCGACGTAGTAATAGCGGCGCGCGCGACGGTCATAGTAGCGACGGTCGGAATTGCGAGCCCGACCCCAGCATTCGCGGGAGCGTTCGCAGCCGACGATGGCGCCGCCAACCGCGCCGATGGCGGCCCCGTAGGCCGCGCCGCGGCCAGGACGGCCGGCGATGACTTCGCCGGCAATGGCGCCCGCGGCTGCGCCCGCGCCGGCGCCATAGATCGCGTTGCGCTCGGCGGTCCCGGAGGCGGTGCAGCCGGCCGCGAGGCCAAGCGCAGACGTCGCAAGGATCAAGGTCTTCATGTCGCTACCCCTTCATGAAACTTCAAAGGGGGAACGCATCAGCGCGGACTTCGTTCCATTGCCATTTCGTGAGGCGGCCCAGAGCGTTTCCGGCCGGCTGGACGCGAATTGCGCCAGTCGATGGGCGACGCGTCCGGATACGCCTCCCGGCGCAAGGCAAGCAGCCACGATGCCGCATCGTCATTGCCGAACTTTCGCTGCATCCAGATGAGCGATGTCAGGCCCGGCTCGGACATTGGCGGCGTCGCGCCGCGCCGGATCGCCGACCGGACCGCCGCGATGACCGCATCGGCGCCTTCGGGCGAGAATGGCTCGATCATCGACCGGTCGCGGGCATAGGCGGCCGCGAGACGCGCCCTCGCGGCCTCAATCCCGGCCTCGGATGTATAGCTTCCCTCCCGGACGATCGCCGCCGGCCCGCGCAAAGCGCTTATGTCTGTAAGCGGATTTTTGACGCTGAGGATCAGGCTTGCAGCGGCGCCCGGCTGAATCAATCCGAGGCCACGGCCGGGAAAGAGCCGCCGCGCCGGATCCGTCGTCGCCGCGCGCAGCGCCGCGGCAGGCGAAAGTCCCGCCTCGACCAGCAGGGCGAGTTCCTCATGGATGGAGTAACCGGGGACGGCGACCGGATTCGGCGCATCGGTCCCGGCGAGAAGCGTGACCCCCTTGCCAGCGAGGGCGACCGACAGCGCTCCAACGTCAGCCGCAAGGACGGACAGCCGGCGTGCGCCCTCCGCTGACGGATGCATCCGGTACGGATTATAATCCGAGGCCCAGAATGCCTGAAGCAAAGGCGGGGCATAGCGGTTTTGCGGCTGCGCAATCGCCGCGTCGAAGTCCCTCGCCTGTCGGGCGATGCCGTCATTCGTGACGAGCGTCGTCGTCAGCGCGACGTCATGCGCCCGCATCCGCTCGGCGACAGCCTCGACGCCGTCGCGCCAGTCGCCGAATTCCAGCGTCATCGCGGCGAGAAGTTCCTCGGCGTGGGCGATGTCATCGAAAGCGCCGGCGTCAATCGCCGCCGTCGCGGGAAGATCGTCGGGCAGATGGCCCGTCACCTTCACACCGAGCGCGTCCCGAACGTCGGCGACGCGCCGCAGCGTTGCGGCGTCGAGATCGTCATAGAGCTTCACCCAGTCGACGCCCGCGGCGCGCTCTGCCTGGATGCCGGCGACAATCTCGCCGGCGTTTCGATCGGCCCCGAGCTGGAACTGGCGGCCGGCCGTCGACAGCATGGCGCGAGAGCGCCCCCGCTCATCCCGCAGGGAGAGATGCCAGTCCCAGCCGTCGAGGTTGCGCACGGCGGCGACGCCGAAAAGCGCGTTCATGCGCAAATCGCGCGCGTCGAAAATGTGGACATGGGCGTCGATCAGCCCCGGCGTCGCGTAGAGCCCGCGAACATTCGGGCGTGCGGCGCCGGTCCTGACGTCAGCCGGCCCCTCGTCGCGAACGTCAATGATGACGCCGTCAGCGATCTCGACGGTCGCGCCGCGCCGCACGGAGCCGTCTGCCGGATTGACGACGTGGACGCCAGAGAGGACGAGCGCGCGCGCCGGCCCGACGGCCATCGACGGGTCAAGCGGCGGATCGAGTGGCGGGTCGAGTGGCGGGTCGAGTGATTGGCCGCTCAACTGACTGCTCAATTTGCCACTCGACTGGCCGGCGCAGCCGCCAACGAGGACGCAGACCGCGAGCAGGAACAGGACAAGGGGATGGGATGCGGGTCGATTGGGCCGGGTTCTATTTGGCAAAGCTCGATTTGACGCTGGGGGATGGAGCATTGGTAGACCTCCGGCGTGTCGGCCGCCCATATCTGCGACCACCCCGGCTCGCCTATGCCCCGCCCTGGTTCCCGGTCGTCCGACTTTCCGAAAGTCGGACGTCTTCCAGCGCGGAGTCGCGCCGAAACGCGCCCGGCGTCCGGCCAACGCGCTTGTTGAACTCAACATAGAATGACGACTTGGAGTTGAAGCCGACGGCGTTCTGGACGTCCGCCACCGAAAGTCCGGTTTCACGCAAGAGCCGTCTGGCTTCTGCGATGCGTGCCCCATTGATGAAATCAAAGTAATTGGCGCCAAGCCCGCGCCGGATCGCTTCGGCGACGGCGTCCTCGCCAAGCCCCACGGCGTCGGCCAGATCCCGCGCCTGCAAGGTCGGCCGCTCGAACAGACGATCCTCGGACATTGCCCGGCATAGCGCCGCCTGTATCCGGCGAAGTTCATCGTCGCGCAGTTGCGCTCGGGGATGTGCCGCAGGAGGGGGAACGGGCCGGGCCTCTGGCCCAGACTCTGGCCCAGACTCTGGCCCAGACTCTGGCCGAGACTCTGGCTGAGACCTTGGCTGAGCTCCTTGTGGAATCGGCGCCGATCCCGAAGGGCCTGCGCGAAGGGCGAGCCCCGACATGCCCGCCAGACCGCCGAACGCGAGGAACGTCAGGAGCGTCAACGCATCCGGCGCGAACGCCGGCCCGATCCGTTCGCACAGGTGCTGGATGAGGCCGAGACCGATGACCCCGCTGCTCGCGAAGTGGAGAGCATAGGGCGCGATGACCGCCCATCCGTCGAAACGAGGCCGGCGGCGCCCGACACAAGCGACTATTGCGCCGCCCGAGCCGGCGACCGCGAGCGCATTGGCGACGATCATTGAGTCGACGAGGATCGCGCGCGCTTGATCGCCCGTCAGGATCGCCGCGGCGAAGGCCGGCGCAAACAGATAGGAATGCGGACGGAAGTTGAGCTGGCGTTGAGCCGCTAACGATTGCCCGTGCAGAAACAGGCAGGCTGCCATGACGAAACCTATCGCGACATCGAGCCGGGCGACGGCCCCGCCGCCGATCGAATCCTTCCACAGGACAATCGCGAAAAGGCCGAGGAAACAGGCGAGAACGCCGGCAAACCAGCCGGCGCCGGGATACGCCCTTGCAAGCGGCGCAAACGCGCACAGGGCCATTGTCGCCTGGCCGAGAATGAAAGGAAGGATCAGCCCGTCCGCCATGGCGGAACCTTAGGTCCCGCCCCGACGCCGCGCCAGCCTCGCGCGCCTCGCCCTACCCCCATTTGGGGGCTTCGCGCAGCTTGATGAAGCCGTCGCGAAGGGCCGCCGACCACGCCTCGCTCATGGCGTGATAGTTCTGGTCGTCGGCGTCGATCCGCCGGTGCTCCGCAAAGGAGAACGCGTCAGTCGGGATCATGGCGAGATCAAGCGGCATGCCCACCGACAAGTTTGAGCGGATGGTTGAATCCATCGACAGGAGGCAGGCGGTCAGGCCGTCCTCGAGGGTTGAATCATAATTGATGACGCGGTCGATGATCGGCTTGCCGTACTTGAACTCGCCAAGCTGGAAGAAGGGAGTGTCTTCGGTGGCCTCAATGAAGTTGCCGGCGGAATACACCATGAAAAGGCGCGGCTGGCCGCCGACCCGCTGGCCGGCGACGATCATCGTCGAGGCGCCGGATTCCCCTTCGGCCGAGAGGCCGGGTCCCCATTTGCCGATGGCGTTCTGCATCCGCTCGCCCACCATTTCGGCGACCCGGTAAAGGGACGGCGCATTCAGAACGGTCTCGCCCTGCCAGTCCGGATCGTCGAGGGCGTCCTGCAGATTTGAGATCACCGACTGGGTCACGGCAAGGTTGCCGGCCGTCATCATGGCGATCACGCGGTCGCCAGGGACGGACCAAGTGAACATCTTCCGGAATCGGGAAATGTTGTCGACGCCGGCATTGGTGCGGGTGTCGGAGAGCAGGACGAGGCCGGCGCGAAGCCGGATCGCTACGCAGTAGGTCATTGCTTTCAAACCAGTTCTATCGCCGCGAAATACGGCCGCGGCGAACGTCGGGCGACAAGCATGCGCCGGCCGCCCTTGCCGTTCCGTTATGGGCGCGCCGCCTGCGCGGTCAAGTAACGTATTCCCGCGTCGGCGCGCAGGCGAGCGATGCCCGTCGGAAGACGGCGCCGGCGCTCAGCCGACGGCGCGGTTCCTCGTCTTTTGCTGGGCCTTTGACTGGGCCTGGGTCCGGGACTTTGGCTCGCCCTTCGTCTCGCCGCCTGTCCGGACGTTCGCCGGCATCTGGCTTTCAGGGGCGTCGCCGGAACCGACGTCCGCCGGCCCCGCGAAAGGCGAGGCGGAGGAAAAATAATAATCGCGTGCGATCTGCGCGGAAAGCCAGTTATTGCGCGCCACGAACCGCGTGAGGAAGTCGTGTAGGCCGCCTTCGATGACGCCGTCGATCTCGCTGTCGGTCAGCTCCGTGTACAGACTGGCGCAAATCTCGTGGCAATCGTGCCGGGCCGCATAAAGGCGCGCCAGGCGGTTCAGGTGCTCGCTCACTTTTTCCATGGAATGCCGCAGCGATCGCGGCGAGTACGGATTGAGTATGAGGAAATCCGCCACTTCGCGAGCGTCAAAGCCGCCGCCGTAAACCCAGTTATAGGACCGAAGCGACGAGGTGGCGCGCAGGATCGTCGTCCAGTGGAACGCTTCGTGCCCGGACGCCGGCTCGTCCTTGCGGTGGAAGGCGAAGTTCTTGACGTCCAGCAGCCGCGCCGTGCAGTCGCCCCGTTCAATGAAGGTGCCAAGGCCGAGAAAGTCGTAACCGTCATTGCGCAACTGGGTTGAATCCGCGACGCCCCGGAACAGGGCGCAATTTCGCTTGATCCACTCAAGGAACGGCGCAAGGCCGCCGTCGCCCGCGCGCACTTTCGGCCGCGCGTTCAGCTCCAGCCAGAATTCGTTTATCGCCTCCCACATGTCGATCGTCAGCGCAGTGCGCACGGCCCGGGCGTTGGCCCGGGCATGGGCGACGCAGGACAGGATCGACGAAGGGTTGAGCGGTGAATAGGCGACGAAATCGACCACATTGTTCTGGTTTATCTCGTCATAGTGCGCGTGGAACTGGCCGAGTACGCCAGCGGCGGCCAGCACGGCCTCCCACTCGGCGCGAGCGGCCTTGTCGTCGGGCAGCGCCGCCATGCGTTTGCCAGCGTCGAGCAGGCGCGCCATGTTCTCGGCGCGCTCCACATAGCGCGCGATCCAGAACAGATTCTCCGCGGTGCGGCTCAACAGCGCCATGCTCAACTCTCTCCTCTGAGAACCCATGTATCCTTGACGCCGCCGCCCTGGCTGGAGTTGACGACGAGGGAACCCTTTTTGAGGGCCACCCGCGTCAGCCCGCCGGGCGTCAGGGCAACGGACATCTCGCCCGACGCGTCCGCGCCAACCAGCGCAAACGGCCGGAGGTCCACATGCCGCGGCCCGAATTCCCCGCCGGCAAGCGTGGGACACGTCGACAGCGCCAGCGTCGGCTGCGCGATGTAGGCGTTTGGCTTCGCCTTGATCTTTTCACGGAAAGCCTCGCGCTCGCTTTCGCTGGCGTGCGGCCCGATCAACATGCCATAGCCGCCCGATCCGTGCACGTCCTTCACGACAAGCTCATCGATGTGCGCAAGGACATGGGCGCGATCGTCGGGGTCCGCGCATTTCCATGTGGGCACATTGTCGAGGAGCGGCTCCTCGCCAAGATAGAACCGCACCATGTCCGGCACGTATGTATAGACCGCCTTGTCGTCGGCTATGCCGGCGCCAGGCGCGGAGACGAGGGTCACGCCGCCCGCTTCATAGGCGTCGATGAGGCCCGGCACGCCGAGCATGGAGTCGGCGCGGAACCGCTTGGGGTCGATGAATTCGTCATCGATACGACGATAGATCACGTCGACGCGCTGTGGCCCGCAGGTTGTGCGCATGTAGACGCGATTGTCCTCCACATAGAGGTCAGGGCCCTCAACGAGTTCGACGCCCATTTCGTCCGCGAGGAAGCAGTGTTCGTAAAAGGCGCTGTTGAACGGGCCCGGCGTCAGGATGACGACTGTCGGCGTCCCCTCGCAGAGCGGCGGCTTGACGCTGGCGAGCGTGCGCCTGAGCATCGCCGGATAGGTCTCCACCGGCTCCACCGCGCCCGCGTCGAACAGCGCCGGGAACAGCCGCATCATGATCTCCCGGTTCTCCAGCATGTAGGAGACGCCGGACGGCGTGCGGCAGTTGTCCTCGAGGACGTAAAACTGGTCGTCCGCCGTCCGGACGAGATCCACGCCGACAATGTGGCTGTAGACGCCCGCCGGCGGATCGACGCCGATCATCGAGGGCTGGTAGGCGGCGTTTTCAATGACGAGCGCCTCCGGGATCAGGCCCGCCTTGATGATGTCTCGGTCGTGGTACACATCCCAGATAAAGCGATTGAGCGCCTTCGCCCGCTGTTCGACGCCGCGGGACAGGCGCGCCCATTCCGAGGCGGCAAAAACGCGGGGAATAAGGTCGAACGGGATCAGCCGCTCCGGGTCGCCCCCTTCGCCATAGACGCAGAACGTGATGCCGACTTTTCGGAAGATCGTCTCGGCGTCGCGGAGTTTCTTCTCCAGCGTCGTGAGACCCTCATCGTCAATCCACGCCTTTACCGAACGGTAGGGCGCGCGAACCAGGTCGTCAGTGCCCATCTCGTCGTAGATCGCCGCCTCCTGCAGTTGTCGCGACATCAGGGTTCGTCGCCGGTTGACGTATTTTGGCGACGCGACCGGAAATCGCCGTCCCCTCTTAGCTTTTCCTCAACAGCATAGACCTTTATACCAGTCTACGGAATTTCACATCGAAGCGTAATCGGCAAGCCGCGCCACGCGGCAAGAACGGCGACGGCAGTGAGTGGAAAAGACTGCCCGCGCACGAAAGTTCCAACGACGGCGACGCGATACGACGAATTGATCGGGAGAACCGCATTCAATGGGCATCAGGGCCGCGCTCACCCACCGGACGACCTACGAATACGACCGGCTGATCACGCTGGGACCTCAGGTCGTCCGCCTGCGTCCAGCGCCGCATACCCGCACGAGCATTCTGTCCTACGGATTCAAGGTGGAGCCGAAGGCGCATTTTCTCAACTGGCAGCAGGACCCCTTCGGCAATTACCTCGCCCGTCTCGTGTTTCCGGAAAGAACCAGAAGATTTTCCGTCACGGTCGATCTCGTCGCGGACCTCGCGCCGATCAATCCCTTCGACTTCTTCCTTGAGGATCACGCCACGTTCACGCCATTCGGCTACGACGCCGACACGCGCAAGGACCTCGCCCCCTATCTGGAGCCGGTGCCCGGCGGCCCGCTGTTCGAGGCGCTTGTCGCCAGGGAAGAAGACGAATGGCGCCATGGCGGCGAGCGGATTGTCGCCGCGAACCCGGACGCCGAAGGCCTCACGACCAATGATTTCCTGGTCGGCGTCAACCAGCGCCTGCAACAGGCCATTGCCTATACGGTCCGCATGGAGCCGGGCGTCCAGACGCCGGAGGAGACGCTGGAGAAAGCGCTCGGCAGCTGTCGCGATTC
The DNA here is from genome assembly GCA_016125455.1 of Alphaproteobacteria bacterium. Lineage (GTDB taxonomy): Bacteria > Pseudomonadota > Alphaproteobacteria > Caulobacterales > Parvularculaceae > MED-G105. The sequence goes on from WGLS01000007.1 coordinate 10,855, forward strand.
CGCCTGGCTGATGGTCGCCCTGATGCGCCGGCTCGGAATCGCCGCGCGTTTCGTCTCTGGCTACCTCATTCAGCTGAAGGCGGACGAACTGCCGATCGAAGGGCCGTCGGGCCCGGAGGCCGACTTTACCGACCTGCACGCCTGGACCGAGGTCTACCTGCCAGGCGCAGGCTGGATCGGCCTCGATCCGACGTCGGGCCTGTTCGCGGCCGAGGGTCACGTGCCGCTCGCCGCAACGCCGTCGCCGACGACCGCCGCCGCCATATCCGGCGGCCACGAGCCGTGCGAAGTGGAGTTCTCGTTCCACATGGACGTGCGCCGCGTGGAAGAGACGGCGCGCATTACCTATCCGTTCACGGACGCCGACTGGCGCAAGATCATCGCCACGGGCGACCATGTGGACAGGCTGCTCGACGACGGCGACGTGCGGCTGACCATGGGGGGCGAGCCAACGTTCGTCGCCTCCACCGACCGCGACGCGCCGGAGTGGAACATCGAGGCCGTTGGCCCTACGAAGCGCGCCTATGCCGACAAGTTCATCCGAAAGCTGCGCGACCGGTTCGCGCCGAACGGCCTACTGCACCACGGGCAGGGCAAATGGTATCCCGGCGAGCAGCTGCCGCGCTGGGCGTTCGCGCTCTACTGGCGCGGCGACGGATTTCCTCTTTGGACGAATGAAAGCCGCATTGCCGAGGAAAACGGCCCCAGAACCGCCGGCGTCGCCGACGCCGAGCGGTTCATGGGCGCATTGTGCGATGCGCTCGAGGTTGATGCGGACTGCGCCGCGCCCGCCTATGAGGACGCGGCGGCCTATGTGCTGCGCGAGGCTGAACTGCCGGCCAATGTGGATCCGATCGACAACAGGCTCGACGACCCCGAAGAGCGCGCTCGCCTCGTCAAGGTGTTTGAGCGCGGCCTTGGCGCGCCGGCGGCCTTCGTCCTGCCGCTGCATGCGCAGTACCCGCAGGCAAGGGCTCTCCGGCGCGCTTATCGTTGGGGGTCGGAGCGCTGGCGGACCCGGCGGGGCAAGCTCTTCCTAAAGCCCGGCGACAGCCCCTCCGGGTTCCGGCTGCCGCTCGGCTCCCTCGCCTATCTGGACCCGTCGCGCCGCCCGGAAATTATCCCGCTCGACCCGTTCGCCGCGCGCGGCGCCCTGCCCGCGCGCGATCCGGTGTTCCAGTCGCCGCCGGGTCCCGACGCGCCGATGGCGCCCGCGGAGCCTCCGGCTCCTGAGTATGAAGACGTGCCGCCTGGCGCCGGATTCTATGGCGGCGGCCCCGCCGTGCGAACGGCGCTGACGGTTGAACCCCGCGACGGCGTCATCTGCGTTTTTCTGCCGCCGGTGCGCTCCGGCGACGAATTCGTCGACCTTGTCGCCGCGGTTGAGGAAGCCGCCGCCGCGACGGATCTGCCTGTTCATGTCGAAGGTTATCCGCCCCCGCCGGATTCGCGGATCAACGTCATCAAGGTGACGCCCGATCCCGGGGTGATCGAAGTTAACGTCCATCCGGCGCATTCATGGCGCGAACAGGTCGCGATCACCGAAGCGGTCTACCAGACCGCCAGGGAATGCCGCATGGAGGCGTCGAAGTTCATGATCGATGGCCGCCCTGCGGGTTCGGGCGGCGGCGCGCATATTGTCGTCGGCGGCGCGACCACGGCGGACAGCCCGTTCCTGCGGCGCCCGGACCTTCTCGCTTCCATCGTGCGCTATTGGCAGAACCATCCGAGCCTGTCCTATTTCTTCTCCGGCCTTTTCATCGGACCGACGAGCCAGGCGCCGCGCATCGACGAGGCGCGCCAGGACGTCCTCTATGAAATGGAAATTGCCCTGAAGCAGACGCCGGATCCTCTGCATGCCACCGGCGCGGACTGCCCGCCCTGGCTCGTGGACCGCATTTTCCGGCATCTTCTCACCGACGTCACGGGCAACACCCACCGGTCGGAAATCTGCATCGACAAGCTCTATTCGCCCGACGGCCCAACCGGCCGCCTTGGCCTCGTGGAGTTCCGCGGCTTCGAGATGCCGCCGCATCCGCGCATGAACATCGCCCAGGCATTGATCCTCCGGGCGCTGATCGCCTGGTTCTGGCGCGAACCCTGCCGGGCGCCGTTGATCCGGCACGGCGCCGCGCTGCACGACAAGTTCATGTTGCCGCACTTCCTGCTGCAGGACTTCAGGCGGGTGCTTGCCGACTTGTCGACGGGTCTCGGCACGCCGTTCGACATCGACTGGTTCCGGGCGCAGTACGACTTCCGCTTTCCGCTGCTCGGCAGGCTGGAGGCGCCGGAAGCGCGAATCGAGTTGCGGTCGGCCCTCGAGCCCTGGCACGTGCTCGGCGAGGAAGGGATCGTCGGCGGCGTCGCGCGGTTCGTCGACTCCTCCCTCGACCGCATCCAGGTCAGCGTCGACGGCCTCGACCCCACGAGATACGCGATCGCGTGCAATGGCTGGCGGCTGCCCCTGACGCCGGTCGAGGGCGGCGAAGGCTACTCCCACCTGCAGGGCGTCAGGTTTCGAACGTGGCTGCCGGCGTCGTGCCTGCACCCGACGATCCCGCCCCACGGGCCGCTCGTTTTTGACGTCTACGACCTGAGGAACGAACGCTCGGTCGCCGGCTGCACCTATTACACCTCTCACCCCGGCGGGCGGAATTATGAAGTTCAGCCGGTGAATGCTCTTGAGGCGGACAGTCGCATGAAGTCGCGCTTCGCCGCCTTTGGCTCCGCGCCCGGAAGCTTTATCCTGCGCGAGCCGCCGCCATCGCCGGAATTGCCAACGACGTTCGACATGCGCCGGCTTTGACGGCTTCGCTTCGGCGTCAGTCGCCGCCGCGCTGCGCCGATGCGGCCTCGAAGGCCGCGCGCTGCGCAGCGAATGCGCGCCTGAATGCGGGACGCGCCTCGCCGCGGGCAACATAGGCGGCGAGGTTCGCCCGCTCTTCGAGCAGCCTGGATGAGCCGAGGCGACGCAGGGCCTGCACCATCAGCAGGTCGCCGGCCGAGAACGCGCCGTCGAGCCAGTCGGCGCGCCCGAGCCGATCCGACAGGTCCGCAAGCCGGCGTCGCGCCTGATCGTCGAGGATCGGCTTTCGCGCCTCGAACCAGGGCCGGTCCCGCTCCGTATACGTTGGAATCTCCCGGTAGAGGATGGCCTGTTCGATCGTGCTGAGCGCGGCGAACATCCAGCCAATGGCTCGCGCCCGCGCCGCCGGTTCCTCTGGCAGGAGGCCCGGCAGACGTCCGGCGACATGCAGAACGATTGCGCCGGATTCGAACAGGACAAGATCGCCCTCCTGATAGGTGGGGATCTGCCCGAAAGGCTGGCGCGCGCGATGGGCCGGCGCCTTCATCGCTTCGAACGAGACAAGTTCGACTTCGTAGGGCTGCCCTACTTCCTCCAGCGCCCAACGCACGGGCATGTCCCGGGCGAGGCCACGGCCGCGGTCAGGCGAACTGGCGAATGCGGTGATGGTCGGCGTCATGGCGCGCCCCGGTTCAACAAGGTCGTGACGGTCATTGCAAATCCCCGCCCGGTCAAGTGCGCGGCGGGCTTGCAACCGACGTTCGACCGAGCCGGCGATCAATCATCGACCCGACGGCGTTGACGGTGGTACTATGATGCGTCAAGGGAGGATCCTTATGACCTACGAAGGCGAATGCTTTTGCGGCGCGGTCAGGATTGAAGCGTCGGGCGAACCTGAGGGGATGGGGTATTGCCATTGCCGTTCCTGCAGGTCCTGGTCGGGCGGCCCATTGAACGCGTTCACCCTGTGGTCCCCGGCGAACGTCAGGATCGCGTCAGGCGCCGAACACGTGGCGACGTACAACAAGACGCCAATGAGCGCCCGCACCTACTGTTCCTTATGCGGCGGACATCTGATGAACGCGCATCCGACGCTCGGCGTCGTTGACATATTCGCGTCGACCCTGCCCTCGCTCGACTTCAACCCCGGCCTCCACGTCAACTACCAGGAAACCGTGCTCCCAATGAAGGACGGCCTGCCGAAGTACAAGGACTTCCCTGCCGCTTTCGGCGGCTCCGACGCAACGGCGCCCGAATAGCCGGCGAGGCCTGGCGCGAAGAGGTCGCGCGAAGCCTAGCGCGCCGGTTCCGGCCATTCCGCGACGGACGCGGCTGGCGGCGCGATTGCGGCCGCATCGGCGATACCGAGCCGCTCGAGGTCGACCGTCGAGGCGTCATAGTTTGCGCGCGCGAGCCGGATTTCGAGCTGGGCCAGCAGCTCCCGGATGCGCGCGTCGGCGGTCGTTTCCTCACGGACGTTCACAAGGAAAAAGTCGCTCGCGCCGCTGGCGAACCGCTGGCGCTCGGCGTTTTCCATTGCTTCGGCCTGGGTGGTTTCCTGCTCGGCGATGCGCGCGATCCGCGCGGAGGTCGCAAGGTTGACAAGAATGTTCCTGATTTCGAGTTCGATCTCGTCGCGAGCGCGGCGGCGCTGCTGTTCAACTGCCTCAAGTTCGGCGCGCGCCCGGGCGAGCCGGCCCTTCGCGTCGCGTCGTTGCAGCGGCACCGAGAAGCGCAGACCCACGACGGCGTCGGTGGAGTCCCGCGATATCCCGCCTTCGGCCACGTCGCCAAAGTCGCTCGACAATTCCGCGTTTACGTCAAGCCTTGGCTTGAGGTCGTTTTCGCTGAGCGCGACCTTCCGCCGGGCCCGCTCCTGGGCGGTACGGAGGATTTCAAGCTCCGGACGGTCGGCAAGCGCCTCGGCGACCGGCTCGGCCCGGCCAATGGCCACCTCGGCCTCCGAGGCGTCGAGCACGCCGTCCGGCGGCAATCGATCGCGGCCGGGAATTACCGGTTCGCCATTGGCGCCGCGATAATAGAACGAGAGATTGTTCGCCGCGATGTCGAAGTCGCGCGCCGCCTCGGCGACGAGCCGCTCGCGGCGGGTGATGTTCTGGCGGTTCTCGGTGAGGAAAATCGCCGCCCTCGCGCCCCTTTCCACTTGCTCTTCAAGTCCCGCCTGGCGATCGCGGGCGATCCGCGACAACCGTTCGTATACGGTCAGCTGGCGACCGGCGGCGACCCAGCGCCAATAGGCGAGCAGCGCCTTGTGCTGGACGCCGACCCGGGTGAGCAGGACGTCGAAGTCGGCCTGGCGCAGGGCGAGGCGGGCGTCGATGACGTTGAAGCGCTCCTTGTCGATCGAACGGTCGCGAAGCAGCGACAGGATCGCGCCCACCTTGGCTTCCCCGCCCGTATTGGTGAAATACTGGTCTTCATAAATCGGGAAATCGCCGTCGGAAATCGAGTAACCGCCGTAGATTCGCGCGCCGAGCGGCCGCAGGCGCTGCTCGACCTTCGATTCAACGGTGCGGCCGCTATAGAAGCCGCCGACGCGATCAAATCCGTCTACGGAGAACACGAGGTCAAAGGCGCCCTGCGAGGCGAGCGCGTCGCCTTCCGCGCCGCGGCGACGCGCGAGCGCTTCGAGGATCGAGGGAAAATGCGTCGCTGACGCGGCCAGCACCTCGTCGACCTGGAGCGGCAGAGACGCCGTTTCGGCCTGCGCGTCGGCCCGCGCGGCGCTCATGGGCACGAGCGCCAGGAGGACAATCGCGGCAAGCCGTCGGAACGCCGCCGGAACCGAAATCATTCGCCGCCCCCGCTGGACGTCGATGCGGACAATGCCGGCCGCTGGACGAACTCCGGCGGGAAATTGTTCAGTTGTCGCCACAGTTCGTATCCGACTGAAACGGTCTCAAGCAACACCCAGCCGCGCGCCTTCGCGCCGAAGCGGATGAAACTGGCGTCCGGCCATGGATTTGGATCGCTCTTGTCCTCGACGACGAGCACGCGGAACCGGCCAGCGGCATCGGCGGACGGATCGACCGCGGCGACGACGCCGCCAAAGGTGCCGACCGCCACAGACGGCCAGCCCGAGAACTGCACGGCCGGCCAGCCTTCGAACTGGAGCCGGACCTGGGCGCCGCGCTCAATGAGCGCGACATCGCGCCCGTCGATGAATATCTCCACCGCCCGCTCGACATTGTCAGGCACGAAGGTCGCGATGCGCTGCCCGGCGGCGACGAATGTCGCGGCATCGCCGGCGTCAACCCGCAGGATGACGCCATCGCGCGGCGCACGGACGATCTGCGCCGACTGGCGCGTGATGTTGACGTCGATCCGGTTGATTTCGGCGGCCGCTTCGGCGACGCGCGATCGGAGCTCTTCGACGCGAATTTCCGCCTGTTCATAGTCGCGCCTCGCCGCAAGGCCCTTTTCGAACAGATCTTCCATGCGGAACAGGTCGACCGTCGCGGTCTTTACCGCCGACTGAGCCGCTTCCAGCTTGGCGATCACCTGTGACCGCTCCGCTTCGAGGCGTTCGATCAACAGCGGATCATTGTCGACGATCTTGACGATCGGATCGTTCTTGCGGACCTCGCTGCCGTCCTGGACGTACCATTCCTCGATGCGGCCTGGCACGAGAGCGTTAATCTCCTGCTGCCGGTCGTAGGGATTGAGCGCGGTCACCGAACCGGCGCCGGCGGTCGTCTGAACCCACGGCGCGAGCGTCAGGAAGGTTATCGCCACGGTCGCGGCGACAATGAGCATCCAGCCGATGACCCGGATCAGCTGCGGCGTGCGAATCGACGCAAGCGTCTTGAACCGGCGAATATGACGATCACGGAATGGCATGACTTTATCCCTTGGTCGTGACGGGGGCGCCGCGCGACCGGGCGTCGACCTGCGCCGGATCGGCGTCATCGCAGGCGATGGCCCTTTGGTCGACGGCGGCGGGCTCGGCGGTAGACGGATCCACCGCCTTCGTCAGGCGCAGTGGTTCCGGGCCGCCATAGACCGCCCGGTCGAACTCATCATAGGACTCGAACACCGACTGCGATTGTGTGCCGAGATACAGGTAGCCGTCGAAACCGAGGTCCCGGCGGCGGTTCGAGAAATAGATGACAGTGACAAGTTCGTCGGTCGCCAGATGGGCGACGGCCGCCCGCAGGCAGCTTTCGGGCACGAGGTCGAACAGCTGGTTCATGACGAGCACGCGTGGACGGGAGATGATAGCGCCCGCAAGCTTCAGCTGCATCGTCTCGACAATCGACAGCGGCCATCCGCTGACGGCAAGTTTCGTGTCAAGTCCGTCCTCGAGGGACGCGACCGCAGCTTCAAGGCCGACGATGCGCAACGCTTCCAGCGCGCTTACTTCGGATTCTTCTTCGGCGCTGAGGGAAAGGTACTCGCGAATGGTCATCTCGACGATCGATGATCGGTCGAGGACAATCACTTCGCGCCGCAGCGCATGGACCTCCGTATCAAGAATATCACCGCCGCCGAGCGACAGGACGCCGCCCCTTGGCGAGATATGCCGCTTCAGGAGGTTGGTCAGCAGGCGCTGAACGCCATGATTGGCGGCGACGCCCATTATTGTCGCGCCGCTCGCGATCTCGAAATTGAGGACCGCTTCGCGCCCGCGCGCGTCGCCGCGCACGTCGTCAAACCGCACTGCGCCGCCTTTCGCAGGCGGCGGCGTCGCGCCCTTCGGCTCTTCCTGCGCGATCGTATCGAATAGCGAAAGCTCTTCGACAGCCGCGCAGAATTCGTAGAAATAGTTGAGGTACGTGCCAAGCTGCGACATGCCGAAGAAGGCCGCGGACAGAACGAGCTCCGCGGCGACAAGTTGCCCGATCGACAGTTGCCCCTGGATGACCAGCCAACCGCCCAGGCCGAGCAGCGTCGCGCTGGCCGCCGCGTACAGAAGAAAAAAGCTGACGGTCTGCGAAAAATACTGGCGAAAATGGGCGCGATGCTCGTTTACGTAGCCGGCCGTCGCCTGGTCGGTGCGATCGAGCGCGTAGTCGATCAGACGGTCGGACTTGAAAAAGCCGTTCGAAGCGGCGAGGCCCTGGAGCCAGCCGGCGGCTTCGTGCTTGCGATACGAGAGCGCAATCGCCGAGCGCACCGCGCCTGGCCCCCAGACCTGCCAGATCACCCAGATGAGGGCGGTTAGAACGATGTTGAACACCAGAAACAGCGGATGATAGAGCGAGACCAGCACAAACCCGACGCCGGCCTGGAGGATGACCGTGAAGCCGCCGATGAGCATCAACGGCACGTTTTTCTGCACCGTGACGATGTCGAAATAGCGATTAAAAAGTGTCTGCCGGCCGTCATCGTGAAAGAACGGGTTCTGGGCGTAGATCGCCTTCAGGGAAATCTCCGAGACCATGCGTGCATAGAACCGCCGCGAAAAAATCTCCATCAGGTGGATTCGCAAGGCATTGAGCAGGCCGGAGGCGGCAAGCAGGATGAACAGCGTCGCCGCCAGAATGATGAGCGGCGCGGCGAGGCCGATGTTCGCAACGGTGTTGATCAACATCTGGACGGAAATCGGCGTCGCCAGCGACAAGAGACTGATCCCGATGCCATAGATGATGGCGAGCAGGTAAAAGTCTTTCTCGTCGCCCATGACCCGCGAAAGAATGGCGAACATCTGGCGCATCGTGATGCCGCCGGGGCCCGGTTTCCCGAGCCCCCCTGTTTCGTGCGCTTCCGCCCCGCCCGCCATTCCTCGTCCTCTTTACCTGGTCCGTCCGCGTCACTTCCCGGCCCCGTGGCCGGAAGATTAGCCCTTAAGACTTGCCTTGACGTTTCCGGGAAGTTTTCCCGGGCGATGTCTGGCGCACGCCGCAAGCCAACTACGTGGCATTTGCGGGCCGCCCGCCAGACCGCGCTGAATTGGGGCGACGCCGGGGCTTTTCAATCCGATACGCGCCAGGGGGACTCGTCGGTTTGATCGAATTTCCCGATCAATTCACGAATTTCGTTAGGCCATTGTCGCCGGGCCCGCCAGGCGTCTCAGTCGGGGTCGGTTTCGACCTGCAAATCGGCGAAATGAGCCCGGGCGACCCGCCGGATGATGCCTGCAATCATGCGGTATTGTTCGGAGCGACCGGCGCTCCTGCGCCAAACGAGGCCGACCGCGCGAAAGATCGATCGCCCCTTGATCCGCCGAACGATGATCTCGCCGCCGCCCCGATCAGTGATTTCAGACCGCACATAGAGCGCCGGCAGGAAGGCCGCGCCCATGCCCATGCCGACCATCTGTCGCAGCGCGTCGAGACTGGTCCCTTCATAGTCCCGGAGCATTCGCGCGCCGAAGGTCTGGCACAGGTCGCTGACCTGTCGGTGCAGGTGGTATTGCGGACTGAGCGACAGCACATCGAGACCTTCGAGGTCGGCGACCGCGATGTGGTCCTTTTGCGCCAGCGGGTGGTCAACGGCGAGCGCAAGATAAAGCGGTTCACGGAACAGGGTGTCGACGACGAAATCGCGCGAAACGGTTGGCAGCTGGGCAAGTATAACGTCGTGGGCGCCGCGGCCAAGATCGTATTCGAGGTCGAGCGGCGAGCTTTCCCAGACATAGAGACTGAGGCCCTTGTACTTCTTGTGCAGGGTCGAGACCACCTGCGGCAGAAGATAGGGGCCGAGGGTCGCCGACGTGCCGAGCTTGATGGTGCCCATCAGCCCGCCGCGCGAGGCGACCGAAAGGTCGATGATCGCCTGTGCGCCATCGACGACTTCGCGCGCGCGAGCGAATACCTCGCGGCCAATAGGGGTCAGCGTCACGCCGGCGCGGCTGCGTTCGAGCACCTGGGCCCCGAGCGCCAGTTCAAGGTTCTGGATCTGCGCCGACAATGCCGGCTGGCTCATGCCGCAACGCTCCGCAGCGCGACGGAAATGGAGCGTCTCCTCCACTGCGATGAGGCAGGACAGCTGCTTCAGGGTGATCGCCGGGGCGCGTGACATGGACGGGTTCGGATCTCCTGCCGGCGCTGCGCCGGGCGACCCGGATGGCGGCCGACGCATCGGCTAGCAGCTGTACCCCGCTGCGCATGGGAAAATCCAGTACCTGCCCGCCCCGGCGTCGGCCGCGTTCAGGGTCAGCGTCCGCGGGGCGCGCTGGCGCGTGCGCATGAGCGCGGCAATGTCGCGGATGATCTGGATGTCGCCGCCGAAATAGTCATGTTCATCCGTTGGCAGAAAGAATCGATTCGGCAGGTTCGACGCGTCGATCGTATCGATCCCGAGGCCCGAGAGGACGATCGGCCCCTCTCCTGCCGGCGCGTCGCCAGCGCGCGGCGGGCATGGCGCCCCCACCCGCAGTTCGCAAAGCTTGCGGGAGACTTCCATCGAGAAGTCTTTCGACGACGCGTAGAGCGTCATCCCCGACCCGAGGCCGTCGATCCGTCGCGCGAGCGCCGAGAACTCGTCGCGGTCCACATCGGGGGCGGCAAAGATGATTTCGCCGAAGACCGGCGCGCCATCCGATCCGGCCGCGTCGCGCAGTGCGGCGAGCGTTTCCATCATCATGTAGTTGCCCATGCTGTGGGCGATGATGTGCACCTTGCGGCTGTCGGTGCGCGCGACGATGAGATCGAGAAACTCGCGGAACTGCGCCCGCGCCGCTTCGGCTTCGCGCCGCGACGCCTCATAGGCGTCGCGCGGCAGGGGGCTGGTCGGCGACGGATCATAGTGCTGGGTCGGCCAGGAAAAGATCATCGCCTGGCCGTCATAGCCGCCGTCGACTTTCAACTGCGCCGCGCGCATCGCCGCGCTCTTGAAGCTCACATTGAAGCCATGAACGAAAAGGAAGGCGCTGTCCGCGGCGTCAATGCGCCCGCCGAAAGCATCGCGGCTCAGCGGGCCATAATCGACGAACACGAAATGCTTTTGCGGATCGAGGCGGAAGCCGATACGCCGGCCCATCACTTCCGGCGGGCGCGAAATGACGCCGGCGTCGCGTTTCGTCGGCACCGTGACGAATATCTCGCCAAGTGTCAGCTCGCCCGCGTTGGTCGACTTGAACGGCGTTTCGGGCGAACGGCCAAAACGATTGAAGGTTTCGGTCTCCTCGCCGAAGAGGATCTCGCGGTTTGACCCGAACAGGATGTCGACGCCGATGCAGGTTTCAAGGATCAGGCATTCGGCGACCCGCGAGCGCGCCTCGCTGTCCGCCGGGTCGCTGGGCAGGCGAGAGCCGGTGACGACAATGGTGTCTTCGTCTTCGTCGCCGGGTGCCTCAGGCGCCGCGCCCGGGCCAGCGGCCGGATCCTCGTTCGGGTCGATCTCGGGATCGACGACAGGCGCTGGCGGGGGAGGCGCCATGGGCGGCGGCGGCGGTGGCGGCGGTGGCGGTGGCGGTGGCGAACCTGGAACAGGATCGCAAGGCTCATCGCCGCTGCAGCCGTAATAACCCTCGTCAGACGCGTCGGTCGCTTCTTCGGGGGCCGCGGATTCAGGGCTCGCGCAGGCTGCGGCAAACGCGCAAATGACGGCGATCAACCAGAAACGCATGGCGACGTGCCTCCCCAATGACTGCAGCCTACCGCGACGCGGGGCCATCCGCCAGTCGCCAGTCGACAGTCGCCATCCGACCCGCCGTCGCGCCGACCGCCTGGAGCCGAGATCGGACCTGCGACGCCATCGCCTCATCCCGGGCCGCGGGCCCAGCGTAAACGAAAGGATACCACAGGAGAGATTAATGCCGTTCGACACATCGCCGCCCCCCGCATCGGGACCGGTCGACCTGCGCGACAATCGCGTCGTTGCGGACCTGCGAAGCGACCACGCCGGGGAAAGCGGCGCTGTCCACATCTACCATGGCGTGCTCGCGGTGACCCGTGACCCGCTCGTTAGATCGTTCGCCGCGGCGCACCTGGCGACCGAGACGGACCACCTGAAACGAATCGAAGGCGTGCTGCCCCCTGCAATGCGATCACGGCTGACGCCGCTCTGGCGGGTCGCCGGCTGGATCACCGGCGCCTTGCCGGCGTTGGTTGGCCCTGGCGCCGTGTATCGAACGATCGAGGCCGTGGAAACATTCGTCGACCGTCACTATCAGGAGCAGATAAACTATTTTCGAGATTCCGGCGGCGACCGGTTGCTGCTTGAGATTCTCGAGGACTGCCGGGCCGATGAGGCGCGGCATCGCGATGAGGCGCGCGAGTTGTCGCCGGACGCGGCGCCGGGGCCTTTCGCACGACTTTGGGCGCGCCTGGTGGAATCAGGATCGAAGGCGGCTGTCGCCGCAGCCAGGCGGATCTGAGAACGTCAGACGCTGATATCCGGCGTTATCTTCGCCGCGGCCCAGGCGTGAGCCTCGATCGCGCCCCAGTCGCCGGCTGACATCAACGCCTTCGGCGCGATCCAGCCGCCGCCGACGCATGCAACATTCGAGAGCGCAAGGTAGGCGCCGGCGGTCTCCCGTTTGACGCCGCCGGTGGGGCAAAAGGTAAGGTCCGGCAGGGGCGCGGCGAGGGATTTCAGGAACGCAACGCCTCCCGCGGCCTCGGCCGGGAAGAACTTCAGCTCCGAGAACCCGGCCGCGCTCGCCGCCATCGCTTCGCCCGCCGTGGCGACGCCCGGCAGCGCTGGCGCGCCGCTCGACTTCATCGCCGCCAACAGCGCCGGATAGCAGCCGGGGCTGACAATGAACGCCGCCCCGGCCTCAAGCGAACGATCGACGTCTGCCGGCGTCCGTATGGTTCCCATACCGACGACCAGGTCAGGCGCGGCGTCCTGCATTGCTTTGACGCCATCCAGGGCGCACTCGGTCCGAAGCGTCAGCTCCACTACTTTCAGGCCGCCCTTTGCGAGCGCCTTGGCGAGCGGCGCGGCCTGAACGATCTCGTCAATCTGCACGACCGGCACGGCCGGGCCAATCTTCATGATGTCGAGCATGTTCATCCGTCTACTCCTTGATTGGCGTTGCGTTCATCGGGGCATTCGGGATCGACGACGCCGCGCCATAGAGCGCCGCGCCCTCACGGACGATCATGCGCACCGGCACTGGTTCGAGGTAGGTTCGCATCCTTCCCTTGTCGAGGAACTTTTCCGCAAAGCCGCTCTTCAGGAAGATATCGCGGATTTTAGGCAGGATGCCGCCCCCCAGGAATACCCCGCCCCGCGCGCCCGTCGCAAGGACGGCGTCGCCGGCAACCCGGCCCAGTACGTCGCAGAACATGTCGACCGCTCTTGCCGCAATCGGATAGGCGCCGCTGATCGCCGCTTCGGTAATTTCGTTGGCCGCGAGGGAGACGCGCGGCGTGTCGGCGAGCGCGCAAAGGGCGCGGTGAATATTTACAAGGCCGCGGCCCGACAGCAGCCGTTCGGCCGATACCCGCGGGTGCTCGCGTGCGATGAACTTCATGACGGCGAACTCTTCATCTGTACGCGGCGCAAAGGTCACGTGGCCGCCCTCGGTCGATACGACTTTTGGCCCGGATTCCGTCGGCACGATCAGCGCCTGGCCGAGCCCGGTGCCGGGGCCGATCACCAGCTGCGGGGCGTCGCCGAGGGCCTCGCCGCCCCTGACTGAAACGAAAGCCTCATCGTCAAGGTGCGCAACGCCAGCCGCCAGCGCGTAGAAGTCGTTCACGATACGGAACGTCCGGAGCCTGAGGCCATTCACGATCTCCGCCTCGCGAATGACCCACGGCGAATTCGAGAACTTGACTTCGCCGCCGATCAACGGACCGGCGGCGGCGAAACAGGCCCTCGTCGGCGTCGCGCCGACCGCCTCAAGATATGCGTCCGCTGCGTCGCGCACCGTTTCGAAATCCACCGCCCGGAAATTCTGCGGTTCACGGATGACGATGCGGCCGGTTTCGCGGGCGGCGAGCGCGAAGCGCGCATTTGTGCCGCCGATATCCGCAACGAGGTCAACGTCCTGCATCGCCTATGCCTCACGTTCCGCAAGCTGGAACGACATCGCCCCCTCCTCCGCCGGGCCGACGACGCCGCGCATGGCGGCGAAAAGCTCGCGGCCGGTCCCCCAGCGCTCCGCGCCAAGATCGTGCGGCGCCGCCTCGCGCGTCTCCAGCGGCTCAGTTGAAGAGACAATGAGGAGCTCCCCTTTTTCCGAATCGAGACGCACGATGTCGCCGTCGCGGATGCGGCCGATGGCCCCGCCGTCAAGCGCTTCCGGGGTCACGTGGATGGCCGCGGGCACCTTGCCGCTCGCGCCGGACATTCGGCCGTCGGTGACAAGCGCGACCTTGTAGCCCTTGTCCTGCAGCACGCCGAGCGGCGGGGTCAGCTTGTGCAATTCCGGCATGCCGTTCGCCTTGGGCCCCTGGAACGGCACGATCGCGATGAAATCCCGGTAGAGCTCGCCGGCCTTGAAACGATCCATCAGGTCGGACTGCCCTTTGAAGACAATCGCCGGCGCTTCGATGACGCGCCGGTCAGGCTTCACCGCCGACACCTTTATCACCGCGCGACCGATATTGCCCTTCAACAGCTGCAGGCCGCCCGTCGCAGCGTGCGGATCATCCGCTGGCCGCAGAACATCCGGGTCGCCCGTCGCCGCCGGGGCCGAGCGCCAGGCGAGCCGTCCGTCGTCAAGCCAGGGCTCCGCGGCAAAGCGCGAAAGCCCCTTGCCCATAGTTGTTTGGACATCTTCATGCAGGAGACCCGCTGCAATCAGCTCACGGATGACAAAGCCGAGCCCGCCGGCGGCATGGAACGCGTTCACGTCTGCCGAGCCATTCGGATAGACCCGCGCGAGCAGCGGGGTCGCATCGGAAAGGGCGGAGAAATCGTTCCAGTCGATTATGACGCCGACGGCGCGCGCCATCGCCACGAGGTGAAGGGTGTGGTTTGTCGATCCGCCGGTTGCGTGGAGACCGACGATTGCGTTGACGATTGCGCGCTCGTCGACAACGTCGCAAAAGGGAATGTAGTCATCGCCGAGCGTCGACGTCGCCGCAACACGGCGCGCCGTTTCCTCCACGATCGCGTGGCGAAGCGGCGTGCCCGGATTGACGAAGGCCGACCCCGGCAGGTGCAGCCCCATTACCTCCATCAGCATCTGGTTGGAGTTCGCGGTGCCGTAGAAAGTGCAGGTGCCAGGCGAGTGATAGCTCTTGCTTTCCGCATCGAGGAGCGCGTCCCGGCCGACCTTGCCCTCCGCGTAGAGCTGTCTGACGCGCGCCTTTTCGTCATTCGGCAGGCCCGAATGCATTGGCCCTGCGGGCAGGAACATGATCGGCAGGTGGCCAAACCGCGCAGCGCCGATGAAAAGTCCGGGTACGATCTTGTCGCACACGCCGAGCATAAGGGCCGCATCGAAAACATTATGCGACAATGACACCGCCGTCGCCATCGCGATCACGTCGCGGGAAAACAGGGACAGGTCCATGCCGGGCTGGCCCTGGGTGACGCCATCGCACATGGCCGGCACGCCGCCGGCGATCTGCGCCGTCGCGCCAAGCGGCGCCAGCGCCGCCTTGATGATGTCGGGGTACGCGCCGAGCGGCTGGTGCGCGGAAAGCATGTCATTGTACGCCGTGACGATGCCGACATTCGGGCCGCCTCCTGTCGCCATGGCCTTCTTCACCTCCGGCGGACTGGCTGCGGCGGCGTGGGCGAGATTGCCGCAGGAAACGTGGCTACGATGCGGCCCGCGCGACGCTGCGGCGCGCATCTGCGCCAGATAGGCTGTGCGCGTCCGGCGGCTGCGTTCTCGCACGCGATCCGTAACTTCGGCGACGATCGGATGAACCATTGCGTGCCCTTTTTCTTTTACCGAACGGCCTGACCCGACAACAACGACCGCGGAGCGCGCGGCGCCGAGGCCGTCATGGCAGTTTTCGTCCCGTTGCCGCTTCGTACACGGCGTACCAGTCTGCCCGACTCATGCCCATGCCGTCCGCCTTTGCGAGTTCCGTCAGGCGCGATGCGCTCCTCGTGCCAACGATCGGCGTCATTCCGGCCGGGTGGGCGAGCGTGAACCCGAGCGCCGCAGCGCCAAGGGAAACGCCCGTCATCGCCGCCACCGCCTGCAGCGCCTCGCGCGCGCCAGTCGCCTGCCGGTCGCCGCCATCAATGATACGCCCGCCAGCGAGCGGCGACCAAGCGTACACCGACAACGCCGCGGCCATCGCCTGATCCAGGCGGCCGTCGGTTGCGGCGTCCGGCGCAAGCGCTGAAAACTCCAGTTGGTGGGCTGCAAGCGGCGCATCGAGGAAAGTCGCTAGCGCCTCCACCTGATGGGTCGAGAAATTCGATGCGCCGACGGCTTTGGCCTTGCCGGCCCTAATGGCGCGGTCTAGCGCGGCCGCCGTCTCCGACGGGTGCGTCAGCATGTCGGGTCGGTGAATGTACAAAAGGTCGACGCAGTCGAGCCTGAGGCGGCGCAAGGACGCGTCGATCGCCGCCGACAGGTGCTCCGGAGAGGAATCATAAGGCGTTCCGAGCCTGACGCCGACCTTCGTGGCGACACTTGCCCCATCGAATAGGGACGGATCGGCCCGTCTGAGATTGCCGAGCAATTCCTCCGACGCGCCGAATTGCGCCGGCGCGCCATAGACGTCGGCCGTATCGAAGTGATCGACGCCAAGATCGCGCGCGCAGGCGATCATCTCCCGGGCGAGGCGCTCTTCGCCGGGACCGTAGCGCCAGAAACCGTAGGCGATGCGCATGCCGGGCCTTTCCTGCCTCGCGCCGGCGTCATCAGACGCCGGAGAACCATTCCCGCCCGTCGCGATCGAGCATCATCGCCGATTGCGCTGGCCCGTCCGTACCCGCTGCATACTGATAGGCCGGGGTCTCGTCCCGCGCCCACGCGTCAATCACGCCATCGACCCAGCGCCACGCCGCCTCAACCTCGTCGCGCCGCATAAAGAGCGCAAGATCGCCGCGAACAACGGCCATCAAAAGGCGCTCATAGGCGTCGGGATAGCGGGCCTCGAACGCTTCGGCGAACGAGAGGTTTAGCGGCACATAGCGCAACCTCATGCCGCCGGGGCCCGGATCCTTTGTGACAAGCAGCAGCTTGACGCCTTCGTCCGGCTGCAGACGGATCACGAGCCGCGTCGGCTCAAGCTTGCCGCCATCGGACCGGATGAGCGCGTGGGCGACATCCTTGAACTGGATGACGATCTCGGACGTGCGCGCCGACATCCGCTTGCCGGTGCGCAGATAGAACGGCGCGCCCTTCCAGCGCCAGTTGTCGACGTTCGCCTTGATCGCGACGAAGGTTTCCGTGCGCGACGGGCGGCCGAGCTCCTCTGAGTAGCTCGGCGCCACTTCGCCGCCCGAGGCGCCGGCTGCGTACTGGCCGCGAACGGTCGTCTGGCGGACATTTGCCAGATCGACGGGCCGCAGCGCCCTCAGGACCTTGATCTTTTCGTCC
Organism: Alphaproteobacteria bacterium; assembly: GCA_016125455.1. GTDB lineage: Bacteria > Pseudomonadota > Alphaproteobacteria > Caulobacterales > Parvularculaceae > MED-G105. The sequence goes on from WGLS01000007.1 coordinate 28,035, forward strand.
CGCACGGTGTCCGGCTCAAGGTCGAGCGGCGGCTCCATTGCGACGAGGCAAAGCAGCTGGAGAAGGTGGTTCTGCACCATATCGCGCAGCGCGCCGGCCCCGTCATAATAGCTCGCCCGGCCGCCGGCGCCGATCGATTCCGCGACCGAGATCTGGATATGATCGATGGCGTTGGCGTTCCACACCGGCTCGAAAAGCGAGTTCATGAACCTCAGTACAATGAGGTTCTGCACCGTTTCCTTGCCGAGATAGTGGTCGATGCGGAAGATCGCATCCTCGTCGAAGACCTTGCCCACGGCTTCGTTGATGTCCCGCGCGCTCGCAAGGTCGTTACCGATCGGCTTTTCAAGAACGATCCGAGAGCCGTCGCACTTTGCGCCCGCCGCGGCGATGTTGGCGCTGACCTGTCCGTACAGGCCAGGCGGCAGGGCGAGATAAAAGACGCGCTGCTTCTCGCCGCAATCGACGAAATGCGCGGTCAGCGCGGGCCAGTCGGCGTCCGCGTCAGCGGCGTCAAGCTCGACATAGAACAGCCGCTCCGCGAAGGCGGTCCATTCGGCGTCGTCGATGCCGTCCTTCGGGTGGAACTTCCGGAAGCTTTCTAGCGCCAGCGCGCGGAACTCGTCGTTGGACATGCCCGACCGCGACACGCCGATGATCTTCGACGCTTCGGGGATCTGCCCGTCGCGCCAGCGATGGAACAGCGCTGGAATGAGCTTGCGTAGCGACAGATCGCCCGCGGCGCCGAATACGACGAGATCGAATGCGTTGACGGGAACGAACTGGGCCGACGGCGCGTCTGCATTCATGGGACTGTTCCGGTTGAAGCGCCGCTCACCAGTAGACGACGTAAATTGCGATGAGCGCGAGTGTAACGAAGGCCGCGGCAAGGTTGAAGGCGGCCCGCGTGCCGAATTCGATGCCGCCAAGCGCGACTGGCAGGTTGCCGTCACGCTGGCGCGACGCGAACGACAGCGCCCCTCCCATTGCAAGGCAGGCGAGGAAAACGAACCAAATGCGAATGACGAAAGGCAGGTCCGGCGCCGCAAGCTTGAACGCGACGCTGAAGCCGACGGAGCCGAGGAGCGCGCCATAGGCGCCAAGCGTCGTCGCCCGCGACCAGAAAAAGCCCATCAGGAAAATCGCGACGACGCCCGGCGCGATGAAGCCTGTATATTCCTGCACGGTCTGGAAGCCGCTTTCGAAGCCGCCGATGAAAGGCTGCGCAAGGACAAGGGCCGCCGCCATCGCCACGAACGCCGTGATTCGACCGACGCCGACATAGTGCGTCTGCGGCCGATCGGGAACGGCGGCGCGATAGACATCCATGGTGAAGATTGTCGAGATCGAGTTCATCATAGAGGCGAGCGAGGAAACGACCGCCGCGACGAGCGCAGCAAAGACAAGCCCGCGCAGGCCGGGCGGCGCGAGCGTCATCAGCTCGCCATAGGTGCGATCGGCCCGTCCGCAGGTCGACGTATCGCCAGGAACCGCGCAGGCGGCCGGATCGAGCGTGGCCGCGCCGAGAACGCCGTCCTGCACGAGCATCACTGCCGCGATGCCCGGGATGACGACGATCAGTGGAATGAACAGTTTCAGCGCGGCGGCGAAGGCAAGCCCCTTTTGCGCCTCGGGCAGGCTCTCCGCGGCGAGCGCGCGCTGAATGATGTACTGATTGAAGCCCCAGTATGAAAAGTGCAGCACCCAGAGCCCGCCGAGCAGGGTCCAGACGCCGGGCAGATCGCCATAGGACGGATGATCGGGCGCGAGGATCATGCTGAAATGGCCGGGCAGCTCGCGCCCGAGGCGAGCGAGGCCGCCGGCGGCGCCCGCATCGCCGCCAACAAGATCGAGCGCGATCCAGGTGATCGCGGCGCCGCCGACGATGAGAATGACCACCTGAATAATGTCGGTGAGCGCGACCGCCTTCAGCCCGCCATAGAGCGAGTAGAGCGCGGCGAACCCGGCGAGGCAGGCCATTGCCGCGAATACCGGCAGGCCGGTCAGCGAGGTCACCGCAAGGCCGCCGAGCCAGAGAACCGTCGTCAGGTTCACCGCCGTATAAAGAACGATCCAGTAGACTGACATCAGCGTCTTGACGCCGCCGCCATATCGCTGGTCGAGGAACTGCGGCATAGTATACACGCCGCGTTCCAGAAATATCGGCAGGAAGAATTTCGCCACGATCAGTAGAACGATCGCCGCCTGCCATTCATAGGCCGCGATAGCAAGGCCGACCGCGTAGCCCTGCCCCGACTGGCCGATGATCTGTTCAGCCGAAATATTCGCCGCAATCAGCGACGCGCCAATCGACCACCATGGCAGCGACCGGCCCGCCAGGAAGTAATCCTCCGTATCCTTGCTGTGCCCAGCCTTTTCGCGCGAGACGAAATAGGCGATCGCGACGAGCGCGACCGCGTAAACGCCAAGGATGGCGAGGTCGATCCCGGTGAGCGCCATTGCCGGCTACTCTGCGGGCGTCAGGCGCACGGCCGCGCCGCCGGAGGCTGCGAGGGGAAACGTCAGGACGTCGCCTTTTTTGACTGTCCGCGTCTCGATGATCATGACGTAGGGGTTCGCCCGCCAGTCGGCGAGACGGCCATCGCGATAGATTTCGGCCCTGTAGGCGCGCCCTTCATCGAGAAAGTCGAGCGGCGCCTGGAGCGCGCGCGCCCTCTCATCAGTCAGCATGCCAATGAACCAGTCGTCGCCGCCCCGCGCCTTGCGCGCGAACGTGACATAGTCGCCGATCTCCCCGTTCAGCGCGATGCTCTCCTCCCAGTCCGTCGCGACGTCCTTGATGAACTGGAAGGCGTCGGGGCGCCTTTCGTAGTTTTCAGGCAGGTCCGCCGCCATCTGGATTGGCGAATATAGAACGACATAGAGCGCAAGCTGCTTGGCGAGCGTCGTCTGCGGACGATTGCCGGGGTCCGAGCGCGGCATGTCCTCGCGCACCGGCGGGCGCTTGTTCGGTTCAAGGTCGAAGATGCCGGGGGTGAAATCCATCGGCCCCGCCAGCATGCGGGTGAAGGGCAGAATCGCCGCATGCTCCGGCGGGTTTGGCGGCGAGCCCCAGGCGTTGAACTCCTGCCCGCGGGCGCCCTCGCGGCTGACCCAGTTCGGATAGGTGCGACGCAGGCCGGTGTCCTTTACGGGCTCATGGGGGTTGATGGCAATCTGGCGCTTTGCCGCTTCCGTCACGACGCGGAGATGATGGTCGACCATGAACTGGCCATCGTGCCATTCATACCGCAGGACGCCCTTGTCGTCGGTGCGTTCAATCCGGCCGGCGTCAGCCACGTATCCCGTCTTGATCGCCTTGACGCCATGGGCCGCGTAGAGATCGAGAGCGTCGGCCAGCTGGTTCTCGTAATTCGTGACGCCTCCGGACGTTTCATGGTGTCCGATCAGCGTTACGCCTTTATCCTTCGCATAGGCGGCGACGGCGTCGAGATCGAAGTCCGGATAGGCGATGGTGAAATTGAACAGGTCCGGATTGTTGAACCAGTCGCCGTCCCAGCCGATGTTCCAGCCCTCCACAAGAACGCCCATGAACCCGTTCTCGGCGGCGAAATCGATATAGCGCTTTGTCTCCTCCGTCGTTGCGCCGTGGATGCCTTCATTGCCCCAGGTGCGCTCGCGGATGTGCATCGCCCACCAGATGCCGACATATTTTCCGGGCTCGACCCATGAAACGTCGCCGAGCGCGTTCGGTTCGTTGAGGTTCAGGATGAGATCGGAATTGAGGAGGCCAGTCGCGGCGTCCGCAATCTGGATCGTCCGCCAGGGCGACTTGAACGGCGTCTCGGTTTTCACCCGCACGCCATCGGACCAGCGCGACAGTTCGGCCGTGAACGCGCCGGGACGCAGCCGCTGCAGCGACATGCCGGACCAATCGACAAGCGCCGCCTCGTGGATTGACAGGTGCACGCCGTCATCGCGGCGCAGGGTAATGGGCGTATGGGCGTCCTGGACGTCGCCGGCAGGCGTCGACTGGTAGACGTATTCATAGCGATTGAATTCGCCCGACGGGATCCACCAGGCGGTCGGCCTATCGCCGACAACGAACTCCGTCAGCTCGTCAACGATCTCCACCGCGCCCTTTAGCCCCTTCTGCCGGCCGACCTCATAGCGGAACCCGACGCCATCGTCGAAAACCCGAAAGCGGGCGGCCATGGCGCGCGACGGCGCCGCGGCCTCGGCGAAGGTCACCAGAAGCTCATTGTGACGATCGCGCACCAACCGACGCTCGCCCCAGGGCTGCTCCCAGGTTACGTCAGCGCTCGCCTCGGCAGCATCGACGATTTCGAGTCCGCGCTCGAATCCGGCGGCGTCCTTGAACAGCAGTCCGAGCTTCGACGGCGCCACCACCTCGCGGCCATCGAACGCGACGGCGTATCGCGCCTGGCCGCCATCATCGGACACCGAGACAACGATCCTTCCGTCCGGCGAGGCGACGCGTAGGGTCTTCGCATCGGCTTGCCCGGCGATCCCCGCCATCGCCAATACGAGACACAGTTGCAGCGGCCATCCGATGTTTCGGCGCATGCCGGACCTCCCTAGAATTGCGCGGCGATCTCGGCGGAGTCGCCCCGTCCGGTTGTTTCGGATAGGGTAGGCGGTCTTGCAAAAATCTACAATCCAGTAACTGCAGTTTTGACCGCAGCGAGATTTCGGGCTGATCTGATGCGCAGGCATTGCTGCAAATATCTGTTTTTATGCGCGTAATAGTTGGGATAGGATCGACAAAGACGCTTGTCTGCGCGAAACCAGATTTGCAATAATTTGCAATACAGTGTCGCGGGGTACATTTTCGACTGCCGCCAGCGTACAGGCCGCATGGCGGGACAGGGACAACGCGAGGATATCATGCGGACATCAAGAATGAAGTTCCTGGCGGCCGTCTGCGGCAGCCTCGCCTGCCTCGCTAGCGCTTGCGCGGATCCGACGCCCGGCGACTCACGTCCGGAAGTCACTGCGCAAGGCAAGGCGGCGGCGGGCAATGCGGCGGTGGGCGATGCGGCGGTGGGCGATGCGCCGGACGCCAACCCATCGGACCCCTACCAGCCGACGCCCTATGTGAAACTGACGCACCCGGAATGGTCGCGCGACGCCGTTATCTACCAGCTCAACACCCGACAGTTCAGCGCGGAAGGCACCTTCGCCGCCGCAGAACGCGAACTGCCCCGCCTGAAAGCGCTTGGCGCTGACATTATCTGGCTCATGCCAGTTCATCCGATCGGAGAGGAAAACCGGAAAGGCTCGCTTGGCAGCCCCTATTCCGTGCAGGACTACTACGGCGTCAATCCTGAATTCGGAACGTTTGACGATCTGAAGAGTTTCGTTGACGCCGCCCACGCGCTTGACATGCACGTGATCCTCGACTGGGTCGCGAACCACACCGCATGGGACAACCCCCTCGTTACGACGCATCCGGACTGGTACGAGCGCGACTGGAAGGGCGACTTCCGGCCGACGCCCTGGTGGGACTGGTCCGACATCATCGACCTCGACTATTCCGAGCGCGGCGTCCGCGAGTACATGACGAAGGCAATTCGTTACTGGGTCGAGGAAGCGGACATTGACGGATATCGCTTCGACGTCGCCGGCTACGTGCCGCTCGAATTCTGGGAGAACGTTCGCGCCGAACTTGAAACGGTAAAGCCGGTCTTCCTGCTTGGCGAATACGAAGGGCGCGACGTTCATGCCCGCGCGTTTGACGCGACCTACGCCTGGAGCCTTTCAAACGCCATGCAAGCGATTGCGAAGGGCGACGCCGATGTAGGCGCGCTGTTTGGATTCTACTCGGAGAATGAAAGCGCATGGCCGCGGGACGCCTACCGCATGACCTACATCTCGAACCATGACTACAACGCCTGGCACGGGACGCCAGCCGAACTCTACGGCGATGCGCTTGCGCCCGCGACCGTCCTGACCGTCGTCGGCGAAGGCATTCCGCTCATTTACAACGGCCAGGAGGCCGGCAACGACCGGCGACTTGCTTTCTTCGAGAAGGACCCGATCGTCTGGCGCGATCATCCCGATGGCGAGCTTTACCGCAAGCTGTTCGCGCTCAAGCATGAAACGAAAGCACTGTGGAATGGGGCGGCGGGCGCACGCATGGTCTCGGTCGTCAACTCCGAGCCGCAAAAAGTGCTGAGCTTTGTGCGGTTCGGCGGCGAGGACGGCGTCTTCGCCCTGATGAATTTTTCCGGCGAAGCCCTGACCGTCAGCTTCCCGGAAGCCCTGCACCATGGGGACTATGTCGATTATTTCGCCGATTCGCCCGCGCGCTTCGACGCCGCGACGACCCTCGACTTGAAGCCTTACGACTACCGCGTTTATGTGAAGCGATGAGCGTAACGGGCGCGCAGAGCAACGGACCATTCCGTATCGCCATCGTCGGCGGCGGCACCGCTGGCTGGATGGCGGCGAACCTGATGCAAGCCGCATGGCGCGATCGCGACGTCGCCATCACCGTGGTCGAGGCGCCGGATATCGGCATCATCGGCGTCGGCGAGGGCTCAACCCCGCAATTGAAGGCCTTCTTCGACGGCCTCGGCATCGACGAATCCGCGTGGATGCCGGCGTGCAATGCAACGTACAAGAACGGCATCAGCTTTCACCGCTGGTCGGACGCGGAGGGACCGGCAAGCTACTTTCACCCCTTCCCCGCTACGATCGACGCGCACACCGCACCCGCCTTCTATTTCAACAGCCATTACCGTCGCTGCGGCTACGATCTTGAGGCGCATCCGGATCATTTCTTCCTTTCGGCCCATCTCGCGCGAAACCGTCTTGCGCCGATCGGGTCCGAGAATTTCCCGTTCCAGATGGCGTATGGCTATCACTTCGACGCCTACCTCGTCGGCGCCTTCCTTCGCAAGAATGCGGCATCCGACGGCGTTCGCCATCTTGAGGCGGAAGTTTCGGGCGTCGAGGTTTCGGCGACCGGCGACATCGAGCGACTGCGCCTGAAGGGCGGCGGCGACATCGAAGCGGATTTTTTCGTCGATGCGACGGGATTCCGTTCGCTCTTGCTGCAGGGCGCCCTGAAGGCGCCATTTACATCGTTTGCGGATAATCTTTTCGCCGACAGCGCCGTCGTGATGCCGACACCGACCGACCCGACGGGCCTCAACGCCCAGACAAAGGCGACGGCCCTCTCGGCCGGCTGGGCGTGGGATATTCCCCTTACAAACCGTACTGGCAACGGCTACGTCTATTCCTCGCAATATCTGTCAGCGGACGACGCCGAAGAGGAGCTGCGCGCTCATCTCGGCCTCCTCGGCAGCGACGTTGCGGCGCGACGCCTGAAGATGAAGGTGGGACAGGTTGCGGAACACTGGCGCGGCAACTGCCTCGCGGTCGGTCTCAGCCAGGGCTTCATCGAGCCGCTTGAAGCGACGGCGCTTCACCTTGTCCAGTCAACGGTGGAGACTTTCATCGACGCGTTCGACGGCGGCGGCTTCACTGCAGCCCGCCGCAGCGATTTCAATAAAGCCGTCAGCAGACGGTTCGAAGGGGTGCGCGACTACATCGTGCTGCACTACCAGGCGACGAAACGTCGGGACACCGAGTACTGGCGCGACAATGCCGCCAACCGGAAGCGATCGGATCGGGTGGAGCGACTGGTGAATTGCTGGGCCACCGGCGGAGACCTGAAGCGGGAAGTCGCGGAAACCGGCGCATCGGACTTTTATCCGCTGACGTCGTGGATCTGCCTGCTGGGCGGCTACGGACATTATCCCGCCGGCGACGCGCTGCGGCCGCCGCCGCCCGACATCGGGGGCTTCGATCTTTCGGAAATATTTGAATTCGTACGCCGATGCGGCCTGAACTTTCCCGACCACAGGCGATTTATTGACCAACGCGCCTGATCTGGTCAGGGGGCGGCGCCTTGCAGTGGCGCTCAATGAAGTCGCCATGGCCGGGGAGACCGTCGACCGCGCGCGCCAGCACCTTGCGGAGATCCGAGAAGAAGCCCTGGTACTGTTGAGTTGAGAGCGAAAAGGCGAGCGGGTGCGCGGCGCGGGGCATGAAGCGCTGGCCAACGAGCACCTGCAGCCAGCCATCCTCCGTGAACAGCTCTTCATGCTCGCGATAGATCCGGCCGCTCGCCCGGAAGAGTTCGACCTTTGCCGCGAGCGTGTCTGGAATGTCCATCTCCTGGCAGGCGCGCCAGAATGGCGCTTCGACGCGCTCGTTCGCCTTATAGTGGAGGATGAGGAAATCGCGGATCCGCTCGAACTCGAACCGGGACTGGCGATTGAACTCGTCAACCAGCGCATCGTCGCAAAAGCGGTCCGGGAACATGGCGATCAGTCGACTGACGCCTGACTGAATGAGATGTATGCTTGTGGATTCGAGCGGCTCCATGAACCCGCTGGCAAGGCCTAGGGAGACGCAATTCTTCACCCACTGGCGCTTGCGCCGTCCCGTGACGAAACTCAGGAAGCGCGGATCCGCAGTCGGCGGACCGTCAATGGCGGCGACCAGCGCATCCGCCGCAGCCTGATCATCCATGAAGGCGCTGCAATAGACATGGCCGTTGCCGGTGCGGTGCTGCAACGGAATGCGCCAGCGCCAACCGGCGTCGCCGGCGATCGACTGGGTAAAGGGCAGCACCGGCTCGGTCCGCGCGCACGGCGCGGCGACGGCCCGGTCGCAGGGCAACCATCGCGTCCAGTCCTCGTAGCCCGCACTGAGCGCCTGCTCAATGACGAGCCCGCGAAAGCCCGAACAGTCCACGAACAGGTCAGCGGCGGCCCGACGGCCATCCTCGAGGATGACGGCGTCGACGAAGCCGTCCTCGGGGCGAAGTGCGACGCTCGCAATCCGGCCTTCGACGCGGGCGACGCCGCGCTCCTCCGCGTACGTCCTCAGCGCCCGGGCATACAGGCCGGCGTCAAAATGGAACGCGTATGCGATGCCGGGCAGTTTCGTGCCGTCGATTTGCTGTAGCCGAGCGAACCTGTTCGACCTCGCCGCCCGCGCGTTCAGGGAATATGCCCACAGATCGTCGTCGAGGCCGCTGGTCGCGGCGTGCAGCCAGTAATGCTGAAACGTCAGTAAACCAATGGACGCGCCTATCGGACCGAAGGCGTGGATATAGGCGTCGCCCGGCCGGGCCCAGTTCCTGAATTCGATCCCCAGCTTGAATGTGCCCTGCGTCGCCTTGAGGAAGGCGTCTTCGTCGAGGCCGAGGAATTCATTGAACAGCTTGATCTGCGGGATCGTCGCCTCGCCGACGCCGACCGTACCGATCTCTTCCGATTCGACGACAGCTATGTCGAGGCGCGGCCCGAAAGCGCGGGCGAGCGCAGCAGCCGCCATCCAGCCGGCCGTCCCGCCGCCGACAATGACGACGCTGCGTACGTTTGGGTCGCCATCCGCTCTTTCACGCTCTGTCATGGCCATCACCTTACGTCGCGGGCGCGGTCTTTTGAATGCCGCAGCGCGCGATCATCGGCGGGGTCCGGACCGTCACGTCGCCGCTGGGCCGACCGCAAAAAAAGCGCCCCCGCCGAAACGGGGACGCCCTTCACGCGTTCAGGGAGGGATCGCGCGCTTAGAACCGGTAGGACGCCCCGATCAGGAAAGTCCGGCCGAACTGGTTGTAGTCGCGAACAAAGCGGCTGTCGGGCCCTTGCAGGGTGACGAAAGGCTCGTCGGTGAAGTTCTCGACCTGCCCGACGATGCTGAGGCCGGCGAGCGGCCCGTTGTCCGGGAAGGCGTAGCCGACCTGGGCGTCGAAGATCGTCTCGCCTTCGACGATGACGAACTGGCCAATCGCGCCGAAGCCTGGCACCTCGCCAAGGAACTGCGAGCGATGGCGCGCGGAGACGCGGGCCGAGAAGCCTGTATAACTCGGCTCCCAGTAGAGCGTGACATTGCCGACGCGCTCGGACAGGCCGGGCACCGGAATGCTGACGCCCGGGATGATGTCGACCTTGGAGCCGGTGTACGAGAACGAGCCGATCAGGCCGAAGCCATCAAGGCTCTCGGCGAAATCTACGAATGGCACCGAAGCCGACACCTCGACGCCGCGGATGTAGCCGCCGTCCATATTGTTCTCGACGCCGGTCACGATGCCGACCGTCGATACCGGCACGTCGCCGGGGCTCTGGGTCGGGAAGCCGGCGAAATCGCGCACGCCGATCGGCAGCGAGATCGTCGGCACATAGTTTTCGAACAGCTTGTAGAACGCCGCGACGGAGAAATAGCCGCCATCGGTGAAGTAGTTCTCATAACTGAGGTCGAAATTCGTCGTGATCGTCGGCAGGAGCCGCGGGTTGCCGCCGCTCGCCTGGTAGTAGCTGGTGCTCGAGAACAGCGTGTCTTCGGTCGGCGAGCAGTCGAGCGCGCCGCCGACGCTCGCCTCGCAGTTCGGGTTGTAGCTGACCTGGACCGACGCGCTCATCTGGTCCATGCGCGGCCGGGTCGCGACCCGCGCCACGCCAATGCGCACGAACTGGTTCGGCGTGAACTCGAAGCTGAGGTTCATGCTCGGATAGAACTTCGTGAAGGTCAGTCCGTCGGACGTTGACGCGACCGCCACGTTCGGCGCGACGCCGGTCGCCGCGGCGCCGGTCGAGCTTTGATCCGTGTGCACCACCTGAACGCCGAAATTGCCGCGCAGCGGCACGACGCCGACGTTTGTGTCGAGGTCGAACTTCACGAAGCCAGTTGTGATCTTTTCTTCGACTTCCCAAGCTTTCGTCAGGACGTCCGCATTGAAGTTCCGGGTCTGGAGGATTTCCGGCCGCGCGATGAGAGCGAGCGGATCGTAGGAGACCATGCCGCCGAGCCCGAGGAACTCAAGCTGCGTCGGCTCGACCAGCAGATCCGACGGGATCGGCGCGAAGGTCGCAAAGTTGGCGAGATCGATGAAGAACTCGTCGGCCGCGCGCTCCTTCGAGCGATCGGTATAGTTGACGCCGAGGGTCATCTTGCTGACGCCGCCGTCCATGTCGTACTCGGCCCAGCCGCGAAGCTGAAGCAGGTCTTCCTCGATCGACGGGCGGTTGAGGAAGCCGACCTGTCCGCCCTGCGCGACCTGCGTGCCGGTCTGGTCGAAGCGGTCGCCGCCCCAGCCGAGCGGCGAGGTAATGCCGATCAGCGTCGGGTCGGCGTAATTTAGCACGTTCGACGTAAAGCGCGTGCCCGTCGTCCCGGTGACGAACGACAGTGTATCCGCGGCGCCGTTGGTCTCGCCGGAGCCGGTGCCCGTGTTGGTCTCGAGGATAACGTCTTCGCGGCTGACCGTGCTGTAGCCGGCGTCGAATACGAGCTTGAGCCGCTCGCTCGCCTGATAGCCGACATTCCATCCGGCAGCGAAGAGATCCGCGTCGCGCTGTTCGAGGTCGTTGCGCACAACCCCGCGAACATTGCCGAACGTGCCGGCCGTGACGAAACCGTCCTCGACCGACGCGACCGCATCGGTCGTCACGCCGAACGCATTGAAGCCGAGCGGAAATTCAATCCCGCGAAGCAAGCGCTCCTCGCTATAGTCCGTATAGAACAGATCGACCTGGGTCTCGAAATTGTCGGTCGGCTGGTACTGCAGCGATCCGAAGAAACCATCGCGCACGAGGGTTTCCGACTGCGCATAGGGCTTCATGCCGCCGACGATGAATTCGCCGCCGGACGCAGGGCCAATCGCCGGCGCGCCGCCATAACCCCACGCATTGAAGCGGGTCGCCTGACGCGGCTGGTCGATACGCGCGTAGCCGATCGCAATGCCGAGCGTGTCGTCCATGAACTGGTCGATGATCGACCCCGAAACCCGATAGCCTTTGTTTGAGGCATCCGCGTTCAGCGCGCCGAGGTCGTTGACGATGCCGCGGGCGTTCAGGACAATCGTCCGCTCACCGAAATCGAGCGGCTTCAGCGTGCGCAAGTCGACCGTGCCTGAAACGGCCTGGCCGATCAGCGAGGCGTCGGGCGTCTTGTACACCACCGCCTGGCCGATCAGTTCGCCTGGATAGGCGTCGAATTCCGCAGCGCGGTTCTCGCCGGTCGTCACCTGCTCGCGACCATTCAGGAGCGTTGTCGTGAAGTCAGGGCCGAGGCCGCGAATCGAGATCGAGCGAGCGCGACCGTTTACCCGCTGGGCGGCGAGGCCAGGAAGCCGTGCCAGCGATTCAGCGATCGAGAAATCCGGCAACTTGCCAATGTCTTCGGCCGAAATCGCCTCAACGATCGAGGAATTGTCGCGCTTTGCCGCGATCGAATCGCCGATCGACTTGCGAAGGCCTTTGACCACGATGACGTCGACCTGGGCGTCAACGTCAACGTCCTCGTCCTGCGCGAAAGCGGTGGGTGAGAAAACAATGGTGGAAGCGCAGCCGAGCAGCGCGCTGCGAAGCGTGAAACGTTTCATGATGTCCCCTCCCGGACTTTTCCATGGTTATGAGACGATGTATGCGCGCCTTAGCAAACTCTTGCAAACAGTTTTCGCAGCCGACTCCATTCCGGCGCCGCACCGTGACTGCGAATCCCCGCTTGCCCACCGAAAAGCCCAGATAACGCCAATGAACCCTGGCTTTTTGTTGTGCGCCGCAATGCATTTTGCCGTAGGCATATCAGACTCGCGCTGATGAAATTTTTTGCAAAGCTCGTCAGAATTGCTAGAAATGCTGTAGGGCTGTCGCACCTTGGGAACAGCCGGAATGCGAGGCGACGCATGTTGGAGATCAAGCGAGAAATTGCGTCCGTCCGGCGATGCCAGCCGTTCGCCGCGGCGGTCGCCGTCGCCTTAGCTGCGGGCGCCAGCGTTGCGGACGCCCGTGCGGCAGGCGGTCAAGCGCAAGTCGAGGCGGCGGACGCAGAGGTCGCCGACCGGCTGCCGATGGATGAGGTTATCTACTTCGCCCTGCCCGACAGGGTCGAGAACGGCGACCCCACCAACGACAAGGGCGGCGGCGCAGGCGGCCATCTCGATCACGGCCATGAGCCGACGATGAAGGGGTTCTATCATGGCGGCGACCTCGCCGGCCTGACCCGGCGGCTTGACTACGTGGCGAAGCTCGGGGCGACGGCAATATGGCTCGGCCCGATCTACCGCAACAAGCCGGTTCAGGGCCCCCAAGGCGCCGAATCGGCCGGGTATCACGGATACTGGATCACCGACTTTCTTGCCGTCGATCCGCATTTCGGAACCGACGAGGACATGGCCGCATTCGTCGAGGCCGCCCATGCGCGCGGCATGAAGGTCTATCTCGACATCATCACGAACCACACCGCCGACGTCATCGCCTACCGCGAATGTCACGACCCTGACTATGCGGGCGAGGACCGCCCCGTCGACGGCTGCCCGTATCGCGGAAAAGGCCCCTATCCGTTCTCGACGCGCGGCGGCGTCGACGGCGCGGCGATCAATCCGGGCTTCATGGGCGACGGGCCGCCCTTCCAGACGCCGGAAAACTTCTCGAAGCTCCGCCGGGCAGACGCGGCGTACACGCCGTATGTCCCCACCGGCGAGGAAACTGCGAAGAACCCCGGCTGGCTAAACGACCCGGTCTACTACCACAATCGCGGCGACACGAACTGGCAAGGCGAGAGCGTCACCTATGGCGATTTCGCGGGCCTCGACGATCTGGCGACGGAGCACCCCGACGTCGTCAGCGGCATGATCGACATTTACAAGGCGTGGATCACGAAGTTTCGTATCGATGGTTTCCGCATCGACACGGCAAAGCACGTCAACCCGGAATTCTGGCAGGCGTTCGTCCCGGCGATCCTCGAACACGCCGAATCGCTCGGGATCAGGCATTTCTATGTTTTCGGGGAAGCCTACCACGAGGAGCCGGCCTATCTCGCGCGCCACACCCGGGTCGACGGATTTCCCGCCGTCCTCGACTTCGGCTTTCAGCGGGCCGTCAAGCGGGTCGTGGCAGAGGGCGAGCCGGCGCTTCGCCTCGACGAGTTCTTCGCCATCGACGATCTCTACGCCGAAGGCGCCGCGGCGCAGGCGCCCGTCTTCATAGGCAATCACGACATGGGCCGGTTCGCAAGGTTCGTACGCGATGCAAAACCCGGCGTATCCGATGCGGAAGCGCTGGCGAAAGTCCGCCTCGCCCACGCGATGATGTTTTTCCTGCGCGGCGCGCCGGTAATCTATTACGGCGACGAGCAGGGATTCGTCGGCGACGGATGGGATCAGGACGCCCGGGAGGACATGTTCCCTAGCCGCGTCGCTTCCTATAACGATAATGATCTCCTCGGCTCCGACGCCTCGACCGCCGCCTCGAATTTCGATACCACCCATCCGCTGTTCCGGGAGATCCGCCGGATGTCCGACGCGATCAAGGCCCATCCAGCATTGCGCCGGGGCCGTCAGGTCACCCGGCTCGCCGAAGCCGATGGCGGGGCATTTGCTGCGTCGCGGCTCGACCCCTCCGGCGCGGGAGAATTGCTGGTCGCGTTCAATGCCAGCGACGCGCCGCGCGCGCTGACGGTCGAGGTCGACTACCGGTCGACCCGCTGGCGGGCGGCGATCGGGAACTGCCCGCGCCGCTCGACCGCGGCGGGCGCCATCGAACTGGCCCTGCCCGCATGGGGATATGCCGTGTGCGCATCGAATGAATGGAATGCCGAACGATGACAGCCCTTTCAACGACCGAGCCGAGCGCGGCGCCATTGCCCGAAGCGGCGTCCGCGAGCGACGCATGGTGGCGCGGCGCCGTCATCTACCAGATATATCCGCGCAGTTTCCTTGATACCGATGGCGACGGGGTCGGCGACTTGCCCGGGATACTCGAGAAGCTCGACTATGTCGCCGATCTCGGCGTCGAGGCGGTGTGGCTCTCGCCGTTCTTCAAGTCGCCCATGGACGACTATGGCTATGACGTCGCCGACTACCGCGCTGTCGACCCGGTGTTCGGCGCCCTCGCCGATTTCGATGCGATCATAGAAAAGGCGCATCGCCTGGGCCTGAAGATCATCATCGACCAGGTGTATTCGCACACGTCCGATCAGCATGAGTGGTTCGTCGAAAGCCGACAGAACCGCGATAACCCGAAGGCCGACTGGTATGTCTGGGCGGACCCGAAGGACGACGGCTCGCCGCCATGCAACTGGCAGTCCGTGTTCGGCGGCGGCGCGTGGGAATGGGAAAGCCGGCGCCAGCAATACTATCTGCACAATTTCCTGAAGAGCCAACCGGATCTCAACGTCCACAATCCGGCGGTTCAGGACGCGCTTCTGGACGTAGCGAAGTTCTGGCTCGATCGCGGCGTCGACGGTTTCCGTCTCGATGCGATCAATTTCGCGATGCACGATCCGGCGTTCGGCGACAATCCGCCTGCGCCACGGGACGGCCGGCCGCTGACCCGGCCGTTCGACTACCAGCTACACACGCGCAGCCAGTCGCATCCGGACATTCCGATGTTTCTCGAGCGAGTCCGGGCCCTGACGGACGCCTATGACGGCATATTCACTGTCGCCGAAGTGGGCGGGCCGGAACCGATGCGCGAGATGAAAGAGTTCACCCTCGGCGAGAAGCGGCTCAATTCCGCTTATAACTTCACGTTTCTTTATGCGGACAAACTGGATGCGAGTCGCGCCAGGTCGGCGGTCCGCGCATGGGGCCGGGTCGCGGGCGAAGGCTGGCCGTCCTGGGCGTTCTCCAATCACGATGCGCCCCGGGCGGTCTCGCGCTGGGCGGCGCCGGCGGATCGCGACCGCGCCGCAAGGCTTCACGCGATGGCGCTCATGACGCTGCGCGGCAACGCCTTCCTCTACCAGGGCGAGGAGCTCGGCCTGCCGCAGGCGGACATACCCTTCAGCGCCCTGAAGGACCCGGAAGCGATCGCCAACTGGCCGCTGACCCTTGGCCGCGATGGCGCGAGGACGCCAATGCCGTGGTCGTCGGAAAGGGCGAATGCGGGCTTTTCAAGCGGCTCGCCCTGGCTGCCCGTCGATCCGCGTCATGTGGACCTCGCCGTCGAACGCCAGGCCGCGGACCCGGAGTCGATGCTGCATTTCGTCCGCAGGCTTATCGCCTTGCGCAGAACCTCGCCGGCGCTTCGAACCGGCGAATTGAAGTTTATTGACGCGGACGAACCGCTGCTTTGCTTCCGTCGGGGGTCTGGCGACGAAACGCTGCTCTGCGCACTCAATCTGGGGCCGGATGAAATTCCCTTGCCGGCCGACGCAATGAATGTCAGGCGGCCATTGCTCGCGTGCGGTCTCAATCATGCCGGAAGCCGGCTCATCGACCGGCTTCCGGGCTATGGCGGGTTCATCGCGTCGCTCGCGTGAGGCGCGTTGTCGCCGGGCGTTCAGGCGCCGCAGGATTCCCGCACGATCAGGTCGGTCGGCAATCGCTCCGAGCGAATGTCCTCTCCAGACTTTGAATTGATCAGCTTCGAGACGAGCATTCGGCCCGCCTTCGACATATCCTGCGAGATGGTCGTCAATGCGGGGTTCCCGTACCGCGCCAGCAGGACATCGTCATACCCGACGATCGAGACGTCCTCCGGCACGCGTCGCCCCCGTCGACGCAGCGCGCGAACGGCGCCGAGGGCAATAAGGTCGCTGGCGGCGAAGATGGCGTCGAATTCCGCGCGCTGATCGATCAGACGGTCGACGGCGTCCTCGGCGGACTCCACCTCGAAATGAGTGGGCAAGACAAGGGCCGGATCCTCTGCGACGCCCGCCTCTCTCAGCGCCTCTTCATACCCCGAAAATCGCTGGCGGATCTCCGGGGCGTCAGCGTCGCCGAAAAAGGCGATCCGCCGACGGCCGAGGCGAAGCAGATGTTGCGTCGCGCGGCGACCGCCCTTGAGATTGTCGCTGCCGACCGAGCAGTATTTCTGTCCAGGCAGCTCCGCGCCCCAGACAACGAAGCGGCTTTCGGTATCGACGAGCCGATTGAATGTTTCGTGCAGGACGCTCTGCCCAAGGAACACAACACCCGACGAACGGTTCGTTTCGATCACGTCCGCAAGATCCTCGAAATTCTTTGGAGAGACATGCGAGATGACGACGTCGACCTTCGCTTCGCGGGCCGCATCGCCGACGCCGCCGATCAGCTCCATGAAGAACGGGTCCGCCGGCCCGCCGATCCGGCCAAGCGGCGTCGGGATCGCCAGCGTGATTGTGCCGCTCGAACCGGACAGCATCGCCGGCATTTGCGGTCGGAAGGGGTAACGATGCTGGCGCGCCAGCATCCAGATGCGCCGCTTCGTCTCGTCACGGACAAGCGGGCTGTCGTTCAGCGCCCGGGAGACCGTCGCCGTCGACACTCCGGCAAGTTCCGCCAGATCCTCAAGCCGGATCGGTCTTTTTTCCGCGCCCCCGTCGGCCATCAGCGGCCTCCCGCCATTGCAGCGCCGCCTGGCGCGGCGTCGATCGCCGCTTCTGCAGGATCTTCGACAAACAGCATCGCGACGGCGGCGAGACCCAGACTCAGCCCGCCGGCGAGCAGCGCGTAGATTGCGTGGCCGGCGAATAGATTGCGGACAAGGACGCCGAGAATGCTGGCCGCGGTCAATTGCGGAATGACGATGAAGAAATTGAAGATGCCCATATAGACCCCCATTTTGCCCGACGGCAACGATCCGGACAGGATTGCATAGGGTACGGACAGAATGGACGCCCAGGCGACGCCGACGCCGACCATCGACAGAAGCAAAAGGGCCGGATCGCGAATCACAAGGAACGACGCAAACCCGGCGGCGCCGCAAAGTAGGCAAATGGCGTGCGCCGCCTTGCGGTTCGTCCGCGCGGCGAGCATCGGAATCGCGAAAGCCGCCAGCGCGGCGACGCCATTATAGGCGGCGAACAGGATCCCGACCCAGTCCGCTCCCTGATTATACGCGGCGGATGCAGCGTCTGTTGCGCCATAGTGGTGCGCGGTCACGGCGGACGTCGTGTAGATCCACATGGAGAACAGCGCGAACCAGGAAAAGAACTGCACGATCGCCAGCTGCTTCATCGTGCGCGGCATCGTAAAGAGGTCCTCGATAATCTCGGAAAATGCATTGTCGACCCGGCCGCGCTGCTTCAACAGGCCTGCGCTGATTTGCATGAGGCCGAAGGCAACGCCGCCGACGCTGAGCACGTAGAGCTCTTTTTCCAGCGAAAGTTGCGCGATCAGGATCGTCGCGACGCCGCTTGCCACGAGCCAAAGACCGCCGTTCCTGAAAAAGCTCGATGGGGTCGGCGGGGCGCGGTCGCCATCCTGCGCTGCGGCGACGACGTCTCGCGGATTGTCCGCCTTGTCGAACGCCTGCATCTGTTCGGGACTGTATTCGCGGGTCGTCAGCACCGTCCACATCACCGCAATGAAAACGAAGACGCCGCCGATGTAGAATGCGTACTTGACAGAGGGCGGAACGACGCCCTCCGGCGCAACGTTTGAAATCGAGAACCAGTTCGTCAGGATCCACGGCATCGCGGAAGCGAGCACCGCCCCAAGCCCGATGAAAAAGCTCTGCATCGCAAAGCCGGTCGTACGCTGACGATGGGGCAGCATATCGCCGACGAAGGCGCGAAACGGCTCCATCGTGACGTTGATCGATGCGTCCATGATCCACAGCGCGCCGGCGGCGATCCACAATGCAGGCGAGTTCGGCATCAGGAACAGCGCCGCCGTCGTCGCGAGCGCGCCATAGAAGAAGTACGGCCGCCGCCGCCCTAGCCCGCCCCAGGTGCGGTCGCTCATGTATCCGACGATCGGCTGGACGAGCAGGCCGGTCAGCGGCGCGGCGATCCACAGGATCGGGATCGCGCCCACATCGGCGCCGAGCGTCTGGAAAATCCGGCTGACGTTAGCGTTCTGGAGACCGAAGCCGACCTGGATTCCAAAGAACCCGAAGCACATGTTCCAAATGCGCCAGAACGACAGCTGCGGCTTCTCCATCGGCCCCTCCTCGCTGCTGCAATTTTTTGTAAGACTAGACAGGACAAGGAGCGTTTGTCGACAATTGATGTCAGTCAGCCAAGGTGAACGCCAAATTGGACTTATATAAACTGCTGTTTTAGATACATTTTTTCAACAGGCCAAAGCCAGCGCTCGAGCGCGCAGCCTGGGCAAATAGTCAGCGCGACTGCAAACCATAGCAAATTGCGCGCGCTTCGGGGCGGCGGCGCGCCTTAATGATAGAGGCGCGCTGACATGATTCGGTAGGCGAGCTTCGCCGCAATGAAGTCAGCGCCATGAAGGTTCGGTTTCGGCGCGAGCTCATTCACGTCGGCGCCGACGAACGTCCCGACTTCGGCGGCGCGCTTGAGGATCGGCATCACATCGTCCCAGAACAGCCCGCCGGGCTCGGGCGTGCCGGTCGCGGGCATCAGGCTCGCGTCGAGGCCGTCGACATCGAACGTCACGTAGATCGGCCGGCCCCGCAGCGGCGCAACGATCTCCTCCACGTCATAGCGCCGCTTGTCCTTGCCCCAGTGGATATGAATGCGGTGACGGTTCGCCTCCAGGAACGGAATCTCCTCCCGGGATATATTCCGGATACCAATGGATACGGTCGCGAGGTCCGGCGCGTCGAGACAGCGGCGGATTGCCGAGGCGTGCGAGTAATGCTCGCCTTCATAGCCGTCGCGGAGGTCCGCGTGCGCATCGAAATGCAAAAGCGCAAGATCGGGATAGCGCTCAAGGAATGGCCGGATCGCGCCCGGCGTCACGGAATGCTCGCCGCCGAAAACGAACGGAAAGGCGCCCTCGTCGAGCGCGGCGCCCGTGAGGCTTGCGAGAAGGTCGAGCGCATCCTCAACTTTCTCGGGGATCTGCGGCTCAACAAGCGTCTCGATGCGGAATGCCTCGACCGGTTGCCGCCACAGCTCCTCGTCGAACAGCTCCACTTCGTGGGATGCGGCGATCATAGCCGACGGCCCTTCGGATGTGCCGCCGCCATAGGACACTGTCGCTTCTAGCCCGAACGGAATGACGCGCACGGTCGGCGCGCCATTCGGCGCGAGCTGCTCTTCGAGGCCGAGGAAACCGTCGGCCAACGGCATGAACTGCGTCGTCGTCATCTTTCGCTCCCTCGCCTCGTCAAAACGAGGACATCCCGGGACGCCGCTACGGCGCGCCGGGATGGCCTGTTTGGCGTGATGCAGCGGGCCGTCGCCCTATTTGTCGAACAGGCGCGCCCAGCGCTTGTGTTCGCGCCGCTTCCAAGATCCGCGGTGATAGGCGTCGGATGCGATGAGCGGCAGCGCCGTTGTCGCCTCGGCGAACACCATCTGCTCAAGGGCGGTCGAAACCTTGCCCCAGGAGCACGCCTCTTTCAGCGTCGAGGACGAACACGCCCCGTCGCGCACGTCGGCCACCGTGATCTGCACGGCGTATTTGTGCATTTCGACGTCGTGATGGCCGAGAATTTCGGCGCAAACGACAGTATCCTGAGCAAAGTTCTTCGGCACGCCGCCGCCAATCATCAATAGGCCGGTCGCTCCTGCGGCAATCTTGATATCTGTCAGTTCACGGAAATCCGCCACCGAGTCGATCGCGATATAGGGATCGCCCGCCTTCAACTTGTCGACCTGGTGCCGGACAAGGCCGAAGCCAGCGGAAGAGTCCGAGAATGCCGGGCAGAAGATCGGGACGTCATGCTCAAAGGCGAGCTTGACGAGACTGTTCGACTTCTTGCCGTTTTTCGTCAGCCAGCGTCCCATTTCGCGGATGAACGCCCGCGAAGACATCGGCCCGTGCCTGCCTTCAGCGGCGAGCGCATCGGCGATATCGCCGATCGTGTGATCGACGTTCTGAAGGCTTTCCTCGTCGATATAGGTGTCGTAGATGCGGTCAATGTACATCTCGCGCAGCTCTTCGTCGCGGTCGAGCTCGCGCGCCTGGTAGTGGCGAAAGCCCATCCCCTCAAAGAAGTCCATGTCCACAATGGACGCGCCTGTCGACACGATCGCGTCGACCATGCCGAGCTCGACCATCTTGGCGTACGCGTCCATGCACCCGCCCGCCGACGTCGAGCCGGCGAGCGTGAGTATGACGGTGCAGTCTTCGTCCGCGAGCATCGTATTGTAGATGTCCGCGGCGCGCGCGAGATCGCGCGAGGAGAACGACATCTTGTCCATCGCGGCGATGATCGGCCGGGCGTCGAAGGACGTGATGTCTATGTGTTCGACCGGGCGCGACAGGAGGTCGGCTTTCCGGTTCGATCGCGTGTCGTCAGCCATGGTGCTCATCGCTCCTCAATCTTCTTCGCGCAACGCGCACGGCCGGCGCGGCCGGCTGATCGTCATACGCGCTCATCATCGGGGCGTCGGCGACGAGGAACTCCTCGTGGGCGCCGAAACCGTTGAACCGCGTCGTCATCGCCGCGCCATAGGCGCCAAGAATGCCGACTTCGATATAGTCGCCGACGGCGATGTCCGCCGGCAAGTGGAATGGCCCTTTCATGACGTCATGGTCATCGCAGGTCGGTCCGCAGAACGAATAGCCGACGACTTCCGTCGGCCCCTGGTCGCCTTTCAAAAGGCGCACCGGGTACGGCCAGTCGAGCGTGCCGGCGTCGAACAAGGCGCCGTATACGCCGTCATTGATGTACAGCCGGTCGCCCTTGCGCCCTTCGACGCGCACGATCAGCGAGGCGCCTTCGGCGGAAAGCGCACGGCCAGGCTCGCACCACAGCTCCGCGTTCTCCGCGACGAGCATACGCTCGAACCGCCAGTCGATCGCCGCGACGTACTGCTCGAGCGGCGGCGCGGCCATGCCGGGATAGGGCGCCGGAAAGCCGCCGCCGACATCGACGACGTCGACAATGACGCCTGCCTCGATGACGGCCGCCTCGGCCTTGTCGAGCGCCCGCTCATAGGCGGACGGCGACATCGACTGGCTGCCGACGTGAAAGCACACGCCCAGACGCGAAGCGGCCTGGCGGGTCAGCCGCAAGAGCTCGACCGCTTCCTCGCCGGCAGCGCCGAACTTCGACGAAAGCGAAATGCGCGAATGCTCGCTCGCCACGGCCAGCCGGACGCAAAGCGTCAGATCGTCCGCGCCGCCCGTGACGTCGAGGATCTTGTTCAGCTCGCCAACCGTGTCGAGCGAGAAGATGCGCACGCCAAGCGAATGGTACGCTTCGGCGATGGCTTCCGGCGCCTTCATCGGGTGCATGAACCCGATCATTGCGTCAGGCGCCAGCGACCGGACAAGGCGCGCCTCCTCGATCGAAGCGACGTCAAACGACATCCCCTCGTCTCGCAGAAGCTCGATCATCCAGCGGCTGGGGTTCGCCTTGACCGCGTACAGACAACGTCCCGGGAAATTCGCCGTGAACCACCGCGCCGCTTTGCGAACGGCGTGGGGACGCAGGCAGAAGGCCGGCCGGGACGGACGGACGACGTCGGCTACGTGAGCCGGGCTTTGATACTGAGCCACCTCATGGGACCTCCGGTCAAAGGCCGTCGACGTCTGGCTTTGACGGAGGAACAGCTCCGAGGCCTTTTGTCGACAGCGCGTTCAACAAAAGCGCCAGCCCCACAAGGCGGTTCCTCGGACTTGGCGAAGCGGCGACATAGGGTCGGTCAGCCGCCAATGCAAGAGGAATTTTCATGACGCAGCGCACACGCTGCGCGCCGTCTCGCCTGACGCAGTTTCAAATTATGGTGAGCCCCCTGGGACTCGAACCCAGGACCTACTGATTAAAAGTCAGTTGCTCTAACCAACTGAGCTAGGGGCCCAAGCCGCATGTTGCGGGGGAGTTCGCCGAAGCGAGCGCGGAACCTAGTCACGCCGGCCGATAGCGTCAACACTATTAACCGCGCCGCAGCACGCCGACGGGTCAGACGATCGCTTCCCCGGTCGCGCGCTTGAACCCGTCGATGAACCCGGCGAGTCGTCCGTTGGCGATCGCGGCGCGCAGGCCCGCCATAAGCTGCTGATAGTAGTGGAGGTTGTGCCAGGTCAGGAGCATGGGCCCCAGATATTCGCCGGCGCGGAACAGATGGTGCAGGTACGCCTTCGAATAGTCCCGGCTCGCCGGACAGTCGCTGTCCGGGTCGAGCGGCGCATTGTCCTCCGCAAACTGCGCGTTCTTCAGATTGACGGCGCCGGCCGTCGTCCACGCCTGCCCATGGCGGCCCGACCTCGTCGGTGCGACGCAGTCGAACATGTCGATGCCGCGGGCGACGGCGCCGACAATATCCGCCGGCTTGCCGACGCCCATGAGATAGCGCGGACGGTCCGCCGCCATGTGCGGGCAGGTGAACTCGAGGACGCGGAACATTTCCTCGCGTCCCTCGCCGACCGCAAGGCCGCCGACGGCGTAGCCCGGCAGGTCCAGGGCAAGAAGGGCGTCGAGGCTCTCCCGCCGGAGATGCTCATAGTTCGCGCCCTGAACGATGCCGAAGAGCGCCTGCCCCGGCGCGGCCATGTCGGCGAAGGCCGCCTTCGAGCGCTTCGCCCAGCGCACCGACAGCTCCATGGAGGCGCGCGCCTTGTCTTGCTCGATGGGGATCGCCGGGCACTCGTCGAGCTGCATCTGGATGTCTGACCCTAGGAGGCACTGGATCTCGATCGAACGTTCCGGCGTCAGCATGTGGCGGGAGCCGTCGATGTGCGACTGGAACTCGACGCCCTGTTCCGTCAGCTTGCGGAGCTGGGCGAGCGACATGACCTGGAATCCGCCGGAGTCGGTCAGGATCGGCCGCGGCCAGTTCATAAACCGGTGCAGGCCGCCGAGACGCGCCACCCGCTCCGCTCCCGGACGAAGCATCAGGTGATAGGTGTTCCCGAGCACGATGTCGGCGCCCGTCGCGCGCACATGGTCGACGAGCATCGCCTTCACCGTGCCCGCCGTGCCCACGGGCATGAAGGCGGGCGTGCGGATCTCGCCGCGCGGCGTCGCGATGACGCCGGCGCGGGCGGCGCCGTCGGTCGCGTTGAGGGCGAAGGAGAAGTCCGGGGCCACGTCGTCGGTCAATGCATCCGCCCGCCATTCGGGACCGGACGCTCCGGACCGATCAATACGATCGCGCCGTCCGCGTCGGAGAAGCCGAGGGTCAGCACCTCGGACATGAAGTCCGCGATCTGCCGCGGCGGAAAGTTGACGACCGCCGCGACCTGCCGGCCGATGAGGCCGTCGCGGGCGTAGTGGACGGTGATCTGGGCGGAGGATTTCTTCACGCCGAAGTCCGGCCCGAAATCGATCCACAGTTTCCAGGCCGGCTTTTTCGCCTTTTCGAAGGGCTGCACGTCGACGACCGTCCCGATACGGATGTCGACCTTCAGGAAGTCGTCGATGGAGATTTCATCGGCCATTATCCCGCCCTCGCTTCCTGTCGGCCACGCGCGGCCATGTCGTCGGCGAGGGCGCAGAGCGCCCGCACCGTGTTCCAGTTGCGCGCCGTGGAAATGCCTTTCAACTCACGCTCGATCTTCGCGCCAAGGCGCGACGGACCAAAACCGTCCGGGGTGAACAGATAGAGCGTCTTGCCGATGACGTCGTACCGGCAGGCGCCTGCCCGCACGCTGGCCACCCGGTCGGCGAAGTCGTCGGGCAAGGGTCTCTCCAGGAAAAAAGTATGCACCTTGCGCGGTTCGGCCTCGGCCGCGTCAACAAAAGGGTTCGCCTTCGCTGCGGCCTTGATGCCCCGGCGCGACCAGATCTGCACCCGCGGCGCAAAACCGGCCCGCGCTTCAATCCCCTTTCGGATCGCAGTGCGCGTGACGCTCCGCCCGCGGAAGACGACATTGCCGCTTTGCAGATAGGTGCGCGCCTCGGCGCAGCCGATCTCCTCGAAGACGGCGGCGAGGTCCGCCATCTTCAACGGGTTCTGGCCGAGCATGTTGATGCCGCGAATGAGGGCGACCGAGACGCTCATCGCGCCCTCTCGAACAGGCAGGCGTCGCCATAGGAGTAGAACCGGTAGCGTTCGGCGATGGCGTGAGCGTAGGCGGCGCGGGCGGCGTCGAGCCCGATGAACGCCGCGACCAGCATGAACAGCGTCGAACGCGGCAGGTGAAAGTTCGTCATCAAAAGGTCCGCCGCGCGGAAGTCGAACCCCGGCGTGATGAAAATGTCCGTCTCGCCGCGCCACGGCGCGATGGCGTCCGCCGTCCCGTCCGCAGCCCGCGCCGCCGTCTCGATGAGGCGCAGGGCCGTCGTCCCGACAGGGACGATCCGTCCGCCCCTCGCCTTCGCTTCGGCGATCGCGGCGGCGGCGTCTTCGCCCACCTCGCCCCATTCGGCGTGCATGACGTGATCCTCGACGCGGTCCGCCGTAACGGGGAGATAGGTGCCGGCGCCCACATGCAAGGTGACGAATGCGCGGCTGACGCCCGCCGCGTCAAGGCGCGCCAGAAGATCCTCGGTGAAATGAAGGCCGGCGGTCGGCGCGGCGACGGAGCCGGTCTCCCGCGCATAGACCGTCTGATAGCGCGCCTCATCCGCAGGCGTCGTTTCCCGCCGGCGGGCGATATAGGGCGGCAAGGGCGGCGCGCCGAATGTCGGCAACTCGTCGAAGAACCGCGCGTCGGCGATATCGAACGCGAGATCCACCTCCGCGCCGTCATGGCGGGTGACGATGGCGGACGCGGAGCCGCCGAAATCGAGCGCATCGCCGAGCCGCAGCCGCTTCGCCGGCCGGGCGAAGGCGCGCCAGCGGGCCGCGCCGTCAGGACCCGGATCAAGCCGCTTGTGGAGGGTGACATCGACGGCGACGGCACCTCCACCGCCTTCTGGCCGCGCCGGCCGGCGGCCCGCCAGCTGGACCGGGGCGACGCGCGTGTCATTGAGCACGAGGAGATCCCCCGGCCGCAGGATTGCCGGCAGGTCGCGCACCACGCAATCGGCGAAGACCGGCGACCCGGCGCCAGTTGACGGCACGACGAGCAGACGCGCGGCGTCCCGCGGCTCGGCCGCCTCAAGGGCGATCCGGTCCTCCGGAAGCTCGAAATCAAAGTCGTCGACGCGCATGCCGTCCATTCCATTATGGCGAACAACCCTCGCCATCGGGCGCTCTCCCTATCGGCGGGCGGGCGCGCGGACAAGGCGCACCCGGGGCGCGGACCCGGCCGGCGGCTTTCGTGCCGCTCCGTTGGCCCGCCCAATCGCCAGCAAGGATACGGGCGCCCGGCGCCTGTTCGATAGATTTCCCAAAAACAAGGTCGATTTCCGGCTAGTAGTGTGTTTTTATTGTCGAAAATATGGTGATTTTTGTTCGATGGATTTATTTTCAGCGCGGGGTTTTGGACGGCTGTCATCCCGGGCGACGAGAGATTCCGGATCGGCGCCGCCGTCCGGGATGACGGGACAGCGAGCGCTACGGTCACCAAACGGGGGGTTGACCTAATTGCCTATCCACGGCGTCATCCCGGACTTGATCCGGGATCCAGCGGCGTCAGCGACTGGCGCTCCGGCGGGTCTGGATCCTGACGTTCGTCAGGATGACGAGGGTCGTCTTGCGCCCGCTCAATCCCCTTCCAACGACCACTCATAGAGCAGGAAGGGCTGCGGGGCCTCGCCGCCCGAGACCGAGCCGAAGCAAGCCTTGCCGCCGACATTGTCCGCATCCGTCCCAAGCCAGGCGTAGACGCAGCCGCGCGCCTTCGCCTCAGCGAGGAGCGCCGCCACAAGCCGGCGGCCGAGCCCGCGCCGCCGCCATGCGGGCGCGACGCCGACCTCGTTGATGAACATCTGGGGCTTTTTGTCCGGGTGGAAATAATCGAACGCCGACGCCATGCCGACAACGCGAGCTCCACGCCCGTCGTCCCCATCGACCGCGATCAACATCACGTGGCGCGGATCGGCGAGGAAGGCCGCAAGCGCGTCGGGGTCGATGTCATTGTCGAAGACATCCTCCTCGACTGCATCGAGCAGCGAGGCTCCTTCCGTCGTCAGGCGGATGATTTCGACTGGCATGCGCCCCCATGGCTCCCGCTGATCAGATCCAGCGGCCAAACTTCTTGCCGGACGGAAAGCCCTTCGGCGCGATCTTGCCCGCCTGCCCGCGCTTGCCGCGATAGTCCTTCCAGCCGTCGATCGTGATCGCGCGGCCGGACGCGCTCGTCGCAACGAGGCCTTCTTTGGCGGTGAAGACCTTCGCGTCGGACAGCCCGCCTGACTGGTACTTCTGAAGGATGACGCCCTTGCCGCGCGCCATCGTCGGCAATTCTTCCCGCGGGAAGACAAGGAATTTCTTGTTGTCGCCGACGACCGCGACGGCGTCGCCGACGGCCGGCCGGCAGACGCACGCCTCAGCGCCCGGCGGCACGTTCAGCACCTGCTTGCCCTTGCGGGTATTTGCGAGGCAATCGTCTTCGGCGACAATAAATCCGTACCCGGCTGATGAGGCGACGAGGAATTCGCGCCCGCCCTCGAACAGGAAGGGAACGGCGATTGAATGGTCGTTGGCGAGATCGACCATGAGGCGGATCGGCTCGCCATGGCCGCGCCCGCCGGGCAGTCCCGCGACGTCGAGCGCGTAGAAGCGGCCATCCGTGCCGAACAGCATCAACTTGTCGGTCGTCATCGCGTGCAGCAGGAAGCCCTCCGCGTCGCCGTCCTTGTACTTTACCTCGCCCCCCGACTCGAGATGGCCCTTCATGGTCCGTATCCAACCCTTTTCGGACAGGACAACAGTGACGGGCTCCTTTTCGACCAGGGCCTCCATGTCGATGTCGCCGATTGAAGGCGCGTCCTCGATGCCGGTGCGGCGGCGGCCGAGCTCCGACTTCGGGTCGAACGACTTGCGCACTTCGCGCAGCTCCTCGGCGATCTTCCTCCATTGCAGGTCATCGGACTTCAGCAATGCCTGAAGCTCCTTCTGTTCTTTCTTCAGCTCCTTGTGCTCTGCCCTGATCTCCATTTCCTCAAGCTTGCGCAGGTTCCGGAGGCGCATGTTGAGGATGGCTTCGGCCTGGACGTCAGTGAGGCTGAACGCCCGGATCAGCTCCTGCTTCGGTTCATCCTCATACCGAATGATGCGGATCACCTCGTCGAGATTGAGGTAAGCGACGAGCAATCCGTCGAGGATTTCCAGCCGGTGCGCGATTTTCGCGAGCCGGTGGTTGGTGCGGCGGACGAGCACGTCCTTGCGGTGATCGTTGTAACTCGTCAGGACCTCGCGCAGGCCCATGACCCGCGGCGCGCCCGACGCGTCGAGCACGTTCATGTTGAGCGGGAACCGCGTCTCAAGGTCCGTCGTCTTGAACAGTTGCTCCATAAGGGCCGCCGGATCGACCGCGCCCGACTTCGGCTCGAGGATGAGGCGCACGTCCTCCGCGCTTTCATCTCGGACATCGCCAAGAAATGGCAGCTTCTTCGACTGCATAAGGTCGGCGATGCGCTCGACGAGGCGGGATTTTTGCACCTGATACGGAATTTCCGTGACGACAATCTGATAGCGGCCGCGGCCAAGATCCTCCGTCTCCCACCGCGCGCGCAGCCGGAAGCCGCCGCGCCCGGTGGCGTAGGCCTCGACCATCGCCTCGCCGGGCTCGACGCAGACGCCGCCGGCAGGGAAGTCGGGCCCCTTTACATAGCCAAGCAGCGTTTCGGTGCGCGCGTTCGGCGTCTTGATGAGGTGAAGGCAAGCGTCAATCAGCTCGGCAGGATTGTGCGGCGGGATCGACGTCGCCATGCCGACCGCAATGCCCGACGAACCGTTCGCCAGGAGATGGGGGAACGCCGCCGGCAGCACGACCGGCTCATCGCCGAGGCCGTCATAGGTCGGACGGAAATCGACGGCGTTCTCGTCGATGCCCTGTAGCAGAAGCTCCGCCGCCGCCGTCAGTCGACTTTCCGTGTACCGCATGGCCGCCGGATTGTCGCCGTCGACATTGCCGAAATTGCCCTGGCCGTCGACCAGCGGCACGCGAGCGGAGAATTCCTGCGCAAGGCGCACCATCGCGTCATAGATCGCCTGGTCGCCGTGCGGGTGATACTTGCCCATGACGTCGCCAACGACGCCGGCGGACTTGCGGAACGCGCCGCCCGCCCCGAGACGCAACTGGCGCATGGCGTAGAGGATGCGCCTGTGCACCGGCTTCAGGCCGTCGCGCACGTCGGGCAATGCGCGGGCGGTGATCGTGGAGAGCGCATAGGCTAGGTAGCGGCGCGACAGGGCTTCGTCGAGCGGCTCCAGGAAGATCTCGTCGTCGCGACCGGGCGGCCGTTCCGGCAGCTCAGCGCCCTTCCTTGATTTCGTCTTCGCCATGGCGTGCGGTCCTTTCGCGGCGCGCGCTCTCGCCGCCTTTCTGGAACGGACTAGCCGTTTTCGTTTTGCGGCTTCAAGACGCGCGCTTTCAACAGATCGACAAGGCGCATGCGCGAATCAGGCAGCGTCCTGTCGGAAGGATGAAAAACCCGCGTCTCGACGAAGTATCCGGTGAGGGTCAGGGCGTCGATCGCTTCCTCGACGCTCGCCCCGTCGAGCGAGGCGCCGCCGCGCAGGAATGGCGGCAGGCGCAGAAGGCGATCGCTATAGGGCTCGCCGGCCGCCGCCGACACCGCCTGCGCAGATTTCGGCGACACGTAAACAAGATCATCGCGGGCGCCCGTCGCCGCGCAACGGTCGAGGGTGAGGCCAAAACCAATCGCGGCGAGGAGGCCAAGCTCCCATCGCGCCAGCAGCGCCGGCCAGATATCCGGGGCGTCAAGATGGTCGATGACGATACGCAGCGCGTCGTAGACGCCAGGGTGCGCCTCGCGCTCGGGCAACGCCGCGGCGGCAACGGCGCAAGCGGCCGCAAGCCCCGTCAGCGCCAGCCGGTCATACAGGTGCGCGGCCGCAACCGGCTCTTCAAGTTCCAGCGCGAAATGCCCGAGGCTGTCGGCGATGCGGCCTTTCCAGGTGGCGCGGAGCCGGTTCCCCTGTTGCAGGAGCGGACGCATCTTCGTCCCCTGCCCGCCATAGACAAGACCGGCCCAGCGGCCGTGCGAGGCGGTGAAAATCTCGGCGACGGCATGGTTTTCGCCATGGCCGCGCGCGGCCAGAAGAAAGCCCTCGTCAACGAATTCCAAGACGTCGCCCCGCGCGCGTCATGTGCGTTACTCCGCTTCAGCCCGCTGCGCGTCGCGCAGGCCGCGGAATTCGGTCCCCGCATACCAGTTCGGCCAGTCGCCGCTGTTGGCGAGGTCGAGGCCAATGTCCCGGGCGATCTCGAACAGCATGACCATCGACTCCATGTCCCAGGACGGATCATATTCATCCGCTGGCAGATGGTACCGGTTGACACGGTAATCGGCGCCAAACGCTTCGCCCGCCTCGACGCCGCCGTCAACGAAGTCCGGCCCAAGGTCGGCGTAAAGCATCGGCACGCCTTTCTTGGCGATAGAAATGTGGTCCGACCTGTAGAAATAGCCTTTTTCCGGTTCGGGATCGGGGCTGATATAGAGGCCGCGCTGGTCGGCGTATTTCTTGAGGATGTCCTCAAGTTCTGACGCGCCATAGCCCGTCACGACGAGGTTCTTCGTCGCCGGCACGGGCAGGACCCCGTCGATATTGATGCCGCCGACGATGTTGGCGAGAGGCACGAACGGGTCTTCGGCGAAATAGGCGGACCCGAGAAGGCCTGATTCCTCCGCCGTCACCGCGAGGAACAGGATCGACCGGCGAGGCCGCTCCGGCAGGGCCGCGATCGATTCGGCGATGGACAGGATGCCCGCGGTGCCGGTCGCATTGTCGACGGCCCCGTTTGAAATCTTGTCTTCGCCCGCCGCCGTCGCGCCGAGATGGTCCCAGTGCGCCACGTAGAGGACGTATGCTTCCGGGGCTTGCGATCCTTCGAGCATGCCGACGACGTTCGCGGACAGGCTGAGACGGATCGAATTCTTGATCGCCGCCGACGCCTTGAGGTCGAGCGGCACGGCCTCGAATTCCGGCGTCGCGGCGGCCGCGACGAGGGCGTCGAAGTCCTTGCCCGCCGTTTCGAACAAGGCGCGCACGTCAGCTTCCTGCATCCAGCCTTCAAGGGCGACGCGCGAGGCGCCGCGGTCGCGCCGGACGAGGTCGATCTGCGGGCCCTTCCAGCTGCCCTCCACGACGCCCCAGCCATAGGCGGCGGGCGCCGTCTGGTGGACGATGATCGCCGCCGCTGCGCCCTGGCGCGCAGCTTCCTCATATTTGTACGTCCACCGACCATAATAGGTCATGGCGTTGCCGTTGAAGACATCCGGATCCTGCGTGGCGAAACCCGGATCATTGACGAGCATGATCACGGTCTTGCCCGTCACATCGACGCCGGCGTAGTCGTCCCAGCCATATTCCGGCGCAACGACGCCATAGCCGACGAACACGACGTCGCTGTCCTCGAACGACACCGCCTCCTCGACGCGCTTCGTCCAGTAAACGACTTCCGGACCGTAGGCGTAGGTCTTTTCGCCGATCTTCAGGAACGAAGTCTCGGGGTTCAGCGTCGTTTCGACTGTCGGGACAATTTGCTCATAGCTGTCGCCGTTGCCAGGCTTCAGCCCGATCTTCTTCATTTCCTCGATCAGGTAGCCGCGGGTCTTGGCGCCGCCGGCGCTCGCCGGCGCGCGTCCCTCGAATTCATCGCTGGCAAGCGTCGCGATGCGCTCGCGCAGGACCGCCTCGTCAATGCCCGGCGCTTCATCGGACGCGACGGCGCCCCCCCTCTCAGGGAGGCTCTCGCCATCCGGCGCGCCGCCGCCGCAGGCGGCGAGCAATGCCGCGGAAAGGATCGCGGCGGGCAACATGACGTGCAGTTTCGGTCGGCGACGTGCGTTCATGGTCATCCCCAATTCGAACCCGTTGGCCGCGGCCGTCCCGACGGAGCGGGGCCGCGAAAGGCGAGGGTGTGCCACGGATCGCCGGGCGAGGCAAAACAGCCCGCACGAACGCTCAAGCCGGGCCGACGAGGTCCCAGAGATTGCCGAAAGGGTCGGTGAAAACGGCGACCTTGCCATAGGCCTCCAGCCGCGGCGCCTCGGTAAAGGCGACGCCGGCCGCGCGATAACGACCATAGTCACGGTCGAAGTCGTCAGTCTTCAGGAACAGGAAGACGCGGCCCCCGGTCTGATTGCCGATCGCAGCGACCTGGCGCTCGTTCGCCGCTTTCGCCAGCACGAGCCGGGCCTCCGTCGCGCCGGGCGGCGCCGCAACCACCCAGCGTTTGGCGGCGCTGAGCGGGGTATCCTCGACAAGCTCGAAGCCGAGAACGCCCACATAAAACGCGATCGCCTCATCATAGTCCGGCACGACGACGCTGACGGCCGACAGAAACTGCTTCATCGAATGCTCAGCCCGTCTCTTCCTCAAGACAATATCGGCGGCGGGAAATCAGAAATAGCGCGTCACGCGCAGGTTGAGAAAGTCATCTTCGCGGAACACGAACAGGACATTGCCCGGGTCGGCATTGAGGAACAGCCGCGCCTGGAGTTCCACCGCCCAGTTCTCGCCCAGCCGACGCTCGGCCTCAATGAACATGCCGGTCGATTGGTCCGCTACGTCGATCGTGCCGCCGACGAGGAGCGTCGTTTCCTT
Organism: Alphaproteobacteria bacterium; assembly: GCA_016125455.1. GTDB lineage: Bacteria > Pseudomonadota > Alphaproteobacteria > Caulobacterales > Parvularculaceae > MED-G105. The sequence goes on from WGLS01000007.1 coordinate 60,459, forward strand.
CAGGTCGTTGAGCGCCAGGCGCGCGCCCATGAAGACGTCGTCATTGGCGACGGTCACCGGCGCGGCGAGGACGCTCGTCGGTGCGCCCAGGCCGAGGTCCTCAAGAACGAGCCCCTCGTCGCGTCCGTCGTGCTGGTATTCCGTCAGGAGGCCAAGGTCGGCGCCGGTGCCGAAGACCTGGTAAAGGGTGTACTCGAACCCGGCGACTGCGGCGAAGAACGCGTCCCCATGCCCCTCGCGGACGATCGCCTCGGCCTTCCACAGCCAGGCGTCTTTCGTGTACTGAAGGTCGATCGACCCCTGCGTAATCCGGTCATAGACCGGCCTGATCCGGCCGCCCGCGCCTTCAATCGCGAACCGCGGCTCGCGCGACGTGCCGTGGAAGACGGCGACGCCGAAATCCCAGCTGCCGACATAGTGCGAATAGCGCGCGGCGAAATCCGGCGCGGCTCGCCTGCCATCGCGCTCGAAGATCGGATCGTCCGTATCCACCACCAGCTCGAACCGGAGGCGTCCGTCGGCGCCCGGAAACGTGCGGTCGCGAAACCCGGTCATCACGAAAAAGTCGAGCGTCCCCCAATTCCTCAGGACCGACAAATGAGCCATCGGCTGGCCAAGCTTGTCTTCCTCGTCGATATCCTCCACCGAGTCCGACTGGTTGATGATGTCGACGAGGTGCCGCGATTCCGTCCGTCCCCAGAAAACCTTTGCAAGGCCCAGGGTCACTGACCAGCCATCGTCGTCATTATAGCGATAATAGGCCTCGCGAAGATCGAAGTGCTCGCGCTCCTCGTCCTGGAAGTCGGCGCGGTAAAAGGGAAGGATGGCGACCTGGTGGGTGCGGTCCGCATCCGACCATCGCAGCTCAGGCTCCAGCACGATTGACGGCTGCCACCGCTCGATCTGGCCGGCATAGGCCGGCCCGTCGGCGAAGTAGCGCAGTTCAGCGGACACTTCCGCGGTGAACTCGATGTCCTGCGCCGCCGCCGGCGCGAAGCTGGCGGCGGCCGTCGCCGCTAGCGAGCCGATGGCGGCGATTGGCAATGAACGAAACGCCATGTCGGCCTCCCCTGCCCGGTCGATCAGCGCAAGCGCGTCAGGATCGACTGTTCGAAATCGTTCGCGTCGAGGCCGGTCTTGAACTCGTAGTCGCCGAACGCGAGGTCCGTGCCCTTGCCGGTCTGGTGGTTAGTCATCGAAAACAGGTGCGAACGCCAGACGCCGTCGTACTCACGATACTCCGTGAGCGTCAGGGTTTTCAGGAGTTCGTCCTTGCGGTCGTAGAACTCGACCTTCCGGGTCTGGAATATCTCCTGGTCGACCCATGCCCTCTGGCGGGTATAGCCGGATTTCTCATAGCGGGGATAGCGCTCGATCACGTCCATTTTCATGCCGTCGATCTCGTCCTCGCCGATAAACTTGTACGTGTACTTGTTCAATTCCGTCGTCGTGAAATCCTCGAATGAGAACTCCGACCCGAGGAACGCGCCCGACTTGTTGTCGGACGAAATCCGCTTCACGCGCTTCGTCGCCGGCAGGTAGAGCCACTGATCGTCCGGATCGAGAATTTTGGCGTGGGACAGTAGCGCGGTGCCGTCATAAAAGCGCGGCGCGACGAATACGATAAGCGTCTTGTCGCCGACATTGTCGTTCTCCTTTTCGAGCGTCGCAAAGGTGAATTCGCGCTCCGAGGTCTGCCCCGCCTCATTGCGCAGAACCATTTTCGCGGCGACCCTTGAGTCGCCGAAACCCCTGTCAGTGCGGTCGCTGCGCGCCGAGATGTCATAGCCCTTGTGCGCTTCGGGCGTATCGCCGCGCGCCACTGGATCGGTTTCCGCCGCTGCGGCTTCAACAGCGACCTCAGTCGCCGCTTCCTGGGCGAGCGCTCTGGCGCCGCCGATCGCCGCAAACGCCAGCAGCGTCGACGACAGTGCGGCCGAGGCAAGGAGGGCGCGGCGGGCCTGCGGATTTCGGTTGGTCATTGTTCGTCTCCCTGAAAAAACCAGTCATCAGATTTCGATGCGATCGCGCCGGGCTAGGCCGCGCCCTCGCTCGCCAGCGCCGACGCAGGCGCGGCCTTTTCGCGCCCCGCGGTCAGCAGCAACAGCGGCGGCAGCAGCAGGAAGTCGAGCACCAGCGCAAAGCCGATCGACAGCACCGTTAACAGGCCGAGCTCGGCGTTGATCTTGAATGCCGAAAACGTCAGCAGGCTGAACCCAACGCCGAGGATCGCGGTGTTCACCAGGATTGCGACCCCCACCGTCTCGAAGGCGTAGCGGATCGAGTCCGGCGCCGATAGGCCGTTGACGCGCCGCGCGCGCATGTACTTGGTGAGGAAGTGGACGGTGTCGTCAATCACGATGCCAAGCGACATCGACGCGACGGCGGCGACGGAAAATCCGACCTCGCCGACAAGCAGGGCCCATGCGCCAAAAGCCGCAAGGATTGGCAGCCCGTTCGGCGCCATGCTGAGCAATCCAATGGAAAAGCTCCGAAGCGCGAACATCATGATGACTCCGATCGCAAGGATCGCGATTGTCGTCCCCTGGATCATGCTCTGAATATTCCGCTGTGCGATGAAGGTAAACATCACCTGCGGGCCGGTGGCGGGCCCGTCGATTTCCGGCGCGTTGGCGTCGAACCATGATTCGGAGTCGGCGATCAGTTTACGGATGTCCTTCGTGGAAGCGTCGCCGTTCAGCGAAGCGGTCACGCGCGACGCAGATTTCTCGATGTCGATGCGGTCGTTGAGATCGAGCCCGTAGGGCAGCGACAACTCGAACAGCAGCAGGTACTGGGCCGCGAGGTCATATTCCTCCGGCAGGCTGTAGAAAGCCGGATCGTCGCCGTTCAGGTTCTTGTTCAGCCGCTTCATGATGTCGGAGATCGAATAAACGTGCATCACGTTCGGCTGGGCCCGCAGCCACTCGGTGAATGCGTCGAGCTTGCGCAGGTAATCCGGGTCATTGACGCTGCCCGCCTCGCCGGTGTCGAGGGAATACTCCATCGGATAAAGGCCGAAATAGTTGCTGGCGGCATCGGAATCCGACCGGAACTCAATGCGCGGATCAAAGTATTTGAGGAACTGGTCGCTGAGCTGCATGGTCGGAATGAAGGCGATAAAGGCAAGCGCGCCGACGCCGACGACAATGAACAGCGGATGGCGCGCGGCGATGACGAAGTCGGCGAAGCGACGCATTGTCGACGAACCGCCGGCAACGTCGTCGCGCGCCTGCGCCTTGAACGGAATTACCGAAAGAAGCGCCGGCAGAAGCGTCAGCGACAGCGCCCAGGCAGCAAGGATGCCCACGGCGGATATGTTGCCAAAGTCCCGGAAAGGCGGGGAGTCGGAGAAATTGAGCGACAGGAAGCCGACGATCGTCGTCAGGGAGGTGATCGACACGGCCAGGAAATTAACGCGCATCGCCTCGATGATCGCCGCGCGCTTGTCGAGGCCGGTAGCCATCGCCTTTCGCGCCGTGAGTAGGATGTGAATGGAATCGGCGATCGCAAGGGTGAGAATGACGATAACCGCGCTCGGGCTGGGCCCTGCGAGCTTGATGCCGACGAGCCCCGCCCATCCCATTGCGATCGCGGCGGACAGGACGACGATCAGAACCGTGACGAAGGTCGCCGAAACCGACCGGATCGCGATGATGGTGGCGAGTATGATTGCGCCGATCATGATCGGGATCAGCAGCATGAAATCGGACTGGATCGCCTCGGAGAAGGCGTTGTTCAGCATCGAGGTGCCGCTGAGGTAAACGTCCAGGTGCGGGTATTCCGCTTCGATCCGGTCACGGATTGCCCGCGCGGCGAACACCGCCTCCGGCACTTCGTCGAGAGACTTTTCGGGATAGTTGAGAACGACGTTCAGGCCGGCGGCGCGGGCGTCGGCGGTGACGAGCTGGCCGTTGAGCAACGGCTCGGCGAGCGCCGCCTCGCGTCGCGAAGCAAGCGTCTCGGCGTCGACGTTCGCGGGCTCCTCGATAAGGTCCTGAACGATCAGCTCATCGCCGATCGCATAAGTGTATTGAAAGTTCGTAAGGGAATCGACCCGGCGGGCGTACGGCACCTGCCAGCCAGCCTCCGTCATCTCGCCCATCGCCTTGATCGTGCGTGGGTCGAAGACGTCGGTGCCGTCATTCGGCACGATGACGAAGAGGAAGTTGTCGCTCTTGACGTAGCGGGCCTGGAAGTCCTCGAAGTTCCGGAGTTCGGGGTTCTGTTCCGAGAAAAACGTGCGGTAATTGCTCGAATATTCGAGATTCTGCGCGCCCTGTCCGACGTAGAACGCGCCCGCAAGCGAGACGATGACGATAAGCCACCAAAGTCGGATCACCCATTCGGTGAAAACCGTCGCGAATGCGTCAATCTGGTTTTTTGCTCTGGCCATCGCCCTGCTCCCTGGCGCGCCGGCCCGCGGCCTGCGCGCAATGCCAACTTTATACTTCAGTTTACGGATTTCTTACGCCGTGCGCGCGCCGACGGATCGCCCAATGGCGAAATCGACGCCAGCGTCGCTTCGAGCGTCGCCAGCATGTCCTGTCGGTCGGCGCCATGCTGGGCCGCCATGCCAAGCCCCATGATCAACGTTACGAAAATCCGTACGCCATCTGTGGGCGAAAGGTTCGTGTTAAGCTCTCCGCGCTCCGCTGCGCGCTCCAGCGCCATGCCGAACGCAAGGTTTATCTGTTCGAGGTAGGTGGCGATCCGCTCCCGGACCACGGGGTCGCGCGCAGCGATCTCGCCGGCGACATTGCACATGAAGCAGCCGGTGCCGCGGCTCGCCATCTCGTCGATGCAGAATTCGAAGACGTCGCGGATCGCGTCAATCGGCGGCGCGGCCTCGTCGGCAAGGCCGGCCATGAAAATCTGCTTGCGTTCGAGGTGGTAGCGGTCGAGAGCGGCAAGGAAGACCTCGCGCTTGCCGCCGAATTCAGAATATAGCGCGTAACGATTGAATCCGGTCGCGGCGACGACATCATCAATAGACGTCTCGTCGAATCCCGTTCGCCAGAACAGGTCGCGCGCCGCCAGCACCGCCGTCTCGATTTCCGCCTGCGTTCGCGCCAAGCGCCTCTCCCTGCCCCCGGAATCGCCCGGTGATCGATCAATGATCGCGAGCGCCGAATTCAGAATGGCCGTTCTGATATTAGAATAGTCGTTCTGACGCAAGGGAGATTTTGTGAAGAGTGCGTGACGACGGCTAAACCGATGGGCGAAGGCGCCCAGGATGCAGGAAAGTATCGCCGATCGGCGCTATGCTTCGGCCCGTTCGCCGGGCCCGAGAGCCGCCAAAAGGAGATCTGGAAAATGCGATTTGCCTTTGTCTTTTCTTCGGCCCTTTGCGTGGCCGTTGCAGCGTTTGCCCCATCCGTCGGCGCCCCATCAGCCGGCGGCGCGTCCGCCGACGCGAGGCCAACCCTGGCCCGGCACGGCGTCGCCGAAGGGCCTGCATTGAATGAAACGGCCACGAACGAGGCTGCGGCGCGCGCCGAAGTGCTGGCGACTCTTGAGAGCTGGACCCGCGGCTGGGCGGAACGCGACGCCGCGCTCGCCGTGGCGGACTATGCAGAGGATACCGACTGGACCAATGCATTCGGCGACCGGTTTGAGGGCCGCGACGCGTTGCAGGAAGGGCTGGCATTCATCTTCAGCCTCGACTTTGTCATGGCGGGCAATTCCGAAGGCGAGGAGTATGCGGACGTTCGCTTCCTCACGCCCGACATCGCCCTTATCCGCAGCAAGCTTGTCCGCAAGGGCCAGCAATTCCAGGATGGGGAGACGCGGCCCGATCGGCATGTGCACCATTTGCGGGTTCTTGAACGGCGGGCCGGCGAATGGAAGATCATCAGTCACCTGATTTCACAGGCGCAGGAAAAACGATAGCAACCGGCGGAGACGCCGTGCGCCCGGGTTATCTGGCCACGTTCCCCCCTTCGGTCCGCGTCGCCGCGTTCAGTCAGTCGGGTCAAGGCCGATCTCGCGCAGCCGCGCGTTTTCTTCCGCCCAGTTTTCACGAACCTTGACGAACACGAACAGGTGGACCGGTTCGCCGAAGAGTTGGCAAAGCTCCTCGCGCGCCGCCGAGCTGACCGCCTTGATGGTCTGGCCCGCCTTGCCAAGCACGATCGGCTTTTGCCCGTCGCGCGCCACGAAAATCGTCTGCTCGATCCGGAGCTCGCCCTTTGCCGTGCGCCGCCAGTCGGTCGTTTCGACGGTCGACTCATACGGCAACTCCTCGTGCAGGCGCAGATAGAGCTTTTCGCGGGTGATTTCCGCCGCCAGCAGACGGTCGGATATGTCCGATAGCTGATCTTCCGGATACATCCATGGACCGGCCGGGGCCCGCGCCGCAAGGAACGCCTTTAGCTCGCTAACGCCGTCGTTCCTGGCCGCGGAAATGAAGAATGTCTCCTCGAAACTGAACTCCTCGTTCAGCGCCGACGCGACGGCGAGCAATCGCGGCCGGTCGATCTGGTCGACCTTGTTCACGACGAGCAGCGCCGGCGCGCCGCGCTCCGCGAGCCCCTTTACGATCGCGATCGTGTCTTCGCGCGCGCGCTTCATCGCCGACGCTTTTGGCTCCCCGTCAAATGCCGTCGCGTCAACGAGAAGAATTGTCTCATCGGCCCCGTCGAGGCCCTCCCACGCAGCGGCGACCATCGCCCGATCGAGCTTGCGCCGTGGCCGGAAAATGCCAGGCGTGTCGATGAACACAAGCTGCGCCGCGCCGTCGATAGCGACGCCGCGGACGCGAGCGCGGGTCGTCTGCACCTTGTGGGTGACGATCGAAACCTTCGCGCCGACGAAGGCGTTGACGAGTGTCGACTTGCCGGCGTTCGGCGCGCCGATCACCGCGATGAAAGAACAAGTCCGGTCGGACGCCGCGCTTTCCTCAGACGTCATGTTCCGTCCACACCCCTTCCTGGATGAGCAGCGCAGCCGCGGCCGCCGACTGCGCCGCGCGCTTTGACGCGCCCTCGCCTTCGGCGGATGCGCCGTCGATCACCGCGCGAACCGCAAAGCCTGGAGAATGGGCCGGTCCATCCGCTCGCAGCGTTTCATATTTCGGCGTGCCGCGGCCGCGCTCCTGGCTCCATTCCTGCAACGCCGTCTTTGCGTCCCGATGGGCGCGATAGAGCTGATCGAGATTCGGCGTCCAGTAAACGTCATAAGCGCGGCGCGCTGCATCGAGGCCGCCATCGATATAAAGGGCGCCAAGAAACGCTTCGCACACGTCGCCAAGTATCGACGTCTTGCGTCGCCCGCCAGCCTCTTCTTCATGAGGCGACAACCGCATCGCCCTGTCGAGGCCGAGCGCCAGCGCCGCCTTGGCGCAGGTTTCCTTCCGAACCAGCGCGTTTAGGCGCGGCGCAAGTTCGCCTTCAGTCATTGACGGATGACGGCGCCACAGGGCTTCGGCGGTGAGAAGGCCCAGCACCCGGTCGCCAAGAAATTCCAACCGTTCAAGATCGCCAAGGCTGGAGTCCGCTGCGAGGCTCGAATGGGTAAGCGCGCGCCTAAAGAGTTCGCCATCGGAAAATGCGCGGCCAATCCTCGCCTCGACGGCCGCCAGCGCATCATCGTCAAAAGCCGGCGCAGCCCGCGCGCGCGCCCTGTCGCGCCCGCGTCCGCCGCGCGCGCCGCTACTCAATTTTCTTCAGGATGCGGCCGAAGCGGATGGCGAAACGCTGGCCGTCGACGGACAGGAACAATCTTTCCGCGCGGCCGACGATATCCTCGAATGGCACATAGCCGACCCGCGCGGTGACCCGGCTGTCTTCGCTCTGGTCGCGATTGTCGCCCATCATGAAGTAGCGGCCCGCCGGAACCTTGTAGACGGCCGTATCGTCGAGGTGGCCGCGATCGCCGTGGCATTCCTGCACGATGTAGTTGACGCCGTTCGGCAGGGTTTCCCGGAAGGTCGGGACCTGCTTGGCCGCCATGCCATCGCATGACGCAAGCCGATACTCGACGAATTCTTTCTGGACCGGCGCGCCGTTTATATGCAGCCGCCCGCCGCGCATCTGGATCTCGTCGCCCGGCATGCCAATCAAGCGCTTGATGTAGTCCTTGTTGCCGTCCTTGCGGTTCTTGAAAACGAGCACGTCGCCGCGTTTCGGTTCATGGGCGAGGATGCGGCCGTGGATGTCGAGGCGCGTTAGCGGCCAGACCAGCGAAGCGCGCGAATAGCCATAGGCCGGCTTAGACACAAACAGGAAGTCGCCGACCAGCAGGTTCGGCTTCATCGAACCGGAAGGAATGTTGAACGGCTGGAAAATGATGATTCTGAGAACCAGCGCGATCGCCACCGCCCAGGCCACTGTCTTCGCGAGGTCAATCGCCTCTTCCCGGAACGTATTCCCGGGCTTTGACTCGCCGCCGGCAGGCCCCGTCTCCTTTCGCTCCCCATCATGCTTTCGCCCGGCATCGCCCAGCGCGTCGCCCGCCGCTCCATCGCGGCTGTCGATGTTTTTCTTGTCGTCCATTGTCACTCTTCCGATGCCGACGCGAATAGCGGCGTTGTTCGCCGCGACGCCTCAGTGCCCCTCCCGCTCAATCGCCGAAGCGTAGATGATCACGAATGCCTGCGCCAACGGATAATCGTCGGTAATGGTCAGGTGGATGTCGGCCCTTCGCCCCGCCGGCGTCAATGCGGCGAGACGCGCAGCCGCGCCGCCCGTCAACGCCATGGTCGGCTGCCCGCTCGGCAGGTTGACCACGCCCATGTCGCGCCAGAAGACGCCTCGCGAGAGGCCGGTGCCGAGCGCCTTTGCGCAGGCCTCCTTCGCCGCGAATCGCTTGGCGTATGACGCGGCGCGATTCTTCCGCCGGTCGGATTTCGCCCGTTCGACGTCGGTGAAAATGCGCACCGGAAAGCGGTCGGGATGGCGCTCCAGGGTCCGCGCAACGCGGCGGATGTCGATAAGGTCCGAGCCAATGCCAATGATCATGCGCGGTCGACCTCCTTTGACATGAAACAGCTCGCCGGATCCTCGACGTACGCGTCGAAAGCGCTGCAGGAAACGAACCCGCAACTTTCATACAAGCGCCGCGCCGGCGCGAAATAATCGAATGATCCCGTTTCGAGATACAAGCGACGGACGCCGTCCGCACGCGCGGCCGCCTCAATCCGCTCCATTAGCCGGCGCCCGACCCCGGTGCGTCGCGCCGCCGCCGCGACGTGCATTGATTTCACCTCGCCGGTTTCCGGCTTCAACCGCTTCAGAGCGGCGACCCCTAAGAGCCCGTCATCCGACCCCCAGGCCGACCAGAACCTGATGTCCGGCGCGGCGAGGCGGTCAATATGAAAGACATGCGCCTTCGCGGCGGACGAGGCCGCCCGGCTTTGCTCATAATGATATGCGAGGAGCGCGCGAACGCCCGGATGGTCGAGGCCGCCCTCCCGAATCAGCATCGACTGCCTCACCCGATCCGGCTGACGGGACCGCGGCGCGGTCGGTCCGAAATATATGTACTGTCCGTTACCCTGAGACCGAGGCTTGCGAGCTTTTCGCGTTGCTCGGGCGGCGGCGTGCGGCTCAGGGCATCGGCCCAGGCGCCGGTTTCCGCAAAGGCCGGCTCTGCGGCCGTGCGGTCGAGCCAGGCGCAGACCCTGGGCCAGAGCGCAGGCTGCGGCGTCCACCGGGCGAACGCGAGCATCCTGAACATAGACGCGACGGCGATATCAGCGACGCTGAATCCGCCGCACAGGAACCCTTCGGCCGGCGCGCGGGTCTCGAGGAAGTCGACGATCGGCGAGACTTCGGTGTCGACCAGTTGGGCAAAGGCCTTGAGGTCCCTTTCGGCGCCAAAGAATGCCGGCGCGATGACGACTCTACCGAACCCCTTCCAGACGAATACGTCGCCCATGACGACGTCTGCGTATTCCTCCAGCCAGCGCGCCTCGGCGCGAGCGGCCGACGCGTCCGGGAACACGGACGGGCGAGGCCGCGTCTCCTCAAGGTACTGAACGATCGCCGAAGAATCGCGGACGACCGCATCGCCGTCAATCAGCACCGGTATCTGCCTGAGCGGCGACAGTTCGGTGAACCGGTCATCGCCAAAGAACGGCGTCAACGGATCAATCTCGAACTCAAGGCCCTTGAGGCGAAGCACCGTCAGCACCTTGCGCACATAGGGCGAGACCGTATTGCCGATGACCGTCAGCATGTCAGTAAAGCGCTCCAGTGCGGGCGTCGCGCATCAGCTGCTTCATCTCCTTCACCGCCGCAGCGAGCCCCATGAAGAGCGCTTCGCCCATGATGAAGTGGCCGATGTTCAGTTCAACGATCTCCGGGATCGCGGCGATTGGCTGGACGTTGTGAAAATCCAGTCCGTGGCCGGCATGGACCTCCAGGCCTAGCGCCGCGGCGCGGGACGCAGCCGCTCGTATCAGCTCAAGCTCCTTGCGGATGCGGTCGGGCGACGTCGCCTGGCATGCCTGCTGGTAGGCGCCGGTGTGGATCTCGACGGCCGCCGCGCCGGCCGCGAGCGCCGCATCAATCTGCGCCGGCACGGGGTCGACGAAGAGGGAGACTATCGCGCCGGCGTCAGTAAGCTCACGGACAAACGGCGCGAGATAGGCGAGCTGGCCCTCGACGTCGAGGCCGCCCTCCGTCGTCCGCTCCTGCCGGCGCTCCGGCACGAGGCAACATGCGTGCGGCGCAACTTCGCAGGCGATTTTAAGCATTTCCGCGGTTGCGGCCATTTCGAAATTCAGGGGAAGGTCTACTTCAGCCTTCAGCCGGCGCATGTCTTCGTCGCGGATATGGCGGCGGTCCTCGCGAAGGTGAGCGGTAATATTGTCCGCGCCGGCGCTGGCGGCGATTCCCGCCGCGCGCACCGGGTCCGGGTGGCCGCCGCCGCGGGCATTGCGCAGCGTCGCGACGTGATCGATGTTCACGCCAAGGCGAATGTCAGACCCGTCGCTCACCGCTTCCCGTCTCCCTGCTGATGATCATCACGCCGACTGGCTGACGCCGCGGCTGCCGGGTTTGACGGCGGGCGTCTTGAGGAGATGGGGCGGCAGCGCATCCGGCGCGTACGCCGCGACATCAATTGCCGCAAGCGGCAATAGCGGCGCGCCCACATCGGCCGCGCCATTCGATCGGTCGATCAGGCACGCGACCGCGAGCACTTCTGCGCCGAGGCTCGTCACGCAGTTGACGCACTCCCGCGCGGAGAGGCCGGTAGACACGATGTCTTCCACGATCAGCACGCGCGCGCGCGTTGGCAGCCTGAATCCGCGTCGCAGCTGAAACTCGCCGTCCACCCGCTCGACGAAATAAAACGGAACATTCAGGTGCCGCGACGTCTCATAGCCGTAAACGATGGCGCCCATGGCCGGCGCAACGACGCAATCCGGCGCGCCGACGGCCTCGCGCGCCTTCGCCGCAAGTGCGCGGCACAAGCGCTCCGTACGCGCCGCATCGGTTGCGACGATAGACTTGTTCAGATACGTGTCGCTGTGCAGGCCGGACGACAGGATGAAATGACCTTTCAGCAGGGCACCTGCCGCTTCAAACTCATTCAGGACTTCCTCCGGCGTCATGGCTAGATCGCTCCTTCAATTCGATCGGATTCCGCACGCCGGGCCTCGACGACGTTCGCGGAGGCGCGCACCCCGGCAAGCATCTGCGACAGCTGGCGCGCGTCCTTGACGGTCACGTCGATCTCGAGCTCGACAAAGTCGCGGCCGCGCTCCGAGAGCGCGATATTGGCGATCGAGACATTGTACCGCGCAATTATGCCTGCCACGTCGGACAGGACGCCCACTTCGTTGCGCACCATCACGAGGATTTTCGTCTCCGCCATGAGGTCATCGCGCTCGCGCCACTTCAGGTCGATCCAGCGCGCCTGCTCGGGGTCGTCTGCATCAAGCCGATCGCAATAGATCGTGTGAATGGTCACCTGACCCTCTTCGCCGCGAATGCCGACAACGCGCTCGCCTGGCACAGGGGCGCAGCATCTGCCGAAAACCGCGTTCGCGCCAGCAGGCAACCCTTCGACGGCGCGCCGAGGGTTCGCCGCGGCCGCCGTCGTCGCGGCGGCCAGCACCTCGCTGCCGACTTCCAGGGCGGCCCCCGGATAAACGGCCTCGATCAGGGCGTCGACGGACAGGTCGCCGCGGCCGATCTTGGCGAACACGTCGTCGACATGGTTCTCGCCCAGCTTGTCGAGCGCCGCGCGGATCGCTTTCGGCGTCAGGTCGAGCTGCACGCCGGAAAAGACATTTTCGGCCATCGACCGGCCAAGAGCCACATGCTCCGCATGCTTCATGCGCTTGATGCGCCGACGCATGCCGGCGCGCGCGCGACCCGTGGTCGCCATCGTTTCCCATCCGACAGGCGGCGGACCCGTGTCCGAGCGCAGGATGTTGACGACGTCGCCGTTCTTGAGAGGCGTGCGCAGCGGCCGGTCGACGCCATTGACCCGCACGCCGATGCAGGTGTCGCCAATGTCCGTGTGCACAGCGTAGGCGAAGTCGAGCGGCGTCGAGCCGCGCGGCAGGGCAATAACGCGGCCTTTCGGCGTAAAACAGAAAACCTGGTCCTGAAAGAGCTCCAGCTTAACGTACCGCAACGCCTCATCCGGGTCCTCGCCCGCCTGGAACATCTCAACAAGGCGCCGTGGCGTTTCGTACGGATCGTTCAGGCCGGCCCCGGCGATTTCAACGCTCGCGCCGTCGCCCGATGATTTATCCTTGTACCGCCAGTGCGCCGCAACGCCACGCTCCGCCGTTTCATGCATCGCGCGGGTGCGGATCTGTATCTCAACGCGCTGGCGCGAACCATCATCAGTAGGCGGACCAATGACCGCGGTATGGATTGACTGGTAATTGTTCGGCTTTGTCGCGGAAATGTAGTCGTCGAACTCGGACGGGATCATGCGCCAGTTGACATGGATGACGCCGAGCGCGCGGTAGCAGTCTTCAACTGTGTCGACAATGATGCGGAATCCGTAAATGTCCGCCAACTCGTCGAACGAGACGTTTTTCGCCGACATCTTGCGCCAGATCGAGAACGGCCGCTTTTCGCGGCTGTGAACCTCGGCGCGAATTCCCGCCCGCTCAAGGTTCGACCGCAAGCGCTGGGCGAGGTCGACGACCGTTCCGACAATCGTCGTCTGCAGCCGATCGAGCCGATCACTGATCAACTGGAACGCGTCCGGATTCAGCTCACGGAACGATATCTCCTCGAGCTCCTCCCGGATGCGCTGCACGCCGATTCGTCCGGCGAGAGGCGCATATATCTCCATGGTTTCCAGCGCAATCCGTCGGCGCTTCTCCAAGTCGCCGAAGTAGTGAAGGGTGCGCATGTTGTGGAGCCGGTCGGCGAGCTTCACCAGGAGGACGCGGACATCGTCCGCCATCGCCATGACCAGCTTGCGGAAGTTTTCCGCCTGCTTCGACGCCTCGGACTTCAGTTCGATCTGGGACAGCTTGGTGACGCCATCGACAAGCCGCGCAATCTCCGCGCCGAACGCCCGCTCGATGTCGGCAACGGTCGTCGGCGTGTCTTCGACGACGTCGTGCAACAGCGCCGTCGCGACTGTCGCGGGGTCGGCCTTCAACTCGGTGAGAATTTGCGCGACGGCAAGCGGGTGCGTAAAATACGGATCGCCGGACTTGCGCGTCTGGTCGCCATGCGCCCGCATGGAAAAGACATAGGCGCGGTTCAGCATGTCTTCGTCAACGTCCGGATCATAGGCGCGGACCATGTCGACAAGTTCGAACTGCCGGATAAAGCCCGGAACCCTGGCGTGAGGCCTGGGTTTCCCCGGCGCGGCGGCCTCTACCGGCCCAGACGCGGGCGACGGCGGGAGGTGATCAGGTGCAGCGCCCGGCGCTTGCGCCGGTTCCGGGACCTTTTCAGGCCCAATCTCCGGCGTCCGGCGATCAGTCGCTGAAGTCGCCGCCTGTTCAGACGATGACGCGTTCTCCGCATTGGACCGGCGACGCTCCATTCCACTCCATCACGCAATAAAGGTCCGCATGGCCACTGACGTCGCCATCGGCGTCGCCTTTGGCCCGACCCTTTTGAAAATGGAGAAGTGAGCTCCCCGCGGCAAGCCCGGGCGCAGCGAACGCGCCACGCCGCGGGCCGACGGGACTCAGCTCTTTGGCAGTGATTGCGGCGTCGTCATGCCCGCGGCCTTGATCTGCTGCAGGTACCGGTCCTGGTCGGTCTCGTCGAATTTCGGCGCCTCGGCTCCTTCCGCGCCTTCGGCGGCGTCTTCGCCTTCCTCGACGTCGAACTGGCGCTGCAGCGAGCTGACGAGATCTTCCTCGACCTTGGCGGGCGGCAGGGAGTCGTCGGCCATTTCCCGGAGAGCGACTACCGGGTTCTTGTCATTGTCCCGGTCAACGAGCAGCGGCGCGCCGGAAGCGAGGACGCGCGCGCGATGCGCGGCAAGAAGAACAAGATTAAAGCGGTTCGGGACTTTTTCGACGCAGTCCTCGACTGTCACCCGCGCCATGCGCATCTCCGTTGCAACTGTTTCGGCGTTCGCCGTCGTCTTAACGCTCGGTCTTCGCGGGGCCTGAACCGGGCCATGCCGCAGGACAAGCGCCGCCACTGAATAACAGACAAACGATCAGCGAACGCGGGAACTAGCCCAGACGAACGCGGAGAACAACCCTTGCGTGGCCAAATCCCAATGTGGCCGACGCCGAGTGGCTGGGCGGAGGCAGGACGGCGGCTTGACGCCAGACGCGCCGGACAGGCGCGAGCAGCCGAATTGCGAAGGCGCCTGCGCGTCGGCGCTGCATTGTCGCGGTCATCGGGCCGTCCAGACAGGGGCAGGGCCGAGCGGACGCGCAGTGCGTCCGTGCAGCGCCTCCAGCATGCGCGCAGCGGGCGCGCCGGTCGCCGGATGGCGCCAGTTCGGCGCAACATCCAGGAGCGGGGCCAGCACAAAATCCCGTTCGCCGAGCCGCGGATGGGGCAAGGCGAGTGAATGGTGGCCTTTAGGAATGCGAACCTCGTTGTTGAACGCGATAATGTCGAGATCGAGCGTCCGCGGCGCGTTTTTCTCGCCGCGCGGCGCGCCGGCAGGGCGCCGCGGCGGGGAATGCCGGCCGAATGCGCCTTCAATCCGTCGCAGCATCGCCAACAGGCGATCAGCGTCGCCCCCCCACTTGATCGCGACGACCGCGTTGACGAACGGCGGGTCGCCTGGATCAGGCCACGCGGCGGACGAGAAAAGCCGCGACGCCGCGACCACCCCCGACGCCGCGTCGAGCGCTGACGCAGCGAGCGGCGCCAGTTCTTCCGGCGAGGCGCCGCAAAATGGCAGGTTTGAGCCTAACGCGATAAGAATCATGGCTTTTTTCGCCGAAGCGGCGGATGGTCCGACGTTCCGACTTGGCTTTCCGGCAAATTGCAAGTAGCGCCGGACGTTTTCTTGAGGGAACAATGACTGAATTTTTGTCCATGCGCGATGATGAAAAAACCGCGCTCTTTATTGACGGCGCGAACCTTTACAAGGCCGCCCGAAGCCTCGGATTCGACATGGACTATCGGAGCTTGCTCGCAAAGGCGCGGGACGAGAGCCAGCTGGTGCGCGCCTATTATTATACCGCGATGCAGGAAGAACGCGGCCAGGAATTCTCGCCCCTGCGCCCCCTTGTCGACTGGCTCGACTACAATGGCTACGCGATGATCCTGAAACAGGCGCGGGAGTTTACGGACGCCCAGGGACGCCGCCGGTTCAAAGGATCGATCGACGTCGAGCTGGCGGTCGACATGGTCGCGATGGCGGCCAAGCTCGACCACATCATCCTGTTTTCGGGAAATGGCGATTTCCGGCGGGCTGTCGAACTCGTGCAGTCAATGGGCGTGCGCGTCACCGTCGTCTCGACAATCAAGAGCGCGCCACCGATGGCGTCTGACGAGCTTCGCCGCCAGGCCGACCTTTTCGTCGATCTTGCCGACATCCAGAAGCAGATCGGCCGCGCCGGCGGCCAGCGCACCACGCAGCGTCAGGAATCGCCCGCCGCGCCGGAGGACGAACTCTACGAAGGCGAGGACGAAGACTTCGAGGACTTTTAGGGCAACCGGGTTTTCGTGCCGCCCCCGAAATCATCAATGCCGGCGGCGCCCGCGCCAGCAGAACCGCCAGCCGATTGCCCGCTGTGCCCCCGGCTTGTCGCCTTCCGTCAACAAAACCGCATGGCCCATCCGGACTGGTTCAACGGCGCGGCGCCGTCATTTGGCCCTGCGACCGCAAGGCTTCTGGTGGTCGGTCTTGCGCCCGGCTTGCAGGGGGCGAACCGCACGGGCCGGCCGTTCACCGGCGACTATGCCGGCGAGCTGCTCTATCCGACCATGATCGAATTCGGCTTTGCCGCCGGAGCCTACGGAGCGCGTCCGGACGACGGCCTTCGGCTCGTCGATGCGATGATCACAAATGCCGTCAGGTGCGTGCCGCCCCAGAACAAGCCGACGCCGGCCGAAGCGAACGCCTGCCGTCCCCATCTTGTCGCCCGCATCGCCGCCTTGCCGCGCCTCCGCGCGATCCTGTGCCTCGGCCGGATCGCCCATGACGCGGTCCTGAAAGCGTTTGACGAGCGTCTTGCCGCCCACCCCTTTGGCCATGGCGCCCGTCATGCGCCGAATGCCCGCGACGTCACTGTCTATGACAGCTATCATTGCTCGCGCTACAATACGAATACCGGGCGATTGACGCCGGACATGTTCCGAACTGTCTTCGCGGCGATCCGCCAGGAACTGGATGGCGCCGCCTGACAAATCGGCAAGCGCGGAGAACCTGACGCGTGGCTAGAAACTGGGGACTGTCCGGCAAGTCCGCGGCCATGCGGGCTGCCGCGAACGAGCGGCCGATCCTGTCGCTCCTGGTGACCGCGGTGTTCGGCATCGGCGCGGCGGCAATTTCAACCCTTGCCTTCTCCGACGCGGCGGGCAGCTATGGCGACCTGTTTCACGGCGCATCGCTGGCCTTCGCCGTCGCCGCCGCGGGCTTCGGCTGCTGGCTCTATGTCTTCGTCGCCTGGCCGAGGTTCGCCGCTAATTTCACCGGCCGAGACGGCTTTTCAACGCTGTTGACCTTCTATGCCAGGGCCTCCGCCGGGCTCGTTATCACAGCAATCGGATCAGCGGCGCTGGCGACCGTCGCTTCGCCGGTCATCGCGGGCGCGCTCGCGTGTTTCGTCGGCGGCGCGGCGGCTGCGGCCGCATTCCAGACTGTGATCGCCTTCGTGCCGGGCATCGACGCGCCGAATGGCTAGATCCATCTGCGGACGGATGTTTTGTAGGCGACATATTCCGCGCCGAACCGCCGCTCAAGGTATGCCTCTTCCGGCAGAATAACGAAGAAATGCAGTAACGCGACGGCAATGGCCGTCGTCGCGAGGATAAAGACGTTAAGGGTTGCAAAGCCGAGACCCGCGCCGATCAGGGCCATCGCCACATAGATCGGATTGCGCGAACGCGCGAACGGGCCCGCCCGCAACAGGGCGGTGGAGGGCGTATCGGGACGCAGGGTCTCGCCGTGTTCGAGAAAGAACCGGATCGACTGGGTCAAGAGCGAGACGCCCCCGAGGGCGAGGACAATCCCGGCGCCCTCGCCGACCGCGCGCGGCAACGGCATGAACCCGCCCCAGACCAGCCGCATCGCGAAGCCGACCGCAACCGCGCCCATCATCAGCGAAGGCGGATGAAAAAATGTCTTCGGCCTGTCTTCGGCGTCCACGGAAGCGCTCATCCCCTGTCGCGCAAGAGGCGCTGCTGTTGCCGCGACCAGTCCCGCTCCTTCACGACATCGCGCTTGTCGTGCGCCTTCCGCCCGATGCCGATGCCGATTTCAAGCTTGGCGATGCCGCGTTCGTTGAAATAGAGCCGCAACGGCGCAATCGTGTACCCCTTGCGCTCGACGGCCTGGGCGAGCTTCGCGATCTGCCGCTTGTTCAGCAACAGCTTGCGCGGCCGCTTCGGCTCATGGTTCTCTCGGTTGCCCGCGGAATACTCCGGGATCGTTGCATTGATCAGCCAGATGCCGTCGTTCTCCGGCGCGGCGTAGGCTTCCCTGATCGTCGCGTGCCCTTCCCTGAGCGCCTTGACCTCGGTGCCCGTCAGGACAAGTCCCGCCTCGAAGGTTTCCTCTATCTGGTAGTCGCGGCGGGCCTGCCGGTTGTCGGCGACGACATTGCGGACCTCTTCCTTTTTCTTGCCGTTCACAGCACGCCTTCCAGTCCCTCCAGGACCGCCTCAACCCGCCGACGGGTCGTCTCGCCGGGTTCGCAAAGCGGCGAGCGCACCTCCGCCGAGCAAAGCCCAAGCGCGGACATCGCATACTTTACCGGCCCCGGGTTCGTTTCGATGAACAGAACGTCATGCAAGGGCGCAAGACGATCCTGGATCGCGAGCGCCGCATCAAAATCGCCCGCCAGCGATGCTTTCTGCATTTTCGCGCACAGCGCCGGCGCAATGTTGGCGGTGACCCCGATGCAGCCCCGTCCGCCCATGGCGTTGAAACCAACGGCGGTCATGTCTTCGCCCGATAACTGGATGAAGTCCGGTCCGCTCGCCAGACGCTGGAGCGCAACGCGGGCGAGATCGCCCGTGGCGTCCTTGATGCCGATGATGCGGGGCAGTTTCGACAGGACGCCTATGGTCTCGACCGACAGCGACACGACCGTGCGGCCAGGCACATTGTACAGCACGATCGGCAGGCGGCTCGCGTCGTGGAGCGCGGTGAAATGCTTGATCAGGCCGGCTTGCGGCGGCTTGTTGTAATAGCCGCAGACGCACAGCATCGCGTCGGCGCCAGCTTCTTCCGCGAATTTCGCCAGTCCGAGGGCCTCCGCCGTGGAATTCGAGCCGACGCCAGCCACCACCGGGACCCGTCCCGCCGCCGCCTCTACGGCAAGTTCAATCACGCGGCGGTGTTCGGCGTGCGACAATGTGGCGGATTCGCCGGTCGTGCCGGCCGGGCAAACAGCGGATGACCCCGCAGCAATCTGGCGCTCAACGAGCCTCTGGTAGGCATCTTCGTCGACGGCGCCGTTCTTGAAGGGCGTCACGAGCGCCGGGAGCGATCCTGAAAGATCTGTCATGGGCAACATCCTCGTTTATCCCCTGATAGGGTCGGCCGCAGCGGCGCGGCAAGATGGCGTGTCCAGTTCGCAACGATCAATTCGGTGCGGGGGGTCTCTAAAAACAGCGCCGGAAGCGTTATGGTCCCGATCGCGCAATCCGGCATAACGCAACGGGAGCAGGGCGAGGGTATGGCGAACAGACGGCGTAAGACGAGCGCTTTTGCCAAAGACGCGGCGCGGATGGCGACGGCGGCTCTTTGCGTCGGCGCAGCCTTTGCGACGCCATCTGCGATCTCGCCGGCCGTTGCGCAAGAGGCCGGGATCGCCGCCGCGTCGGTGACGCCGCGGCTGAAGCCCCCAGCGCCGGCGCCGCAATTCATCAGTCGCGACGACCTCGCCCGGATAGAGGCCGTGCGCGACGCCCTTGGCCGGAAGCGGCATGCCGACGCGCGCCGCGCCGCGGAGCATGTCGAGCAGCCCATCGCCCGGTCGCTCGCGTTGTGGTATTATTTTGACGCGCAGGATCCGCTCGTTTCGATGGCGGACGCCAAGGCGTTCCTCGACGCGCATCCCGACTGGCCGTCGCTGTCGCGCATTCAAGCGCATGCGGAGGAAAATTTCCCGCCAAATCTTTCGGCCCGCGACGTTCTCGACTTCTTCGATCAGCGCGACCCGGTCACGACCGAAGGCAAGATGGCGCTGGCCTCGGCGCTCATTGCGACGGGATCGGAGGAAGGCGCAACGGCCCGCATCCGGGACTCCTGGCGGCATGACGCGTTCACCCTTGCGGAAGAACGCGATTTCCTTCAGCGATTTGGGCGCTTTATCCGGACCGAAGACCATATCGCGCGCGCCGACGACCTGTTGTTCAAGCGCCAGGTCACGAATGCGCGCCGCGTGTTTTCACGCCTTCCGGCAGCGGATCGCCGCAAGGCCGAGGTCCGCGCCGAACTTCTCCTGCAGGCGACGACGGCCCGTCGATCGTACGACTCACTCGGGGATGAGGAGCGGATCGATCGCGGCGTTCTGCACGCGGCATTGCGGCATTATCGTCGTGCGGACTATGAGGCGCGCGCGATGCAGATCGCCCGCGCCTTTGATGCGATCGCGGCCGCCGACCCAGTCCTGTCGGAAGGGCGCGACGACGAGGGCGCCCGCGCCATATGGAATGAACGCAACCTTCTGATGCGTTATGCGCTGAAGGAAAAGCTTTATTCCGACGCCTATGCCATGGCCGCCGGCCACGGCCTCGCCGCCGGTTCGACGGATTTTTCCGAAGCGGAGTTCAACGCGGGCTGGATCGCTCTCAGGTTCCTCAATGACCCGGCGCGGGCGCGAGTTCATTTCGCCGCGCTGACGGCAAGCGTCGGATCGCCGATCTCGCTGGCCCGCGGGTACTACTGGCTAGGCCGCGCCGACGAGGCGGCCGGCGACGGTGAAAGCGCCGAGCGCTGGTATGCGCAGGCGGCGGAATATCCGTACGTTTATTATGGCCAGCTCGCGGCGGAAAAGATGGGCGGCGCCGCGCTTGAAGCCAGGTTCGAAGGCGCGCCGGGCCCATCCCCCGAGGAAAAGGCGGCGTTTGCCGCCCGCCCGGCGGCGCAGGCATTGCGGATGCTGTCGGAAATTGGCGATCAGCGGGCGTTCTTGATTTTTGGCTACCACCTGGACGACCGGCTGGCGAGCGTCGGCGAATTCATCGAGCTCGCGGACGCGGCGGCGCGCCTGCCCGCGCCGCACGTGACGGTCCGCGCCGGCAAGGCCGGCGCGATCCGCGGCGTTTTCGCGCCGCAGGTATCCTATCCGACGATTTTCGTGCCGGACGACGCGACGCAATTCGCGCCGGTCGAGGTCATTCTCGGGCTGTCGCGCCAGGAAAGCGAATTCAACCCCCGCGCCTATTCCAGGGTCGGCGCGCGCGGCCTCATGCAACTGATGCCGGCGACCGCGAAGATCACCGCAAACAAGGAGCGCATTCACTATCAGCAGACGGCGCTTCTGGACGATCCGAACTACAACATGCTTATTGGCTCGGCGCACCTTTCGCATCTGCTAAAGGATGTAGACGGATCATGGCCGATGGTGTTTGCCGGGTACAATGCCGGCATCGGCCGCGTCAACCAGTGGGTCGAGGCGTATGGCGACCCGCGCCGGGACGACGTCGACCCGATCGACTGGATCGAGCAGATCCCGTTCTCGGAGACGCGGAACTACGTGCAGCGGGTGCTTGAGAACGTGCAGGTTTACAGAAGCGCGCTTTCCGGCGCGCCGCTCGCCGGGCGCCTCGCTCTTGACATCGAAAGCGGCGGGCCAACGGGGCGCGCCGGCAAGGGTCCGGCCATCACGTCCGCCGGGTATGCGCCCGACGCGCCGGCGCGCATTGTCAAGATCGCTGACGCCTTTTTCGCCGCGCCGCCGCCCGCGGCAACGGCAGCCGCAACCGCAGTCACGCCGGCGGCGCCGGTCACATCCATTGCTGCGGCCGACGCAAATGCCGAAGTCCGCGCAGCGCGGGCCAGCGCCCGCAAGGCGGCCGACCCGTCGATCGCGGTTGAGGCCCAAGTCGGCGCTGGCGTCATCAACGCGCCGGCGGCGTCGAACGTCGCGCCAGCCTCCGTTGAAACAAAAAAGACCGCGCTCGCGCCTGACGCCGAGGGCGCGCCGGCCGCGCCGCTTGACGTGGCGGCTGGCGCGCCAACGCAGGCAGCGAGCGGCACGGCGACGGACGTCGAGGTTGCGCCGCAGCCGATCCCCGTGACGGCAAAGGTCGAACAGACCGCCGACGCGCGCCGCGACGAGTGTTTCGGGTACGCCGTCTTCATCGCTTCGGCAGATCCGGAGAATGCCTCCGCGCAGGATCTCAATGCCGGCGTGCTCGCCGAACTGACGTCCGGCGGCGGCGCCTGCGAGACGGGCGGCGCCCCGGAGGACCTCAACGCCGACGCGGAGGATGGCGCGCCGGGCGACAATCGCTGACCTCGCCGATCCGACCCGCACGGCGGGCCTTGCATCCCGGGCGGAATGCGGACACTTTCCGCCGCGGAGACGTGGCCGAGTGGTCGAAGGCGCTCCCCTGCTAAGGGAGTAAGGGTGTTAAAGCCCTTCGAGGGTTCGAATCCCTTCGTCTCCGCCAGAATGACTCTTGATTTGCATTGCCCAACGCCACCGGACCACGATCACGAAAGCGGAAAAAACCGTGGTCATGCGACTTTTGAAATGACCATGCGACCAATCGCCCGATCCTCTGGCGCGCGATTTGGTTCGTCAGCATTGAGAACAAAGCGAGACTTATCCGGGATGACTCTCCGCGCATTCGAGCGAAGCGCGCTTATTTCCGCCAGCCCCTGAATTCAGGCAATAGTCCGCCAATACCGGGAATTACTCGACTATCCAGGCAATCCGCTTTTCCAATGCTTGGATATCGCGATCCAGGAATGGCAGGTAATGCGAAGCTTCCTGCAAGTGAGCAAGCGCAGCATGGTCGTCGCCGGCCGCGAGTTCCGCGCGCGCGAGCGCATACTTCAACTCGGCAAAAGCGGGTTCCTGTGCGATAGCGGCGCGTGCGTCACGCAACGCGTCCGCGGCGCGTTCGCTACTTGCGCCGTGGCGAATAATCAGGTCAGCCGTCAACTGCGCCCTGAGACCGCGCGCCAAAGCGAATGATCCGTCGCGCTCAATGACGCTATCAAGCTTTGCGATCGCTGCATTCAGGTTAAGCTCGCTTGGCATCGCGCTCAATTCGAGCGCCTCGAAAAAGGCATCACGCGAAAAGCTGTCAGCCGACAAGGCCGATGCGCGTTGAAACAGGGCGCCATTTCGCGCCAACGCCAATTTTACATTTCGAACAAAATGCGGAACCGCCCTTTCGGCGAAATTTTCGGAAAATCGATATTCGTCGGCCCACAAAATTTCTTCCGTCAGGCCGTGGATTAGTTGGTAGGAAGCAATCTTGTCGCCATTACGCTCGATCAAGGCGCTCGAAATGATGATGTCCGTTGACAGATCTTTCGCAATATCGCGGGCGCGAACCGAAGAAATGGCGCCGCTCGACAAAGTCGCCAGCGCGTCAACGCCTTGTAGCTGAGAAAGCTGCCCAGCGAGTCGGCGATTGGCGTCAAACCACAGACTTTTGTCAAACTGTTCCGGGTCCCTTATCGCCAGTTCGTTCAGCACTGCAATGCGCACTGAGTCTTTCCGGTTGTTCGTGTCCGGCCTTGCCAACAAGACAGTCGCGAAAATCAGCGCAACGAAGCCAAAAGCAATAATAACCGGCGAGAGGCGCGATCGTTTCACCGGCGCCGTCGAGCCGAAATGCCCGCGGAGCTGACGGGGCGGGATTGTCAGTCTGTATCCGACCCCATGCGCCGCCACAATTGCATCCGCAGGCGCGCCGATCTCAGCCAGCGCCTTTCGAACCAGACGCACGCGCTGCTTGATGGTTTCGCGAGTAACCTGCGCGCCCCAGACAGCGCTTTCGATGTCATCAAAATGGACGGGATTCGGAGCGTTGCTGGTCAGCAATTCCAGGAGCCGGAACGAATAATCCGGCAGCTTTGTTTCGGCTTCACCTAACCGGACCGTTTGCTTGAGCGGATCCAACTCGATTTCAATCGTCATGACACTACGCCCGAGCGCCTCGGATTTGCTGGTTTTCACCAAGATTCACCAGGCTTTTCTTCGCGACCATCCAGTTAATGGTCAATCTTGCCTCATCCGAATCCCGAGATCGGCGGCCCGGCCAAATGCACCCTACTTACACCTTATCGAGGAACCCAATGCAAATTCTGTTTCGCTTGTTGCTTTTGGCCGGCGCCCTTGGCGCAATGATCACTTCGGGCGCTGACGCCAACGGCAAAAGCGCCGATCAGGCGCAACCGGCCGAATATTTTGCAACGTTGCCGTTTCGCGAGACGCCGTTCTCGCCGTTGAAAGGCATCCACCGGATTTCCGCGGAAGAGGCCAGAACGCGAAAACACTTCAGATTTGAATATGATGCTGAAGGGCGTCCGACCCAGGTTTCCTTCATGCAAGGCGAAAGGGCGGTCAGCCTGAACGACAGCGCTGACTATTACTTCTTCGCACCCCGGCTCAAGATCGAGTACGGCGCGAAGACAGAGACCCGCGCGTTCTTCGACAAGCACGGGAATCGCATTGCCGTCAACGGCGATGTCTTCCAGGAAGTCTATCGCCTAGATGAGCGCGGGTACCGCCGTTCACTTGAGTTTTACAACGTGGACGGTGATCCCGTTGAGAATAGCTGGGGCATTGCTCGCTATGAGTGGTCGCTGCTTGATGACGGGTCCGTAGCCGAAAAGCGCTACGGGATTAACGGCGAGCTGGCGCAATTGCGCAGCGGATTTCCCTTCTTCGAGGTGCGCTTTCATTACGGTCCATACGGCTGGCTGGCGCTCATGCAGAACTATGGCGTCAACGGCAGACTGACAATGAATGAATTGAACGCCGCGCAAGACCGTCTTGAATACGCCGCAAATGGCGATCTTCTGTCATGGAATGTTCTGGACGTGGATGGCAATTACTCCGTTGGAAACGGGCCCGGCGTTGCAAGAGGCATTCTCGAACGCAGTGCCGAGGGATACGAGATTGTTGAGCGGTACGAGAACGCGGATGGTGAACCCATCGCCAATAGCTACGGATTTTCCTACACGCGAAAGGTGAATGACCGTTTTGGAAACCGGATCGAGGCGAGCAACTTCACGCTCGACGGACGCCAGCTCATGATCAGCGAGGGGCGCGGTTATGCAGGCTGGCGCGCAACCTATGACGACGATGGCCGCAACCGGACCAAGATCGAATTCTTCGGTGCGGAGCGTAGGCCCGTGATCCGCGGGGATCGCGGCTATTTTGCCATTCGCTTCGAGTACGACGAAAGCGACAATGAAATCGCGGTCTATTACGAAGGCGCGAACGGCGAACCCGTCAACTCCAATGACGCCGGCGTCGCCAAAATCGAGCGCAACTACGACAATCGGGGCCGACTCACGCGTACGCGCCACCTCGACAAGACTGGAACCCTCGTAAATCACGCAAATGCCGGTTTCGCCGTTGAAGAGAGGACCTATGACGATGCTCATGGCGTGCCGGAAACCGTAGCGCGCTATTCGGCCAACGGTGAATTGATCGAGCTGGTTCCATGAAGGCAACGATACGTATAGTGATGTTCTGTCGGTTGGGTTTGTTCTGTATTGCGATCATAACGGGATCTCTTTCCATGACATCCTGTCTCGCGCGCCAAGCGGTGGACGCAAAAGCCGATCGCGCCCGGATTGCCGACAAAATTCTCGATGCGCTGGTTGAAGCTAATGGCGTTCCCGGCATGGCGGCGGCCGTCACGATCGATGGTGAACTGGTCTGGTCGGGCGTTGCAGGTTACCGGGACGTTTCAAGGGATCTATTGGTTGGCGCCAATACCATCTTCCGCCTGGCCAGCGTTTCAAAAGTCATCACCGCAGGCGCAGTTGCCAAACTGTACGAAGATGGCGTCTTGGACATTGACGCTCCACTTCAGGCATACGTTTCATACATGCCGCCAGATTGGCCGGAAATGACAGCAAGGCAGCTTGCTGCTCATTTGTCGGGCATTCCTCACTATCAGCCGGTTGATGCGAACCTTGGCGATCGGCGGCATGGATCGACAAAAGACGCCGTGAGCGTTTTCACCGATCGTGAATTGCTTTCCGAACCGGGTGCTGAATATCATTACTCCTCATTTGGATACACGTTGCTGAGCGCCGCAGTTGAGGAAGCGGCGGGGAATCCGTTTCTGGATTACCTGGAATCCAATATAGTGAAGGATCTTGGAATCAGGCCTGACGCACTGTTGTTTGGCGTTCCAAACGCATCTCTTGCTTACGAATTCGTCGATGGCGCAGCCGCCTTAGCGGAAGACCACGATTACAGCTACAGTTGGGGCGGGGCGGGACTTAGCGCAACAGCGCCTGCGCTCGCGATGTTTGGCGCGCGTATGCTCGCAGGCGATCTCGTGGATGTTTCAACATTGGACATGATGCTCGCGCCGGCGCGGTTTAGGGACGGGCGTCCGGTCAGAGACCGCGACTATAGCGTCGGCCTTGGCTGGCGAGTGAGCCGCGACGACGATGGAGAGCCTTACGCTCACCACGCTGGCGTCGCGATAGGCGCGCGGAGCGCACTCGCAATTGTTCCGGGCGAGAATGTTAGCGCGGCAATTTTATCGAATGCAGCGTGGACGTCGTCTATTGAGCAGACCGCGTTGACGCTTGCACTGCCATTTCGCGCGCACTCGACCAGTCAAGACGCTTGTCCGACCGATAAACAGCAATATGAAGGCGACTTTGATGGCAATTCCGTCAAGGGAACGATTTCATTCGCGGTTGATCACGGCGTATGTACGGGCATTGTCAGTGTAGGAAATGCATTCGGCGAGTGGCTAAACCAGTTTCCGCAGAAGGATGTGAGCGCCCTGAAGATTATAGGATTGAGATCGGACGGAGGGCTCTCCCGCGCGGCGCTCGTTACGCCCATCGGCGCGTTCGAACTCCAAAACGTTGATGGCGTATTGACCGGCCGTATTGGGCGCGGCCGAATGTTGAGAATGAACCTGGCCGGCGCCTGATCGCTGCCCGATATTCTCTTCAGACACTAGATTTGTCTGGGGGGTGATGAATGGCGGTCTTGCGCCGGAGCCGACGGCCGTCCGCCCGGCCCACGGCGTCTGGTCGCCGTTTCGCCCTATTGCCTTTTCGCCGTCTCACCCGCAATTCGCGCCGTCGGACATCCAGGCCAGTCTGATCGCACGGCGCCCACGCGGCTGCGCCCCAGTCTGCGCCCTGCCCCTGTCAGCCCGGCGAAACCTGTCCTTGGCCGACGCCTGATCGCCGCGTTCGGAGTGCAAGCCTTGACATTGGGGTCGCTCGGCATCACGCCCTGAAACGTGACAGACCTGAGTTCACCGATCGACAATTGCGCCAAATGAGTCCCACCACGCCTTTGCAGACGACTGACGCCCGCGGCGGCGATGCGCCGGAATGGTCGCAACGCCGCACATTCGCGATCATCGCGCATCCGGACGCGGGGAAAACAACGTTGACTGAGCGCCTGCTGCACGCGGCCGGCGCCATCCGTCTCGCCGGCAACGTCAAGGCCCGCGGCGAGCGTCGGCGGACGCGGTCCGACTGGATGGAGCTTGAACAGCAACGGGGCATCTCGGTTTCAAGTTCCGTCATGACTTTCGAGCACGATGACGTCACGTTCAATCTGCTCGATACGCCTGGCCACCAGGACTTCAGCGAGGACACCTACCGCACACTGACCGCTGTCGATTCGGCGATAATGGTGATCGACGCCGCCAAGGGCATTGAGGCCCAGACATTGAAGCTCCTCGAGGTTTGCCGGCTGAGGGACGTGCCGATCATCACGTTCATCAACAAGATCGATCGCGAGGCTCGCGACCCGTTTGAACTGCTCGACGAAATCGAATCCGCGCTCGCGCTCGACGTGTCGCCGACGACCTGGCCGGTCGGCATGGGCGTCGACTTCTACGGCGTCTACGACATGCGGGGCCGTCATATCGAGACGTCGGCAGCCGCGCGCGGGGCGGCATGCGACACAACGCTCGATGCTTCTGATACGGACAGTCCGGCGATCTCGTCGCTGGCGCCGAATTTCATCATGGAGCCATTCCGCGAGAATTTGGCGCTTGCGCAATCGGCTTATCCTGCGCTCGACGCAACCGCGTATCGCGAGGGGCACTTGAGCCCCGTCGTGTTCGGCAGCGCCCTGCGCGACTATGGCGTGGCGCCGCTGTTGCGCCTCCTCCTCGACATTGCGCCGCCGCCGCGCCCGCAGCCAGCGACGCCGGCGTCCGTTCGCGCCGACGATCCGTTCGTGTCCGGCTTCGTTTTCAAGGTCCAGGCGAACATGGACCCCAACCACCGCGACCGGATCGCTTTCGTGCGGCTTTGTTCAGGCAGGTTCCGTCGCGGCATGAAGCTTCGCCTCAGCCGCACCGGTCGATCCATCGCGGTGCAGAATCCGATTTTCTTCTTCGCGCAGGAAAGGGAGCTCGCCGACGAAGCCGCGCCCGGCGACATCATTGGCATACCGAACCATGGAACGTTGCGGGTCGGCGACAGCCTGACCGAAGGCTTGGCGATCGATTTCACGGGAATTCCGAATTTTGCGCCTGAGATCCTCCGTCGAGTGCGCCTTGATGAGCCGATGCGCGCGAAGCAGCTTAACCGCGCCCTTGAGGACCTCGCCGAAGAGGGCGTGACGCAGATCTTCCGACCGGTGATCGGGGCGCAGGCGATTGTCGGCGTCGTCGGCCAGCTGCAGCTGGACGTCCTCGCCGCCAGGCTCTCGACCGAATACAAGATAGCCGCGGGGTTCGAGCCGACTAGCTTCATGGCCGCGCGCTGGGTTTCAAGCGATAGTCCTTCGGACCTGCGCGAGTTCGCCGATCGGATGAGCCCATCCATCGCGGAGGATCGCGACAACTCCCTCGTATTCCTTGCACGGAGCGACTGGGAGCTAGATCGGGCGATGAAGGACTGGCCCAAAATCCGCTTCGCAAAGGCGCGCGAGCGCGCGTAGCCGGTTTCAGCTCTCCGGCGTTTCCAGCCGCCTCAGAACGGCGAGGGCCTGACCGACGCCTGAAGACGTAGACGGAATAATTTCCGCCACGTCGAAAAACGCGCCGAAGCGCCGCGCAGCGAACTCACGCGACTGGAACACGCCGATCAGGTTTGTGCCTTCGGCATAGTCCTCGCGCACGTGCGCGCCGACCGCCATCAGCGCCGCCGGCGTCAGGCCCGTATTGGCGAGTTCGGGATGGTCTTCGTCGTGGAAGGTGATCAGCGCCAGGCCGCCAGGCCGAATGACGCGACGAAATTCCGCAAGCCATTCATCCTGGGTTGCAATCCTCAAATGCGTGAATACCGACACAAGATAAATAATGTCGACTGCGGCGTCCTCGACGTCGAGCGGGGGGTGCAGGGCGTTGCGCCGGAAATCGCCAGGAAGGTTCCGTGCGCACCAGGCGACAACCGCCGGATTGTAGTCGACGCCGGAGAGCCGGGCGTTGGTGCGCGCAGGCAGATGCCGGATGATACGCCCGACGCCGCAGCCGAAATCAAGGATCCGCCCCGCCGCAGAGAACGGAAGCCCGTTGCGCGTCGCGGCGGCGTCGAGGGCCGCCGCCGACCGCTCGCCGCCGAGCAGGAAAACGTTGGAGTCCGTATAACCGCTCGTCACGTTCACGAGGTCGATCGGCGGTATTGGAATTCCGTCTCGCGCTTCAACGACAGCCGCTTGCGGGCGACCCGTCATCGACGCGAGGAACGCACGGATCTGGAACCAGCGGCGGGCGAGCCCCGCGACGTAGACGGCGCGTCGGACGTGGGTTTTCAGGAACGTCATGCTGGCCGGACTTAGACCCCGTCTTTCGCGAAATGTCGACGCCGCAGGGCGATCCGGCCGGCCGCTGCGGCGTCGAATTCGTCTGGTCGCTCAGCGCCTCAGGCGCGCGCCTTCAGCGCGTCGCGGATTTCCTCGAGCAGGACTTCCTGACGCGGCGGCGCCGGCGGCGCGGCGGGCGCCTCTTCGGCCTTTTTCTTCAGCTGGTTCATGCCCTTGACGAGCATGAAGACTGCCCAGGCGACGATCAGGAATGAAATGATGTTGTTGATGAACAGGCCAACATTCATCGTCACCGCTTCGGTGTCGGCGGTGGCCGCCTTCAGGGTCAGGCCAATATTTGAAAAGTCTATCCCGCCAGTGAGCAGGCCGATCGGCGGCATGATGATGTCGTTGACGAGCGACTGCACAATTGTGCCGAAGGCCCCGCCGATGATGATGCCGACGGCCATGTCGACCATGTTGCCCTTGATGGCGAATTCCTTGAACTCGTCGATGATGCCCATATCGGCGCCTTTCTTAATCGGATGACGGTCTGAAAACGGCGCAAGCGGAAATTGCCGCGCCGCACCATTACTGCCGCGGTTTGACGATCAGGAAAAGCGACAAACGCACAAGAACGACGTCGGCGCGCACTCGGGCGCTGCAACCGAACGGCGCGATCCGCAAGGTCGCGAGCCAGCGCGTCGATCAGCTGCAGGCTTCTTCCGCGCGCTCGACAGCCTTTGTCAGGCCGCGCAACGAAATGACGTAGTTGGTCGCCGTGCCGCGACTGGACACGGCGCTGATGCGCATGTCAGCGCCGCGACGCATCGCCGACAACAGGCTGCGCTCATCGTCGGCGCCTTCGACGAAGGCCTCGTTCTCGCTGGAGAACATAGTCCACTTCTCGGAGCCAATGCGCACCGTCGGGGCCGGGGCGTCCTTGAGATTGTAGCCGGTCATCAGGCTTGGCTGGTTCTTGGCCGCGCCCGAGGCCCAATTGGCGATCAGGAAAAAGATGTTTCCGTGCCGCACCGACGAGGGCGATTTTTCCTTGGCCTCGGTTGCGGCGAAGCAAATCTTTTCGCCGTTCACCTCGCGAACGAAAACGCTCCAGTCACGATACGTCGCGACCGCCTGCGGCTCTTCCGCCGCGGCGGGCGTCATCGTCGCGCCGAACGTCGCCACAGACAGGCCGGCAAGCGCCAAGGCGCGCCTCGCGCTGGCCGGCAAGCAAAATCCCGAAATCGAATGGGGCGTCAAATGCATTGGACCGTCGCTCCCTCACTTAACCCATGCGCCCGGCAGTCTTCCCTCACGTCGGCGTGCGCCGCAACCGACCGCCGGTTTCTTGCGACGCCGCGCTGATCGACAGCGGCGGGCCCTTGATCCGCCGGGTTCGCCGCCCGATGCGATCCAATTGCGCCCAAAGCCGGCCTAAGCCATAACCCAGCGCGATTTAAGAACGAGCGAACGGAGACCGCCGATGATACCCGGACAGGATACGTTGAAGGTAAAGAAAACCCTAACGGCTGGCGACGCGACTTACGAGATTTTCAGCCTGAAGGCGGCGGAAAAGCACATTGGCGACATCTCCCGTTTGCCGTTTTCGCTGAAGGTTTTGCTCGAGAACCTGCTGCGTTTCGAAGATGGCCGGTCCGTCGTCGTTGACGACATAAAGGCGTTTGCGGCGTGGCTGAAGGACGGTCGCGTAGAC
The DNA here is from genome assembly GCA_016125455.1 of Alphaproteobacteria bacterium. Lineage (GTDB taxonomy): Bacteria > Pseudomonadota > Alphaproteobacteria > Caulobacterales > Parvularculaceae > MED-G105. Next base: position 91,637 of record WGLS01000007.1, read on the forward strand.
CGTGAAATCGCCTATCGCCCGGCGCGCGTCCTCATGCAGGACTTCACGGGGGTTCCCGCAGTCGTTGACCTTGCCGCAATGCGCGACGCCATGAAGTCGCTGGGCCAGGACCCGGAGAAGATAAATCCGCTCGCGCCCGTCGATCTTGTGATCGATCACTCGGTGATGGTCGATTATTTTGGCGACGCCAATGCATTCGGGATGAATGTGGCGCGCGAGTATGAGCGCAATGGCGAGCGCTATGAGTTCCTGAAATGGGGCCAGCGGGCATTCGACAATTTCCGCGTGGTGCCGCCCGGCACCGGCATCTGCCACCAGGTGAACCTCGAGTATCTGGCGCAGACGGTGTGGACCGCCGACTACAACGGCGCGACCTACGCCTATCCGGACACTCTCGTCGGCACCGACAGCCACACGACAATGGTCAACGGCCTTTCCGTGCTCGGCTGGGGCGTCGGCGGCATCGAAGCGGAAGCGGCTATGCTCGGCCAGCCGGTATCGATGCTGATCCCGGAAGTCGTCGGCTTCAAGATGACGGGCAAGCTGCCCGAAGGCGCGACGGCGACCGACCTTGTGCTGACGGTCACGCAGATGCTGCGCGCGAGGGGCGTCGTCGGAAAGTTCGTCGAGTTCTATGGACCCGGCCTCGACCATCTCACGCTCGAAGACCAGGCGACGATCTCGAACATGGCGCCGGAATACGGCGCGACATGCGGCTTTTTCCCGGTCGACGCGGAAACGATCCGTTATCTGAAAGCCACCGGGCGCAGCCCGGCGCGCGTCGCCCTCGTAGAGGCGTACGCGAAGGAGCAAGGCATGTGGCGCGACTCTTCGACGCCGGATCCGGTGTTTACCGACACCCTGGAGCTTGATCTCGCGACCGTCGGACCGTCGCTCGCCGGACCGAAGCGGCCGCAGGACCGGGTCGTGCTGAAGGACATGCCGAAGGCTTTTGCGACGGCGCTCGACAAGGAATACGGCCTCGCCAGCGAAGCCGGCAAGCGCGTTAAGGTCGAGGGCGAAAACTTTGACATCGGCCATGGCGACGTCGCGATTGCAGCGATTACGTCGTGCACGAACACATCGAATCCGTCTGTGCTTGTCGCGGCGGGCCTTGTGGCGCGCAACGCGGTCGCGCGAGGCATGAAAGTGAAACCCTGGGTCAAGACCTCCCTCGCTCCGGGTTCGCAGGTCGTGACCGATTATCTCAACAAGGCCGGCCTGCAGGATGATCTCGACGCCCTTGGCTTCAATCTCGTCGGTTATGGCTGCACGACGTGCATTGGCAATTCCGGGCCATTGCCGCCGGCAATCTCGGAGGCCGTCAACAAGAACAATCTTGCCGTCGCGAGCGTGCTGTCCGGCAACCGCAACTTCGAGGGCCGCGTTTCCGCCGACGTGCGGGCGAACTTTCTCGCCTCGCCGCCGCTCGTCGTCGCCTACGCCATCGCCGGCTCGGTCAATATCAACCTTGCGACCGACCCGATTGGCGAGGACGACAAGGGCGCGAAAGTCTATCTCAAGGACATCTGGCCGTCGAACCACGAGATCGCTGAGATCGTCCGCGCGAACGTGACGGCGGAAATGTTCGCCAGTCGGTATGCGGATGTCTTCAAGGGCGACAAGGATTGGCGCGGGATCGAAACCTCCGACGCCCAGACCTACAACTGGCCAGCCTCAACCTATGTGGCAAACCCGCCCTATTTCACGGGGATGAAGGCCGCGCCGGAACCTCTGAAGCCGATCGCGAACGCGCGCATTCTCGCGCTGTTCAAGGATTCCATCACGACGGACCACATCTCGCCCGCGGGCTCCATCAAGGCCGAAGGGCCGGCCGGCGAATACCTTCAGGCCCACCAGGTGCCGATCTCGGAATTCAACTCGTTCGGGTCGCGCCGCGGCAACCATGAAGTGATGATGCGCGGGACGTTCGCAAACATCCGCATCAAGAATCAAATGCTGGAAGGCGTCGAAGGCGGCTACACGCGGCATATTCCGTCAGGGGAGCAAATGTCGATCTACGACGCCGCCATGAAGTACAAGGCCGACGGAACGCCGCTCATCGTCATCGCGGGCAAGGAATACGGCACCGGTTCGTCGCGCGACTGGGCCGCGAAAGGCACAATCCTTCTGGGCGTGCGCGCGGTGATCGCCGAGAGCTTCGAGCGCATCCACCGCTCGAATCTCGTCGGGATGGGCGTTTTGCCGTTGGAGTTGACGGACGGCGATTCATGGTCCTCGCTCGGCCTCAAAGGCGACGAGGAACTCACCATTCACGGCGTCGAGGACGTCAGCCCCCGCGCTAACCTGCGCGTCACGATCGAGTACGCCGACGGGACGACCACCGACATCAAGGTCCTTGCACGGATCGACACCGCCGACGAGCTCGACTATTATCGGCACGGCGGCATCCTGCACTACGTCATCAGGAAACTGGCGGCGTAGGGCCGTGACGGCCCAGCGCCAAATGGAGCTCTTGGGCGCCGATTTGGCTCTTCGGCGTCGCGACCGCTTCGCTTCTTGACGGGGGCGCCTCGCAGATCAGGGCCGGGCGCAATGGAAGGCGTAAAAATAGTGCCCTCGGGGAATAACCGGCGGATCCATGTGGCGCCTGGCGTTCCACCTCAAAGCACAGTAGTTTTCGTCAGTGTTCGTAATAAGGAGTTTCGAATGTCCATGCGTAAATTTGGTTTGTTGCTTGTTGCTTCACTGATTGCTTCGCCCGCCGTCGCGCAAAAGGACGAGAAACACGAATTTACCTGGGAAGGCGCGGCCCATGACGCCGAGTATCGTGCGATTGTCGACGCCACGATCGCTGAAGCCATATCGAGCGGCCTTGTCAAATCGCCGCGGTGCGCATACGACGACGACGCCTTTCAACCGAAAGTCTATGACAAGTTCCGCAAGAGGAACAAGTTGGACGCCAATGTGTTACTTTACGCGGCGACATGTGAGTTCGAAGGTGATCGAATCTGCGAAGTGTCGTCCTTCTCCGGAGAGGAGAAGTGCTATTCCGGCGATGCAACGATAGTCTTTGACCGTATCACATTCAGAAAAGATGGCGTTTCAGCAACCGCAAAAACAGCGTTTGTCTTCTTTGCTTCCGACCGGGAGCTCAAGTCCATCTCGAACATATTTGGTTACGAATTCAATCTGGCCAAGGCTGAGGCAGGCTGGCGTGCTATTGACCGGCGCTTCACCGGCATGGCCGACCTCTAGCTGGCGTCCCATAAGTCGACGATAGGCGCCTGCCGCTATATCCGCTCGTAAACCACGCGATAGAACTTCGCCCAGGTTTCGCCGCCGTCCACGGATTGGTCGACGAACATTTCGCGCCGATTGCCTGCGACGGGAATGCGCAGGCGAAAATTCATCTTGCGGCCGTCGCCGAGGGGAAAGCTCGTGTCCGCGCGCAGGTTTGTCACGATGAGTACGCCTTCCTCGATATTGCCTTCATAGATGTCCATGAGGCCGAACGTGTCGTCGAGGACGGCGAGCCGGTAGACATTCTTGTACTGATCGAATGAGAAATCCGTCTTCAGGGCGAAGCCGTCGCCTTCGAGCGTCGCTTCGTGGACTTCCGAGAGTACGAGGCCGCGCAGGCCGTTAGCGAAGGACTGGCGATAGACCGTGCGGTTCGTCCATTCGCCTTCCGGCCCCGCCATCTCCGAGGTGACGCGCCAGGCGCCGAGCATGCCATCAAGCTGCGCCACGGCTGCGAACGGCGCCCGCGCCGTCTCCGGCATGCCTTCGGGAAAATCAGCGGCGCCTTCCGCTCTCGCTGCGGCGCATAGGGTCATCGCTGCGAAGCATGCAGCAACCGTCGCTTTTCTCATGGATCAGGATCCCGGATTTCCAATGCACGCGGAACCTTGGGGTGGCGGCGCGGCGACCGCGAGGGTCGTTGCGGCCGGCCGACCGCTTTTCGGGACGGAACGATCCGCGACGGTCAGGGCAGGTCCGCAACCTTGGAGACAAGAAAGGCCGCCCGTCGCCCGGGCGGCCAGGCTGCCATATGCGTTCCGGCGAAGCGACGCGTCAACTCGCCATGAACGCCTCGGCTTTCATCGCCATCAACGGCTCGGCGCCCGACTTCAGTTTCAGGAGCGAGGACTTCGCGTCCGGCAATATGCGTTCGAGGAAGATCCGTCCTGTGATCAGTTTGTTCTCGAAGAACGATTTGTCGCCGCCCTCGCCGCGAGCGGCGATCGCCGCCCTGGCGAGCTGCGCCCAGCCATGGGCAAGGCAGGTGAGCGAAAACAGGGTCAGATAGTCCACCGACGACGCGCCGGCATTGTCCGGGTTGGCGAAGGCGTTCTGCATCAGCCACTGCGTTGCATCGACAAGGTCGGCCTTGGCGGAGACAAGGCCGTCAATATAAGGCTTCAGCTCCGCGTCGGCGCCGGCGTGATCTGCGATGAACTCGTCGAGTTCGCCGAAGTAGGCCTGGATCGCGCGCCCGCCCTCGCGAGGCAGCTTGCGGCCGACAAGGTCGAGGGCCTGGATGCCGTTGGCGCCTTCATAGATCATCGCGATACGCGCATCACGGACGAACTGCTCCATGCCCCATTCCTGGGTATAGCCGGAACCGCCGAGCACCTGCAGCGCCGTCGACGCGTGCCAGAAACCACGATCCGTGAGATACGCCTTCAGCGCCGGCGTCATCAGTCCGAGAATATCGTCCGCCTTGCGACGGGTTTCGTCGTCTTCGGACTTCGCATGCAGGTCCGCCTGCAGCGCCGCCCAGAGCATCCAGGCGCGCCCGCCCTCGATCGTCGCGCGCTGCTCCAGCAGCATTCGCCTTACGTCCGGATGGACGATGATCGGGTCGGCTGGCTTTTCCGGCGCTTTCGTTCCTGTCAGCGACCGGCCCTGCAGTCGCTCGTTCGCGTACGTTGCGGCGTTCTGGTACGATACTTCGGAGATCGCAAGCCCCTGCACAGCGACGCCGAGGCGCGCTTCATTCATCATCACGAACATGGCGTTGAGCCCGCGGTTCTCCTCGCCGACGAGCCAGCCCGTCGCCTCGTCATAGTTCATGACGCAAGTGGCGTTGCCGTGAATGCCCATTTTCTCTTCGAGGCCGCCGCACTGAACCGCATTTCGCTCCCCAAGCGATCCGTCATCCCCGACGAAGTATTTCGGCACGACAAAAAGCGAAATGCCCTTCACGCCCTCTGGCGCGCCTTCGATCCGGGCAAGGACGAGGTGGATGATGTTTTCGACGAGGTCATGCTCGCCAGCCGAAATCCATATCTTCTGCCCACTGATTTTATAGGAGCCGTCGCCCTGGGGCGCGGCCTTGGCGCGCAACAGTCCAAGGTCGGTGCCGCAATGCGGCTCGGTGAGGTTCATCGTGCCGCCCCACTCGCCGGAGATCATTTTCGGCAGGTACCGGCGCTTCAGTTCTTCCGAGCCGTGGGCGTGCAGCGCGTTCGCCGCGCCGGCGGCAAGGCCCGGGTACATCCCGAACGCCATGTTGGCGCCCGAGATCATCTCGTTCAGCGCCATCGCAATGACGAATGGCAGGCCCTGGCCGCCATAATCTGGGTCAAACGCGATGCCGTTCCACCCGCCTTCGCGGAACTGATTGTAGGCGTCCTTGAACCCCGTCGGCGTCGTCACCGAGCCATCGTCGTGACGCTTGCAACCCTCGCGGTCGCCGACCTTGTTCAGCGGATGCAGCACCTCGGACGCGAGCTTGCCGCCTTCCTCCAGGATCGCCTCAATGGTTTCGGCGGTCGCATCAGCGAATCCCGGTAGGTTCGAATATTTATGGATATTCAGCACGTCGTTAATCACGAACGACATGTCTTTGACTGGCGGGGTGTAGGTGGTCATTTTCCTCTCCGACATTGGCCGTCAGGCGCGCCAGCATTACGCGGCCCGCGTTTCTGAATCGCCAAGCCCGCCCGTGCCCCGGTCATTTTTGCCTGCCGGAGCGGACGGCCCGACGATGTTGACAACATTTTAGGGCAACCGCCCTAAACAATCAATTGACCCTGCGCGCCGACGTCGAAGGACCGGTCGCCGGCGGAGGTCGCTCGCGGCGCCCTGAGGTATTTCCACAACACAAGTCATAAGGGTTTGCGCCGGGCGCGAACCAGCTTAACCGCGAATTAACGGTTTCTGCCCTGCTTTAGCGATCGAACGCTCCAGACGTCGAATTCGCTATGGGCGACGCCAAAGACAAGTCGGTGGCCGCGCACATGAAATCGACAGCGCCTTGGAGCGTTAAGGGGATCGAACGCGACGCGCGTGAAACGGCGAAAGACGCCGCGCGCCGCGAAGGCATGACGCTCGGCGAGTGGCTCAACAAGGTCATCTATATCGCCGGCGATGGAGAAACGGGCTTGAGCGCACTTTCATCCGACGCGGCAAATGATAGCCCGAGGTTGGGCGAACTGAAACAGTTGATGGTGCGCCTCAGCGAGCACGTCTCCGGCGCCGAACAGAACAACTCGGCCCAGATCGACGAACTGACGCGCAAGGTCGGCAGCGTTCTCGAAAGGGTCCAGCGCGTCGAGCAAGGCGGCAATCGCAACCAGCGGATCGAGCAAGCGCTGATCAGGCTCGCGGAGGCGGACCAGGCGCGGGCCCGCTCCGTTAAGGCGCTTGAGACTGCGGTCACGCATATTGCGACCCAGTTCAACCGCGCGCAGAAGCAGGCCGGCGAACGGTTCACGGCCGTGGATGGGCGCTTCAATGACATGTTCGCGCGTCTAGACGGCGTCGCGCCCGCTCTTTTGAGTGAAGACGCCGCCGAGGTTGGCAGGACAGTCGCGGATCTGTCGGAACGACTTGCCCGGGCCGAAGCGATGTTCGAACGGTCCGGCGCGCCAGCGGGCGAGGCATCCGCAGAATTCGTCGAGAGCGTCGAGTCGCGCTTCCGGATCCTGGGCGACGAAATCAAACGAACCGGCGACCGCACCCGAGGCGTCGAGAAGTCAATATCGGACCTATCCACCAAGATCGAGGACGCTGAAAAACGCAGCGCAGTCGCCGTTGAACGGCTCGCCGAGACGATCAACGTCCTTCGTGAGGACTTGCTCGGCCGCGGCGCTGACCGGAACGGTCTGGAGTCCCATCTTACCGCCCTCGCCCGGACAACTGAAGAACGCATCGGCGCGCTGCAGGCGTCCTTCAAGGAGCTTGCGGACCGTTTGCAGGCTGGCGACTTCGAGAGAGCGGCGGATCTGGCGGCGTCGACGTCACGCGAAGCAGTCCTCGTCGCGGATGATGAAGATGAATTTGGCGACGACGAACTCGCCGAGGACGGGCTGTCCGACGAGCTTGATGAGTTCGCCGATCCGTTCGCGGACGATAATGCCGAAGACCAGTTCGGCGCCTCCGCCGCAAACGCCGGGCATCAAGACGGCGGATCTCGGGACGAGACAGCTGACGCCGCAGCCCCAACGGGGCGGGGCGATCGTGGGTCGTCAGGCATGGCGGCGCTCATCGAACGCGCCCGGTCGACAACGAATCAGACGACGAGCCCGGTCTCGAAGACCGCCGGCGCACCTGCGAGCGAGACTGCAGAGGATGACGGTGACGACGATATCGACGACATCATGGCGGAACTCGACGCGCTCGGATTTGGCGCGGGCGATCGCGACGACGACGAGGCCGAGGCCGAGGACGACCTAACGGCCTTTGGCGGCGTTATGGCGAGCGATGACGAAGAGATCGGGGGCAATTCGCGGTTTGACGCCGATCTTGACGACGATGACGAGGGTGAAGGCGGCGGCGATCCGCTCGATGAACTAGCGGACGACGAAGCGGCGTACGAAAACCGTGCTGACGTGGCCAGCCCGGACGAGAGCGCGGCGGACGACGATGGCGACGACGGCATGTTCGATCGCGAACTCGCCGCTGCCCGGTCGACCGCGGCCGTGCGGTCAGATGAGGAAACAACCGCCGACGGACCTGGCGCAATCGAAACCGCAGTCGCGAAAGCCAAGTCGAAGCGGCGCCTGACGCCTCGCCAACGCGCGATCCTGCAGGCCAAGATCCGACGCAAGCGACTGGCAGAGGCGCGTGCGCGCCGTGGCCTTGACGCAAATGGCGACGATTCCGGCGGCGCTGACGTAGCGGCCGCCTTCTCCCCGGACAATCAGTCCGGGTATGGTCAATCGGAATCTGACGCCGCCGCTATTCGGCGCACTACACGCGCGGCGCACGGCGATGCCTCGAAGCCATCGGTCTTCGAACGGATTAAAGGCGCGCTTGGACTCGCCGGCGACGCAAAGGCCGACTCCGACGAAGCGCATTCCGTCGACGAACCAACCAGATCGCGCAGCGGGCTTGCGTCGAAGCCCGTAACGGCGGCTCTCGGTATTGGCGTTGTACTGACCGGGGCGGCATTCGCGTTCCTCTTGCGCGATGGCGCAATTGCGCCGCAACGCAACGCCAGCCTTATCCTGCCGGGACCGGCATCGAATGACGCGGCGCGAGCCGCCGCGCCCGCCGCGCAAGCTGCGGAACGCGCGCAGAACGCGAGCTTTGAAGCGCCGGCGGCGATGGAGCCTCGGGAACTTTTCGCGAAGGGCATCGAGGAATACGCCGCCGCGACAGGCGATCGAGATCGCAAGGAAGCGATCGCGATGATCCGGAAGGCCGCGGCGCTTGGCCATCCGCCGGCCCAGCTTCAACTCGGCGAAATGCTGAAGATTGGGCAGGACGTTGATCGGAATTTTGACGAAGCGCGCGCCTGGTATCGACGCGCCGCAAACGGCGGACACGTCCTTGCTATGCACAGGCTTGGCGTCATGGCCGCACGCGGCGAAGGCGGCCCCGTCGACGTCGCGGAATCGATTGACTGGTTCGAGAAGGCGTCGAATTACGGGCTCGTCAATTCGATGTACAACCTCGGCGCGACCTACCACCCGACAGGCGAGGAAGACGCAAGCGGCATACAGGACGCCGCCAAGGCCTACTACTGGTATATGCTCGCGGCGAAGAACGGCGACGATCAGGCGGCCAACCTAGCGGACGGCGTTGCCGATCTGGTGCCGGCGGAAGAGCGCTCCGACATTGATGCGCGCGTCGCCGCCTGGACTGCTGCGCCTCGGGACCCGGCCGCCAACGAACGCTTCGGGGCCTGACGATCCGTCAATGCCGCCCTTCGGCCGCCTTCCCTTCCTGAGCGATTGAGGGCGCGAACGTTGGCGCATCGACGATAATGTTTGCGCCATCGACGCGCTCCCCGCGCATGAATCGCTCCATGATGTCCTGAACGTCCGACGAAGCCATGAACAGGTTATGGCCGGCATTTGCCACCGTGACGATCTCGACGCGGCTCAAGTTCACTAGCGCCGCCCGTTGTTCGCGCGGATAGGTGCGCCCGTCGAGGGTGCCCATGAGCGCAAGCGTCGGCATGTCGCCGTTCGGCGCGGCGCGAAAACCATCCCCGAGATCCAGCCCGAGGGCGCCGGCAAGCTGCGGCATCGGATGGTTCAGAACGTCGCCCAGCAATGCGACGCGCGCCTCCCGCTTGATCTGCGCAAGCCGCTCAACGCCGACGCCCGACGCAATATCCATTGCCAGCGGCATGAGGCTGAAGGTTTCGGGCGCGCCCGGATCGACGAACTGCGCCAGCAGCCCTTGCAGCGGCTCGTACGCGCTAGCGTCAACCGCAAGATACAATTGCAGAAGGAGCACGGCCGATTCCGGATCGGCGATCATCGCGGACGCAACGCCGCGCATGACCCGTTTGGTAAGCAACAACGTCTTTTCAACGCCGTCCCGCGCCAGGACCAGCGTCGGCGGATCAGCCTCCAGCTTTTGGTGGACTCGCGCGATCAGCGCCTTCAAGTCCGGATAGATCGCCTTCGCGGCCGGCTCGGCGTCGATGGCCGATTGCAGCCGGCCGAAATAGGCGTCCGTCTCCGACGGCAGCTTGACGGTCTGGTCGAGGCCTTCGACGCTGGCGAGGATCATCCGGTCAATCCGCGGGCCAAGCTCCCGCGCCGCGGCGAGGGCCAGGTGCGATCCGTAGGAGATTCCCCAGAGAGTGACTTGCTCGGCGCCGAGATGACGCCTCAGGGCGTCGAGGTCGCGGGCGTTCTCGACGGTCGTGTAGCCGGCGGGGTCGTATCCCGCCGCTCGCCAGAAGCTGTCGCACTCCTCCGCCGCCGCGCGCAGCATCGCAGCTTCCTCTGCGTCCGGGACTGCGCGGTCGGTCGGCATGACAACGCGCGAAACGCACCTGGGCGCGGTCGCCGACCATCCGGTTCCGCGCTGGTCGAGCGCGATTACGTCGCCGAACGCGCGCATCGCCATGAACAGCGGAAACCGCCGGCCCCGCGCCGTCGCAACGCCTGAGCCGCCGGGCCCGCCGGCGAGATAGACGATTGGCGCGCCAGGCGCGGCGGCGGTGGAGGGAAACCTGACATAGTGGACGTCGATCATGCGCGACGAGGGATCGGACCGGTTTTCCGGCACACGGAACGAACCGCGGAACGCATCTACGCTCACGTCTCCCGCTTCGAATGAGATCGCTGACTCGCCTGCCGGCGTAGCCGCCGCCACGGCCGACATGCCCGTGGCCGGCACGACTGACGAGACGCAACCTGCAGCCAGCGTAGCGATGCAAACACTTGCCCAAAGTCCTCGGCGAAGACCTGCGCGAAGACCTGCGACCTGCAATCCCATCTTCATTCTGAGGCTCCATGAAGTTCCAGCGGCTTCCCGCCTGAACCTGAGCATTTGCGCGGCGCATTCACGCAGAATTCCGTCGACGGGCTTGGAAATTCGATGAACGGCGATCGACGGGCGCTTGAAATCCGCTAACGGTCGTCGTCATGCGCGTCTTGATCCATGTCATTGCAGCGCTCGGGGTCGTGATGTTCCTGACGCCGCGCGCTGACGCCCGCCCAGTCGCATTTGCGACCGATGCGATCGTCTGCGCCTCGACAGTCGATGGCGCCGCGCCGGACTTTGACGACCCGGCCTGCCGCAGCAGCTCGATCTACCGCGTAGACCCGCAAGGCCGGGAGATATGGGCGCGCCTGACGGTCATGCTGGACGCCGCGGCCCTCGAAAGCGGCGAACAGCTCGGCCTTTTCATCGCCGGTAAGGCGTCGAGCGAAATCTACGTGAATGGCGTTCGCGTCGGGGCGAACGGCGCGCCGGCGGCGACCCGCGCGGCCGAGGTCCCTGGCCTCATGGATGCGAACATCCCCTTGCCGGCGGGCGTGGCGCGGGCAGGCGAAAACATCGTGGTGCTCCGCCTGTCGGGCCACCACAGCCTCATCCGCCTGAGGTCGCCGATGCACGCGGTCGCCATTGGCCCCTATGAGACTTTTACAGCGTCCGCATTCGCGCACTACTGGCCCTCCCTCATTCCGTTCGGCGCACTGATCGCCGGCGCCTTCTATTTCGCGGTTGCCGCGGCGAGCGGCGGCTGGCGCCGCGATCAGATATTTCTGGCGGCGCTCTCGCTCCTCGCCGCCGGACAGCTTGTCGCAGAAGTCTGGCGGGGGCTCGCGCCCTACGCCTATCCAAAGCACGACGTCCGGCTGCTGCTGATCGTCGCGCTATCGAGCTCTTTCGGGCTCAGCCTCGCGGCGCGAACCGCGTTCGAGTTTCTCGAAAAGGGGCGCTGGCCCGCGATCGGCGCCGCCGCTGCGGCGACGATTGCCGGGGCAGCCTTCATGCCGGGCTTCGACGGGAAGGCGCTGGCGGGCATGCTGGCGCCGACGGCCGTGGCGACAATCATCGCCGCTATCGCGGCGTTTCGCGGCGGGCGTCGCGGCGAGCCTGAGACGATCGCCGGCGCGACGGTCCTCGCCGCATTCACCGCCAGCATCATCCTTACCCGCACGATGTTTCTCGACGCTTTCTTCTTCTTCGAGGTCGCCGCGCTAATGCTGGCGCTGTTTGCGGTGGAGGCGCGCGCGCATGAACGCGAAAGGGTTCGATCAGCAGACCTTGAGCGGGCCCTTCAGCGTGCGAAAGAGGCCCGCGAACCCTTGACTGTCAAAGTCGCAACACAGGGAGGCGTCGAATTTATCCCCACGAGCGAGATTTCCCACGTCAGCGGCGCAGGCGACTATGTGGAGATCCATCTCCTTGATGGACGCCAGAGGCTTCACAATGCGACGCTGTCGAAACTGGAAGCGGAGCTGCCAGCGACGTTCCTCCGTGTCCATCGCTCGCACATCGTCAACGCCGATCATGTCAGATCGCTCAGCCGCGAAGCGTCAGGCGTCGGATCGCTTGAACTTTCAACCGGCGCCTCGGTGCCGGTCAGCCGCCGGGTCATGCCCGCCGTTCGAGGCGCGCTCGCCGGCTGACGAAGGGCCGGCGATTGCCCGCGGGCGCGACGACCGCTAGCCTACTCCGCGCCAGATAACCGCCAGCGACCCGCAGATGACCCGACAACGCGAACTGTCTTTGCTCGGCTATGCCGGCCTCATCCCTTTCGTCGCCGGGACGGCTATCGCGTTCGTCGACGACGGGGCCCATCTCGACGCCGGCCTGACGGTCATCATGTTTTATGGCGGCATCATCGCGAGCTACATGGCGGGCATGGGCGCCGGCGCGCTCGTCGTCTCGGAGAAGCCGGCCGGCCGGCCGCTCCTGCCCGGCATGCTGGCGGCGCTCGTCGCCTGGATCGTCATCATGCCGTCCGGCTTCCACAGGACCGACGACCTCTGGACCGCGGCGCGCCTCTTTGCGCTGGCGGCCGTCTTCCTCTTTCTCCTGACGATCGACCTGAAGGCTGTCCGCAGCGGCGGGTTTCCGGATTGGTACGGGGCCTTGCGCATCTGGCTGTCTTTCGGCGCGTGTCTGGCGCTCGCAGTCGTCGCGGTTCGTGTGCTGACGGCATGACCAGGCCCGCTGCCGGATGCAATTCCCGATGACGCCGGCCGATCTCGACCAGGTCCGCGTCGGTCTCGACGCCGCCGGCCGCGCCATGGTCGCCATCGCGCTGTTTTGCATGATGCTCGGGGTTTCGCTAGGCTTGCGCGCAGCCGACTTCGCAGTCGTCCTGCGCGCGCCGAAACTCTTCGCCGGCGGTTTTCTCGCGCAGGTGCTCGGCCTGCCGCTAGCGACGCTGGCCCTTATTGCAATCGCGGAGCCGCCCGCCTCCATCGCGCTCGGCATGATCGTCGTCGCCGCTTGCCCCGGGGGGAACGTCTCAAATGCGCTGTCGTATTTCGCCAGGGGCGACGTCGCCTATTCGGTCTCGCTCACCGCTGCGTCGAGCGCCTTCGCGGCGCTGTTGACCCCGGCGGCGATCCTGTTCTGGTCCGACATTTATCCGCCGACGGCCAGCCTGCTCAAAAGCATAGACGTCAATCGCGGCGCCTTCGTTATCCAGACGACGTCGCTGCTCGCTGTGCCGCTTGCGCTCGGCATGGCGGTCCGCGCGCGGTTCGACGCCCTCGCGACGCGCCTGCAGAGGCCGGTCGCGTGGACGGGCGCAGCGCTCCTCAGCGCGGCTATATTCTATGGCGTTTATCTGATGTTCGATGACCTTCTGCCGGCTTTCGCCATGATCCTGCCCATCGCGATCTTGCACAATCTCATCGCGTTCGGCGTAGGCGCGGGCGCCGGCGCGGCCCTGCGCGCGCCCGGCCCGCAGCGCAGGTCCCTGATCTTCGAGGTCGGCATCCAGAATTCCGGCCTTGCGCTCGTCATCCTCGTGTCGCAATTCGAGGGGCTCGGCGGCGCCATCGCCATCGCGGCTGTGTGGGGGATTTGGCACATCATCGCCGGGGCGGTTATCGTCGCCGCGTTCAGGGAATGGGATCGCCGCCGCGCAATGGCGCCGGCCCATTAGAATCGCGAGGAAGACCCGAATGGCGTACGATGCAATCATCCGGAACGGCCTCATCCACGACGGCGACGGCGGCGAACCATCCCGCGCCGATATTGGCGTGACGGACGGCAGGATCGCCGAAATCGGCAGCATTTCCCGCGCCGCGGGTCGCGTGATCGACGCCGAAGGCGCAATTGTAACGCCCGGCTTCATCGATTTGCATACGCATTATGACGGGCAGATTTCCTGGGACGAGGAACTGCGCCCCTCGGTCAATTTCGGCGTGACGACGGCGATCATGGGAAACTGCGGCGTCGGCTTCGCGCCGGTCCGCCCGCACGACCATGACCGCCTAGTGCGCCTGATGGAGGGCGTCGAGGACATTCCGGGAACGGCGCTGCATGAAGGCATTACCTGGGAATGGGAGACGTTCCCGGAATATCTTGACGCGATCGACCGCATTCCGCACACGATCGACTTTGGCGTAATGGCGACCCACGACCCGATCCGCGTTTATGTCATGGGCGAGCGGGCGCTTGCCGAAGAGGCGGCGACCGAAGACGATATCAAGGCGATGCGCGAGTGCGTGCGCCATGCAATGGACGCGGGCGCCGCCGGCTTCTCCATTGGCCGCACAGACATTCACCGCACCGCCGACGGCGAGTGGACGCCCTCGTCGGAAGCGTCAAGAGAGGAGCTCGCGGGCCTCGCGTCGGCCCTCGCGGGGCGAAAGCGCGGCGTGCTGCAGGGCGTCTCGGATTTCAATCTCGAGCGGCCGGGCAACGATTTCGCGAAGGAGTTCGAGGCGCTCGAAGCGTTCATCCGCGCAGGGGGCGGCCGGCCAGCTTCTTTTTCCCTGATGCAACGGGATTTCGCCCCGGACCAGTGGCGCCAGATCCTGACCGAGGTCGAGCGTCTCAATGCAGACGGCGTCGACCTCCGCGTGCAGGTCGCGCCGCGGGCGATCGGCGTCCTCAATGGCCTTCAGTGTACGTTCCATCCGTTGATGGCGCAGCCGGAATACATAAGGATCAAGGACAAGTCGCTTGCGGAACGAGTGGCGGTCATGCGCGCCCCCGGCTTCAAGGAAAAATGCCTCGCCGACGCGCCAGTGAAGCTCGCCGGCGAAGGCTCTTCGGTGCCGCCGATCGCCGACAGCTTCATCGCTGGCATCGGCCTCGTCGCCAACAAGCTTTACCGATTGGGCGCAACGCCGGATTACGATCAGGGCATGGACGGGTCCCTCGGCGCCGAGGCGCGCCGCGACGGCGTGACCGTTATGGAGAAGCTCTACGACGTCCTTCTGGAAGAGGACGGCAAGCAGCTGATCTATTTCCCGGTCTACAACTACACCGACTTCAACTACGACAATGTCCGCACCATGCTGACCCATCCAAAGGCGCTTCTCGGCCTGTCCGACGGCGGCGCCCATGTTGGCACGATCTGCGACGCGAGCTTCCCTGCGCATCTTCTCGCCTACTGGACGCGCGACCGGACGGACGGCCGCATTCCGCTGAAACGCGCTGTCCAGATGCTGACGGCCGACCCGGCGGACTATCTCGGGCTTTCCGACCGTGGGCGGATAAAAGTCGGCGCGCGGGCGGACCTCAACGTCATCGACTATGACGGCCTGTCGCTCGGCCGGCCTCAAATGGTGCAGGACCTGCCTGCCGGCGGCCAGCGCCTCCTGCAGCCGGCGCATGGCTTCCGGGCGACGCTCGTGGCCGGCAGGCAGGTGATTGATCATGATCGCGTCACGGACGAACGCCCGGGGCGGCTGGTCCGGTTCAACTAGGGGACGAGATGAAATCTTTCACCTTCACCACGACGCCGAAGATCATCCTCGAGTGCGGCGCCGCGAAGCGCCTCGGCGCGTTCGTCGCGCCGCGGATGCAGAGGCCGATCCTCCTTACCGACAAGGGTCTCGTGGCGGCGAGTCTCATCGCCCCTGTTCTGGAAAGCTTCGCGGCGACGGGACTCGACCATCTGCTCTATGACGACGTGCAGGCCGACCCCCCGGCGGCGCGAGTGCGCAAGGCGATCGAGGCGGCGCGCGCCCATGACGCCGACGGCGTCGTCGCCATGGGCGGCGGCTCTTCGATGGACACCGCGAAGCTCGTGGCTGTGCTGGCGAAGTCGGACCAGGCACTTGAGGACATCTACGGCGCCGACAAGGTGACCGGGCGCCGCCTGCCGCTCGTCGTCGCGCCGACGACGGCCGGCACCGGGTCAGAGGTGACGTCGATCTCGGTCGTCACGTCGGAGACGGACGAAAAGGTCGGCGTCGTCGACGACGCGCTTTACCCCGACATGGCGGTTCTCGATCCGGAGACCACCCTCGGCCTGCCGCGCAACGTCACCGCCGCGACCGGCGTCGACGCGATGGTGCACGCGATCGAGGCGTACACGAACGTCCACCGCAAGAACCCCGTCTCCGACGCTCTCGCGCGGGAGGCGCTGTCGCTCCTCGCGGCCAACATCGTCACGGCCTGCGAGAAACCGATGGACATCGAAGCGCGCGGGCGGATGCTGCTCGGCTCGCTCCTCGCCGGGCAGGCGTTCGCGAACTCGCCGGTCGGCGCCGTCCACGCCCTCGCCTATCCCCTCGGCGGCATCTTTCACGTGCCCCACGGGCTTTCGAACTCTCTGATGCTGGAGCCGGTCCTCAGGTTCAACGCGGAGAAGGCCGCGCCTCTCTATGCGGAACTTGGCGCGGCTCTTGGCCTCGACGCATCAGGCACGGACGAGGCGCGCTCAGCCGCGTTCATTGCGCGCATGGTGGAGATCATCGAAGCGACCGGCGTCGAGCGGCGACTGGGCCAGGTCGGCGTCTCCCACAATGACCTGCCGAAAATGGCCGAGGACGCGATGAACGTGCAGCGGCTTCTCGTCAACAATCCGCGCGCAGTCACCTATGACGACGCGCTCCGGATGTATACGGAGGTTTT
Organism: Alphaproteobacteria bacterium; assembly: GCA_016125455.1. Taxonomy (GTDB): domain Bacteria; phylum Pseudomonadota; class Alphaproteobacteria; order Caulobacterales; family Parvularculaceae; genus MED-G105. Next base: position 108,353 of record WGLS01000007.1, read on the forward strand.
GTAAAGACTATCTCGATTGGAAACCCCTCATGACTCTTACACGTCGACTTGGCGAAAGGGTATTAGAAAAGTCTGGCGGCCAGTGTTTCTATTGTGGTGAGCGATTAATTTGGCGGCGCGAGACGAAGGTCAAGAAGCGAATCCGGCGCGAATTCGTAGTGGACCATTTCGTTCCAAAACGGCGAGGTGGTACTGATCGGATTGAAAATTTAGTGCCTGCTTGCTGGAACTGTAATTCGAGTAAGGGACCTAAGACTATTTCGGAGTTTCGCGATTACGAGTTCCGACGCGAATATGGTTGGCCGTTTTTCACTGTTGAACAATTGAATTGGCTTGAATCAAAAGGTATTGAGCTACCTCCTAAGCCGTACTTTTATTTTTGGTTCGAGGAAAACGGGTGGCGTATCAAGGAAAATTTGCCCGTCCGTTTCCCAACGAAGTAGACTAGATATGGCTTCGCCAACCACAACCCGCGCCGACTACGCTGTCTTCCGCCGGATCGAGACGCGGTGGATGGATAACGACGTCTACGGACACATCAACAATGTCGTCTATTATTCGTTCTTCGACACCGCGGTGAACGCGTACCTCATCGAACAGGGCGTGCTCGACATCCATGAAGGCGCAACGATCGGCCTCGTCGTCGAGACGACCTGCCGCTATTTCGCGCCGCTGGCTTTTCCGCAGAACGTCGAGGCGGGAGTCAGGGTCGCTAAGGTCGGCGCGTCGTCCGTCAGCTATGAAATCGGCCTGTTCGCCGAGGGCGCCGACGCGCCCGCCGCCGAAGGGCGTTTCGTCCACGTCTATGTCGACCGGGCGACGCGCCGCCCTGCGCCGTTGCCGCCGGCGTTCCGCGCCGTCGTGGAGGCGTTGCAGGCCTAACCCCTCTCGCCAATCGTCGTGCGGTGCATGCGCCGGGCATGGCCTTCATAGCCGCCGGTGGCGGAATGAAGCACAGAGCGATTGTCCCACATGACGAGCATGCCCGGCGACCATTTGTGCCGATACTGAAATTCCGTCTTTGTCTGGTGCTGGTATAGCTCGCCGAGCAGCATCGTCGATTCAATGGGGTCCATGTCCTCGAAGCCGATGACATAGCCGGCGCAGCCGAAGACGCCTTCGCGACCCGTCTCGGGATGCCGGCGGACGATCGGATGCGCATGGGTCTTCATGGCGTCGTCGGAAGGCCGAATATCCATCGACCGGGTCTTGCGGTCTGCCTCGCCATAGGCGCCGTCCCTGGCGTACCCGGCGCGGGCCGAGTGAACGGCCCGCCTCCCCTCCAGCCGCTGACGCAGGCCATCCGGCATTCGGTCGAGCGCAAGATGCTGATTTGCAAACAGCGTATCGCCGCCGATCGGCGGAATGACGACGCCATAAAGACACGTGCCGGCCGGCGGCGTCGACAGGAAACTCCAGTCCGTATGCCACGCTTCGGCGAACACCGGTCCGGTCTCGTCGGCGCGGCGCTCCACCGCGATCACGTGCTCGCGACCCGCGATTGGCGCGATAAAGGGGTCCTCGCCGAAGGGCCCGAAGCAGAGCGTAAACCGCTCCAGTTCGTCGTCGTTCATGCGCTGATCTGGAAAGGCAAGAACGTGGTGCGCAAGCCATGCGGCGCGCAGCGCAGCAATCGTCCCGTCATTGAGCGGCTCTGACAGGTCAATCCCGCGAACTTCAGCAGCCCAACTGTTCCCGATAGGCCGGACGTCAATCATCGCGCATCCATCTCATTGCCCCTAGGGAAGCATCAACAACCGCCCGGCTGGCACGCGTCGACGCATGACCGATAGATCTGGTTCGCTTCGCCGCGCGGCAAGCCCTCGCGATAGCTGCGGTACTGATCCTGGCAGGATTTCAGGCAGCCGGCGTCCGCCGCGACGCACATCCCTTCGCCGAGCGTGTTCCCGAACGAGCCGCACCCCGCGGCGGCAAGCGACGCAGAGATGGTCAAGATCATCCGACGAAGCATGTCCAGTCCTCTTCGCGCGCCCCCCTTCAGCCTATCGATTCCGGGGGATTGGCGGAAGCGCCGAATGCGGTTTCCCCCTTCCAGCGGCTCTGCTAGACCCCTTGGAAACAATCGGAAACGCCCTATGCCCGCAATCGAGACCAGGATCGACGTCCGCAGCGACGGCTTTGCCGCGAACGCGGCCGCGATGCGCGCCCTCGTCGAGGAACTCCGCGCCAATGCCGCGACCGTCGCCCAGGGCGGCGGCGCGGAGCGGGCGGCGCGCCACCGGGAGCGCGGCAAGCTTCTCGCCAGGGAACGCATCGAGCGACTGCTTGATCCGGGCGCCCCATTTCTTGAAATCGGCGCTTTCGCGGCATGGGACATGTACGGCGGCGATCTCCACGCCGCCGGCGTTGTCGCCGGACTCGGCAGGATTTCCGGCGTTACCTGCGTGATCGTCGCCAATGACCCGACCGTCAAGGGCGGCACCTACCACCCGATGACGGTCAAAAAGCACCTCCGGGCCCAGGAAATCGCCGAGCAAAACCGACTGCCTTGCGTTTATCTTGTCGAATCCGGCGGCGCATTCCTGCCGATGCAGGATGAAGTCTTTCCCGACAAGGATGACTTCGGGCGTATCTTCTTCAACCAGGCCAACATGTCGGCGAAAGGCATTCCCCAGATCGCCGTCGTCCACGGAAGCTGCACTGCGGGCGGCGCATACGTGCCGGCTATGTCCGATGAGTCCGTAATCGTACGGAACCAGGGCACGATCTTCCTCGGCGGCCCACCTTTGGTTAAGGCGGCGACTGGCGAGGTTGTGACAGCTGAGGAACTCGGCGGCGGCGACGTTCACGCCCGCGCATCAGGCGTTGCGGACCATCTGGCCGAAGACGACGATCACGCGCTGGGCGTCGCACGCCGCATCGTCTCGCGTCTCAACCGCACCGGCGGCGCAAGCATACGCGCCGCCGAACCCCGCGCGCCACTGCACCCGGCCGAGGATATCTATGGCGTCGTCGAGACCGACGTGCGCAAGCCCTATGACGCCCGCGAAATCATTGCGCGGGTCGTGGACGGATCAGTTCTCGACGAATTCAAGCCGCTCTATGGCTCAACCCTTGTCACTGGGTTCGCGCACATTCACGGCATCCCGGTCGGCGTGATCGCGAACAACGGAATCCTCTTTTCGGAGAGCGCCATGAAGGGCGCCCACTTCATCGAGTTATGCTGTCAAAGGAAGATACCGCTCCTGTTCCTGCAAAACATCACCGGCTTCATGGTCGGCAAGTCGGCCGAGGCGGGCGGCATCGCGAAGGACGGGGCAAAGCTTGTCACGGCAGTGTCGATCGCGCGGGTGCCGAAGGTAACTGTCGTTGTCGGCGGATCGTACGGCGCGGGGAACTACGGGATGTGCGGACGCGCTTACGATCCGCGGTTCCTGTTCATGTGGCCGAATGCGCGGATATCCGTCATGGGCGGCGAGCAGGCGGCAAGCGTTCTCGCCACTGTCCGACGCGACGGCCTTCGTCCGGGTCAGGAATGGCCGGCCGAGGAGGAAAAGGCATTCAGAGACAAGATCCGGGACGATTATGATCGTCAGGGGTCGCCTTACTATTCATCGGCGCGGCTTTGGGATGACGGCGTCATTGATCCGGCGCAAACCCGTGACGTTGTCGGGCTCTGCCTCGCGGCGACGCTCAACGCGCCGATACCTGAAACGCCGCTGGGCGTGTTCCGGATGTGACAAGGGAGCGTCGAATGGACAGACGACAGGTCTTGATTGGCGGAGCGGCAGGCGCCGCCGCGGCGGCGACCGGCGTGAACGCAGCCGTCAGCGGCGGCAATGCTGGCCTTGCAACGTTTGTGCTTGTGCATGGAACATGGCATGGCGGATGGGTATGGCGCGACGTACGCCAACGCCTTGAAGCGGCTGGCCATCGCGTACTGACGCCGACATGCACGGGCTGCGGCGAACGCAATCATCTGATTGTGCCGGACGTCGGTCTCGACACGCATATCGACGATATCGTCAATGTGCTGAGGTTTGAGGAACTCGAGAACGTCATTCTGGTCGGTCATTCTTTCTCTGGCATGACAATTACAGGCGTCGCGGACCGGGAAAGAGACCGGATCCGCCGGATTGTTTTCTTCGACGCGCTAACGCCGCACGAAGGCGTGATGACCTGCGTGCCAAAAGACCCCGAGACGGGCGCTTTTCCAGAATGGTGGCAGAAGCGCGAAGCGAAATTCATCGATGGCTACCAGATGGTCTTCTGGGACGAGTATCCGGTGGAAATGCTCGTCCCCAAGACCGATGAGGCCAACGTCGCCCGCTTGCGCAAGCTACTTACGACGCATCCTGCGAAGCAGTGGACGGACGAACTTGTTCTCACGAATGGCGGCTGGGATGGCCTCAGGCCAGCCTATATTCACTGCGTCGGGCAGGAATACCGACTCTCAAGTCCACGCATGGTCGGCCCTGCGACCACCGATCCGCAATGGACATACTTGCCGATCGACGCGCCGCGCGACGCGATGCTGACGCATCCCGAGCTTTCGGCGCAGAAGCTGCTTGAACTGGCTGCATAGAGCCTGCGGCCCGGCATGGTCGCCGATCCGGGGACGGGCGCCGCCACATCAAATCCAACGGGCGGGCAAAGGGAAACGAACCTGACGTGAAAGACAAAACGCTCCAGACGACGATCGACGCCCGCGGCGTCGCGACGCTCACTCTCAACCGGCCCGATACGCGCAATGCGTTCGACGAGGAGATGATCTCGGCAATTTGCGATGCGTTCGGACGATACGGGAATGACGGCTCGGTTCGCGCTATCGTCATGACCGGCGCTGGCAAGGCGTTTTGCGCCGGGGCCGATCTTTCGATGATGCAGCGCGCAGCCGGATACTCGACCGACGAAAACCGCGATGACGCGCGACGGCTCGCATACATGCTGCATTCCATCAACAACTGTCCAAAGCCGGTGATCGCGCGGGTCAATGGGCCGGCAATGGGCGGCGGCGTCGGCATTGTCGCCGCCTGCGACATCGCGGTCGCCTCGGAAGACGCCTTCTTCGCTCTCTCCGAAGTGCGGCTCGGCCTCATCCCTGCGGTCATCTCTCCCTTCGTTGTTCAGGCGATCCGCCCTCAGGAAGCGCGCCGCTGGTTCCTGACCGGCGAACGGTTCGCCGCCGAGACCGCAAAACGGATCGGCCTTGTGCACATGGTCGCGATGGGCGCCCAGCTTGATGCGACCATCGACGCGCTGCTCCAGAACATTCTGGCCGGCGGCCCGCACGCACAGAAGGAAATCAAGTCGCTGATCAATGCCGTCGCCTATCGACCAATCGACGCAAAAGTCATGGAAGACACCGCGAACCGGATCGCAACCGTGCGGGCAAGCAGCGAAGGCAAGGAAGGCATCGCCAGCTTTCTGGAGAAGCGAAAGCCGAACTGGGTGAAGGATACATGATGGACGCAAAGACGCGCATCGTGAGCCACGCCGACAGGCCGCAGGCTCTTGAAGTCGTCCGCGCCGCCTTCGAACAGGATCTCGAGGCGCAGCTGGTCGAAAGGATGTGGACGGATGGCTCAATTATTGCGGAATGCGTTACGCATGCTGACGGCCGCATCGTTTCGTACGCCGCCATCAGTCCCGCGACGATAGCATTCGGGAGCGAGGCGGTTCCGGCGCTGGCGCTTGCGCCTGTCGCGGTCGCGCCGGAAAGCCAGCGCAACGGCTTCGGCGAGCAAGTAGTTCGCGCAACGATCGACGCCGCGTTCGCCCGGCATCCAGGGCGACTGATGTTTGTCCTTGGCGACCCGGCCTACTATCGCCGGTTCGATTTCAGGCCGGCGGCGGCCGTGGGCTATCAGTGGGAGGGCGGCGACGTCGGCGATGCTTTCCAGGTTCGCTCAAAAGACCGGGCGTCAGCGCCTGGCATCATGGCCGCGGCCGGCTCGGACGCTGAGCGCAGGTCGATCGTTCGCTATTGCAACGCATTCAGCATTTTCCGTCAGGAGACCCCCTAGGTGTTCGCGAAGATACTCATCGCCAATCGGGGCGAAATCGCGGTGCGCATTGCACGAACCGCGCGCAGGATGGGCGTGCGTACGGTCGCGGTTTTTTCCGACGCTGACGCCGGCGCGCCCCATGTTGAGGCCTGCGACGAGGCAGTGCGGATCGGCCCGGCGCCAGCGCGCGACAGTTACCTGAAGTCGGAAAGGATCATCGAGGCGGCAACGCGCACCGGCGCGGAGGCCATCCATCCTGGATACGGCTTCCTTTCGGAGAACGCCGATTTTGCCGAAAACGTCGAAGCGGCTGGCTGCATATTCATCGGACCGACCGCCGAGACGATCCGCGCCATGGGGTCCAAGTCCGCCGCCAAGGACCTGATGGAGGCCGCTGGCGTGCCGACAACGCCCGGCTATCAGGGCGCGGACCAGTCCGTTGAGACTTTTCGCCGGGAAGCCCAGCGCATCGGGTATCCCGTCCTGCTGAAGGCGACGGCGGGCGGCGGCGGCAAGGGCATGCGCCGCGTTGACGCGCCGATGCAGCTGGCGGATGCGGTCGCCTCGGCCCAGCGCGAGGGCGCCGCCAGCTTCGGCGACGACCGCCTTTTGATTGAAAAATACATCGAGACCGCTCGCCATGTTGAGGTCCAGATATTTGGCGACGGCAAGGGCGCCGTCGTTCACCTGTTCGAACGAGACTGCTCCGTACAACGACGACACCAGAAGATCATCGAGGAAGCGCCAGCGCCGAACATGCCGCCGGATGTCCGGGCGAGGCTGCTGGACGCGGGGGTCGCCGCGGGCGCAGCTGTAGATTATCGCGGCGCGGGCACTGTGGAGTTCCTCTATGACGGCGGCGAAAACGTCTACTTTATGGAGATGAACACGCGGCTCCAGGTTGAGCATCCGGTCACTGAACTGATCACCGGCGTGGACCTGGTGGAATGGCAATTGCGCGTCGCCGCGGGCGAACCCCTTCCCTTGCTGCAGGACGCCATTCGCGAGTGCGGCGCCGCAGTCGAGGCGCGCATTTACGCCGAAAAGCCTGACGCGTCGTTCGCGCCGTCTATCGGTCGACTGACCCATCTTGCCTTTCCGCCCGCCGACATGGCGCGGGTCGATTCCGGCGTGCGCGCTGGCCAGGACATTACGCCCCATTATGACCCGATGATCGCAAAGGTCATCGTAAGCGCATCCGACCGCAAAACGGCGCTGAAGCGCATGACCCAGGCGCTAGCCAGGGTGCGTGCAGTCGGCGTCGACACAAATACGGACTTTCTGCGCCGCCTGGCCAGTCACCCGGCGATGATGGCCGGCGATGTCAGCACGCGTTTTATTGAGACATACGACGCCGAACTGTTCTTGCCGGCGATCGCCTGCGATCACGCGCGCGCTGCACTCCTGCATCACTTCGCAAGGAACGCCGCCGCCGCGGCGCATCCAAATCACGCCGCCGACAGTCCGTGGACGTCATTGCAGGGGTTTCGACTCAACAAGCCGGCGAAGAGCGTATTCTGGATCGACGAGGCGGACGGCCCGGCGCTCGCCCGAGTGACGGTCGACCCCCGAGATCCTGCCGCACGGCGCGTTGAACTCGAGACGAGGGCATCTGCGGCGTTGCTGCGGGCCGGGGAAGCGGACGGCGAAACGCGCGCGTTTGCCTATCGGGCCGCCGACCAAGGGGATGAAACGTCAATCGAGGTCGACGGCGCCCGCAAGGCCGCCGCGGTCATCGAAACCGCTGGCGGCTGGCGGGTGTTTCTCGACGACCGGACGGTGGATTTTGCGCGCATCGACCCCATGTCAGGTGCCCGTGGGGACGCCGCGGCGGAGGGCTCACTAACCGCGCCGATGCCCGGCGTCGTGACGGCGCTGGCGGCGGAAGTCGGCGTTCACGTCGACGCCGGCGCGACGCTCGTGATGATGGAGGCGATGAAGATGGAGCATGCGATCAAGGCGCCGGTCGCCGGCAAAGTTGCCGCATTCCGTGTTGCCGTTGGCGATCAGGTCGGCGAAGGTGAACTCCTCGTGGAATTCGAAACGGTGGCCTGAGATGGCGAAGCGCGTTGTCGTCGAAGCGACCTACCCCGCCGACGCCGATCGCCTGTTTCGCGGGGCGCTGAGCTTTCGCGAAATGAAGGACGCCATGAAGGGCGTCGCGACCTACAATGGTCTGCCGGACGATGAAGCTGAAGAAGGCGCAACCTACCGGGTCCGGACAAAAATCTGGGGTTGGCTCGATGTCGGCGAACACGAGATGTTCGTCGAAGAGATCAACTTTGCGAAGAGGTTCGTCCAGAGCAGGGAACGCAACCCGGCCGTCCGTCGCTGGGACCACGCCCTAACCGTCGCGCGAGGTGAAGACGGCGCCGTTTGGCGTGACGAAATCGTGATTGACGCTGGCTGGCGCACCGTTGGCGCAGCGGAATTCGCGCGACGGGTTTATCTCAGTCGCCACCGGCGGCGAAAAGCGATGCAGATCCAATCAAGGATTGTCGAGGTCGTTGCATGAGCGACCTCGTCCAGCTTGTCGAAGTCGGCCCCCGAGACGGACTTCAGAACGAACGGGCGACAGTTCGTGTCGAGACCAGAATTTCGCTTGTGGAACGTCTTGCCGATGCAGGCCTGAAAAGCGTTGAGGCGGGCGCATTCGTCAGTCCGAAATGGGTGCCGCAAATGGCGGCTAGCGACGACGTTCTTCGCGGCGTGCGGCGAAAGCCGGGCGTCGCCTACCCGGTCCTGACGCCCAACATGAAGGGATACCTCGCCGCGCGCACCGCCGGCGCCGACATGGTCGCGATCTTCGGGGCCGCCTCGGAAACCTTCAGCCAGAAGAACATCAATTGCTCGATCGCCGAAAGCATTGACCGCTTCCTGCCAATCCTCGAAGCGGCAAAGTCGGACGGCGTCGCCGTGCGCGGATATGTCTCCTGCGTATTGGGGTGCCCCTACGAGGGCGACGTCGCGCCGGCGAAAGTCGCTGAAGTCTCGAAGCGCCTGTTCGACGCCGGCTGTTTCGAGATTTCCCTTGGTGACACCATCGGCGCCGGTACGCCCCGCCAGACGGCCGGCCTGATCCGCGCGGTGCGCGACGTGATCCCGGTCGACCGGCTCGCCGGCCACTTTCACGATACTTTTGGCCAGGCGCTTGCAAACATCTGGACCGCCTATGAAATGGGCGTACGAACGTTCGATTCATCCGTCGCAGGCCTTGGCGGCTGCCCCTATGCGAAGGGCGCGTCTGGAAATGTCGCGACGGAGGACGTCGTCTATTCCTTTCAGCGGTCCGGCCTCGACACAGGCGTCGATCTCGATGCGGTCGTCAGCGTTGCAGACTGGATATCCCGCGAGCTTGGCCGTGCGCCGCAGGGCAAGGTCACGCTCGCGCGGACAACGCCTTAAGCCGGTTTCGGCTCGCGCGCGCCCACGCCTTCTCATGAAACGCATACGCAACTGTCTGCAGCGCCGGCTCGACAAGACCGACTGCCGCCGCGGCCGCAACGCTGCCGGTGATTGCATATGCGACAAACACGGCGACCACGAGGTGCATGGCGGCGTAGGTGGCCGGCTTCAGTCGCTCGGCCGGCGCTTTGCGAACATTGGCGATGATCTCAGACATGGCGGCCTCCTGCTCCAGATAAATACGCAATTAATAATCGTTCGCAAATCACGGATCTGAGATTTCCAAAGTCTGGAGCGCTGCATGGCCGGGCTTGACGGGCAAAAATATGTAATATAGTAATTACATTATGACTGAAGAAGAGATGGATCTCGCGTTTCATGCGCTCGCCCACGAGACGCGGCGTCGCATTCTGGATCTCCTGCGGGATCGCCCCGGTCTTGCGGTCGGCGAGCTCGCCAGGCGCTTCGACGTCAGCAGGATCGCCGTGATGAACCATCTGACGACGCTCGAACGGGCGAACCTCGTGGTTTCGGAACGAGAGGGCCGCACCCGACGGCTCTATCTGAATGCGACGCCGATCCGGATCATCCACAACCGGTGGATCGATGACTTTTCCGGGCACTGGGCCGACCGGCTCGCCGGATTGAAATTCGCTGCGGAAGTCGCCGCGCGCCAACAAGAGGACAAAAAAAAGTGACCGACCACCAATCAGGCGAAAAGGCTGTCTACAGGGTACGGATCAATGCTCCGATAGAGACGGTGTGGCGAACGCTCGTCAAGACCGACGAAGCCCTGCCCTTCTTTTTCGGCGCGGTCTGCAAAACACGGAATGGGTTAAACGCCGGCGAGCCGATGGCGATGCGCACGAAGAACGGAAAATTCACGAGCGTCGTCGGCAAGGTGCTCGAATTCTCGCCGCCGCACCGATACGCGCACACGCTCAAATTCACGAACCTGGATGATGCGCCAGTAACGGTCGAATATGACCTTAAGGAAGTCGATGGAGGCGTCGATTTCACACTGACCACACTTGGCGCAATACCCGGCTCGAAGACCGCCGGCTCGATGGCGCAGGGCGGACCGTACATCGTCAAGACCCTCAAGAACATCGCCGAGACCGGCCGGCCGGGCCTTGGTGCAACATTGATGCTGGGCATGATCGGCCTGATGGCGCCGTTCACGCCAAAGCAATGCGCCAGCGAAAACTGGACCTTTGACGCCATCGAAAGACTGTAAACGGAAGAAAAAGAAAGGGAGGAGACCCATGGCGAGTCCAGAGGAAATGGCCCGGAAGATGATCGAGAACCTGCCGGAGAAGACGGGCAAGTCGCTCGACGACTGGCTGAAGGTGGTCAAGAAAAGCGGCCTTCTAAAGCATTCCGAGATCGTCAAGATGCTGAAGGCCGACCACGAGATCGGCCATGGTTTTGCAAACCTCATCGCCCATTCCGCGCTCAATGGCGCGGCCGCGGCGGACGGCGACGAACTCATTGCGTTGCAGTATGCTGGCGCGAAGGCCGATCTTCGGCCGGTCTATGACGCCGTCATCGCCTATGTGAATACGCTCGGGAAGGACGTCGAGATTTCACCTAAGAAGACGTCCGTCAGCATCCGCCGGTCAAAGCAGTTCGCCCTTGTGCAGGCGGCGACCCGGAACCGCGTCGACCTCGGCATCAATCTCAAGAGCGCGGCGCCGGGCGGGCGCCTCGAGGCGTGGGGCGGCATGATATCCCACAGGGTCCGTCTGTCCACCGCAAAGGAGCTCGACGCCGACGTCAGGAAATGGCTGAAACAGGCGTACGAAGAAGCCTGAGGACAGAACCACATGCGACCGATCATCCTTGCCGCAATAGCCGCGATCGCCGCCATTTCGGCGGACGTCGTTTTGTCCGGCGTCAGTTCGCCAGCGGCAGCCGCCGACGCGACCCGGATCGAAAGGCACTGGGCCCGTCAGGTCGAGGCAGACTGGCGAACGCCGAACCCTGAATACGCGCCGGGGGGTTCCGAGCCGCAGGAGTATGGCATCCGGTACGAATTCGGGCCAAACGGACAAACCGTGACCGGCGAACTCTCCGGCGTCTTCTCGACCGACGAAGGCGAACGCCGGGCGCCCTACTGGCGGTTCTTTTCCTATGTCGATCCGGCAACGGACGGGATCGTGTTCCTTCAGATTGGCTGGAACGGAGCCGTCGGCGCAGGGCGGTTCATTGATACTGGCGACGACGCCATCGATGAACGCCTGATCCAGACGTTCACAGCGCCCGATGGCTCAACGAGCGAGCTTCGCCATGACACGGTCTGGACGTCGGAAACGGAGCGCCGATCAAGCGTATTCGGCCGCGACGAGGCCGGAGAGTGGGCGCTCCAGCAGGAATGGATTTGGACGCGACAGGAATAGGCGTCGCCTATTCCGACGTCTCCAGAGCCGCGAGCACGGCCTGCGACAGGCCGGCAATATCGAACCGCACGCCCGGTCCGTCAAAGCCGCGCCTAACGATGACGACATTCCGCTCCGGGATGATCATCACGTTCTGCCCGCGATTGCCGAGCATCGCGTAGGCCCCGGCCGGCAGGCCGAATCCGTCGCCAAATAGCCAGAACTGCGCGCCGTAGCCGGGATAGGCTTCGCCGCTGGCGCGGTTCGCCGGCGGCTGCGCTGGATGTGGACTTGAAACGTATTCCGCCCACCGCTCGGGCAGGATGCGTTGGCCATTCCAGACGCCGTCGTTCAGATACAACAGGCCGAGGCGCGCAAGATCGTGGGCTGTCGTCCACACCTGGCTCGACAGGATGAAATCGCCGTTCCAGTCGGTCTCAAGAAAGGTGTTCCGCATGCCGATCGGATGAAGAACCCGCTCGAACGCAAAGCGGTGGAACTTTGCATCGTCGTTCATTTTTTCGCGCAGTGCGCGGATCGCGATCATCGTGTCATTGTTGGCATAGCGCCAGTCGACGCCGGGCATCGCCACTAGCCGGTTCGTGACGGCGTGATCGACGACCCGGCCGCCGCCGAAATAGACATCTTCGGTGCGATTGCCCGCAGGCCACGAGTCGAGGCCGCTCGCCATGCGCAGGAGGTTGTCGATTGTAATCTCGCCGCGCGGATCGCCGGGCGCGCTCCAGGCATCGAGGCCCGCCTTATCAGTCACGCGAAGAAGCCCGTCCTCGCCCTCTTCCAGCGTGAACATGCCTTCCTGCACCGCCGCGCCGATCACCGACGCGGCGACCGACTTCGCCACAGACCAGGTGCGCTGCGACACCTCGGGCCCGAACCCGTCGCGGTACTTTTCGGCCACGATCTCGCCGTCCTTCAGGACGAGAACGGCGGTCGTCTCGGTCCCGTCGCCGAATGTCGCGCCGTCGAAGGCGGCATCGATGGCAACGGCAAGGTCCGGAACGTCAATGATCGCCTGGGGAAGCGGTCGAGGCAGGTCGCGGGTCATCCGAACGTTCGCCTGCGGAAGGCCCGCGACGCGCGCCGGGTCTGCGCCGCTTGGCAGCTGCGCGCACCCTAGGTGCGGCCGCCAGGCAGCGACGCGCGCCGGCAGACGATCGTCATAGCGGACCGCAACTGTCTTCGCGCCTTCGTCGATCACCGCGTCGGGCAGTGCGTCGACTATTGGCTGCAATTTCGGATCGATGCGGCTCAGCTCGTCACCGGCGATCTGCTCCACGGACCGGCCGGCGTTGAAATGCGCCGAGCACGTGAACGCAGCCTTGTAGCCGGCCGCCAGCGAAGCGGTCTCTGCGTCCGCCGCGAGAGACGCGCCGCTGACGCTCACCAATGCGGCCACGCCAATTGCCGCCCGTATCAATACCCTCGTCATCGCCGTTCCCTTAATGGCCGCCTCATTGCGGCGGCATCAATGACAAACTAGCCCCTTGGCTTCACCGCGCGCAAACAACGCGTCGTCGACCGCGGGTTGCCCCGCGGCGGCGACTTTGTTCTGAAAGATCCACCAGCGTGAGGGGCTTTTCGTCGAGCATGGGCATTTTCAGATTTAGCTTCAGCGCCGCCGGCGCAATCGCCGCGGCATCTTGTGCGTCGATCGACGTCCGACCGGCGTCGCGCGACGCCTTTAGCCCGCTAATGGCGTTCGGCGAAGACGAGACGCCCGAGGACATGCGTGGCGCGTGGCGATCTCGTGGCTATGGCTGGGTATTCGATATCGATCGCAACGGGATGATGCAGTACCAGATCGCGGGCGATTCATGCTTCCTAACGCCAGACGCCGCGAAGGGCGCAACCGACACCCTCGCGCTCGAGTACGACTACTACCGCAAGGGGCCGACGAAGGACCAGGCGATCCTCCAGCTTTTGTCCGACGACACGGAGATCCGCATCGATCGCCTCGACCGTCTTCCGCCCGCGTGCGACGCGCCCACCGGATCGACGCGACAGGAGACGTTCGACTATTTCGCGGCGCTGATCGCCGAGAATTATGCGTTCCTCGAGAGGCGCGGCATTGACTGGCCGGCAAGGGTCGACGCGGCCCGGGCTCGATTTTCAGAAGACATGAGCGATCGGGCGTTGTTCGACCTGTTCGCTGGAATGCTTGATGGTTTCAGCGATTCCCACACCAAGCTGATCGCGGAGATCGACGGCGAGCGATTGCGAGCGCAGGACGGCCTCGGCGACACGCTCGGCTTCATCCGCGCACGCGACATGGAGACGCCGTGGCTGATCGGCATCTTTACGGCAATGTCCGATGACGTCCTTGACCCTGGCGCGCGGCACGTCGCGCGAGACCGAATTCTCTGGGGACTGATCGACAATGGACGCATTGGCTATGTCCAGGTGCTTCAGATGGGCGGCTTCAGCGGGACGCCAATCGGCGATCCCGAGTTTCGCGAGGCGGAGTTTGCTGCGTTCGATGGGATAATGGACGAAGCGCTCGCCGCCATGGCCGAAGCTGACTTCGTCATTCTCGATCTATCGAACAACCGCGGCGGCTATGACGCAATATCACGACGGCTGGCCTCGCGCTTTGCGGCGGCGCCGTTCGACGCCTATGCGACCGAGGTTCCGGGAACCGGCATCGCGCGTCGCATGCGGCGAATTTCGCCGGCAAGTGGCGCGCGCTTCACCGGCCAAGTATACCTGCTGACGAGCGACGTCACGGTCAGCGGCGGCGAGATCGCGACCCTCGCGCTTCGCCAATTGCCCAATGTCACGCATGTCGGGGGCCTAACGCGGGGGAGTTTTTCGACTGTCCTGTCGAAGCCGCTGCCGAACGGCTGGGTCGTCGAATTGTCGAACGAGATCGTGTCCGCGCCGGACGGCGTTGTTTATGAAGAATCCGGCATCCCGCCCCGCGTCGCCATTGAAGTTTTCCCGGCGGACGATCCGATCAAAGGCCATCGACGAGCCATTGAACGGATCATCGCCCTTACCGAGCAGCGCTAGAACCGCGCCGGATAGACCGGCTGTATGTCCACGGGCAGATCCGTCAGCGTCGCGATAATACGGTTGGCGTCCTGATCGAGGCGCGCATAGGTTTCGAGGAAAGCATTTGCGGCGTCATAGTCGCCGTCGCCCTGTAGCACCACGATGTCGCGCGTCAGCTCCATGATCGCCTGTTCGAGTCGCTCAAAGTCGAGGCGCAACAGCCCGCTTCCCTCATCGACCGAAAACGCCCCTTTCTCTCGGAAGTAGGCGTACTGGAACGCGGCGCCGGCGCCATGGGCTTCCTCGATCCCGAACCGGACCGACCGGATGAGGCCGACGAAGTAAGTCGCCAGGAAATTCTCCCGTTCCGCCGCCGGCAACTCGCCGCGGTCCATCATGAACAGGATATTGTAGGCCCCCATGACATCCGCCTTTCCCTCCTCCGTACGGGAATAAAGTTCCTGTAATTCCGCCGCAACAGTCGTTTCGCGCCCGTTCTTGACGATCGTGCCCGGCCCGAGGCTGTGCGAGAGCTCGTGGAAAAGGGTGCCGGCCGACATGTAATCGCGCATCACGAGCCCGGCCTGCGCCGGGACCAGCACCTTCTCGGCCATCGGCGAGAGGATCCGCTCGAATTTCGCGCCGAGCACGTTCGAAAGGATCACCTTCTTCGCGCCCTTCGCTTCGCGGACGCGCTCGTCGTTCGGCAGGTTGAACGCGATCGTCTGCACGCCGGGCACATTATCGCCGCCGCCATGCACCTGAGTCACAACGGCGATCGGGGACTCAAAGCCGCGCTTGAAGTTCTTGTAGCGCTCGTCGACCGGGAGGTTGGCCTCCATGTCCTTCAGGAGCCCCTTGTACTTTTCGAGCGCAGCGCTCTCCGCCGGATCCCTCAGGGTAATGAACGCCTCGAACGCCGTCTTGTAGCCGAACAAGCGGTCGTCATAAACCTCGTAAGGACCAATCGCGACCTCTATCGGTCCGTCGAGATCCATCCAGGCAAGCTCGGACTCGTAGTAGTCATCTGACATGAAGGCGTCGGCGCGCAGGTTGAGGAATTTCCGGAGGCTTTCGTTCGACGTGATCGCCGCGGCCTCGCGCAGTTTCGCAGCCGCAGGCTCGAGCCATTCGGCGTAAACCTCAGAATACGGACGGGCGACGAGACCGCCCCCTTCTTCGTGGCGAATGACGGTGTAGCCGGACCGGAACGCCTCCGCGTCGCCGGGGTGGTCGGCTATCCACGCCTCGAAGGCTTCCTTGGTCATGTCGGGCGGGTAGAACCCGGCGCCGTCGGGCCGTTCGCTGTCGCCATAGAACGGCGCATCGCCGTCAAGCGAATCCCATGGACCAAAGTGAAGATCAAAAAGGTCAAGGCCCAGCTTGCCGCGCTCGCCGCCGATCATCGAAATCTCGTCGCGCGTGGCGGGGTTCATCGGCGACAGTTGCCAAAGGTATATCTCCGACATAAGACTCGCCGCATCCACAAGGAGATTGACGACCTCGCGCTCTTCTTCCGTCAGGAACGCGACGTCAGGCGCCATGTCTATTCTCGCGAACTCCGCCCGCATCTCCCGGAGCCGGTCTATTGAAACGAGTTCGGCGGAAGCCGGCGCAGCGCCTTCGGCAACTTGCTCGGACGAGGTGCTGGCCGTCGGCTCGCGCCCAACGCCGCTCGCGTCATCCCCGCCGCCGCAGGCGGCCAGGAGTACCGATGCCGACGAAACGGCCATCAGGCGGCGGGCGGCGAGACGGTTTGACAACGGCATCATGGCGGAAACTCCTGTTCTTCCCGATCGAGCCTCCGGGCTCGAACGGCTGTTTACCATCGATTAACCTTCGGCGGCCAAACGCGAAACCGGCGGACGCAGAAAATTGCCGCACGCCTTGGCGCACATCCTCGGCGCGTGCGATAAGTTTCGCCGGCAGGGCGAGCGTCGAAGCGTTGGAGGGCAGTTTTGGGGGAATTTTCTATTTTTCGAGGGGCCGGTCTCTCGTTCGTTGTGCTTGCGCTCATCGCTTCGCCGGCTTGCGCCCAGACGCAAAGCGCGCCGCCCGCCCCGACGCCGCAGGAGCGAAACGACGCCGGCCCGTCATTTGCCGAATGGCTGGCGGAATTCCGCGACGAAGCAATCGCCGAAGGCGTTTCGCGGGACGTCGCCGAAACCCATTTGCGAAATCTTTCCGTCAACGAACGCATCTACGAGCAAAACGACAATCAGCCCGAATTCGCTCGAGCCATCTGGCAATATCTGGACAGCGCCGTTTCCGAGTCGCGGCTGGCGACCGGGCGCGAGCGCCTCGCGGCAGAGCGCGCGCGCCTTGAGGCGATCGAAGCGCAATATGGCGTCGACAGCGAGATTATCGTCGCGATCTGGGGGCTGGAAAGTTCATACGGCGCGATCATGGGCGATAATGACGCCATCGAAGCGCTCGCCACCCTCGGCTGGCGCGGGCGGCGCACAAGCTACGGCCGGTCGCAACTGATCGGCGCCCTGAAAATCATTCAGAACGGCTATGCCTCTCGGTCCGAATTGCGGGGATCCTGGGCTGGAGCGCTTGGCCAGACCCAGTTTATTCCGACAACGTACCTTTCCTATGCGGTTGACGCCGATGGCGACGGCCGACGGGACATCTGGTCGAACCTCGACGACGTTTTTTCGTCAACGGCGAACTACCTTGCGAAGTCGGGCTATCAGAAAGATGCGCCCTGGGGCGTTGAAGTGATCCTGCCGGCGGGCTTTGACTATGCGGCCTCCGGTCCGACCGTCCAGCGACCGATAGCCGAGTGGGCCGGCCTCGGCCTGAAGGGCGCGCGCGGGAGCCTGATCGATGAATATGACCTCAACGCCAGCCCGAGGCTGCTACTGCCCGCCGGCGCCAACGGCCCGGCCTTTCTCGTCTTTCGGAATTTCGAGGCGATCCTGAAGTACAATCGGTCTACAGCTTATGCGCTCGCGGTCGGCTATCTGGCGAATGGCGTCTCCGGCCGGCCAGCCAGCCCCGTCGCCAACTGGCCGCGCGAAGACCGGGCATTGACCCTCTCGGAAAGGATGGCGCTCCAGCAGGAGCTCGCAAGAGCGGGATTCGATCCTGGGCCCGCCGATGGCGTCATCGGCGCGAATACCCAAAGAGCGTTACGCGCCTGGCAACAGTCGAGAGGCCTCCCGGCGGACGGTTACGCTTCGGCGGCGACGCTCGATGCGCTCGGCGCGGCGACTGGCGTCGAGCGCCCCTGACGCCTCAGAAAGTTCACTGAAAAAACTCTTGCGCGGTTTGCTGCACAAGCGTACTCGCGTGCTCGCTACCGCAGTGCAGCACAACCCCGGGGGTGGCGCTGGCCGCGGTTCGGAACGCCGGCAATGCTTGCCGCCCAGTATGCGGCCGCCGGGCGATCCAACGCCTTGAGGAACAACTTAGGGAAATAAAGAGGAGGATCCCGATGGCGACTGTCACTAAAAAGACGACCGAGCACGCCGACGCCACGATCACGTCGAACGCCCCGACGACGGCGGCGAAAAAGCCTGAAGCCAAGTCCGCAAAGTCGAAGCATGACGGTGGCGAAACCGCCTTCATGTTTGCCGGCGCAGCGCGCGACCAATACGAAACGCTCCTTAGCGCGTTCAACGAGAACGCCGAGGAATTCCAGGGCCGCGCCCGGGAAGCCTTTGACGCGAGCCGCGAAAGCTTTGAGACCGCCCGCGCCCATTTGCAGGATGCTGGCGCTGAAATGATGGACGCCGCTCGCCAGGAAATGACCGACGCCGTCGATTTTGCCAGCGAGATTTCGCGCGCCAAATCCGTCGGCGAAGCGCTCGAAATCCAGCGCGACTACTGGACCCGTCTGTTCGAAGGACGGATGGAGCGCACGCGCTCCATGGCGCAAGCCAGCGTCGAGGCCATGCGCGAAACCGCCGAACCGATCCAGCGCAGCATGCGCGCCGGCTTCGGGGATCAGGGCTTCGCCGGCATGTCGGCGTTCTTCCCGTTCGCAAAGAAGTAGCCGCCTCGACCGGCATCGGCGACATCGCTTATAGTTGCGGCGCAATGCCAAACGACGATCAGACCCGCCCCCTCGGTACGCAAGCCGAGGGGGTTTTTGCTTCAGGCGGCCCCGGCGTGCGCCCGGCGTCCATTGAATGGACCGCCAGCAGCGCCGGCCCCCGCTCTGCGGACTTTGGCGACATCTACTTCGCCGCCGACGGGCTGGCGGAAAGCAGGCACGTATTCATCGGCGGCTCCCGGATTGCCGAGCGAATTGCGGCGGGCGGCGATATAGTAATCGCCGAAACGGGATTTGGATCCGGGCTAAACTTCCTTGCGGCCTGGGATGCATGGCTCAGCCGCGATATGGGGAACTGCGGACGATTGACCTTTGTCAGTTGCGAATTTCGCCCGATGCGCAAGGACGACCTGGCCCGCTCTCATGCCACATTTCCCGAGATCAGCGCCCTTTCGGCGCGGCTTGTCGATGCCTACCCGGCACTGGTGGCCGGACCCCACGACATTGATCTCGACGAGGGCGTCCGTCTGCGTCTGATTTTTGACGAAGCCGCCGCCTTCCGGTTCGAAACATTCACCGCCGACGCCTGGTTCCTCGATGGTTTCGCGCCCTCCCGGAACCCCGAAATGTGGCGCTGCGAGTTGCTTGCGGCCGTGGCGGCCCGTTCCCGCCCCGGAACCCGTGCGGCGACGTTCACCGTCGCAGGCGCTGTGCGACGCGGCCTGCAATGCGTCGGCTTCGACGTGGAAAAGCGACCGGGTTTTGGCCAGAAGCGGGAAATGCTGACCGCGACATTCGTCGGCCCGTCCCGCCATGACTGAACCTTGGTACGACCTGTCATCAGTGACGCCGGTCGCACGCGGCGCACGCATCGCCATTGTCGGCGCGGGGATCGCTGGCGCCGCCATTGCCGATGCGATGTCGCGCAGGGGCGTCGACGCGGTCGTGTTCGATCCGGATGGCCCAGCCGCTGGCGCGTCAGGAAATCCGGGCGGCCTCGTCATGCCGCGGCTTGATCTCGGCGACGGTGCGCCGGCGACGTTTTTTCGCGACGCCTACCTGTTCGCCCTCGAGATCCTGGCCCGGCTTGATCCGGCCGGGGCGTTCTTCAACCGTTGCGGCGTAACGCTAAAGGCGACGGACGACGAAGAGCGGGCTCGGCAGGTCCGGCTGCTTGCCGCCGGCGCGCTGCCCGACGCGCACATGGTCAGTCGCAATGAAGGGCTGCATTTTCCCACCGGCGGCGTGGTCGATCCGAGGAGATACGTTTCGGCGCTGCTCGGCGATGCCGAGGTCAGGCGGGAGCGCGTCATCGCCATCGAGCAGGCGGACGACCTCTTGCTTCGGACGAAAAACTCCACCGACCGCTTCGACGGCATTGTCCTGGCGAACGGGCGCGAGGCGATCCGCCTTCTGCCGGCGCGTGGGCTGCCCCTGACCGGCGTCGCCGGACAGATCGACCACTTTCCCCGCGTCGAGCCGCCCGTCGGCGCGATCGCGGCAGGGCCCTACCTGGCCTCGGCGCCGGGCGGCGGGATACTGGTCGGCGGGACCTATGACCGGATTGAAGCCTTCGCGACGCCCGTTGCGACGACCGCATCCACCGCAGAAAACATCGCCGCAGCCGCGAGCCTTGGCGTCGTCGTTCCGGCGGACGCCGAGAGCCGCCCCCGCGCCGCGGTGCGGTGCCAGACGCCCGACCGACTTCCTGTCGTGGGACCGTTGCCTGACTGGGGGTCCTATGGCGGCGCCTATGACGATCTCCGCTTTGGCAAGCGAGGTCCCTACCCGGAAGCAACTTATCTGTCTGGCGCATTCATTCTCGCAGGGCTCGGCTCGCGCGGGCTCGTGACAGCGCCATTTTGCGCTGAGATTCTGGCCGCTCAGATGGTCGGCGACGCGCCGCCGGCATCGCCGGCCGTCCTTGCCGCTTTGCATCCTGCGCGTTTCTTCATCCGCGACTACAAGCGCGCAAGGCCCGGAAAGGCCATAGACCAAAGCCAGAGATTAAGGCCAGAAACTAACGCGACAGACTAGGGCGACATACTAAGGCGCGCGAATGACGTCGACCGTGGCGGCCCGCCGCGCAGCGCCCTTGCCCCTGAACGCCTCAGGGGGTACCTCGCCGGGCACGTCCCGACGCAACGATCTCAGGTGACCGACATGAAGGAAACGCCTTTCGGCCCGGTATTCGACAACATGCTCGAAGGCATTGGCCGCACGCCGATGGTGCGTGTCCAGAGCATAAACACGGGCCCTTGCGAACTCTATCTAAAGCTTGAGGCGAACAATCCCGGCGGCTCGATCAAGGACCGCATCGGCCTCGCCATGATTGAAGACGCCGAAAAGTCTGGCAAGCTGAAGCCCGGCGGCGCAATCGTAGAGGCGACCGCCGGCAATACCGGCCTCGCGCTCGCCCTGGTTGCGGCCCAGAAAGGCTATCCGATCACCATCGTCGTCCCGGACAAGATGGCGCAGGAAAAAATCTTTCACCTGAAAGCGCTTGGCGCGGACGTTCGGCTCACGCGATCCGATGTCGGCAAGGGGCACCCGGAGTATTATCAGGAAGTCGCCCAGGCGATCGCCGACGAAACCGGCGCCTACTACGTCAACCAGTTCGGGAACGAAGCGAACCCCAGGGCGCACGAGAGCATAACGGGCCCGGAAATCTGGGGCCAGATGGACGAGAACATGGACGCCATGGTCGCTGGCGTCGGATCCGGCGGCACGATCACCGGCCTTTCGCGCTTTTTCCAGCGGGTCGCGCCCCACGTCGAGATGATCCTCGCGGACCCGATCGGCTCGATCCTCTCCGACCTCGTCAACACGGGCCTGAAGCCGAACGCTGTGGGCTCATGGCTAGTGGAAGGCATTGGCGAAGATTTCATTCCTGACGTCTGCGACCTAAAATTCGTCAATCGCGCCTACGCCATCTCCGACAAGGAGAGCTTCGAGGCAGCCCGCGACCTACTAAAGAAAGAAGGCATCCTCGGCGGGTCGTCTACCGGAACGATCCTCGCGACGGCGCTTAAATACTGCCGCGAGCAGAAAGAGAAAAAGCGCGTCGTAGCTTTCGTCTGCGACCGCGGCGACAAGTACCTCTCCAAGATGTACAATGACTACTGGATGTACGATCAGGGCTTCCTAAAGCGCGCTCCGCGCGGCGACCTGACCGATCTTATTTCCCGTCGGCATTCAGAGCGCCAGACCATCGTCGTCACGCCCGACGATACGCTAATGACTGCTTACGGACGGATGAAGCTCTATGATATTTCGCAATTGCCAGTCCTGAACGACAGGGGCGAGATTGAGGGGCTGCTCGACGAGGAGGACATCCTGTTCTCGGTCGTCCGCAACCGCGCGAAGTTCAAGGATCCGGTCAAGTCGGCGATGACCTATCGCGTCGAGACAATGGATGCGGAGGCGCCGATGGAGGCGCTCCTGCCCGTGTTCGCGCGCGGCCATGTCGCGGTCGTTCTCAAGGGCGGCAAATTCGAGGGGCTGATCACGCGGGCGGACCTGTTGAATTATCTCCGGTTGCAGGTGGCTTGAGCACATTTCGATGGAACCCGTCGTGCGCATTGCCTGGCTATCTATCGCCCTCGTCCATGCGGCGCCGGCGGCCGTGGCCTTCGCGCCAGGCCTAGTCGAGCGGCTTTACGGCGTTCAGCCGACTGGCGAGACAGGCATTTTGCTCATTCACCGGGGGATGTTGTTTCTTGCGGTCTTTCTGGCTTCGGTGCTTGCATGCATTGATTATTCGGGCCGGAGAATAGCTTCGATGGTCGTGAGCGTCAGCGTCATCGGTTTCCTCCTCGTTTACGTTCGCGCCGGCATGCCTTCAGGTCCCCTGAAGAGCATCGCCATTGCTGATCTTATCGCCCTTGCGCCGCTCTGCGTCATCCTGTTCGACGCATGGATCTCGGAATAGCCGCGTCGGGAGCATGTCTCGCGGATGCCCATCATCTTTTACGGTCTGAAAGCCTGCGATACATGCCGAAAGGCGCGGAAAGAGCTCGAAATCGCGGGCGTCGATTATACGTACCGGGACGTTCGCGACGACGGCGTGACATCGGCCGACGTGACGCGCTGGACGAAGGCGCTTGACGGCGAGGCCGGCTGGGAGAAGCTCGTCAACAAGTCTTCCACGACGTGGCGCGGCCTCGACGCAGCCGAGAAGGAAGGCCTCAACGAATCGAAGGCGGCAAAGATGCTCGTCGCGCATCCGACATTGCTGAAACGCCCGCTCATCGAGCGCGACGGCGATGTCTTCGTCGGCTGGACGTCTGAGACGAAAGCGGCCCTTCTGGGCTAGGGCGCCCGGATGGCCGAGCGCGCCAGCGTCAAAGCTTCCATGCCGGCCTTGGGGCCTTCCAGATGACCCGGACACGAGGCCGCTCGCCAATACACTCCCGGTACAGAACCCGCCAATCCATTCTCCGGGAGACCTTCTGGCTTCTGATCATGTGCAGGACCAAACGCCCTTCTTCGACACGCGGCTTTGGCAGGCGGCTTGCCCCCCCCCCCTGCGCGAAGCCAAGGCGCAGAGGGGCGTTCATCTGGGCGGCGACCCTCGTCCATTGCGGATCGTCGATCCATGACCGGCGCCTGACCTGCCGCAGCCAGGCGACGCACGATTTCTTCAAGGATTGCGCAAAGGCGACGCCGACGCGCGAAAGCCCCGCGCCCCACTTGTGCGGCGGCTCCCGCAATGCCGGCGCGCAAATTCTCTATTCCTGATGCGACGCGCCGTTCCGAGAGGACTTGAATCGCTCCGCATCGACCATAATTTCTTCCGGGAAGCGAACTCCGGGCCGCACTCGACTGCGGCGAATGCGGCCGGAGGCAGCATCAATGCGCTCATTCATTCGTGACTGAAATCCAATGGAGGCTAGAGATGTTCGGAGCACTGCAAAGACGTCACCGCAGCCGGTCTTTGCCGGCGACCCGGGCCCCGTATTCGCCCGATCCCTTTTTGCGCATGCACGAGGAGATGAACCGATTCCTCGACGACGCGTTTTCCGTCATTCCGGGGACAGTGGCGTTTGGCGGCGAACTCGCCAGCTTTCGAGCGCCCCAGATCGACGTCCGGGAAACCGACGGCGCGCTCGAAATCATCGTTGAATTGCCCGGCGTTGCCGAGGACGACATTGATGTCGAGATCAACGACACGACGCTCGTCATTAGCGGCGAGAAGAAATTTGACCGAAAGGAAACCGACGAGGACGGCGCGTTCAGGTTGATGGAACGGTCATCCGGAACGTTCGCTCGCAGCGTGCCGCTGGGCTTCAGAGTGGAACCTGACGCCGTTGACGCGATATTTCGCGACGGGGTGTTGTCCTTGCGCGTTCCGAAACCTGCCGAAGACGTCGGAAAGCGGCGTCGCATCGCCATCAGGCGAGGCTAACCCCACCCTCCTCGCCGCGCGGCGGCCGATTCTGCGCCTCTCGCCCCGTCGGCGCGCAGGATCGGCCTTTTTTTTACCGGGTAGCTGCGTCCGGCCATGCAGACGGCTAATAACGGCGTTAACCGCCGACGCGCCCGTATGAAGGAGACAGCGACATGGCCGACGACAAAAAGAACCGCCGCGCATTCGCAACCAGGGTCATTCACGCCGGCCAGTCGCCAGACCCGCTGACCGGCGCAGTGATGCCGCCGATTTACCAGACGTCAACCTACGCCCAGGAAAGCCCCGGCGTGCACAAGGGTTACGTCTACGCCCGCGGCGCCAACCCGACGCGATTTGCCTATGAGCGCTGCATCGCAGATCTCGAAAATGGTTCGCGCGGCTTCGCCTTTGGTTCCGGGATGGCGGCGATCGCCACGATGCTGGAACTGTTTCCGGCCGGCTCGCACGTCATTGCAACGGACGACGTGTACGGAGGGACGTTCCGCCTCTTTGAGCGCGTGCGCAGAGCCTCGATGGGGCTCGACATCTCCTACGTCGACCTGACCGACCCGGAGGCGCTGCGCGACGCGATCCGTCCGGAAACCGCGCTCGTCTGGCTGGAAACGCCGACGAATCCCATGCTGAAGCTCGTCGACATCGGCGCGATCGCCGGCATCGCCCAAGAAAAGGGCGTCAGGGTCGGCGTCGACAACACGTTCGCGTCCCCGTATTGCCAGCGACCGCTCGACCACGGCGCCGACATCGTCATGCATTCGGCGACGAAGTATCTTGGCGGCCATTCCGACGTGATCGGCGGGATACTTGTCGTGGACGACAAAGAACTCGGCGACCGGCTCGCGTTCCTCCAGAATTCCATTGGCGCGATTCAGGGACCGTTTGATTCGTTCCTGGCGCTCCGTGGGCTGAAGACACTTGCCCTGCGGCAGGAACGCGCCTGTTCGAATGCGATGGCTGTCGCGGAAATGCTCGAAGGGCATCCCGCTGTCGCGCGCGTCGCCTATCCTGGCCTCAAAACCCATCCGCAGCATGCCCTTGCCGCGCGCCAGATGGAGCATTTCGGCGGGATGGTAACGATCTACCTGAAGGGTGGCCTCGACGCCGCCAAGGCGATGCTGGAACGCGTAGAGGTCTTTACGCTCGCTGAAAGCCTCGGCGGCGTCGAAAGCCTGATCGAACACCCAGGGCTCATGACCCACGCATCGATCCCGGCGGCGCGGCGCGCCGAACTCGGCGTTGACGACAGTCTGGTCCGACTGTCCGTTGGCATTGAAGACCGGGACGATCTCATCGCCGACCTGCAGTCGTCGCTGAAGGGGCTTTGAGGCGCCTGCAGCGGCCCGAATGAGGTTGGCGAGGTGAAATTCTGACCGTGACAGTCCCGCGACGAGCGCTAAGGTGAACGCTTCGCCCCGGGGGACACTCGACGCCGCCGGCGCGCCCGAAGGAGCCGCATGGCAGACGCCCCATCACTCGCCGCGCGCATCGACGCGGCGCTGTCGCCCGTGAGCGACGCCGTTTCGTCCGTGATCTTCTTTTCGATCGACGTTTTTGGCGTGTCCCTGCCGATCGTCGTTGTCTGGCTCATGGCTGCCGGCGTTGTCGTGACGGTCTCGCTGGGGTTCATTAACTTCCGCGGATTCTCCCATGCCTGGGGGCTTATTCTGCGGCCGCGGGAGCAGCCGGGCGCGGATGGCGAAATCTCGCATTTTCAGGCGTTGTCCGCGGCGCTGTCAGGCACCATAGGCCTAGGGAACATCGCTTCCGTCCCGCTGGCGATCGTGCTCGGTGGGCCGGGCGCCGTGTTCTGGATGATCCTTGCAGGGTTCTTCGGCATGTCGACGAAGTTCGCCGAGTGCGCGCTTTCGGTAAAATACCGGCGGGTTCTGCCGGACGGCCGGACGATTGGCGGCCCGATGTACTATATCGAAGCGGAGTTCGCGCGCAGGGGGTGGAAGACCTTTGGCAAGGCGGCCGCGGTGTTCTTCGCCATCATGACGGTCGGCGGCTCGATCAGCCTGTTCCAGGTGAACCAGTCCCATGCGCAGTTTTCGAACGTCACCGGAATATCCGCTCCCGTGACATTCGGCGTGATCATGAACCTTTTCGTCGCCGTCGTCGTGTTCGGCGGCATACGACGCATCGGCTATGTCGCCGGCCGGCTGGTGCCGTTGATGGCGATCATCTACCTTGGCGCTGCGTCGACGATCATCATCTTGAACGCCGCGGCGATACCCGACGCAATCGCAACGATTTTCCGCAGCGCCTTTGGGCTAGACGCCGTCGCCGGCGGGGCCGTCGGCGCGCTCGTGAACGGGATGCGTCGCGCAACTTATTCGAGCGAAGCAGGCGTCGGCTCAGCTGCGATTGCGCATTCGGCCGTCAAGACCGCCGAACCCATGACGGAAGGCTATGTCGCCTTGCTCGAACCGTTCATTGACACAATCGTCGTCTGCACAATGACGTCGCTGGTCGTCATTCTTACCGGCGCTTACCTTCCCTATATGACTGCGGAAAACGTACAGGGGATCCAGATTACGTCGAACGCGTTCGAACAGACGTTTTCCTGGTTCCCGATTGTCCTGCTGGTCTCATCGACGCTGTTCGCGTTCACGTCTGTCGTCAGCTGGGTCTTCTACGGCGCCCAGGCTGTTGGCTATCTGTTCGACGGCTCGGTTCTCGCGGACCGGGTCTTCAAGGCGCTGATCTGCATTATTCTGGCGACCGGCGCAGCGGTCTCGATCGGGGCTATTCTTGACTTCATCGATTCGATGCTGTTCGCGATGGCGATCCCGAATATTCTTGCGCTCTACCTTCTCTTGCCCGAGCTGAAGCGTGAAGTTGCCGACTATGAAGCGCGGACGGGCATTCAAAAAGCCGCCGCCTGATCCTGGCGGCATCAAGGCTAGTCATGCCCCTCAAGGCTTTTGCGTGACCTCGAAATGGTATACCATTTCAGCTAAAGCTATTGGGGACTTTGCAATGACCGACGCCCCGCCGACTGCGCCCCGCCAGACACGACCGACATATCTGGTCGTGTGCGAAGACGACCCCACGCGGTCCGCTCTGCGGGCCGAGCGTCTGATGGGGCACCTAGCCCATGTGGAGCGGAACTGGCGTCGCTATGTCGTCGCCGGCCCCTTGCGTCGCGCCGAAGGCGACCGCATCGTGGGTTCGGCGTTTCTGGTGTATGCAGATGATCTGGACGACGCAAAGGCCCTGATGGAAGGCGACCCCTATGTGTCAAGCGGCCTTTACCGATCAATCGACTATAGCGACATGACCCTGTCGATCGGCGACTACCTTGGCGGAAAGATCTGGGACAACCGCGAATCGCTTGTTGAACGGGCCCTTGGCGGCCCCGCCAGACTCTGAAACGGCGGCGATGAATGCGCTATGTCACCAATATTGCCGCTGACGCTCGCTCACCTGCTTGTCTTTGTCTATTGGCTCGGCGGCGACGTCGGCGCATTCCACGTCGCGACGTTCCTGACAAAGGACGACGTGCCGGCCGACCGACGACTCTTCGCCGCAAGGCTGCTTGGCGACATCGACATGGCGCCGCGAACCTCCCTCGTGCTCGCGTTTCCGACCGGTCTAGCCCTTGCCGTTGCGAAAGGCTGGATAGCGGTCCCGCCATTGCTCGTCGCGGCGCTCTTCGGCGCGGCAATCTTCTGGCTCGCGATCGTCTGGCGACTGCACCTTTCGTCCGGGGATGGATGGTTGAGATCGCTGGATCTGGCTATCCGTTGGGTCGTCCTGGCGGCGCTCGCAGCATTTGGCGTCGCGAGCCTTGCAGGTCTTGCGCCGGCACCGACATTCATCGCCCTGAAGTGTCTTGCGCTCTGCGTCGCCATCGCCTGCGGCATTGCGATCCGCAAGGTCGCGACGCCCCTCGGCCCGGCCTTGGCGAACCTTGCGGTCGGCGAGGACGCCAACGCCCTCCAGGAGATTCGAGGCATACTCGCGCGCGCCCGGCCGCTTGTCCTGCTGATATGGGCAATGCTGATTATCGCGGCTTCGCTCGGCGTCGCGAAACCTGGATGAAGGACGCTTCGTCAATTGCCCGCCATCCGGGAGCTGCTTGATGGGCGGCGTTGGGAAAAACATGCTTGACGCCGGCTTTCGCGAGGCGATTGTCAGGATCGTGGGGACGAATGGCTACTCCGATGACATCGCCTTGCGTGAGCTTTACAGCCACGACATCTGGTCGAAGGGAGCGACGGCTGAATTCGTCGTTGCGCCGGCGTCGACGATGGAGCTGTCCGGCGTCGTCGCGGCGGCAGCTGCCCGGGAGATTCCTCTTTTTCCGCGCGGCGGCGGCATGTCGTACACGAATGGCTATTTGTCCTCGACGCCGGGCGGCGGCGTAGTCGATTTTTCGCGTCTTAGCAGGATAGTCGAGGTGAATGCCGCCGACATGTACGTGACAGTCGAAGCCGGCTGCACGTGGGATACGCTGAATTCAGCGCTGGCAGGGCAAGGTCTCCGTACGCCATTCTGGGGCCCGCTCTCCGGAATATCTTCGACAATCGGCGGCGGTCTGTCCCAGAACAACGCGTTCTTTGGCGCAGGGGTTCATGGGCCGACATCCGACAGCGTGATCTCGCTCGCCATCGTGACGGGCGAAGGCGACATCATCCGTACCGGCACGGCTGGCGCGGATGGGGGCAGGCCGTTCTGGCGTCACTATGGTCCGGACCTTGCCGGCTTGTTTCTCGGCGACGCCGGCGCGCTCGGCTTCAAGGCTGAGGCGACATTGCGCCTCGTTCCAGCGCCTTCGCACGAAGACTGGGCGAGCTTCGAATTCAAGGGCCGCGACGCATGCGCCGATGCGACCGCTGCAGTGGCGCGACAGAACGTCGCCTGTGAAGTCTTCGCATTCGATCCCAATCTCCAACGGGTACGAATGAAACGCGCTTCGCTTGCAGCGGACGCGAAGAGCCTTGCGAACGTGGTAAGAAAGCAAGGCTCGGTGTTCGGCGGCTTGAAGGAGGGTGCAAAGATCGCCCTTGCCGGGCGCAGCTTCATGGCAAACGCCGCATATTCACTTCACTTCGTCGTGGAAGGTCCTTCGAACGCAGGCGTGCGTGAAAATATCGCCTGTCTGAAACGCATCTGCGAGACGCATGGCGGCCGCGAAATCGAAAACTCGATCCCGAAGATCATCCGGGCAAATCCTTTCACGCCGCTCAACAACATGCTGGGCCCATCGGGCGAACGCTGGACCCCTGTGCATGGCATCGTGCCACTTTCGCAAGGGTCTGCGACATGGCGCGAGATCGACGATCTCTTCGACAGCATGCAGCAAACGTTCGATCGGCACGACATTCTGACAGGCTATCTCGTCACGACGCTCTCAACGAACGGCTACCTGGTGGAGCCCGTCTTCATCTGGCCTGAAGAGATCTTCCCGGTCCACGAAGCATCAGTCGAACGATCGTGGCTTGACCGTTTGCCGCGCCACCCGGCGAACCCGGAGGCGACGGCCGTTGTCGCCGAAGCGCGGCGGGCGGTGATTGACGTATTCAAGCGACGCGGCGGCGCGCACTTCCAGATTGGCCGGACCTATCCCTTTTTCGAGACGCGTTCTCCGGAGGCGCGCGCGCTCCTGATGACGCTGAAGCAAGCTCTTGATCCAAAAGGGATCGTCAATCCGGGCGCGCTCGGCCTTGCCGGAACAAACGCCAGATTGACCGGCGCAAGGAGTTTGACGCCGACAGACAAGGAAGATGCCCCATGAAGCTGCTGCGTGCAGCGACCATCACGGTCGCGTCCCTCGAAAGGTCAATTGATGCGTATACGACATTTCTTGACTATGCCGTAGTTGAAGAGAGCGTCACGTCCGCTGAACTAGCCGCAAGCTGGGATGCGCCCGAAACTGCCGGCCGCCGCTATGCGATTCTCGAGCCAGCCTCGGGAACGGACATCTATTTGCGATTCGTTGAGCAGCCCTCGCACCCGGACTACCTGCCGCTGCGATCATTCGGCTGGGCGGCGATTGAAATCTGCGTCACCGACGTGCTTGCGGCCAACGCGCGGATGCAGAACTCGCCGTTCGAAATCATTGGCCCGCCGCGAGAAATCGAGGGGCTTCCTGCAATCTATCCGATGCAGGTGAAAGGACCAGACGGCGAGATCGTCTACCTGACCCAGATCCGCGACAATCTTCCGTCTTACGACCTTCCACGCGCCGCAACGCTGATCGACAAGCTGTTCATACTCGTGATGGGCTGCTCGGACATGACTGCGTCGAACCGCTGGATGGAGCGGCACGCTGGGGTGCAGATGGGACGCGAAATGGAGATTGTCTACACGATGCTGGCAAGGGCGTACGGAACGCCAGTTGAGGAACTGCACCGTATTTCAACAATGATTCATGGCCGCGACGTATTCCTCGAACTTGATCAGTATCCCGCGGAAGCGATCGCGCGGCCGCGCCATGAAGGGATGTTGCCGCCGGGCGTCGCGATTGGCACTCTTTACCATCCGGCGTTCGCCACCCTGCCTGGGCCATGGCTTGTCGAGCCGACGCGACGCGACGGCCCGATCTACAAAGGATCGCGCGTCGGCGTCCTCAAGGATCCAGACGGCGCCCTTGTCGAAATCGTCGAAGGCTGACGCCATGCGTCGGATCGTCCTGAAAGCCACGATCGACAGGCGACCCGTCGCCGCCGATTTTAAGCTTGTCGAGGCCGGTCGTCCGACCTGCCCTGAAAACGGCGTTGTCGCCCGCGTTCTCTACCTGTCGCTTGATCCTTACGTGGGATCGAGACTGCGGGGTCGCCATATGGGGGAGGCGCCGCCTCGCCCGATGCTCGACGCCATTCCTGGCGCGATTGTCGGCGTGATCGTCGAGAGCCGCGCACCGGGCCTGTGCGAAGGCGATCTCATCCAGTCGATGGAAGGTGCGTGGGCGGAGTATGTAGCGCTTGAATCTCATGCCTGCCGACGGATCGATCCACGGGCCGCGCCGCTTTCAGCGCATCTCGGGCCGCTCGGCATGCCGGGCCTGACCGCCTGGGCCGGCGTCTCGCGTCTCGCCTGCGTCGACTCCGGCGAAACATTTCTTGTCGATGCGGCGGCGGGCGCCGTGGGCGGCGCCGCCGGTCAGATTGCGCGCATCCTCGGCGCAGGCAAGGTCGTCGGCATTGCCGGCGGAGAGGTCAAGCTTCGCCTTGTGGAACGCGAGTATGGTTTCGACGCCGGGGTCGACTACAAATCGCCAGACTGGCGGGCCGCCCTTGCCGATGCGCTTGGGGAAGGGCTTGACGTATTTTTCGAGAATGTATCCACAGAAATGGCAATGATCGCGTTGTCGCACGCTCGGCCATACGCCCGCGGCGTCCTTTGCGGGCTCGCGGCGCACTATCAAGATACGGAACGTTCGGCTCACGCGTTGAATGCAGGCCTGATCATTGCGAAGCGAGCGCGTTTGATGGGGCTTGTCGTATACGACTTCTATCATTGCTGGGACGAATTTGCCGCTATGGCGACGGACTGGGTTCGCGACGGGAGACTTAAAGTCGCCGAAGACCGCGCAAAAGGGCTTGAAGGCGCGCCGGCGCTGTTTGAAAAACTCATGGCCGGCCGCAACGTAGGCAAGTGCATCGTCGCCGTTGACGGGGAACCCTCGTAAGAGGAGCTCGAGCTTGATGACGGGTCTGAGGCGCGGCTATGCTGACGGTCCATGCGGACAGATCCATTATCGGTTCGCGTCCGCGCGCAAGCCGGCCGCCCGCACGCTTTACGCCCTGCACCAAAGTCCCAAATCGGGCCTTTCCTTTGAACCCTTTCTCGTCGCAGCCAGCGACGACCGGGATGTGGTGGCGCCGGACTATCCTGGCTATGGCATGAGCGATAGACCCGCCGCGGAAGCGGACGCAACAATCGAACTCTACGCCGCCGCGTGCTGGCATGTCGCCGACGCGCTCGGCCACCGGGACGCGATTGACCTGATCGGCCACCACACCGGCGGGCTGGTCGCGGTCGAAATGGCGCGCCAGCGGCCAGACCGCGTCGCGGGCATCGTCATTATTTCGGCGCTGATCCTCACGGACGAAGAACGCGCCAGCTTTCGCGAGTACTTCACGCCCGTGCCGCTTGACGACGCCGGAACCCGGTTCAAGGTAATGTGGGAACGGATCAATATCCATGCAGGTCCAGGGATGACCCTGCGGATGAAGGCGTCATCGATGCTGGAGAATTTGATGGGCGGGGACGCCTACGAATGGGGTCATATGGCGGCGTTCGCCAACTCAGCGCGGTTTGAAGGCCAGCTTCGTTCGCTGCCGCACAGAATTACCATCATCAACGTTGACGACGAACTGCAGGCGGCCACGCGGCGCGCAGGGGGGCTTGTCCGCAATGGCGCGCTCGTCGAACGCCCTGACTGGGGACACGGATTATTCCAGGCGTCGACGGCCGAGGTCGCGTCGTTCGTCAAGGCCGCGCTGCAACCCTAATGTTGGACGACGCAAGTGTTGGATTACTCCGCCGCTTCCTTGCGTTCGCCGTCGTACCTCATCGCCCTCTCAAGCAGGTCTGGCGTGCCGATCAGCGCATTCAGCTGATCGAAGTCGAACATCCGGTCACTGTAGGCCCGTGAGGACCCGTCGCGTAACAGCGTTGCAAGAAAATCGGTCGCCGCAAAGGCGTAGACCCGAGCCAGCGCACCCGGAGCGATGACGAGGGAATATCCCATCGCGCCAAGCTCCTCCGCCGGCTTGATTGGCGTTCGACCCCCCTCGACCATATTGGCCACAAGGGGGATGCGCGCTGCAAACGCGTCCGCAGCGCTTCGCAGTTCGTCCTCGGTTCGCAATGCCTCAATGAACAGGGCGTCAGCGCCGGCTTCGAGATAGCGGGCCGCTCGGTCGAATGCCGCGGCGACGCCTTCAACCGCCAGCGCGTCGGTTCGCGCAATAATCAGGGTGCGCCCATCGCGACGCGCATCGAGGGCAGCGGCAATCTTGCCAACCATCTCATCAGCTGGAATTACGCTTTTGCCGGCGAGATGCCCGCAGCGCTTGGGCATGCGTTGATCTTCGATCTGGATGGCGGCGGCGCCGGCGCGCTCAAGGACGCGCACCGTGCGCTCCACGTTGATTGCGTTTCCGAAGCCCGTGTCCGCATCGACGATGATGGGAATGGACACGCGGTCGGCGATCCGCGCGGCGACGTCCGCGACCAGGGTCAAATCCGCAAACCCTACATCGGACCGTCCGAGTTGGGTGTAGGAGACAGACGCGCCGGACAGATAGCATGCGCCCGCGCCAGCCTGTTCCGCGACGAGCGCAGACAGCCCATCGAACACGCCGGGCGCAAGCAGTGCGCTCACACTTGTGTGGCCGCCGCCTGGCTTCGGCAGCTCAAGAAACGCCATGTGACCCCGTCGGATTTACGCCTGACGCAAATGATATATCATCAATGGGCGGACGCAAAGGATGACAAATGGCCCGCATTCTGACGGCGCGAAACCCGTTGACCGGCGCGTCCGACTACTCGTTCGCGGCGCCATCTGCCGACGAAATGGCGGCGGACATTGCCACGCTGCGGGCGCGTCAGCCGGCCTGGGCGGCGCTGCCGCTTGCGGAAAGGGCGGCGACGCTTCGCCGTTTTGCCGAGGCGATTCGCGAACGACGCCCCGCGATCGAGGCGGCGCTTGCCGCCGACACCGGCCGGCGGGCGATCGCCGCTTCTGAAGTGGATGGCGTTCTGGCCAGTATCGAAAGGTGGATCGCCGTCGCCGGGGAGGCCCTCTTGCCGTCGCGCCGGCCCGCACAGGCCCTGCAAAATGTCGAGCTGATTTCAGAGGGAGATCCGATCCCGGTGATCGGCGCGATTAGCCCCTGGAACTTTCCGCTGCTGCTTGCGTTCGTCGACGCCCTGCCGGCCCTGATCGCCGGTTGCTCCGTCTATATCAAGCCGAGCGAAGTGACGCCGCGTTTCGCCGTGGCGATCGCGGAAGCGATAGAGGCGACGCAGAACCTGAGCGGGGTGCTCCGTATACGGCCTGGAGACGGCGAAACTGGCGCAAATCTCGTCGAACAAGTGGATGCCGTCGCGTTCACGGGAAGCGTCGCAACAGGACGCAAGGTGGCGACCGCCGCAGCCGCGGCCTTTATCCCGGCATTCCTGGAGCTTGGCGGGAAAGATCCGGCCCTAGTTCTCGAGAGCGCCGATATCGACCGCGCAACGACAGCATTGTTGCGCGCGTCGACGGTCGCTACCGGACAGGCTTGCCAGTCAATCGAACGGATCTACGTCGCTGCGCCGATCTTCGACGCGTTCGTCGGGATGTTGAAGGAAAAAGCAATAAACGCCTCCCTGACGTGCGATGACCCCGCAAACGGGATCATTGGGCCACTGATATTCTCGCGGCAGGCTGAAATAATAGCTGCACAACTGGCCGATGCCGTCTCAAAGGGCGCGCGCATTCACTGCGGCGGCGAGATCATCGAACGCGGCGGGCTCTGGATCGCGCCGACCGTCGTCACCGGCGTTGCGTCAACCATGGCGATCATGACGGAGGAGACCTTTGGCCCGATCATGCCGGTGCTGCCGTTTAGCGACATTGAAGAGGCGATTCGGCTTGCAAATGACTCCGTTTACGGCCTTTCAGCGAGCGTCTTCGCCGATACGGAAGACGAGGCCCTGGCCGTGGCGCGCCGACTGGAGGCGGGCGGCGTATCGATCAACGATGCTGGCCTGACAAGTTTTGTCTTCGAAGCTGAAAAGAGCGCCTACAAACTGTCAGGAATGGGGCCGTCGCGCATGGGGCCGAACGGACTGAGCCGCTTCCTTCGTCGCAAGGCCTATTATGTGAACCGAGGCGCGGTCATGCCGCTCTCGGCGTTCGGCGAACGCGGATAGGCGGGTTTCCGGTCAATTGCCTGGGGGCTATTCGACTGGCGGCTTCTTGGCTGCGGCTATTTGACTGGCGGTCCTGCAGCCGGGGCGCCTTCGACGAGGAAGACGTCGAACGCGCCCCAGTTATTTTCGACGCGCGCCTGCTTGAGCGGCGCATATTCCGGAGAATCCCAGAACGTCCTGGCCGCGTCCATCGACGGCCACTTCGAGATGACATAGCTCCCGAAGTCCGCATCGCCTTCGAGAATCTCCCGGTTGCGGCCAACCGCGAGATATTCGCCGCCGTACTTTGCGTAGATCGGCGGCATCTTCTGGGCGTAGCCGGAAATGAATGCTTCACGGTCATGGACGTCGCCAATGACGATAAGATAGGCCGGCGCCGTGGCGGGCGCAGGCGGCCGATCGACAGCTGCCGCGTCGCCTGCAGATTTTTCGTTGGACGTCTCGCCACCGAATGACATTCCGCCTGGCGCAGGGACGACCCCCGCGGAGATGCCTGCCCATATGCCGGCCGCGCCAATGACGACGCCAATAATGCCGCCAACAATTCCACTCATGCCCCGATGACCTCCTGCTTTGCGCCTGCGGCAAGCGGCCGTCCGTCGCCAGCGCGACCGGCGGCCTTTGAAAAGATGAATACGATCGCCAGCCCAACGACCCATGGAAGAATGCGTTCCCGCCAAGCGCCAGGTCCGGACGGCAGGAACTGATTGAACAGGACAGCAACGCCGAAACCACACGTCATGGCGGCGAGTATGGCGGCGCCATGTGGACGCCGGCCCGATACCCGGGCGACGATCGTAGGGCCGAACGCAGCGCCCAGCGCCGTCCACGCGAACAGGACGCGGGAAAAGATCGAAGACGGAAGATAAAGCGTGAGCGCGACGGCAAGGCCGCACAACGCAAGAATTGCCACGCGGGTCACCAGAACCTCGCGTCCCGGGGCAATGCGGGCCACGCCGAGGTCATGGCTCGCGGTCGCGGACGCGACGAGAAGCTGCGCATCGACGGTTGACATGATGGCGGACAGTATCGCCGCGGACACGAGGGCGGGGAAAACGCCGGGCAGAACCCGGCCGGCCATGTCGAAAACAATTGTTTCGCCGAGCGACGCTCCCGGCTCCGCGAGCGCGCGAGCGGACAATGCAATGACCGACATGCCCGCATAGACGAGCGCGCCCCAGGCGATGGCGACCGCAGCGCCCTGCCGGCGAGCGGCGTCATCCTTGACGGCCATAATCCATGTCAGCAGATGGGGTTGCCCGAGCGCGCCGCTGCCGATCGCCGCGATGCCGACGACAAATCCGAAGGCGGACCAACCGGCGTGGACGCCGAGCGGCGCGGCGAAAGCTGGCGATTGAGAAGCGATGGCTGCGCCAATGCCGGACACGCCGCCCGCAACGATGAACGCCGCCGCAGGCATCGTCACTGCAATCAGCAGAATCGAAAGCCCCTGCAACGTATCGGTGATGCTGACCGCCCAGAAGCCGCCGAGAAGCGTATAGAGGAGGATGATCCCGGCACCGACGATTACTGCGGTACGCTCATCAATCGGGAACGCCTCGGCAAGCGCGGCCCCAGCGCCCTGAAACTGCGCCGCGATGTAGAACGAAAAGCAAAACACGATCATCGCGGCGGCGATCAGCTTTATGGGCCGGGCGGCCGTTCCTGTGTCCGCCGCGACAAAGTCGAGGGCCGTCAGGAAGCCCCGTTCCCGCGAGGTTCGCTGGAGAAAGGGGCCCATCCAGAGCCAGACCGCAGCGTATCCGGCAAGAATGCCCGGGACCATCCAGAGGGCGGAAACCCCGACCGTCGCCACGAATCCCGTGAAACCAAGCAGCACCCACGCAGATGACGTAGACGCCGCATAGGCCAGACCGGCGACGACCGGGCCGAGCGAGCGGCCGCCGAGGAGAAAATCTTCCTGCGTGGCGGCACGGCGACTGGCCCACATGCCGACACCGAGTAGGCCAAGCATATAGAGGATGAGCACCAGGCCGGTGACTGACATCAGATGCTACCGCCCCCGTCGTAAGCCGCTATGTTTCGACAGGAATACTTTGACGACGCCATTCGGAAAGGTCAAAAGGTATATCATTTGGGAGGTCGTCCATGTCGTTGAGATTCGAGCCAACCATGGCGACGCCGGGCAAGACGGCGCGCGAAATCTACTTGGACGTACAGGCAAACCCCGCCCGCGCCCGCTTCGGCTTTGGCGACCGGCCAGCCGTCGTGAATATTGACGTGCAACAGGCGTATACGCGCCCCGACCTGTTTCCCAGGACGGCCTACGTCACCGACCCCGACCAGATCGGGCGCATCAACGAGATTTCCCGGCTCGCGCGATCGGCGGGCATGCCGGTCATATGGACCCAGGTCGCTTACAAGGCTGACGCCGGCGACGCCGGCGTATGGGGCACACGGACTGATACGCCGGACAGTCTGCAGAATATCAAGCATGGTTCCGATCGCCATCAGCTCGACCCTCGTTGCGACGTCGTGGCCGAGGTGGACTTGATCTATACGAAGCGAATGCCAAGCGCTTTTTTCGAAACTCCGCTTGCGAGCTATCTCGTCTGGCACAAAGTCGATACGGTCATTTTGACGGGCGGATCGACCTCTGGCTGCGTAAGGGCGACCGCCGTGGACAGTCTCTCCCATGGCTATCGGACGATCGTTCCTGAAGAGTGCGTCGCTGACAAACACGAGAGCTACCATTTCGCCAACCTGACGGACCTCCAGCTGAAATACGCCGACGTGGTCAAGGCAGCGGAAGTTGTCGACTGGTTCGCACGCCGCCGATAGTTATGGCGAAGGAAACGCACGAAATGCAACCTGATCCAAACCTATACGATTACTGGCCGTACAAGGACCGACCCAGGATCGTGTGGCCGGGAGGCAAGAAGCTTGCATTCTGGATCGCGCCGAACATCGAGTTCTATGAATTTGACCCTCCGACAAACCCTTTGCGGCCGAGCTGGCCGAAGCCAACCCCCGACGTCGTCGGCTACTCTCAGCGCGACTGGGGAAACCGCGTCGGACATTGGCGCCTGATGGAGCTGCTCGACAGGCGCGGCCTTCGCGGCTCGGTATCGCTCAATGTGGCGATGTGCGATCACTGCCCGGAAATCATCGACGCCTGCAAGGTCCGTGGATGGGAGTTCTTTTCCCACGGCATCTACAACACCCGGTTCTCATACGGCATGACCGAGGCGCAGGAGCGCGCCGTCATCGAAGACTCCATAAGGACCGTCGAAAGCGCGACAGGCCAGCGGATCCGGGGATATCTTGCGCCAGCCCTGACCCATACGGAGCGAACGCTCGATCTTATTGCAGAATATGATTTCTGGTACACTTGCGATCTGTTCCAGGACGACCAGCCCCAACCTGTCAAGACGCGGTCGGGCAAGCTCATTTCGATGCCCTACTCCCTCGAGGTGAATGACGTGATCGCATATGGCGTCCTCGCGATGGATCCGTGGGCGTACGCCGATGTCCTGAAGCGGCACTTCGACCAGCTGCTCGAGGAAGGCGAGGACAGCGGCACGGTCATGTGCATTCCGCTGCACGCATACCTCGTAAGCCAGCCGCACCGCATTCGCGCCTTTGAAGACGCAATAGCGCATATCACGTCGCATAAGGACGACGTTTGGTTTGCCACCGGCGCCGAGATCGCCGGCCATTTCCGCGATCATTCATGGGATTCTACCCTTGCGGACATTTCGCGCCGCGGCCTGCTGCGGCCGGGGACCGGCTTTGGCGGAGGCGCGGCATGACTCTCGATGAAAGCTACCTTGCCTATCCGCGGCGCCAGCGCGGGCAGGACATCGAACGTTATGACTGGTCGCCGATGGAGGGCCGCGCCGCAGCAAAGCTTGCAGGCGACGTAAAACTTGCCGTTTCGATTGTCGTGCCGATCGAGTATTTTCCGCTGACGCCGAGCGGCAAGCCGTTTCGGCATCCGGGCGCGATGGTCACGCCCTATCCGGACCTTCGCCACTATACGACCCGCGACTATGGAAACCGGGTTGGCGCCTTCCGTTTGCTGAAGGCTTTCGCCGAGGCTGGCGTCAAGGCGACATTTGCCGTCAACGCAATTCTGCTTGATCGCTCACGGCCGTTGATTGACGCAATTCTGGCGGACGGCCACGAGATCGCAG
This sequence comes from Alphaproteobacteria bacterium, assembly GCA_016125455.1. Lineage (GTDB taxonomy): Bacteria > Pseudomonadota > Alphaproteobacteria > Caulobacterales > Parvularculaceae > MED-G105. The sequence goes on from WGLS01000007.1 coordinate 147,559, forward strand.
CCCATGGATTGAGTACGGATCATATTCATCATGGCGGCCTGACAGAAGCGGAAGAACGGGCGTATACCGATAAAACCCGAGCCGCTTTCGAGGCGGCGGGTCTGCGCCCACGCACCTGGATGAGTCCGGCCCGGCAGGAAAGCACCCGCACGCCGGACCTCGTGAGGGCTGCGGGCTTCGACATTTGCCTCGACTGGGAATTCGACGTTGCACCTGTTGGCCTGCGGACGAGTTGTGGGCCGCTTGTCGCATTCCCGCTTCTCAGTGAGCTCGACGATCGAACCCTCCTGACCATAAAAAACCATGACGAAAGCCGATGGCGCGACCAGATCATCGAGGCCGCGAAGTACATGCGCGACGAGGCCGCGACCCGGGGCGCCGAGTGCTTAAGCTTCACGATGACGCCCTATGTGGCGGGCCAGCCGTTCAGAATGTGGGCGGTAAAGGAAATTCTTGCGGCTTTGGGCGCGATCGACGGCGCAAGCGTCGTACCGGTCGCTACGCACGTCGATAACTTCTCGACAGGGAACCCGCAGCAATGATTGGACGACGCGGCGCAAGGATCGGCCGGCGAGACTTCATCGCCGGCGCAACACTCATGGGAATCGGCATGACGCAGGCCAATGCATCGGGATCGGAACGTTTCAGCGCGCTTGCGCTGCAGACGGCATGCGACGCCGTCAACCAGGACAAATCTGCGACGGCGGCCCGCAACCGGATGAAAACGTCGATCGGGCGCATCCGCCAGCAGATTGCCGCGTCGAAGGGCTTCCTGAAGGGCTTCAACGGCTACGACCTTCGTCTCGTTGTCTTGCCGGAGTACTGGATGACGGGCTTTCCCCTGGGCGAAAGCCGTGACGAGTGGCGCGAGAAAGCGGTCATCGACCTTGACGGCGAGATCCCTGAATTGATCGCCGGAATGGCGAGGGCGTTGAATATCTATCTGTGCTCAAATCATTATGAAAATGATCCGAATTTCCCGGATATCTACTTTCAGGCAAACGTTGTTTACGCGCCCTCGGGGGACGTCGCATTGCGCTATCGACGGATGATTTCGCTTTACTCGCCGACCCCTTATGACGTATGGGACGCGTATCTGAAGATCTATGGCGAGGACGCGATTTTTCCGGTCGCCGACTCGGATATAGGCCGTATCGGGACGGTTGCCAGCGAGGAAATATTGTATCCTGAGGTCGCTCGAATGCTTGGTCTTAAGGGCGCAGAGCTGATCCTGCACCCGACCTCCGAGGTCGGCGCGCCCGGACTGACCCCAAAGGACATCGCAAAGCGCGCGCGGGCGCTTGAGAACATCGCTTACGTCATTTCCGCCAACTCCGGACGCATCGAAGGCACTGCCGTGCCCGCGGCGTCCACCGACTTCATGTCAAAGATTGTCGACTGGAAGGGCGGCGTCGTGGCTGAGGCCGGAGGCGGCGAGACGATGAACGCGAATGCGATCATCGACCTGGACGGCCTTCGCTCGGCGAGGCGCCAGACCGGCATGTCGAATTTTATCAGTCGTTTGCCGACGGCGGCGTTCCGGAGCGGCTATCTGGAAACCATGGCCCCGACGAACCGCTCGCCGGATGGGCGAATGATCGAGCGCGCGGACGCGATTGCCCAGCAAAAGACGGTCATTGATGGGCTCGTAACCCGGGGCGTCATCAAATAGGCGTGCCCCGTTCCTACGCCTCGCGCTTCAAGCGACGCTCAAGCAGGGGCACGAGGCCGCCCGCGTCAAGAATTTGCGCGATTGCAGGAGCCTGCGGCGGGAGTTCAAAGCTTGCGTTCCGCGAACGATTCAATAGTCGCTGTCGCCGCCGGTCCAATTCAACCTCGTCACCGTCTGAAACAGCGTCCGTTTCATCGAAAACGATGGCGGGAAGTCCGAGATTTATTGCGTTTCGAAAGAAAATTCTGGCGAAACTCTTTGCAAGGACCGCCTTGACGCCGAGGATTCGCAGCGAGACCGCCGCTTGTTCCCGGCTCGATCCGAGACCGAAGTTGCGGCCTGCAACAACGATATCCCCAGGCCTTACGCTCTGCGCGAACTCCGGGTTCACCGCCTCAAGGCAATGACGGGCAAGCTCTTCTGGCGACAATTTCATCAGGCGCCCTGGCGCAAGAACATCCGTATCAATATTGTCGCCAAACGCCCATGCGCGCGAAGGACGGTCGGTCATCAGAGATACTCCCGCGGATCGACGATCTCGCCGGCGACCGCTGAGGCTGCGACGGTATAGGGCGAGGCCAGATAGACCGACGCGCCCTTGTGGCCCATGCGACCCTTGAAATTGCGATTTGTAGTGGAAATGCAGGTTTCGCCGTCGGCTAACAGGCCATGCCCCATGCCGGCGCAAGCGCCGCACCCGGAGGGCAGGAGAATGGCGCCCGCCGCCGTAAGCGTCGCCAGCAAACCGGATGTCGTCGCCCGCTCGGTCGTGCGCGTCGTCGCTGGCGAAATCAGCAAGCGCACGCCATCGCGAACCTTTCGTCCCTTCAATACAGCCGCCGCCATTTCCAGGTCTTCGTGTTTCGCGCCGACGCAGGCGCCAATATAGGCTTGGTCAATGGGCGTCGCACTATACTCGGACGCCGGCGCGGCATTGCCGGGGTAATGCGGGGCGGCGACCTGTGGTTCGAGGGCTGAGGCGTCGTATTTGAAAACGGCTTCATAGTCAGTACCGGGATCGGATCGCCAGTGCGAAAGCATTGAGGCGTCCGCTGTCCCGCCATGGGCGGTTATGTGATCAAGGGTAGTCGCGTCCGGTTCGATGATGGCGGTATCCGCGCCAAGCTCGGCCGCCATGTTGCAGAGCGTCATGCGTTCGTCCATCGACATCGCCTTGACGGTGGGCCCGGCATATTCGAGCACAAGGTTGTGATTCTCGGTGCCGATCTCCCGGGCAAGGAACAACATGATGTCCTTTGCGGATACGCCCTGAGCAAACATCCCGCTCCATTCAATCCGGCGGGTCGCGGGAACCGAAAGCCAAGTTTCACCTGTCGCAGCGATCGCCGCCATGTCGGTTGCGCCGAAGCCGGCGATGAAGCAACCGAAGGCCCCGCCATTCGGCGAGTGGCTGTCGCCCCCGGCGACGAGCATGCCGGGCCGCAAAAGGCCATGCTCGGGCATCACAATATGGCTGATCCCGCGCATGTCAAAGAAATGCCCGACGCCGTAATCCCGGACAAACGCGCGAACGTCCTTGAGTATTGCGGCGCTCGCCTCGTCAACGGCCGGCACGTAGTGGTCCGAGACGATCACCACTCGGGACGGGTCCCACAGGCCAACGCCAAGAGCCTCGAGCTTGGGTCGCCAGCGGCGGGGCCCGCTGGAATCATGCGCCATGGCAAGATCGACCTTGACGGTGACGATGTCGCCCGGCGACACGCGCGCCGCGCCAGCAGCCCTCGCGATGATTTTCTCAGCCAGACTCACAGGCGCAGGATCGATCATTCTCGGTTTCGGCAACGGGTTCTCCATGGCGTGCGGCCAGCTGCGGGAGGCGACGCCCCGACTGTGCGTTAACCCCCTGACTTTGAAAGATAACACATCTAGATTGATCGCAATCAAGGCGCACGGGCGGGATAATGGCGAAGGGCGGAAAAGAAGTTTCAGCAGAACGCGCGGAAGCGGTCGACCGGACTCGCGTGCGCGCAGGCGGCGCGCCGCTGCATTTGCAGGTTCGCGAGGCCATTCAGTCGTCGATCGCAAACGGCGCATATCCGCAAGGCAGCGTGCTGCCGGGCGAGCATGATCTCGCCCAGTCCTTCGACGTCTCGAGGATCACCGTCAAACGTGCGTTGAACGACCTCGCAATCGCCGGCCAGGTGCGCCGCCTTCGCGGCCGCGGCACGATCGTGACCGGCGGCCCTGGCAACGCGGTCGTTCGCGGAAGCTTTTCCACGCTGATGGAAAATCTTCGCAAAATGGGCGTTGAGACTGAAGTTGAGCTTCTTTCCGTGGAGCGCATCGCGCCAAGCGAGCACATCATTGACGCGCTTGATCTCGAGCCCGGCGAAAAAGTGGAACGCGCAGCCCGCCTAAGGCGTCTCAACAAGACGCCTTTCTCGTACCTCATAACCTACGTCCCGCTCGACATATCCGATCTTTATACAGATGATGAACTTGCAAAAACGCCGCTGCTGACCCTGCTTGATCGCAGCGGCGCATCGCCGACGGCCGCGGAACAGGTCATTACGGCGGTTGCCGCCGACGACGTAATTGCCCGCGGCCTGGAGGTGACGCCTGGATCGCCTCTCCTGAAGATTTTCCGTGTCATGAAGGACAAGAACGACCGGCCGGTGCAGGCAATTGAGGCCCACTATCCGCCGGACCGCTTCCACTATCACATGCGCCTTACGCGACATCGCGACGACGACGGCGACCGCTGGAGCGATTCGTGACGACAGGCGGGCTGCTATTCCGCATTGAAGGGCCGGTTGCCGTCATCACGCTTGACCAGCCGGACAAGCGAAACGCGATTTCCGCAAACATGTGGCGCCAGCTGCCTCTCCTCGTGGAGCGCGCGAATTCAAGCGACGCCGCGCGAGCAATCGTCGTCACCGGCGCGGAAGGGCATTTCGCGGCGGGCGCCGACATCAGCGAATTCGAGAAGGTGTACGAGACGCCTGAAACCGCCGAATCCTACACACGAACAATGCTCGACGGCCTCGCGGCGCTCGAAGCAAGCGCGAAGCCGACAATCGCCGAAATCCGGGGCGCATGCATCGGCGGCGGCATGTCGATCGCCCTCGCGTGCGATTTCCGGCTGGCTGACCAAACTGCGCGATTCGGCATTACCCCGGGCAAGCTCGGCCTTGTCTATTCCGCCGACGATACGCGTCGACTCGTATCGGCGGTTGGCATCGGCGCAGCAAAGCGTCTGTTGATGACGGCGGAAATCATCCGCGCCGAAGAGGCGCGCGCGATAGGGCTCGTCGATCAGCTAGCGCCGCCGGACAGGCTATTGGACGAAGTGTCCGGCCTTGCCGCGACTATCGGCAAGAACTCGCAGTGGTCGGTCCGCGCCACCAAGCGAATGTTCCGATTGCTGGGTGCGGATGATACGGATGCGGCGAAGGCGCTCCTGTTGCAGGCGTTCAACGGGCCGGACTTCAGGGAAGGGTATCGCGCCTTCCTGGAGAAGCGATTGCCGGACTTTCCGACGAAGTAGCCCGAAGCCTGACGGCGACGCTCCCGGTCACGCGCTATCGCGCGCGCGCTCGAATGCTGCCGCGGCCGACAGCGCAACATCGTCATCGCCCGGTCGGGCGATGAACTGAACTGATGGCGGCGGCGTTCGTCGCCCTGCCGGTCTCGTCAGGGGAACGGCGGTCGCCGGACATCCCGCAAAATTGGCGATCGCCGTGAAGTCCGCCTGGTTGGAGGGCGTTGGACTAGAAAAGGCGAAGGGTCCCTGGGGCGCCGTCGGCAACACGAGCGCATCTACGTTCGCAATGCGGGAGCGAAACTCATCGCCGGCCGAGCTGACCGCTGCATAGGCGCGTTCGACTTTCTCGGGCGATTGTTCGCGGCCCCAGTCCATGAGGTCGCGAAACGCCTTTGAGAATCCTTTCGCGCTCTCCGCCATCGCAGCTGAATGCGCCGCGTAGCCTTCGACCTCGCTGATCAACAGTCCTTGACGGCGTAGCGCTCCAAACGCGAAGTCGCTGAGATCAATGTCAACCAGATCGGCGAATGACAGCAACGCGTCCGTCGCGTTGGCGAACTCCTCGACAATGGCGTCGTCGCAGTCCACCGCGCCGCCCCATCGCCCGACGCCAAGCCGCATCCTTCCGCGCCGAACGCCGAAGTCGACTCCAATCTTGCCGCCGCGCAAGACCGAAAGAACGACGTCACAAGCCCGCGCCGAGGTCGCATGCGGACCAACATGATCAAGGGTCGGCGACAATTCCATGAGGCCAGCAGTCGGGACCGCATTGAATGTGGGCTTATGTCCGACGATGCTGCAGTATGCGGAGGGGATTCGAACGCTCCCCATCGTGTCAGTGCCAAGCGAAAAGACGCACATGCCAGCGCCGACGGCGGCGGCGGAGCCGCCCGATGATCCGCCCGGCGTCAATTCCAGGCTCCATGGGTTCCGGCACCGTCCGAAATGCGGATTGTCCGTGGTCGCGCCAAGCGCCCCTTCGTGCATGTTCAATATGCCAATGGCGACCGCGCCCGCTTCTTTCAGTATACGAACGCAATCGGCGTCGCTCGCCGCGACCCGTTCCCGATAGGCGCCAATGCCGCCATGCCACGGCAGGCCCGCAACGGCGATATTCGCCTTCACGCCAAACGTCGCGCCATCAATTGGCGACAGAGCGGCGCCCTTTCGCCATCGCTCATCGGCGGCAGCGGCCTCGGCGCGGGCCGCATCTATACGAAGGTCAAGAAAAGCGTTCAGAACAGGATTCACCGCTTCGATGCGCGCAAGGCGCCGTTCGAGCGCCGCGCTGGGCGCGTCGGCCCCTGACCGGAACGCTGCCGCCAGATCGACGAGGTCAGGACCTGGCGAGAAGTGACCTTGCCGGCCGTCAGAACCGTTCATCGATCAACCTGATCGGCTTCTGCCGAACTTCCGTCTGCGTCAGCGACGCCAGCGCGCCGCGGTCGTGCAGTTCGATCACCGGGGCGATGCCGATCGCCTTCCTGACCGCCTCGGCGAGCGCCTCCGCTATGCCATCCCCTTTCGACTTTACCTCCGCCATCACGATGAACTCGTCGCGCCCCGAGGCGTCGCGTACCGCCCGGCAAATGAACTCGCCGTCAAACGCCCCGACCTCCTCAAGGATCGGACCAATCGCCTGGGGAAAGATGTTGATGCCGCGAATCTTCACCATATTGTCCGATCGCCCCAGAAACCCTTCGACTCGCCGGAACGTCGCGCCGATTGAAGATGGCCTCGTAATCGCTCTTGTGACGTCATGGGTATTGAACCGGATGATCGGATACAGGTCATCCTTGTAGAGACAGGTCACCACCATATCCCCCTGAAGGCCATCGGCGACGGGCTGATGGGAGTCGATGTCGCAGATTTCGAGAAACTGGGCGTCCTCCATGACATAGAGTCCATCCTGATCCGGACCTTCGCCAGCTATAGCGCCGGTATCGCCGACGCCGTACCAGTCAAAGCACGCCGCGCCGCCCCAGCTCTTCGAAAGCTGCTCTTTATCTTCGCGCCCGAGATGCCCGGAAATCATTCGGATGTTTATGTCGCGCCCAGGTTCGATGCCTGCCTCCCTTGCGACAACGGCCAGCTTCTTGATGTAATCAGCAAACCCTACGATCGCCGTTGCGCGAAAGTCCCGCATAAGCTCGACCTGCCTCGCGGACCTTGTTTCTATCCCGGTGCCAGCAGACAAAAAGATCGCGCTCGTCCAGTGCGTCACGGCTTCGCGCACATAGTGACCGCCATTGATCATGCCGTGCCCGTAGACGGAATGAATGACGTCATCGGGCCGCAAACCCTGAAACCGGTAGAGCCGTGCGAGCAGGAGGTTCTGCGCTTCGCGGCTTTTCGGCCCAAACAGCAAGACCTGGGGCGTGCCGGTCGTGCCGGACGTTGTGTGCAGTATCGTAGGTGGCCGCTCGCCCGCGCCGTATGATTCGTAGCCGGCGAAATCGCCAAACGGGGGCGCGACTGCGATCGACTCCATGATGTCCGACTTGTCGAACGTCGGCAGCCTGGCAAGATCATCCAGGGACGCGATATCGCCGGCCTCGACGCCGACATTGCCCCACAAACGCTGATAGAATGGCGTCGCCCAGGCGCGCGCCATGCATCGGCGAAAGAGCGCTTCCTGGCGCGCCCTCAGCTCGTCTCTTGAGATTGTCGTGATGAGCTTCGTGAATTTGTCGCCAATTGGATGATCCGCTTCAAGCGCCGCCCAGTCGACTGAATTGAAATAGGTGCGGTGGCCATCCATTTTTCATGCTCCGGTTCAGTGCTTGTCCGTAAGGTCAAGGAGCGCTCTCGCGTCCGCCACTGCGTCAAACCGGGTCAACAGCTCAAGCGCGGCCGACGCGGCGCCATCGTTGAAACCGGCATAGGCGAGGCAATTGCGGAACTTGGTCTCGCAGGCGGCAGCGTCCATCGGATCCTGGGGCGAGCCATAAAGCGCATCGACTCGCGCTTCGACAACCGCGCCATCCATAAGCAGGGCGCGCGCAACCTGCGGCGCAAACGCCGCGGGGTTGTAGGCGCCGTCATCCGCCACCTCTATTCGCGCTGCGAGCATGGCCGACGAAGCGTCATCGATCCGATTGCGATCAAAATCCACAAGACCAACAGCGCCGTCAATCAGCGTCCGGGCGCCGATGTAGGGAAAGCAGAGACGAGCATAGTTCACGCCCATGCCCTCCTGATACGGACGGCCAACAAGCCGCTTGATGAGCGGCGGCGCGGTCAGCGTAAGTTGCTTGATCATTTCCGGCCGCACGCCCATGTCGCGCAGCTTCTGGCAGGCGACAATCCCTCCTTGCGCAGCCCGTCCGGTGGGGAAAGGCTTGTGCGATACTTCTTCAATTCGCCAGACGTCGCCGAGCTCAGCGAGGACCTGGGAAAGGTCCCATTCGCCTTCGAACAGCGGGAAGTACCCAAAAGGTCCCTCGAACACGTCATGGGCGCCAGGCACGCCCCGCTCCGCGAGGTCGCAGGCGACGACGGCGGCGCGCGCCGCGCCGGCGATCTGTATAGGGAGCGCCGGTTTGCCTTCGACATGGGCCTGCATGGTGCCGGCGCATTGCGCCAGAGCATGGCCGAGCGCGTCGCGCGCCTGATCAATCGAGAATTTCCGTACGCGCGCAACGCCAAGCGTCGTCGCGAAAACGCCGGCATTGGCGGGCCGAAAGAATCGGATTGGCGATTTGGCCGCCACGCCGATCGACGCTGCGACGTCGACGGAGAGAATAACCGCAGCGAGGAACTCCGCGCCGGAAACTACCCGAGCAACAGTGTCGGTCGCAGCGAGCAAGCCGGCGAAAATGGTCGCCATCGGATGCACGACCGCGGGCTCATGAACGCAATCGAACTCCTGGCAATGGGTCTGGTAGGCATTCACGTATGCCGCGGCGGAAGCCGGCAATTTCACGTCGCGCGCCAGGATCCGCGCTGCCCCGGCGCCGGGCAAGGCCATGCCCCACCCTTGCGCAATTCTGAAAACGTCATCTGCAAATGGCGCGGCGACGCCAGCGACGCCGACGCCAAGCGTGTCGAGAACAAAAGCCTTTGCACGCGCAACGGCGCTTGCCGGCAGGGCCGAGATCGGTGTTTCAAGAACATGCCGGGCAAAGATCTCCGCCGACGTCATGAGGAACGCCCGATGAGAAGGCCCAGCGCGGCGTCGCGCAAGCTTGCGCCCGGCGAGGGGCCGTCGACGCACCCGAGCATCTCCTCTTGCGCCCGCGACGAGATCTGCGCGCTGTCACACAGCATACGGAATTTTTCCTGAATATCGAACGCCGTCATGGGGTTTTCCGGGTCCCCGAATGCATCGGGCGCATCGAATTCAACCTCGCCTCCACCCCTCAGCTTTACGCGAAGCCGAGCGCCAAAACGGGTTGGGTAGCGCGCCTCAATCTCGGGATCGACCCGGACCACAAGACGCTCGCGCACTTGCTTGACGCGATGATCGGCGAGCCCGACGTCGTCAAAATGCTCAAGGCGCGGACTGCCATGAACAAGCGCCGATGCCACGCTGTGCTGCAATGAAAACTTTGCGCTCAATGGATCGCGCGGCGCAGGATTGTCACAGAACGTTGCAGCGTCGGCATAGGCGAAGATGCAGCCCGAAATGACGTTGTCGGATTTGGTTCCATCCGCGTGAAGCGCAAGCGCGGCATCGATCGCCGCATGCGCGTGCCGACAGGCGGGCCATGGCTTGAAACTCACGTCATTTATCGCCCAGCCGTCTCGCAGTACTGCGACATGCGCCGGCTCTGCGCCCGGAGCCATGGCCGCAAAGAACCCCTGCTCGCCTTCCAGAATGGTTGTCAGGCCAACAAATCCTGCGTTGACGAGATTGGCTGCCAGCAAGCCGGCATGGGCTGCGCGCGCCGTGTGCAGTTGCTTGGCGCTCGACCGGGATTCATGCCGCGCTTGCCAGAGGCCGCTTGCCTGCGTGCCGGCAAGGCCAAGCGCCTCGGCCGTCTGGCCGGCGTCAAGTCCAAGTATTGAGCTGGCGGCCGCAGCTGCGCCAAACGGTCCGCACGTGGATGTGTTGTGCCAATAGCGATAGTGCCCCGGCCCGACGGCGCGCCCTACACGGATCGTCGCTTCGTATCCGCGCACAATCGCGTCGAGCATGACCTCATCCGACGCCCCCGCGGCGCCCGCGGCGATGAGTGCGGCCGGGATGACGACCGGCCCCGGGTGCAACAACCCGCGTTTGTCGACATCGTCCATTTCGAGGACATTGCCGAGCGCGCCCAGATAAAGCGCCAACCCCTGCCAGTCGCGGTTCTGGACCGCCGGTTCCGCCGCTTTTCGCATCGAACTGGCCGCGGGCGACGGCAGCGCAGCGGCAGCGCACCCCGTCCAGTCCAGCAGGTGCAAAGCGGCTCGGCGCCGATCGTCCGGGCCGGGACGCCTGGCCAGAAGGCCGGCGAGGCGTTGGGAAACTGTCGAGGCGGAACTTTGTCCGGACATTTGACTTTGGTACCATGACCGGGCGATTTATGGAACAGAGGAATTCGCGCGACGGCACTGGACGGCGCGGCGAGGGAAGTGATCAGGACAACGCCCGTGTCTGCTTTTGGCGCCGCTTTCGACTGGCTGGCGAGGAACGCGCCGCGCCGCCCGCGGATCTATGTCGCGGGGTGTTCAGGCGAACCAATGGGTCTCGCGAAATTTCTTGTCTCGGAGCCTGCAAGAGCGGCCGGCGCGACGTTTCTCGGCGTCTGGATCCCCGGCGTCAATCGAACTGATTATAGTGGGCTTCATCCCGAAGCGTGCGCTGAACTGATTTTTCAGTCTTCGGACTTCCGTCCGAGTTTCGAAGCCGGGCGCTCGGCCTTTCGACCGCTCTCCTATGGCCAGGCTTGGCGATGGCTGGAAACCGCATCAATCGATGCTGCGTTTGCGCTTGTGTCGCCTGCGGACGACCAAGGCCTCGTGTGCCTTGGCGTGTCGGCCGACTTTACGCCTGCCGTTCTCGCCCGCGATGACGTCAGGAAAATTGCAATCATCAGTAGGGCAATGCCGGCCCCCCGCGACGCTCCGCGCTTCCCGCTAGCCTCGTTCGACCTTGTCATCCAAGACGACGCTCCACTGTTGACCTATGACTGCGGAGCCATCTCCTCCGTATTCGACGAAATCGCCTCGTGGGTTGTTAGCCTTGTCGAGGACGGCGCGACCCTGCAGTTCGGACTTGGCAACCTTCAGTTCGCCGTGCTCCGCGAATTGCGACGAAAGCGCGACCTTCGAATTCATTCGGGCATGATTACCGATCCGGTGGCCGACGCGATCAAGGCGGGGGCGATTGCCGCCGGCCCAAGCGCAATTGTCGCCGGCGTCGCCCTCGGCGGGCCAGAGCTCTATGCGCTTTGCGCGCGCGACGCTCGCTTTTCGTTCCGGTCCGTCGCCGAAACTCATGATATCGGCATTCTTTCGAAGCTTGATCGCTTCACGGCTATCAACTCGGTGATTGAAGTCGACCTTTTCGGACAGGCCAACGGAGAATTCATCGACGGCCGGCAGATGTCCGGGGCGGGCGGACTCGTGGATTTCCTGAGGGGCGCGGCCCGCTCACCTGGCGGAAAGCCTATCGTCGCCCTGCCGTCTACGGCGCGGCGCGGCGCAACATCGAGGATAGTCCCTAAACTGACGGCGCCGGCGACGACGGTCGCCAGGGCTGACGTGGGCTTTGTCGTGACGGAACACGGCGTTGCAGATTTGCGTGGCGCATCGATTGAGGAGCGCGCGCTCGCGCTTATCGCGATTGCAGACCCGACGCATCGGGACGATCTCAAATCCGCGTGGCGGCGCATGGCGTCGGAGCTCTGACGCCCGTGGCGAAACGCCCAAGATACGCCGCTCTCGCCGCAGAACTGCGGCAGTCAATCAGCGACGGCGCATTTGAAATCGGGGATCAGCTGCCAACGGAGCATCAACTTTGCGCTATGCACGGCGTTTCCCGCCATACCGCTCGCGCGGCGTTGCAGATCATTGAGGCGGCGGGACTCATTGAGCGCCGCCCTGGGCTTGGTACGATCGTTGTTTCAACCGGCGGGCGTTCCGCCTTCGCGCAAGGTCTCGGCGGCGTCGATGATCTTATGCAGTATGCGCACGAAGCGCGGCTCGTGACGTGGCGAAGCGGCGGGCGCATCCTGACCGTCGCGGAGGCCGAGCTATATCGCGCGCGGTCGGGATCATCATGGCTGGTGCTTGAGGGAGCGCGGGTCGTTGCAGGCAGGTCGATCGCCGCGACCAGCATTTTCGTCGCGGAAGCGGTCGGCGCATCAGCCGCGGACTTTCGCGACCCGGCCTGCGCGGTGACCGAGCATATCGAGCGGCTTTACGGCATTGGCATCGCCCGCATCGAGCAGTCGATTCGGGCCGAGGCTCTGTCAACGGCGGACGCATCGTCCCTTGGCGTCGAGGCAAAATCGCCTGGACTGCGCACCATACGCCGATATTTCGACGATGCCGACCGGCTGTTCGTCATTTCCGATTCGCGACACCCGGCCGACCGGTTCGTCTATGAGATGACATTTACGCGCCGAGCCGACGCCTAGTCCCTAAACGACGCCATCGCGCCGCATCGCTTCGATTTCCTCTGGCGAAAAGCCGAGACTGTTCAGTACCGCGACCGTATCTGAGCCGTATTCAGGCGTCGTTGGATCAATGCTCGCGGGTTCCGCCAGAAAGGAAATCGGCGAGCCGACGATCTCGGCGCCATCGGCATCAAACGAAAGCATGCCCCGCGCCGCGATCTGCGCATCATCGAACGCTTCCTTCAGATTGAGGACAGGCGCATAGGCGACGTCCTTGTCCGCCAGCCAAGACAGCCATGCGTCGCGCGGCTTCGTTGCGAACGTGCTGCGAAGGAACGTTCGCAATGGCGCCTGCCTATCTCCCGGCGGCAGCTCGGCGAGCGGCAACAGGTCGAGTCGGCCGAGCGGTTGGAGCAGATTCCGCGCGAACTTCACTTCCGCGCCGCCAAGCGCGATCCATTTCCCATCCGCGCACTCATAGAGGTTGTACATCGCGTTTCCGCCCCATGAGCGTTCCTTTTTCGGCTCATGCGGAAGACCTGTCGCGAATATCCGTCCGGTGACATTTGGCGTCCAGGCAAGGACGCTGTCTAGCATCGCGACATCGAGATAGTCGCCTTCGCCGGTTTCGCGAGCGCGTAGCAACGCCATGAGCGCCCCCGACAGCGCCGTCAGCGACGCGAGCGCATCGGCGACCGGCATGTGCGGCATCGCCGGCCTTCCGTCCTGCCCTTCATTGAGGGAGAGGACGCCCGCCTGGGCCTGAACTGCAACGTCGTGCGCTGGCGCGCCTGCCAAGCGACCTGTCTGTCCGTAGGCAGATATTGAACAGTAGACGACCCTTGGATTCAGCTTCCTCACGGCGTCGTAGTCGACGCTCAGCCTCTTCGCAACGCCTGGGCGGAAGGCCTCGACAACGATGTCGACGTCCCGAACGAGGCGCCGGAAAACTTCTTTTCCCGCGTCGCTCTTGAGGTCGAGCGGGAGACACCTCTTGCCGCGGTGAGTGTTGCGAAACCAGATGCTTTCGCCATTCTTGCGATAGCCGATGCGCCGGGTCGGCTCTCCCTCGCCGCGGGGCTCAATCTTGATGACATCCGCGCCATGGTCCGCCAGCATCAGCGTCATCATCGGTCCCGGCAGAAACAGCGACAGATCAAGCACCCGGACGCCTGTCAGTTTCACGGCTTCCCGCTCCCGTTAAATTGATCAGTATGCTCACCAAGTTTCGGCGCCCGGCGTCCAGTCGATCGCTTGCCATTCACAATGATTGGCGCTCGCAGCATATCAAGACGGCCTTCGTGCGCATCAGGATGCGCAACCGCCTCTCGCATGCCGATCGCCGCGACATAAGGATTGTCTAGCGCCGCCTTGAGATCGAGCACGGGGGCGAAGGGGACCTTGCCGCCAAGCAGCTCGAGCCATTCCTGCGTCGTTCGCCGAGAACAGATCCGGTCAATCTCATCCGTCAGCGCCGCAAGGTTCTTGCGTCGCGCCGGGATTGTCGCGAACCGCTCGTCAGCCGCAAGATCGCGGGCGCCAGCAAGCTCGCAGAAGGCATCCCAGAACTTCGGCGTCTGGCACATGAGGAGGCCCCAGCCATCCCTGGTCCTGACGGTCTGCGATGGCGCAATCGAGGGGTGGGCGCCGCGCGGCAGCCGGCCGACGACCTCGCCCCCGTTCATAGCCCACACACCGGGATAGCTTGTCTGGTGAAGGGCAACGTCGAAGAGCGATACGTCAATATCGCAGCCGATGCCGGTTTCACGCGCCTTGAGGATTGCGGCGACGCAGCCGAGCGCCATCTGCGCGCCGGACATGAAGTCCACCATCGACAAACCAAAGCGAGTCGGCGGCGCGTCAGGCTCGCCGGTGACCGACATGAAGCCAGCCTCGGCCTGCATCAAATAGTCATAGCCTGGCCAGGCGGCGCGTTCGTTTTGCCGGCCGTATGCGGACAGATGCGCGCACACGATTGATGGCTTGACGGATTTTAGGTCAGCATAGGTCAGGCCCAACTTTTCGGGCTGGTCCCCTCGCAGGTTGTTCACGACCGCATCGGCCGTTGAAACGAGCGTCTCAAACGTCACACGCCCACTGTCGGTCTTGATCTCGACAGCAACCGACTTCTTGTTTCGCGAAAATGTCTGATAGAACTGACTGTCGCCATCGCCGAGGTAGTATGGACCGACGGAGCGGGAGACGTCGCCGCCCATCGCGGGCGATTCGATCTTGATGACCTCGGCGCCAAGTTCAGCGAGCAGCATCGAACCGTAGGGGCCTGCGCCGTATTGCTCGACGGCGAGAATGCGGACGCCCTCGAGCAGGTTCAGCATCAGACCGGGCTCCGTTTGACCAGTTGCTTGGCGATGATGATGCGCTGCATTTCGTTCGTGCCCTCGCCAATGCACATGAGCGGCGCATCGCGATAAAGGCGCTCGATCACATACTCTTTGGAATATCCGTACCCGCCATGAATGCGCATGGCTTCGGTCGCAACCTCAACGGCAGTTTCCGATGCAAAGTACTTCGCCATGCCCGCCTCCATGTCGATGCGTTGGCCGGTATCATAGGCGCGAGCGGCGTCCTCGACGAGCAGCTCCGCAGCGCGGGTTCGCGCCGCCATATCGCCGAGCTTCAGCTGGATTGCCTGGTGTTCGCAGATCGGCTTGCCCATCGTCTTTCGAGACTGGGCGTAGGCGACGCTCTCGCGCAGGGCGCGCTTCGCAATGCCGACGGATCGCGCCGCGATGTTGATGCGGCCGATCTCTAGCCCGCCCGTCGCCATGAAGAACCCCTTGCCCTCCTCGCCGCCGACCAGCGACAGTTCGGCATCAACTTCAAAGTCATTGAAGATGAATTCGCCGGAATCGATGCCCTTGTAGCCAAGCTTCTCCAGCTTGTTGCCATTGCGAATGCCGGGAAGCGGCGCGCCGGTCTCGGGGTCTATTTTCGTGACAATGAGGATCGACATGCCCTTGTAGCGGGGTTCCGCGGCCGGATCCGTCTTTACAAGGAGTGCATTCGCCTGCCCTTCGATCGCATTCGATATCCAGGTCTTTGCTCCATTGACGATGTACTTGTCGCCCTTCCGCCTCGCCACCGTGCGGATTGCCTGAAGGTCGGTGCCGGCGTCTGGCTCGGTCAGGCCAAGGCCGCCGCGAAGTTCGCCGGAGGCGAACTTAGGCAGCCAGTATTCCCGTTGTCGATCTGTGCCGAAACGCTGGACAATCTGCGCCATCATCAGGTGGGAATTGAATATGCCCGTCAGGGACATCCACTCTTCGGCGATCGTCTGCACGATTTTTGAATAAGTCATCGCGGAAAGCCCGAGACCGCCATAGGCCGGATCGATGAGGGCCCCAAAGAGCCCTAGTTCTTTCATGTCCTCGACGAGTTCGTGCGGGTACTCGTTGGCGTGCTCGAGCTTCATCGCGACTGGCGCGACCTTTTTCTCCAACCACTTTTCGATGGACTCGATGATCAGCGCTTCGTCGGAATCCGAAAGGTATTGAGACGCGTCTGGCATGGTTGCGCTTCCTCGGCGTTAATCCTTCAGTAAGTGCCGACCTTGTCTTCGACGGCATTGCCCCTTGAAGGGATGAGCATGTTTCGCTTGAACGTGCACACCATCTCGCCGCGCTGATTGAAGCCGCGCGTGACGATGGTTACGATCCCCTGCCCCGGACGGGACTTCGACTCGCGTTTCGAAAGCACTTCGCTTTCGCCATAAATCGTATCGCCGGCAAACACCGGCGCAGTGAACTTCACCTCGTCCATGCCGAGATTGGCGATCGCCTTTTGCGAGCAGTCGGTGACGCTCATGCCTATCAGTATTGCGAGCGTATACGGACTGACGACAAGGTTCTTCTTGAATTCCGACGCCGCGGCGAACTCCGCGTCGAAGTGCATGGGATGGGTATTCATTGTCATCAGGGTAAAGAGGTGATTGTCGTACTCGGTGACGGTCTTCCCCGGGCGATGCTCATAGATGTCGCCTTCCCGGAATTCCTCGAAATACCGTCCGAACGTTTCGCGATACCGGTTCGGACCGACTTCCTTCCACCCCTGGACCATGAATCAGCCCCTCTTTGCGGCGAGCGTGCGTTGCGCCGCAAGCAGCACCGGCCGCTCCACGAGCTTGCCGTCGAGCAGGGCGACGCCGCCGCCGGCTTCGGCGTAAGCGGCGGCAATCCGTTCCGCCTTTGAAACGTCTTCTTCGGACGGCGAAAAGATCTCGTTGATGATGGCGACCTGCGCGGGGTGGATGCAGGCGCGACCCGTGAACCCCATCGATCGGACGCGAAGTGTCTCCGCCCGAAGGCCTTCATCGTCTTTTACGTTGAGGTACGGAACATCCATTGACTGGCAACCGCCTTGGGACGCGCCTGCAACAATACTGGCCCGCGCCATGTAAAGGCCGTCCCAGTCCATCATTGCGCCGATCGTTGCGGCGAAGTCGGCGCCGCCAAGCATAATGCCGCCTCGCGCCCCGACAACCTTCGCAACTCCCGCGACCCTGGGCAGCGCTGACGGCGTTTCCACGAGCGGCCAGAGCGGGGGACGATCATCGCCGAACGCCTCGGCGAGCGCGTCATCGAGGAGCGCAATCTCATCTTCGCCGCTTGCCTTCGGCACCATGAGGAATGCCGGCATGGCGCCGGAATCAACAAAGGCGACGAGATCGCGATGTCCAACCATTGTCGACATCGGGTTCATCCGGAAGCCAGTCGCGGCGCCCTCGCGCGGTCGCGCAAGGTATTTGAACGTCGCCGCGCGCGCATCGTCCTTCGCGTCGGGCGCAACAGCGTCCTCAAGGTCTATGCAAACGGCATCGGCGCCGGAATGGGCGGCCTTTTCAAAACGGTCGGGCCGCGACCCGGGGACGAAGAGAAGCGAACGATAGACCAAGAGCGGCTCCCACTTTGTCCGGACAAAGTAGCCGCGCCAGCCTCCACGGTCAATTGGTTTCACCGCGGGCGGCGCACCGACGCGCTCGCCGGGCTGACGCATCGCGGGACGTCGGATAGACCGATGCGGTCAACCCCGGAGACCGAATGACCGCCCTTGCCCCTCGCCATGACTGGACCCGTGACGAAATCGCCGCCCTGTTTGACCAGCCGTTAGATGCGCTGGTTGCAGCCGCCATCGACGTCAAGCGTGCGAACTGGCCGGATGGGCGGGTCCAGAAGAGCAGGCGACTCTCGGTCAAGACCGGAGGATGCGCCGAAGATTGCGGCTACTGCAGCCAGTCGGCGCATTTCGATACCGGTTTGAAGGCGTCTGGCCTGATGCCCCTCGACGAAGTGATCGCCGCTGCGCGGAAGGCGAAAGCCGAAGGCGCCGACCGTTTCTGCATGGGCGCGGCTTGGCGATCCTTGAAGGATCGCGACGTCGAGAAGGTCGCCGACATGATCCGCGCCGTGAAAGCCGAGGGCATGGACACATGCGCAACCCTTGGCATGCTGGAGGACGGCCAGGCGGACGCGCTGGCTTCCGCCGGCCTCGACTAATACAATCACAACCTCGACACATCGCCTGAATACTATTCGACGGTGGTTAGTTCGCGCACCTATGAACAGCGACTTGATACGCTGGCGAAAGCGCGCAAGGCCGGCCTGAAACTCTGTTGCGGCGGCATCTTCGGCATGGGCGAGACGCGCGCAGACCGCGTCGGGCTGCTGCATGAACTTTCAAAGCTTGATCCCCATCCGGAAAGCGTGCCTATCAACATGCTCGTACCGATTTCGGGCACGCCGCTTGCCGGATCCGCGCCGATCGGCGCGGTCGAACTTGCGCGCATTGTTGCGGTCGCCCGGATAGTCTTCCCGGGGAGCTGGGTGCGGCTGTCGGCAGGCCGCGAAGGCATGACGGAGGAAGGCCAGGCGCTTTGCCTCATCGCAGGGGCAAACTCCATTTTTGTTGGCGACCGCCTGTTGACTACGGACAATCCCGGCGAGGATCGCGACCTTTCCTTGATGGAAGCGATGAAATTCAGCTTCGAGAAGGCCTAGAACGGCTTGACCGCGCCAAAGAACGCCGTGGCCGCAATGCCAATCCAGTAAGCATAGGCGACGGAACGGCCCAGCTGAATGGATCGCATGAGTTTCGCTTCAACATCGGGGTTCGGACCGCTTGCAAGCACCGGGAACATCGCCCGCCACTCGCGCATGATGAAGCGAAGAATGACGCCGATGACAAGCAACAGTCCATAAGTCAGGATTTTCGCGGCGTACCACCGCTGTCCCTCTCCTGCTTCGAACGGGCCGTAGCCGAGCAGCGAGCCCAAAGCGCACGCGATAAGGGTCGGGATAAGGACGTACCGCGTCCAGTCCTCGATATTCGACAGCATTTCGCCGCGCGGCCTGCCGCGCCACGCGAAGGCGCCCCACGTCACGACCATCCAGACGGCCCACAGCGCCCACATGACGACAAGCCACGCGCCGCCGAACGGCTGGACGCCCCAGATATGGCCCATGTGGAGGCCAAGCGGCAGAAGCGAAATGATCCCGGTACGCGCCAGAATGTCGATCCTGTATGCGGTATCCATGTGGCGACGTCGCTCCTCGAGATCGAGCGCCGGGTTCACCACCTTGTAGCTGGTCTGGAAGACGCCCCACTCGCCGCCGAGCCAATAAACCATGGCAAGAATATGCAGCCAGCGGAGGATCGACAGCTCATGCGTCGCGAGAAACTCAATCATGCCGGTCAAACCATCTGGATACCACAGCTTACGGATCGCATCGCCCGTGGCGCCGAACGAACGCCATCGATGCGCATCTTGGTCAAGAGAGGCGCAGGGTTATTTCCTGCGCGGATCGGAAACGAGCCTGTTCAGCTCAATCGTGTGGCCGTCCGGGTCAACGAGCATCGAGACCATGACTTCGATATCGCCGGCCGGCGATGGGTACTTTCGCAAATGAGGCTCGCCGATCACCTTTACATTGGCGACGGCCGCCGCCGCCGGAAAGGCTTCGTCGAGATTGTCGGCGTTGAAAAGAAGGACGATCTCGCCCGGCGTGAAGTCGGCGGCATCCGGACCAGCCTTGTCCTTTTCGGTCTGGTCGAGGAACTGCCACAGGCCGAGCATGCCGATATAGTCGTTGTTCGCTTTCAGGAGCACGAGCCGGGAACGATTTGTTCCGTCAGCCCCGGCGCGCGTCGCAAGGCCGGGCGAGGTCAGCTCCTGGTCATACTCCACCGTCATGCCAAGGGCGTCGCGATAGAGCGCCAGCGAGTTTTCGATGTCGCGAACAATCAGCGTCGTGCGGCGCAGGTTAAGGGGATTGACGCCAGCCTCCTGCCCGCCGGATTCCGCCGCCACCGCCGCCGGGCGGCCGCCGCAGGCGACGATCAGAATGGACGCGGCGATTGCCGCAGCCGATTTCATGAAATCCATCATTTGTCTCTCCGCACAAAAATGTAGCCGCCCGCTTCAGGTCCCCAGACATGGGCTCCATCGACTTTCAGGCCGCGGTCCCAGTTGGCGTATCGGCCTGGCGAAAAAAGGCTGATCGACAGGGCATAGTCAGCGCCCTTGTAGGCGTTCGGACACTTGTCCGACTGACTGCGCCAGAAACCCTCCGCAATCCGTTCGGCCGTGATGCCGCACTCGCTTGGCAGAAGGTCGTCGGGCGACAACGCCTCGAGAGGCGACGCAGCGCGCCAGGTGCCACGCGCCGCATCCGGGTCTTTCAGTTTGTGGACTGATCGGCGCACGACGCCGGGCGCCGTCTCGACAGAATGAATCACGCGCGCGAAATAGGGGCGGTCCTTCTGGCCAGGATCGACCTCGTCCCATCGTTCGCCAAGAAATGCCTGTTCCTGATAGAGCCACATGCCGTCATCTCGATCCGGCCAGATACGCACGATTTCTGCTTCCGCGACGCCGTACCTTTCATCACGCCGCGCCTGGTCATGCGTGCTGAATGACCCGACGGACACGCTCGCAAGTTCTTCAAGGAACCCGCGGGTCCCGTTAGCAGGTTCAGCGTAAAGGGCTTGCGTATTCGCCAAGCAGAGGGCGATGGCGGCCAGCGCTGTTCGTGATGCGTTGCTCATGGACCGGGCGCCGGAAAAGCGGCCGCAAACGCGCGCGCGATCTCTTCGCGGGTCGCAATCCAGATATCGTCGCGGCTCGCGACCTTTTGGAAAAAGGCCTCCAGAGCGGCAATTCGACCGGGCCTGCCGATGATCCTCAGGTGCAGGCCGAGCGACATCATCCGTGGGCCTTCTTCCTTCGCCTCGGTCAGCAGCCAGTCAAAGCTGTCAGATGCATAGGCGAGCCAGTCTTTCGCCGTTAGGGACGGCGCGAGCCAGAACTTCATGTCATTGGAATCGAGCGCGTACGGCATGATCACCATCGGCCTCGATCCGCCATCCGGCAGTTCAACGACGTCCCAGTACGGAAAATCATCCGAGTAGTCGTCCATGTGGTAAAGGAAGCCTTCCTCGGCGAGCAGGCGTCGGGTCGCATCGGTGTGGAGATAGCGGGACAGCCAGCCGACCGGGCGTCGTCCGACGGACTTCTCGATTGACGTCCAGCCCTTTCTTATGAATTCCCGCTCTTTTTCCTCGTCCATCCAGAACTGATGGGCCCAGCGCCAGCCATGGCAACACGCCTCGTCGCCGCGCGCGGCTATCGCGTCAGCAATTTGCGGCGCGCGTTCAAGCGCAAGCGCCGCGGCCGTCCAGGTGGCGCGGACCCTGTAGCCGTTGAGCAGCTTCAGAATACGCGGAAAGCCCGCCTTGATCCCGTACTGATAATTGGACTCATTGCCGTGCATCCGCATCGGCCGTTTTGGCACGGCCGACAATTCATCGACAGGTTCCGGTCCCTTGTCGCCATCTCGGATATTCTGTTCAGCGCCCTCCTCGACGTTGACGACGATCGACAGGGCGAGCTTCGCGCCGTTCGGCCATGCGAATGCTGCGCGGTCCATCAATGCGGCTCCTCGCCGCCGGACACGTTCATGCTCTCGCCGGTGACGTAGATCGCATCGTCCGAGCAAAGGAACGCAACCGCGGCCGCGGTGTCTGCGGGCAGGCCCGGGCGGCGCATCGGGATCCGGTTCTTCATCGCTTCAAGGTAGTCATCAACGTTCGCCGCGCCGACGACCTTCGCAAAGTATTCATTCTGCCAGGCGCCAAGGCCCGTCGTAACATGGTTCGGGCACACATTATTGACCGTGACGCCATGCGGCCCAAGCTCGATGGACGCTGATCGGACAAGACCGACCAGACCGTGCTTTGAAGAGGTATAGGCCTGCGCGTGGGGGAAGCCCGACTTCGCCGCCTGGCTGGCGATATTGATGATGCGCCCGCCCCGTCCCGCGGCGACCATGACGCCAGCGGCCGCCTTCAACCCGAAAAAGGCGCCCGTCAGATTGACGTCAATGACCGATCGCCAGTCGCTTTCGGTCACCTCAAGCAACGGCTTCATTATGTAGCCGATGCCGGCATTGTTGATCCAGATATCAAGTGATCCGTACACGGATACTGCATGACCGGCGAGCGCCTCCATGTCGGAAAGGCTGCGCACGTCGGCGACGAACGTCGTCGCCCCGCCGGATCCCGCAACCCGCACGCCGTCTGCGACCGCTTCCATTTCGGTCGATGCGCCGATGTGGTCGGCTGCCGTTGCGGCATCGCGCGGCGAGCCGATATCGGAAATCACGACATTTGCGCCCTCGGCGGCCAGGCGAAGGGCGATCCCTTCGCCAAGGCCTTTCCGCCGGCCCGCGCCGGTTATGACGGCGGTCTTCCCTGCAAAACGTCCCATGCCGGTCACCCGAGCCGTTCGGTCAGGATGAACGATAGATCGTCGACCATGCCCTGGAATTCGGCCGCTATCCTTTGCATCGCGTCGGTCGCGACGTCGCCGCCAAAGGCGTCCATGTCCTTGACGTCAATAATTTCGATGTAGGCAAAGGGCGGCCTTGCATCGGACCCAAGCAGCCCGGCCGACCTGAACACCTCAAACTTTTCGATCGATCCGAGCCCGTTTACCGTGGGCAGGTCGACCGTTTTCGCCCAGGCCTCATAATCCGCAACGCTGATGCCGGGCTTGAGATTGAACAAAGCGACAATCCGCGTTGCCATGACCTTCTCCTTCGCCAGTCAGTTCTTATCAGGGGTCTGGCCCAACCTGACGCGATGTGAAATGATATACCAATTAAAAACGCACGTTAGCGCAAGCCGGTCACGTGCTATTTTATCCTTGGATGTCGGCCGCCATAAGCCGGGCTTCGACGAGGAGGTTGATAATGGCTGAAGTCAGCGCGCAAGTCGCGGTCGGACCGGAACAGCCGAAAACCTATGACGGGCCGCCTGATTATCGGGTTGTCGGCCGCCATGGCGTATTCCCTGAGGTCAGCCACGACGAAATCGCCCGCTTCAACTTCCTGGCGCACATGAACCGCCATCTTGCCACGAACGTGATGCCCGGCATCAAGGACGCCTTTGACGCCCGGGTCGAACCGGCCTTCCGGCGCAAGAAGGAGCGCGGCTTCCGGGACCGCCACGAAGTGCGCAAGGCGCTGTTGAAGGACCCGATGTTCCAATGGTGGTCGGCCCTGCGCCGCTCGACGATGGAGCAGCGGCAGCAGGCGGGACGTTGGGTGACGCTGCGGCAGGCAGACGCCCTGAATGCGCGCGTCGCGGCGCTAACCGACGGCGACCCACGGCTGAAGCTCGATCCGACGCTGGAACTTCCACGCTATGTCGACGCGGTTGACCATCACTGCATGCCCGGCAGTTACCATACGGAATTGACGCCGGGCGACGCGACGGGGGCTGCGAATTATGACATCGGCCTCTTCGCGACGACGGGCGGCATGCTCGGTCGCTTCAATGATGGCGGCGGCATTGCCGTCGCCAGATGGGTAAAGCGAAACTTCCCCGATTTCCGGCCCGCCCGGATACTCGATATTGGCTGCGGCCTCGGACACAACGTTCTGCCGATCGCGGAGGCCTATCCGGATGCGGAGGTGATCGCAGTGGATGTTGGCGCTCCCATGCTGCGCTACGGCCTCGCGCGCGCCCGAACGATGGGCGTCGACAACGTCACGTTCGTACAGGGCGACGTCTCGAAACTGGCGGAGTTCGAAGACGAAGGCTTCGACTGGATCCAGTCGACGATGTTCCTGCACGAGACGAGCTACAAGTCGATGCAGGCCATTTTCAGAGAGACACGGCGCCTCCTCAGGCCGGGCGGCATCGTGCTGCACGTCGAACAACCGCAGTATACAGATGAAATGCCCCTGTTCGAACAGGCAATGCGGGACTGGGACGCGTTCTACAACAATGAGCCGTTCTGGACGAAGATGCATGAAATCGATCTCGATGAGTTCATGGAGAAAGCGGGCTTCGAGAAGACGTCCATGATTCATGGCGGCGTCGCCGCAGTCGTCGACCCGGCCGTTTTTCCCGAAGCTGCAAAAGACCAGAGCCAGGAAGACTATGGCCGCAAGGCGGCGTGGCACGTAATCGGGGCCCGCAAGGGCGACGGACGAGAGGCCGCGGCATGAAGGCGATTGATCCACTCGCCCTCTCCGGCGCCAAGGCGAAAGGAAAGCGTCCGTATTTTCTGGAAGACCCTGACGTTGAGCGTCTCATGACGATCGTCATGGCGGTGGCGCAGGAGGTATCTGTCCTGCGGGAACGTCTTGATACTGTCGAACGCCTGCTCGAAGAGAAAGGCGCCGTGACCCGCGCTGACATCGAAGCCTATGCGCCCGACAAGGCGGCAGCGGATGAGCGTGGTCGGTGGACCCAGGAATTCATAGCACGCATCCTTCGCATCCTGCAGCAGGAGCGCGAGGCGGCGGCTATGGATGACAAGTACGCCGAAGACGTGGCGGACGAACTCGCGAAGAGCTGAGCGGAGCAATACTCCGCTTTGAGTGGCAGCGACGCCGCCGGGGCCTTGAACCGACCCGGTTCACTCCGGTTGAACGGCGAACTGCACGTCGTCCAATGAGATATTGACGTCGAAGTCGGTCCAGATGATCTCGTTTTGCTTCACGCCATCATAGAAGAGTCGAACGCGGCCGGGCTGGACCCAGCTGACGCCCGACTTCTCGAAGAACGCAGAGTACCGACGTTCATGCCAGCCGCGGGGCGTATCAAAGCCGGCATAGAGAATCGCGAAAGTGTCCGCATCGATGCCGAAGCGCGTTACGCCGCCCGCCGGATCCCCCAGTTCAACAAAGTGGGCGAGGCGGCCATCGACCAGATCGTCCGGCAACCGAGTTTGTGACCATCCGTCGTCAAGCGCGTGTCGAATTGAGCCAAAGCCGAAGTTGGATGCCCATTGCGCATTCGCGCTCTGGTCGGCGACGGGTCCTTTCATGTCATAGGTCGTCTCGCCATCGAACGCGATGATGAATGCCGTGCGCCCGTCCATTTTGCCCTCAATTCGGACCTTGCCGTCGGCGGCGTGAGCGTCTTCCTTGGCGCCAGGATAAGCGCGCAGCATCGTATATTCATCGTAGACGGATGTTTTTCCTCCACGATAGAATACGCCGTATCCGGTCATCTTCAGCGTTGACGGCCTGACCCACGTTTCGCCGCCGGCCGCCTCATGCGCCTTCCGGACAATCTCGCGGGCGGTGAGCTCCGGCGCGGCGACGAAAAGACCCGGCAAGTTCGCGCCACCGGCGCCTTCCTCCACGATGGCGGCGCAACCTGCGAACAGGACCGAGATTGCGACAAGAAAGACCGGGACTGGTCGCGACATCTGGCTTTAATCCTCCGTAAACGTTCTGTATCGTCCGAGCAAGAGCAGGGGCAGCGTCGAGACGAAGAGAATTACAGCCGCTTGCGTCAGCGTCGACTGCCAGCCGTTTGCGTCGGCAAGGCGCGTCAGGATCGTTGGGCCAAGGCCAGCGCCCAGCGCAAAAAATCCGTAGATTGCGCCGTACACCGCCGAGTAAGCCTTCATCCCGAAGTATTTCGAAACCATGTAGGCCATGAAGTCGTATTCGACGCCGGCGCCGAAGCCGATCATCAGGATCGCGAACGTCGCGGCGTTCGCATCGATGTCCGGACGCCCAAGCAACCAAAGCGCGACGGCCGGCGAGGCAAGAAACACGAACGCCACGCCGGGCGCCCAGAACCGGTCGATCAGCCAGCCGCCAATGACGCGCCCGCCGAGCACGGCAAGGCCGGTCAGGGTCGCCATGCCGACCGCTTCATCCATGCCAAAGCCGCTTGCCGTCAGTACACGCTCAATGTTCGGAATGATCGCGCCGACAGCGTAGGAGATTGGCACAAAAACGATCGCGAGCAGCCAGAAGCGCCACTCTCTCAGGGCTTCCGGCAGGGTCAGGCCGGGCAATCGCCGCGAGGGCCCGCCGGCAAGGGCGCTTTCCGGCGGCGCGACGCGAATGTTCAGGAACGTCATCGCCAAGACCGGCAGCAGGGCGAGGCACATGAAAGCGTAGGCCATGGCGTATTCGAGGCGCAGCCCATTCTGCGCGACGAGCGGCGTCACCTGCCGGGCGACAATCAGGATGAGCGCGAGCGTGCCAAGGAGCGAAATGGCGAGCGCCGGAAACTTCAGGCGAGTCGCTGGCGCGTCCCGAGCCGGTGTATCGTGGATGTCGCGGAGGCCAAGCCAAACGACCGGCAGCGCAATGACCAGCGGCAAAAGCCCGATCACCTGATAGGCCGTACGCCAATCGGACGCCTGAACCATGTACTGCGCAAAGAACTTCGAAAGCGCGCCGTAAATGCCGGTCGCAATCAGCGCAACGCCGAGGGCGATGCCGCGCCGCTCCTGAAACCAGTTCGCCACGGGCCTGGTGAAGGTTATGGGCAGGGTGCCCGCGCCGGCGAACGCGAGCACAAGCCAAAGCGCCACGTAGAGGCTCTTCGAGCCTGTATTCAGCGACAGCGCCATCATCGCGAAACTGAATGTGACGACCGAGGTCAACGCAACGCGGCGGGCGCCGAATCTTTCCGTCAGGAGGCCAATGATTGGCGATGCGGCGAATGCGCCGAACGTATAGATCGCCAGCGCATTCAGGATGTCGCCGGGCGTCCAGCCCATTGGGCCGAATTCGCGCAGGAGCGGGGGAATGAAAACGCCAATCGTATAAAATGGCAGGGGCGACAAGCCGAGGCCCACCCCTACCGCGGCGGCGGCGACGACCGGCCATCCCTGCCTGAATTCGCTGCCCGCCACGTCGGATCCTCTCTCTGGCTCGCTCGTGCGCCGGACCTGCGCCCGGCCATCGCGTCGCTGCGTCTATTTGGTATATCATTTCGCTGAACGCGCGTCCGCGCAATGGCGCTGGCAGGATTAAGCGCAATTTCGGCGCTTCGGCGCAAGACAAGGCTGGGAACGGCGACATGGGGTGGAACAACTTCAGACAGGACAGGCGGGCGGTGCTGGGCGGGCTCGCCGCGACGGCGGTCAGTGCGTGCAGCCGGAATGGCGGCCGCGGCGCAGCGCGCAAAAAGGATGCGGACGTCATTGTCGTCGGGGCCGGCCTCAGCGGCCTGCATGCGGCGCTGATGCTCGCCGATCGCGGCTATCGGGTGCGCGTGCTCGAGGGGGCGCGCAGGATTGGCGGCCGACTTCTGACCCTTGATGATCTCCCGGGCCGGCCGGAGGCGGGCGGCGCGCAGGTCGGTCGCACCTATGGCCGCATCATCATGCGTGCGGAGGAACTGGGCGTACCGATCAGTTTCACCCCGGCGCCGCCGTCGGATCGCGCGATTTTTGTTGGCGGCGCCGGCATTGCCGCGTCCGGCTGGCGCGACTCGTCCCTCAATCCATTCCCCGACGCCTACCGACAGTTGCCGCCTGATGCGCCCTTGTTTGCCCTCGGAGCCAGAACCAATCCGTTCGAAACGCTCGACGACTGGCGCCGGGCCGACCGACATCAGCGCATCGGATTTCCTGGCCGCCAACGGCTTCGGTTCCGACGCGCTTGGCGTTGTCGACCGCGCGCTCAACGCCAACAGCCTCGCGACGTATTCCATGGCGAATGTCTGGCGCTCGCTGCGGCTCTATGAAATCGACCGGGAGCTTGGCGCATCCGGCGGCGTCGCCGGTGGTTCGCAGCGGTTGCCGGAAGCGATGGCGGCGCGGCTCGGCGACGCGGTTTCACTCGGCGCGCCTGTCCTGTCTGCCGCAAACGATCCCGACGGCGTCATCATTGCGACGATGGAAAGGGAATGGCGAGCGGATTTCGCCATCCTCGCATTGCCATTCCCCGCAATCGCCAGACTGAAGCTTGCGCGATCACCAACGGGCGCGCAGGCCGAGGCGATAGCCAATCTTCCGTACACGCAAATCATTCAGGTCCATTTCGAGACTGACCGACCATTCTGGGAAACGGATGGCTTGCCTGCGGCGATGTGGACCGACGGTCCGATGGAGCGCATTTTTGCGACGCGCGACGAGGCGACAGGCGAGATTGTCGGCTTCAACGCCTGGATCAATGGCGACGGCGCGACGACGCTTTCAGCGCTGTCCGACGAAGCGATCGCCGCGCGTTTGAAGACCGAGCTGTTGCGGCTCAGGCCCGCAACCGAAGGCCGGGCAACCGTCCGCCGCGTCGTCCGCTGGACGCAAGGCGCAAGCTATGCCGGAGGCGCCTACATGCATTGGGCGCCGGGGCAGATCGCCGCCTGGGCCGACGCCATGCGCGCGCCGATCGGCCGGATCCATCTTGCCGGCGAGCACTTGTCGCGGTTCCATACCGGCATGGAGGGCGCAATGGAAACGGGCGAAGCGGCAGCGGAAGCAATCTTCGACGCGAGCGCCTGAACCGCGTTACCTCTTGTCGTCGAAGGTACGCTCCGGCGCATGGGTGCAGCTCGCCTGGATCCAGCGTAAATTGATCGCTATGCGCGTCGCATCATAGGCCGCCCACGCATAGGACACCGCGCGCTCGCTTTCGCCCTCCTCGACGTAAAGCGTCAGAGACGGGCGGTTGGGCCCCGATGGCCATTCAACGCGCCGCATCCGAAGCCGCACGCGCCGCGACGGATCTGATGGGTCGGAGACTTCGAGGACGCCGTTCTGGTCGTGCAGCCACCCGCCCTGCTGGAATGCCCAGTCATTGCGACCCTCGCCGGTCTCGCCATGCCGCACGCCCGGCAGGAGCGCCGTCCAGCATTCGAACGCGCGAATCTTGCGAAGCTTGTGGGGAACGCCGGCACGGTTGCCAAAGACATAGTCGCCGTCGCCGGTTTCGGCGCGGTCGGCGATCCAGATTTCATCCTCCGTTAACAGAAGATCGTCCGATATTACGATTTCCTTGCCGAGACGCTCCGATGCAATGCGGCATGCTCCCGTTTTCATAAAGCCAACAAACTGGTTTGCCCGGCGACGCCAGAAAACGTCGCAGCCGGCATTTGTCGTCGCGTCCGCGAGCTTCATCCGCGCAAGGCCAGATTGGTTGCGATATGCGCCGACCAGCTCGCCAGCCCGTTTCGGCGTAAATATCCGTAAACGAATCGCATCTTCTTCGGCGTCCGCCGAAAACGAATAGATGCGCTGTCGGTAGATGCTGCTGGGGTCGCCTGCGAGATACTGTTCGACGTAGAAGACCTCATTCCCGAACGCCGGCGCATCGACCTTTCGAAAGATGGAATGGATGCGCTCATGCCGGTCTGGTTCAGGCACGCCGAGGTCCGGCTCCCAGAACGCCTGAAGGGCGTTGTCATAGCGCCCTTCGAACCATGACAGGAATTGGCCTAGGTCTTTTTCGAGAGGCGAGCCCTGGGCAAACGCCGCCGCGGACTGAAAGACCATCGCGACTACAAGAGACAAGCACCGCATGCGGAAACTCCAGCCTGAAAATGAAAAAGGCCCGGCTCGCGCCGGGCCCTTTCCGGAGGGTCGTCCGTCAGAAATTGTAGTTAAGTTCGACGCCGAACTGGCGCGGCCGGCGCAGCGTGCCGAAGAACGCCCGCGGCAGGCCCGTCGAGACGGCGTTCGGCCCGCCGAGCGCGCCGCCGTCGGCGAGGATGCGGCCGACATTCGGCCCGAAGCCGTAGCGCAGGTCGAACCAGCGGGTCGCCAGCACGATCGAGTCTTCATTGGTCAGGTTGCGAACGAACAGGTTCGCCTGCCAGTTGCCGCTGCGAACGCCGATCTGGCCGCCGAGAACGAACGCGTCGCCTGTTTCGGCCTGATTATGGACCTGCACGAACTTCGATGATTCGTAGCTGCCATTCAGCGAGTAGAACGCCTCGAGCTTGTTGCCGACCGGATGGGTGTATGTCGCGACGAAGCTGCCCATGTGTTCGGAGATCAGCGGGTAACGATTGCCGGCGATCGAGCAGTCCGGCGATGGAATGCCATTGAAGTCGCGGCCGCCGCTTTCAAAGATGAACTGGTCGGCGTCGCAACCGACCGTGAATTCGGGCCGCGTCCAGGCGTAGTTGAGCGCGAGCGAGAGGTTGTCGGTCAGTTCCGCGAAGAACTCGGCTTCAAGGCCCCAGGTTTCCCCCTGGCCCTGGTTCGTGGCGACCGAGGTCACCGCGCCGCCGCCGCCGCCGACCGGCGGAACGGCCGTCGTCAACTGAACGTCCGTCGCATCAAGATAATAGAGGGAGGCGTTCATTGTGACTGCGCCATCGAGCCATGTCGTCTTGGCGCCAAGTTCGAACGAATTCGCCGTCTCCGGACGATAGGTCTCGGCGTTGATCGACGCGCCAAGGGCCCCGTTGAAGCCGCCAGGCTTAACGCCTTCAGCAAAGATGAAGTAGGCGTTGAAATTTGACGATGGCTGGTAGCTCAGCGTTATCCGCGGCGTCAGGTAATCCTCGGTGTTTTCGCCAGAGAAGGTCACTGCGCCGGCGGCGCTGAAGTTCACGAGAGACTTCGTCTCTTCCATGTAGCGCAATTCGCCTGTCAGCGAGATCTGGTCGGTGATCCCCACTTCGGCGAGACCAAAGATCGCCCAGTTCTCAACCGTGCTCGTGTCGGTGATCGGGCCGCCTTGTTCGCCGGAAGTGAAGGTGATGTCGCGGTTGTCGATCTCCTGGTCATAGTAGAAGCCGCCGACCAGGAAGCGGAACCGGTCGCTGGGCGCCCACTGGATTCGAATTTCCTGGGACCAGTCCTTGATTTCCTCCACATTGGTGTTTGCGAACGCGGGTTCGCCGACGCCCGGAGGACCGAAGTAGACCTGCGCATCCGAGTGGTCTGAGTCTGAGCCAAAGCGCTCGGTTTCGTCGCGATAGCCAGTCTGGGAGGTCAACGTCACGGTATCGGTCAGTTCCCAGTCCATGACGAGGCCAGTGACGAGAAGATCGCGCTCGATGCCGTCAAAGGCGGTGCCGTCAAACTGGCTCCCCGGGAAGGCCGGATTGTTCGACGCCTGAGTGTTGAGCTGGACCGGACCCGGCTCGATGACGCCGCAATAGTACTGATTGGCGTTCGTGCCGCCCGGGGTCGCGTTCAGCGTCCCGCCCGCGCGGTAGTTGTTGGAGCGGAAACCGGGCCAGCAATTGTTCTCGGCCGAGCCCTGAAGGAAGAGCGGGATCGAGCCGTCATTGTCCTGCTGATAGCTTATCCGCGCCTTCGCCTTGAATCTTTCCGCCGGCGTGAAGTTCAGGATGCCGGCAATCGACCAGGATTCCTCCTGACCAACATTGTCGCCCGTAATTTCGTTCACGTACTGGCCGCCATATTCGTAGTAGCGGGCGGACACGACCGCGCCGAGCACGTCCTGGATGATCGGACCGCCGACGTTGCCGGAAATGGAGTATTCATCGCCCTGCGCCCAGCGCCCGCGAATGCCGGCGGTAAATTCCTGGGCGGGATCGATAGTGATCAGGTTGATCGCGCCGGCATAGGTGTTCCGGCCGTAAAGGGCGCTCTGCGGTCCGCGGATCACTTCGACCCGCTTGATCAGGTCGAAGTCGATCGACTGGATCGTGGTCGGGTAATAGATGCCGTCGATGAAATACGCCGTGCCGGATTCAACGCCGAACTGGACGTTCGCAAGAACATTCGACTGCCCGCGGATGACAGGGCGGTCACCAGACCGGCCGAACGCCTGTGAAAAGCTGAGGCCTGGCGCGAAGCGGGACAGGTCGTCGATTGAGACGATGTTGCGCTCGCGGATCGCCTGTTCGGTGATCGCGGTCACCGATATCGGCGCTTCCTGAAGCGTTTCTTCGGTTTTCCTGGCCGAAACGATGATCTCGTCGCGGTCCTGCGCCAGTGCGGCTCCCCCCGTCGCGAGGGCAAAACCACAGAGTGCGACGCCTCCAAGCAATTGATGTCTCATGAAGCCCTCCCAGCCCGAATAATGTCGATCTCATGAAAGAGTATATCATTTGCCATGGGCTGGTTAGAGCCTTATTGGCTTCGACGCACAATCTGATGCTGTTGGAGGGGACAATGTGGCCATTTCGCAACTCTCGGCCACGCAGGGAGCACAAAATGCCGGAATCATCCAAAACACAGGCTATTTCGAGCGCAGACCTCAAGACGGCCATGCCGCTGCTCGCGCGGCACGAAGGCGTCTGGGAAGGCTGGTACCGTTACTTTGACGCTGACTGCGAGAAGAAGGACGAGCACCGCTCGCGGCTTGTATGCCGTTTTCCCGACGAGGGCCGCTATCCTTATCACCAGACGAACTACTACCGCTGGGCCGACGGCAAATCCGAAGTCCGGGATTTTCCCGCGTACTTCCGCAACGGCCGGCTGGAGTTCGACTCCGAACTGATTACCGGCTGGGCAGCGGACGTGCCGCTCGACGATTTCAACCGGACAACCATGCTGAACTGGGTCCGCCAGGGCGAGCCTGACCTCTATCTGTATGAGATGATCCAGATCAGCGATTGCGGCAACTATCGCCACCGCATCTGGCACTGGTACCGAAAGGGCCGCCTGGTCGAGCGGACGCTCATTGACGAAGCGCGCGTTTCCCACGACTGGCGCGCCTTCGAAAAGGACAATCCGACCTTCTGATGGCCGACAAAAAAGGCCGGCGGAAGCGCGCTCCGCCGGCCGACTTCATTCCGCGAAAGGCGACCGCCCTGCCCTATTTGCGTTTCGGCGCGTCGACGTCGCCATCGCGCACGGCCTTATAGTACTTCCAGCTCGTAACGTTCGGTCGCGGATCATCGAGCGGCGGCGGCGCGACATAGTCAGGATAATGCTTCCGGATCTCCGACTTCATGGTGTCGGAAAGTTCGTCCCAGGCGCCGAGCCGCTTGCCGGCGGTGTGCATGTAGATGACGCCCTCGCGGCCGGCCATTTTCATCCACGGCAACCAGTCGGACATCCGGGACCAGCCGACGGTTACGCCCTCCGCATGCGTAGCTTCAGGATCGAGTAGCGACGCCGTATTCCCGAAGAAGTTGAACATTTCCGTTGCATGGTAGGTGCCGCCGATTTCGCTTTCATAGTCGGAAGCAAGCGGGTTCGGGTAGTAAAGCGGCACCGTGGAAGTCATCCACCACACGTCGCCGCTGATGACGCCGCCGAACTTCGTTGGCTGGCCTGCGCGGTCCGTCGGCCGGAACTTGCCGTTCACCGGATCGTTGGCGACATGCAGGACGTCGACAGACTCCCCGGTCCAGGGATTTTGCCAGGTCGCGAGGACCTTGTCCGTCGCCGGATCTTTGTAAAGAAGGATTTCACGCGACACGAGATCGAAGCCGCCGCCCTCGACGCCTTTGCAGGCGCGAACGTTCATGCCTTCAACATTGAAAATGTGCCGGTCGCGTTCCCCCTGCCGTCGCGAATAGGCCTTGCCGAACCAGTAATAGGTCGTCGGCTCGCCATCGACTGTTGAACAGAAGATTTTCCGCATCATCGTAAGCGAATCCGCCGGCTTTGTCGGATCGAGATCCGCCGCGGCCGCGCCGGAGGCGACGCCGATTGCGCCGCCGGCCGAGACCGCGGTCGCCAGAGCCATCAGCGCCATCACCTTCACTTTCATCTCCACCCTCCTTCGTTTGCCGAGCGTTCGCACGCCAATTGCACAAATGGTATATCATCTGGAAGAGGACGCAATATCTGACCGCCGGCCCTACTTCATGGTGAGCACAGCCGCATACGCTCCGACACCATAGAAAAGGTTGCCAAGCCTGATGTTCTCGTCGGCTGCGTGCTGATTGTTGTCGAAGTTGGCGATCGGCAGGATGACAATTGGCGCATCAGACGCGGTTTCAAACATGAACAGCGGCAAGGAGCCGCCAAGGCTCGGCGTCAGGACGAGATCGTCGCCCGCGACCCGCTTCAGTGCGTCGATGACGGGCCCGACGGCGGGCGCGTCCATGGCGCTGCGCACCGCCGGGTAACCGCCGTCGCGCGTGACCTTGGCGATCAGGGCATATCTCGCACGGACCTCGGCGTCCGGTTCTTCCCGAATAATGTGATAGCCCTGACGACGGATATGCGCTTCGACGAGGTCAAGCATGTTTGCAGGGTCATCGCCTTTGACGAGCCGGAGTCCGATCGAGGCGGTTGCGCTCGGCGGAATGACATTGCGCGCTGCGTCGCCTACTTCTGCGCTTCTGATGCCTCTGAGGTTCAACGCCGGCAACATGACCCGCTCGGCGAGCGGCGCATTGTCGAGCTCGGTCGCCGCGAGGCCGAACGTCCGGCGCAGCTCGCCATCCACGTCTGGCGCCGCCGCAAGCGCCGCCCTGTCCGCCTTGGTCAGTGGCTCGGCGCTCTTGTAGAAGTTCTTGATGAGAACGCGACCGGTCTCGTCCTTCATGCTGGCGAGAAGCGTCGCAAGTCGCCACCCGGGGCCGGGCGCCCAATTGCCATAGTGTCCTGAATGAAGCCCCCGATTTGGCCCGTAGACGGTAACTTCCAGGCCGGTTACGCCGCGCACGCCGAAAACCAGTTGCGGCTGGCGGCTCTGGTGCGTCGGCCCGTCGCAGAACAGCCACAGGTCGACATCCGCGAATTTCTCCTTGTGCGTCTCAAGGTAGGCTTCAAGGTGGGGCGAGCTGCGTTCTTCTTCGCCGTCGAAGATCAGAATGACGTTCGACGTCAGCGCAACGCCTTCGGCGTCCAGGGCGTCCAGCGCCGCCGGCAACGCGGTCATAGGCGCCTTGTCGTCGCTCGCCGAGCGCGCGTAGAGGCGCCAGTCCGGATCGACCGGCTCGCCTTCGGCGGGGAAGTCAATCGGCTTGCCGCCGTCCGGAATCGCGGCGGAGTAGAGCGTCGGCCGGAAGGGCGGGTTCGTCCAGTCGTCCGGATTTGTTGGCTGGCCGTCATAGTGGACGTAGATCGCAATCGTCCGCGTCGCCCCTTCCGCATCGCGGCGGCCGAATACGAGGGGCGGCGCGCCGTCAAGCTCCAGAAGCTCCATCGCAAAGCCACGGGTCGCGAAAAGCGCCGCGACGTATTCGGCGTTCTTGCGAATATCATCCGGATTCGCTGCATCGTTCGGCAGCTTCAGGATCGCCGCATGGTCCGCGAGGATTGCCGCGGCATTGGCCTCAACATGGCGTTGCGCGGCGTCAACGGCCGGATCCGGGGTCGACTGGCCAGCCGCAGGCGGGAGCGTCGCGGCCAGAAGAGCGAAGCTCCCCAAGGCGGCGCGAATAACGGCGCGAATAACGGCGCCTGGGAATGCGGTTGCGCGGCGTTTCATTTGTCGGTCTCCCATGCCTTTCGTACGGCTGAAGGAGCCTAGTCCGACGCGCGGGATAATGGAAACGCGACGGCCGGCGCGGCCTGTCAGTCGACGAGGAACGCCGCGAGGCCTGCACGCAGTTCGGCAAGTCCTTCGCCCGTCTCCGACGACGTCGGCATGACAACAGGATGCGCGGCGGGGCGCCTGGCGATCGCGCCGGCGACGGACTTTGCAAGCGCGGGCGCGTCCGTCGGCTTGATCTTGTCCGTCTTTGTAAGGACAATCTGGTAGTTTACCGCCGCAGCGTCGAGCATGTCCATGACTTCGGCGTCGACCTTTTTGAGGCCGTGACGGGCGTCCACGAGAAGGCAGACTCGCCGGAGCGTGGTCCGACCCCGGAGGAAATCGTTAGTCAGCGCCGTCCAGCGTTCGACATCCTGTTTCGAAACCTTCGCAAAGCCGTAACCCGGCAGGTCGACAAGACGCATCGCGCCGCCGAGGTCAAAATAGTTGATCTCGCGCGTTCGTCCCGGCGTGTTCGACGCGCGCGCAAGCCCGTTCCGACCCGTCAGCGCATTGAGAAGCGAGGATTTGCCGACGTTCGAGCGCCCGGCAAAAGCGACTTCCGGCCCGGCCTCGTCCGGCAGCTTATCGAGCGAGACGACGCCCATCATGAAATCGCATGGGCCCGCAAACAGCTTGCGGCCGAACTCGACCAGGTCCTCGGCGGATTCTTGCCCCACGACCGCCCGGCTATTCCCCGGGCGCCGGGGTTTTGGGCTTCATGAACGGCAAGCGCTCGCCCCAGTCGATCTCGACGCCATTCTTCCGCATGATGAAGTATTGCTGGGCGATCGACAGCGCCGTGTTCCAGAACCAGTAGAGGACCAGCCCCGCGGCAAAGCCTGCAAACAGGAACATGAACATCAGCGGCATCAGGTTGAAGATCATCTGCTGCGTCGGATCGGCCGCCGGCGGATTGAGCTTCGTCTGGAACCACATCGCCGCGCCCATCAGGAGCGGCAGGATGCCGAGCCCGAGAAAGGCGCCGATCAGCGGCACGGCGGTCGGTTCATAGGGTAGCAGGCCAAACAGATTGAAAATGGAGGTCGGATCCGGCGCCGACAGGTCCTTGATGTAACCGAGGAAGCCTTCGTGGCGCAGCTCGATGGTGACGAACAGCGTCTTGTACAAGGCGTAGAAAATCGGCATCTGGATGAGGATTGGCAGGCAACCCGCGAGCGGATTCAGCTTTTCCTTCTGATAAAGCCCCATCATCTCCTGCTGCAGCTTGGCCTTGTCGTCGCCGTAGCGCTCCTTCAGCTTTTCCAGCTGCGGCTGAAGCTTTTTCATTTTCGACATCGACTCGTAGGCCTTGTTCGCCAGCGGGAACAAAAGCGCCTTGATGACCAGCGTCAGCAACAGGATCGCAACGCCCCAGTTGCCGAAAAGATTTCCGAAGAAATTGAGCACGTAGAAAATCGGTCGGGTCAGGAAGAAAAAATTCCCCCAGTCGATTGCCTTGTCGAAATCCCAGACGCCGAGCCCCCCTTGCGCAGGCTCCTGTTCATAGTCCTGAAGTATGTCGACGACCTTCGCGCCGCCGAACAGGTTTGAGGTCAGCGTCACCTCCCCGCCGGCTGGCACTGTTCGCGGCGTCATTGCGTAGCTCGCACGGAATATCGGCGCAGCTTCGGTGCCTACATTTCGCAGCTCCGCCTGGAAGGTCTCGCCCTGCGGCGGAATCGCTGCCGCGAGCCAGTATTTGTTGGTGATGCCAACCCAACCGCGCGAACCCGCTTTTTCGACGACTGACGTCCGCGCTTTCTTGTATTTCCGCTCGAACAGCGAACTGTCGACCACGGCGATCGGGCCTTCGTGCAGGATCATGAAATTGCGGAAGTCTTCAGGGATGTTCCGCTGGATGACGATGCCCCAGGGCACGACGGACTTCGGCTCGGCGCTGGCGTTCCGGACGGTGTCCGTCAGCGTGAACATGAAGCGTTCGTCGACGGCAATCGTGCGTTCGAACGTCAGATCGCCTTCGCTGCGCGTAAGGGTGACCGGCGTTTGCGGCGTCAGCGTCGCCCCTGCCGGCGCCGACCACAGCGCGCCGGCGCCATCCTTGCCGCCAGCGACCCAGCCCTGCTCGATGTAATGTCCATGGGCGCTCGAAACCGGACTCAGGAACCTGATGCGCGGGCTCTGCGGGTCGACGTCCTCATGGTAATTCTTGAGTTCGAGGTCGTCGATCCGGGCGCCGGCGAGATTGATCGACCCGGCCAGCTCCGGCGTGTCGATCTTCACGCGGCCCGGGGCCTTGGCCAGCGCGTCCTCAATTGAGATCAGTTCGCCGCCGCCCGTCCCGCTGACGGGCGTCGGCGCAAATGAGCCAGGCGCGGCGCCCGGACCAAGCTCCATGGCGGGGTTGCCAGAAGCGCCGCCCTCGTTCGGCGCACCGGCCGCCAGGGCGGCTTCCCGAGCCGCCTCTTCGGCCGCGGCCAGTTCCGCCTGGGCCGCCTCGTAGGCTTCCTGCTGGGGACCTAGGACAAAAAGCTGCCATCCCATGATGGCGGCGAAAGAAATCGCTATTGCGATGACGGTGTTGCGGTCCATTGGCGGGTCCTGATGCCGTGTTCTGGCGATGTTTATGTCATCGCGGGCTTGGCGCGCGTCGCAGCTATGCGGCCGTCGCCGGTTTGCGCGCCCTTATGCGCCTTTCTGCGCGAGGGTTAAAAGGGCGCCCTCCAAATCGTCAAGCAGCAGCGCGAAGGGACGATCCGCCGCGCGCGCTCTGGCAATGACTATATAGTCGCAGCCCGCCTCGCCACCTGTCAGGAGGACTTCAGCTATCGCCGCGCGCAGACGTCGCCGGATGCGGTTGCGGACAACGGCATTCCCCAGTTTTTTCGTGATTGTAAAGCCCGCCCGTGGCGCATCCATGTCCTCCCGTTTGCGCCGCACCAGCCGAAAACCTGGCGTTGCGACGCCAGGCGCGCCGCGGGCTGCAAGGAAATCACGACGGGATTTGATCGACCGAAGTTTCGTGACTGCGCCGGCAGGCATGGGCGCTCCAGATGCAGCCAGCCGCTGTACGACGCTCGGTCAGCGGCGCGCGGCCGAAAGCGCCGCCGGTCTACCGGGCCGCCAACTTGGGCTGCCGACAATTTGTGTGGCGGGCCATTTGTAGGGCCAAAGGTCGGTCAGGCCGACAGCTTCTTGCGGCCGCGAGAACGACGGCGGGCGAGAACCTTGCGACCGCCCTTGGTGGCCTTGCGCGCACGGAAGCCGTGACGGCGTTTGCGCACGAGGCGGCTCGGTTGATACGTGCGTTTCATGGCGGCGGACCGTCCCTGCAGACAAAATGGAAGGCGGGGGAGTAGAAGACCGATGCGGCTGCGTCAAGCGCCTGGCGGGCCGGGAACGCCCCGCAGGGCGGATTTCGATGCGCAAGCTGCCTTTCATGCGCGCGCCAGATCACCGATGGCGCGTCGTTTCCCGATATTGTGACACGGCGTTTCCGGTATTTCAGTCGCTTCGGCTGGCAAGCGCGTTACCAATGACTGCAAACCAGCCGACGAATGACGACGAACCCTCCGGAGGGCCAATAATGAGCCACGAGACGTCAGATGCCGCCACCAACGCCCCGACGGTGACCGCCTCGGAGCGCCCCAGCGACCCGCCCGCCGCGAAGCCGGTCGGGAAGCAGGCGCTGAAACGCTACGCACCGCTCGCGATCGTCGTCATCGGCGCGGCCACGGTCTACGCAACCGGCGTGCACCGGTTTCTCAGCTTCGACGCGCTGCGCGAGAATTATGCTACGCTCACCGCATTTGTCGCCGAACGCTTCCTTGCCGCCCTCTGCATCTACATGCTTGCGTATGTAGTCGTGGTGGCGCTGTCCTTGCCTGGAGCCGGCCTGATGACGATCGCAGGCGGCTTTTTGTTCGGCGCGGCGATCGGCACGACGGCGGCGGTGGTCTCTGCGACCGCGGGGGCCATCCTTATCTTCATCGCCGCGAGAACCGCATTCGGCGACGTTCTGAAGCGCCAGGCCGGCGGGTTTCTGAAGCGCATGGAGGCAGGCTTCGAGCGCAACGCCTTCAGCTACCTCCTGTTGCTTCGGGTCATTCCCGCGTTTCCGTTCTTTGTGGTGAATATCGCGCCTGCGTTCTTCAGCGTTCCCATACGGACGTTTGCGATCACGACGCTGATCGGCGTTATTCCGGGCACATTTGCGTTCTCCAGCGTCGGCAACGGCCTTGGCGCGGTTCTGTCGACCGGCGGGGAAATCAGCCTGCAGGGCGTCTTGCTGCGGCCTGAGGTGATTACGCCGATCGTCGCGATCGCTTCGCTCGCGTCGATTCCGCTTGTTGCGCAGGCGATGGGGCTAAGACTCGAACGTCGGGCGCAGAGCGAAGGCGACGCGGCGTGACAGGCAAACATCTCGACGTTGACGTCTGCGTTATTGGCGGCGGGTCCGCAGGCCTTTCCTGCGCGGCCGGCGCCGCCCAGCTCGGCAAGAAAGTCGCGCTCATCGAAAAAGGCGAGATGGGGGGCGATTGCCTGAATTATGGCTGCGTGCCGTCGAAGGCGCTGCTGTCCGCGGGGGCCGCAGCCCAGAACGCCCGCGACGCCGCTAAATTCGGCGTCGCCGCCGCTCCAACGGTCGATTTCGCGGCGGCTATGGCCCATGTGCGCCGGACAATCGACGCGATCGCGCCGATCGACAGCCAGGAACGGTTCGAAGGCCTTGGCGTCACGGTCGTGCGGGCGCATGCCCGATTCGTCGGCCCCAGGACGATCGAAGCGGGCGATCAGCGCATCGAGGCGAAGTTCTTCGTCGTCGCGACCGGATCGAAGCCGTTCGTCCCGCCGATTCCCGGCCTCGCCGAACTGCCGTTCGACACCAACGAAACGATCTTCAACCATACGGTTGCGCCAAAACGCCTGATGGTTCTTGGCGGCGGACCGATCGGCGTGGAACTAGCCCAGGCGCACAGACGCCTCGGCGCCGAGGTTGTAATTGTAGAAGCGGCGTCAATCCTGTTGCGCGACGATCCGGAAGCCGTCGATGTCGTCCGCAAGCGCCTCATGGCGGAAGGCGTCGAGATCTTCGAAGGCGCAAAAGCGGCCTCTTTCTCACGGACGGCAGCCGGCGATCTCGAAATGACGCTGTCTGACGGGCGCGCGCTAACCGGCGATCGCCTGCTGGTCGCCGTCGGTCGGCGCGTCGACGCCTCGGATCTCGATCTCGAAGCGGCGGGCGTCGTCCTGGAGAACGGCCGGCCAGTCGCTGACGCGACCATGCGCACCGCAAACCGCCGGATCTTCGTGGCCGGCGACGCCGCCGGCGGAAAGCAGTTTACGCACGTGGCGGGCGACGACGCCGCGCGCCTTGTACGGACCATCCTGTTCAAGATCCCGTCGAAGAAACGCGATGCGCTTGCGCCCCATGTCACTTATGCCGACCCCGAGCTTGCAAGCGTGGGGCTGTCGGAAGAAGCCGCACGCGCGGCCCATGGCGACATCATGGTCTCGCGCTGGTCGTTCGAGGACAACGACCGAGCCCAGGCGGAAGGGCGATCCGACGGCTTCATGAAGGCGATTGCCCTGAAGAACGGGCGCATACTTGGCGCGGTCATTGTCGGGAAGAATGCCGGCGATCAGATCGCGATCTGGGGGGCGGCGATGGCGAACGGCTGGAAGATCGGCGCGTTCACCAGCATGATCGCCCCCTACCCGACGCGGAGCGAGATCACCAAGCGCGCCGCAGGCGCATTCTACGCGCCAACATTATTCTCTGACCGGACGAAATCGCTGATCCGGCTTCTGTCGATGTTCGACTGACAAATGACAGACGGCGGCATATTCAAGCGTTACCGGCAGTCGTTGTCGACCAAGCTCTTCGTGCTCGTCGTCGCCTGCGTGCTCATTGCCGAGGCCGTCGTCCTCATCCCGTCAATTGCCTACCACCGGCTGATGTACCTGCAGGAACGCATAGAGGCCGCGTTCCTCGTGAGCGTCGCGTATGAATCTCCCTATGGCGAGATCATTGATCCGTCGATTGCGGACGAATTGTTCGCGACTGCAGGGGTCAAGGGGGTTTCGGCGTTGCGCGGCGATCGACAGACGCTGATCCTCGCTCCTGAAATCGATATCGACCCGGCGGAGGGCGCGCCGCCGCCGGTCATGCATTATGTCGATCTGCGTACGGGGTTTTCTTTCGATCGGCTGACATCGCCCTGGGCGACGCTTTTCTCAACCGGGGATGACCTTATCAACGCGACCGGCAAGGCGCGCTTCGCCAGGGATGGCAGCGTCAGCGTGATCATCGGCCAGGCTGACCTGCGAAAGGACTTGTGGGCGTACGCCCGAAATGTCGCCTTGTTGTCGCTGCTTATTTCCAGTCTCACGGCCACGTTCGTCTATTTCCGGCTTGCACGGATGATCGTCGATCCCGTCAAGGCGCTCTCTCGCAACATGATGGCTTTCGAACTGGACCCGGAGAACCCGGATGCCGTGCTGCGGCCCTGTGCGCGCGAGGACGAAATTGGCGTTGCGGAAAAAAGTCTCGCTGCGCTGGAGTCGCGCACGCAGACGCTGCTGTCCGAGCGTCGCCGCCTCGCCGCTCTTGGCGCCGGCATTTCCAAAATCAGCCACGACCTGCGAAACGTGCTCGCGTCGGCTCAGCTGATGTCGGATCGCCTTGCAAAGAGTGACGACCCTCGCGTGACCAAGCTTGCCCCGAGGCTGATCGCTTCGCTTGACCGCGCCGTCGCGCTCAGCCGCGATACGCTCAGCCTTGCGCGGATGTCGCCGGCAACACTCAAGAAGCGACGACTATCCTTGCACGAACTTGTCGA
Source organism: Alphaproteobacteria bacterium (assembly GCA_016125455.1). GTDB lineage: Bacteria > Pseudomonadota > Alphaproteobacteria > Caulobacterales > Parvularculaceae > MED-G105. Next base: position 189,723 of record WGLS01000007.1, read on the forward strand.
CGAGGTCATGGAGGACGCCGCCCGCCTGACCGTCGAAATGAAGAACGAAACGCCGGATGAGATCGAGATCATTGCGGATTCAACGAACCTTTATCGCGCCATTTTCAACCTCGTGAAGAACGCCGCCGAGGCGATCGATGAGGCCGCGCCGCAGCCCGAGGCCGTCGAGGCGCCGTCCATCGTCGGAAAGGTTGTCGTGTCGGCGACGATTGCCGGCGAAGAGGTCGTCATCAGCGTCGCCGACACCGGCCCGGGCCTTCCTGAGCATGCGCGACAATTTTTGTTCGAGCCGTTCAAGGGTTCGCAAAAGCCGGGCGGCTCGGGCCTTGGCGTCGCTATCGCGGCGGAGATCGCCAAGGCCCATGGCGGCAGGCTCGCACTTGAACGCAGCGGGCCCGGCGGAACGCTTTTCGCCATGACGCTGCCCGTCGGAAGCCTGCCGGGTGCGGACGAAAATCAGTCGCGCGTTGGCGAGACTTCTTCGCGCGCATCTTCGCCGCCCGCGCCATAGGGCAAGACGCCCTCGCCAAGCCGGTCATTGTTGGCCCTTCGCACAATTGCCGCCGCCTCATCGTACAGGAATGGAAGGAACGCAAAACGCTCGCCGCGGACGACTTCTGTCACAGCGTGCTGCAGCGAACATGAGAAGACGACCGCGCCGCCAAGCGGCGGTCGATATGCGCGAGGTCCGTATTCCGGAAACACAAGGTCGCCGCCGTCGAAATCGGCGTTGAGGTTGATTGAAACCGCAAAGCGGCGGTGCGCCGTGCCCGACGTTGTATTATCCCGATGCGGACGGAAATGCCCGCCGTCATCGGCGGAATAGCAGGCGACGATATAGCGCTCCATCCGCGTCGCCTCGAACTGATGTACTTTCTTCAGCTCCGGCACGATCCGTCGGCGTACCCGACGCTGAATTTCCAGGGTCAGCTCGTCGCTTTCGATCAGGCAGTCCCGCCGGCGCTTGTGGCGATGGTCGACGACGCCGACGGTCTTTCCGCCTTCCTCGCGCATGAAGCCGGAATCGACCGCTTCCCCCGCGCGGTAGACCTCGATCAGCCGGGCGCACAGATCCGGTTCGAATACGTTGGCGAGCGCAAAGACCGGCGCGTGCATCTCGATCCCGGTCGCGCGCTCAACCGGCGGCAACCCTTCGACAAAGGCCAAAACTTCGGCGATGTCGCCGCCGTCCGGCTGAAACGGGACGGTCTTCATGATCCGCATCGAAGGACCGATCACCACCCAGGCGGGCCGGATCGACGCCATGCCGTCGGCGCCGATCCCGGACGGCATCGCGCCATAGAGCTGGGCCACGGTCGTGTCGAAGTCCCAGATATGCCGGTAGCCGGGATAGCGATCGCGGACGCGCATCAGCCGCTCGTCGTCGGGGTCATTACTGACGCCAAAAAAGGCCGCATGGTCATCATTGAACAGGTCAGGGCGCGCCAACGCGGCGGCCAGCGCACGGCGCGCAAGCGGGTGGGCCGCCGAACCATGAAAGCACAGCACGAGGTATCGTCCCGCAGCGGCGTCGATTGAGTAGTCAACGCGGGAGATCGCCCGCTGGCGGAAGAGCGGCGCCGGGTCGCCGGGCTGGACGCGCATGCTGGATCGGCCTCATGATGACGGGATCAGGATTACCCGAATTCGCTTAATGGAAGTTATCTGCATCAGGATGGATCATTCCGAAAGGGAGTGAAGCATGGCCGGCGCCCGCGGCGCGAACAACGATCTGACGGACGTGGCGGGCGTGCGCGTAGGCTCCGCGCATGACGCGGCGGCGCGCACCGGCGTCACAGTCGTGCTGCCCGATGCGCCGGCGATCGTCGCCGGCGATATTCGCGGCGGCGGCCCAGGCGCCCGGGAAACCGACCTCCTGAAACCCTCGACCCTCGTCGATCGGGCGGACGCGCTCGTGCTCGCCGGCGGCTCATCCTACGGCCTCGGGGCCGCGGACGGCGTCGCGGGATGGCTCGGCGCGCGTGGGCGCGGGTTCCGGCTGGTCGCCCTGGACGGCGTGCCGCCTTCGCCGATCGTGCCGGCCGCGATCCTCTATGATCTGGCGAATGGCGGCGACAAGTCCTGGGGCGAGACGCCGCCCTATTCGCGGCTTGGCGTCGCCGCCTGCAAGGCGGCGGCCGACGGGGCGCGCGGGCCGATGGAGCTTGGCCGCGCCGGCGCGGGCTATGGCGCGAGCGCCGGCGCAAGGCCGGGCGGACTAGGGTCGGCGTCGTTCGAAACCAGCGACGGCTGGACCATCGGGGCATTGATGGCGGTGAATTCTTTCGGGTCGACGCACATGCCGGGATCGGATGTGTTCTGGGCCTGGCCCTATGAAATTGACAAGGAATTCGGCGGCGCCCGACCGACGGCGGACGCTGCGCCCGCGCTTGACTTGCCGCCTGACACGAAACTCGCCGCCGCCGCGGCGCGCGCCAACACCACGATCGGCGTCGTTGCGATCGCCGCGCAGCTGACCCAGGCGAACGCGGAACGGATCGCCATCATGGCCCAGGATGGCGTCGCGCGCGCAATACGGCCGGTGCACGGGCCGACAGATGGCGACGCGATTTTCGTCATTGCAACCGACGGCCCGCCGGCGGACGACCCGTTGACGATCACGCGCCTCGGCGCGATCGCTGCGGACTGCGTCGCACGGGCGATCGCCCGCGGCGTGCACGCAACCGAGACGGCTGCGGGCGCAGATGGCTGAAAACGTAAAGGCTTGATCAACCTTCCGCGCGCCTGACCTTTGGACAACATCTTTAAGCTGGATTGCGTTCGTCGATGCGACGGCGGCATGGAACGGCGAACCGAATGCCGCCGCGCGCCACTCCCGGATCTACATGCCGATTGCCGGCAACAGCCTAGCCGCCACGCGCGACGAGGCACTGAAGTGAAAGCAACCACACAATCAAGGCGCAGTGCGAGTCGGGCGAAGCAATGATGGCGATCGCTGTCGACGTCAGCGGCGCGATCGACCCGGACGGCCTGCCGCTGACGACGGCAGGAATGTCGACTGACCGCTACTTCCCCGCTGCGTCGGCAAGACTTGCGCTGCGGCTCATGATCGGCTCTAACGCCCGCTCGCCTCGCCTGCGACGCGTGAGATGCACCGGTAGCTCAGCTGGATAGAGCACCAGACTACGAATCTGGGGGTCGGGAGTTCGAATCTTCCCCGGTGCGCCATCTCGTTTTCAGGCCTAAAATTTCCACCACGCTCACCCTTAAGCCTTTGAATTACCTCAAAAGGCAGGGTCGGCAGCACGGTTCTAAATCCCTCGCGCTTTGTGTAGGAAAGTTGCTTGGCGAAGGTCAGTTTCAGGACCGTTTTCTTGTCGCGGATATCTTCTGAACGCCACAGATTTACTGGGTTTGCGAGGAATCCGAGGGCGGTTCTAAAACTCTCCTCAAACCCCTTCTTCGGCCGACCCGCAAAAGCGATCTTTTCGCGCAAGATCACCTTCTCATTCTCAAGCGCTGCAATCCGGCTCTCATAGGCTTTGACGATTGAGGGCGCAGACGCATCAACGATGCGGTCAAGCAGCTGGACGATGGATGCATCGATCTCGCGAATGCGATTGTCGTGGCCCGTGCGCTCGAGCAGCGCGCGTTGATGCTGCGTATCCCATGCCTGCTTGAACATATCGCGTGCGATTTCAAAAAGGCTACGCGATGGTTGCATGCTCTCAAGTAAGTGCTCGAACTCCCCCTCGACCCGATCGCGGGCGATCGATTTGCCGTAGCTGGCGCAGCCTTTCTTGGGGCAGTGATAATAGGCGTATTTCCGGGTGCGGCCTTGCGCCCAGCATGAGGTGAGCGGCGTGCCGCAATCCCCGCAGATGATGAAGCCGCGCAGCGGGAAGTCGGTGGCGATGTCCTTGCGGATCGGCACCTTGGCGCGTCCGTTGAGTTTGTCCTGTATTTTTTCAAAGGCCTGATAGCTGATCAGACCCTCGTGATGCCCTTTGCGACGGGCGATGCCCCAATTCGGAACCTCCACCATGCCGGCATAGACCGGATTGGTCAGGATATCGCGCACGCGCTGATGCCGGATGATGCCGCGACTATCGCGCGGAAAATGCGGCAAGCGCTCGAAAAATCTTAGAACCTCTACTTGCGTATCGAAACGCCCGGCTGCGAAGCCTTCAAGCGCATCCTGCAGGATGCCCGCCATTGGTTCATGCCGTACCAAGAGCTTTGAATGCCCCGGCACTTTCTCGAACCGATAGCCAAGAGGCGCATGGAAGACCCAATAGCCGTTCTTCGCCCGCGCCATCATCCGGTTCTTGGTTTGCTCGCCGTTTTTCTGGCGCTGATGTTGCGAGACGGCGGCGAGGAGGTTTTCGACAAGCTGGGAATCGGAATCCTCACCGAACTCAATCGAGGGGCTTTCCAATATGCCGCCCGCCCCGGCGATAGCGGCGCGCAAGTTCAGATGCGCCTCAATGCCGCGCGCCAGACGCGAGATATCATCAATGATCACCACATGCGGATGGGCGCGGTTCTGGCGCAGATAGGCGAGCATCGCCTGCATGCCGGGCCGATTGGTCAGGGAGCCGGAAGCGTCATCCTTGAACAACTCGGTCACAACATAGCCTTTGTATTTGGCATACTCCGTACAGCGCGTGATTTGCGAGTTGAGCCCATCCCCTCGCGTTGTCTGTTTGGTGCTCGACACCCGCGCATAGATCAACGCCTTGCGGGTGGAACGAACAGCTTGGGTGTGAGGGGATTGGGACATGATACGCGTTCACTTTCTGGGTTGAGGGTTATCTATTCGGCGGAAGGCTTTTCGATTGATGCGGAATGGTCATCGCCTTCGGTTTGACCACTGAGCAGCGAAACGGAATCAAGGCCGAAACCAAGTTCAACAAAGCGCCGCATGATATCCCAAAGGATCATCAACAGCTCGCGCTGCTCCACCTCGCTCATGTCAAAGTCTTTGGTTTTTTCGAGATAGGTATCGAGATCAAAGGCCGGGATTGAACCAGCCGTATCAATCGGTTTTGGTTGATGCGCAGGCGCATCGGTATGGTGCTCGCTCATGAAGAACACTCCTTTCTGATTATCGGGAATTGTGGGGGATCGTTACGGGGCGAGATCGAGGGCGCAGCCACAAACGGCGCGCAATTCGCCCCTATACGCCAATCAGAATACCACGAACGGCCAATCAAAAAGAAGGAATTAATTCCTATACGCATGAGTTATCCACAGCCCTTTTTGATCAATCCGTAACGCTGCGCCGCCTTATCAAGCGCATCGCTGCTGTTCTTCTTTGGCCTCCCCAGCTTGACGCCGCGCGCCCGGGCTGCGGCCATGCCGGCCTTGGTGCGCTCGGAGATGAGGCCGCTTTCGAGTTCGCCGATGGCGGCGGTGACATGGAAGTAGAACTTGCCGATCGGCGTTGAGGTGTCGATCGCGTCCTTGAGGGATCGGAACGCGATGCCGCCGGCTTCGAACCGGGCGGTCAGCTCGACGAGGTGGCGGGTGGAGCGGGCCAGCCGGTCAAGCCGCCAAACGACGAGCACGTCGTCGCGCTTGAGGCGCTTCAGGGCTTTCTCAAGACCGGGACGCTTGGCGCTGCGGCCCGAGATCCCTTCATCGCAATAGACTTGGTCGCAACCTTCGCGCCTTAGCGCATCAAGCTGCAGATCGAGGTTTTGATCGGCGGTGGAGACCCGCGCATAGCCAATCAGCATGGCCGCTCCTTTCGACAGGGTTCAAACGCGCGACCGCCATTGACCCGCCAAAAGGGTTCCTTTCTTCGCTAAAGCCTGCGTGGTTGCGCGCTTCCAGTATAGCTGCGCCTTGACCCACCCTCCAGAATTCCGTTCGTAAAGGAACCATTTTCCAGTGGATAAGTCAGGATCGCTGGGGTTCCCTACTGGCGTTGTTAGCCTCGATTGGTGGAGCTGGACGCTCCTCATCGACCTGTTCGGCGTGAGCCTCGCGGTCATCGGCTTTTTCGACCTTGCGCCGCCGATCGAGCGGTACTTTAAACGCCTTCATGACAAAGCCGTTTATGCCGAACAGCGCATGAACGAGACACTCAGCGACCTATTCCCGTTACACCGGAGCGCATGGCGACTTTTTGTCGATGGCATCAAAATCTTGCTCTGGCCGCTACTGCCAGCCCTCATCGCCACGTTGATTTTGACGGGGCAATATACCGCTCTGTGGGAATGGGTGCGCTCGACTCATTGGGGCTGGCTTAGTCTCATTGGACTGCTCACGCCCTTTGCCATCTTTGCTATGTCGACGATTACCGAGATCACGGCCAATCGACTGGTCAGATATGAAGCATGGCTCGTCTGGAAAATTATCGGTCTGCTCGCTTATCCGCCTGCAGGCGTGTTGGGCACGCTCGGCCTTCTCATCGCCGGCGCATCCTTTGCGCTCAATCGAATCGATTAGGGGTTAGCGATACGCGATTGCGCCATTTTGGCAGCACCGCCGAATATCATCCCGGCGGCCAGCATCATCGCGAGCGCAATACCCAATGTTGGGTTGAAGAGATACGCAGCCATGCACATCGCTACGCCAGCCAGAAGCACTTTCTGAAATTGTTTGTGACTATCCGCAAAATCCGCTCGTACCATTCACACTCAAAATATCGTCGATTAACATCATCTGTATAATGACATATTATGCCAAGTTTGTCAATGAAAAAATGATTTCCGGACGGTGGCAAGATGCTTATGCGACAACGCTTTTTCTGCTTTCGTGGGCAGAATGCGCGACCGGCAAAGTTCAACAATTTGCGGCAGTCTTCGGCAAACAGCAAAGAGCCGTCCGAACTTGCGTCTTTTATTCGTATACGGTATAATAAAGTATGGTAGATGATCCGCAAGAACTTGTCCTTGATCACCTTCGCGCCATCCGAACCGAACTCGCCGACCTCAAAAGCGGCGTGTCGTCGATGGACCGGCGCATGATTCTGATGGAAAAGGGAATCGCCGGGCTTCGCAACGAAATTGCCTTGCTGCATGAATCATATGCTGACCATCGCTATGATTACGGTGATTTGAAAGCGCGCGTAGAACGGATCGAAGCCAGACTTTCCCTCGTTGATCAGTAACAGGGTCGCGACGCGCGTAAGCCGCAGCCGCTAAAGCTTCAAAGACCCTTTGCAACGGTCTTTGTCTGCTGATTGTCCTGACGCTTGGCCATCTCCCGCTTGATGCGGTCGAGTTCCTGCGTGATATCCACCCGCTTTTGCGTCAGCGCCTGATGTGCGGCCTGCGTGCCGTTACGGCGCATGGTGCCTTGCGGGGTGAAATGCACGCCCGGCTTTGAAGGCGTGCGCAGAAAATCATCAATCTGGCGCGCATGCGCTTCAAGGGATTCTTGCCGCGATGCGTATGTTTGCTGGCCTTTGGCGTTAAAGGTTTGTTTCACAGCATTTTCTCGCTTTTGCGCCCGAGTGAGTTATAATGAGACGAATAATGATAAATACGACAAAGGCATAATTGCCATATATTGCGTTGGCCAACAAAGACTGGGTACTGAAAGAGACGATTGATACCGAAAAACGCATTGAAAAGGCATTTCATGATCAGACGCAATTTCTTTCGCGTGAGACCAAAGAAATCCGCGATGATATCGCCGTGCAAACGCGGTGGATGTTCGGTCTGTTCGTGACCATGACAGTCGCCATTCTGGTGGCGGTCCTGTTCGGATAAGCCCTTGCCGTTCACCTTGCTCACTCCGCCGCAACCGGAACCGTCTCGGATGGCATATCCATTTCCGCCAGCCGTGAGGGTTTACGCTTGACCTCAACCTTTTTCTTCTCCTTCTCACGCTCCGGCATCGCGTCATAGCCTTGCAGCATGTTCCAGCGGTCATAGCTGGCGCGCGGCAAGCGCATCGGCTTCATGCCGGGGATAAAGAAGAATGCCGAACCGGACTGTCGTGAGACCTGCGCGCCGACCTGATCGGGACGGGCGACATCCCGCAGCTCTAACGTTTTCGAGGTGGATGAGCTCGCCCCCGCCCCGCTTCCCGTTGAAATCGAATGCTTTGCGTAATACTCTTTACCGAGACGGCTTGAGAGATAGGTTTGGGTCTCGAGATCATTGTTTGCGAACATGATCAGCAGCCCGGCATTGGCGATAAAGGTTTCCCAACTCTGGCCGTAATGCTCCTTCATCTGCGTGATGTCTTGGGCGCAGATGAACAGCTTCACGCCGAACTTTGCCGCCTCGCCGGCGGCCTGCTGGATGCGCTCCATCCGGCCCAGAACCGGGAATTCATCCATCAGGAACAGCACATCCTCCTCCGGCTTCGCGATCGATGCATCCTGCATCACATCAAAGGCGGCATTAAAGAGCGCGCGCAGCCACGACGCATAGGCGCGCCCCATGCCGGCCGGCATGACGATATAGATCGTTGTCGGCTCCTGCTTGAGTTGTTTCATTGAGAAGGTCGACCGTGCCGAGAATGCGGCCATGACGGGTGAGTCGAGCCACTTCATCGCCGTGCGCGCCAGTTCCATCGTTGAATTGAGCTCTTCAAGATGACGGTGCTCATTGGCTTCGCCAAAGCGGCGCAACATGCCGCCAAGCCCGTCATTTTGGGCCATGGCCAGCCACAAGGCTTGCGGCTCCGAGGTCATCAACAGATCCCGCACCATCCCGAGATGGCAGTTCTCAGGGATTGAGCGGGTGCCGACATAGCCGATCACACTGGCCAGCATTTTGCGCGGCGCGTGCATCCAGAACGGATCGGGGCTTTGCTCAAAATGCAGGCTCTCAGCCAGCAGATAACATTGATCCACCGCCAACGGATCGCCGTCGAAATCAATCTCGGCCATCGGATTCCATTGATCGCTTTCCATGCCGGCAATGCCGAACGGATCGAGGATGATCACGCGTTGCCCCAGCACCTCCCGACGATACCGCGCGGTTGCTTTGACCAATTCGCCGCTCGGGTCATAGGCGATGACCGAGCCGCGCCAATGCGAGAGATTGGGAATGATAAAGTCGCGCCCCTTCCCGGCGCGGCTCCCGGCGATCATGCTGACATGCCGGTCATCGCGATAGATCACCTTGCGCGCCTTGGTTCGTATCGCAAACGATGCCGGCGCCATCGTCAGAAGAAACCCGCCCTGTTGCGATGTGGATAACCGCTCAGCCGCCAGATGCACATTGGTGGAAACCGTAGCGATCCGGTCTTTCATCCGCGCCCAACGGGTGAAGAACCAGCGGTCATACTCACGCCACCGACCGGATAGCACCAGATAGGTAAGCTGCGCCGCGAGAAACGGCACATAGCTCAGCAGCAAGAGGGAAAGCATCCGCCCGCTCTGGCCGAGCGCGATCAACGCAACCCCCAAGCCGAGGGCGGCAAACACCGGCACCAAGTGCAGGGTCAGGAACCAGAACGCGTATCGGTGAGTGAAGATTGATCGGGGAAGGGAGGAAAGAAAAGCAAGCGAGGACCACTTGCCCGGCAACGACCGGCGACGCATACGCAACACTCCGAAACTTTCCACGCAGGGAGACTTGCGCCCATCCCTGCCCGGTACATGTTTCTATCGAGGCATAACTCCGCCGCTTGCGCAATTATCAGTATTGATACGTATCAATTTTGATAGAGTACCCTGAAAGTGCGAGGCCCGATCTCAACGCAAGCATTCTAGACTAACTCGGTCGACTGAAACTCTTGACCAGAGCAACAGCAATCGGCGTGGTAATGAGACCCGTTTGAAGTTCGGTCGAGAAAAAGATTTGAACAGCTAGAATCCCCGCCTCGCTGGGAATAAAAATCCGCAAGAAACCTGCGAGAAGCTGATCGAGCATATCCATCGCAGTGAAGTAGCAATCGCTTGCGATTCCAATGTCCTCAATCTCAAATCCTTTTTGGATTTTGGCTGGCAGATTGCTGCAAACGCGGAAAGGTTGTGAGCCCGAGAAGATGTTTTTCAAGCCATCGAAAGCGTTCGCAGCGGCGTTCAAAGTGCGCGCGAAGAACCCTTGTTCTTCTACGACCGCTTTCGGAGCCATAAGCGCCACGATCGATGCCCAATTGATCACAAGAGCATAAATGACACCTAGAGGGAGCACTAATCGAAAATAGCCCCATCGAAGTGCTGCGCCGCTATGGCGTCCTTTCAGGACATAGATAAAGCCGACGCCCAGCACGAGCGTTATCGCTAACGCAAGCGCGCCTTCGCTAACGCGCTCGGTCTGTGCGGCGGTTGAGAAGAATAGCGTTCCGATTAGACCAGCCGCCAGGATTTTGAACAGCGTAGCGAAGATGGAAGAAAATCTCACGTAGAAGCCAACGATGCCGGTCGGCTCCCTTCCAAAGATGAAGGTGTGATCATGAGCCTGCTTTTGGTGCTCATTGCCGAATGCGGCAACGAGAGCCGCAACAGAAGCAAACGCACCTAGGAGCTGTTGACAAAGTGGATTCCCAACGGTCGCGAACGCTGATTCAACGCTGTCTTTTGGGAGACGGCGATGGTTCGCGGGTTGATGACGGACAAGGAGTGGAAATTCTTCGAACCCTTCGTGATTGCGACGGGC
>WGLS01000031.1 GCA_016125455.1 Alphaproteobacteria bacterium
GAACGCGAGAAAATCAAAAGGAGGACGATGAAACTGCGGCGCTTGCAGCACGCCCAATCCGCTGCTTAACTCAAACACAGATGCGCCAGACCCTCCTTAAGTCAGGCAGCCTGAAGTCTCAAAATACCTGACGACGGACAGCGGAACGGGTTCGGCCGGTCTTCTTCACCGATGTATTTGAAGTAGGCGCTGTAAAGGAGGCGCATGTTACCGACATCGCGGTTAGCCGTCTTGGTGCTCAGCGCTTCCCGGCCGGGCTTTGGCACGACGCGGTCCTTCCACCAGTTATAATACTGCTGGGCGTCCTGCCGGGTGATGTCCCGCATGTTCCGGTCGCCGACGACATCAATGAAATACTGGACACCCCGCCGCTTGGTTTTCTTCCAGGCCCGGATCTGGGTTTCAGATTTGCCGATGAGTTCGCTAGCCGCAATGTCCGAGCAGTAAATCTCGAAGGCGGCCGAAACGGTGACCGGCGGCAGCGGGACGGTGCCCAGGAGGGCGTCGGCCTCGACCTTCTCTGCCGGACTCGGCCGGCCTCTGTCGGCTGCGTCAACGCGGCGGATGCGGGCCACGAGTTCGCCGAGGTCTGCGTCGCTCGCCAGCTGCTCGACCGGGGCATAGACGAAGCCCCGGGCGAGCGCGCGGGTCTGGGCGGCCTTGTAACGGCGCTGGGCCTCACCGAGCTGGAAGGCAAGGTTTTCAGGAGAGCCGGTATCCCCCGCGGTGCCGGCCAGCATCGCCCAGTAGAGGTCGTCGGACTCTTCCATGGCGTCGCGCCGCATGCGCGCGATCTCAAGGGATTTGGTGCGCAGCGAGGATTCGATCACGCCGCGCGGATCGAACGGCGCATAGCGTTTCGGGACGCGGCGCTGGTAATGCCAATGTCCAAGCTTTTGCTTCAGATGCCGGTTAGATCTGTCCACTACCCAATCCCACTTGTAGGGAAATCCGTAGGATTTTTTGTAGGGAGAATTCCGTCAAACGTCAAGCGAGCGAGGCCTGGGAGCCCGGTAGGGCTTTGATTTTATTTATCTTTTTACGATTTTCTCTGGAGCGGGCGAAGAGATTCGAACTCTCGACCCCAACCTTGGCAATCGGCTCCGGGCGATAACCTAGGAATTTCATCCTAAATCTTCAACTGTCCCAACCCGTCACAACTTTCTGTTTTTAATACGTTTTATTTTAAATCACGCTTCACAGCCTCTCATCGCGCATCACGGCGTTTCTCGTTCTGTTGCTTACTTTTTGCTTACTCGTCGGCACGCTCTGTGAAAGTAAGCAAAAAAACGAGGAAAGAACACCACGGCGATGACGAAGCTCACAAAACGAATTTTGGAGACCACAAAGGCAGACCCGACAAAGGACACCTTCCTGTGGTGCGACGAACTCAAAGGCTTCGGGGTCAAAGTGACGCGGTCCGGAACCAAGACGTTCGTCCTCCAGTATCGCAATGCAGAGAACCGTAGCCGGCGAATGGTGCTGGGACGCTACGGCGCCTTTTCGGTGGAGGACGCACGCCGCTGGGCGATGGAAAAGATGGTGGAGGTCTACAAAGGCGACGACCCACTCCAGGAAAAGCAGTCAAAGCGAGAAGGCCTGACGGTTGCCGACCTCTGCAACTGGTACCTGACCGAAGCACGTGACGGCAGGATCCTTGGTCGGATGCGCCGGCCGATCAAGCGATCAACGTTGGACATGGATGATAGCCGGATCAAGACCCACATCCTTCCGCTCATCGGGACACGAAAGATCGAAGGACTGCGGCGCGGCGACATCGAGAAACTCCAGGCAGACATTATCGCCGGCAAGACCGCTAAACCCCGTGATGGGCGCGGCGGGCATACCACGGGCGGCCCGGGAGTCGGGGCCCGCGCGGTCGGAACCATTCACTCGATCTTCGAACATGCGATCCGGTTCGACATGGTTGAGCGCAATCCTGCCCGCGGCGTCCGGCGCCACGCGGACAACAAGAAGCAGCGCCGCCTGAGTACCGATGAGATCAGAGCGTTTGGTAAAGCACTTCAAGCTGCAGAAGGGATCGAGCACCCGGTTGCACTCGAAGCAATCCGGTTTGCACTGCTCACGGGGTTTCGTCGTCTCGAGGTACTGAGCCTCGAGCATAAATGGGTCGATCACGACTCCCGCGTCATTCGCTTTGCTGAGACCAAGACCGGCGCGCAGGTCCGAGTGATCGGATCAGCACCGCTCGAGATCGTCCGGAACATGCGTTCGGCAACGGAAAGCGCCTACGTGTTTGAAGGAGCAATAGGTGAAGGCCATTTCGTGGGGGTACCACGGGTCCTCGGCCGCATCACGGCAGAACTCGGCTGGAATGATGTCACGATGCACGTACTTCGGCACACCTTTGCAAGCGTCGCCGGCGACCTGGGATATTCCGAGCTGACAATCAGAGCGATGCTGGGTCACGCATCCCGGGGCGTCACCCAACGCTATGTCCATATCGACGACCCGCTCAGAGCGGCCGCCGACAAGACAAGCGAGAGAATTGCTGAACTGCTGGCGACGCGTTCTCGGTATCAGCGCTGAGATGTTCACGCCCTTTGAATCAAACGGTGTCACAATGGGGGCGAGCTATTGAAATTAAACGGTGGGGAACGTCCCGAAACCATTGGAGGCCCGGCATCGTCACGTTTTCCGTTTGTCCTCAGATACCAAGCGCAGAAGCAGCGCGCCGCTGAAAGCTTGCATTCGAATTCATCTTTGATACGCAGGGGGCTGACCGACAGGATGCCCACCGGAATGACTCAGCCCCACCTCGCACGACAGGTCGTCTCTGATTTTGTCCGGCAGTTTGACAAAAGCTCAATAGACGGGCTGGCGCGCCTCGCCAACACCGTACTCGGTGCTGACTATAAATGGCGGGGGATGTATCCGTTTGGCGAACTCAACGGCTCGAGCGAAGTCGTCGAGCAATTCTGGATCCCGCTGCGCCGCGCCCTAACAGGTTTGCAGCGGCGCGAGGACATCTTCTTTGCCGGCGAGAACAATGTCGAAGGACGCAGCGGGACCTGGACCTGCAGCATGGGCCATTTCATGGGGCTGTTCGACACCGACTGGCTGGGCATTCCTGCAACCGGCAGAATGGCGTTTCTTCGCTATGCCGAGTTCCATCATGTTGTGGACGGCAGGATCAGTGAAAGCGCGCTCTTTTGTGACCTGATCGGCCTTATGCAGCAGGCGGGCGTCTACCCTCTTCCTCCGATGACGGGCACCTACTTCGTCTATCCGGGTCCGCGGACGCATGACGGAATCATCCGATCAGAAGCTGATGAAAAGGATACGCGCAAGACGCTTGAGCTCGTGAACGAGATGATCGCTGACCTCAGCGCAATCAACCATCTCGACGACTATCGCTGCCCGCCAGAATTGCTCGCCCGCACCTGGCACGAAGACATGATCTGGTACGGGCCCTGCGGGATCGGCGCGAGCTATACGATCTCCCGCTACCAGGAACAGCATCAGTATCCCTTCCGGCTCGGTCTCACCGACAAGATCTACCACGGTCACGTCGCCCGCATAGCTGAGGGCAATTATTGCGGCTTCTTTGGCTGGGCAAATCTCTCCAACCGCAATTCCGGGGGCTTTCTCGGGCTTCCGGAAGCCAGGAAGCCTTCAGAGATGCGCATCGTCGATATCTACCGGCGCGACGGCGACAAACTCGCCGAGAACTGGGTCTTTATCGACCTGCCCTATTACCTGGCCCAGCAAGGCCTGGATATCTTCGCGCGACTGAAGAGCCTTCGGCGCCTGGAAAGCTGACGGGTCGCCGGCACCGCCGCATCCGGCTGCCAGGCAACAAGCGGATTGATTTTTGCATTCGAATGCACAATGGTCGAGGTGTCGGTGCCAGTAACTTGCGAGAACCCCGTCGATGGCCATCCAGGATGTCCTCTTCCTGCCCGGGTTTATGTGCGATGAGCGCCTGTTCACGCCCCAGGCGCTGGCGCTCAGGGCCGCCGGGCTAGGCTGCCGGACGGTCGACTATGGCGACAGCGCCTCGATAGAGCGGATGGCCCGGGAAGCGATGCGAGGCGTGTCCGGCAGAGTAGCGCTTGTGGGCCTCTCCATGGGGGCTATCGTGGCACTGGAAATCTGGCGCCAGTTCCCCGGGCAGGTTTCGCATATGGCGCTGCTGAATGGGACGGCCCGGGCGGATACGACCGGCCCTTCCCGCAAGTTACAGCTGCGCCAGGTGGTCGAAGGCGGACTGGCAGATGTCCTGCGCCAGGAGCTCGCACCAAAGTATTTTGCAGCGGGGCATAATTCGGAACACCTGACCGAGCTCATCGCAGCGATGGGCCAGCGCCTTGGTCCGGAGACATTTATCCGTCAGTCGGTGGCGCTGATGACACGGCCGTCGCAACTTGAGCTACTGCCGTCGATTTCCTGCCCCGTGCTCGTCATTGCTGGAGACGAAGACAGAGTTTGTCCACTTTCCCGGCAGGAAGAGATTGCAGCGGCCATACCAACGTCCGAGCTCTGCGTCCTTAGCCCCTGCGGTCATATCTCGACCTTGGAGCAACCCGCGCAAGTTAACGCCTCATTGCTCCGTCTTCTGTCGACATCCGCCTCGCCTTCTACAAATGTCCGAACAGCCGCCTTCAACACATAGTCATCCCGAAAGGGACAGGGAGAGAAACAGTATGGTGACCAATGACACCACCCACCCTCAGATCGCGGCGACCCGGATCGTTCGATATGCTGACCTCAGGCCGTGCTTGAATGCCTTTATCGACACGCGCACGCCTGGCTCCGACAAGAAGGAAAACTTCACGATCATCGGTCCCGGCGTATCCGAGAATCCTGCCCAGCATGTCCATATCAGTGAGCCGCACGGGTTCAACATCGGCGGCGCACGTCAGCCACCAGGTTGCACGAACTCCCAGCACAGCCATGAGACGGCTGAAGTCTTCTTTGTTCATTCTGGCCGCTGGCGCTTCGACCTCGGAGAGCACGGCGAGGACGCGAGCGTCGAGATGGGCCCGGGCGACCTGATTTCGATTCCGACCGGCGTCTTCCGGGGTTTTACGAACATCGGAGCCGATACCGGATTTCTGTGGGCCGTTCTGGGCGGCGACGATCCGGGCCGGGTGCTTTGGGCCCCCAAGGTTTTTGAAATGGCAAAGGAATATGGCCTCGTCCTGTTGGATGATGGTTCGCTGGTTGACCTCGCCGCAGGCGAAACCATTCCTCTAGGAAAAGCGCCCATGCCGCCAACGTCACGCGGCCAGGTCGCGGGCCTGAGCCGCTTTACTCCGGCCGAACTCGAAGCCTGTGTTGCACGAGCAGGAGCTTCAGGACCAAAAGGCGCGATGGGCGATCTTCCCGGTGTTACGGATACTGCCCTTATTGGCAGCGGACGCATGAACTGGCACCATGGGTTCACGGTGTCTAAGCTTAATCTGGAAAAAGGCGCTGTCATTCCGGCACATGACTTCGACGGCGCGGATGTCTGGTTCGTACAGTCTGGAAACGTGGACGTGAGCCTTGCCGGCGAGACCGTCACCGCCAGCCCTGGAGATACGATCACGTTTCCGGCCAATTCACGTCGCGCATTGCGAAATCCAGGAGCTACCCTTGCTGAACTCGTCTGTGTGCGTACAGACAACAACGCCGCACACTGACCGTGACGGCTGGAACCGAGCTTGAGGGCAGAACCTGTCTCGTCACCGGCGCAAGCCGAGGCATCGGCAGGGCAATTGCCCGCCTGCTCGACGCCTCGGGTGGTTCAGTCATTGCTGCGGCGCGGCCTTCGGAGGCGCTGAACAGCCTCGCGCAGGAGATGTCTAAGCGCACGATACTCCTCGGCGCGGATGCCACTTCAGACGGTTTCCTTGAAAAGCTGGACGCCCTTCCCCCGCTCGACATCCTCGTCAACAATCTCGGAACCAACGTTCCAAGGCTGATGGAAGAGGTCGACGACGCTGTTCTAGATTCGATGATCGATCTCAACATCCGGGCGACCTACCGGATCTCCAGAGCCGTGGTTCGGCGGATGAACCCGGAGGGACGGGTGATCAATATCACATCGCAGATGGGGCATGTTGGATCGGCCCGCCGTACGGTCTATTGCATGACGAAACATGCAATTGAAGGCCTCACAAAGGCGATGGCGATCGAACTTGCCCCGCGCGGCATCAAGGTCAATTCGGTGGCGCCCACATTTGTCGAGACAGAATTGACGAAACCGATGCTGGCAGACCCGGATTTTGCTGCCTTCGTCAAACGCATGATTCCGCTCGGACAGCTGGCTGATGTCGAGGACGTTGCACGCGCCGTTGTCTTTCTCGCCGGACCGGGCGGCCGGATGATTACAGGCCAGAGCCTCATTGTCGACGGCGGCTGGACCGCCCAGTAGGAACCTGATGAACATGCCGCTACCCATCACCCACGTTGCCACGACGGATGTAAAGGACATGATGAACCCGGCGCCCGGGCGGCGCATGGCGCTGCCGGGTTTCGCCGAAGAGTTCGTTGATTTCCCGCACTATATCATCCGGATTACTGACCGGATCTGGCACGACCGCGAAATCGATCTCTGCCTCGAATGGTACACCTCCGATTGCCTTATTCACACGCTCGGCGGCGATATTGTCGGCGCTCAAACGGTGGCGGACAATACGAGGGCTACCCTGGCGGTCTTCAATGACCGGCGCCTCGATGCCGACAATGTCATCTGGTCGGAGGATGAACCTGGAACCTTCTATTCCTCTCATCTCATCACGTCCAAGATGACCCATACCGGGGCTGGCGAATTCGGTCCGGCGACAGGCAAGCGCGTCCGTGTACAAACAATCGCAGACTGCCTGTGCAAGGATAACCGGATCTTCCGGGAGTGGCTCGTGCGTGACAATCTGGGCCTTATCACGCAGCTCGGTCTTGAACCGGACGCAATAGCCGCTCGCCAGTCCGCTGCAGACGGTGATCGGAGGTTCAGTCTGATCGACTTTCATGCCGAGAGCCGCCGCCGCGTGACGGCTGGTCACCAAGCTACAGGAATCGGTCTTTCTGCCACAGAAACGGCCGTGTCAGCCCTTCGGTCCATCTGGCAATCAAGAGGCCTCCAGGACGCAGAAAAAGCCTACGATTTTCGGGTCACAGGCAGTTATCCGGGTGCCACTTCGCTTTATGGACCTGACGACATCTGCGCCTGGTTCGAGCCGTTCTGGAGCGCCTTTCCGGATCTGTCCCTTTCCATCGATCATGTGGCAGAGATTGGTTATCTCGGCGAGGCGCGAGACGTGGCCGTGCGCTGGTCTGCGGCGGGCGTTCATACTGGCCCCGGTCGATATGGCCCACCGACCGGCGCGCCGGTCTTCTTCATGGGGGTCTCACACATGCGCGTCATGAACGGAAGGGTGCGCGAGGATGTCTGCGTCTGGGATGACCTTGCCGTCCGCCGGCAGATCTCCGAAGCCCGTCGTCGCTAGAATTGGCGTCTGACGCTTTCGCTGAGCGCGCGCGCACCGGATAACAGGAACCCGTGGTCCGAGCCCAGCAGAAACAGGCTCGCGCCCTGCTCTCGCCATCCGGCGATTTCGCTCAGATTGGCTGTGAACATGCCGATGCAGACGCCAGATGCCACGCCCTGCCGGCAGATGCGGGTGACGGCGTCGATCACACGGGGGTCATCAGGACTATCAGCGCCCATCGATACGGCAAGGTCTGCCCGGCCAATGAAGAAGGCATCTATTCCGGATACGGAGAAGATATCAGCTAGATGAGGCAGCGCCTCGGCATCCTCAATCTGGGCAATGACGCAGGTTGCGGCATTACTCAGCGTGATATGCTCGCGCATGGTCCGGGCGCCGTACCTGGCCGCCCGGGACGAGCCGGCATAGCCGCGGCCCGACCCATACTTGCAATCGCTGGCAAGCCGTCTGGCATCCTCGCCATTTCGGACATGCGGCGCCAGAATACCGGTCGCCCCGCAATCGAGCGCATTGAGAATATGCTCAGGCGCGTTTGCCGGCACACGAACAATGACGGGCTTTCCCGCGCCGACGAAAGCGTGAATGCAGGCGTCTATGTCCCGCCGATCAAATGGGGCGTGCTCGGCGTCGATACAAACAAGGTCGAGGTCTGTCCGGACCAGGACTTCGGCAATCATTGAAGACGGCGTCTTCAGGAAAGTCCCCAATAGCGGGGCACGCGCACCGAGCTGGTCCTTGAGTGTCATAGCCCCAGACGCCTCGAAGCTATCGCAGCGCCGTCCGCGAGCGCGGCGAGCTTTGCATAGACAATCTCTTCATCGACTGCGCCAAATCCCGCAAATGTCGAGAACCCGCAATCGGTTCCCGCTATCACATTCTCGGGACCCGCGATGCGCGCGAACTTCTCGATGCGCTCGGCGACAAGCATCGGATGCTCGATGAAGTTCGTCGTCGAATCGATGACGCCTGGGATAAGGATCTTGTCCTTGAGAAGCCCCGTGTCGGCAGCGGTCTGCATGACCGTCCACTCATGCCCGTGGCGCGGATTGGCGTTCTCGAAGAGAAGGCCGGATGGCTTGGCCTTCAGCGCGACCGGCAACACGATATCGAGCGGCGCGTCGCAGTGGTGAGGGCCCTCGTAATTGCCCCAGCAGATATGCATGCGCACAGCGTCTGCGGGAATGTTGCGGAGTGCATGGTTCAGGACTTCGACATGGCGGGAGATGCGGGCGAGATACTCTGTCTCGGGCCTGTCCTTGAACATCATGTGCCGGCCGAGACCGAGATCGGGGCTGTCGAGTTGCAGCACATGGCCAGCGGCAACGATGGCTTCGTATTCCGGCCGCATCGCTTCGGCGAGCGCTTCGAGATAGGCGTCATCGTCCGGATAGTACTCGTTTGGCTGGAAGAGCGCGATCACGCCCGGACTGGCGGCGTTCATGAAACTTGTGCGGTCAGGCACTGAATCAAGTGCGAGCCGGAATCTTGCCAGATCCTCTTCAAGGGGCTGCATGCTCTTTACACGGATTTCCCCGACACACTTCGGGCGCCGATAGGAGGGGGTCCCGCCTCCTTTTGCCTGACGCTCGAGGAAGGTCGGGAACGCTTCAAGGTCCTTGGGCGCCCGGCGAGGGCTGTCGCCTTCAAACCCGGTGATCCTGTCCTTGATATAGGTCGCATAGGAGATCTTGCTCATCTCCCCGTCCGAGACGATGTCGATCCCGGCATCCGCCTGGCGCTTGACGGCGGCGCGAACGGCGACGGTCAGGGTTTCGTTTGCCAGTCTAGCATCAATGGGCTCGCCGCGCTCTTCGGCGAACACAAGGTCAGTGACAGCCTTGGACCGAGGCAGGCTCCCCACATGTGTGGTGAGGATTCTCGTCGATGACCGGGCCATATCGCCTCCGTTTTGCATTCGGATGCATAACGTGGTCAGGGAGCCTTCGCAATAGAACGCCCTTCGAGAATCGCGCCTTCAAAAACCCGTCTCTCGTTCGACTGGTCAGGCAGCTCGGCCCGCGCTGCGATCATGGCAACGGCGGCCTGGCACATCCGCCCGATCGGCTGGCGGATCGTGGTCAGTTCGTAGCTGGCAAACTGGGACATGCCGATGCCATCAAACCCGGCGATGGAAAGATCATCGGGGATATTCAGTTCAAGGACGGAGCGCGCTTCGTCCATGCACCCGAGAGCCATCATGTCATTGGCACAGATGATCGCCGTTGGCCGCGTGGCCGGATGTACGCAAAGCTCCTGGAGCGCTGCGCCGCCGCTGTCATAGGTGAAGTCACCCTGGACTTCCCTGATCTCGGCGACCCGGTAGCGCTGCAGAGCTTCGGTGACGAGGCGAATGCGCTCGAAGCCGACCATATTGTCCTTGGGACCGCGGATCAGACCGAACCGTCTGTGACCGAACTCCACCAGTCGCTCGACCAGCGCGTCCACCTGCGCCCTTGGATCGCAGTAGACGACGTTCGTGGAGCGGTCTGTAAAATAGCGGTTGAAGAAGACGACCGGGATCGAACGTTTCTGGAGCAGGTCGTACTGGGCTCTGGAGAGGTGCGAGGCCGAGATCAGCCCGTCCACCTGGAACTGCCAGGCCTGTTCGATTACGCTCTCGGCGTCGTCTTCGCTGTCGACCGTGAACAAGAGCACCCGCAGGCCGACCTTTGAAAGTTCGTCCGTCAACCGGAACAGCACCTCTGGGTAATAGAGATTGAGCCGGCCAGAAACCAGGACAGCGACGAGGTTGGAGCGCTGCGTGATCAGTCCCCGGGCGATGGCGTTCGGTTGGTACTCAAGCTCTTCGGCGGCCTTCAGCACCCGTTCGCGCATCTTGCCCGAGACGCTGGCGCCCGGCTTGAAGCAGCGCGACACAGCCGATTGCGAGACACCGGCAAGACGGGCGACATCATAGGACGTCGCGCGCCTTCCGCGGATCAGCGGCAGGCTATTGGGCGCCTCATCAGGCGGGTTGTCTTTCTGTCGGCCGCTGGCCATAGCGCCTCACTCGGATATCTGCCTGTTCCTTATGACCGGCAAACCCTTCCAAAGCGCAAAGCCGCGAGCAATATTCTCCAACAAAGACAGAAGCTTCGCGCGTCACGCGCTGGTAGGTGCACGTCTTGAGGAACTTACCCACCCATAGCCCGCCTGTATAGCGGGCAGCTTTCATGGTCGGCAGGGTATGGTTGGTGCCGATAACCTTGTCGCCATAAGAGACGTTGGTCTCCTGCCCAAGGAACAGGGCGCCGTAATTGGTCATGTTCTGCAGGAAGTAGTCCGGGTCCCGGGTCATGACCTGAACGTGCTCCGAGGCGATCTCGTCGGCAACCTGGACCATTTCCTCGTAGCTGTCGCAGACAATGACCTGACCATAGTCCTTCCAGGCCCTGCCGGCGATTTCCGCAGTCGGGAGCCATTTGAGCTGTCGCTCGACGGCGTCCATCGTGCGTCTGGCGAGGGGTTCGGAATTGGTCAGAAGGATCGCCGGCGAGTTGGGTCCGTGTTCTGCCTGGCCCAGCAGGTCGGCAGCGCAGAAATCCTCGTCGACCGTCTCGTCCGCGATGATCAGCGTTTCGGTCGGCCCGGCAAAGAGATCGATGCCCACCCGGCCAAACAGTTGGCGCTTCGCTTCGGCCACAAAGGCGTTTCCGGGGCCGACAATCATGTCGACCGGCGCGATCGTCTCTGTACCGACGGCCATGGCCCCGATCGCCTGGACGCCGCCAATCGTGTAGATCTCGTGTGCGCCGGCAAGATCCATCGCGACAACGATCGCCGGATGTGGCCGGCCGTTGAAGGGCGGCGCGGTCGCGACGATCCGGGGCACGCCGGCGACCCGCGCGGTAACGATGCTCATATGGGCTGACGCGATGAGCGGGTACTTTCCGCCCGGCACATAACAGCCGACCGAATTGACCGGGATATTCTTGTGCCCGAGCGTTACACCCGGCAGCGTTTCGACTTCGACATCGCGAAGCGAGCTGCGCTGGATTTCGGCAAAGTTTCTGACCTGAGCCTGCGCAAACTTGATGTCTTCGATCGCCTGCGGATCAAGCTCCTTGTAGCAGGCCTCGATCTCCTCGCGGCTCAGCCGGAAGGATGCCGGGCTCCAGGCATCGAACCTCGTAGAGAGTTCGCGCACCGCGGCGTCGCCGCGCGCGCTGATGGCATCGAGGATGTCTTCGACGGTCTTGCGAACAGCGCTGTCCGTCTTCTGCTTGATGTCGGGGTCAATTCCCTGTTTCAGCCAGATCGCCATGAACCGTCTCCCTTGAGGCCTGCAGGAAAGACGTATTGCATTCGAATGCAAACCGCAAGCGGATCAGGTTCCGCCAAGCCGCGCTGCGAAGACGAGGAAGATGATGGTTGCGGCGAAAAAGATCAGGAGGCCCCAGACGGGAGGATCGATACGGCCCGGGACAAGCGACCAGCCATCCTGAGTTTCCGGCAGGCCCTTTTCCCGGAATGCCCGGATCTGTCCGGGTACGGAATACGGGTGCCAGTCCGGCTTGAAGCCATCGATCAGGACGCTGGCCGTCCATGAGACGAGAATATTGACCCCTCCCCCGATGACCACGAACCAGGGCCAGGCAATATCCGGAACAGCGAGGCCGGGAACTGAAATCCCGCCGGCCACCACGGCGAGC
Source organism: Alphaproteobacteria bacterium (assembly GCA_016125455.1). GTDB lineage: Bacteria > Pseudomonadota > Alphaproteobacteria > Caulobacterales > Parvularculaceae > MED-G105. Next base: position 12,110 of record WGLS01000031.1, read on the forward strand.
CCCAGAAAGCCTGCTGCGACACCCACGAGCAGCCCGCGCTCACTCGTATGCTTTGAGAAGAAGCCGAGCCCGAACATCGCAAGTTTGGCACCGACAAAATAGGAACCGGCTTCGGACAGGACTTCAAGCACCGAGCCGCCGCTACGGATGAATGCGAGCGCGATCGGAACCGACAGCAATGCCCAGCCCACCGTCATCAGGCGCGCCACCAGCAGGTAGTGTCCATCACCCGCATTGCGGCGCAAGAAGCGGCGATAGAAGTCGGCAACGCCAACCGTCGACAGAGAATTTAGCGCAGATGAAAGGCTCGACATGGAAGCAGAAAGGATCGCGGCAACCAGAAGCCCCATCAGTCCGGGAATGGCGAGGCTTTTGGCGAAGACGAGGATGATATCGTTTGGCTGCTCGAACGGCCTCCCTTCAAAATGCACGTAAAGCAGTGCGCCGATGGAGAAGAATAGAAGATAGATGAAGAACGCTGCATACCCCATCATTAGGTAGGACTTCTTGGCATCGCCGATCGTCCGGGCAGCCAGTGCGCGTTGCACCATCATCTGGTTCGCACCGTATACGGTTATGTGAAAGAGGGTCATCGCGAAGACTCCGGACCACACGGTCGGGGCGACCGAGAAATCGAGTTCGGTGCGCAGCGCGTTCAGTTTGTCGGCAGCGGCGAGCACGGCGACGGCGTCGGATACGGGATTGAGGATGTCGATAAGGCACCACAGAATTGTGCCGGCGCCTATGAAGAGGATCACGCCCTGAAGCACATCCGTCCATATCACCGCATTCATGCCGCCCATCAGCGTATAGACGAGCACGATCACCGTCATTCCGAGGATCGACCATTCGGGTGAGAGCCCGGTCACGAACGTGACCACAATTGCGGTGGCTGCGAGAATAGAAGCGGTTGTGATGGTCTGGCTTATGAGGAAAATGAGGCTGAGGACGGACCGCGAGGAAGCACCGAACCGGTGCTCGAGATATTCGTAGATCGAAGCTGCGCCGCTGTTGAAAAAGAAGGGCAGGAAAACAACAACGACCGCAAAGATCACCAGCGGATAATTCACATGAATGGCGAGCGCCGCCATACCGTCGCCATACGCCCAGGCCGGCCCGCCTAGAAAGGAGAGCGCGCTGACATAGGTCGCAATGACCGAGATGCCGATAGCCCACCAAGGGGCAGACCGGTCTCCGATCTGGTAATCTTCGGCCGTATGAACCTTGCGGCTCATTGCATACCCGAGGGCGAGATTGGCGATCAGGTAGACGGCGATGATTGACCAGTCGAGCAGGCTCATGTCGGGCAAAGCCTTTCTGTTCGGTCAGAGCTGTCCAACGGTATACGGACAGCGCGCCGGATCTGATCCGGCGCGCTGACCTTCATTAGAGCCATCTACCGCTTGAAGCCAAGCCGGACGCCGTACATCGACGGGTTTGCAAAGTTCTGCACGATGGCGCCCTGCCCGAAGATCACGGTGCGGTTGATGGTCGCCTCGTCGGTGATGTTGTCACCGAAGATCTCTGCATACCAGGCATCGTCCGGCGCATTATAGGTCAGGCGCAGGTCGAGCTTCGAGAAGGCGTCCTGACGCGAGAACTCGTAACCCACATCGTTCGACACATAGTCGCTGGAATAGTAGAGATTGGCGGAAGGCGTGATCCGTCCGCCGCCGGACAGGGCGATATCATAAGTGCCGCCAAGGTTCAGGGTGAATTCCGGCATCAGGGCGACCTGACGACCATCAAGATCGATCTGAGCGCCCGAAATAGGTTCGGCAATCACATACTGGCCAAACTCGGCATTCTGGAACGAGGCCTTGGCGGAGAGCAGAAGTGCGTCGGTTGCCGCCCAGCTTGCATCAATTTCAACACCCGTTGCCTTGGCTTCGCCGGCATTGGTCGAGATGGTTACAACCGTTCCGGCGCCAACCGTTACGAACTCGTTGGCGAGAAGGTCTTCATACTCGTTCTGGAAGATCGCGAGGTTCACGATCATGTTGCCATCAAGGAAGACGTTCTTCGATCCGATTTCGTAAGCCTGGACTTCCTGCGGATCGAAAGACGCGCCGCCGGTTACCGCATCAGCGGAGTTGTTGAAGCCGCCCGACTGGAAACCGGTGGAGGCACTGGCATAGATCAGATTGTCTTCTGTGAGGTCGTATTCGCCGCCGAGTTTCCACGTTGTCTTGTCGAACGTCGCCGTGTCCCGGAATACCGTGGCCGGAGCACCCGCGTTTGTCAGGAAGGTGATCGGCGTGGTGTTCTGGCCGGTCGTTACGCGCGAGAAATCCTTCTCGTCTTCCGTGTAGCGAAGGCCGGCCGTCAGGCGCAGGGCTTGCGTCAGCGAATAGGTGGCCTGGCCATAGATGGCGTAGCTGTCGACGTCGACCTTTGCCAGCGAGTTGAAGTCTGAACCCACTGGGGCGATCGTTGTTGTCGGCCTGTTGGTCAACGCATCGGTCGTGAAGACGCGGTCGAAGATAAAGAGACCGGATTTCTTTTCCTGCAGGAAGTAAGCACCGGTTGTCCACTCGAGCGGTCCATCGGTTGTCGACGCGAGTTGGAACTCCTGCGACCAGGATTCCACTTCATCCTGCTGGCCTGCAAATCCACTGGGGAACCGGGAGAGGTCCGTATCTGCCGTGCGCAGCGTCGAGAAGTCGGCATAGCCGACCAACGCCTTGAAGTTTGCCCAGCCAAGATCGTAATTCAGCTCTGCATCGACACTGTCCTGCACGGTATCAAGGACCGGGACATAATCATAATCGATCGTGTACGGATCGGCCGGAACAGGACTATTGCCGCCGCCGACGCGCGGATTGACGCGCTCGATAGGCGAAGTGAGCACGGCTGCCAGATTGGTGCGGTTGAGCGCCCGGCCCATCAGTTTGGCGCCGAACTCGGAGTTACCGAGCCCGCCCTGCTGCCAGCGGCTGGCGCGGAGCGTCAGGTCCAGAGCATCGGTTGGCTCCCAGCGTAGCGCTGCTCGCACATATTGCTCGTCCTTGTCGCGAAGGCCTGCTTCAGGATTGAAACTGTTCTCGATGATGGGCTCATGCGTGTCCGAAGAGATAGCGACGCGCAGGAACAGATCATCCGAAAGCGGAACGTTTCCGTAGCCTTCGACACGGACCCGGTCATAGTTTCCGTAGAGAACCGACGCACCGTATTCGGGATCAGCCGACGGGGCGTTGGAAATGACGTTGACCGCACCGCCAAAAGCGTTGCGTCCGTAGAGGGTGCCCTGGGGCCCGCGGAGGACCTCGACACGGTCGACGTCGACCATCGAGGCAAGAGCCTGCGATGTCAGCGAACGGTAGACGCCGTCGACGTAGAACGAGACGATCGGGTCCTGCTGGACCGAGACGTTTTCAGTGCGCGCACCGCGGATCGCTGGCCGGGCGTCCGTGCCGGACTGGCCGAACTGCAGACCCGGGGCAAGCTTGTCGAGTGTGGAAAGGTCGACGATGCCTGCCGCGCCGAGCGCTTCGCCCGATACGGCGGTGACTGACAGCGGGACGTCCTGGATGCTCTCGGCCCGCTTCTCCGAAGTGACGGTGATCACGCCGAGCTTGCGCTCAGTTTCGCCTTGTGCCTCTTCCTGAGCCAAGGCCGGCGCGCCCAAAGCAAGCGCAGCGACGCCGCTCGACAAAGCCCATTTCAGATTATGCGACATCGACATTGCACCCTGCTCCATAGCTGACAGGCGGCCATGCCAGCGCGCCTTTGTCACATCGACACACAAAATGACTTCGAATGCAATTCTATTTTTTAACGTTTTCGACTTCGAATTCAAACGAACCGATTGTGTTGCAATTTGGTAACGGGATACCCAGTCGGGCGGCGAGCGAAGAGGGCAGATTCGCGTGACTGAAGGCCCAAACAATACCCTTCCCGCTCCCCGAGAAGCTTAAATCGGATCGATCAGCTTGCTGTCACCCCGAATTCGAAAACGCGAAACCATAGCTGGCCCAGCTATTTCAGCACCTTGCCCGGCGACAGATGGCTCGCCGCCGAGACAATCGCGTCGGCGTCGATCTGGAAGTGCCGGTAAAGGTCCCGGATCGTGCCGGTCTGGCCGAAATGCTCGACCCCCAGCGGCGTCACCGCATGGCCCTTCACCCCGCCGATCCAGGCCAGCGTAGCCGGGTGGCCATCGGTCACCGTGATCAGCTGGCAATGCCGGGGCACGCCCTCCATCAGCCGTTCGATCTGGCTCAGCGCCTTGCGCTGCCCGCGCGCACGGGCGCGGCGCGCAGCCGTCCAGCCTGAATTCAGTCTGTCTGCGGAGGTTACCGCCAGCACGCCGATATCGCGGCGCCCTTCGCCGATGCGCGCGGCGGCCTTGATGGCTTCCGGCGCCACGACTCCCTGATAGGCAATCACGACTTCGCAGTTCGGCCCGGGCGGGCGCAGCCAGTAGCCGCCATCGATGACGCCTTGCCGGAAGGCCGCGTCATCGCGCTTCCAGACGCGCACCTGCTCGATCGGCCGGGTCGAGAGGCGCAGGTAGACCGAGCCGCCCGTCTCGTCGCGCAGCCAGGTGCGTTCGTCCGGGTCGCCCTCGCCGTCGCGCTGCAGGTAGTCGAGGCTCCAGTCCATGATGATCGAGAGTTCATCGAGGAAGGCCGGCTCGAACGAGACGAGCCCGTCCTGGCTCATGCCGATCAGCTGCGCGCCGATCGACTGGTGCGCCCCGCCTTCCGGCGCCAGCGTCACGCCGCTCGGCGTGCCCGCAATGATGAAACGCGCATCCTGGTAACAGGCATAGTTCAGCGCATCGAGGCCGCGCGCGATGAACGGATCATACACGGTGCCAATCGGGATAAGCCGCTCGCCGAACAGAGAATGCGACAGGCCAGCCGCGCCGAGCAGAAGGAAGAGGTTCATCTCGGCAATGCCAAGCTCGATATGTTGGCCTTCCGGCGAGAAGCTCCACTTCTGCGCCGAGGGAATCTTCTCGTCGCGGAACGTATCTGCCACCGCTTCGCGGGCAAACAGGCCGCGCCGGTTCACCCAGGGGCCGAGATTGGTCGAGACGGTCACGTCCGGCGAGGTTGTCAGTATACGGCGCGACAGCTCGGTATCCATCTTCGCATGCGCGTCGAGGATCTTGCCGAAGCCCTGCTGCGTGGACAGCATCTCGTCATCGAGGAAGACCGGCCCGGGCGACGGCACGGCCGGCGAATGGTAACGCCTCGGCCCGGCGGAAAAGAATGGAACCTTCCCCAGGAAGTCCTTGAGTGCCGGGGGATTTTCAACACCCGCCAGCGTCTC
>WGLS01000004.1 GCA_016125455.1 Alphaproteobacteria bacterium
CAAAACCTCGGACAAGGCACGCTTCTGTCCGATGAAATGTAACTTGCCGAACTTTGTGTTGAGCGTCCCGCTACTTCAGCTCAGACAAGCAATGCTGACGTGAGCGTGAACTGGTGTCCTTACCGGAATTCGGCTACGCTCAGGGCGTGCACCGGAGCCGTGTCAACTGCAACGATGCGCCATGCGTGCATCATTCAATTTGCCTACGGAACGAAGTTGCCGGAAACGATGACGGTAGTTTTCCACAGGTTTTTTTACAACACATTGATTAAAAAAATTATTTCAGCTCTTTCATCATCGAGTGAGAATAAGAGTGAGACGCATTTGCATATTAAGCCTTCACTTTCGAACAGCTTTGAAAAACATTATCGAATAAACCAAGCACGTGGCCAGAACCGGACCCGGGATGATAGCCGGGTCAAAGAACGTACTCAGAAAATCCTCCGTCCGCCAAGGGACGGACGGAGGTCCTTGCTGATCTCTTAGGCCTGTTCGGCGCCATTGCGGGACGCCCGAACGGCGGGGAAGTCAATCTCTGTGCCCCCGACTGTGTTGACATAGTTGGTGAGCGTATTCAGGGCGACATGGGCAACGATTTCGACAATATCCGCGTCAGAAAATCCGGCGGCCCGGACTGCATCGACGCTGGCGGCCCTGACATGACCGCGGCGCTGGACTATCTCCGCTGCGAATTGAACCGCCGCGTCGGCTTTGGCATCCGACGAGCGGGCCTCGCGCGCCGCGTCAATTTCGTCATCGGAAAGCTTTGCGACATTCCTGCCGAGATAGGTATGGGCCGCAAGGCAGTAATTGCAGCCGTTCAGTTCCGCGACCGCGAGCGCGATTTGTTCGCGAATGGGGCTGGCGAGGACGCCCTTCCCGAGGGCGGCGTTGAGGCCGAGATATCCCTCGAGTGCGGCTGGGCTGTTCGCCGTCAGGCGGAACAGGTTCGGCACGGAGCCGAGCTGGTTCTTGACGGCTTCGAGCAGGGGACGGGAGGCTTCCGGCGCCGTTTCGATGGTTTCCGGTGTGGTTATTCTGGACATTTCAAGTTTCCTTCTGGTTGGGTTGGGGATGAAAGCGCCTGGTTGCGGCTGACGGATCATCCGTCCACCACCGGCGGCGCAAGGCCGGGTCTCCGGCCCGATTTTCTGCAAAACGGCACCGCGCGCAGGTTTCGCTGCGTTATGGTCCGGACCTTGCGGCCAATCGGGTGGATCAGGTTCAGACGGGGCGCCACCTCGTTTAACGGCGGCCCGGCTTGAAAGAATGTCAGGCGGGCGCTTCGAACGCCGCTGTGTCACGGACAGGACGCTCGTGCCCAGCCGGCTCTTGAGTTGTGGCGAGGCGCTCAATCTGTCCGGGTTCGCCAAAGCCGTAGACATCCATGGCAAGGACACCATAGGTCGTGCTCTGATGAATCCGAGCTGCAGCAGGAGACCCGGCGCCGGCGCCCATGGCGACAAACAGGGGATGAATGTGGTCCATGCTCGGATGATTGCGCGATCCGAATGGTCCGGACTCCACCGCTTCGAGCACGGCTTCAACTTCACCGGCGGCGATGCGCGCGGCTATCCAGTCAGCGAAAGTGCTGACCCATGCGGGCGGCGGACTGTCATGTTCATAGTCGCCGTGGAAAAACGCGCCTAGATTATGCGTCGCGCCGCCGGAGCCGACGATGAGGATGTTCCGATTGCGCAGGGGCGCGAGCGCTTGGCCGAGCCGGTAATGCCCTAACGGGCTTTCGCTCATGTCGATCGAGAGCTGGACTACCGGAACGTCCGCCTGCGGAAATACCAGGCTGAGCGGCACCCAGGCGCCGTGATCGAAACCGCGCCGAGTTTGCAGGCGCGCCTCAAGGCCAGATATCGCCAGAAGATCAACAATATCGGCGGCGAGATCAGGCGCGCCTGGCGCAGGGTAAGTAATCTCGTAGAGCGATGACGGGAAGCCGGCGAAATCATGGATGGTTTCCGGCTGCGGGTCGCTTGTGACCGCGACGCCCCGGCAGACATGGTGCGCCGAGATCACGATGATGGCGCGGGGACGTTCAAGATGATGGCCGAGCTCTTTTAGATAGGACTGCGCTGGTGAGGCTTCGATGGCGAGCGTCGGCGCGCCGTGGGAAATGAACAAAGCTGGTTGTTGGGTCATGATCAGTTCTCCTTTCGGGGAAACCGGCGCTTTCGGGAGGAAGGGGTTTCCCGAAAGCGCCGTTCGACGGGTTCAGCCGTAGTGAAAGACTTCGCGGACGACCTTGCCGTCCTTCCAGCTGCGCACGGCGACCTGGCGATAATTGCGCACGCCCCAGTCGCGATGGGTGAAATCAAAGCGCCAGTGCGAGAAGGTGACGCCATCGCCGAAGCCGGTAGCGAGGACTTCGGCGCCGCGGAACTCGGTGATAGCGGCGAAGAAGTCCTGCTCGCGCTGGCGATTGGCGGCCTTGCCGACCGTCGGTTCGCCGTCGTTCTCCTGCATGACGACATCGTCGGCGTAGTAGGTTTCGAAGGCTTCGAGCGCGTTGCCATCGAGAATGGCCTTGTTGAGGGCGGCGTCGAGCGCCTCGAGCGATTGCTGTTTCGAGTTGCGTCCAAACATGGTCTGTTCCTTTTGATATAGGTTTTGCTGGTGGAAATGGCTTAGGCCTGCGGATTGCGCAGGCGGCGGATTGTTGTATTCAGGGCGAAGGTGCCGTCCCCGATGAGGGCTTGTGCAAAAAGCGCTGCGATCAGGAAGGCAGGATATTCCCAGCCGCCGCCTTCATTCGTGAAGGCCCAGCCATTGGCGCCGTGAACGAAAGTGATCGTGCCGGCGAGCAGCGGGATCAGCGCGAGCGATACGGCCCGGGTGTAGATCCCGGCGATGAGGGCGAAGCCGCCCACGAGTTCGGCAAGGATCGTGGCGTGGGCGAAGACGCCCGGCAGGCCGAGGGATTCGAAATAGCCGACGGTCCCCGGCAGGGTGAATACAAAGATTTTCAGCCCTGCATGGGCGAGGAACATCGTGCCGAGCGATGCGCGCAGAACCGTGGCGCCATAGTCTTGGGCTTGCGGTTTGGTCATGGATTAGTCCTTTCCTTGCTTGCGTGGATGAGAACTCCCCCGATCCACGCAACTCATATGAAGGATTGCTCGGGTCAGATAATCAGGGCATTTTGAATTTTATACGTTCTTCAGGAGAAACAATTGGACCGGCTAACCGCCATGGAAATTTTCGCCAAAGTGGTGGAGACCGGCTCCTTCGTTGCCGCTTCGGATGCGCTTGGCATCTCCCGGCCCATGGCGAGCAAGCACGTCGCGAGCCTTGAGGAGACGTTGGGAGTACGGCTCCTCAACAGGACCACGCGCCGACTGTCGCTGACCGAAGCAGGCCGGTCTTTCCATCTGCGCTGTCAGAACATTTTCGAGGAAATCGATACGGCGATCGCGGAAGCCGGCAATCTGCAGGCCGAGGCGAAGGGCCAATTGCGCATCAATGCCCCGCTGACCTTTGGCCGGGCGCATCTCACGCCCGCTATTGCGTCCTTTCAGACAGAGCACCCGGAGATCACGATCGACCTGACCCTGAATGACCGGTTTGTGGACCTTGTCGATGAGGGATTTGATCTCGCGATCCGGATTGGACGGCTTGCGGATTCAAGCCTTATCGCCCGCAAGCTCGCGCCGTGCCGGATGATGATTTGCGCCTCGCCGGACTATCTTGCGCGTCACGGCGCGCCGGCGCATCCATCGGAACTGGCCGACCGCAATTGTCTGATCTACGCCTACTTCAGCCAGGAAAAGCGCTGGAGCTTTGAGACGCCCGAAGGCGAGATTAGCGTGCCGGTGCAGGGCGACTTCCGGGTGAATTTCGGCGAGGCGGTGGTCGAGGCTGCGGTTGCTGGGCGCGGCATTATTCTGGAGCCGACCTTCACGCTTGCGCCGCACCTTGCGGCCGGACGGCTCCTACCCATCCTGACGGATTTCCGGCCGCGCGAGTTGACGGTTTACGCCGTCTATCCGGCCGCCAGGCTCTTGCCGAAGAAGGTGCGCGCTTTTGTCGATCATCTGACCGCAGTCTTTGGTGGGGAACCCTACTGGGATAAGGTCGCGGCGGAACTGACGTTATAGGCATCTATTCACACAGTTTGTTGTTGCGGCAGCTGAGCAGGCAAGATGTTTTCTTCAAATTGTGGAGAGCGTCCAACGCTTCATGAAACACCCGTCTGCAAGGGGCCACGGTTAATGCGGACCACAATTTGCCTGCGGAGCGTCCTTGCCGGAATCGACGACGGTAGTTTTCCACAACGTTTCCGCAAGACGTTGAATCAAAACTATAATTTCTTCTCTTTCATCATCGAGTGGGAGTGAGATTGAGTATCATTGTCAAGTTCTATATTAACTGAGTAACAGTGCTTGAACATTCGTGTGTCTGAAGGTCGAGAAGTTCATCCAGAAAAGCGATCAGCGTGTCCATAAAGGCGTTGCGCCAGTCCTATTTACGCGTGGTATGCGGGAGGCTGGCGCAGGATCACTCTGTTGTCTCATCGCTAAAGGGCAGGGCGAGTAGCGAGTTTCCCCGTATGGTCGGGTCCTCTCGAACACAGCTCTTTTCTGGCCGGATGTCTGCTTCCAGCCGACCTCGCAGACACCTCGCCCAGCTTGCCAAGCCCAGGACCTCACCGCGAAACTCGCGCAGACGATCCATGCTGGCCGCATATCGCGGTTTCAGTGCTGAACCATCCTCAGTATAAAAGTAGAGGGAGGCGACGCTCTCAAAGGGCAGGATTTCAGTCTCAACGAAGGTCACGTAGCGGACGTATTTCTGGCCCACGCCTTCGAGTTCGGAATAATAATAGCTGAGGTCGAAGATGGTCACCGGATCGAACAGGCCTCCAATCTCCATCTGTTGCAGGACACCCCAGGTATCGGGGGCAGTATCAGCCCCTTCGATCCGGTAATAATAGGGGGCGGGATGCTCGCCTCTCTCAAAGGCCTCCGCCCATGCCGCAAGTCCCCGGTCGATCTCAAAAACCTGCTTGTCTTCCATCACGTAGATGGAGTCCGCGAGGTCAGTGGCAAGCGCCTGGATAATCTCGTCCCGCCTTTGCTCGGCTGTTCGCGCCTCGTTCCAGTTGCCGAGCTGGAGACCGAGGAACACACCGAGCACAACGATTAGGGTCTCGATCAGAACGGTGAACCAGTTCTGTTCCCGGACGGCGGCGGCGAGACGCTGGAGGATCATAGGGCAGTCTCGCCTGTGATCTCGTCGCGGAGCGTAACGGCAATGGTGCGGAGGTCCTTCATGAGTTTGAGGTGACGGTTGGTGTAGATCCAGTAATTCCTCGCCGCTGCGAGCAGGGCCGGGTCCTCGGCAAAAAATGTGGCGAGTGCCTCGGGCGGCATTTCATCTATGGCCGACAGACCTGCAGCCTGCTGGGAGGCGACAAGCGTCAGTCGGCTGTCCTTCATTTCGTCCTCGAAGTCGCGTGTGCTCTCGGCAATGGCGTAATAGCCCTGGATACGGCGAAGGAGGGCCCTATCGCGCACGATTCCGGCGCCGCCTGTGTTGATCATGGTGTCATAGGTCAGCCTGTGGCCTTCAAGGGTCGTCAGGACAAAAAGGGCAAACCCGGCCGAGCCGGATACGGCGGGATCGAAAGGCTCGGAGGGCTCGATTTCGATGAGACCCCGAGCCGATGACACCACGTCTGGTAACGGATTTCCTTCTGCTGTCTCCAGCAAGATCCCGAGCGCCGAAAGCCGGATGCCTGCGATCCGCGCGATCTCGTCGATCTCATCGATATCGTTTTCAAGGTCGGAGGCGATGCCTGCCAGATAGGCCTGTTCGAGGGTCCGGTTCTGACGCGCCTCGTTCCAGTTATTGACCTGCAGACCGATGAAAACGCCGAACACCACGATCAGCGTCTCGATCACCACCGTGAACCAGTCCTGCTTGCGGATGGAGGTGGCGAGGCGTTGCAGGATCATTTGGCGGCCTCCTTTTCATTCCTGATGAGCGTGAGGATTTCTTCGACATCCGCCTGCATGCCCGAATAGACAACATGTGCGTTATCGTGGGTCAGATAGGCGGTTTGTAATAGTGGCAGCAATGCCGGGTCGCTCAGGACCAGTTCTTCGTTAACAGACTTTGTTGCGCCAAGGCTGTCAAAACTATGCGAGGGCAGGCCCGTTGCCTCTAGTGTGCGGACCGCCATCAACTTTTCGCCGAGCGCGGTCAGCGGCCGTTCGAATAATCTGAATTCCTGTCTGACCAGCGTGGCGTAATCGTCATATTCCGAGAGAGCACGGCGCAGCTCGAAATCTTTAATAAGATCGATGCGACCATCTGATTTCAGCTCCTGGAAGGTTGTGGATGGTCCTGGTGGCGTCCCTCCGCTCGCCGCCAGAGAAATATCGCTGGCAAGGCTTTCTTTCTCAAGCGCCTCATTCGAAATTCCGTGGATGAGCCGAGCGGTCGCCATAAGACTTGTTGCGTGCGCGGCCAGCGAGCGATCAGCACGCGCATGGATTCTGGTGAAATCCTCCTCAAGTCGGTCGAGTATGAAAACCGCTTCGATCCTGTCCTTGCGCGCCGCATTCCACTCCTGCACCTGAAGGCCCATGAAAACGCCGACAACCACGATCAGAAAGTCCAGCGCCACGGCGAACCAGTTCTGGTCTTTCACATGTTGGGACAGCCGGCGGAGGATCATGGGGCAGTCTCGCCCAGCTGGTGCTGGATCGCAGTGATTCGATCGCGGATGCGTGTTCGCCACATCGTGTAAAGGCTGTGTACAAATACAAGCTGCTCGGCCGCATTCATGAATTCCTCATCACTGGCCATGGCGTTAAAATCATACGCGCCAATGGCGGGGCTTTCGGCGTCCAGCTGGAGTAGGTCCGAGAAAAAAGGAGCACCGATATCGTATTGAAACGCTGCGGAAAAAGGTGCCTGCACACCAAATGCCATGTCCACAAAGTATTGCTGCGCGACGGCAAAGCGTTCCAGGAAATCTTCATATGCGACGAGTTCGTTCAGCAGTTCCTTGTCACTCAGCAGGTTTGCCCGGCCGGATGACAAAAGCTCGGTGAACGTACCTGAGTGGTCGGCGCTGGTCTGAAAGGCCTGACCGAGAAAAAGCGCGCGCTCAAATGCAGGCACGTCCGACTCCGGCAGCTCGCCCGCCCGAAGGGCGCGCACCATTGCCTTAAGATCTGACGCGATGGATTCGTGGTACATGAGGCTGCGCTGCGCGTCGTCTTCGATGCGATCAAAGTCGACACGAATTCTATCGACGATCCTCGTTTCCTCGGCTCGTTCCTGTCGAACCTCATTCCAGTTTGCGACCTGGATGGCGAGCAACACACCAATCACCACGATCACAAAGTCGAGCCCGACGGCGAACCAATTCTGGTCTTTAACATGCTGGGAGATGCGGCGGAGGATCATGGCGATGTCCCCTCTGCATGCGTAATGTCGAGATGCTCGTCGAGCACCCGATGAAGCTCTGTGAGGCTGGCCGTCACCCGTGCATTATCGGCGACATGAAGTCCGAAATTGGTCTTGGCAAATTCGAAATCGTTCAGAAATTCGGGGTCGGTCTTCATGCCTTCCAGGTCACAACGAAACGTCGCCGTCGTCGGACGCTCTGCAACCACAGCAGGCGTAACAACCTGAATGAGGTCTGGATATTTTGAAGTCAGGACTTCGTCATTGCCGGAAATTCCGGCCTGGGAGTCACGTGCGCGCGACCGCGTCAGCAGGAACGCCTGCACCGCTTCAGAGACTTCTTTGTTCCGGAACAGGGAAAGTTGACCGGAAGATTGAAGCTCGATGAGGGCGGCCAGTTCATCAGTAGGATTTGACACCAGATATGTGTAGCCGACGCTCCCACATTCTTCGGTCGTGATCGCGCGGTCTTCCACACCAAACAGGACAGGCGCCAAGGAAATGAGCAGATCATTGAACATCTCTCGGTCCTGCGTCGTGGGACGGCGTGTTTGCAGGAGACGAACGACGTCGTCATGCAGGCGACTTGTATATGACGCTTCAAGCTGGCGACGCCCTTGCTCCTGTGCCCACTGCTGGACCTGCAGACCCAGAAAGACACCCAGCACGACGATCAGGGTTTCCACCGCGACAGTGAACCAGTCCTGCTTGCGGATGGAGGTGGCTAGGCGCTGGAGGATCATTGAGTTTTCTCCTCAGCGATCAGGCGCTCGATGTCTTCCGCCAGCCGCAATTGCTCCCGCGCGAGCGTTGATTGATTGATTTGTGAGCCCTGGAGAATGTTCAGCGCCGTCAAAATCTCGGGGTCGTTGAGGTATCGGTCTCGATCGAAGCTAATAATGTTCGAGCGGTCGTTTTCGAGAATGAAGGCATCATAGTCTTCCGGTGCATCCATATCGACAAGCGCAAATAGAGTGTTCGTTGCATCATGCTGTTGCTCTCTGATCGTTCTCCACGCATCGCGGCCAATCACGGCAAACTCATCATAGGCAAACAAGGCCTGGCGCAGTTCGTCATTGCGCAAGATCTCAAGTGCGCCGCTTGACACCATTTCCTTGAACGCCGCTGGTGAGCCTGCCGGAACTCTGCCAGCAGTCATGTTGAGCACCGCATAAGCAAGCGTTTCATCATTCGGTAGGTCGGCATCAGGCGAGGCACGGTGCAGGCGAATGTTGTCAAGGAGAAGGTCCAGGCCGCGCGCCGACTGCGTGAACACGTCGACGCCGCCAGCCAGACGGTCGCGAATGACATCCATCTCGGAATCGAGCCGCTCAATGTAGCGCGCTTCACGAAGCCGGTCCTGCCGCGCCTCGTTCCAGTTGCCGAGCTGGATACCGAGAAACACGCCGAGCACCACGATCAGTGTCTCGATGAGGACGGTGAACCAGTCCTGTTTGCGGATGGCGGTGGAGAGACGCTGGAGGATCATGGGGCCAGTTCGTTCCCGATCATGGCCAGAAGCGCGCGCTGGGCATCTGCCACTTCGATCACCTGTTTGTTCGTGCCATTTGTATAGTAGCGGGCGGCGGACAGGGCTTTGCGAAATCGAAGATCCGAGCAGACGAATTTCTGGTCGAAACCAATATCGCCCCAGACGATGTCTACGTCTCCTTGCCTTGCGCCGGACAGCTTGTATTCGATCTGGCTTTCGACGTAGACCACGTGAGGATTTCCGCGTGCTAGCGTCGTTCGGAAAACCAGGTCAGCAGAATCGACAGCTTCTGTCATTGCGGTCACGGCATCGCGAATATCAGAATTGCTGATGAACTGGAATTTTCCTGTCGCATTCAATTCATTGATCACCCCGCGCACCAGTGCCGGCGGCAAGGATTTGCCCACGTGAAAAAAGGCATTTGCGACAGTGTCGCGATCCTCGATCGGGAACTCGCACCGTGAAAGGCGCTCAAGCGCCACGGTGATATTCCTGTCCTGACGATCCATGAACGCGATGCGCTGTTCATTCTGCTCGATGGACACGGAGATGTCCTCGGCGAGGCGCTCCAGATAGCCACGTTCGTCGATACGATTCTGACGCGCCTCGTTCCAGTTGTTGACCTGCAAACCGATGAACACACCGAAGACCACGATCAGCGTCTCGATCGCGACCGTGAACCAGTCCTGCTTGCGCAGTGCGGTGGTGAGACGGCGGAGGATCATCGGGCTAGGGCCTCGTCGATGGCCGCTTGGGCGGCGTCAGAGTACCCAAGCGCGTCCGGCAACAGGACTTGCGCGACGACATTCTGGCCGATCCAGTATCTCAACTGATTTGCCAGGTCAGGCGAAGCGCGCATGTCTTCCAGCATTGCAGACGTATCCATCGCCCGCAGCTCGTCGACGCAATCGCGCACCAGCTCCTCGAACACGTCATCGGGATACCGTATGCAATCGCGCCACAGCGCCTCGCTCACGTCGGGCGAGAAGTAACCGCGCACGGATTCCCGATAGGCCGGCGGCGACAGGTTCACGAAATTCCAGCCGTCGAGAAAACGGTACAGGTCCAGCAGCGTCTTGCGCCTTTCGGCATCACGCGGCAGCCCGAGCCGTTCCATTTCCTCGAATATCGTCAGGGTGCGCGGCGCGCCCCAAACCTGGCTGGCGTGGAAGAAGTCGACCAGCAGGTCGGCGCAGTCGTCGTCGCATGCCCGATCGCTTTCGAGATAGGCGAGTGCGCGTTTTCCGGTTTCCACGACGATATCGACGTAAACGATCTGATATTCCGTCACCCGCCGGTTCTGGGCGACCTCATCCTTTAGCTGGAGGAGATAATTGCGCTCAAGCCGATCAAGGGCGCGCGCATCGTTCCAGTTCGAAATCTGCAGACCGATGAACACGCCGAGCACCACGATCAGGAAATCCAGCGCGACGGCGACCCAGTTCTGGTCTTTTACATGCTGGGTGAGACGGCGCAGGATCATGGAGCCTCCCCGTCGCTGAGAAGAGACAGCACCGTTTCGGCCTGCTCCCGATGGATCACGAGCCAGTTGACGAGGTCGCGTCCATAGAAGATTTCCGCATTCGCGGCCCGTTCGAAAGCAGGCGCGGCCCGCATTGCCTCAACCCCAGCCATAATTTTCGCGACGGTTTCATCGCTGACATCAGTCAGATTTTCTACCGGGATGTCGCCGGGAATGTATTCCGCGAACAGGCGACGATAATCGCCGATCGGCTCTGCAAGAATGTCGACGGTGCGCCCATACTGGGAATAGTAGTCGGAAACGGCGTTGCGCAATTCAATGTTGGTCAGCAGCGTCAGCTTCCCCGACCCGATCAGCTCATCATAGGTCGCCCGGCGCGGCCCGGGCAGAGCCTTCCAGACCGTATATTCAAGACGCTGAGCCGCGTCCCTGCGATCGCCATCGAGGAGGTCTTCGATGGGGCCGTCACGCAACTTCACAAGCAGCTCTTGCTTGACCGTATAGAGGGCGATCATCTCATCCGTTCTGCGAATGTCATCCTGAAGATCGTCTGCAAGCCGCTGGCGATAAGTGGCTTCCTCAGCTCGATTGGCGATGGCCTCGTTCCAATTGGTGATCTGGAACGCGATCAGGATACCGGCAACGACAATCAGGAAATCCAGCGCGACGGCGAACCAGTTCTGGTCCTTCACGTGCCTGGAGAGGCGTCGGAGGATCATTGGGCGTACCCTTCTGCTTCAAGACGGGCGACGACTATTTCCGTTGCGGCATCAAGGGCATTCAAGAAATC
The DNA here is from genome assembly GCA_016125455.1 of Alphaproteobacteria bacterium. GTDB lineage: Bacteria > Pseudomonadota > Alphaproteobacteria > Caulobacterales > Parvularculaceae > MED-G105. Next base: position 11,197 of record WGLS01000004.1, read on the forward strand.
GAGCGCGGCTGCTGTGATGCCGAGCCGAAGAACCAGAATATTGTCCAGCTGCCGGTTCGCCTGGATCATCTCCTGCGTATTCCTGAATGGGGACGGCGCGATGAACGTCTCTGTCCATGCGTAGTGCTCGCCCATGGCACCAAATGCCAACTCCTCCATTGCGAATGGCACGAAAGCGAGATTGCGCTGTTCAAGCGCATCGACTTCCAGTCGCCGATAGCTGGCGAGCGCCTGCTCCCAGGAGGCGAGGGGCTCGCGCAGGTTCAGGGACTCCAGCCGCCGCAGAGCGCCCCCCGCAACGAGTTCATCGAAAGTCGTCTGCTCTGCCGTGAAGACGAGGATGCTGAAGGAATTTATCAACATCCGGTCGACTTCTCTCATGTCGTCTGGCGGCGAGCCACCCGCTATGATCTGTCGGAGCGTAGCGATATCCGCCATTTGAGACTGAAGACGATCACGGTAGCCGTCAAAGCGCGAAAGGTTCTCAGTGAATTCGCCATGAAGGCTGCCGAGTTGTTCTCTCAGCTCGACATTCCGCGCCCGCGCCTCATTCCAGTTTGCGAGCTGGATGGCGATGAGCACACCCGCCACCACGATGAGGAAATCAAGGACGACGGCGAACCAGTTCTGGTCCTTCACATGCTGGGAGAGACGGCGGAGGATCATCGGCCAGTCTCCGCTTCGATCAAGGCGAGAATGTCCCGGATGCTGTCGCGCTGAAGACGGCGTTGCGCCAGCGAGTTGTAGGCATTGGTTTCAAGGAGTTCGATCGCGACTTCCGCATAGGGGTCGCGGCGCATGCCGGCGACGTCGACGCTCAGCAACTCCTTTCGAATGCCGGACAGCGCGCTGTCATCGAACACGACTTGTGCCGAGAAATAGCGCTGAAGGACGGGAAATTGCCGGATATGGGTGTCGATCGACATTCGGGATATGTCGCGCATGATGTCCAGCGCGCGGTCATAGGCGGCGAGCCGGTCACGCAGATCCGAATTGCGCAGCGCGCTCAGCTGTCCTCCCGACAGCATTTCAAGATAGGTCGCCGATGTCTGCGGCGGCACTCTTTGCTGTGACAGCGCGTTCAGGGCGCGCGAGACCTGCGCCACATCGACGGTGGCGTCGGCGAAGTCCTCATCGCTCATGCGCAGCAGAGGGAGCAGGTATGCCGCCCCCGCGATCATCTCGTCATAGACGACGAAATGCTCGCTCAACCGCTCGTCAATGCTGGCAAAATCGGCCTGCATCCGCTCGAGATAGACATGCTGCTGCTGGGCCTGCAGCCGCGCATCATTCCAGTTGCCAAGCTGAATGCCCACGAACACGCCCAGCACCACGATGATGAAATCGAGCGCCACGGCGAACCAGTTCTGGTCCTTCACGTGCTGGGTAACGCGGCGGAGGATCATTGGCGCGCCTCCATTTCAGCACTTATCGCATTGCGCAAGCTTTCGGCGCGCGTCTCGATCCGGCTCATATTGACGTATTGCCACTGGCTGATGAAGGCGGCCATCTTCACGTAACCGAGAAATTCCGGGTCAGTGCGGGCGCGCTCGACGACGGCGCCAAAATCAGTCCGGTCGCCCAGCCCCAATCCGTTGTAGCGTAAATATCCGAGCATCGGCTGGATCTGCGAAAAGACGATGTCGTCCTCAGTCGCGTACTGTTCCAGCTGGTTGTAAAACTCGGTGAGGTCGCTGACGAGCCGCCGGTTGCGTATCACGCCGATCCTGCCCGTCTGGATCAACTCTTCAAATGTGCTGTCAGCAGCAACCAGGTAGACCGAGGTTGTCAATCCAGCATAGGGATAGGGGACGAAGCCGGGATCGACGCGCGCCTCCTGGGAAATCTCGGGCCAGAATCGCGGGCGCTCATATTCCGGGTCGATCGCGGCCAAAATGCTTTCTGCGAGTGCCAAGCGCCCGAGAGTCGAGACCTTATTCTCCTGAACACGCGTAACATTCACCTCGAGGTCGCGGACGAGTTCAGCAAGATAGCGTTGCTCGTCGCGGCGGTCCTGCCGCGTCTCATTCCAGCCGGTGATCTGGAACGCAATCAGGATGCCCGCGACAACGATCAGGAAATCGAGCGCCACGGCAATCCAGTTCTGGTCCTTCACGTGCTTGGAGAGACGGCGGAGGATCATTGCAAACTGGGCGGCGTTTCCGCGAACGGACAATCGGGCAGCAATGCCCCGCCGACGGGAAGATCGGAATTGAAGATATCGGCTTCTATCAGCCAGTCACCATCGGGCTGACGGCGACGCACTTCGAGGAATTTGCCAAGGTCCACGCCGTACCCGCCGGCACCGTCAGGTATGAAAACGCAAGAGCGCCCCCGCACATAGGCGAGATCTCCGCTGCCTTCGATTGCAGCAAGCTCAAACGCAATACGGAAACCTGCCTCATACTCGTTCTCCCATGCGGCGATCGCATCCCGGCCTGTTACGGCTGAGCCATTGGGCGGCATCATCACCGCATCCGGCGTGAAAAGCATCGCCAGCGCCTCCCAATCATTGCGACTATAGGTCTCGACCCACTCTGCTAAGGCGGCCTCGATCGTGACACGGTTATCAGGCGAAAGTTCGGGCACGTGAGGCTGACAGGCTGTCAGGGCTGCAATGAACAGGACAGCGGCAAAGTTATGGGGTTTCACTGTTCTTCTCCGGATGTCTCGGCATTGATCCAGTCCTGCCTGCGCGGGGCGAAGAACTCGATCACGATGCTGTCTTCGGTGAAGGTGTAGGCGTGAGGCGCGTTGGGCGGCAGGACGAGCATGTCCCCCGCGGCCAGCGAGACGCGCTGGTCGCCCGACACAACTTCAGCGGCTCCAGAGAGAAGGAGTGTGACCTGCTCATTGTAATGGCTGTGCATGGGCACCACGCCGCCCGCAGCAATTTCCCAGCGCGAAAAAGTGCTTTCAACGCCCGTCACGTATTGGCGGATGATGCCCGCCGCGACGGGCTCGCGCGGCAGATCAGTAAGGGTGAACTTCGACGCTTTGTCACCCAGATCAGCTATATCTCTAGGGGTGATGCCGGTCCGTAACCCCTCATAATAGGTCACCAGAAAGTTTTCATCGACGTTTTGGACAATCGGGTCTGCCATAAGATAAAGCTCAGACCCCTGCCAGCCGATTGCATTTTCACGCCACCAGTTCTTGGCGAGCGCAAAACCGAAATAGAAGGGCGCATTGTTTTGGATATGAAGCCTCACCCGGCGGTCATCAACCAGACCGCCGTCGCGCATCGTCATCAGATGCTCCCAGGTCATAACCCCAGCGACCATAATACCATCGAATGTGCGCAGCTCGGACGGTGTCAGGTCTTCAGGTGTGTAGACCGCCTTCATCCAGACCTCTGCCATATCCGGATTGGCAATGTGTTGTTCATAGCGGGCCTGAGCGGCAGCGCGTTCCGCTTCGAGACCGATCCGGCTAAGCGCCGCGTTCTGGCGGACCTCAAAAATCAGGACGATCAGGCCTAGCAGCACGCCGAGATTGGCCGCCAATGTCAGCCAGCGATTGAAGCGCTCGGAGGCCCAGCGAACGGGTTGCGGAGCCGGATTCCCATCGGGTGACTTTGAGGCGTTCGTGTCGATCATCTCGGCCAAACTCCAATTGCGCTCAATTCGAGACATCCCGCGCGATGTGCCAGACGCCATCGACTTTCCGCCAGAGGAGCGAGGCATACCCGCCAAACATGAGCGCACCATCGGCATCTAACACTTCGTAGCGCTGCAACTCGACAAACGCGTCCGGCGCGAGCCATTGGATGTCTACGACCTCGAGCACGCCGTCAGCTGCAGGGCTGTTCACGACAGCCTCCCAATATGCGGCCAGCTCGTTTGGCGTCGTGAACAGCGTATCGCCATCCGGCGAATAGACCGCATTGCTGGTGAAGAGCTTCAGCACCTCATTTGTGTCGTTGGTCTCGATTGCACGGAGGATCGTATCTGTGCGAGCTTGCAGCACGGCGGAGACATCTTCGTCGCCGACCATCGCTGCGGTGTGCGTCTCTGTGTCTGTATATTGCTGGAACGCGGTGATCTGGCCGCCCGGCACCGTGTAGGCATGCACGAAGGGCACATCCATTTCTGAGCCGGTGGCCTTGTAGGTGCCTGTGTAGCGCCCGAAGACAATGACGCGGTCATCCTCAACAACATATTCGGAGGGCGTCGCCGTGAACGCGTCCCATTCGGTGGCAAGCCGGACGAACAGGCCGTTCACGATCGCTTCGGGACCCTGATAGGGGTTCAGGTCTGAGTAGGGGTTTCCTTCAGCCTCCAGCCAGACGATTTCAGGCGACATCCGACTGGTCGCCAAGGCGATGTCACCGGCGGCAAAACCCTCATAAACCGTTTCGACAGCAGGCTTTGCCAGGGCGGCTTCGTCTATTTGCGGAGCAACCGTCGCACAGCCGGCCAGTAGAATGCTGCTAACCAAGCCTGACTTGCATATACGCATGGCGGTCTCCTTTACGTTTTGATGGGTTGCGGAATTCGGCGCATTGAGGGGAGCGTGCCGTAGGTCAGTGCGCGCCAGAGCCATTCTAGCGGGCCGAAAGCGAAGGCCTTCATCCAGACATGGCTGAAGACGATCTGTGCAGTGAAGAAAGCAATGACGAGGGGCAGGAAGGTCGAGATGCCCGCCTTGCCGGCGAGGCCCAGTCCAGGACCGACAGAGGTCAGGATCAGGATGATGGCCACGCTCTGCGAGACGTAATTGGTAAGGGCCATCTGGCCGACAGGCGCCAGGGGTTTGACCAGCCAGGCAACGGTTTTGCCATGAAAGATAAGGACCAGCGCACAGACATATCCGGCTGCGATCAATGGTGTGGCAACCGCGTGGGCTGTGACCGCCAGCATTCCGAAAGCCAGGCCGTCAACCATGTCCTCGGTCAGCAGATGCGCCAGTTCAAGCAAGAACCCTGCGATGAGGCAGGGCCAGAGCCAGCGGCGAAACAGGGAGAGGTTCGTCGATGCGTTCTGAATCCAGCCCTTCCGCGCGACCCATGCCCCCATGAAAAACCGGCCGAGCGCGTAGAAAACCCAGGCAACAAATCCGCCGGTGAGAAGCCATCCGAAGATGGTGTTCCTGGCCATAAGAGACAGAAATGCCGGAAAGTCGCCCGACTGGGCTGCGGTCTGTTGGGCCAGAACGGTGGCGTCGGAACTGAATGCCTCCTCCAACTGGCCTGAAATACCGGCCACTTCGAAACCGTAATTGATCACAGGCTTTGCAAACAGAAGCAGCACAATACCGATCCAGAGCAGGGCGCGATCGGGAAACTTGCGGCAGAAGAAGAGGATGAACGCAGCCGTGCCGTAAACGTGGAGAATGTCCCAGGCAAATAACCCGAACACATGAAGCCAGCCAAATAAGAGAAGGATGAAGGCGCGCCTCAGGTACACGGCCTTGAACGGCGTGCCGCGGGCTTCAAGGCGCTCCATCTGGACCCAGAACCCCAGCCCGAACAGGAATGCGAACAGCGTATTGGCCTTGTCCGCGACGAAGAGTCGAACCCAGAAGGTGATCGTTTCGTTCAGGGAAGCGGATGGCAGCGCTGCAAGCTGGTCTGACGTGATCAGAATATCCTCGCCGCCAAACTCGTAGATGTTGATCAGCATCACGCCGAACAGCGCGAAGCCGCGCAGCACGTCCATGACGGCGTAGCGTTCGCCCTTGGCCGTCGGTACTGCGGCGTCCCCCAACATGCGTGCGTCCCCCGACCCAGCCATGTCAGTTTGTCTTGCTCTGCGGCGCATTCACCAGCCGCTCGTCACCGAACCGGCCGAGCAGGAAGAAGACAATGCTGACCAGCGAGATTGCAGCGACGTAGAAGTAAGCACCGTCGTAGCCAAATTCCTCAACCACGAGGCCCGACCATCCGGACATTGCAGACCGGCCAAAATTCGGCACGGCCATGAACATTGCAAACAGACTGGCTGCGACAGCCGGATCGCAAATCCGCATGGCCCAAACGATAGAGACGACTTGAATGGTTGTTGCGAAGAACAGTTGGGCACTAAAAATGACCTTGAAAGTGGTGGTGTCCTGCCAGCTCGTATAGCTCAGACCGGCAAAAGCTGCGCACGCGATGAGCGCCAGCGTGACGCAGACCATCGACCAGCGCAGCCCGATCGTTTTTACCAGCACCGGGGCGGTCAGTGCGCCCGCGACGCCCAGGATAAATCCGCTCATGCTCGCAAAGTTGCTGTAGCCATCGCTGCTCCAGCCCAATTGCTGAACCGCCAGAGTGGGCGATACCGCGTCGGTAAATGCGTAGGTGGCTTGTGAAAGGGCGGAAGCAAGAAGAAAGAAAAGTGTCGCAGGCACAAATAGGCCGCGGGAAATGCCCTTGAAAATCGGCCACCAGGCTTCCTGTTGCCGCGCTTCGCACTCCGGCGAGGCCTGTCCAACACTCCACGGCATCAGACACTCGCCGGGGCGTTCTCGAAACAGCGCGACAAAAACCGAAACACCGACCACGAGTGCTGCAAGCAAAAGGCCCACCAGAGCAATCTGACCGGAGGCCAGAAACCGGCCGGCAACCGCGCCGGCGACGGCGATGCCCAGCCATTGCGCGGAGAACATGAAGCCATTGATCGTGGTACGCTCCTCGTGAGGGACGAGATCGACTGTCATTCCGTCCGTAGCCACATCGTTCAGCACGGCGCAGACGTTCAACAGGAAGCAAAGCGCCATCAGCAGACTGACCTCGTCGGCGGAGGGAGCCGCGACAGCAAAGGCTACAAGAGTTGTCGCCATCAGGATCTGCGCGATCATGATCCAGGCACGGCGCCGGCCCATGGGCCGGAACGTGAACCGATCCATCAGTAGCCCGCCAAAGAGTTTGAGGGACCAGGGCAACACCGCGATGCCAACAAAGGTGCCAACCGTGACAGGAGTTGCCCCATTGGCTGCGAGCCAGGCCGGTATTGCGATCAAGGCAAGACCAACGGGTACACCCTGCGTGAAATAGAGGAGTATGATCGCAGCAAAGCGCGCCTGCTTGCTTTCAGTCAGCGAAGGCCAGGCCCCCGCAGGAGTTGGCTCAGCGGGTAGGGAAAAACTGGATGGCATGCTGTTTGGCCCCCGACTAACAAGGCGTAGATTTCTTATTACCGGCGCAAACAGTCAGACTGCTGGGGCTCGCAAAACCCGGTTATTCTTAAAAATTTACTCAACTGAAGTGGACCTGCGCGGCTGAAATCGTCAACGCCGTGAAGCGTCAAAAAAGCGTCAATTCCGTATCTCGCGATACGGCCCCCCCCAACCAAAGTGGCGACTTAAGCCACCGCCGTCGCTTCAATCTCGATCATAAGCGCAGGGTCGTACAGCGCGGAGACCCCCAAAAGCGTGCATACCGGCTGAACGCCATCCGCCGCGAAGACCGGGATCATCTCCTCTGCCCTCTCCATGAAGAGCGCCACGTCGGTCGTGTAGATATTCATCCGCACCACATTGGTCGGCTGCATATCGGCCCCAGCCAGCGCGGCCTTGAGACAGTCCCACGCCGCCTTGAACTGGGCGACGAGGTCGCCGGGGTGCAAGGCGCTGCCATCTGGCGCAGAGGCGGTCTGGCCGGAGAAATAGACAGTCCGCTCTTGCCCTTTCACCTCGATGGCGTGGTTCATGTTGAAATGCTGCATCCAGGGCGTCGGATTGACGGCGCGTTTCTGCATCTTCGGCTCCCCGTTATTGCCAAAAGATGTCAGCGGCATGAACGCGATCGCGTCAACATTTCCCGGCGTCAATAAAGCGTCAATTGCGACGCGATCAACGCGGATCAGAGGGCATAAGATCCGGCCAGCCATAATTCTCCCAGGCTTCGACCAGGCCAATGTCTTCGGCAAAGGACATGAAATCCGGGTGCAGCCGGATGCGGTTCAACGGATCCACATCGGCCCAAAGATTCATCAACGCCGGCATGTTGGCCGGGTGGATGCGCTCGCGGAAAATCTTCATCGCAAGTTCGGCATGACCCATGAAAACGGCAGGCCACGCGACCGACGGGTCGTAAGGCTCAGGCAGGGTCTGGTGCAGCATGTCGATGAGATTGCAGTAGGTCTGGCGCGCGTCGGCATCGCCGCTGCAGATACCCTTGGCTGCTGTCAGCAGGTAGAAGTCGCGCGCTTCATTTGAAATTTCGGCCGCGCCGGGGGGCGACATAATCATGGTGCCGACAAACCTGCGCGCATCGTAATAGGTCGCAACGGCCGCTTCATGCTCGCCCATGGCCGCCTGGACCAGTGCCAGGTGCAAGCCCGGCATGTTCAAATCGACCATCCGTTGGCCGGCCTTCAGCGCCTTATCGAAGTCGCCGAGATTGAGCTGCGCGATGCAGAGCATGGCGTAATTACGGGCATAGACCGGATCCTGATCAATCGCGTCCTCGATATAGGGCAGGGCGTCCCGGGTCCGACCAAGATACAACATGCAGGAGCCCAGCCGCATGGTGACGTCGGCATTGTTCGGCTCCAGGCGGTAGGCCTGCATGGCGTATTCGAGCGCCCGCGCGGGATTGAAACACGTCCATTCGTGAATGCTCAAAATAGCGTAGGCGTAGCCCTGACCGGGATTGAGCTCCAACGCCCGCCGCGCGAAGCCCGCTGCCTTTTCGGACCGCTCGACCCGGTTTAGACACGGTGTGTAGACGATGGTCGAAATGTAAGCTTCGGCAAGCGCTGTCCAGGCTTCGGCAAAGTCCGGGTCGAGTTGCAAGGCCTGCTCCAGAAGGTCGACGGCCTTGGCCAGCGCGCCGTCGATCATCGCTTTCTGGGTCAGCGAGCGTCCTTGCAGGTAGAGCGCGTAAGCATCGCGATTTGCCGTCATTCGACGTGGTACGCCGGTGATTCTTTCTGCGATCCCCAGCGCTTCACACAACCCCGCAAGAACGTTTCTGCCGATTACGCCCCGGTCGTTGAAGAACTCGGCTTCTGTCGCCTCGACGCGATCTGTCCAGACCTGGCGTCCGCTCGTCCCATCGAGCAAGCTGATGGTGAGGCTGACCCCCTGTGCGGACCGATATACGTTCCCCTCGACCAGATGAGAAACGCCCAGTCGCCCCGCGATTTCCGGTGCTGTTAGTCCCTGTCTGCAGACGGCCTCAATGGAGGTTCGTCCGGCAAGGGAAATGTCGGTCTGCATCGCCAGCTGCGCCGACAATTCATCTGCCGCCCCTTCCGCCAGGAAATAGTCGCCGCCCAGTTCGTTGCGCAGGGTAAACGGCAAAATAGCCAGGGTTGTCAGCGAGCGTGGCCGCACGGGGTGCGACCATTGCTGCCAAGCCATCCGAAGCGCATTCAGAGCGCCCGTCTCATTGCGTGTCTTCAGGTCAGACAGCAAATGTTCGACACCCCTGCGCAGGCGGTTCTCGACCTGTAATCTCTGCGCTTCGAGCCACACTTCCAGGGCTTCGCCGTGGTCGATGTTTTCCAGCAAACGCTGGCCTGCAATCTGATTCAGGCTCCTGGTCGCCAGTTCCGCGTTACCTTGCGCGAGCGCCATTTCCAGCTGCTGCAGATCGGTGCGCACGACACCCGGGCGCAGCACGATCTGCGTGTTTGAAGTGTCCAGAACATCAAGCCCAAACCCTTGAAGCTCGCGATTAAGGTCATGAAGGCATTGTCGAAGGCTGGCGCGCGCTTGCGGGCGAAATCGACCCTCCCAAATCAGCTTGCTGAGGAACTCGCGCTGTAAAGGTTGATCCGGGCTGAGGCACAACATGGCCAGAAGGATACGCCCACGGCGGTTACTGACGTCCAGGACAGCGTTTTCCGCATTTTGGAAAACGACTTCGCCAAACAATACAACCTGAATGGCAGGTGTGTAATTGAGGGCATCTTCTTGCATCTAATCCTCAGCAACAATTACATCGAAGAAGTACCTTAAGACCGATGAGGCGGCCCGCAACATGCAATGTATTAGCATCGACAGGGAATTCGTGGCCGGCCCCTTTGAGGTGGTTAAACCGGTTGGCTTCGACCATCCTTGAAATCGCGGTCGCGCTCACGCCGTTCTCCCGCAGTTCAACCGCCCGGGTGATCTTGTACTTGCAGAGATGGCCAAGGAGCCTTTCCGGCTACGTGACGGACGGTGATGACGTGTGTTTCATATCCTCGGACAAGACGCGCTTTTGTCCGAGGATATGAAACATGCCACTTGGTATTCGTAGAGCGAGTGAGCAGGGTGGTCAGGTGAGCCGATCCCGATGCAGAGGCAGTTGGAGCCCAGCCGAAGGTTGGCTTTGAGCAGGGCGTGCATCGGAATCGGGTCAATTGTAACGACGAACCATGCATGCATGATTTGATTTGCGTACGGAGCGAGAGCGCCGGAATGGACGACGGTATTCTTCCGCAACTTTTTCGTAGTCCGCTGAATACAAGTAAGATTTTCTCTTCTTTCATCATCGAGTGGGAGTAGTCGCGCGCATCGTCTGGGCCTTCGCGGCGCTCTTGCTCGCCGCGTGCGGAAATCCCGTCGCAAAGAACGCCGATGCGTTGATGGACGACCTCGACACCCAAGGCGTGTTCACCGGCGCTGTGGTCATCGCAAAGAAAGGCGAGATCGTATATGAGCGCGGCTTCGGCATGGCTGATGCTTCGCGGCGATTTTCGCCGGATACGAACGCCGAGGCCGGATCTCTCGCAAAGACCGTGACGGCGACCGCAGTCCTGCTGCTCGAATCAGAAGGCGATATCGACCTTGATGCGGCGGCGAACACTTATGTCGCGGAATTTCCGTATCCGGAAGTCACAGTGCGCCATCTTCTCAGTCATTCGGCGGGCTTGCCTGATTACGACGCTTTTGAAGACCTCATCGAGAGCGCCGCGCCGACGGACAATATCTCCCTCCTGAAAGCAGCGGGAGAACGCCAGCCAGCGACAGCCTTCGCGCCGGGCTCCGAATTTGACTATTGCAATCTTTGCTATGACGCCCTCGCAGCAATTGTCGAGCACGTGTCAGGACAATCATTTATCGACTTTATCGCTGCGCGTTTCTTTTTGCCCGCCGGTATGACGGACACATATATCCGGCCCGCGAAGTTTGTAGACTGGCCTGGTCCGCGCGCGCTCGGCTACAAACTTCGCGGCGACAAAATCGAACTGAATGATGTCTTTGACAACGAAGGTTTTTACGGCGGCGCGAACATCAATTTCACGTCGCGCGACCTAGCCCGGTGGATGATGCTTTGGGCGGAGAACCACGCAGCCATCCCCCCAAGCGTCCGCAAAGCGGCGGTGCAGCCGGCGATCATCAACGACGCCGCCTCCGGCATTTCGCTCGGCAGCTGGTATTTCGGCGGCGACGGAGCGCATTGCTATTATACCGGCCATAATCAGGGCTTTCATGCGTTTGCCTATTGGGACTCGCGGGAAGAGATCGCAATCGCATTTATTTCAAACAACACGATGATAGCGCCGATTCAGCCGGCCCTGGCTCGTTCGCTGATCGCTATCGCCGAGGGATGCAAGCCGCAACGCCTTGTGGTCGATACGCAGGACGAAGCGGGCGAGGCTGACATCGCCGCCGTTGCCGGAGCCTACAAGGCAGATGCAGGACGCTCGTTTTCAATCCTAAACGAGTCCGGGCGGGCGTTTCTTGTGTTCTCAGAAGCGCCGCGCCTTCTGCTCTATCCGGTTGGATTCCATATTCTCTATGCGCCGGGCGCAGACATCTATCTGCTTTTCGATCCGTCCAATGAAGCCGTTGTCGTCTCCTCGGTTTTCGATGAATGGCAGGCCTACCGGCGCTGACGCCGCCAGGAGCGCGGCGTCAACCGCTTTCTCCATGATGTGACGTGTGACGTCGAAGCCGACAGGTACGATTGAGCGGGAGTAACGAACGATGCTCGCGCTGAACGTTTCGCAAGCTTTCCCGGTCAGTCTTTCGCCGCGCGCGCCGTCGCAAGCACCGCCAGTAGGAAACTGCCGAGCGCGATCGCGACGCGGATCCAGTGAAGCCCCACCCATAATTCGATGACACCGACGATTTCGTCTGCTGAGTATTTTTCCATGAAAGCGGCGATGACGACCTGCACGTGATAGCCGGCTGTTATTGCGGCGTTCAAGAGCCAGAGTCCCAAAGACCAGGACCAAAGACGCCGGACCGGCGTTGCCTTTGGCGCCGCCAGCGCCGACGCTGCGAGCGCGTAAGTCTTTACGAGCGCGATCGGAATGATTGCGCAGGCGATTGCGAGCCAATACCTGGGGAACAGTTGAACAAGCTGTTCACCTGTCATCGCCGGGACAAGGTCGCCGAGACCCAGAAAGACGATCCCGAAGCTCAGTCCGACCATGAGCGCGCCGCCGGCGAAGAGGCCTGTCGCAATGACTGCGGTGAAGTAGGGTCGAGTCATTTTAAATTTTTTCCTGGTATTTGATGGCCTTGGCGAGGCAATGCAGGTAGCGCAGCCGCTTCTAATTTCGTGTCGGCGGCGCCGGTATGATCGCCTCGAACTTGGCCCTGCTCAGCTCTTGGGCGGTCAATTCTTCGCTGAAGAAGCGTCCACTCTTTGCACGAAGTAATAGAGGTAGAGCAGCATCCCCCAGTATATGAGCATCAGATTTGGGATCGTCGAAAGGAGGACTGACTCGATCTCCGGCAATCCGAGACGTTCCCGCCAGGAGGTTTCTGCGGCGCTCGCCATGAAAACGATGTTGAAGACGAAAATGCCGATGATCGCCGCCATATTGCCCGGCTTGCGAGCTACGCCTCGACGACGTTCCGTCCTGAAGAAGAAGAACAACAGGATCGCCGTAAACACGGCTTCATAAGCGACCGCAAGAAGCGGGACTGTTTTGTAGGCTGCAAATCCGACAGAGGGACTGTCCGGCCCGAATATGTTGTGCGGATATCCCCCGGCATAGTCGGCAAGATTGTGCGCCAAAAAGAGGAAGGCCGCGATGAGGCCAATCTTGTCGCTCTTGAAGCCCAGCCGACCGACGCCATAGAGAAAGACTATCCAGACAATGGTCGGAAGCAAATCATGATCGTACCTCATGTCAGGACTGAGATTCTGCAAGGTCATTTCGAGGATGTTCCTCGGCGTCGTCTGCTCAAGCCCGACAAGAGTAAAGATATGCCACAGCAGATCGGGAAGCATGCTCGCGACCAGAAAGAAAAACAGAGTCTTTTTGTCGGTATGCTGATTTGCGACAAGGGCCGTCGCATAGTGACCCGCCAACATGGTTCAGTTTCCTTCAATCAGCTTCACGCCCAGTTATGGAACAAGCATTCCAAAAAGCAAGGCCGAGGTTCGAACCTTTGAGGATTGGCTTGTTGATCGATAAAGTTGAGGTCCACACTGGACCGGTGATCAGAAGAGCGAGACGTCCTGAAAAGAGGGCGGGATAACGAATGGCAAGGCCGCGGTCTAAGTCGAGGGGAGAGCTGATTGGCGGCGCAATGAGGGTGTTCTGGAAGAACGGTTTCGCGTCCACATCAATCGAAGATCTGGTGAGCGCGACCGGCGTTGGACGCGGCGCGATCTACACGGATTTCGGCGGCAAGGAGGACCTCTACCGCCATAGTCTCGCGGCGTATAGAGCGAAGTTTGTCGACCCCGCTCTTGCGTTGCTCAATGATGGGGAAGACGGCCTCGACGCAATTCGAGCCTATTTCGATTATTTCATTGCATTGCACAAGAGGCACGGCATGCCGGGTCCCGGTTGCTTCTTTGCGAACGCAATGACCGAACTCGCCCCCCATGATGCGAGCGTCAAAGACCTTGTGAACCAGCACGCGCAGGATTTGCGCGTTGGTTTCCGGATTGCGCTGAAACGCGCTGCGAAGGCGCACTCCGCGATCTTGTCAGCAGCGGAGCTTGAGGAGCTGGCAGGCTTCCTCTCGACCGCCAGCCAGGGCCTATGGTCCTATGGCCGGTCGATCGACGACATAGCGCAGCTTGAATGCTTTAAGAAAGCGCTGCTCAAGCTGCTGCACCTGCGCATGCAGTCATGATGAGGGATGTCGTTTTTAGCAAAAAACATTCTTCGAAACTAGATAGTATATGTCCGACAATATAGTTCCAAACGCGAAGAGATTATTACGCTAGTATTCCTGGCCGATTCTCGGTCAGGGCCACGCCTATGCTGCGGTCATCGCATTCCGGAAGGTCGCTCTCCGGACTCCTTTTCCAGTCGACGGACGGCGCGCCGCATGGCCCGACTGATTTCAATCGATGACCCGACGGATGCATCGGCGCCGACGGCCCGGCCGGCAAAGTTGTTTTCAAAGAACAGCCGGCCGCCAATGACGACCTGAAGGTTTGGGTTCAAAGAGGCATTCCGGGCGCGTTCGATGAAGCCGCGCAGGAACACGATGTCCTGCGGCGCGCCGAATACCCCGCTCGTCACAAGGTCAAGAACGTCGAACCACTTTTCCGACAAGGCTGCGAGCAACTCGTGTTCGCGCATCGGAAAGTAATGGCGTGGCCGCCACCCGTCCCGCCAGAGCACCCCGATATCAAGGACCGCGTTGATGGCGCGCGTTTCGCCCGGCAGCGGCGTGACAAGAATCGTCCATGCCTGGTCTGGAGACTTTTGCCGGGGCCCTAGTGTCCACAGGAGCCGACGCGACATGACATGCATGCGCATGACCGCAACCGTCAGGCTCAGCGTATCGATCTCGTCTCGCGCCCAGAGATCGCCAAGACGGCGGGCCGCCCCTTCGATCAGGTTCACAAGGCCTTGAGGCTCTCTCAACTCTTCAAGGGCGTTCCTGGCTTCGATGATCGGTTCGGCCGTCTCGAATGACGCCATGCGATCGGCGAAAGACTGGATGAGCTCGTCGGGGGCGTTTGGGTAAAGGCGCTGGGTGAGCGGATGGCCCGCATGCGTCCTGGCCGAACCAGTCAGCGCATCGAGCGTCGCGGCCAAATCGGTGGTTTCAAGCTTTGGTTGCGGCTGGATGCGGTTACCGTCGTCTGTCGGCGCGCGGCCTGCGCCGTCGCGTGACGAAGTCGCCTTTGCGCTGCGCTCGACGAGCAGAAGCGGCCAGCGGGCGAACAACCGCGCCGTTGCGGTTCGATTTACCAGTACCTCAACATCGGCATGCCGCGGGTCGCATTCGATCTTCGCGAACAGGCGTTCCACCGCGGCTTTCGGGCCTTCCAGCCATTGAATGAAGACATCGTCCCGATGCAGGAGCGCGGCTGTGATATCGGTCGCGGCGTTCGCTTCGCGCGCTATCGACACCAGCCGCGCGAGCTCGTCCAGGGCAAGATCATCCTTCGGACGGCTTCGATAAGCGATCAGGATAAGGTCGTGTGAGCGTCCCATAAAGCGCAGGCGCCAGCCGTTTCGTCCCGTCCCCGGCGCCGCCGCGCGGTTGGATGTCGGTGAAACGCTTATCGTCAATCGTAAGCGGAAGCGGGCGGTCGCCCGTGCGGCGCTTGTCGAGGCCGAATGTCCGCGCCGCCGCCACGTGCGTCAAGCGCGGGACGCCGCAGACTGCAGCAAAGATTGATAGATTTCCCGGATGCCCGCGGCCCCGGCGCCGCCTATTGCGCCACAACCAAATGGGGAAGAGTGAACTCTATGCGACGGCGCGCGCTAGCTGGCATTGCGACCAGATTTCCGAGAGCGCCCGGACGAGGCGATCAATGTCGGCCGGGCTGTGCACCGGTGACGGCGTCAGGCGCAACCTTTCGGTGCCCTTGGGCACGGTTGGGTAATTGATGGGTTGCACGTAAATGCCGTGGTTCGCCATCAGCCAGTCGCTTATCCATTTGCACTTGACGGGATCTTTCACCATCACCGGCACAATGTGGCTGTCGTTCTCGAGGGTCGTGATGCCAATCAGGCGAAGCCTTCGGCGAACCTCTGCGACGCACGCCTGCTGCCCGCGGCGTTCGACATCGCTTTCTTTCAGGTGGCGGATGCTGGCGCACGCTCCAGCGGCAACTGCAGGGGGAAGGGCGGTCGTAAAGATAAAGCCCGACGCGAAGCTGCGCACGAAGTCGCACAGCGCTGTCGACGCCGCGATGTAGCCGCCGAGAACGCCGTAGGCCTTGCCGAGCGTGCCTTCGATCACCGTCAGTCGATCCATCAGGCCTTCGCGTTCGGCAATGCCGCCGCCGCGCGGTCCATAGAGGCCGACGGCATGGACTTCATCGAGATAGGTCATTGCGCCGAACTCGTCAGCGACGTCGCAGATTTCCTTGATCGGCGCGATGTCGCCATCCATCGAGTAAACGGACTCAAAGGCGATCAACTTCGGCGCATCCGGGTCCAGCACGGCCAGACGCCGGGCCAGGTCTTCCGGGTCGTTGTGCTTGAAGATGTGTTTCTCGCAGCGACTATGGCGCACGCCTTCGATCATTGAGGCGTGATTGAGCGCATCCGACATGACGATGCACCCGGGGATCCGGCCGGCCAATGTTGACAGCGTGGCCCAGTTCGAGACGTAGCCTGAGGTAAAGATCAGCGCGGCCTCTTTGCCATGCAGATCCGCAAGCTCGCGCTCCAGCAAGACATGGTGATGGTTGGTGCCGGAGATGTTCCGTGTACCGCCGGCGCCCGCGCCGCAGCTGTCAAGGGCGTCGTGCATCGCCTCGAGCACCTTAGGATGCTGGCCCATGCCGAGATAATCGTTCGAGCACCAGACCGCGACCTCTTCCGGGGCGTCCGGATTATGGCAGGCGGCGACCGGGAAGGAGCCGCGCTTGCGTTCAATATCCGCAAATACCCGGTAGTTTCCTTCATCTTTCAGCGCCCGAAGACGGTCTTCAAAGAATTGCTCAAAGTTCATGACGCGTCTCCAGGCAAGGGTTGCATGTCGTTTGTTATCGTCTTGTTTTTTCCGTCTTTCATGGCCCAGGACCAAAGAACGGAATCCGGTATCGGCGCGACGAGCGCCACATGTTCGAAAAGCGCGAGGCCGGCGAGGCTCGCCAGCAGGGCCCGGGACGTCCAGTGAAAGACGTCGCCCGGCGCGTCGTAGGCGCTCATGCCCATCCCGACGGTGACCGCGAGCGCAAAGCCGACGGCGCACAGTGACGCCGCCGCATTGCGGCTTGGGTGGAAATACGTCCCGAGATATTCGAGGTGATGCGGCAGGAACTCCCGCGACACGTTCGGGGCGCCAAAGAATATCATCAGCTTTGCGCTGAGGCGCATGACCCAGAGGAGAACGAACGTATGCAGAATTACCTGGTTGGCGGCGCCGGCGCTTACGGCCACCAAGACAAGAGCGTGGGCCGCGATCAACGCTTCGTGGTGGATGACCGTTTCGGCCGACGCAAAGAACCGCCGGACCGGCGAAAGGCCAGGGGGACAGGCGTCCCGGCGTGACCCGTTGACGTATCCGAGGAGAAATAGGGCTTCGTGGCAGCCCCAAACCAGAAGACCGATGGCAAAACCGGCATAGGCCGACACAGCGCCCGTCGCATCGCCCATAGCTGCGGCCGCTGCGGTGCCGACGAGGCCGAGCACAAGCGCGGCAATGGCCACGGCGTCAAACCGCCGCCGCGGTAGGCGGGTCAGCGCCAGGACGAAGCCCGTGCTGCCCCACCAGAGCAAAGCGGCGAAAGCGAGAGGAAGGAGAAACGCCATCATGCGTCCACAGCCTCGGTGTTGTTCAGCTCAGTGGGCCTCACCAGATCGGCTCCAGTCGAACGTTGGAAGGCAATTCGTTCTCGATCGTGGGCATCAGGTACAACGCGACGAAAGTAGAGACGACGCGGACCCGCAGCGCGACGTTCCGGACGAACGCCATCGGGCCTTTCCTTGACTTGCCGTCCTCGATTGCATCCGCGAGCTTGCGCAGTTTTTCAAACTTCGCGCGGAACGCCGGATTGTTGACGTCCAGCTCAACCGGGAAAATCTGCCGGGAAATCTCGGTGGTCAGATTGAAGACCTTGTAGTCGTACTCGGTAGGATCGACGCCAAGCGCCGCATGGAACGCCGGCCGCCGATGGTCGCGCACGTACATTGTCGCGAACACCGCGAGCAGGAAAAACCTGACCCAAAGCCTATTGGCGCCGCGCAGGAGGTGAGGGTTCGCCTTCATCAGAAGAGCAAATGCTTCGCCATGACGGAACTCGTCATTGCACCACTCCCGGAACCATTTGAAGATCGGGTGGAAGCGCTTGTCCGGATGCTTTTCAAGCTGACGGAAGATCGTGATGTAGCGGGCGTAGCCGATCTTCTCGGAGAGGTAGACGCTGTAGAAGATGAACTTCGGCGAAAAGAATTGGTACTTTTTCGTTTTGGTCAGGAAGCCAAGATCGACGCCGATTCCGAAATCGCGCAGAACGAAGTTGATGAATCCGGCATGGCGCGCCTCGTCCCGGCTCATGTGCTTGAACAGCGCCTTGATGTCCGGGTTCTCAACGTGCTTGACAATTTCCTTGTAGAGAACGCATCCCGAAAATTCGGCTGTCAGGGAACTGACGAGAAAATCGACGAACTCGTCGCGAAGGTCCTTCGGCAATGAGTTGAGGCAGTCGTCAAACTCGTCGGTTCGCTTGAAATGTCCCTTGTTTGGATCGCTCTCCAGTTCAGCGATCAGTTTGTCCCATTCTCGGCGCACCGGCGTGACGTCCATCGCGTCGAGCGCCTTGAAGTCGGTCGTGTAGAAACGCGGGCTCAGCATCGTCGTCGTGACGGCCGCCTCGGTGGTACGATAGGCGCTGCGGGCGTCATTCCCCGAAATAGCGTCGGCGGCCATGGTCGCAGTGGTCATTATAGTCTCCCGTCGGAAAAGCTGACTTCGTAGAGTTCCGTTAGTTGAAAGAAACTGGCGAGCCGTACCCTGAGTTTGGCGAGGACGCCGCCGCGCTCAAGTCTAGCCCGTCGCTTGAATGTCGCCGTATGGCCATAATCGATCCGGATCGGATCGCCGAAAACCGTGATCCTGTCACCGGCGGCAGGCAGGAGACCGTCGTCCAGGACGACATGCGCCTCAAGCGTTTCCTCGGTATGCCGAACGGTGACAGTGCATTCAGTGTCGATCCGCCGCCGACGGTTCTGTTCGCTGGCGTGAAAGGTCATTGGCTGGTTCCCGCCGTCTTGAACGCCGCTGCCACCGGCGCGAACTGGTCGACATTGCTTTTACCGAATGCATTGACTTCAATGCGTTCGCTCGTCGCCGGATCTTCAAGGATCAAGCGGCCGGCGGCGGTGCGGTGAAGGCGGATCGGCTGCTCCGGCCCCAGACCCTCAATCTCGCGCCGGAAGGCGAGGGAGCGAAGCGCCGTCCGCGCAAAGCCGGCCTCGCCGGGGCTGTAGGTCCAGATAAGCGCGCCGCTTTCGGCGTCGATGATCCGCACCGATCCACTGTCCCCGTCCGCAACTTTCAACGTCAGGGTTTCGACAACCTCCTGCGGCGTGCGCGTCTGAAGGCCGGCGCCAGAGAAGCGCGCAACGAACACTGTCGCCGTCGTGATGACGACAAGGGCGCCGAGCGCGATCAGGGGCGCGCGATCGGAAATGATCTGCGATCCATCGGGTTGAGGTTTCTTTGTGGATGCGGCGGCGACGTTCATTGTTTCAATCTCCCGGAATGTCAGGCGACCGCGCCGGCTGCCTGCGCGCCGCCTGTCTGTCCCGCGGCGGGCTGGCGCCGTTGGTTCGCGCGCGACCCATCGGCGGCGAGGCGCACCTTGTCCGGCGCATTCGCCTGCATGGCCGACGCGATAGCCGCGCACGCGGCGTCCGCATCCGCCGCTGACAGCGCCCGCAGCAGCGGCGTTGGCGCGCCAATCCGCAACGGCCTGGCGAAAGGCCACAGATGCAGATAGGGCGCGCCACCGCCTTTCGAGATATTGAGGGCGATATCAGTCGAGCCGCCTTTTCGCGCCGTCGCAACGGCTTCGATCTGCGCGAAAGGCAGGTTGATGAACTTCGGGATGGCGACGCCGTGGCGGATCATCACGCGCTTGGTCGTGACCGTGAAGATCGCTGCGCGCGACATCGCAAACCCGATAAAGCTCAGTATCCCAATCGCTAGCATTCCCGCAGCGATCATCGCGGCGCCGCGGGACATCGCCGCGCCGAGCGATGCGCCGCCAGCCATGGCGTTCGCCGCCGACCACGCGCCGAAGGCCACGAAGTATGCCGCGACGAACCGGACATGGAAGGCGTGGACGACAAGTGCGATCGCATTTGGACGTCCCTGCCAGACAATATCCTCGCCCTCCGGCAGAGCCGCCGGCAGTCCAGGCGTCGTTTCCGTCGGCCCGTCGTCTTCATCGTGGAATAACGGCATGTCGGCGTCTCCTTAGATCAGCGATTCCGTGCGGGACGGGGTCGCATAGAGTTTTCCGCCGCCATAGAAGCCGGCGATCTTGTCTTCCTCCAGCCGCGTGACTTTTTCCGGCGACTTCGTCGTCGGCGCCATCGCAAACTGCTTGCCGAGGATGGCGTCGACTTCGACGCGCTTCCGGCCCTTGTTGATGACCGCGAACGTGATCGGCAGCAGCACCCGCCGGGAACCGGCCGCCGGCCCGGTGTCGACTTCGAGGTAGCGGAAGAGCGCTTCGGACTGGTCGATCCAGAGGTCCTTGACAACGCCGCCGGCCTGTCCGTCTGCGCCGTATACGGTCAGGCCGCGCGGATCGAGGTCATTCGAGGCGACCTTGTATTCCGGGTCCGTCCGCATCGGCACAATGCGCGGGCGCCCGTCATTGGTGACGTCCGGGATGTCCATCCGCTGCGCGTAGGAGCCCGGTCCGACTCCCGCCTGCATCGGATCGCCCGTCGGCGTGACCGGCGCGCCAGCCCAGCTTGCCGTGCGAACGAGATTGTGACGGCGCGTGTCGCGCGGTCCGTGAGGCACGCTGACCTCACCCTGTCCATGGGGCAAGCGGAACGTTTTCGGCTGGGGGAACCAGACGACGCCTGAACCCTCAAGCTTGCCTGTCGTATCGGATTCCAGCGGATAGCCTTCGCGGCGACTCTCCTGCTGGAGATAGAAAACAAGTCCGAAGAAAAAGAGCGTAAAGAGCCACAAGGCGATGTCGACGAGATCGACCCCGCTAATGAATTCTCCACCGAAGATCATAGCTGTTCCTCCTTCATGGACGCTATTGCGGGAATGCTGACAGATTGAAGCCGCGTCGGCGCGGCGGGGTTTCGCCGATCGCGTAGCGCGCGAGCGGCCCGATAATGGCTAGGCTGACGAAAAGCAGAAGTATTTCGACATGGTACACGAACACATAGCCGACGCTCTTGTCGGCGAGCGCCGGGCCAAGCTGGCCTGCGACGGCGAGCGAAGAAAGAATGTCCCGCACGCCCCCGCCGATGGCGATCGCTGCGCCAGCGCACGTGGCCTGGACCGCGCCCCACGCGCCAAGCGCTATGCCGGACGCGTCATCTTTCGCCAGGTCCATGATGGCGGTCAGCGTGCAAACGGAAAATACGCCGCCGCCAAGACCGATAATGAAGACGCCGACCCGGAAGGCGAACGCTGAGCCAAGCGGCGCCGACAAAACGATTGCAGTGAATCCGAGCACGCCGAGAATGGCGCCCGCGCCCGCGAGGCGGAAGGGCTCTGCGCCTTTCTGCAGCTGCCGCGCAGCGAGCCCAAAACCGCAGATTGTGCCGATTGCGAAAATGGCCGTCAGCAGTGTTGTCTGGGATACCGACAACCCAAGCACCTCGGCGCCGAATGGTTCGAGAAGAACGTCCTGCATTGCAAAGCCCGCCGCGCCGACGCCAATGGCCGCAAGGATGCGCTTTGCGTCGCGCTGGGCGATGAACGCCGCCCAACGTGCGGCGAACGATTCGCGGGGCCGGTCTTCAGCGGTGAGTTCGGCGTTCGGCGCTTCCTGCTTCCACAGCGCGATGACATTCAATGCGATCACGACGACGGCCGTACCCTGAATGACCTTGATCAGCTTTAGTTCGGTGAAGTCGGACAGGAAGATGCCGAACATGCCGGCGCCGACCGCCATGCCAACCAGCAGCATGACATATAGCAGGGCGACGACTTTGGGCCGGTCCGCATCCGGCGCAATATCGGTCGCGAGCGCCAGCCCGGATGTCTGCGTCGTGTGCATGCCGGCGCCGACCAGCAGAAATGCGAGCGCGCCGCCCGCCATTCCGATCCACGCCGCTTCCGGCGTTTGCGAGATCACAAGGAGCGCAAACGGCATGATCGCAAGGCCGCCGAACTGGAGCAGGCCGCCGAACCAGATGTAAGGGCCCCGTCGCCAGCCAATATGCGAAACGTGATTGTCGGATTTGTGGCCGATCAACGCCCGGAATGGCGCAAAGACGAGCGGCAACGCCACCATGGTCGCAACGAGGCTTGCCGGCACTGCAAGCTCAACGATCATCACCCGGTTTATCGAGCCTGTAAGCAGGGCGGTCACTATGCCGACCGAGACCTGGAACAGGGACAACCTGAGGAGTCGCGGCAGCGGCAACTGATCGCTCGCCGCATCGGCGAATGGCAGGAACGCCCGGCTGACCCGGACCATCCTTCCTTCATTCGATGCTGGCGCGCGCGTTGTCATCCGGCAACTCCTTCGCGCCGGAGCTCTATGGCGTCAGATACGTAGAAACCGGTGTCCACGCGTTCAACCGATGCAACCCGCCAGTGGCGAAGCGAAGGATGCATCGAAATCCGTTTACGGACGTCGCCGCGGCCAACCGGCCGGATCGCCGGCGCACGGTCCGACTTCGGAAACAAGCCGCCGACGATGTGCATTGCCGCCAGAAGCGGCGTGCGCGGCGCATATGTCGCGACGACGCTGACGCGCGAGCGCGCCGCCAGACGGGCAAGGGCGTCGACGATATCAATCGCGTCGTAGTGAATGAGCGAATCAAGCGCGACGACATGATCGAATGCTGGCGCGTCCCTTCGCTCTCCAGGTAGCCGGGCCAGCATATCGCCAGCGTGGAACTCCACGCTGCCCGGAAGTTCCCTGGCCGCCTCAATGGCGGATCCGGGCTCAGCCGGCGCGCCGCCAAGAACCGCATCGATGCGATCGCCGGCAAGCGCGATCAGCGTCGGCGACAGATCCACTGCGGTGACCGCCGCGCCGCGGCGAGCCGCTTCGATGGCGAACTGTCCGGGGCCGCAACCGGCATCCAGGATTCGCCTTCCGTCGAGCCGGCCGGGCAACCGCGACAGCGCAAGCGATCGCATGGCGTCGCGACCGGCCCGGACCTTCGCCCGAATGCCGCTTACCGCCTCTTCGGATGTCAACTTCGCCCAGGCATCCGCCGCGGTCTCGTCGAAATACGTCTTCAGCTCCGCCCGACGCGCTGCATAAGCGCCGTGGGGGGCGTCAAAGCCCATTGCCTCCGACATGTTCGTCACCGTCGCCATGATCAGTCAAATCCCAGGAAATCGAAGATATCGCGGTCTTTCATCGCCTGCGCCTTGAGCGGTTCCGTGCCCGCCCAGAGCGTCGCCGCGAGTCGCATGTACTCGTCCTGCACGGCTTGCAATTCCGGCGTCTCTTCCATCTCGAATAGCGTCGACTTCTTCAGCCGCGAACGCCGAATGACGTCGAGATCGGGGAAATGCGCAAGCCGTTTCATGCCGACCGCGTCGTTGAAACGGTCAATTTCGTCCGTGGACGCCGACCGGTTGCAGATGACGCCGCCAAGGCGCACGTCATAGTTCTTTGCCTTGGCCTGAATGGCCTGCACGATGCGGTTCATAGCGAAGATTGAGTCAAAATCGTTCGCCGCCACAATGACCGCGCGCTCCGCATGCTGCAGCGGGGAGGCGAAGCCGCCGCAGACGACGTCGCCGAGGACGTCGAAGATCACGACATCCGTGTCCTCAAGCAGGTGATGCTCCTTCAGGAGCTTGACGGTCTGGCCAACAACGTAGCCGCCGCAGCCCGTGCCGGCGGGCGGTCCCCCGGCTTCGACGCACTTGACGCCATTATAGCCTTCGAAAACGAAGTCTTCGGGCCGCAGTTCCTCGGAATGGAAATCGACGCCTTCGAGCACGTCGATGACGGTGGGGATGAGGCTCTTGGTCAGCGTGAACGTCGAGTCGTGCTTCGGGTCGCAACCGATCTGCAGGACGCGCTTGCCGAGCTTGGAAAACGCGACCGAAAGATTGGACGACGTCGTCGACTTTCCGATGCCACCCTTTCCGTATACGGCGAACACCTTCGCCGTTTCAATTTGCATTGACGGATCCAGGGCGACTTGTTCGCTGCCTTCGCCGTCGAGCCTAGGGTCCGGTCTGTCGAGATCGAGCAGGGTCATGCGGCGGCTCCTCCTTGAGCGTATACGCCTTCAAGGCGATCCTCGAGGTCTTCCCCCGCGCGCCGAAGCGCTTCGAGTGTGTCGGGCGAAGGCTTCCAAAGATCGCGGTCGCAGGCTTCGAGAAGCCGGTTTGCGACGCGCATGCAGGCTTTGGGATTCAATTCCGCGAGTCGATCGCGGAGTTTTTCATCGAGCACGAACGTTTCGCTGATCTCCTGGTAGATCCACGGATCGACGGTTGACGTCGTCGCCGACCATCCAAGCGTGTTCGTCACCTGCGCTTCGATCTGTCGTACGCCCTCATATCCGTGGGCGAGCATTCCTTCGTACCATTTCGGGTTCAGGGTCCGGGTCCGCGTTTCGATGCGCAGCTGTTCGCCAAGCGTCCGGACGAGGCCGTCGCCGCGAGTCTGGTCGCCGATGAGCACTGGCGCCTCGCTGCCCTTCGCGCGCGCGACGGCTTTTGAGATCCCGCCGAGCGTGTCGAAATAGTGATCGATCGTGGTGACGCCAAGTTCGACCGATTCAAGGTTCTGGTAGGCGACGTCAACGTCCTTGAGGATGGCGTTGAGAAGGTCCGGCTGCGCCGCCGGTCCGCCAGTCGCACCGTATGCGAAGCATTTCCGGTTGGCGTAGGCGTCGGCGAGCTCCGATCCTTCCTCCCAGCAGCCAGCGTCGATCAACTGGTTGACGTTGGAGCCGTAGGCGCCGTGGGCGTTTGAAAAGACGCGCAGCGCCGCAGTGGCGAGATCCGCGCCGGTCTCGGCCTGATAGGCGAGGGCATGCCTGCGGATCGGATTGACGTCAAGCGGTTCATCCGCGGCTGCGGCCTGCATCGCGGCGTCGGCGAGGAGCCGCGTTTGCATCGGCAAAAGGTCCCGGAAAATGCCGGAGAGGGTAAGGACGACGTCGATCCGCGCGCGGCCGAGCTGATCAAGCGGGATCAGTTCCGCCCCGGCGAGCCGTCCGTAGGCGTCGAACCGAGCGCGCGCGCCTATCAGGGCGAGCGCTTGCGCGATCTGTGCGCCTTCGCTTTTGAGATTGTCCGCGCCCCACAGCACGATCGCCATCGTCTCGGGCGTTTTCCCGGTTTCAGCGACGGCCCGGTCAATGATGCGGTTGGCCTGGCGCGCGCCATCTGCGAGCGCAAAAGCGCTCGGCATGCGGAAGGGATCGAACCCGTGGATATTGCGGCCCGTCGGCAAGGTCTCGGCATTGCGAATGACGTCGCCGCCCGGCGCCGGCGGCGTAAAGCCGCCGCGCAACGCGCGCATGAGAGCCGGAAGTTCGGCGTCCTCGGCGAGGCGAAGGGCGATCGTCGCAAGGCGCTCAAGGCGCTCGTGCCGATCAACAATCTTGTAGCGCGCGGCGACCGCGCTGGCGTCCGCGCCCTCCGCAATATCGGCAATTGCTTCGGCGGGAATTAGGGACCCGGTCTGCGCTTCATTCGACTTCAGGTCCGCGGCGTCGATTTCCGCGATGACAGACAGAAGATCCTTGCGCGCGCCGAGCGACATGCCCTCGCCGGCGACATGCAGTCCGTCCGGTATCAGCGCATGTTCGAGCTCGGTGAGGTCTTTCGACAGGCGTTCGATCTCGGCGCTGACGACATTCGCCGGCCACGTCGGCGAAGCGTCGGCAAGTTTAAGTTCGGCGGCCTGCGCCTGGATGAGTTCTACCAAAGCCGCATCATGCTTTGCGTCCGGCTGGCGCGCGCGATCGATGCTGTCCTTCAGGTCGGCAAGACCTTTGTAAAGACCGGCCTTCGTGACGGCCGGCGTCAGGTAGCTGACGGTCGTCGCGGCCGAGCGGCGCTTAGCGATGGCTGCTTCCGACGGATTGTTGGCGGCGTAGAAGTAAATGTTCGGCGTCGCGTCGATAAGATAGTCGGACCAGCATTGCGCGCCGACCCCGGTTTGCTTGCCGGGCATGAACTCCAGCGCGCCATGGGTGCCAAAATGCAGGATCGCATCGGCGCCGAAGTCTTCCCGCAAATAACGATAAAACGCCGCAAAGGCATGGGTCGGCGAAAATCCGCCTTCAAACAGAAGTTTCATCGGATCGCCTTCGACGCCGAACGATGGCTGGAGGCCGACGAACACATTGCCGAAGGATGCGCCAAGAACGTGAATGCTTGCGCCGTCCGCCTGAAGTCGCCCAGGCGCCGGTCCCCAATTTGCTTCAATCTCCGCCAGCCGGCGCTCTTGTGCGACGTACGAATTGACAGGGATGCGATCGACGACGTTCGCATCAGCGCCGTAGCGCTCGGCATTGCCGCCCAGGATGCGTTCCTTGAGCTCTTCGGCGTCGCTCGGCAAGTCAACGTCATGGCCGGCCGCCTTCAGGGCCTTCATCGTATTGAAGAGCGAACGATACACCGAGAGATAGGCCGCCGTGCCGGCGGCGCCGCTGTTGGGCGGAAAGTTGAACAAGACGATCGCCACCTTGCGCTCGTCGACAGGCGTCATGCGCAGCCGAATGAGCTTCATTGTGCGTGCAGCGAGCATCTCTGCGCGTTCCGGACACCGACGAAGCCGTCGGCCGCCGGCGCTTTTGCCGAATACGCAGGCGCGCGCGCAGCCATTGCACGTCGCCCCGTCCGCGGCGCGGCCGCCAAATACGATCGGGTTCGTCGCGCCGTCAAGTTCCGGGATCGCGACCATCATGGTCGCTTCGACCGGCGACAGGCCTGCGTCGCCGCCGCCCCACGCGTCGAGCGTCTGGAACTCAAGCGCGTGCGCGGCGAGGTAAGGTACGTCGAGGCCGGCGAGGACTTTCGCGGCTGAGCCGGAGTCATTGTACGCCGGGCCGCCGACAAGAGAAAAGCCAGTGAGCGAAACGATCGCGTCGACGATCGGCTGGCCGTCGCGTACGAAGTATTTCTCGATCGCCGGGCGCGCGTCGAGTCCGCCTGCGAATGCCGGAATGACCCGCAGCCCCTGCGCTTCAAGCGCCTCGATCACGCCGTCATAGTGGTCGGTGTCGTTCGACAGGACGTAAGACCGCAGCAACAGAAGCCCGACCGTGGGCCGTTTGGTGCGCGCGAAGGGCAGCTTCGCTGCGTTTTCGCTCGCCCTGCCTTCAAACGTCGGGTGATAGACGCCGACGTCTGGCGCTTCGATAGGCGGCGCGACCTCAATCCGGCCGCTGGCCCCATCGACATAGCGATCCAAGAGATACGCGACGAGGTTCCGGAAGTTCTCGTCCGTTCCCCCGAGCCAGTACTGCATGGTTAGAAAGTACGCACGCAGATCCTGCGCCGGGCCGGGAATGAATTTGAGTATTTTCGGCAGCTGGCGGAGCATGTTGGCCTGCTGCTTGCCTGCGCCGCCGCTCGCGGCGGGCTTGCCGCCGCCCCGCAGCTTCTTCAGGGCGCGGGTAAGCGCGCTGTCAGGCTTGTCCATTCGAAATGCGCCAAGGCGGGTCAGCTTGACGATTTCCGGCGCGGATAGGCAGCCGACAATCGCCTGGCACTTAGGTGCGCGCGCCTTGAGGGCCGGCAGGATCGGCGCAATCTGCTGGTCGAGGAACATCATGCCGGCGATGATGACGTCGGCTGACTCAACGTCTCTTACGGCGGCCGTCAGCGTGGCGGGATCGCTTTCGAAGTCCGCAGCGACATGGACCCGGATATTGAGACCGGGCAGGTCATGCCGGAGCTGTGTCTGGGCGTCGGCTGCCGCGGCCACAAGGCGCGCGTCCATCGAAAGAACGACGACATTGACTTGCGCTTGTCCGCCGAGCGACTCGCTTGAATTTCTGCTGGCGCGCTTACCGGGCATAATGCGCCTTCGCTTCATAGAGAACATCGACGGTGATCGTTGAATGTCCGTGGTCGGCGGCGAATTGCTCCGCGTTGCGGCGGGCCTTGCCGCGGACGAAGAACGGTATCTTGCGAAGTTCTTTTTCCGCGTCGACGGACCAGGTCTCGCCGGGGGCGGTTGCGTGGGTTTCCGGTTCCGTCAGCGAGATCTCCGCCGGCATGCTCTGTGCGGCCGTCTCTTGCCCCTGCGCGACTGAAACGCGGCCATGGGAAACATGCGACGGGCCGGCTTCGTCATTGAACTCGAAGTCTTCGCGAAACATCGCCAGGAGATGCTCTTCAAGCCCCATCACAAGAGGATGGATGAAGGCGTCGAACAGGACATTGGCGCCTTCCGGGCCAACATGCGGCGAATAGCGCGCCGGATAGTCCTGTACGTGGGCGGGCGCGGAGATAACTGCGCACGGAATGCCGAGGCGTTTGCCGATATGGCGTTCCATCTGCGTGCCGAGGATCAGCTCCGGCTGCAGCTCCGCTATCGCCGCTTCGACCTCCAGGTAGTCGTCCGTAATCAACGGTTCGACGCCATGCTTCTGCGCCGCCGTCCGGACCTGACGCGCCATTTCGCGGTTGTAGCAGCCGACCCCGACGACGTCGAAGGCCAGTTCGTCAGCCGCGACTGATGCGATCGCTGCAGCCTTCGCGCCTTCGCCGAAAACAAACACCCGCTTGCCAGTCAGATAGTTGGAATCGATCGACCGCGACCACCAGGGCAGGTTCGACGCCGCTGCGGCGGCGAGGGGGCGATCGAGAAGCTTTGCGATATCCTCAACAAACTGCCGCGTGCCAGCAACGCCGATAGGCGGAGTTGCGACGAAAGGCTGGCCGTATTCGCGCTCGAGCCACCGGGCGGTCGTTTCGCCGAGTTCCGGGTAGAGAACAACATTGAAGGTCGCTGCGCCGAGCCGGCGAATGTCATCAACGCCCGCGCCAAGCGGCGCGACGACGTTGATGTCGACGCCTATGTCCCGCAGCAGCCGCGTCAATTCGACTACGTCGTCGCGATGACGGAAGCCAAGCGCGCTCGGACCGAGAATGTTGCATGAGGAGCGACCATCAGGCCCAGGACGGTCTGCTATCGACGCCTTGTCAGCGAGATGTCGGACCACCTGATAGAAGGTTTCCGATGCGCCCCAATGCTCCTTGCGGGTGTACGACGGCAGTTCGACCGGAATGACCGGTATGCCAATGCCCGCCGCGCGGGCAAGGCCGCCAGGGTCGTCCTGAATGAGCTCAGCGGTGCACGAAGCGCCAACAATGATTGCGTCAGGCGAGAAGCGTTCCACGGCATCGATAACGGCGCGCTTGTAAATTTCGGCCGTATCCGAACCAAGATCCCGCGCCTCGAAGGTCGTGTAAGTGACCGGCGGGCGGGCGTTCCGGCGTTCAATCATCGTGAAGAGAAGATCGGCATAGGTATCGCCCTGGGGCGCATGAAGAATGAAATGAACCTTCTTCATCGCCGTTGCTATGCGCATGGCGCCAACGTGCGGCGGGCCTTCATATGTCCAGACTGCAAGCTGCATCAGACGGCGAGCCTCTCCCGCCGGACAATCGGTCGCGTGAATAGTTCAGCGAGATCGCCCGCCTGTTCGTAGCCCTGGATAGGCGTGAAAACGAGTTCAATAGACCACTTGGTCGTCAGACCTTCGGCCTCAAGCGGGTTGGCGAGCCCGAGCCCGCAGACCGTAATGTCGGGACGAGCGGCGCGGCAGCGCTCTAGCTGCAGATCCACGTCCTGGCCCTCGCTCAGCTTCGCGCCGGCCGGCAGCATACGGAGCTCTTCCTCGAGGTGCGCTCGATGGAGATATGGCGTGCCGACCTCGATCAGCGAGACGCCAAGCTCGCGGGAGAGAAATCTTGCGATGGGAATCTCGAGTTGCGAGTCCGGGAAGAAGAAAGCCCGCTTGCCGTCAAGCAACGCACGCCGCGATGCAAGCGCCTTGGTTGCGCGAGCGTGTGGGCCGGCGACGACGTCGTCAAATCGCGCAGGGTCAACGTTCCACGCATCGGCGGCCGCCTTCAACCATGCCGTGGTGCCTTCCGCGCCAAAAGGGAACGGCGCAGGCAGGCGCTGCGCGCCGCGTTCGTCAAGGACGCCGGCGACGTCGCGAAGATAAGGCTGGGCGAGGAGATATCGCGTTCCCGGGCCAATGCCGGCGACCTCAGCCGCCTTGCGGGAGGGAAGAAAATCGACGGGTCCAACGCCGAGGTCGCTGAACAGACGTCGGAACTGGTCTTCGACGACGTCAGCGACAGCGCCTACCACGAGAAGCGACGCGTCTTTTGTCGTGGAAGTCGGCGCCGCGCCGGCGAGCGCTGACAGACAGGCGTCCTCGCCCTGCGTGAACGTCGTTTCGATCCCGCTGCCCGAGTAATTCAAGACACGAACCGTTGGCATATGGCGCGTCGAAAGCCTCTCGGCGGCGCGCGAAAGATCGAGCTTGATGACTTCCGAGGGGCAGGAACCGACGAGGAAGAGGACCTTGATGTCATTGCGTCTCGCGAGCAGGCGATCGACGACCCGATCAAGCTCTTCATTCGCATCGGCGAGACCGGCAAGGTCGCGCTCTTCAAGGATGGCGGTTGCGAAACGCGGCTCTGCGAAGATCATCACGCCTGCAGCCGATTGCATCAGGTGGGCGCAGGTCCGTGAACCAACAATCAGGAAGAAAGCGTCCTGCATCTTGCGGTGAAGCCAGACTATGCCTGTCAGGCCGCAAAACACCTCTCTCTGGCCGCGCTCGCGCAGTATCGTCGGTTCAGCGCCGTCCGTCGCGGCGGGGGGCGTCGCACACCCGCGTTCGAGCTCGAGCGTCGTCATTGAACGCCTCCCGCTTCCAACGCGGCGGTCGTTGGCGACTGAAGGCGCGCGAGACGCAGCTTCCATACAAACTGGCCCGCATTGACGACGTAGGCAGCGTAGGCGGCCAGTGCGAGCTGCATCTTTGCGATGTCGCCGCCAATGCCGAACGCAAGAGCGCCAAGATAGGCCGTATGCAATGCCAACACGAGCATTGAGAAGACATCTTCCCAGAAGAAGGCTCTTGCGAACAGGTATTGTCCAAAGACGTCCTTTTCCCAAACGGCGCCGGTCACCATGATCGCATAAAGCGTCGCAGT
Organism: Alphaproteobacteria bacterium; assembly: GCA_016125455.1. GTDB lineage: Bacteria > Pseudomonadota > Alphaproteobacteria > Caulobacterales > Parvularculaceae > MED-G105. The sequence continues at coordinate 42,322 of WGLS01000004.1, forward strand.
TTTGAGAATGATCGAAATGGTTGCGGCCGTTTCGCCATTGCCAGTCGTCAGAAACCTGATGATCAGCGCCAGGCTGATGATAAAAACCAGAAACTGAAAAGGCGCGAGCACGGCCTGAACGATCGTCCAGCGCGATGCGTCGCGACGCCGTTTTTGTTCAGGAGTGTAAAGGGTCTCTATCGCCATCGTATCTGTCGCTTGCCGGCGTTGCCTGGGGCGGGTCTCACGTTCGGGGACGCGATCAACCAGCGCCTCGCCAAGATATGGAACTCCGTCTCAAATCAGCGCCGCGGCCTGCGTCGCCGGGGTTCCATCTTCGCATCCGTTGCATGTTCTTCGGCGCTGCGCGTTTCCTCCATGCCTGGCCCGTAGCGCGCGAGCCATTCGGCATTTGCGCTAGGCGATGCGAATGCCGGCGGTCGCCGCCGCCGGGCCCGGGCGTCCATCCGTCGCTGGAGCTTCGCCCGATGCATATCTTCTCTATGCGGAGCGAAAGCCAGGCCAGGCGCTTCGTAGGGACGGCCGTTCACCCTTGACGCTACAACTAGCCCTCAAAAAGTGTCAATCAAAATTGACGTCCAAAATGTTTGACATGCAGGCCGGGTTGGGCGACGCTGCGTTCATCGTCCCGCGAAAGGCGAATTTGCGGGGAGCAGATGAAACGCTCTATGCGCCTAATCCGAGCGGCGATTGTGCGGTGCGGCGAAACTTTTTTGAGTGATCTCGTCGGCGTCCGGTATCGCCCGGGCCCCCGGCATCTCCTGGGCCCGGCATCTCCTGGGCCCGGCATCTCCTGGGCTCCGTCGCCTGGATGGTGGCTTGCGAGGCTGCGCTGGCGGGGATCGGAGGTCTATGTAGGCGGCCTGGGAAGGCGCTTTGCCACTCGAACGGCGGGCGACGTGTCGGAGGGCAGTTTGTCGAGAGGCGGACCGGCGATAGCGTCGGACGACGATCGTGACGACAGGCGTTCGCGTTGGAAGGATCCACGACGTCGGTAAAGCGGACTCGAAACTGCAAGCGGCAACTTAGACTGAAGGCGAAAGCGAAACTCGAAGCGACGGGAAATCGAAACGAAGGAACCCCAATCAGAGCGCGCCCGAGAATGTTTCTCGCAGGACGCAGCGCACTTAAGGGGCCGATCTTTGGCGGCGCAAATAGACGGTGACGTTGTGGGCGAAGGGCCGATGAATTCTGGCGACGAGCACGGACTCCCACTCATGAAAGCCGCCGCCCGGGGCGGCGAGCGACGGATCGCTACGCCCAGTCTTGATCGCTTCACTGGTGAGCTCGTTACGCGTCTGATGATGGCGCACATGCCTTTCGGAGGCATGACGAGCAACGATTTTCGCCTGAGCGGGTCGGCGGCAGTCACATGGCGCGACCGGCAGAAACCTTTTGTCCTCACGGCTGCCGAAGCCGACCAATTTGCGGTCGCTCTAATGCAGGAGACGCGAGGCGATGGGTCGGTCGATCATCGAGCGTCTGGCGCTCCGGGGGGCGTGATGCCCGGTGATCTTGCCGTTTCCGAAATCTCCCAATCCGAGTTTCTCCCGTCCGAGAAGGGCGATGGCCTGGCGGCGGCCAAGGATGTGCTGAATGCGTATCTGGCGCGGGGCATGTCGGTCGATGACGCGATTCGAAAGCTTTTCCCGGCGGCTGCGCGCCGTCTCGGTGACTGGTGGGAATCCGACGACGTCAGCTTTGCGGACGTTTCAATCGGCCTTTGCCGCCTGCACGGCCTGTTGCGCGACGACAGCTGGCGGCCCCACGCGGCGGCCAAGGCGCCCCGTGGCGCTGGCCGGGTCCTCCTAGGCTCCTTCGCCAATGATCAGCACTCATTTGGCCTTTCCCTGGTCGCTGACGCATTCCGCCGGGATGGCTGGCGCGTTGTTTTTGCCGGCGGCGCGTCACCTAACGTTCTGGCAGGCATTTTACGCGAAGGCCATTTCGACGCGCTCGCGATGTCAGCGTCGAATCAGCTGGCGCTCAAGGTCGCTGCAAGAACGATCGCGAGGCTTCGCAAGGCGTCCTGCAACAAACATGTTTTCGTGATCACCGGAGGTGCGGCCTTCGAGGCGCTAGGCGTTTCCCCTGAACGCCTTGGCGTCGATCTGATTTCGCAAGATCCAGAACACGCGGCGGCGGCAGCGCGGCAATTCGTCATGCAGGCGGCCGTACATCGATCGACGGTATGATTATGAGCAACAGCGACGCACCTACAGCGTCTCGGCCGGCGTCCGGCAAGGCGAAGGTAGGCTTTCGCAATCCGAAGAAATCCTTTGCGGACGTCGATTCGGCGCTGGTCGCGCAGTTGATTTCCGCGGGCGTCGATGTCGCGTTCGTGATCGAGAACGGCGTCATCCTGGACTTTGCCGCTTCTGCGGCGGACCTCAACGTCGAAGATCCTGAGCGGTCCTGGCGCAATGCGCCTTTTGCCGACATCGTGACGCCGGAAAGCCGGCCGAAGGTCGAGACGATGCTATCGACCGGGGTCGGCGACGGCCGCTGGCGCCAGCTCAGTCACCCTTCGCCGGCGGGCTTTGACATCCCTGTCAACTACACCACTGTGCGCGTTGGCAAGACGAACCGCATCCTTGCGCTCGGCCAGGAAATGCGCTCCGTGGCAATTCTCCAGCAGCGCCTGGTGCGCACGCACCAGGAACTTGAACGGGAGTATGATCGCCTTCGCCACGCGGAAGCCCGCTACCGTGATCTGTTTGATGCAATGTCCGAGCCTGTAGCGGTGCTCGATGCTGAGTCGCTGGTGATCCGCGAATTGAACCCGGCGGCGCGGACCCTTCTTGATGTTGGAGAAAACGAGGCCGGCGGGCCGTTCCTCGACAAGTTCGCCAAGGACGCCGGCAGGGCCATCGGCCGCAGCCTCGAGCGCGCGTTGGCGGTTGGCCATGCGGATGTCCATAAGCTCAGGATCAAGAGGCGAGGCGAGTGGACGCTCAGGGTTTCGGCGTTCCGGCATGACGACTCGGTATCGCTGATCGTTCGCTTTGATGACGGTGACCGAAGTGGCCTCGCCGCAGACCGGACGGCGGACCTCACGCTTCAGAGCGTTGTCCAGAACCTGCCAGACGCCCTTGTCATCACGACTTCGAGTCTGCGCGTGCTCCAGGTAAATGGCACTTTCCTGCGGATGATCCATTTGGTCGACGAACGCCGCGCGGTCGGCGATGACCTGGCGAATTGGCTCGGGCGATCTTCGACCGAACTCAACATGCTCATGTCAAACCTGAAGAATTATGGCGTCGTGCGGAACTTCGCGACCGTGATCCGTGACCGTTTCGGCGTGGAAGAAGAGGTCGAGGTTTCCGCCGTTGCAGCGCCCGTGAATGGCGAGGCCGTGTATGGCTTTGCGATCCGGAATACGACGCGTCGACTGCCGGCCGGCCCGGACCTGCGAGCGCAATTGCCGAACTCCGTTGATCAGGTGACGAACCTTGTCGGGCGATTGCCGCTGAAGGAAATCGTGCGTGAATCGACCGACCTGATAGAACGCTTGTGCATAGACGCAGCTTTGAAGATCGCCGATGATAACCGGGCCTCGGCGGCCGAAATCCTCGGGCTCAGCCGTCAAGGCCTCTATTCAAAGTTGAAGAGGTTCGGCATCGACGAGTAGACGCCAGCAATTTTTACGCCCATCGGTGTCAATTGAAATTGACGCTGATGAGAGAGGCGCCTAACGTCACGTCGTGTCCGCGACGGAATTCATACCCCCAGCGAAGAACCTGCCGGCGCCTGCGGCCGTGCTGGAGCTGTTCAAGCCGGTAACGTGGTTCGCGCCGATGTGGGCATTTGCCTGCGGCGTCATTTCGGCCGGCGGCCCGGGGGCGGGCAGATGGGCGTATGTACTGGGCGGCGTCATTCTTGCGGGCCCCCTGGCCTGCGCCGCCAGTCAGGCAGTGAATGACTGGTTTGACCGACATGTCGACGCAATCAATGAACCTGGTCGTCCGATTCCATCCGGTCGCATTCCCGGTCGGTGGGGGCTTTACATAGCCCTTTTCTGGACGGCGACTTCGGTAGTGCTCGGGGCAGTGCTGGGCCTTTATGCCTTTATTGCGAGCCTGGTCGCTGCGGCGCTGGCCTGGGCTTACAGCGCGCCGCCCTTCCGCCTCAAGCGCAATGGATGGCTTGGCGCCGCGGCAGTCGGCGTCTCGTACGAAGGCGTCGCGTGGGTGACTGGCGCGGCCGTCGCCGTTCACAAGGCGCCATCTTCGCTGATCCTCGCGCTCGCGGCGCTGTATTCCATTGGCGCGCACGGCATCATGACGCTCAATGATTTCAAGGCAATTGACGGCGATACGCGGACGGGCGTGCGCTCGCTGCCTGTGATGCTGGGGCCGCGCCGCGCCGCGCTCGTTGCGTGCGCGGTCATGATCGCGCCGCAGCTAGTCGTGATCGGACTTCTGGCGGCGGTCGGGCGGCCATGGTTTGCCGCAGGGATTGCCGGGCTTGCGCTTGCGCAATGCGCGCTCATGCCGACCCTCCTTGCCGATCCCAAGGCGAAAGCGCCTTGGTACAACGGGACGGGCGTATTATTGTTCGTACTCGGAATGATGGCGTCCGCCTTCGCCGTGCGCGGCATGGGTTAGGCGTTGCGATCCCGAACGCGCCGCGCGTCAGGCGGCTTAAGCGCTCGATGAAGTGACGGCCTTTCGGCCGGCCAAACGGAAGAGGCGGAACAGGATGTCAGCTTCGTCGGCGCAGCTCGACAACACAAACGCGGCGGGTGAGCTCGGCTGGCTTGGCGTCGTGCGGATTGGGCTCGTGCAAATGTCGCTCGGCGCGATCGTCATACTGACGACGTCGACGCTGAACCGCGTGATGGTCGTTGAACTTGCGATGCCGGCTGCAATCCCGGGCGCGCTTGTCGGCTGGCACTATGCGGTCCAGATGTCGAGACCCCGCTGGGGTTATGGCGCCGATATCGGCGGGGCTAGGGCGCCGTGGATCATTGGCGGCATCGCGACGCTTGCCGCAGGGGCGGTGCTTGCTGCGGTGGCGGCCGCCCTCGCGGAATCAAATGTTGCGGCCGGCCTTACGCTGGCGGTCGCCGCCTTCACGATAATTGGCGTCGGGGTCGGGGCCGCAGGCACTAATGCACTAGCGCTTCTTGCCGCGCGGACGCCGCCGGCGCGAAAAGCCGCCGCGGCGGCGATCGTCTGGATCATGATGATCTTCGGTTTTGTCCTGACCGCTGGAGTCGCCGGCGTATTCCTCGATCCGTTTTCGATGACGCGTCTGGTTGCGGTTTGCGCCGTTGTTGGCGCGCTTGCGACGATGCTGTCGATCCTTGCCACTTGGCGCCTGGAAACGCGAATGGCGTCGAATGCAGGCCCTGAGACGTCGGCAGCAAGCGCTTCAAGCACAATGTCAGGCAACAAGGCCGCGAAAATCGCCGGCGCGTCGGATTTCAAGTCCGCCCTTGTGGATGTCTGGCGCGATGACAAGGCGCGACGCTTTACGATTTTCGTATTCGTCTCGATGCTTGCCTACAGCGCACAGGACCTGATCCTCGAGCCCTTCGCCGGGATTGTACACGGATTTTCACCTGGCGAATCGACCAGGCTCGCCGGCGCGCAGAACGGCGGCGTTCTGATCGGCATGGTTGCGACGGCCATTGTCGGCACGATCGTTGGCAAATCGCGAGGTCGGTTCATGCGTCTATGGACTGTTGGCGGCTGTCTGGCGTCCGCGGCTGCGCTGGCGTTGCTTGCAATCGGCGCGGCGTTTGGCGGCGGCGCGCCTCTGACGATCAACGTCGTTGCGCTTGGCATGGCGAATGGCGCATTCGCCGTCGCTGCAATCGGATCGATGATGGCGCTCGCCAGCGTCGGCCAACAATCGCGCGAGGGCGTGCGCATGGGCGTCTGGGGCGCAGCGCAGGCGATTGCTTTTGGCCTTGGCGGGTTTGTCGGCGCTGCTGCGGTGGATGTCGTTCGCGCCGTCATGGGGTCGCCGGAACCCGCATTCGCAACCGTATTCGCGCTCGAAGCTGCGACCTTCGCCGTTGCCGCCATCCTCGCCGTGCGGGTTGGCGGAGGCGTCGCTGATCACGTGAAGTTGCCGGCAATGCCGTCAGTAGAAGGGCTCGCGGCCGAATAGGCTGTAAGGGAGGAAGTGAATGATGGACGAAATACTTCCCGAAGGGGCGGATGGCGTTGAGGTGTATGATGCGGTGATCGTGGGCGGCGGGCCGGCTGGCGCGACTGCCGCTGAGGATCTTGCGGCCAAGGGCTGGCGCGTCATGCTGCTGGATCGCAGTGACCGGATAAAGCCCTGCGGCGGCGCAATCCCACCGCGATTGATTCGCGACTTTGAGATCCCTGAGAATTTGATTGTCGCGCGCGCTACGTGCGCCCGGATGGTCTCGCCGGCCGGCGCCGAAGTCGACATGCCCATCGACGGCGGCTCGGTTGGGATGGTCAACCGGGAAACTTTCGACGAGTGGCTGCGCGAGCGCGCGGTGCAGGCAGGCGCGCATCGCCGGAAGGGCGTGTTTCAGCGGCTCGAGCGCGATGCGCGGGGGCGGGCGATTGTCGTCTATCGCTCAAACGCCGACGACAGCGAGCCGGTTGGTCATCGCGAGGAATTCAGCGTGGCGGCGCGTTTCGTGGTCGGCGCGGATGGCGCCCGGTCCAAGGTCGCCCAGCAGACCCTCGGCGACGGCGAGCATTTGCCCTGCGTGTTCGCCTACCACGAAATTGTCGCCGCGCCGAAGCCCGGTCACCCGGGCTACGAAGGAGATCGTTGCGACATCCATTACAACGGCGTTTTGTCGCCCGACTTTTACGCATGGGTGTTTCCCCATGGGGACACGATGAGCGTTGGCGTTGGCAGCGCGCAAAAGGGTTTCTCCCTCCGCGGCGCGGTCAAGCGTCTGCGCGATGACGCGGGCTATGGCGGTGCGGCGACGGTCCGATGCGAAGGCGCGCCAATTCCGTTGAAGCCACGGAAGAAATGGGACAACGGCAAGGACGTGATTCTTGCCGGCGACGCCGCGGGATGCGTCGCGCCGGCGTCGGGCGAGGGCATCTACTACGCAATGCTGGGCGGCCGGAGCGCCGCTGACGCGATCGATGCCGCCATCAGGACCGGCAACTCGGCCGAACTTGCAAAGGCGCGCAAGCGATACATGAAGGAACACGGCAAGGTCTTCTTCATTCTCGGCGTGATGCAGCATTTCTGGTACCGCAGCGACAAGCGGCGCGAGCGGTTCGTGAATATCTGCCGCGATCCTGACGTGCAGCGACTTACCTGGGACGCGTACATGAACAAGCGACTGGCGCCTGCGAATCCCGCTGCGCACGTGCGAATTTTCCTCAAGGATCTTGCCCATCTCGTCGGGCTTGCGCCGGTCGGTCGATGATCGTGACGCCGGCGATGCTCGACGCGGTCCTTGGCCTCGTCATGCTGGAGGCGGCAGCGCTGGCGTTTTTATTGTTGCGTCGCAATCGGAACGCATTATTGCCGCCGGTGTTGATGTTTCTGGCGGCCGGCGCATGTCTGATCTATGCGGTTCGCATTGCCCTTGGCGGCCAGCATTCGGCGCATCTTGCCGGTGCGCTATTGGGCGCATTTGCCTTTCACGCCGGCTTTCTCGTATTGCTTCTGAGACGGAGTGCGTAAGTCGATGAAAAGTGAAGGAAAGTCCACCTTCCTGGGCGGCTTCGGCGTAATCCGGATGGCCCTTGCGGCCGTAGTGCGAAACAAAGATTTCGCCCGAGAGGGCAACCATTCACTCGAGGGAGACTGACCTTATCATGCGTAAACCGATTGAAATGACTTTCCGCGCTTTCATTGGCGCGTCCGTGATCGCGCTTGCCGCCGCTTGCGGCGGCTCGTCGGAATCATCGGCGCAGGAAAGCGCTGCGGCGGCCGCCGAGGACGCCGAAGAGGCCATGGATGACGCCGCGGACGGCGCGACCGAAGCGATGGACGAAGCGGCCGACGCAGCCGGCGATATGGCTGATGACGTTGCCGATGAGGCGGACGACGCGGGCGATGAAGCCGGCTCGATGATGAATGACGCGGCCGAGAAGGCGGGCGACGCCATGAACGACGCGCGCGACGCTGCCGAAGGCGCAGTGGACGACGCCAAGGATGCGGCGGATGAAACCGCCGCTCGGGTGGCCGAGGGCGCTTCCAAGGTCGCGAACGCCGCGGGCGGCGCCGCGGCCGTGGCGGGTTCGGCTGTTTCAAACGCCGCGGCATCCGCCTCGGAAGAAACGGCTAAGATGGTGAATGCGTCAGCGTCGTCTGCCGACGTCAATGACGCCTACGCTGCGCTGACCGGCGATGCCGCCAAGGGCAAGCGCGTTTTCGTAAAGTGCATGTCGTGCCATTCCGTTCAGGAAGGCCAAAATCGCGTCGGGCCGTCCCTGTACAACGTCGTCGGTCGGGAAGCGGGAACGGTTGAAGGTTACAACTATTCCACCGCAAACAAGTCGTCGGGCGTAACCTGGACGGAATCGAACCTGTTCGAATATCTTGAGGCCCCGCAGGAGTACATCAAGGGCACCAAAATGGTGTTTCCCGGACTGCCGAGCGAACAGGATCGCGCTGACGTCATCGCGTACCTGAAAAACCCATCCTAAATTCGTCCGCAAGGCGACGAACGGAAAAGCCGCTGGCCTGCCAGCGGCTTTTTTCGTAGACTTGCGCCTCGAAAAAGTACGAAAGACTTTCAATTGGCGGCCTTTCCCTTTTCTGCCATCGTTGGCCAGGATGACCTGAAACGAGCGCTTCTCCTTGCATCGGTCGACCCGGGCATCGGGGGCGTTCTGGCCTTTGGCGACAGGGGCACAGGCAAGTCGACGGCAATCCGCGCGCTCGCGGCGCTGCTGCCCGACGTTCCGCTTTCGGATGATCCGGTTCTCAACGAGAGTGGGCGCTTTGGCGGGGCGTTTAAGCCTGCGCCCGTCGTCGATTTACCGCTCGGCGCGACTGAAGACCGCGTCGTCGGCGCGCTCGATCTGGAAGCGGCGCTGGTGCGCGGCGAGAAGCGCTTTCAACTTGGCCTTCTCGCGGACGCCCACAACGGCTTTCTGTACATCGACGAGGTGAACCTGCTGGAGGATCACCTCGTGGATGTCCTGCTTGATGTCGCGGCCTCAGGTGAGAACGTCGTTGAGCGGGAGGGCCTGAGCATCCGCCACGCGGCGCGGTTTGTCCTGGTTGGGAGCGGCAATCCTGAGGAGGGCGACCTGCGGCCGCAGCTTCTCGATCGTTTCGGTCTGGCTATCGACGTACGTACGCCGACGGAGATTGCCCAGAGACTGGACATCATCACGCGGCGTGACGCTTTCGAGACCGATCGAGAAGGATTCGCGAAGAAATGGCGGCGTAAGGACGCCGCTCTCCGCAACAGGATCGTCGAAGCGCGTGAGCGAATCGGCGCGATCGACATTCCGGAATCGGCGCTGACTGACATGGCGCGGCTTTGCGTCGCTCTCGGGACGGATGGATTGCGCGGCGAACTCACGCTGATGCGGGCCGCTCGCGCGGATGCGGCGTTGAACGGTGACGAATCGGTCTCGCGCAAGAACGTTCGCGCTGTCGCGACGGCCGCCCTGCGGCATCGCCTGCGCAAGGCGGCTGGCGACGACGTGGATGCGGGCGCTCGCGTGGCGCGCGCCGTCGCTGAAATTCTGGACGACTGAAGATGAGCGGTGCGCGCGGGGCGACGCCGGGCGGCGAGGCGAGCGACGCGGCAGCGGTCGAACCCGCGGCGCAAGCCGACCATGACCGGGAAGCATGGCGGCGCGCTGAAATTTGCGCCGCCCTTTGCCTGATCGACCCTGTCGGCCTGCCGGGAATTCGCTTGCGAGCCCGACCCGGGCCGGCGCGCGACGCTTTCATTGCGTCATTCTCGAAGCTTGCGCCTGGTCCGGTGCGGCGCCTGCCATTCAATGTGGAAGATGGTCGCCTCCTTGGCGGCGTTGATCTGTACGCGACGCTAGCGGCTGGGCGCCCGGTGAAGGTGGCGGGGTTGCTCGCGGAAGCAAACGGCGGAGCCATCATTGTAAAGATGGCCGAACGCCAACCTTTGGCGGTCGCAAGCGCGCTCGCCCGGACCATTGACGATGGCATGACCAGAGGCGAAGGCGCCGCCGGGGAATGCGCATGCGAGGCGCGTTTTGTCTCAGTCGTGCTGGACGAGGGCGCGGCGCCTGAGGAAGCGCCTCTCGATCTACTGCTCGCGCGCATCCCTTTTCACATCGGTCTTGATACTTTGCGCGCATCGACAAGTCGATGGGACTGGCGCGCGGATCAGAATGACATTCTGTCGGCTCAACGGCGGCTCGCTCAGGTGACAATGCCAAAGGAACTGGTCAAGGAAATCGCGGACGCGGCGGAGCGGCTTGGCGTCCTCGGTGTTCGACCCCTCTGGTTCGCTTTGCGCGCCGCCAAGGCGCACGCAGCGCTGGCCGGCCGGAATGCTGTTTTGATCGAGGACGCCGCCATCGCCAGTTTTCTCGCCCTGTCCTCCCATGCGACGGAAGGGCAAGCGACGCATCCGCCGTCGCCGCCGCCAGATTCCGACGATACCGATGCAGAGGATCAAGAAAAGTCAGACACGAAGCGGAATGAAGGCCCGCCGCCGAATGATGGCGTCGACAAGACGAACGAAAACATCGACAAGATTGAGGCAAGTACGGATGATCTGGCGGCAGTCGCGGTTGCAGCTGTTGCGGCGGGGTCCGTGTCGGGCGCGCTAAACCAGCTGAGGACCGGATCAATCATTGCAGCGGGCGGTCGGAACGCCGCGGCAGGGAAGGCTGGCGAGTCCCGTCGTGCGCCCTCGGGCGGCCGGCGCGTCGGCGTGCGCCGCGGCGATCCGAGGCGAGGCGGTCGGCTGGATTTGCCAGCGACCTTGCGCGCCGCAGCGCCCTGGTCGCGGCTGCGGCCGACGCCGAAAGGCGGCGTACTGATTGCTATTCGACCGTCCGATTTCCACGTGGAGGTGCGTGAACGCAAGCGCGGGGCGGCGATCATCTTTGTCGTCGATGCATCCGGGTCCGCCGCCTTTCAGCGGTTGAACGAAGCGAAAGGCGCGATCGAAGCTTTACTCGCGGATTGTTATGTACGTCGCGACGTTGTCGGCATGGTCGCTTTTCGCGGCGTAGCAGCGGAACTCGCGCTGCCGCCGACGCAGTCTCTTGCGCGCGCGAAACGCGCGCTTTCCGGCTTGCCTGGGGGGGGCGGCACGCCCCTTGCCGCCGGATTGCGTCTCGCTCTCGACGTCGCCGAACGGGAGCGTACAAAGGGCCTGACGCCGCAGCTCGTCGTTCTGTCGGACGGTCGCGCAAACGTGGGCCTAGATGGCGAAGGCGGTCGCGACAAGGCGATGGCTGACGCCAAGAGCGAAGCGGCGCGTGTGGCGGCGGCGGGCGTCGCCTCGCTCTTTTTCGATACCGGTCGCAGGCGCGGCGATGCCGCTGAACAGGTCGCGACGGCTCTGCGCGCCGCTTATGTGCCGCTGCCGAGCGCTGACGTCGAATTGATCCGCGGTCAGGTTCGTTCTTCGATGGCGCCGTGATGGGAGACGCGGAGGGATCCTATTTCCCGAACTGGTCCGTCGACGGCATCGACTGGCCGCTGCGGGAGTGGAGCGATTTCCTCGAAGCTGGGCGGCACAGGTGGCATATCCAGCGTCGCGGCAAAGGTCCGAAGATCCTCTTTCTTCATGGGACCGGCGCTGCGACCCATTCGTGGGCGCCGGTCGCGCGCATCTTGGCCGATCAGTTTGAGGTGCTCGTCCTCGATTTGCCCGGACACGGCTTCACGCGCTCGACCGGCTACGCCGCGCCGACGCTGCCAGGCGTTGCGGGCGCAGTCTCGGGTCTGTTGCAGGAGGCGGCGTTTTTCCCGGATGCGATTGTCGGCCATTCGGCCGGGGCCGCGATCATGTTGCAAATGGCGCTCGACCGTCATGTGCGGCCGCGCATCTCGATTGGCGTCAATTCGGCCCTGCAGCCATTTCCCGGACCAGCCCGGTATATCTTCCCGGCTGCGGCAAAGCTCCTGTTCCTTAATCCGTTTGCACCGTATTTGTTCGCCCAGCGCGGCGGGACTGAAGGCCGCGTGCGTCGTCTGATCGAGGGCACGGGCTCCCACCTCAAGCCGGACCAAATAGCGCCCTATGCAACGCTCCTGCGCCGTCCCGGACATATAGAGGGGGCCTTGCGGCTGATGGCAAACTGGGACCTGTCGACCTTGCAGCAGCGATTGCCGGAGGTCGACGCTGCCGTTCACCTCATCGCTTCGGCGAACGACCGCGCGGTGCCGCCGGCGGATCTTGAGGAGAACAGGCAATTGGTGCCTGGCGCCACGGCGACGCTCTTGCCGGATTATGGACACCTTGCGCACGAGGAAGCGCCAGCGGAGTTCGCCGCGCTCCTGCGGCGCATGGTCGACGGCGCGTAGCCAGACGAACGCCGGCGGCTCACGAACCGGTTGCGCGGGCAAGCAATCGACATCCTGACAGAGCCGACGTAGGATTCACGCGGAGCGGCCCGGCGTCGCGATTGCCTGGAAAGGAACACTATTCGGCATGGCGGAGTACTTCGGGATCATTGAAGCCGTCGGCGTATTTGCGATCGTTCTTGCCTTCGTCACGTACGAGATCGTCAAGACGGATCGAGAACTGAAGAAATCGCGCGGCGAAGACGCCACTGACGCGACGACTGAAAAATCAGCATCGGAATAGTCGCCGCCTGACGCTAGGCCAGCCGTGGCATTCGGAACGGCAACAGCGACTTTACGATGCCGTTCCGCAGGCGAGGGCCGTCAAAAGATTCGTGAACGCCGATCCGCGCCTTGCCGAATATGTTCGTCGCGACCATCGACCGACTGTAAAAGGGCGTGTCCTCAAACGTCCGGACGATGCGCGCGCCGTCAGGATCGTCAGCCCGTGTACGCCGCTTGATGCGCCAGATCGGCGTTGACGGCAGGCCGGCGTCGAATTTCGGCTCGAACGCTTCGACCGAGCCTTTCGCGTCTACAAGATAAGCTGCCGCGAGGCGACCGCCATCCGCCAGATCCGTATTGTAGAGGATCGCAGTTCGCCCGCCGTCGACCTGGGTGCGGGACCAGTCCCAGAATTCGAAACCGTCTTCGAGGGGTTCATCGCCGTTATTGGTGTCAAAATATCCGTGGCCGGACCACCTTACGTTTGGCTCCGCGAAATCCACTGAAACCCGGGCGCTGGGGGCAAGCGGCCGCCAGCGATGCCGGCCGCGGCCGTCAATCAGGAAGGTCGTATCGCCAAGCGCATCGAAGCCGACCGATATCCGCCCCTTCACCGGCAGCGGCGCCGGCGCGCCGATTTCATTGACGTCAATGATGACCCTGTCGTCCTTCACGCGCATCATGCTGCCGCCGAGCTCGAATGTGTCCCGCCCGCGCGTCGAGTTGCGCCGACCCCTTTCGGTCATGGTCCATCGGCCATTCGGTCCGTAAAGGGCGACATTCAGCGCGACGTGGTTTTCCGGATCGCGCCGTCCGCTCCAGGCGTAATAGGGCGAGAAGACGCTTCCAACGAAGGCGATCATGGTGAGCCCATATGCGCCGTCATCGCTGAGCGCGTCGACGTACCACCATAGATAGCCGCCAGGCGAAACCTTCAGGTCAAACCGAAGTCCGCCATCACGGCTCGCGCCGCTGTGAGCCCCGACAATGCCGCCATCGGCAGTCCGGAACCCGGATGGACGCTCCCGCCGGCGCAATAGAGCCGGCGCGCCTTGATCCGCACGCCTCGCCGCCGGAAAGGCGCGGTCCATCCATGGCTCGGCGGACCGAAAAGCGCGCCACCCGTCCGTGGATACCGTTCCGCGAATGTCGCCGGCGAATTCGACGTCGTCGAATGGGGCGAGGGATTCAGCGAAACGCCGCAACTGGAGATCCGGCGAAATGCGTTGTCCCGACATTGTTCAAGCTCCTCGTTCTCGTACGTTCGAACGTCGCCGTTTGACGGCGCGTTGATCAGGCAGAAAAAGCGCTCTTCGCCCGGCGGATCGTCCCCGGCGAACCGATCCGGAGCGAACAGGTAGGTCGTCGGGTCTTCTGGCGGCGCGCCCTCGTCGAATACCGCCTCGAACTCCTTGGCGTAGTCATCGGAGAAAAAAACATTGTGGGTCGAAAGCGCGCCGCGGGGCGCGGCGCCAAGAAACGACCACGTCATGGCGGATTGGCTTCGCTGAAGCGGTTTGGCGGCGCTTATCGCGGCGGCGTCGCCGGTGAAGACGATGGCGGACGCTTTATGGCGCTCGCCGCCTTCGCCGATTACCGTGGCGTCGTCGCTCTGGGTGTCGCCAAGCCTCACGTCTGAGGAGTAGCGGAAATCCGCGCCGTTCCGCACCGCCTGCGCCTCAAACGCGTGCGCCAGCGCGGGCATGCCCCCATCGATTGACCAGACGCCTTGCTGTTCGACATAGGCGATGAGTTTGAGGGTCGATGACGCCCTGAATGGCGATGAGCCGCAATACGTCGCATACCTTGCGAAAAGCTGGCGTAGCCTTGGGTCGCGAAACCGCCGCACGAGCGAACGCCAATATGTTGTATAGGGATCAAGTTGCAACAGCCCGATTGGCGATGCGCCAAGCATCATGCGGACGAAAGACGGAGAATCCAGGCGAAGGAAAGGTTCATAAAGCGTGCGCCAGGTCCGAGCCGCATCTTGCAGGAACGCGACATAGGCGTCGGCGTCGCGAGGGCCGCTGAATTCACGAATCGATTGAACGCTTGCATCGACATCTGCGAACAGGTCGAGCCGTTCGCCGCCTGTCCAGAAATGTCTGGCGAGAATGTCCAGCGGATGCAACGACAGGGCGCTGTCGAGATCGCCGCCCGCGGCGGCGAACGCCTCCGCAAAAATAGATCTCATCGTAAAGACGGTCGGTCCGGTGTCGACTTCCCGATTGCCGACCCGTTCGGCTCGAATCTTGCCGCCGCAGTGCGGCGCGCGTTCATGCACGGTCACGTTCGCATGCCGCGACAGTATCGCAGCGGCTACAAGCCCGGAAATTCCGGCCCCGACGACGATAAAGCTCTGTTTCTCGTCCGTGCTAACGCGCATGGCGGGGCCCATTCGTCTCCTTTCGTTGCGCTGCGTCGCGGGCAGCGCGCCGCGGCAGGTCAGAACCCCGCAAGCGGCCGGGTGGAGCATCGCTCCCATCAACAAAAATGTCCAAGCAAATTGACACGACACAATGTCACCCTAGAATGTCAAATCAGGAGCCGCCATGAACGCTGCCGAACTGATCGAAAAAGGCCTGGAGCGCGCCTTCGACCGCGCCGCGGAAGCGAGGTCGTCCCGGGACGAACCATCGACAGTTTGCCCCGGCATGCTCGCGGATGCTCTGCGATATGCGATTTTCGCCGGCGGTGCGCGCGTGCGACCAAAGCTTTGCCTCGCTGTCGCCGGCGCTTCCGCCGGGCCTGACTTGTGTGAAAAGGCGGTCGGAGTCGCTGCGGCGATCGAGCTGATCCACTGCGCTTCGCTCGTTCATGATGACCTTCCTTGCTTTGACGATGCGGACATCCGGCGTGGCGCCCCATCGCTGCATTGCGCATTTTCCGAATCGATGGCGGTGTTGGTCGGCGATGCGCTGATTGTCATGGCGTTTGATGCGGTCGGACGGGAATACGGCGATGATCCTGCGATTGGCATGAAGCTGGTGCGTGTCGTGGCCCGGTCCGCCGGCCCCCCGGCCGGTATCGTTTCCGGCCAGGCCTGGGAGGCGGAAGAGGCGATCGACCTGCGCGCCTACCATAGGTCAAAGACAGGCGCGCTGTTCGTTGCGGCCTGCGAAGCAGGGGCGATCTGCGTTGGCGGCGATCCTTCGCCATGGCGGATGCTTGGGCAGAGGCTTGGCGAGGCATATCAGGTTGCGGATGATATCCGGGACGTCGTCCTGCCAAGCGAACTGCTCGGCAAGCCGGCAGGGGCGGATCAGCGCCATCGTCGGCCAAGTTCAGTCAGTTTCTTCGGACTCCAGGGGGCCGTGGAGCATCTTGCCGCCCTCATTGACGACGCCGTTGAGGCCGTGCCGGAAAGTCCGGGTGCGGACGCATTGAGATCGCTCGTGATTGCCCAGGCTGATCGGTTGATGGCCCATGTCGAGCACCGGGAAACGCGTGAGCGCCGGGCTTGAGGCGACGGACAAGACGCCCATGACGGGGTCGTCGCCTGCGACGATCGGCGAACGGATTTTCAATTTTCGCAATCGGATCCTCATGGATCCGCGGTTTCAGAGACATGCGCCGTCCCTGCCGTTTGGCGGCTGGATGACGCGCCGCCGCACCCGTCAACTGTTCGATGTCTGCGCCGGCTTTGTCTATTCTCAGGTGCTCGCAGCCTGCGTCGAACTAGATCTCTTTCGAAAGCTCGAGGCGGGCGCCGTCGACATTGATAGGCTGGCCGTTTCCTGCGGGCTTGGCGAGGCGGCGATGCGGCGACTTTGCCTCGCGGCGCAATCGCTCGATCTGCTGGAAAGTCGACCGGAGGGCCGATTTGGGCTCGGCCAGCAGGGCGCGGCGCTGCTTGGCAACCCCTCCGTATTCGCCATGATCCGTCATCATTCGATGCTTTATGCAGACCTCGTTGAGCCGGTCGAGATGCTGCGCCGCAAAAGAGGCGATACGAGGCTTGGGGATTACTGGGCCTATGCAGGGGCGAACGACGACAAGGCGTCGCTCTCGCCTGCGCGCACTGAGAGTTATTCCGGATTGATGGCGGATACGCAGGCGTTCATCGCCGAAGAGGTGATTCGCGCCTATCCTTTTAGTCGTCATCGACAGGTGCTTGATGTTGGCGGCGGTCTCGGCGTTTTTGTTTCAGCGCTGTTGAAATCCCACGCCAACATATCCGCGACGGTCTTTGATCTGCCTGGCGTCGTCGGCGCCGCGGCCGACCGATTCGTCCGCGACGGGGTCGAATCCCGCGCGCGCGTCCAAGGCGGCGACTTTTACGCAGATCCCTTGCCCAAGGGCGCGGACCTCATTTCGCTTGTGCGTATTCTCCATGATCATGACGACGCTCAGGCGCGGGCACTTATTTGCGCCGCGAGCGATGCGTTGCCGGCGGGCGGGCGGATCCTGATTGCCGAACCTATGGCTGGCACACGCGGCGCCCGCGCTATGGGTGACGGATATTTCGGCATTTATCTCTGGGCAATGGGGTCAGGCCGGCCACGGACAAAATCCGAGCTGCGCGACATGCTGCAGGCCGCCGGATTTCGGCGCGTTCGCGAGTGCGGAACGCGGCAGCCGCTGCTGGTTCGCGTGCTCGTCGCTGAAAAATAAAGCTGCGTCGCGCTTGAAACCAATTGACATGGCAATGTGTCAACTTAAAGTGACAGATTGAGGCGTCCGCACAGAATGACGACGCCTGGAGGAGGAGCGACGATGGAGACCCTGTCCGCTCGAGCTGTTGTTTTCGACGAGCCACGACATCTGAAACTCGCGCGATTGGAACTATCCGATCCGCAGCCGGGCGATGTCGTCGTCGAAACCGAATTCAGCGGCGTCAGCACAGGCACCGAACGGCTCCTTTGGTCGGGCGACATGCCGTTTTTTCCGGGTCTGTCCTATCCGCTTGTGCCGGGCTACGAGACTGTCGGCAGAGTGGTGCGTTCCGATGAGCGCCCGGACCTTGTTGGGCGGCGCGTCTTCGCCGGCGGCGCGCGTTGCTACAAAGCAGCAAGCGGACTGTTTGGCGCGACTGCCTCCCGTCTTGTTCTGCCTGCAGACAAAGTCATTCCTATCTCGTTTGAGAATGACGACGAGGCGGTCCTTCTGGCGCTAGCCGCAACGGCTTATCACGCGGTCGCAGGTTCTGCGCCGCCAGAACTGATCGTAGGTCATGGCGTGCTCGGAAGATTGCTGGCGCGCATTTGCATTGCCCTCGGCGCGCCAACGCCGGTTGTCTGGGAGATAAATCCGGAACGTGGCGACGCGGACGGGTACCCGGTTATCGAGCCGGAACTTGATGGTCGCGTCGATTATGCCCGCATCTGCGACGTCAGCGGCGACCCGACCATTCTTGACAAGCTTATCGCGGCGCTCGCGCCCGGCGGCGAGATCACGCTGGCCGGCTTCTATTCGAAGCCGCTCGGATTCGCATTTCCGCCCGCGTTCATGAAGGAAGCGCGGATCCGCGTCGCCGCTGAATGGAAGCCGCAGGATCTTGCGGCGGTCGTCGGCCTGATTGACGCTGGCAAGCTCAGTCTCGGCGGTCTCATCACGCACCGGTTCGATCCGGCGGATGCGGAAGAAGCCTACCGGGTCGCATTTGAAGACCCGGCCTGCCTTAAATTGGTCCTTGATTGGAGAAAGCGCGATGTCCGCACCATTTGACGAGAACCGCGCATCCGGCTCCGGGTGGTCGGATGACATGCGCAAGTCTCTGCAAGAAGAGGCCTCGCACGAGCCGGCGTCGGTTCCGAGCGGCGAGGTCAAGAAAGAAACCCAGATAATCGCGATTTATGGCAAAGGCGGAATTGGCAAGAGCTTCACGCTCGCCAACCTCAGCTACATGATGGCCCAGCAAGGCAAGAAGGTCCTGCTGATTGGCTGCGATCCGAAAAGCGATACCACATCGCTGCTATTTGGCGGTCGCGCATGCCCGACGATCATCGACACGTCGACGAAGCGGAAGCTGTCGGGCGAGGAGGTCACGATCTCGGACGTTTGCTTCAAGCGCGACGGCGTCTTCGCAATGGAGCTTGGAGGGCCGGAGGTTGGCCGCGGCTGCGGCGGACGCGGCATCATTCACGGCTTCGAACTTCTCGAAAAGCTCGGCTTTCATGACTGGGACTTCGACTATGTTCTGCTCGACTTTCTCGGTGACGTCGTATGCGGAGGGTTTGGCCTGCCGATCGCTCGCGACATGTGCCAGAAGGTGATCGTCGTCGCATCGAACGATCTCCAGTCTCTCTATGTGGCGAACAATGTCTGTTCAGCGGTTGAATACTTCCGCAAGCTCGGCGGCAATGTCGGCGTCGCTGGCATGGTCGTGAACAAGGATGACGGCACCGGCGAAGCAAAGGCGTTTGCCGAAGCGGCCGGCATTCCATTGTTGTCGGCAATTCCCGCGGACGACGACATTCGTCGCAAGAGCGCAAATTACCAGATTGTAGGTCGTCCTGGCGATCGCTGGGGACCAATGTTCGAGGAACTGGCGAAGAATGTTGGCGAAGCGCCGCCGGTGCGGCCTGCGCCCTTGTCGCAAGATGAGCTTCTTGGGCTCTTCTCGGCGTCCGAGACGGGTGCGGACTATCAGCTGCAGCCGGCGACGGATGCGGACCTGCGCGGCAAGGATGTCGCGACGCCAAAATCGCTCGAAATCGTATACGAGGAGATTTGATCGCTTATGGCGACGACGCGCGCACACCCGGAAAAAACAGAGACTGAAGTCGTCTACGATGAGACGGCCGAGGTCGATGTTGAATGCGGATCGGCTGCCGCGTCGCAGGGGCCGGAAGCGGGCGGGGGAGGTTGTCATGCCGGCGCCGCGGAGATGCTGCGGGCAGCGAAGAACGCAGGCAAGAGCGAGCTCCTCGATCAGTACGCCAAGGATTACCCACAGGGACCGCACGACCAGCCACAGAGCATGTGTCCGGCGTTTGGATCGCTGCGTGTGGGGCTCAGGATGAAACGCACGGCGACAATCCTGTCCGGCTCCGCCTGCTGCGTATATGGTTTGACCTTTACGTCCCATTTCTACGGCGCCAAGCGCTCCGTCGGCTACGTGCCGTTCAATTCCGAGACGCTTGTCACCGGCAAGCTGTTCGAAGACATTCGCGACGCCGTTCACGCGATGGCTGATCCGGCCAAGTATGACGCCATTGTCGTTACCAATCTTTGCGTCCCGACAGCCTCGGGCGTCCCGTTGCGTCTGCTGCCCAAGGAAATCAATGGCGTGCGGATTGTTGGCATTGACGTGCCAGGCTTCGGTGTGCCGACGCATGCCGAGGCGAAGGACGTGCTCGCTGGCGCCATGCTGCACTATGCCCGTGGAGAAGCCGAGGCGGGGCCGGTTCAACCTATGGCGAACCGTGCCGGCGACCGCCCGACGATCACGCTCCTCGGAGAAATGTTTCCGGCCGACCCTGTGGCAATTGGAATGTTGCTCGCGCCGCTGGGTCTTGCGGCGGGCCCCGTCGTGCCCACGCGTGAGTGGCGAGAGCTTTATGCGGCGCTCGATTGCGCGGCAGTCGCGGCGGTGCATCCCTTTTACGCATCGTCGATTCGAGAATTCCAGGCGGCGGGGCGACCCGTTGTCGGTTCGGCGCCGGTCGGCGTCGATGGAACGGCCGCGTGGCTGAGGTCGATCGGGACCGCCACAGGCGCGTCGGAAGCATCAATTGGAGCCGCAATTGAACAGGCGGTCCGGCCGATCAAGGCAGCCCTTGAAGGCGCGCCGGTGAAAGGCCGAATCACCCTGTCCGGGTACGAAGGGTCGGAACTTCTGGTTGCGCGCCTGCTGATCGAGAGCGGCGCCGACGTTCGTTACGTTGGCACCGCCTGCCCGAAGACGAAGTGGTCTGACGCGGACCGTGAATGGCTCGAATCGAAGGGCGTTGAGGTGAGATTTCGCGCCTCGCTTGAACAGGACCTTGCGGCGCTTGAGGCCTTTGAGCCGGACCTCGCCATCGGAACGACGCCTGTCGTTCAGAAGGCGAAGCAGAAAGCGACTCCGGCCCTGTACTTCACCAACCTGATTTCCGCCCGACCGTTGATGGGCGCTGCGGGCGCCGGGTCGCTCGCCCAGGTCGTCAATGCTGCCATTCAGGGGAAAGAGCGGTTCGAGACTATGCGCGACTTCTTCGAGGGCGTTGGCGCAGGCGATACGGCGGGCGTCTGGCAAGGCGACCCTGTGGTGAATGACAGCTTCCGCCAGAAGCAACGCCGCAAACTCGAAATCGACGCCAAGCGTCGTGCGGATCTGGAGGCGCCAGTAGGATGCTGATTCAGGATCATGATCGCGCTGGCGGCTATTGGGGCTCTGTATACGTCTTTACGGCCGTAAAAGGGCTTCAAGTTGTCATTGATGGGCCAGTTGGCTGTGAGAATTTGCCGGTCACGTCGGTCCTTCATTATACGGACGCTTTGCCGCCGCACGAACTCCCGATCGTGGTGACGGGACTCGGCGAGGAAGAGCTAGGCAAAGAGGGAACAGAAGGCGCAATGAAGCGCGCCCGCGCATCCCTCGACCCCGAACTGCCGGCGGTCGTCGTAACGGGATCGATCGCCGAAATGATCGGCGGCGGCGTCACGCCGGAAGGCTCCAATATTCAGCGCTTCCTGCCGCGGACGATTGATGAAGACCAATGGCAGAGCGCAGACCGCGCCTTGCTTTGGCTCTGGACGGAATATGGCCAGACCAAAGGCCGCAACCCGCGAGCAAGAAAGCGTGAAGCCGGCGACAAGCCGAAGGTCAACATCATCGGTCCGGCGTATGGCATGTTCAACATGCCATCCGATCTCGCGGAGATTTGCCGACTGGTCGAAGGTCTCGGCGCGGAAGTGAACATGACGTTCCCGCTCGGCAGCCATATTGCGGATGTTCGCCGGCTGATCGATGCCGACGTCAACATCTGCATGTACCGGGAATATGGCCGGGCGCTTTGCGAGGCTTTGGGCAAGCCATACCTGCAGGCCCCGATCGGCCTTTCCTCAACCACCAAATTCCTCGAAACGCTCGGCGACTTGCTGGGCATTGATCCGACGCCATTCATAACGCGCGAGAAGCATTCGACCATAAAGCCGGTTTGGGACCTCTGGCGATCCGTCACGCAAGACTTCTTCGGAACCGCGAACTTTGGCGTCGTGGCCAACGAAACATACGCGCGCGGACTGAAGCATTTTCTTGAGTCCGACCTCGGCATTAAGTGCGAGTTTTCCTTTGCGCGCGTCGCCGGCCGCAAATCCGATAATGACTCCGTACGGGAAGCAATTCGGGCGAAGCGGCCGCTGGTCGTTTACGGCAGCTTCAATGAGCGGATGTACCAGCAGGAGGCGGGGCGAGCGGGAGCCTTCATCCAGGCCTCGTTCCCGGGTGCGGTTATACGCCGCCATACGGGGACGCCCTTTATGGGATATGCCGGCGCGACCTATATCGTGCAGGAGTACTGCAACGCTTTGTTTGACGCGTTGTTCCACATCCTCCCGCTCGCGACAGATCTCGACGCCGGTCCGGCGACGCCGGCTCGCAAGGAGCGCACGATCGACTGGGACGCGGATGCGGCCGCTGCGATCGATGCCACAGTGGCGAAGAGTCCGATGCTAACGCGGATTTCCGTGGCGAAGCGGCTTCGCGATGATCTTGAAACGGCGGCGCGCAATGATGGCGCGGAGCGGGTCACGCTTCGACTCGTCCGGGAACGGCTTGGCGAAGAGATGCTGGAACCGGCGTGATCATCGCAGCGGGCACCACGAGTAGAAGGAGAGGAAAGAGCCGATGGTTGCACATGCACTGAGTGTCGCTCACAGCGCCGAGAAGGCGGGCGCGTCCCCTCTTGGCGACCGGCTCGAGTATCGGGCCTATGTCGCTCTCTTATTTCCATTGTCGCTTGCGGTCGTTCTATTGCGTCGCATGCGAGGCCGCAAAGGGTTGTCGTCCGTTCAAGGACGGCATAGCAATCCGTGGACGGAGGCGCGCGAAATGACGCATCGCGCTGCGCCATGGGTGTTTATGGGTCGGTAGCGACCGAGAGATCGCCTGGGCGCCTCGCGTCTGGGAGAGAACCCGTGTCGCGGGGTGAACTGCGGCGAATGCATTGGTAAAAAAAGGAGATATGCCAATGGCGAGTGACGGTTCCGCGGCGTCGGATTCCATGTCCGGTCTGACCGCGGCGCAAGCGCAGGAGTTCCATAAAGCCTTTATGGGAAGCTTCTTGGGCTTTACGGGGATTGCGGTTGTCGCCCATATCCTCGTTTGGACGTGGCGGCCCTGGATTCCAGGGCCAAACGGGTACGCTTCGCTGGAGAGCACTTTCGCCTCCATCGGCACGTTCCTGACCAATCTGGTATAGGGAGAACGTTATGTGGAGACTATGGATTCTCTTTGATCCGCGTCGCGCGATCATCGGGCTGTTCATCTTTCTGTTCACGCTCGCAATCCTTATCCATTTCATTCTGCTGAGCTCACCTCGGTTCAATTGGCTTGACACATCCGGCGCAAGCGCCGCAGCGGTCGAGCTCGTCGAGCCGGTCGAGTTGGCTTAGCGAGTGTAATCCGCGGCGGATCGCTACTTCATGATCCGCCGCGACTTTCGTCCGTAGTCGTTTGAGTGGAGACGGCGGCCCTGGCGGCTCCGTCAGTGGACGTCGAATGTCCATACCGCGAACGTCGCGGCCTCGGTCTCGCCCGCATTGCGCGTCGCGAAACCGTGATCGAATGGCCGGCTGCTTTAAGGAAGGTGGAAGCGATGGCGTTGCTAGGTTTTGAACGAAAATACCGGGTTCGGGGCGGGACGCTGATCGGCGGCGATCTTTTCGACTTCTGGGTCGGCCCATTTTACGTAGGCTTCTTCGGCGTCACCGCTGCGTTTTTCGCCGCGACGGGAACGCTTCTTATTCTCTATGGCGCCGCGATCGGCGATACATGGAACCCATGGCTGATTAGCATCAATCCGCCTGACGTGAGCTATGGCCTTTCCCTCGCGCCGATGGCGAAGGGCGGCCTTTGGCAGATCATCACGTTCTGCGCATGCGGCGCGTTCATTTCCTGGGCGTTGCGGGAAGTTGAAATCTGTCGAAAGCTCGGCATGGGGTACCATGTGCCAGTAGCGTTTGGCATGGCGATTTTCGCCTACATTACTCTGGTCGTCATTCGTCCAATCTTTATGGGCGCGTGGGGCTACGGGTTTCCATACGGGATAATGAGTCACCTCGATTGGGTGTATCAGACCGGCTATACGTACGGGAACTTTCACTACAATCCGGCGCACATGATTGCGATCACGTTCTTTTTCACCACCACGCTCGCGCTTGCCTTGCATGGCGGCCTCGTGTTGTCGGCGACCAACCCAGGCCGCGGCAAAATTGTGAAGACGCCGGAGCACGAGAACGCCTACTTCCGCGATTTCATCGGCTATTCAATCGGCACGATCGGGATCCACCGTCTGGGGCTCTTTCTCGCTCTCAACGCTGGATTCTGGAGCGCCGTCTGCATCTTCATCAGCGGTCCAATCTATGAAGGATCCTGGGTCGATTGGTGGGACTTCTGGAAAAATGTGCCGATCTGGCGGAACGAAGGAATCTGACAATGGCTGACTATCAGAACCTTTTGACCCAGGTGCAGGTCCGTGGACACGTCGACTATGGCGTTGCCCTGCCGGCCGGCGACCGACGGGATCTCATCACCGGCGCCAGCCACCTGTTCGGGCGGCTTGGCGATGCGCAACTTGGGCCGATCTATCTCGGGTACACCGGAATAGCGTCGCTTGTCTTCGGCGCAGCGGCAATCGTCATTATGGGAATGAACTTCCTGGCGAGCGTGAATTACAACCCGATACAGTTTGTCGGGCTGTTGCCCTGGCTAACCCTGAACCCTCCCGGGCCGGAGTACGGCTTTTCGCCGTTCGTGCCGCTTCAAGAGGGCGGCTGGTGGATCATCGCCGGCTTCTTTCTCACCATTTCCATCGTTCTCTGGTGGATTAGGTCATATCGACGGGCAATTCAGCTCGGTCTTGGAACGCACATTTGCTGGGCGTTTGCGGCGGCGATCTGGCTCTATCTGGTTTGCGGTTTTCTGCGGCCGATGGCGTTGGGAAGCTGGGCCGAGTCCGTGCCATTCGGCATCTTCTCCCATCTTGAATGGGTCAACAATTTCTCGCTCATCTACGGCAACCTCTTCTACAATCCGTTCCACATGCTTTCGATTGTGTTCCTGTACGGGTCAACGTTGCTGTTCGCGATGCACGGCGCGACGATCCTCGCCGTCACGCGGTACGGCGGCGAACGCGAGATCGAACAGATTTATGATCGTGGAACGGCCTCGGAGAGGGCGGCGCTTTTCTGGCGCTGGACGATGGGCTTTAACGCCACGATGGAGTCAATTCACCGTTGGGCATGGTGGTTCGCCATTCTCTGCCCGATCACCGGCGGAATTGGGATTCTCTTGACGGGAACGGTAGTTGACAACTGGTACGAGTGGGGCATTGCGAACGGCTTTGCGCGGCCCTACTGACCGGACTGTCTTCTACGCACCAATCAACGACGCGCGCCCGGAAAGGCGCGCGTTTCCTTGTTTGCGGCGCATGTCCGGGCGCTTGTCTGGATGTGTGTCGGCCTATCAGGTTGCGACGCCTGTTGGACGTCAGAAAACCGCGAGACCAGCCTTGAGGGGCTCAATTTGACTTTGTCGTGATGGCCTTTGCCGCTTTCAGCGTATTTGCCATGAGCATCGCGATCGTCATCGGGCCAACGCCGCCGGGAACGGGCGTGATTGCGCCGGCGACGCCAATGGCTTCGGCAAACGCCACATCGCCAACGAGGCGCGTCTTTCCGGCGCCAAGGTCCGGCGCGCCAACGCGATTTATGCCAACATCGATGACGCATGCGCCGGGCTTTATCCAGTCGCCCCGGATCATTTCCGGCCTGCCGACCGCGGCGACGACAAGGTCTGCCGCAAGCACTTTCGATTTCAGGTCCGTGGTGCGGCTATGGGCGATCGTCACGGTGCAATTTTCCGCCAGCAACAATTGCGCCGCTGGTTTGCCAACGATGTTCGAACGGCCCACGACGATAGCGTCAATGCCGGACAGATCATTGCCAAGGTAGGATTTCGCGAGCATCACGGACCCGGCGGGCGTGCAGGGCGTTAGCGCGCCGTCCGTCTGGCCGCTTGCAAGACGGCCAACATTGACTGGATGAAATCCGTCAACGTCCTTTTCAGGCGAAATCAGCTCAAGCAGCTTGGCTTCGTCAATGTGGGCCGGGAGCGGCAACTGCACGAGGATGCCGTGCACGGAGTCATCAGCATCAAGCGCCTTGACGAGGTCGGTAAGGCGCTCATCGGCTACGTCCGCCGGCAGCGTTTCCTGGATGGATCGAAAGCCGACTTTCGCCGCGGTCCGCCCCTTGTTCCGAACATAGACGGCGCTTGCCGCGTCATCGCCCACGAGGATGACGGCAAGACATGGCGGCGCGCCGTTTTCATGCGTGAATGCCGTTGTTTGCCGGGCGATGTCGTCCGTCAATTCAGCGGCGATCGCCTTTCCATCGATTATATGTGTTTCCGGCATCGTATCCGTCTCCTCTTGCCGATTCGCGTTCATATAGCTGTAGGCATCGTTATGGTCATCCTGTGGGTCGACCCGGCACGGGCGCTTCATGTAGAAGTATTTCTCGTGACCGTGAAACGCTGAGGTTGACGCCATGAAAACTCGCGCCGCCATCGCCGTGGAGCCGAATCAACCGCTCGTGGTCGACGAGGTCGATCTTGACGGACCGAGAGATGGCGAGGTGCTGATTGAGATCAAGGCGACGGGCGTTTGCCATACCGACGCTTATACGCTGGAGGGAAAGGACTCCGAAGGCGTCTTCCCCGCCATTCTGGGACATGAGGGAGCCGGCATTGTACGCGACGTCGGAAAGGGCGTTCGCGGCGTTGAGCCCGGCGATCATGTGATTCCTCTGTACACAGCAGAATGCCGCCAGTGCAAGACCTGCCTCTCGCGGAAATCAAACCTGTGCACGTCAGTGCGCGCGACCCAGGGCAAAGGACTGATGCCTGATGGCACGTCGAGGTTCTCCTGGAGAGGAAAGTCGCTTGCTCACTATATGGGCTGTTCGACCTTTTCGAACTTCACCGTTGTGTCGGAATACTCGGTCGCAAAAATTCGAAAGGACGCACCATTTGAAAAGGCGTGCTATGTCGGGTGCGGCGTTACAACTGGCGTTGGCGCCGTTGTATGGACCGCTGGAGTCGAGCCTGGAGCTGCCGTGGCGGTTTTCGGCCTTGGCGGCATCGGCCTGAACGTCATTCAGGGCGCAAGAATGGTCGGGGCCGACCGGATAGTCGGGGTCGATATCAATCCGGGACGGGAGACGATCGGCCGCGAGTTTGGAATGACGGATTTCGTGAACGTCAATGAAGTCGGATCATCGAATGTGGTGGACCGGGTTGTGGAACTCACCGGCGGCGGCGCCGACTACTCGTTCGATTGTACGGGCAATACGGACGTTATGCGCCAGGCGCTCGAATGCTGTCATCGCGGTTGGGGCGTCTCCGTCATCATTGGCGTGGCGGAAGCCGGCAAAGAGATTTCAACGCGTCCATTCCAGTTGGTGACCGGGCGCGTCTGGAAGGGAACCGCATTTGGCGGCGCTCGAGGTCGCACGGACACGCCAAGGGTCGTCGACTGGTACATGGACAGGAAGATTCAGATCGACCCGTTGATCACCCACACGATGGCGCTCGATGACATCAACCAGGCGTTTGACCTCATGCACGCAGGGGAAAGCATTAGGTCTGTCGTCGTATTCTGACGTAATGGCGCGGCGACGCTCAATTCCTTTGCCGATGTGCGATGTACCGTCCGACCCGGGGGGCGCAGGTCCTATTTGGCGCCCGTTGAGCTGTCGGCTGCGCACCTGGGCCGAAGGAGCAGGCATGCGTTCGATTGTCTTGGCGGCTGTGACATCGTCGGTTGTCTCCACGATTTGGGGCGGCGGCGCCCACGCGGATGATGCCTCATCAATAGAGGACAGGGTTTTTGTCACCGCGGGTCGGCTCGGCGGGGCGAGAGCCGGACCGACCCAGTACGCAATCGACTACGAAGCGGTCGTCGCGAGCCGTGCATCTAGCCTTGACGGGCTCCTTCGAAACGCGCCTGCGGCGGCCGTACAGGTCAACTCGCGTGGCGAATCGCTTGTGTACCTGCGAGGGGCGGGAGAGCGTCAGACAGCGGTATACTTCGCCGGCGCGCCCATTAACGTGCCATGGGACAACCGGCTAAATCTCGCCATTGTCCCGGCGCGCGCAGTTGCATCCGTTCACATTACGTCCGGGCCGGCTTCAGTGCTGTTCAGTTCCGATGCGGCTGGCGGCGTCATCGAGATTTCACCGATCGGCGCGCTGGACGGGCCGATCGCCTTCGCGGACGCTGAATTCGGCGAAGGCGGCATCGCGAAAGGCGGCGCGTTGGCCGCGGCGCGCGTTGGCGGGGTCGACATTACCCTCGGCGGCGGACATGAAACGCGCGAGGGGGAGCCGATTTCGAGCGACGCTGCGCTGCCATTTTTTCAAGGCAGCCGAACCCTGCGAACAAATACGGATTTTTCACGAACGACCGGTTACGCGCGCGCGCGCATTGATCTCGGCGCCAACCTCGAAGCCGCGGCTACGCTGCTCGCCTTCGACGCGTCATTCGGCGTCGCGCCGGAAGGTTATGAGGATCCCGCAACTGGGAATCCTCGCTTCTGGCGTTACCCTGAGCATCGCACGATGATCGGCGTGCTGAACGGGCGCTACGCCCCTGGCAAAGAGATCGAAGCGACGGCGGCGCTCTGGTTCCAGCATTTTGAACAACAGATCGACAGTTTCGCGACGGCCGCGTTCACCGATCTTGAAGACTCGCAACTCGACCGAGATCAATCCTTTGGCGTTCGAGTCGCCGCGCGTCGAACGTTTCCTTCAGCCGAAATTCGCGGCTCATTTTCCGTGTCCGATGCACGGCATCGCCAGATTGATCAAAGCTTCGCGGCAAATCTGCTGACTGATGAGGAGAGCGCGACATTCCGGCGGCGGACATTCAGCGTCGGCGCGGAGTACGAACGGTATATTGGCGACTTTACCATCATGATTGGCGCGGGAGGCGACTTTTTTCAATCGCTTGACGTTGGGGGGCGCGGCGACCGGCAGGGGTTTGCGGGCTGGAGCGGTACGGCCGCGGTGGACTATCGCGTGGACGATCGATTCTCGCTGTCCGCGGCAATTGCCCGAAAGCCAAGGCCCGCGACGCAACGTGAATTGTACGGCGAGGCCGTAGGGCGGTTCCTCCTCAATCCGGACTTGAGGCCGGAGGCCCCGATACGATTTGAAGCGGCCGCAAATTTTGTTGGAGACCGCACTCGACTTTCCGTCATTCCTTTTGCCGTGCTGACCTCGAATACAATCGATCAGCAGACCGTTGTCGTTGATGGCGTTTCACGACGTCAACGGATCAATCTTGAAGGATCGAGCGCTTTTGGCGTCGATATCGTCGGCGAAACGGACATCACGGACCGATTGATCTTGTCCGCTAACCTAAGCGCGCTCCGCCTGCGCTCAAGGGACGATCGAACGGCGTCCGGCGACCGGTTTATTCCCGAACGTCCGGCGCTGTTGGCGACGTTTGCGGCCGCCTACCGTCACCCGTCTGGACTTGGCCTGCGCCTTGAGGCGAACGGACGCGGTCGCGCCTATTCCCTGGACGGAGAAGGGTTTTCGCCCCTGCCTCAATCTTTGGCCTTCAATGCGGAAGCGTCGTATTCCTTTGCCCTTTCGGGCAAGCTTGAAGTCGAAACCTATCTGCGTGCAGACAATCTGGGGGACTCGCTTGTTGAGCCTCAACTAGGGTTGCCCGCGCCAGGGCGGTGGATCCGCGGCGGGCTCCGGCTTGCGCTGCCCGGTTCGGGTACCTAGCCCTCTTTGTCCTCACCGCCCCAAAGCCGTTTCCACCAGGAAGACTTTTCCTCCGGCCCCGGTTCGGTCGACTGGCCGTCCGTTTCCATCCTGTTGCGAATATCGTCGATCGACCAGCCGGTCAGACGAGCAAGGGTCTGGGCTTCTTCGTCAAATCTGATTGGCAGTCCGGCACGGTAATCCTCCCCGGCTTTGCATTCCGCGTTGCCCTGGTATGGGTGCCTGATGACATAGCGCCCCTGGAAATTCGACCGGTCGCCAGTCTGCTTGAAAATCAGATCTTCGGGAAAATGCTCGCGGTCATAGGAAACATGCAGACGCGTGACGAATACGTCGGGCGCGGCCGTCGGCCGCACGCGGCTTTCCTGACTGCCATCAGTCCAGTACACGCCGAGTTCGCGCAATTCCTCTGAGGAAAGAGGATCAGCAGCGCAGGGGTCGCACCAGGCCATGTCCCAGGCATACTCAAGAAAGACCGCTTGTTCGTTCTCCTTCCGTGTTTGCTCTTCGAACATCGCCTTGTAAAAGTCGCCGAACTCCCCTTTCACATAGCGTGGAACGTCCTGCCCAGTTGGCAGTTTTACAGTGCGGTAATTCGCGGCCTCGACCCGGCCATTGCGGGTCAACGTGAATACGAACAACTCCTGCTTTCCATCTGCGTTCGCCATCCCGAGCCGGATCGGCAGCATGAATTTGCGCGTCTCAAAGGCCATTTGGAGCGGCCGGAGGTATGTTCGGCCGGTCTTGGCCTGCTCTTCGAGGTTTACCTTGGCGATAAAAAACTTCGTGCCTTGCTTGATATAGCTGGCAAGCGTTTTCTCCGCACCAGTCGGAATCTGATACCCGTTCTCGGTAAGATACGTTGATAGGCCATCAGACTGATCGGCGGACAGAATCTGAATATCGTATTCTCCGACTGTGTATTCGGCTTCAATGGTGACGCCAAGGCTCTTGGCTCTCTGTTGCATAGGCGCCGCTGCGTCCATGCTTGTCGCTTGCGCCATTCGTTCCATCATGATGACAGGCCGACACGGGTCTTCATCGAAGTACTCGACCAGACGCGGCGCGGTGTAGGCGTCAAGGTGATCAACAATTGCATTTTCCGTGACGTGAATCTGGTCGCGCTCGAGAACGGTCGGCACCGGAACGACCATTGCAAAGTCCTCAAGCGGCCCTTCATAGTCGCTCGCCATCGTGATGACCGTCCGGTCGCCGTCTCGCATCAAGACTACCTTCGAAGCCTTGTTGAACAGCTTTGTGTCCGCTTTCGCGACATAGAATCCGCAGAACGCGACGGCGCCGCCTGTGGTGATGAGGGCCGTTCCGGCGGCGAGCGCAGCAATCAGGCGTTTCTTTGCGGAATTCATCGGGAAGCTCCTTGTTAGTTGGGCTTTTGCGCTGCGCGGCAGGCGTCAAGCGGCCATTGGTAATTCTTCGCCGGCTCGAAGGCTTCAATCAGTGGTCGGACGAGGCATGCGGCGGCGAGCGCATAGAAGATGCCGTCGACGATAAAGAAATTGAACGTCAGCACGTGCGCGAGAACAGCGACAAGCACTGAAAAAAGCGCACGGGACCAGCGACCGTTCGGCGTCGTCATTGGATCGGTGATCATGAAAAATGCAAACAGGACGAAAGCCCCGTTTTGCAAGCGATGGAATGGAATGGTGAGCGGGTCGCCAAGATAGAGCGCGCGGGCGCAGGCGAGGCCGGCAAACGTCAGGAAAAAGACAAGCGCTGCGTCCGTCCGCGCGGCCCGCGCCGTCACAAGAAAGCCTGCGCCTGCGAGGGCAACGGCCAGCAGAAACGCTGAACCCCATTGCCCGGGACTCGACCATGCCACGCCCGGCAGAGCTGTCGCGCCAAGCAGCAGCATCGCGACGACGCCGGCGTTTGCGGGATTGAAGATATGTCGGTCGCCCCAGCGAAAGGCGAATTTTGAGCCGACGCCGATTGCGCCAGCGAGCGCCATGGCCCACGGCGCATCGGCGCGCAACAGAAGGCAAAGGGACAGCGTTGTGATCAGTGGACTGAGTAGCCTTGCCCGCGTTGCGATCATTGCTGACCCGATTGCCTGTGCCACGAATGCGCCTGCCGCCGCCGCCGCGGCGTTCACGGCCGTTTGGTTGAGGAGGCCGCTCGCCATGCCATAAATGAGGAGCGCGCCGAGGGAGAAGATCTGGAGATACCGCGGGTCAATTCGGCGCCAGGTGCGGCGAATTCCCGCGACAACCGGCGCTCCGCCGGGTGGGCGTGTTTCGAGAGGCGTGGCGGTGATGCTTGTCATGGCGCTCTTCAGCCGAGGGCTGCGAGCCGTGATTGTCGGAAGCGGCCCGGATTTCATCGAGAAGTTGGTTTTCAACGGTAAAGTAGGCTGCAAGATGGCGCCGTCGCGACAATGCAAAGACCTGGACAGCGCCGCATGGCGTTTGAAAGCCCGTAGGTTCGCCCTCAGCCTATTTGCATGGCAGGCGCCCATAGGCGCTGGAAAGCCCTTTGACCTGCCCCATACTAGGCCCCGTCGCCAATTGGCGCGCTCAGGGAACTGGCATTCGGGAGCGACAAGCGGTTTCCCGCCGGTATCTTTCTAGGTCGTGGCTGGAATTCAGTCGGCGGCCCAACGCAAAAGCATCGGGGAACCGGACGCCATGTCGTGAAATGAGACCGGTCAGCGATTGTCGCGATGGCGGCGGTCCTCACGGAGCTCCCCATGTCGAGAAATAGGCGGATCTCCTTCGACGCGGGTAGGGCCGACGCCGAGGCAATGTCAGGGTTGCTTGTAGCAACCAGTCTTGAGGCAAGCGCTACTGACAGCCCGCCGCGTGGTCACGGCGTTGAAATCACCCATGGAAATAGTCATAGATACGCTGCGCCAACGCCTCTGAGACACCATCGACTGCGGCAAGGTCCTGCGCCTTGGCTCGCGCAACGGCTTTTGCCGACCCGAAATGATGCAACAGCGCTCTCTTTCGCGCGGCGCCAACGCCAGGGATGTCATCCAGCGGGTTGGCGGCGATCGCCTTTTTGCGCTTCGCCCGATGGGCGCCAATCGCAAACCGGTGCGCTTCATCGCGGAGCCGTTGAATGAAAAACAAGGCGGGGTCGTTGGGCGCGAGGACGAAAGGTTGCCGGCCGGGCATGACGACTTGTTCGCCGACGGCGCCCATGGTCCGATCGACCCGCTTGCCGCCCTTGCCGTCTTCGCGGCGTCCTTTCGCAACGGCCATAAAGCGAATCCCATCTGTATCAGGATCAATGCCCGCCTCCGCGGCGACGTCCAGCGCCGCCGACAGTTGTCCTTTGCCGCCGTCAAGGATAATGAGGTCCGGCCGCGCCGCCGCGTCGTCCGATTGCTGCAGACGGGCCAGGCGACGCCGCAATACTTCACGCATCATCCCAAAATCGTCGCCCGGCGCGATATCAGTCGATCTGATATTGAATTTTCTATACTGACTTTTTTCAAGTCCCTCCGGCCCCGCGACGACCATTGCGCCAATGGCATTGGCGCCTGAAATATGCGAGTTGTCGTATACCTCTATTCGACCAGGCGGCGCGTGCATCCCAAGGACTTCGGCCAGGCGCCTGAGATTTCTTGCCTGTGTTGCGCTCTCCGACATTCGGCGGGCAAGGGCTTCGCGAGCGTTCAACGAGGCTGCGTCGACAATATCCTTCTTGGGACCCCGTTCCGGCGTGCGAATCTCGACCTTGCGCGATGCTTTCAGGGTCAATGCCTCGGCGAGCAGGTCGCATTGCGCTGGCGGGTCGCTTGCAAGGATTAGCCGAGGCACATCCCGGCCGTCATAAAATTGCGCCATGAACGCTCCAAGAATAACGTCGACTTCGTCGTCGCGGTCGTGCCTTGGAAAATAGGCGTGATTTCCCCAGTTCTGGCCGACGCGAAAAAAGAAGACCTGGACGCACGCCTGCCCACCATCCTTGTGAATGGCAAATATGTCCGCTTCTGGAAGGTCGTCGGCATTGATGTCCTGGCTTCCCTGAATATAGGTCAGGGCGCGAATCCGATCCCTCAAGCCGGCGGCGCGCTCGAAATCGAGCCCCGCCGCCGCCATCTCCATCTCTTTCGACAGCGCCTTCTGGACGCCGCCATCGCCGGCAAGAAAAGCGCGCGCTTCCGCGACGAGTTCGCCATACTGGGCGGGCGATACGAGGCCAACGCAGGGCGCAGCGCAGCGCTTGATCTGATGCAGAAGGCAAGGGCGGGTCCTTGCGTCGTAAACGCTGTCCGAGCAACTTCTCAGCAGGAAGGCCTTCTGCAAAGTGTTCAGTGTACGGTTCACGGCTCCCGCCGAAGCAAACGGCCCGAAATAGTCTCCTTTGCGTTTCCGTGCGCCACGGTGCTTGAGAACCTGGGGCGCGTCGTGATCGGATGCGATCAGGATGTATGGGAACGATTTGTCGTCACGGAGAATGACGTTGTACCGTGGCTTGAGTTTCTTGATCAGGTTCGCTTCAAGCAGCAGGGCTTCGGTTTCCGTTGAGGTAACCACGAACTCCATCTCGCGCGTCTCCGCGATCATTCGCATGATGCGGTTGGAGTGGCCACGGCCCTGAGCGTAGCTCGACACCCGGTTCCTGAGGTTCTTGGCTTTCCCCACGTAGAGGACGACGCCGTCGCCGTCCATCATTCGGTACACGCCCGGCTTGCCGGGCAGCCGCTTGACGTGGTCGGCGATCAGATCCGACCCCTCCAATACGGTCGTCGCCGGCTGATCCGACAGGCTTGAATCAATATCGCTCATACAGTTGGCGTTATCGCAAATCGCATGGAGGATTAAGGCGCACTGCTTAGGATCATCGCGAGTCTAGCGTGCGACGCCGCCCCGCCATACAATTGAAACGGCTATTGGGCCACACGCGTACGCTCCTGTAGGGCGTCCGCGGCGGCCAGATGGGCCGACGCTCTAAATGGGTCAGGAATGACGGAGCAACAAACTGCGCGCCTGCCGACGCGATCCGCGCCGCATGTATTCGGCGCCGCCATGTTGTTCGGGCTGATTGCCCTCGTCGGCATTTATGCCGCTTACGCGGCGGTGAAGGATTTCGCTTATGCCCGCGCCAGCGGCCGGTGGCCAACGGCTGAAGGGGTGGTCCTCAGCTCGCCCAATGGAGGCAAACTGCTGCGCTTCGCCTATCACCACGACGGCGTGAGCTATGAAGGCGATCGTATCGCTTTCCGTACGCGCGGCTATATTGGCTCGCCGCCGCCGCGTTCGCCCGGTTCTCAGGTGGCGGTCTATTTCAGGCCTGATGATCCAGCAATCGCTGTGCTTGTACCAGGCGGTTCAGGCCGGCGTTTCGCAATATGGCTGGCGCTGGCTGGG
Source organism: Alphaproteobacteria bacterium (assembly GCA_016125455.1). Taxonomy (GTDB): domain Bacteria; phylum Pseudomonadota; class Alphaproteobacteria; order Caulobacterales; family Parvularculaceae; genus MED-G105. The sequence continues at coordinate 77,314 of WGLS01000004.1, forward strand.
GCGGCCGTGTTCGTTGGCGTGGCAGGCCTGACTCGCGCAATGATGGCCCTCGACTTTCCAGACGTCGTCGCTCGGCCGCCACGCGGCGCCGGGGCTGGGACGAACGGCGCCACCTCAAATGCGTCGCCTTAAACGATAGCGCCTCCGGGTTCGAATGCGGCCATTTCCGCCAGTGTCGGCCGTTCCACCTCGACGCGTTTGATTGCTGGAAGATCCTTTTCCAGGCGTAGGAAAATCCATTCTGCGAGGCGTTCCAGCGTTGGCCGTTCGAGGCCCTCGACTTCATTCAGGAGCCGATGATCAAGTTCTCCCTTGGCGGCATCACACGCGCCGCGAACTCGCGCGAAGTCCTCCACCCAGCCCGACTCGCCAAGCGCCTCCACCCGAAGGATGACAGTGGCGGTGAATGAATGACCGTGGACGCGGGCATAGCGATGGGGCCCCTGTCCACTGGTCGGCGATTTGTGCGTGACGTTCGCCGCAAGCTCATGCGCTGCATCGAAATTGAATTTAATACGCTGCTCGAACATATCGGCCTAATAGACTGATTTCTTTTCTCTTCTGATTTCAACGCCGACGCCGTCGGCTGCTGGCACAGCCGAGGGCTTTTCGACGCGGACAGTTACGGCGATCGCCAAAGGATGCTCGAGGATGGACGTCGCAATCCGCTCGGCGAGCGTCTCGACGAGCTTGATGTGGCCCGCCGCAAGAAGGCTCCTCACGTTTCGATGCACCCGGTCGTAGCAGAGCACTCCGCCAAGATCGTCATTCACTGGCGCGGCCGGCGAAATCACGTCGATTGCTATGTCTATGACGATTGGTTGCCGTCGCTGGGCTTCAAACTCATAGGCGCCAATCCAGGCATCGAGGCGAAGCCCTCGAAGAAAGACTGTACGCCGGGTCTCAAGAGCGGTTTGCGAATCCGAGATCCCCGGCTGTGTGGCCTTCGTGAGCATCGAGGCGCCTGTCGTGGTTACTTGAGGGGCCAGCGAAACGTCTGGAGCGCCGGACTTCGGTTGAGGTACTCGGTCGCGCCGACAAAACCAAGCACGAACAGACGCCTTCAGGACTGGCTATTCATTGACGAGGACGTCAGGGGTCCGCCAGACGAGGTGCTGGCCGCCGTCGACGGCGATCATCTGGCCCGTCACGGACGGGGCGCCGACAAAGAACATCAATGCGTCGACAATGTCCGCTGGTTTTGCGCCATGCCCCAGGATCGTGGCCTCGTTCTGTCGGCGCCAGTCGTCCTCTGACTGGCGTTTATTGCGCATCGTAGGCCCCGGGCCGATCGCGTTCACTCGTATGCCGGATGGTCCGAGAGCCTGGGCGAGCGTCTTGGTCACCGCCAAGAGCGCCGCCTTGGAAGCGGTATATGACAGGAACTGTGGCGTCAGTTTCAGGACCCTCTGATCGATCATGTTGACCACCAGGTTGTCGCGCCCGGCGACAGCCTGGGCAGCGAAATCCTGGGTCAGCTTCACCGGCGCCCTCAAATTCGTGTTGAGGTGCAGGTCCCAGCTGTCCTTTGTCATCGTTTCGATTTCGTCGGCCTCGAACGCAGAAGCCGAATTGACGAGTAAACTCAATGGTCCAACCGCCCCAACCGCCTTCGCGATCAGACCGGCCGTCGAAGCTTCGTCCGAAAGGTCCGCCTGGACCGGTTTGGCTGTCACGAGGCTGGTAGCGATTTCCGAAGCGACTCTCGCGGCCGCTGCTTCGGACGAACGATAGTGTACGGCAACATTGAATCCGGCTGCCCCGAGTGCCCGCGCCATCGCCTCGCCAAGGCGCGTGCCGGCACCCGTCACCAAAGCGGCGCGGCCGGAGTCCCGCCCGTCCGCAGCGGGTCGGACCGCGGATCTCGTCACAGGCCGCGCGCCGCAAGGATGGCGACAAAGCCAACGTATCCGAGCGCCATGCACAGGCCTGAAACCCGTCCGATATCCCGTTTCAGAAACACAAATCCGGCTAGCAAGACGGCAGTTGCAATCATCACCGGCAAATCGAACGACAGAGCGGATTGATCGAACGATGCGCCGCCGGCGAGGCCCGCGGCGCCGCCAACGGCCAACAGGTTAAAGATGTTCGACCCAACAATATTGCCGATTGCGACATCTGACTTCTTGTGCAGCGCGGCCGCCGCGACGGTGGCCAGCTCAGGCAGTGACGTTCCGAACGCCACAAGCGTAAGCCCTATTAGGGACTCCCTGACCCCGAGGGACGCTGCGATCGCGACGCCGTTCTCGACGAGGAGTTGCGCGCCGAAGGGAAGGCCAACGAGACCGAAAATCAGAAACAGCACTGTCCTAACCGATAGTCCGCCGCCGCCATACTCGGCCACATCGTCGATGATCGGATCTTCTCCGCCGGTCTTGGCCGCTCGCAGCCCGGCAAATGCGACAAACCCGATGATGCCGATGAACAGAGCAAGACCGCTTGCGGGCGTGATCGCGCGGTCGATAAAGGCAAATGCGCAAAACGCAGCCGTGGCCGCCAGCATGAACGCGGCGTTGCGCGGCAAGCCCGACACGTGGGCTGACATGGGGTAGATCAGCGCCGGCAGTCCGATCACCAGCAGCACGTTCGCAATGTTGGACCCGACAATGTTGCCAATCGCGATGCCGTCCTTGTCCTGCAACACGGCCTGGATCGCGACAACCAGCTCCGGCGCGGATGTGCCGAACGCGACGATGGTCAGACCCACAAGCAAGGGCGGCACGTTGATTGCGGTCGCTAGCGCGACCGCGCCACGAACAAGAATGTCGCCCGAGACCAACAGAACCGCGAGCCCGACAGCAAGAAAGACGATGTCCTGAATCATCCGGTGTCCGGGACCCCCCTGATCGCTCATGAAGTCAGGCCTTACCGGCGACATCGTGAGAATTAATGTGCTGGAGCCCCATCACCTTGGAGAGATGGGGCCTGACCGACCTCACGTCGATCTGTTTCGACGCCGCCAACCCTGAGGTTAGTCAATTCGACCCTTCTCAAAGAGATTCAGGAGGGCAAAAGCGAGGAAGAACAGGAAAATTAGAGCAAGAGCCGACATGTTTTGCGTTCCCTCATTGAACCACGCGCGACCGGGACATGCCATCGCGCGCTTCTTTTACGACGCGCCTGCAGAGCCCGTTCACCGGCCTATAGGGGAGGCCGCGGCGTCCGTCGACCGTTTCGCCGACAATGCGACAGTCGAATGGAATGAACGCAAGGCATGAATCCGGCGGCGTGCGTTAATCCCGCACTGACTTAATCCGGGTAAACAATGACACAAGGCCCCGGATGGAGAAGGGACATGCCAGACGTCAGCAGACTGTTCCCGAGCATCAATGCCCAGCCCATGTCGGATCGGCGCATCATCCAGCGTTTTGTAAACGCATGGGCTGCCTCATCCCGCGGATCCTTTCCAACCTGGCGACAATTGCGGTCCATCGATCTCGGTTCGGATTGGAACTGGGTCTATATGGTCGATCTGGAGCGCAGCGTTGGCTACCCTCATTTCGAGTTTCTGGGCGCTCGCCTTTCGGAACTTGCTGAAGTCTATCTTGCGGGCGGCGGAGAATGGGCTGTCTCCGTGCTCGACAAGGTCGCCGACGACATCAACGCTGCGGTGCGGGAACAAGGTCCGAACCTGCGTGAAGACTCGCTCGTCCTGGAGGACGGCCGGGCTCTGCTTGTGCGCTGCATGACCGCACCGCTGTCCAGCGAAGGGGAGGGGATGGGCGCAAAGATTACCAAGGTCGCCGGGGTCGTTTCCGGGCGGCTTGCCGAACTGGGCGAAATCGCTTTCGGCCCTGTGAACGACGACTCTTCGCTCGGCGGCGAGACCTAGACGCTTATCCGCCGCGCTTGCGCTTCCACGCCGCTCCGTTAGGTTCCGCGCCAAAACCAGCTTAGGCGCAAGGATCGAGTTCATGGCGGAGCACCGAACGGGCCAGGTTGGCCACTTCATCAACGGCCAACGAGTGAACGGCGAAGGCGGACGAAAAGGCGTCGTCTTCAACCCGACCACAGGCGAGGTTCAGGGTGAAGTCGCCCTTGCATCCGCATCCGAGATGTCCGCCGCCATCGAATTCGCCGATCGGGCATTTGCCGACTGGTCCCAGATCAATCCCCAGCGGCGCGCGCGGGTAATGTTCAGGTTCAAGGAACTTGTCGAGAAAGATATCGATAATCTTGCGCGCATGATTTCATCTGAACACGGTAAGACGCTGCCCGACGCACGCGGCGACGTGCAACGCGGCCTCGAGGTGGTCGAGTTCGCATGCGGGATCCCGCACCTTCAGAAGGGCGAATACACCGAGGCAGCCGGTCCCGGCATTGACGTCTATTCGATGCGCCAGCCGCTTGGCGTGGTCGCGGGCATAACGCCGTTCAATTTCCCGGCGATGATCCCTATGTGGATGTTCTCGGTCGCGATTGCTTGCGGCAACGCTTTTATAAACAAGCCGTCGGAGAAGGATCCGTCTTGTCCGATGCGGCTCGCCGAACTGATGATGGAAGCGGGCGCGCCTGCAGGCATCCTGAATTGCGTCAATGGCGACAAGGAGGCCGTCGACACGCTGATCCAGGACCCACGGGTGAAGGCGATTTCCTTCGTCGGCTCCTCTGACATTGCCCACTATATTTATTCTGAAGGCGCCAGGCACCATACCCGCGTGCAGGCGTTCGGCGGCGCCAAGAACCATATGATTATCCTGCCGGATGCCGATATGGAGAGCGTCGTCAACCAGCTTATTGGATCGGCATACGGATCAGCGGGCGAGCGTTGCATGGCGACGCCCGTCGCAGTGCCGGTCGGCGACAAGACGGCCGACAAGCTGATCAACATGCTGCGCCCGAAGGTGGAGTCCCTGCGCATCGGCCCGTCGACGGCGGATGACGCGGACCTTGGTCCCCTCGTGACCGCGGCGCACCGCGACCGGGTAAAGCGCTGGATCGATCTCGCAATCGAAGAGGGACAGGAGCTCCTGATTGACGGACGAGAATTCTCGCTTCAGGGCTATGAAAACGGCTTTTTCATGGGCGGCACGCTCCTCGACCGGGCGAAGCCGGAGCACAAGTCGTACCAGGAGGAAATCTTCGGGCCTGTGCTTCAGATCGCCCGCGCGGCGGACTTCGATGAGGCGGTTGCGCTGCCCTCGAAGCATCAGTACGGCAATGGGGTCGCCATTTTCACGCGCAATGGCGCAGCCGCGCGCGAATTCGCTCAGCGGGTCAATGTCGGGATGGTCGGCGTCAACGTGCCGATCCCTGTTCCCGTCGCCTACCATACGTTCGGCGGCTGGAAGCGGTCGGGCTTCGGCGACGTCAACCAGCACGGGCCGGAGGGCGTGCGCTTCTGGACCAAGATCAAGACCATAACCCAGCGCTGGCCTGAAGACGTTCAGGGGTCGGAGTTTGTGATCCCGACAATGGGGTGACCGGCCTTGCCGCCGGGACAGAGCGACCATATTTCGTGACGCAATTGCGTCGTCATGTTCGCCGGCCTGTTCGGCTTGCTGGATTGATGAGCGACGACGCCTGCTAGCAGGCCCTAAAGATCAATCCAGCTCTGGATAATCAGTGGCGACAGTTCATATGACTTGAAAATTGTCGCGTCATCCGGGTTCCAGTATTTCGCGAGGAAGCCGGGGCAGCCGGGGCCAAGGTTGTCGATGACCGGGCTTGCGGGCTTAGGTTGCATGAATGGCGCGCCTGTCGCGGGATTGCGGAAGCGCATTTCGACGGCGTCGCCGAAAGTCTTGCCGCCGAACCTGTTGACGGCCTGATACATGATGTTCCGCTTGATGACGTTGACGCCGGCTTCGCCGAGTTCGAAGCGGAAAATCTCGTCGGCCCGCGCTTTGGCGGCGTCTCGATCGTCACCGCCGATCGCGTATAGCCAGTCATGAATGATCGCGGCCCCTACGATCTCGGGATCCTGCGGGTTGATATAGAAACGCGCGAAGGACGGGATCGACGCGAAGTCGGTTTCAAAGAATTGCGGGGTCTGGAAGACGTCGCCATTTTCCTCGTCGCAATAGGGCCAGTCATCTGCAAGGATCGCGACCTGACGGCCTTCTCGCATCGCGAGGCTCTTGTCGACAAACAGGACATTGACCCCCGGCACGATCAGTTTTGCGACCTTGGGCGGACAAAGCTGCTCGTCGACCTTGCAGGCGGCGGCTTCGATCGCATCGCGATAAACCGGGGCCGGGTCGTCAAATACGACAAACGAGCCGAGCGCAAAAACGCCAACCAGCACTACAAGTTGAAACAATAACCCGCGCATGGCGCTCCCCTCGCATAGCCAAGCCGCCAGAGCCTAGCGCACTTGCTGGCTGGCGTCGAACGGTTCGGCGTTGAAGGCGGCCCATTCTGGGCCGCCTCATACGCCGGCTTGCTTGCGAGTTATCCTGCGGATCGCCGGACCAGGCTTTCGACAAGTTGCGCCCAGATCGGCCGCCCGGCCGAGTGACGGCCAGTAAATTGGCCGTTGGCTGCTCGTTGTCGAAATCGAATTCAACCCGGCCTTACTGATACGTCATTCGAACCTAATGAAGCGTGTTGCGAGTGCTTCGAAATCGTCTAAAACCGAACATTATGGGATAGCGTAACAAACTGATCTTGAAAGAGAATTGGTCGGAGCGGACATGATCTTCCTGCTGCAGTTGCTCGTCCTTGGCGTCATTGGTCTGCTGGCGGTGAACCTGTGGAAAGCGTTCATGAGCGGCGAACGCAGCCTATCCGACAGAAAAGCGAGCAGTGGGCCGATCATCGAGGGCCGGGTGGAGGAAGTGGCTGGGGGAGGCGATTCACCAGGCCGCGCTGCGGCTGAGACGCTGAAAGCGTTCGAGAATGCGCGCGAGGCGGCGCGAGCGACCTATCCGTCATTGTTCGCAATGCTCGGGGGCTACCTGAATGCCCACGCCATTGAGCGCGCGGGCGATATTGAGGCCGCCGTAAGGACAATGATCGAGGAGTGGTCTGGTCGTCGCGCGGAAATCACCGAGGAGTTGACGCGGTTGCTCGCTGACAACAAGGACGAGGCAGAAGTAAGGGCGATCGTGGTTGCGGCCTGCGACGCTGAATTTGAACTTGAAGGGTATCGCAAGTGGCTGATCTGGCTGCTTGGGCGGTTCAACGCGCTTTAGCCTTTCGGTTGGTCTTGGGCTGCAAGGTTTTGCGGGCCGGAATGTGCCAGAGCGCCATTGGGCGGCGCCGGGAAGGGGCCGGAGCGCCGCCTCGGCGGAATTGGCGTCGTGCAATTCCGGACTGGCGCCGGTAATGATTGTCGGGAGTTGACGGCGCGCGCCAGACCAGGCGGGCGGTGGATACGAGTTCGGATGTTTGCACTCGACGGCGAAGCGGTAATGATGATGAGCGGATTTGCCCTCTATGCGGGCATTTTCCTGCTGCCGTTCATTCAGGAGGACGTGGCGGTTGTCGCCGCGGCGACGGCCTCGCTGACCGATGCTGGTCCGACGACAATTCTATTCGCCGCTATCCTTGCGGGACTGACAGTAAGCGACATCTGGAAATACTGGGTCGGCTTTTTCGCCCGGCGCCATAAATGGGCGCACAGGTTCGCTGAAAAAAAGGGTGTGTCCGTTGCAGGCGACCTCGTTCGAAATGAACTCGCAAAGACCCTTTACGTCGCGCGGTTCGTTCCTGGAACGCGCATTCCGACTTACGTCGCGTGCGGCTTTTTCAAAATACCCTACGCAAGATTCTGTGGGTTGGTCGTCGTCACGGCGCTTACGTATGTTTCGATCAGCTTCGCGCTGTTCCACACTGTCGGCGTCGTCGCCGGCGAGAGCGCGAAGTACTGGCTGCCGGGGATCGCCGTTGCTGCAATTGGCGGCTATGTTTGCTTCCGATGGTGGACGCATCGCGACGGCCGGCACGGCCCGATGACGCCTCTAACCGAAGACCAGGATCATCCATTGCCCGAGATGCCTGGCTTTGAGGGAAATCCCCTCGAGGGTGAAGCCGCTGAAACGCGCGCCTGACGCGCGTATTCGGGTTGAACGGAGTTGCAGGAATGGATTTCGCGCTGAGCGATGAACAGCTGGCTATTCAAGATATGGCCACCCGCTTCGCAGAAGAAGAATTGAAGCCGAACGCCGAGAAATGGGACGAGGAAAAGCACTTTCCCGTCGACGTTATTCGCAATTCGGCGGATCTCGGACTTGCCGCAATTTATACCCGCGAGGACGTCGGCGGATCAGGACTTGGCCGCCTCGATGCGGCGCTTATCTTCGAGGCCCTGTCAGCGGGTTGCACGTCGACCGCGGCGTATATCTCAATTCACAATATGTGCTGTTGGATGATCGATCGTTTCGGCTCGGAGGAGTTGCGTCATCGCTATTGTCCGCAATTAGCGTCGATGGAGCTTATTGCAAGCTATTGCCTGACCGAGCCCGGGTCGGGGTCGGACGCAGCCTCGCTTCGGACAAAGGCCGTTCGCGACGGCGATCACTATGTGTTGAATGGGTCGAAGGCCTTTATATCCGGCGCGGGCGTGTCCGACGTGTACGTCGTTATGGTGCGCACTGGCGAAGATGGCCCGCGAGGCATCTCGACCGTCGTTGTCGAGAAAGACACGCCTGGTCTCTCATTCGGCGCCAACGAACGCAAGATGGGCTGGAATTCCCAACCGACGAGAGTCGTGAACTTTGAAGACTGCCGCATACCGGCGGCAAATCGATTGGGCGATGAGGGCGAAGGGTTCAGATTCGCCATGATGGGCCTAGACGGCGGCAGGCTCAACATTGCCGCCTGTTCGCTCGGCACTGCGTCCGCTGCGCTTCGTCAGGCGCTCGACTATACGAACGAACGCAGGGCATTCGGCAAGCGCCTGAATGATCAGCAAGCGGTTCAGTTCAAGTTGGCCGACATGGCGACGGATCTGGAGGCTGCACGGGTGTTGCTTTATCAGGCGGCGTGGAAGCTGGACAACAAGACGCCCGATGCGACCCGCGCCTGCGCCATGGCGAAGCGCTTCGTTACCGATGTCGGTTTCAACGTCGTTAATGACGCCCTCCAATTGCATGGCGGATACGGCTACCTCAGGGATTATCCGCTTGAGCGCATGCTCCGAGACGTGCGGGTTCACCAGATCCTCGAAGGCGCCAACGAAATCATGCGGGTCATCGTCGCGCGAGACTTGTTGCGCGACTACCAGACCTGAAGCCTCCTCGAATGTAGGGCGCATTGAATTGGCCAAACGGTGATTGTCCCGGCGCCGCCACCAATTGAGGATTGGTTATCGTATGCCGCGGTGAACCAGCATGCCCTCGCCAGGGGTGTCCCGAAATGAACCGCTCCGTAGACGCCATTACATGGTTGGCATCCCTGCTGGAAGTTGTCTGCAAGGGGTGGTTAGGTCAGGGTTAATTTTCTTGGGTTGGTTGATCCAGCAGGCCAATAATTCGCCTAATTGCATAATTTCGTCAGTTTTCGGATAAATGTCGACAAATGGTCGGTTTCTTGCTAACAGTCCGCAGTGTTTAGTTTTTGGGGGTTCCCATGTTGCGTACCATCGGCCTTGCGGCCGCGATCAGCCTTATCGCCACGGCGTCGAACGCCGCCATCACCAGCGTTTCGGGACCAAACAGCTCCGCCGGCGCAGCAGCGGCCAAGATTGCTGCGCCTGGTCAGGTCCTCAATTCGACAGTGTTCAACACCGCCCAGCAGGGTTTTGACGAACAACAAGGCGTTCTTCTCGGTGCGGCGCTTGGCGTCGACGGCGGCTCGATCGCTGCTGGCACGCGCGTCGACAGCCACATGATCTTCCTGAACAAGCAGGACAACGCATCGGGGACCCTTTCGCACACCGGCGTGCAGTGGACGTTCTCCGGCACGATCCTTGGCGTGATGAGCGATGCTGGCGGCACGCTTGAAGCCGCGTCGAATGCGATCGTCGGCCTCGTTGCGACGACCTATCCCGGCGCGTTCAGCAATCGCGGCCTTGAGGGCAACGACAGCTATTCAGTCGCCGGCAATATCCTGACGGCGAATTTCCTGGTTACCCAGCCGGGTGACTGGATCCGCGTGATCACGGCGTCGGAAGTGCCTGTGCCGGCCGCTCTGCCGCTGATGGCGGCGGGTCTTGCCGGTCTTGGCGGTCTGGCTCGCCGTCGTCGCAAGACGGTCTGACGGCCAACGCCGAACTCGGTCTTTCATAGTGTCGGGGTCGCTCAACAGCGGCCCCGGTTCCTTTTCGCGTCGCCTCACGTCCAGTAGTCGTCGTAGGGTCCGCCGTCGACGATTTCCATGAGACGTTTGCCAGTTGCGGGCGTTACGTCGTCCGGCGGCGATGATGTTGCGACCCATACAACCTCGCGGATTTCCCTCCCATCCGGCTTGCCGACCTGCCGCGGTTCGCGAACGGTCAGCAGAGCGACATGATCGCCGGGAAAGCGTCGATTGAGGAAGATATGCTCGAGGCGGAAAGCTGGCAGCGGCGCGGCGAGGCCGGTTTCCTGCAACAGCTCCTTACGGGCGGCCACAAAGATGGTTTCGCCCCGTTCGACGCCGCCGCCCGGGAAATGAAGTCCATCGACATAGGTATGCCGGACTAGACAGACCTTGCCATCGCGGTCCATCGCTGCGACCCGGACGCCGAGCGTCATGCCCCTCGACGCTCGCCAGAACTGGCGCAGCGCGAGCGTGACAAGAGTTGGTCGCGCGCCTTCCATGGAAGTGCTCCGTTTGGTTCCGCCGGCCATTGCCAATCCGGAGATGGGGAGCGCCCTAGACCATAAGTCGGGTCTTGCCTAAGACCGCTTGCAGGGCGTCCGGCCATGCGGACGTCTTTCGAACGAGGAAGATATGGCGGATTCGACCGACGAAATCCTGTTTGAGAAAACCGGCCATTGGGGTGTCATCACGCTCAACCGGCCTGCGGCGCTCAATGCCTTGAACAAGGGCATGGTCGAGGCGTTCCATCACAAGTTGATCCACTGGGAAGGTTTGCCATCGGTCAAGGCGGTGCTTGTTCGCGGCGCTGGCGATCGCGCCTTTTGCGCCGGCGGCGATGTGCGTTGGGTCCATGACGCCGCCCGTCGCGATATCGACGAGGCGGCGATGTTCTTTCGCAAGGAGTATCTCAACAACTCGGCGATCCACCACTTTCCGAAGCCGTATGTCGCTATGATCGACGGGATCGTCATGGGCGGCGGAGTCGGCGTTTCCGTACACGGAGATTTCCGGGTTGCCGGCGACCGAACCCTTTTCGCGATGCCGGAAACCGGAATCGGCCTTTTCCCGGACGTCGGCGGCGGCTATTTCATGCCCCGCCTGCGCGACAGCCTCGGCCTCTATTTCGCCCTGACTGGCGCAAGGGCGGGCCCTGCGGACTGCGTCGCTTCCGGAATTGCGACCCACTATGTTCCAACCGATCGACGGCCCGATCTCGAACGGGCGCTATTTGACCTACCGCTTGGCGGCCACCCTCATTCAGAGATCGAGGAAACTCTTGATGCCTTCGCCGGCGACCCAGGCGACGCCGGGCTGAACGATATCCGGTCCGCGATCGCAGAGACGTTCAGTGGCCATCAACGCCTGGAGGATCTTGTCGCGGGGCTCAAGGCGCGTGGCGGCGAATTCGCGCAATCAATGCTTGATACCCTTGCGCGAATGTCGCCTACGTCCTGCAAGTTAACGTTCGAGCAAATGCGCCGCGGCCGCGATCTAAATTTTGATGACGACATGCGAATGGAATTCAGAATGGTTCGCCGAGTTCTCCAGGGTCATGACTTTTTCGAGGGCGTTCGCGCGCAATTGATCGACAAGGACAAATCGCCGGAATGGTCGCCGGCGGCGCTTGGCGACGTTTCCGACGAGACCATTGCAAAGTATTTTGAACCGCTTGGCGACGACGAACTAAGTCTGGGCTAGAAGGCGGTCCGCCGTCATTCGATGAAGGCAAATCGGCGGGCTTCCGTGTTCGGAGAGATTTATGGGTACGGTCCTGCTGACGGGCGCGAACCGCGGAATCGGGCTCGAGTTCGTGCGTCAATATGCTGCCGATGGCTGGAGCGTGATTGCGTGTTGTCGCTCGCCGGCGTCGGCCTCGGCGCTTGCGTCGATTAAAGGACATGTCGCGATCCATGCGCTTGACGTCGCGGATGTTCAGGCGACCGCGCGCCTTGGCGAAGCCATCGAGGACGGGATTGATGTCGTCATCGCGAATGCCGGAATCGGCGCGAAGGACGTTGGTGACTTCGGCGCGATTGACTATGGCGCCTGGGATCGGGCATTTGCAGTGAATGTGCGGGGCGCTTTAGCGACCGCGGAAGCTTTCGCGCCGCACTTGAAGAAGGCCGAGGGAAAGCTGGCGTTTGTCTCTTCGTTGATGGGATCGATTGAGGACGCCTCGCGCGGCGCGATTTGCTATCGGGCGACCAAGGCGGCGCTGAACATGGTCGCCAAGCTGACGGCGGCCGAACTCTCCGAGAACGGCGTTTCGGTCGCGCCGTTTCATCCGGGATGGGTCAAGACTGAAATGGGCGGGCCGGGAGCGCCCGTGACAGTCGTGGAAAGCGTTGCTGGCCTGCGCCGGCGAATTATGGAAATGTCCCCGACGGCTCCAGTTCGGCTCGTTGATTATACGGGCAAATACTTTCCCTGGTAGGATTTGAATTCATGAGACTCTATGGTTCCCTTACGTCGCCTTTTGTCCGCACTGTGCGCATTGCGGCTATCGAACTCGGTCTCGAAGACCAGATCGAATTTGTTGGGACGACTGTTCGCCCTACCGAAATCAATCGAGAATATGGCGATCAGATAAATCCGCTGCGACGTGTGCCAGCGCTCGAAACGCCTGATGGCGACGTCATCATCGATAGCAGGGTAATTGTCGAAAACCTGAACGCCGTGGCTCGTGGGCGCGCCATTCCCGACGAGCCGGCGGCCCGTATCGCATGCTTCAATCGCCATGCGGTCGTAGCCGGCGCGACCGAGGCGCTCGTTCTTGCCATGTATGAGTCGAAATTGCGGCCGGAGGAGCGTCGCTGGCCGGCTTGGATCAATGACCAGACTGACAAGGCGCAGGTCGCACTGGACTGGTGTGAACGTCGGTTGCCCGAGTTTCAGGCATCGTTTGACCTTTCCGCGATGGCGCTTGTGTCATTGGTCGGCTACGCCCAGTTCAGGTTTCCAGCGGAACGCTGGATCGAAGGTCGTTCGCGGCTGAAAGGCTATTTGGCCGAGACATCGAAACGCGCGAGCGTCGCTGCGACTATCCCGCCCGCGACCGCATGATGGGCGCGACTTTGGCCATTCAATATCTGGCGTTGCGGTACCAATTGAGAGAGGAGCTGCAAGGATGAGCAAAGTTGCGTTTCTCGGCCTCGGCAACATGGGCGGGCCAATGGCCGTGAACCTCGCCAAGTCCGGACACGACGTCGCCGCCTTCGACCTGTCGCCAGACGCAGTGGAGAAAGCGTCCAACGCCGGTTGCAGAAAGGCATCGAGCATTGCCGATGCCGTTTCGGGCGCTGACGCAGTTGTCAGCATGCTTCCGGCCGGGCCGCATGTGAAAAGCGCCTATATGGCTGACAACGGCGTATTCGCGAACGCATCGACGGCGGCTTTGTTGATCGACAGCTCGACCATCGATGTCGATTCGGCGCGGCAGGTCATCGCCGCCGCGACGGATCGTGGGTTCGCGATGGTCGATGCGCCTGTTTCAGGCGGGGTCGCGGCGGCGACAGGTGGTACGCTGACCTTTATGGTTGGCGGCGAAGCTTCTGCTTTTGAACGAGCGCGGCCCTATCTCGACGTCATGGGCAAGAACGTTTTTCACGCGGGTGCCCCCGGGAACGGACAGGCCGCCAAGATAGCGAACAACATGCTGCTCGCTATCTCGATGATCGGGACTTGCGAGGCATTCAACCTTGCGGAAAGACTTGGGCTGGACGCCCAGACGTTCTTCGACATTTCGTCGACCGCGTCAGGCCAGTGTTGGTCGATGACAAGTTACTGCCCGGCGCCGGGCCCTGTCCCATCCGCACCATCCAACCGCGATTACCAGCCGGGTTTTGCTGCTGGCATGATGTTGAAGGATCTTCGTCTGGCGCAGTCTGCCGCGCGCGACGCAAAGGCGCCGACTCCTCTCGGCGCTCAGGCGGAAGCGCTTTATGCCCTCATGGAGGCAAGCGGTCACGACCGGCTCGATTTTTCCGGCGTGATGAAACTGATCCGTGGCGATCTATAGCTTGGCCCGAGCCTAGAAAGCCAGACCGGCTTCCTGTCCACGTTGCCACGCGACGCGACATTCCTGCGACGCGCCATTGCCGTCCATCCGCAATACGACAAACGACGGCAACGCCAGTTCTCCGTGCACGTGAACGCGCGCGCCTGCTGTGGAGAGATCCCGGATAACGCAAGCGATATCGCCGTCGCCGGCGGATAGCAGATGGCCGATCCTGTAGCATTGGCGCCGCGGGGCCCGGCGGTGTTCCTCGCGCGCGACGTGGCGCGTCGGCGGCAGGGGGGTTGTCGCCGAAGTCTTTAAGGTCGCAATGCGCGACGCCAGTCGCTGGTTGCTCCGCTTATCCATCACCATTGGCATTCCACAACGCGAGAAATATACGTCCTAAGCATCCTAAAGAACATTTAACGCCTAGTGAGGCGTTTAAATCCGGCTTGATGTTGAAATGAATTGATCAGTCTTCGGGAGATTCCCCGTCGGGCCCTGCGGCGAGATAGCTTCGCCGCTTGGGCTGCGGAAATGTCAGCCCAACATGGCGATCCTTTTGCCATGCGACCTGGCACACCCGTGTCTGTCGCGTTTCGATGATCGTCAAACGCACCGTTGATGGCAGCTCCCGACTGGCTTCAAGCCGAATCCTTGCGCCGCCATCCGACAGGTCGCGGATGACGCAACTGATCTCGGCGTCCTCCCCGATGCCGACGGTGCCGAAAATATATGTTGCAACACGGCGGCTACGTCGAGCGTCTGGCGCCCCGCCAACCTCGTCTTTTCCGTCTTTCCCAACCACTGGCCGATTTGCGGCAACACCGTGAGATGTCGTGAATGGGGCAGGCTTCGACATGCCACGCCGGCTCCTGAAAGCAGCGGAGCGTTCGCGCCGCGCTGAACCTATTGTCTGACATCATGACGCGGCAGCGGTTCATGCGACGTTAACGTTGCGGGTTTCGCGCCCAGTATAAGAGCCGACATGCTGGCCTTTCTCGCGGCTGCGCTTATGTTTCGCCTGTGACGGCGGAGCGATTTCAGGACATTGGCCCGACGGAGCGGGCGAGCCTCGGCGCGACATTCGCGCGGATGGGGGCAGCTCTCTTGCGTCCTGAAATGCGGAAATGGCGAGGCCGCATTTTCGCGGCTGCGTTCGTTACCCTGGTTGCGAAGGGGCTCGCGGTCATCGCGCCGGTCTGGCTGGGCGAGGGGATCAATCGAGCGGTTGCGGCCAATGCAGACGGCGGCCTGCAAGCCGGCGACGGAATGTCCGTTGCTGCGCCCTTTCTCTTGTTTATTTGTCTGTTCGGGCTGGCGCGCCTCTTATCGAACGCCTTGCCACAGGTGCGCGACGGCTTTTTCGTCCGCGTGACGCAGGACGCGGTCCGCCTGACGGCTGTTGACGCGTTTCGGCATGCGCAGCTGCAGGACCTGCAGTTTCATCTCACGCGGCGAGCTGGCGCGATAAACCGGATTATCGAGAGAGGCGCGGGCGCGATCGAATTCCTGCTGCGCTTTCTCGCGTTCAACATCGGGCCTACATTGATCGAACTGGGCTTGGCAGCGAGCGTCATCGCGACGCTCTATTCGCTGAAGATCGCGCTCACCGTTGTCGTAACGATCGCCCTTTATGCGATCGCGACGGGGCTCATTACAGAGTGGCGAAGCGCCCAGCGACGCCGCATGAATGACGCAGATACCGAACTGCGCGCCATCGCAACCGACACGCTTTCCAATTTCGAGACGGTTAAGGCGTTCGCCGCAGAAGAACGGGAGGCGCGCCGCTACGATGGCGCGATGAGCAGGTACATCGATCGGTATGTTCGCGTCATCCAGTCACTTAGCCTACTGAACGTTGTTCAGGAAGCCATCATGACCGGAGGCCTTTTCGCCGCAGTAGTCATGGCCGCGCTGGGAGTCGCAGAGGGGAGCATGAAGGCGGGCGACGTAACGGCCGTGATTCTGATGCTGACGAATATCTATCGGCCGCTCAACATTCTGGGGTTCGCCTGGCGCGAAATCCGGCAAGGCACTGTTGATATCGAGAAGCTATATGGCCTTATGGATGCTGCGCCGAAGGTGCTGGATCGCGACGATGCGCTCGAGCTAACGTCCCCGCGGGGCGCAATCGCGTTCGAAAACGTCAGCTTCCGTCATGAAGGCCGCGCGCAGGGTCTGGACGATGTCACGTTTGAAATTCCGCCGGGCGCATTCGTCGGACTGGCGGGACCGAGCGGCGCAGGCAAGTCAACGATTCTCAGACTCCTTTTCAGGTTCCATGACCCTGAATCCGGACGAGTGACGATTGATGGTGAGGACGTCAGAAACATCCGCCAGGCTTCGCTTCGTCACGCCTTCGGCCTCGTGCCTCAGGAAGTCGTTCTCTTCAACGATACCCTTCGATTCAATCTTGCTTATGCGAAGCGCGACGCGAGCGACGAGGAAATATTGCAGGCGGCCGAACGGGCCCAACTCGGCGCGTTCATTAGGTCCTTGCCGCTTGGCCTTGAAACGCGAGTTGGCGAGCGCGGGCTGAAGCTATCGGGCGGGGAGAAACAGCGAGTCGGCGTCGCCCGGGCCATCTTGCTGGACCCTGCCGTATTGATCCTCGACGAAGCGACGTCGTCCCTTGATTCCGAAACCGAACGCGAAGTTCAGTCCGCCTTGGCCGCCGCCGCGGCCGGCCGCACGACAATCGCTGTCGCCCACCGGTTGTCGACGATTGCGCATGCGGATCGCATCCTTGTTCTCGATCAAGGCAGGATCGCCGAATCTGGCACGCATACTGAGCTTCTCGCCAACGGCGGTCTTTATGCCTCGCTATGGCGGCAGCAAGCAAATCTTGCTGATGCGGCGCCAAGCCTACCGGAGAGCGAAGACGAAGGCTCGCCTGCGCTTCAGCGCATCTAGAGGAACGTGCTCAAGCAACAACCGCCGATTTCGGAGCGTCGGACGCGTCCAGCAGCTCGGCGCGCTCCCCCGCTGACAATCTCGGGGACCACTGGAGCAGGACCTCCCTTAGTCGATCCTGTTTGACGGGCTTTGGCATGTAGTCGTCCATTCCAGCCTCTATGCACCGGTCGCGATCCTGCTGCATGGCGTGAGCCGTCACCCCAACAATCGCCACAAAAGCGCCGGTTGATGACTGGATCGCGCGCAAGGCCGCCGTCGCCGCCACGCCGTCCATCTCAGGCATTGAAAGGTCCATAAGGATGACGTCGGGCGGCGCCTGACGATATCGTTCGATCGCTTCCTTACCATTGTTCGCAATGGCCGTTTGGCAGTTCATCGACTCAAGCATCGACTTGATTACGAGCTGGTTCACGATATTGTCTTCCGCGACAAGCACCTTCAGCGGCGTGCCGTCATTGGTAAACGGACAGAACGTCTGTCCGCGTTCGGGCGTCCGAATTGTATCGGCGACCGTCTTTATCGATTTGATCGATCGACCGTTCAAGGCAGTCGCGATCGCGTCTAGAAGCATGCTGCCGCGGGCAGGCTTCACGAGATAAGCATCGAACAATCCGGTTTCGAGCCCTGCAGCGTCGCCTTTTTGTCCGGATGACGTCAGGAGGATCATCGGCAAAAGTGCAATGGAAGAGGTGTTCCGAACGAGCGCGGCAAACGCTTCTCCATCCATGCCCGGCATCTGGTGGTCGACAATCGCCACATCGAAGGGTTCGCGATCCTTGGCGGCGGCCAATGCCGCGTCAAGGCCTGCCTGGCCGGATGCAAAAGCCTTTGGGTTCAATCCCCATGCGGAAGTTTGTTCAAAAAGTATGTGACGATTGACGGCGTTGTCATCGACAATCAGTACCCGGGCGCCAGATATCCTGGAGATGTCAAGAACGAACGGCTCTGCCGCCGTCTCGTCGACGCGAAGCGGCAGGCGGACGCAGAAAGTTGATCCTTCTCCAAGACGGCTCTCGGCCCATATTTCGCCATTCATTGTTTCAACAAGGCGGCGCGTAATCGCCAGTCCAAGGCCCGTGCCATCGTAGCGCCGAGCGGCAGTGCCGTCGACTTGTTCGAAGGCGTTGAATATGTGGTCGATCTTGTCATCCGGTATGCCGCATCCGGTGTCTGTAACGCTGATCTCCAACTCGGCATATTCCCCCCGGCGCTTGCCGGTGACGGAGACAAGAACATGGCCCGCTTCAGTGAACTTGACTGCGTTCCCGACCAGATTCGTAATGACTTGCCGAACGCGACCGGCGTCACCGACATAGCCCGCGCCTAGGTCTGGCTGATAGCGGAGCATCAGCTCAATGCCTTTTTCCTGACTTCTGAGCGTAAGTAGGGCGACGACATCATCAATCGTTCGGCGCAGATCGAATGGGTCGGCACCGACCCGAAGCTTGCCGGCCTCAAGCTTGGAGAAATCAAGAATGTCATTGATAATGGTGAGCAGATTTTCGCCCGATGACGCGATAACCTCCGCCATTTCACGCTGCTTCGGCGACAGAGAGGTGTCCAACAGCAGCGAGGTCATGCCGATGACGCCATTCATCGGTGTACGAATTTCATGACTCATGTTCGCCAAGAATTCCGACTTGGCCTTGCTGGCCTGGACCGCGGCTTCCTTTGCGGCCCTGAGTTCGTCGGACATCTTGCGCAGTTCGCGTTCGCGTCGACGTTCCTCCGTAACGTCGGTATGCGTTACTACGAAGCCGCCGTCGCGCGTCCGCTGGATCTGCTCTTTCGTCGTTCGACCATCCGGGTCGCGGCGCTCAAATTCGGCGGCGCCGCGCTCAGCCATCTGGCGTTCAAAATCTCGCGCAAATTCCCTTAGGTCGGCGTATTCATACCCGCCATTGTTGATGCCAAGCTCAATGAGATCTCGGATGTCCTTGCCGAGTTCCCACATCGACGCCGGCAAGCGGGTCTGGGCGATGGCTTTCTTGTTTCTGCCAAGGATCTTGAATTCAGGGGATAATGCGATGACGCCGCTGGCCATTGTCTCAATGACATCGTCAAGCAAGCGATTTCGCGCTTCAAGCTCTTTCGTCCGCGCCGTCACTTGCGCCTCAAGGCGCGCATTGGCTTCCTCAATCGAGCGTCGGCTTTCAACCCGTTCCGTAACGTCTGTCGTCCAGCCGCGAAGGCCGCGGTATTCGCCCGATTTCGTGAAGATATGACGGATTGTGACGGAAAAATATCGTATACGGCCCTTATAGTCCTTCAGTTCAAGCTGGGAATTTCGGATGTTTTCGCGACGCTCGCGCGCAGCCCGGAGCGATTGCGTTGCCTCTCGATCCAAAAAGCGGATTGGGCCTTCCATGAAGGCTTCGTGAACCGTCTTTCCCACAATTTCATGGGGCGCTTGACCCAGCACGTCCTCGACTTGCGGAGAGATGTAGGTGATCCGATGGTCTGCATCGGTTTCCCACGCCCAGTCCGACGCCATTTCCATAAAGCCGCGAAAACTTAGATCGACCTCGCGGCTCAACCGATTCGCCGTAGCTTTCTCGCGGGTCAACTCGCCGAGAATCTTCGATATCCTCGAAAACTGGAACGCGGATACAGGTACTGACGATATACAGATCAGGGCGAACGTCCGTCCGACAGCGTCGCCGGAAATCAGCATATAAAGGCTGAAGGGCACGACCGTAAGCGCGAGGAGGCGCCATGACATGTAGCGGGCCGCGGCGAACGCAAGACCGCCGCCGATGCCGATATAGGCGACAAAGAGTTGTAGGACTAGCTTCTCAATTGGCGTCGCGAAAGCGCTGAGGGTCAGGGTCGCCGTTGTCCCAACGACAGCAAGTATGATGATCATGGCGTGCGACGCAGCAAGCGTTCGTTCGAGTTTGCCGATGTCCGCCGACTCCGGCTCGAAACGAAACCACCAGGCAATCCGCCAGACGGCATATACCGTCACCGCAGTCATGAGCGGCACGACGAAGGCGGCGACGTCGTCCAGGAAGAGAGAGGCGACGATCCATCCGACAAGGACGACGCCGGCAAGAAACGGCGGAACATGGATCTTCAGTTCCTGCAGCCGCCGTTCGGCTACGAGGCGGTTGGCATCGAGAAGTTCGGTGTCGACGTCGAGGTCAATGCCGGTAAGTGACGGGTTGGCTGCAGCCCCCGCCGATCCATTGAACGCCATGCCATTTCGCCTTCGAAGCCTTCGCTGGCAATGTGGCGTTACGTAGTTAATCTGTGGTTTACCCGGCAGCGGAACCATCGTCGCGCAGGCTGAATGGGTCATGAAATGACGATTGTCGCGCCCTCCGATCGAAAGGCATTCCAACCGGTCGTTGCTGACTTTGATCGGGTGTTCATGCCATTTCTTGTGGCAAGGGAAGCCGAGCGCGCGGCCGCCTTTCGCCGGTCGGTCACCGTGTTCGCAATCGCGTCCATCTTTGCAGCCGGCCTCGCATGGGCTCGCCCGGTGGGCGACATGTCGGTGGTCATTGCCGCGCTGTTGGCGGGCGGCGGATTGCTGATCGCCGTTCGAGAGATAGAGAAAACGCGGCGCGCGATTTCGATCGGGTTGATCGGACGCGTTTGCGACGCTTTGGGACTGGGTTTCTCAGCAACCGGCGCGCGGCCGCAGTCCTTGGACAGATTGCTTGAATACGGATTGATCGGGCCATTCAATCGCGAGAAATGGGAAGATGAAGTTCGCGGTCGACACGGCGAAGCGGACTTTTCTCTGGTTGAAGCCGATCTCAAGCGAGTTACCGGCTCCGGCAAGAGCAGACGCGTAAGGATTATCTTCAGAGGTGCAATTCTCGCTGTCAGGTATCCTCACGCCTTTGCGGGCGTTACGCTCCTGCAACGGGATATTGGCGTGCTGAACCGCCTTGTCAGTCCGGGTCAAGCATTTCGGCAGGTCAGCCTAGCGGCTCCGGAGTTCGAGCGAGCTTATGAGGCGTGGTCAACCGATCAGGTTGAAGCGAGGACATTGCTCGATCCGATCGTCCTTGAACGCTTCCAGGCGCTCGAACGGCTCTTTCAGGGGAAAAACCTCCGCGCGGCTTTTCTGGACGGCGCATTAGTCCTTATCGTCGACACCGGCGACTGGTTGAACATGGGATCGATGTTCAAGCGCTTCGATGATCCCGAACGGGTAGGGCGCATACTGCGCGAATTCGACCTGATTTTCGACGTGATTGACCTCGTCGCGAGGCCCGTAGCGCGGTCACTCGATGGCCCAATTTCGGTGGATGCTGTCCGGATGGATGGGTGATCCGCCTTGTCTCCCCGTCCTGGTTAAGCCAAAAATCGCGAATGATCAGAATTGGAACGCCCTTATCGGCATCGGCGACGAAGGTCCTGTTTCTTGGGGCGGGTGAACTCGGCAAGGAAGTCGTAGTTGAACTTCAGCGACTCGGCGTCGAGACAATCGCCTGCGACCGCTACGCCAATGCGCCGGCGATGCACGTCGCGCATCGCTTTCACGTTATTGACATGCAGGATCCGCTCGCCATACGGGCCGTCATCCAGCTCGAACGTCCACACTATATCGTGCCGGAGATAGAGGCGATCGCCACCGATGAACTCGTCCGTTTGGAGAGTGAAAATGCGGCAACGGTAATTCCAACGGCGCAAGCGACCCGGTTGACGATGAACCGTGAGGGCATTCGGCGCTTGGCGGCTGAAGACCTCGGCCACCGCACATCTCAATATGCCTTTGCATCAAGTGCAGCCGAGCTTCAAAGGGCGGCAGCCAAGATCGGTTTCCCTGTGTTCATCAAGCCGGTCATGTCGTCTTCGGGGAAGGGGCAAAGCCGCGTCGAGTCTGCTTCCGGCATCACTGCGGCTTGGGACCATGCGCTTGCTGCGGGACGCGGACGCGAGATGCGGGTGATTGTCGAGGGAGCTGTCGAATTCGATTTCGAGATCACGCTCCTGACGGTCCGACATGCTGCGGGGACGGACTTTTGCGCGCCGATAGGCCATCGCCAGGTCAATGGCGACTACGTGGAAAGCTGGCAGCCACAAGCCATGAGCGAGGCGGCATTGCACGATGCCCGTCGGATTGCGGCTTCCGTCACCGACGCTCTCGGCGGCTTTGGCGTTTTCGGCGTCGAACTTTTTGTCCGGGACGACGAAGTCTGGTTTTCCGAAGTCAGCCCGCGTCCCCATGACACCGGGCTCGTAACCTTGGCGAGCCAGCGGCAGAGCGAGTTTGGCCTGCACGCACGCGCCATCCTTGGCCTGCCCGTCGACCCGACACTCACGCGTCCAGGGGCGAGTGCGGTCATTTACGGCAAGCTGGACGCGGAGGGGGTCTCGTTTGACGGCCTCGACAACGCCTTGTCGGTTCCGGAGACGGACCTCAGGCTTTTCGGCAAACCCGTCGCATATCAGAAGCGGCGAATGGGCGTCGCCATGGCTACCGGCGAAACCGTGGAAGAGGCTCGAGCGCGCGCCCGAGAGTGCGCCTCACGCGTTGTGGTTGTCGACGAAAAATCAACCTGACGTCGTCGGGGCGGCCAATGCGATCAGGTCGCATCGTTCTTGCCGGAACGCGCGGCGTCCGTCGCAAGCGCCTGTCGAACAAGGACGATGGCGGCTATCGCGCCGGCCAGACCGCCGCCGGCGAGCGCTATCGCAAGCCACACCGGGCGATCGACAAAGCCGGCCAATGCGGCCCAGGAGAGGGTAAATCCCACGGCAAAGACCTCAGCGCCGACTAGGATGGCTGCGGGAAGGGCTTCGAGAATGACCGCTTGCATTGCGGCGCTCCATACTGAATGACGAGCGTAACATAGTTCCCCTTCGGACTAAAAACGAGGGGTGAATGTTTCCATGGGAATGAATTAATGTTCGAGACCATCATTGCTGAGCCGATCGCAACTTTTCTCCTCATTGGATTCGTCGCCCAATTGATCGATGGCGCGCTCGGCATGGCTTATGGCGTCGCTTCCACCACAGCATTGATCGCGGTGGGCGTGCCGCCGGCCCTGGCAAGCGCCAATGTCCATGCCGCCGAAACGGCCACGACTGCTGTCTCCGGCTTGTCCCATGGGCTTGCGCGAAATGTCGACTGGAAGATTTTGCGACGCCTCGCGCCTGCGGGCGTCATCGGTGGGATCCTTGGTGCAGCAATTCTGGCGCAGTATCCAATGGAGGCGGCTCGGCCGGTTGTTGCCGCCTACCTCCTGGCGATGGGGTTGATTGTCATCAGAAAAGGCCTTCAACCGCCGGCCCCGCCACGCGTCATCCGCCATGTTGCGTCACTCGGCCTTGTGGGCGGGTTCTGCGACGCCGTCGGCGGTGGCGGCTGGGGCCCGGTCGTCACTTCCAACCTGATCGCGCGAGGCGGGGATGCCGGCCGTATGATCGGAACTGTGAACTGCGCCGAGTTCTTCATGACTGCC
Source organism: Alphaproteobacteria bacterium (assembly GCA_016125455.1). Lineage (GTDB taxonomy): Bacteria > Pseudomonadota > Alphaproteobacteria > Caulobacterales > Parvularculaceae > MED-G105. The sequence continues at coordinate 100,840 of WGLS01000004.1, forward strand.
GCGGCGACGGCCACATTCTGGGCGACTATGGGGCCCGTCTTCGGGGAAGCCGCCGTCGGGCTTCTGCTTGGCGGAGTCGCCGCGGCCCCGATCGCTGCGGTCGCTGCGAAACGGGCGCCGCGCCGAGCGCTAATGGTTCTGGTTGGCTCTCTTATCGTGGCTCTGAGCGGCTTCAACATCTACAGGAGCTTCAGCTAGGCGGCTTCGTCGGGGCCGGGAATCTGGCGACGGCGCGCTCTGACGTCCTTGCGAACGCCCTATCTGACGATCGTTAGTCGTTCTGCGGCGCGCGTGACGGCAGTGTACAGCCATCGCGCACGGTGCTCCCGGAAGGCATAGCTTTCGTCAAAGAGAACGACATCGTCCCATTGCGAGCCTTGCGCCTTATGAACCGTCAGCGCGTAACCATAATCGAATTCGTCGCTTCCCCGCTTTTCCTCCCATGCGACATTCTCCGGGCCGTCGGTAAACATCGCCATTGGCGTGGAGACCGAAACCGTCTTCCCGCCAATGCCGTCTTCAGGCGCAAGCACGAGTCCGATCTTTCTGCCGCGCGGCGTCTTTCGCCGGACGACGGACCACACCGATCCGTTGAGCAAACCCTTCTTCTTGTTGTTCCGTAAACAAACGAGCTTTTCGTCTGCTTCGGGAAGCGCGTCTTGATGTCCTTTCAGCGATCGAATGCGATCATTGTAACGCTTTCGCGTCCGGTTCGTGCCGACGAGGATCTGGTCCGCCGCAATTACTTCTTCTGTCTCGAGATCATCCCGAGAGATGACCCGGCAGCGGTCTCCATGGTTTTCAGGGTCGCCGCCCATTCTGACATCCATTGAGACACGGATTATCGGGTTATCGGCAGCCTGTCGGTGTATCTCCTTGAGCATGAAATCAGGCGCGCCTTCGGTGAAGAAGCCGCCGCCCTTTACAGGTGGCAATTGGGCCGGATCGCCCAGCACCAGGACAGGGGATCCAAATGACAGGAGGTCCCGCCCTAGTTCCTCATCGACCATCGAGCATTCATCAATGATGATCAAATCCGCTTTCGATGCAGGCGCGTCGCGCCGTAGCGAAAACGATGGACCGTCTTCCCCCGTGTCTTCGCCGGTCGGACGATAAATCAGCGCGTGGATGGTCGTCGCGCCTTCGCAGCCTTTCTGACGCAGCACATGAGCCGCTTTCCCTGTATAGGCGGCAAACGCGACTTCGCCCGTGGCATGCTCAGCAATGTGTCGGGCGAGGGTCGTCTTGCCGACGCCCGCGTACCCGAAGAGCCGGAAGACCTGAGCATCGCCCTTGTGGAGCCAGCGGTCGACAGCCTTCAGCGCCGCGTCCTGTTCAATCGACCATTTCATCTGCGATCTATCTCATCGGCGACCGCCAGGCGCAAGGCGATGCAAGCTAGACGACCTCGCTGCGTTCAAAGACCGGATGTCGGCCTTCCCACTCTGCGACGCGCCAACCAGCGCCTTCTGATGCCTTTAGGCGGTGCGCAATCCAGGAAAGCGCCGTGGAGAGCGCATCAGACAAGCCATATGGCGGATTGACGACAAGAAGGGCGCTTCCGGTCAGGCGAAGCGGCGATGCACCCGCGATTTCGAGCGACGCCGACATGACGTTCTCGAATCCGATTTCAGCAACTTTCATTTCAAAATGTGTTCTCGCGTCGCTTCCCTTGATCGGATACCATGACACTACGACGCACGTTGCGAACCGCCTGCGAATATCAAGCAGCGCACTCGCCAGACGATCAAATTCGCCTGGCCGTTCGAATGGCGGGTCGATCAAGACGAGGCTGCGACGTTCCGGGAACGGAAGAAAGGCGCGTATCGCCTGATATCCATCGCGATGCTCGGCGCGTGCATTCGGGAAGGTCTCCAGACAATGTTCCAGTTTCCGCGCTTCTTCAGGGTGCAGGTCGCAAGCGACTAGGCGGTCGCCAGCGCGGATTGCCTCCGCCGCCAGGGCGGGCGAGCCTGGGTACCATCGGAGCATGCCCGACGGGTTTTCGCGCCGAACCGCATCGAGATATGGCGAAAGCGATATGGGGGCGTCCGTCTCGTGGAATATCGCGCCGATCCCGCCGGCGGCTTCGCTGGACCGCATCGCCTCAGGAGACGTCAGATCGTATCGGCCGCGACCAGCGAAAGCGTCCAACACGACGAATGGCTTCGCCTTTTTTCCTAGTGCTTCCAGCACAAGCGCGAGCGCCGTGTGTTTCAGGACATCACAGTGATTGCCGGCATGAAAGGCATGTCGATAGTTCATAGGCTTGCCCACCAAAGATGGGGTTCAATGGCAACCGGGGAATTGAACATCGAACTCTGGAATGGGTTGATTTCGGGCGACAAGCTTACAAATGTACGGATCGTTCGGTGCAGGAGTTGGCAATGCGCGGTAAAGTCAAGTCGTCCCGCGAGACCGCTGTCGCCGCGGCGCTCGAGTGTTTCCGCCGCTTTGGCTATGAAGGCGCTAGCCTCAATCTATTGTCCGAGGCCACCGGTCTCGGTCGATCAAGCCTTTATCATTATTTCCCGGAGGGAAAAGAGGAGATTGCGCTCGCGGCGGCTGAACTCGTCGAACAAAGGTTCAACGAGCTCGTCATTGGGCCATTGCAAGGGCCCGAGCCGCCTATGGTGCGGTTGGGCAAGGCGATTTCCGGTCTCGACCAGTTCTACAATGGGGGGCGGGACGCCTGTCTGATCGATATTTTCAGCATAGGCGACACGGCTACCGCGTTGCCCGGACGCGTGAAAGGCATAGCCTTCGCCGTCATTGAGGCGTTTGAAAAGCTTTCAGCCGACGCAAACAAGAGGGCGGCGACCAACCCCAGGGCAAGCGCAGTTAGAGCCATCGTGGAACTCGAAGGTGCGCTTGTGCTGACGCGGGCCACAGGAGATCGGACGATCTTCGCAGATACCCTGTCGCGGCTACCCTATATTCTTTCGGTCAGCTGACAATTCGCTTCCGGCTAGCCAACAACCGCTCCCTCGTTCGTCATCGATCACAATCAAGTCTCTTGAGCGAAGCCCGACTGTGTACTGAGCGGTCTGCATACCGACTTAAACAGGAGAGACTGCAATGCTTGTGGCTTCAATTGCCATCGCCGCCGAAATTGAGTTGGCAAGCTAGGCCAGCGCGCGCGACCTGCGCGGCAGACTGGTTGGAATGACGGCCGCGCTTGCGGTTCTCGGGGGACCGCTGCCGGGAACGGCGTCAACCGCTGATGCCGCCACTGGCGACAGGCCGGGCGACATGCCGGCGCATGACGACTTCAACTATACGTTTACGAACTATGCGACGCTTATTTGAAAATTTGTAGACGCCAGGCCGGGTGAAAGATTTTCCAAGTATCTGATGAACTGTGGCGCGCCCATTGGCGTTCGTGTTTTGCCGAAGCGCCCAATCGGATTGAGTCATTTATCATCCAAGATCGGGATGCATACAGCGAAGGCCTGAAACATTTCTGGGACCGCATAAATTTGTATTGGGCGACGGGCTCTGAAGCGGATAGGGACGTATTGCGCGACCTTCTCACAGTCGATGCGACTGAGTGGAAATACACGCACAGCGTTAAGAATGCGGAAATTGCGCCTCAAGAGACGGTGTATACAGAATAATATCTACTGGACCGGCCGGGCGGCAAAGTATTCGACTTGATCTATTCTACGACTGCCGGGCGAACGACGTAGAGCATTCAAAATGGCAGGCGCTCTTTCGGAACGAGCCGCTGCCGATACGGAATGTCTGGCGACGGAATAAATATGATTTCCCGTCAGTCGGGCAATTTTATCTATTCTTGATGACCTACGCGACTTCAATCCAGACGGGCACGTGATCGGACGCCTTCTCGCGACCTCTGACTTTTCGGTCAATGCCCGCATCCTTTAGTCGATCAGCCGCTTGCGGGGTCATCAAGAGATGATCGATCCGGATACCGTGGTCTTTCTCCCAGGCGCCGCGCTGGTAGTCCCAGAACGTATAGCGGATGCCTTCGCGGTCGATTTGCCGAAGGGCGTCCGTCAAGCCGAGAAACTCAAGCGCCCTGAAAGCGCTTTTTGTTTCTTGTCGGAATAGCGCATCATCCGCCCATGCCGCAGGATCATGGCAGTCTTCGTCTTGTGGAATGACGTTGAAATCGCCGGCGAACACGGCCGGTTCTTCGTCGCAAAGGCACTCTTGTATCCGCGCTTGCAACCGCTTCATCCATCGCAGTTTGTAGTCGTATTTCGGACCGGGAGCCGGATTGCCGTTCGGCAGGTAGAGACCGCCAACGCGCAGTGGGGCTGCATTGTCCGGCGTCACCAACGCTTCAATGTATCTTGCCTGTTCGTCATCGTTGTCCCCGTCAAGGCCTCTTGTCACGTCCTCGATTGGATGTCGGGACAAAAGTGCGACGCCGTTGTAGGTCTTCTGTCCGTGCACAGCTACATTGTAGCCTCGATCCTCGAATTCGGCCGCGGGGAATTTTTCATCGACGCATTTTATTTCCTGGAGAACGGCGACGTCGGGCTTTGCGTCGTCGAACCATTCCAGCACGCGCGGCAATCGCGCCGATATGGAATTCACGTTGTATGTGGCAATCTTCATGGCGGACAAGTAGCAGCGATCAGGCCAATGACCAATGGCACTCTTAAGACGGCGCAGCGTCCGCCGGCTGTCGCAAGACCCTCACTTGCCTCATTCAACGTGGAAGGTAGCGATTTCGTCGAGCGGCGCGCGGTCGGAGCGGAGTGAATTGACTGGCGCGGCCGGGTTTGCCCGGCCAAGCGCCATGCCGCAATACAACATCTCTTCGTCCGCTAGATCGAGAAACGCGGACACGGTTTTCGCTCTTGTCGCCCATGCCTCCTGCATGCAGGTCGCAAGCCCCCGTTCCTCGGCAAGCAGCGCAATCGTCTGCATGAACATGCCAAGATGCGCCCATTGCCCACGGTCGAAGCGCCGGTCGGTAGAGAAAAACAAGCCAACCGGCGCGCCGAAAAATTCATAGTTCTGAAGAAGCCATTGCAGCCTCGCCGGCTTGTCGTTGCGACCAACGCCGAGCTTTTCGTACATGGCTTCACCGATTGCAAAGCGCCGCGATCGGTAGGGTTCCCAAAGTCCCGGCGGATAAATTGCCAGCTCAGCTTCATCAGCAAAGGGATTGGCGGCGATAGCGTCCTTTACCCCAGCGACAAGTCGATTGCGCGCATCGCCCGTCACTACGTGCACCCGCCAGGGCTGAAGATTGCCGCCTGACGGCGACCAGCGAGCGTCATTCAACAGAGACCGGATCTCCGCGTCGTCGATCGGCGTGTTTAGAAAGGCGCGAGTAGAAATCCGCGACTTGACCGCATCGACGACATCCATGTTCTTCCTCCGGTCTATTTTCCCATTGGCAGCAAGTAGCGATGCGGACGAAACAGCCGCCTCCAGCGCTGCATTTGTGCGGCAATCGCCCGCTCTAGGCATGCTTTTGAGTTGTTTCCGACGTCGCATATTAGGGCGTAGTTTGGCGAAGCATCAATCGCTACTATTCCGTCGAGGTGATCGCGATGCGTGAAGAACAAACGGAATGAATCAGCGCGGCGCGATTCTGGTGGCGCTTTTTTTGGCAATGGCGTTGATGGCATGGCGCAATGATCGCGCCGCTATGGGAAATAAGGGCAGGTTGGCGGTCGAAATTGAAGGCCGCACAGCCATTCTTCACTGGGCGGCGCCGATCGAAGCGCCGATGGCCCGTCGGATCGCGGAAGTCTACTCGGAGGTCGGCGGCGATGTCGACGAGTTCATCGTGGGGCTGGACTCGCCAGGCGGATCCGTCGCTCAAGGCCGGGCCGTCATCGCGATTCTCCACGACATTAAGTCCACGCATCGGCTTGTGACCTATGTCGACGACGCGGCCGATTGCCTTTCAATGTGCGTGCCGGTCTATCTGGCTGGCACGAGACGCATTGCCGGTCCGACCGCAAGGTTCATGTTTCATGAGCCGACAACGCGCGACAGCCTAACCGGTGACCGGGTGAAGCGTCCGCGGTTCGAATCGCGTTGGGCGACAGCCCGGTTTGTCGAAAAGTACTTTCAACGGTCGGAAATGGACCCCGCCTGGCGGAAAAGTCTTACGTCGACCTGGTCGGGCCGCGATGTCTGGAAGTCCGGCGCAGAACTCGTTGATGAGAGAGCGGGTGTGGTCACCGACCTGTCGGGCGGTCCGTTATAAAGTAACGTTCATGAGATTCGATTCGCCGAAAGGCCTTGTTCGGACGAATTTCAAGACTTGTGGAAAACCGCCTCACTTGGAGTAAAATCAGCGAAAAATCATTGAGTTCCGTACAAAGAGATGTCGCACATGTCGGGCGCAGGCATGTCCGCCGCGTTGCGAATGGCCGCTTCGGGTGATACCCGCCTCGAACGCGCGAGAAGCGCGCGTCTTATGTTTCCTGGAGGGCGCCTTGAAAAAACATCTGGTTTCGGCGGTCATTGCATCCTGGGCGGCTATTGGGGTGTGCAAGGCGGCTGTGGTCGTGAGCGGCGATGTTCCGGAGCCGGGCGCCGACCTGAAAGTAGGTTCGAACACGCTTTCTATCACGGGCAGTTTTGCGAACCCCACGCCGACAGCGGCAGGCCCGCATTTCGAGAGCTTTGATGAAACGTTTTCGTTGCGGGCGGGCGCGCTTGCGGGCGGGGCTGACCTGACGTTTGCAGTAATTGACGCATTCGGGCGCGACGCAGGATTCGACGATCTTGTCCTGTCGATTGTGTCAAGCACTGGCAGCTTCGATTTCCAGATCGTTCCGGATGTGCCGGACGCGTATCCACTGTCCCCGACCCCAGGCGCCATCGGGATGCAGGCTATCATCGACGGCGTGGTATCGCTCCTGCCTGGAGAGCTTTTTTCCGCCCGTATTCGCGGCACGTCGATCAATTATGGCGAAGCTAGGTCTTTCTTCTCAATCAATTTTTCGGCGACGCCGGTCGCCGCCGTGCCTGCGCCAGCTGCGCTGCCGCTAATGGTCGCCGCGCTTGCCGGCCTCGGACTTGTGGGCCGTCGCAAAGGGCAGACAACGGGCCGTCCATAGCCCCGATAGGTATTACTCTATGCACCTCCACGGCAACGGGGTTGGCGTGACTGTCGTCAAGTGACCGCATCGCGCCCCGCCAATTCGGCCCGCGACGGTTGCTTTCGCCCAAAGGCATGGCCGAGCTTCGTCGTCAGGGTTGGCCGGTCATTGATGACGTCGCCTTCCGTTTGATCCAAATTGTCCTGAATCAACTCGATCAAATTTTTCGCTCTTCAAAGGTCAGGGCTTAAGCCTTCGCTGGCTATTTTTGTCGCTATATCTGGAAGGGCGACGAGCGTTGCGATTGATCACACGAATTCTTGCGCTCCTCGGCGCTGTCTGCGCTGTCGCTTCCGTGGCTGGCGGGCCTGCGATCGCTGCGGAACCAACTGCAATAATGCGCCCCGACGATGTCGACGCCCTAGTGCAGGATTCCGCGTTCGAAAAACTGCCGTTCAACGAGCGGGTAGCAGCCCTTGATCGCGAACTAGATGCCCTTTCGCCGAAAGCTGAGGAAGAGGCGTGGGCTCGGCTTGTCTACTACAAGTTATTCGCAATGGCGCGGGTCGGGGACTACGACGAAACAAGCGCCTACCTTCGAGCGATCGAAGACCGGTTCCTTGCTGTCGCCGCAGGGACCGACTACTTCGTCGACGCTCTTTATCCATCAGCGTTCATCTATGTTTCCGCTGGCGATTTCGGGCGGGCGCTTAGCCTGGTTGAACGAATGAAAGCGGCGCCCGGCTTCGACGCGTCGCCGCTCTACAGGTTCTATGCGGACAATATCCTTGTTGCGATCTACACGAGTATCGGCAACTCCGTACTCGCCGCCGATATTCTGATCGACAATCTGGAAAGCGGACGTGCGGACTTGCTGCCCGAGCTCGAGCAACTGAAACTCGTGACCAACATCAGCTTTGCCTTGGTTGAGGGTCGGCAGTTTGATCGCGTCGAGAAATATATCGGCCTCGGTCAACGACGTCTCGAAAGCGCGAGGCGGGGAGGGAGCGTTTCGGAGATCGGCTTGCTTCAGACGGAATGGCACTTGAACAGCAACCTGGCCCATGCCCTGATTGAACAGGATCGGTTTGATGAACTTCGACCGATTGCGGACAAGTTGACCAGGATCAGCGCTTCGTTGGGCTCACAGACGATCGACGTTGGGTCTCGCTACGTCGAGGCCGCGGCGATTTTCGGGGAAGGGCGCCCGGCCGACGCCGCGAAAATGATTTCCGCTGTCATTCGCGAAATGGAGAGCCTCGGATCGCGCGAGCAGGCAGTCACGTTCTACCGAACCGAAGCCAAGATCCTGTCGTCGCTCGGCCGCCACAAGGAGGCATTCGCTTCGCTGACGAAAAGCCGCAGCGTTTCCGAAATCACTGATCTTGAGCGCATAAGGGCCCGCAGCGAATTCATGAACGCGCAGAGTTCGCTGCAAAAGAAAAATCTCGAACTTCAAAAACTGTCTGCTGAATTCGAAGCTGCTGAAAAGCTTCGTCGACGGGACAGATACATCGTCGTCCTTGCAACGCTTGGCCTGGCGGCTCTGTCAATCCTGGCGATGTTGCTGATGCGATCGAAGAATCGCCTCGAAAAATACGCAGCGGAACTTTCGGAAAGCGAGCGGCAAGCGCAGCAGGCAGCCCACGCCAAGGCGGCTTTTCTCGCAAACATGAGTCATGAAATCCGTACCCCGTTGAATGGCCTTATGGGCATGGCGCAGGTGCTGGTAGATCGCGACCTCACTCCCCCCCAGCGGGAGTGCGTCGACATCATCTTGAGCTCGGGCGAGCTTCTTTTGACGGTCGTGAACGACGTGCTCGATCTGTCGAAGATTGAAGCGGGCAAGATGCACATTGAGAGCATTCCGACTGACCTGCGTCGATGCCTCGATCATCTGGTCCGGCTTTGGGCGCCGAAGGCGGCGGAAAAAGGCCTGTCGTTGCGGCTTTCCATTGATGACGCCGTGCCGGCGGCGCTCCTTCTCGATCCTGTCAGGCTGCGACAATGCATTGCGAACCTCATTTCGAATGCCGTGAAGTTCACGTCCCATGGGCAGGTCGTCGTATCAGCCCGCCTCGCAACGCGAGGAAACGTCGACCTCGTCGAAGTGGCGGTGTCTGACACCGGTGTCGGCATTGATGAGGCGACGAGACGTCGCCTGTTTTCGGCCTTCGAACAGGCCGATACGTCAACCACGCGTCGTTTTGGCGGCAGCGGTCTTGGATTGGCGATTACATCCCAGTTGGCCGACCTGATGGGCGGCGCAGTGGATGTCGAAAGCAAACTGGGTCGAGGGTCGACGTTCACGTTGCGGCTGCCGGCGAGGCCGGTTGAGGCGGCCCGGGCCGCGATGCCATCAGAGGCGGCGGAGACGACAGCCAATGACGGCGAAACTGACGTGATTACATCCGTAAACGGATTGAAAATCCTGCTTGTTGATGACAATATGGTCAATCGGCTCGTCGTGAAGGCTTTTTTGGGCGAGGTGGACTGCGAGGTTGTCGAGGCGGGCAACGGAATGGAGGCGCTCGCGGCGCTTGCGGTCCATGCTGATATTGGCCTCATCCTCCTGGATATGCACATGCCCGTGATGGATGGTCCGGAAACGGTTCGAAGGATAAGGGCTTCAAGCGAAGCCTGGCGGACGACGCCAATCCTGACCCTGACGGCCGACGCCATGGCCGGAGATCGCGATCGCTATATCGAAATGGGTACTGATGGTTACGTCTCGAAGCCGGTCGTGAAGGCTGACCTTTTCTCCGAGATTGAACGGGTGTTCGCGGCAGATCGAATGGATCGGAGGGCAGACGCGGCATAACCGTTGGTTCCGGTCTGTCGCCGCGATGCGGGCCGCTATATCGCGAAGCTCGTGCCGCACCCGCAGCTTGCCGTCGCGATCGGGTTGTTGATCTTGAAAGCGGCGCCGATCAACTCGTCCGCATAGTCGATTTCCGCGCCGGGCATGTATTCCAGCGAAGTGGCGTCAACTAGCACCGTGACGCCGTCTCGTTCGATGGCGACATCGTCGTCGCCGCGTTCCTGGACTATTTCAAAGTCGTACTGAAACCCCGAACAGCCGCCGCCGTTAACGGCAACGCGGAGCATTGACCCGGCGGGTTCCTTCGCAAGAATTTTCCCAATCTGACGCGCTGCGCGCTCAGACAACGTTACGCGGTCGCTTGCGGCTTCTGCTGGCCCACTCATGTGACGCTCCATTACCCGGCGACCCGCCCGCGAAATTCCTTCGCGGAAAGCCGCCAACCAAAATTTAGTTGAGATTGCCGTGGAAACAAGACGTTGAATCGCGGTCCGACTGGACATTGCCCAGCAGAATCAGACGAGTGGCGATGATGGCGCAGGATGACGGAAGAATGCGATGATCCGGCCTCGCCATAGGAGCGTTAAACATGGCTGACCATTCGCGTTTGCCTCGCTTGCCGGATCCCGCGGGGGCGAAGACCTCGGACGGGGGGACGCCGATCGGCTTTCCGGGTCCCCTGGCGCCTTACGCGTCGCGCGCCGAGCTGACTCGGGGTCGGCTGCACATCGAACCAGAGAGCGCGACCCGGACGCCGTTTCAGCGGGATCGTGACAGGGTGATCCACGCTGTCGCGTTCCGCCGGCTCAAGCACAAGACGCAGGTTTTTTTCTACCACGAAGGCGACTACTATCGAACGCGTCTGACCCACAGCCTTGAGGCGGCGCAGATTTCCCGATCAATTGCTAGGACGCTCCGGCTCGACGAAGATCTTGCTGAATGCGTCGCATTGGCGCACGACCTCGGTCATCCGCCATTCGGGCATACCGGCGAGGACGCGCTGAAGGAAGCGATGGCTCCCTATGGCGGCTTCGACCACAACGGTCACTCGCTGCGCCTTTTGACGCGTCTGGAGAACCGTCATGCGGCATTTCGCGGCCTCAACCTTACGTGGGAAACCCTGGAAGGGGTCGTGAAACATTCAGAAAAACTGATCGGCGCTGACCAGACCGACTATCCAGAAGCGATCGCGGAATATGTTTCCAATCACGATCTCGCCCTTGACCGGTTCGGCTCACTCGAGTCGCAGGTTGCTGCGATTGCCGACGATATCGCCTACAACAATCATGACGTCGACGACGGGCTGCGAGCAGGCATTTTGTCGTTGGATGAAGCGAGAGAGCAGCCCCTGGTCGGCGGCGCGTTGCGCGCGGTAGAAGCGCGGTGGCCCGACGCACCCAGGGACGTCATGATCGCTGAAGCGGTCTCGGAGCTGATCGGGCGACTTGTTGCAGACGTCGTTGCAGAGACACGCGTCCGGCTCCAAGAATTAAGGCCCGAATGCCCGGACGATATTCGCGAGGCGGGCCGTCAGACCGTCGCATTTTCGACGGAAATAGAAACAAAGCTACGCTCCCTTCGCAATTACCTGCAGGTGAACATGTACAGACATTACAAGGTGAACAGGGCGCGATTTCAGGCGCGACGGATCGTGCGCGGGCTATTCGACATTTTTTTCGAAGACCCCGGGACCTTGCCGCCTCATTGGGGCCGGGAGTTAAAGATCGCTTGCGCCGACAAATCCGGGCACGCAGGCGAAGCGGCGCGGGCCCGCCTGGTCTGCGACTACCTTGCCGGGATGACGGACCGGTATGCTATTCGTGAGCATGAGAGGCTTTTTTCGGCGAGCCCGCTGCTTTAGCGACGAGGTCGCCAATCCGTTTCGGGCCGTTGCCATCAGGCAACGAGTCGCGCATCACGAACGGATTGCGATACGGCCGCGCGCCGCTTCGAGGAGACTGGACCCATGAGTTCATCAACTTTGAATGACGAGTACGACGAGTTTGACGATCTCGAAGAGGATGATGACGAACCGGGGTTCTCCGGCCTGATGGTGCTGCTGATGGGCGGTCTGATGCTCGGCGCCATGGTCGCTGTTGTCTGGGTGGCGTACAGCCACGGCGTCAAAATGGGTCAGGACGGCGCCGAAACGCCGATTGTTGCCGCTGATCCGAACCCCGTTCGCGTTGAAAAGCCGCGCGTTTCAGAAGATGGACCGCCGCGCGCCGTGTACGATGATCCGTCTTCCGGCTCGGACGAAACCGTTGTGCTTGCCGACGCGACGGAAGAACCGATCGAACGTCCCGCGCTGGAGAATCCGCTTCTTGATGCCGCGCGCGACGCACCCGAACCCGTTGAAGACGCTGTCGCGGACAGGATCGCTTCGTTGGCGCAGGCGGCGGATCAAGATGACGGTTCGACTGGCGCCGCCGCAGGTGGGGAGGCCGATACTGCGCAGATGCCGTCACCAAAGCCGACGGCAAAAGCAAGCGATACTGGCGCTGCTGCTGGTTCATCGGGGCAACGTGGCGCGACGCCGCCACAAACCGCTGCAGCAACGGGCAATGTCGCCGGCGGCGATGCCTTGTCAGGGACGCATGTCGTGCAGATCGCAGCCCTAAAGTCGCGAGCGGAGGCCGATCAGGCATGGCGGACGATCTCCGGCAAACTTGGCGATTTTGCCGCCGGAAAGGCGCCGGATGTGCTCCCGCCGACTAGCGCAAGCGACGTCTACTATCGATTGAGGATCGGTCCGTTCGCCTCCCAGGCTGCCGCGGCAACTTATTGCGAGGGGCTGAAAGAACGCGGTCAGGGCTGCATGGTTCGCGTCAAGTAGAATCGCTATGGCGCAGGCAGCTGCGATATTTGACACTGAAGGCCCGCGTCCGACCAGGGATGAGCGGGCCTTTTTCCGTGAGGCCGACCCCGTCGGGTTCATTCTGTTCGCGGATCATTGCGCTAGTCGGGAAGATGCGCGCGCTCTGGTGTCAGAGTTAAGCGATTGCGTCGGGCGGGACAACCTCCTTTTCCTAATTGATCAGGAAGGGGGGCGCGTCGCGCGAATGAAGCCGCCTGTTTTTCCGGCCTTTCATCCCCCTGCGCGACTCGGCGAGCTGTATAGGCTCGACCGGGCGTCCGCTGCCGCAGCAGCGAGACTGACAGGTTTTCTCCTCGGTCGAATGGTTTCCGCTGTCGGGATAAACGTGAACTGCGCGCCGATGCTCGACGTGCCACAGATCGATTCCGATCAAGTCGTTCTGGGCGATCGTGCGCTTGCGAGACATCCGGACATCGTTGCCGCGCTTGGGCGGGCAATGGCCGTTGGACTCAAGGAAGGCGGCGCGCTGCCGGTAATGAAACACTTGCCAGGGCATGGCCGATCGATCGTTGACAGTCATGCCACCCTGCCGCGGGTATCGGCTTCGCTTGACGATCTGCGTAAGGCCGATTTTGCTCCGTTCAAGGCGCTCAACGATCTGTTGATGGGCATGACGGCGCACATCGTCTACGATGCGATCGATCCGGATGCGCCGGCGACCCTTTCGGGCAAGGTGATTTCCGAAACGATTCGGCAGGAAATCGGCTTTGGCGGGCTACTCTTTTCCGACGATCTGAGGATGGGCGCGCTTGGTGGACCGATTGGTCCCCGCGCCTGCGCGGCGCTCGAAGCGGGATGCGATATTGCGCTTTGCTGCAACTACACGTTGGGCGAGAAGATCGAGACCATGGCTTCGGATATTGCGCTGCGTCCCAGCGCCCAACGCCGCCTTGATCGCGTGTTGAATGAGCTGCCGGCGCGCGAAGCCGATGGCGCCTTCGAAGAGGAATACGCGGAGCTTGAGGCGCTGCTAAGGCCGGTCGTGGTCGCTTGAGGGCGAGCTCGTCGTTTTCCCGTGTCCGGCGACTTTCGACCGCCGTACGCTTCGAATCACAGTTAGCTGAAACGTCCGCAATTGCGGAGCCAACGATCGGGTCGACGCTAGGTTATGGATACAGCCGCTTGCACGAAGGATGAGGATCGCGCGATCGAAATCGACGCGGATGAGGACTTCGATTTACCGGTACGGTCGCTCGTCGCGGACGTTGACGAGCTGATTGTCAACATTGACGGATATCAGGGGCCGCTGGACCTGTTGCTCGAGCTTGCCCGATCGCAAAAAGTGGATCTGCGCAGGGTGTCGATCCTGCCGCTGGTTGAGCAATACCTTGCCTTCGTCGAGGCCGCGAAAGCCTTGCGACTTGATCTTGCTGCTGACTATCTTGTGATGGCGTCGTGGCTGGCGTTTCTCAAGACCAAGCTCTTGTTGCCCAAGTCAGAAACTGGCGATGACGAACCTACCGCCGACGAAATGGCGGCGCGTCTCGCGTTCCAGCTTCAACGCCTTGAAGCGATGCGACGCGCCGTCAGCGAATTGTTTGCCCGACCCCAGGAAGGCGTCGATTTCGTCGCGAGGGGTGAACCTGAAGGGCGGAAGATCGAGCGGCGTAAGGAATGGCGCGCCGATCTGTTCGATTTGCTCAAGGCTTACACGACGCAGCGCATTGGCAATCTGCAACGCACCTACAGCCCGCCGCCGCCGCCGGTCTTCTCAATCGAGGAGGCGCGCGCGCGACTTGCGCGAATACTCGGCGATATCCCGGACTGGACGGATCTGCGCGTCCTGGCGCCGTTCCAGACCGAGGGCGCGCCCCGTGCCAGCGTCCTGGCGAGCGCCTTCAACGCCATTCTCGAGTTTGCGAAGGATGGCCGGATAGAACTGCGCCAGCTCGGCCATTATGAACCTCTTTTCCTGCGACCGCGAAGAGGCGAGACGCCGGGTATCGACGGGGGCATCTCGCCAATTGGACCGCGGCAAGGCGGTTAGTGTCGGAGTGAAAGCGATGGAAGATCTCGCCGCGGAATCAGCCTCGAAAAGGCGGGGCGAACCCCTTGAACCAATGTCCGTGCGTAGTGCGCAGGCAACTCTTGCCGAACGACTTGGCGTTGGCTCGGACGATGATCATGACAATGATGGTCCGTCCCGGGACGACGACCCGGAACGCGAAGGGGGAGGCGGGTCAGATCGCGACCGCACCGATCCTTCCGAACTTCAGTCGCGATCGCCAGTCTATGATGCCGCTCAGCAAGCGGAGCATGTACGCCTCGTCGAAGCGCTGCTGTTTGCCTCCAGCGAGCCAGTGACGGCGTCGCTGATCGCCAAACGACTGCCGGTCGGCGCGGACGTCGTTGGCGCTCTCAACGCGCTGCAGCAGCGATATGAAGGCCGCGGCGTCGTCGTCCAGAACGCCGGCGGTCGTTATCGTTTCATAACCAACCCGGACGTCGCGTATATTCTTACCGAAGAACGCGTCGAGACGCGCAAGCTGTCGCGGGCGGCAATGGAGACGCTGGCGGTGATTGCCTATCATCAGCCGTGCACCAGAGCGGATATTGAAGACGTTCGCGGCGTCGCGGTTTCGAAAGGGTCGATCGACCAGCTTCTGGAGATGGGCTGGATCAGGCTGGCCGGGCGTCGACGGGATGCGCCGGGGCGGCCGGTCCTCTACGCTACGACGACGGAATTTCTTGCTCACTTTGACCTTGAGGCCATTGGCGACTTGCCAGGAATGTCCGATCTCAAGGCGGCGGGTTTGCTCGACGCGAACCTTCCGCCGGATTTCACGATCCCAATGCCGAGCGGTTCAATGGATGACGAGGGCAACGAAGTTGACGAGCAGGAGTCAGATTCGTCTGACGATCCGGAATTCGTGCAAGATTTTCACGACGCCGAAGCGCAGGGTCGGATTCATTCCGAGGCGACCGACGACGAAAACATCGATTAACCTTCAAGGCGTTTAAGTGTCGCCAGAAGATTGCCGCGAAGGGTTTTGCGCGCTAGCAACGGCTCGAACGGCGGCATTAGAAAGGCGCTCACTAAATGGCGTTGGGTCCTTGGCAAATCGTTATAATTCTCCTGCTCGCCGGGTTGCTGCTCGGCGGTGGAGGTCGGATTTCGGCGCTAATGGGTGATTTCGCAAAGGGAATCAAGGCGTTCCGGAAGGGTCTTGAGGACGATGGTGACAAAGCGCTCGAAAAACGCGCGGATGCTGCAAAGGACGTAACGCCCAAAGCCGAAGGCGAGTCGTCCAAGGAAAGCAGCTAGCCAATAAGACGAGACGAGCGCGCTGTTCAACGCGTCCGCCGCGCCGCGGCGCGCTTGCGAAAGGGCGTCGAAGTTCATGAGTTTGCTCCCTCAATTCGGGTTTTTTGAACTCATCCTTGTCGCTGCGATCGCGCTGATGGTCGTAGGGCCGAAGGACTTGCCTCGGTTGATGCGATCCGCCGGCCGCATGGCGGCGCAGGCGCGCCGAATGGCCAGCGAGTTCACCGCCGCCTTCGACCAGATGGCGCGAGAAGCGGAAATGGAGGAAATGCGGAAAGAGATCGAAGCGCTCAAGTCCGCAAATCCAGTCAACCAGATCCGAAGGGCCGCCGAAGACCTCGTGTCGCCCGTCAAGGCTGCTGCGGATGAAGCGGTCAAGGCAACTGAAGCGGCGAAGCAGCCGTCAGGTGGCGGCAAGGTTGAGGACAAGCAGTCTGCGACCCCGCCGGCTGGCGGCGAGCCAGCGGCCGGCGAGGCCATTGACGACAATCTTTCGACTGCCGTTGAGCATCGCGATGCCCGGGGGCCGGACGCGGAAGCTGGCGGGGAGCGTGGCCGGTGATTGGCGGCGGTCAATCCGCCGAACGAGCGGAGCACGACGAAGACGACATGCAGGCGTCTTCGGCGCCGTTGCTGGAGCATCTATCGGAGCTGCGCAACCGACTGATCATTTCATTTGCGACGATCGCTGCCGCGTTTGTTCTCTGCTTCTTGTTCTCACGCCAGATGTTTGATTTTCTCATTATCCCGTTCGTCCGGGCGGTCTCTGCGGCCAGCGCGACTTCGGATGGAGTCCGTCAGGACCCAACGCTTTATTTTGCGCCGCTGGAGTTCTTCTTTACGCGGGTGCGGCTCGCCGTGTTTGCGTCAGTAGCCGTTTCATCGCCAATGCTTGCCTACCAGGTCTACGCCTTCGTTTCGCCAGGCCTCTACAAGCGCGAAAAAATGGCCGCCGCGCCCTTCCTTACGGCAATGCCGGTGCTTTTTTCGCTTGGCGCTGCGCTCGTCTATTTCGTGCTTATGCCATTCGTGATGCGCTTTGCTGTCGGATTCGAAGCGGAAGCCGGCGAATCAGGCGCGGCGAACTTTGAACTCCTCACGCGAGTAGGCGACTACCTGTCTCTTGTGACGACGCTGATTCTCGCGTTCGGGTTTGCATTTCAATTGCCGGTGTTCCTGACGCTTCTTGCAAGAGCGGGCCTCGTAACGCCCGAATTCCTAGTGAAAAATAGGCGAATTTCGATCGTGGTCATTTTCATTGCGGCGGCGTTTCTGACGCCGCCAGACCCGATTAGCCAGATCATCCTTGGCTTGTCGATTATGGCGCTCTACGAGGCTTCGATCATCTCAGTTCGTTTTGCCGTACGGAAGACCAATTCGTCTTCACCGTCGGATGCCTAAGCCGTGTCCGGCATGGTCGGCGGATTTTGCTTGCTGCCCGCCTAGCCTGAATACGTCGCAACCTGATCAACCTGGAATTCGCCATGCATGATATCAAGTTTATTCGCGATCATCCCGATGCATTCGACGCGGCGCTCGCGCGTCGCGGGCTAAAGCCGCGGGCCGGCGAAATTCTGTCGCTCGATCAGGACAGCCGGAAGTTTACCGCCATCCTCGAAGATCTTCAGGCGCGGCGAAATGCTGCGTCGAGAGAAATAGGCAAGGCAAAAGCCGCTGGCGATGACGCCGAATTTGAACGTCTTCGCGCTGAAGTCGAGAACATCAAGGCCCAAATGCCGACGGCCGAGGCAGAAAAAGACAGGAACCAGGATGCGGTCACCGCGATTCTTGAGGCTGTGCCCAACCTGCCGGCGGATGATGCGCCGGATGGCCTTTCGGAAGAAGATAACGTCGAAGTGCGAAAGTGGGGCGCGCCAAAATCAATTGTCGGACCGATAGAACATTTTGATCTCGGCGAGGCGCTCGGTCTGATGGATTTCGAGACAGCGGCCAGCATGTCGGGTGCGCGCTTTGTAATCCTCAAGGGTGCGCTCGCTCGACTCGAACGGGCGCTGGCGAACTTCATGCTCGATATCCATACCCGGGAGTTCGGGTACGAAGAAATTTCGCCGCCTGTGCTTGTGCGCGACGAAGCGCTCTACGGCACTGGCCAGCTTCCGAAGTTCGCCGAAGACCAGTTTAGGACGACCGGCGACCACTGGCTCACTCCAACAGCCGAAGTGACATTAACGAATACGGTGATGGACTCGATCCTTGCGGAAGAAGAATTGCCTAAACGGCTGACTGCATGGACCCAGTGCTTCAGGTCGGAAGCCGGTTCGGCGGGTCGCGATACGCGCGGGATGATCCGCGTTCATCAGTTCTCCAAGGTGGAGTTGGTGTCGATCACGACCGAGGAACAGTCCAATCGGGAACACGAGCGAATGACCGAGTGCGCAGAGGAGATCCTCAAGCGTCTTTCGCTACCCTTCCGAACTGTGGCGTTGTGCTGCGGCGACATGGGCTTCTCGGCGCGCAAGACCTATGACCTCGAAGTCTGGCTGCCTGGACAGGAGCGCTATCGGGAGATTTCGTCCTGCTCGAATTGCGGCGATTTCCAGGCTCGGCGCATGAAGGCGAGGTATCGCCGCGACGGCGAAAAGGCGACGCGCTTCGTGCACACCCTGAATGGGTCCGGGCTCGCAGTCGGCCGTACGCTCGTCGCCGTCCTCGAGAACTATCAGCAACCAGATGGGTCTGTGCAGGTTCCAGAGGCGCTGGCGCCTTACATGGGCGGCATCGAGGCAATCAGGGCGGCGCGCTGAATGCGGATTCTTTGTTCCAATGACGACGGCATTCACGCTCGCGGACTAGAGAGCCTGGAGAAAATCGCCCGAACGCTCTCGGATGATGTCTGGGTCGTCGCCCCTCAAGAAGAACAGTCCGGTGCGGCGCGGGCATTGACGCTTGCTCATCCAATTCGCGTTCGTGAGTATGCGGACAAGCGCTTCGCGGTGTCCGGCACGCCAACCGATGCCGTGATGATGGCGGTCACGCAGTTGATGAAGGATCAAAAGCCTGACCTTGTTCTGTCCGGGGTTAATAATGGCCAGAACCTCGCGGAGGACGTGACCTTCTCCGGGACAATTGCGGCTGCGCTTCAGGGCATGACCCTCGGGATTCCGTCGATCGCGCTTTCCATGACCCGGTTCACGCGCCAATCCGCAGCATGGGAAACTGCCGAAGCGTTTGGGTCGTCCATTGTCAGCCAGTTGCTGGAGGCTGGGTGGCCTGAAGATGTCGTCATGAACGTCAATTTCCCGGCGTGCGCGCCAGACGAGGTCAAGGGCATTGAAGTCACCGAGCAGGGACGGCGCGACCAGTTTCAGCTGTACGTCGAAGAACGTGAAGATCTTCGCGGTGGCACCTATTACTGGTTTGGCTTTACAGGAAAGCTTTCCGATCCGCCTGTGGGGAGCGACCTCCGGGCGATCTATGATGGTCGAATTTCCGTCACGCCTCTGCATCTGTCGCTGACGCATGAAGCGACGCGAAGACGGCTCTCAGCGGCTTTCAAGTCAAGGGACCAGGCTGACTAGCTAGCGCGGCCGTTAAGTCGTTGTTAACCGACAGGGTCGATTCGTTCATCTACCTTAACGTTGTAACGATGGAGCGGCGACATGCGCGCGAGGCTGGCGATTCTCTTGGCGACCGCGGCAGCAAGTGCGTGCGCGAGCGGGAACGAAGCGCCGGTCGTCTATGGTTCGCATCCGACATGGCAGGGGCGCATCTACTCTTCCAGAGCCGACTTGCCGCCTGTGCCCGCCGCCCAGACCGCGCGGGCTGTGCCATCAAAAGGTTCCGGCGACGACAAGATCGATCAAAGGCTCACAAGAGCATCATTCGATGAAGGCGACCTGCTAGGCGACCTAATCGAGCCAGGCGCGGTCATTGAGAAGCCAAATCGCCGAACGGCGGCGCTGACCGCGGATGATATCTACCTGGAGGACTCGCTTGTCGGCGGCCACGACGGCGGCGGGGGCGCAAGCTCTTTGGGGTTTGTCCGTGTACGAACAGGCGATACCGTCTACGCCATCTCGCGGCGGACAGGGGTTAGCCCTGAAGCGATCATCGCTGAAAACAGGCTTCGCGCTCCCTATCACCTTGAGGTAGGTCAATCGCTTAAAGTGCCCGGAACCAAGCCGACGCAAGTCAAGATCGCCAGCGTTACGCGGGCGACGCCGGTCAAGGTTCAAAATGCTTCCGCCATCCAGTCGAGCAACGGACGTCGCCATGTCGTTCGCTCAGGCGACACCCTGTATGCGATTTCCCGCGCCTCGGGGGTCCCCGTCTCGGAAATAGCAACTGCAAACAGGCTAAAGGCGCCTTACCAGTTGAAAGTGGGGGATGAACTCGAAATCCCCTCGTCGACCCCGTCTGTTGTCGCACGAGCTGCGCCTCCACAAAAGTCAACAAATGCCCCGGAAAGCGTGGAGCGCGTGTCCTTCCTGACTCCGAAGGCGGATGTTACAAGCTCGATTGCGCCGACAGCCGGGCGAGTCCTCTTCGAATGGCCTGTAAAGGGCTCGGTCGTAAACGGTTTCAAGCGGGGCGCTCCAGGCGAGCGGAACGACGGCATCGATATTGCCGCGCCTGTCGGCACACCGGTACGCGCCGCGGCGGATGGCGAAGTCGTCTACCGAGGAGCCGGCCTTGACGGCTATGGCAATCTGCTTTTGATCCGACACGACGACGGGTTCGTCACCGCGTACGCCCACAACGACGTCATGCTCGTTCGAAAGGGGCAGCAAGTTCGTCAGGGACAGGTGATTGCAAAAGTCGGGCAGACCGGGGCGGCCGATCAGCCGCGCCTTCATTTTGAGATCCGGCAGAATCTCAAGGCCGTTGATCCGATGTCGCTGCTCGGAACCTAGTCGTCAGTGCGAAGTCGCTCTTCCTGGTACTGAACGCCCCAGCCAATAATCTGGCGCCAAAGCGCTTCCGCCATTTCCGGCGGCATGCCGCCTGCCGCGGCGCGAGCCCTGACGCGTTCAATTACTTCTCGATTTCTCCAAGGGACGGAAGCGGTTTGGGCTTCGACCTTTTTCAGTTGCCACATTCGATCCACGAAGCGCCAGCGCTCCGAAAGCAAGTCAACGATTGCATTGTCGACCCGGTCAATCTCTTGGCGCACTTCCTGCATTGATGCGCATGCTCTTGGCTCTTTCATTATCAGTCTCCGGAAAACTGCTGAGGCTCATGCTTCGTTGTAATTGACGCGTTCCGTCTCGTACGCGTCGAGCGCTGCAAGCCAGGCGGTCTCGGCGTCATCAATCGCCCTGATAAGGGCGGCGCGCTCTCGCTGCAGCTTTGTCGCTCTGGCGATATCCTTTGTGTAGAGCTCTGAGTCAGCGAGGGCGGCGTCAAGCCGTTTCAGGACTGCGTTCAGTTCGTTCACGCGCGATTCCTTTTGATCGACCCGATTCTTCAATGGGCCAAGGACGTCCCGACCGCGCGCTTCCGCGGCGCGCGCAACAGGGAAGGGAGTGGGATTCCCGCCTGATCGCGCGCTCTTTTCTGATTTCCTGATTTGAAGGATGAGCTTGCGATAATCGTCAAGATCGCCGTCGAACGAATGCACCTTTCCGCTATCAACGAGCCAGAGCCGCTCGCCGACAAGTTCCGCAAGGTGGGCATCGTGGGTAATGAGCATGACGGCGCCAGAATAATCGTTGAGCGCGTCCGCCAGCGCTTCGCGACTGTCAATGTCGAGATGGTTTGTCGGTTCGTCGAGAATAAGCAGGTGTGGCGCATCGAGGCCGATAAGTCCAAGAAGAAGCCTTGCTTTCTCGCCGCCTGACATGTTGGCGACCTTTGCATCAGCTTTTTCCGAACCGAAGCCAAGTTGCGCCGCAATCGATCGTACCTGCGCCTCGGTCGCTGTCGCGCGTCGTTCGCGCACATGATCCAGAGGCGAGGCCGACGCCATTAGCTCATCCATCTGGTGCTGCGCAAAAAACGCGATGCGCAGTTTCTTGTGCTTGAACAGATTGCCCCCAAGTAGCGGGATGCGGCCGGCAATCGACTTGACGAGCGTCGACTTGCCCTGGCCATTCGCGCCGAGAACGACAATCCGATCGTCGTCGTCGATGCGCAGAGCAAGTTGCCTTAGCACCGGCCGACCGGGACTGTAGCCCAGATCTGCGTCCTCAAACCGGATTATGGGCGGCGCCATCGGCTCCGGATTCTTGAATTCAAACGGCGCAACGCCGAACTCGGTCGGCGGCGACACGTCGGCCAGTCGAGCAATTGCCTTCAGGCGGCTTTGCGCTTGTTTCGCTTTGCTAGCCTTGGCCCTAAACCTGTCGACGAACGCCTGCATGTGGCGACGCTGCGCGTCCAGTCTCGACTTCGACGCAAGCGCCTGCGCCCGCGCCTCGCTTCGCCGCCGGACATATGCGTCGTATCCACCGGTGTGTACGGATAGTTTTGCGTCATCGAGCGCAAGTATGTGCGTGGAGCATCGGTTCAGAAAGTCCCTGTCGTGGCTTACAAAGAGCGCGGAATATGGGTACCGGCGCAAGAACGTCTCGAGCCACATGGCGCCTTCAATATCGAGATAGTTCGTAGGTTCGTCGAGCAGCAACAGATCCGGCGCGGCGAACAACAACCCGGCGAGCGCGACGCGCATGCGCCAGCCGCCCGAGAAGTCGGAGGATGGCCGCGCCTGATCGGCTGCTGAAAAACCAAGGCCTGCGAGGATGCCAGCGGCGCGCGCTTCCGCGGAATGAGCGTCAATGTCTGAAAGCCGTGTGTGGATTTCGGCAAGCGCAATTGGGTCTGTCTCGGCTTCGGCCCGGGCAAGCAGTGATTCGCGTTCAGCGTCGTGGGAAAGGACGACTTCAACCAGACTCTCCGGGCCCGATGGGGCTTCTTGTTCGAGGGCGCCAAGCCGGCGGCCGCTGCGAAGCGAGACGACGCCGCTCTCCGGCCCAATTTCGCCCTTGATCAAGCGGAGCAGGGTTGATTTGCCAGCCCCGTTTCGGCCAACGAATCCGACCTTCCAGCCGTCCGCCAGCGACACGCTCGCCTGTTCGAACAACAAGCGGCCCTCAACCCGGTAAGTCAGTTCCTTGATTTGAAGCACGTGTTCTGCAACGCCCTGATAAGGTTCTCCGGAGGCGCCTCGCCGTGCGGGAAAGGCCGGATGGCCTGTCCGATCGGAATATGGCGGCTTCAGGCTTGCCGCCGACGTCCCGCATTGATACTGACCCGGTCGAATTCGAGCCGGACCCGCGGCAGTACATACAGACAATCTCCGTCTCGGGCCACCGGCGCCCGACGCAGAAAGAGGATCTTCAGAAAATGGCGACCGAACGGACGTTTTCCATCATCAAGCCGGATGCAACCCGCCGGAACATTACTGGAAAGATCATCTCGAAACTCGAGGATGGCGGGCTGCGAGTCGTCGCGCAGAAGCGTATCCACATGACCCGCGAGCAGGCCGAAGGGTTCTACGCTGTCCACCGTGAACGCCCGTTTTTTGGCGAACTGGTCGACTTCATGATGTCCGGCCCGGTCGTTGTCCAGGTTCTGGAAGGCGAAAACGCGATTGCCCGAAATCGCGAAATAATGGGTGCAACCAATCCCAAGGATGCCGCGCCGGGAACAATTCGAGCTGATTTTGCCGAATCGATCGGTGAAAACTCAGTTCATGGGTCCGACGGGCCGGATACTGCGGCTGAGGAGATCAGGTTTTTCTTCTCTGAGAAGGAAATCACCGGCTGATTTATTCCCGCCCGGCGCCGGAGCAAGCCATGGTTCGCGCGTTTATTCTGAGCGTTTTTCTGTTCGCGGCTGCCTTGCCGGCGGTTGCGGCGAGCTACGATGCGCCCGCCGAGGGCGAATATGTGGTTGATCGCTTCGTCTTCCAGTCCGGCGAGGAACTGGAGGGGCTCAGGCTCCACTACCGAACTATTGGCGCACTTCGTCATGATGCGGATGGCAAGGCGTCGAATGCCGTGCTTGTCATGCACGGGACCACCGGTTCCGGAGCGAGCCTGCTTCGTGAGAGTTTCGCCGGCGAGCTCTTCTGCGCTGGGTGCCTTCTCGACGCCCGAAAGTATTTCATCATTCTTCCGGACGGGATTGGTCATGGGGCATCCTCAAAACCATCAGATGGCCTGAGGATGGATTTTCCACAGTATGACTATGACGACATGGTCAAGGCGCAACATCTGCTGCTGACCGAGCATCTTGGCGTCGATCGCCTCCGGCTTGTAATGGGCACGTCCATGGGCGGCATGCAGTCATGGATGTGGGCGTACAAGTACCCACATTTTGTTGATGCGGCCATGCCTCTGGCGAGCTTGCCGGTCGAGATCGCCGGTCGGAACCGAATGACGCGACAAATGATCGTTGATGCGATCAAGGCCGATCCGGCATGGAACAATGGCGACTATGATCCGGCGGAATCGGACTTCGCTGGCATGCGCGCGGCCATGCATGCCTTGGTCTTCATGGTGTCATCGCCCCTGCAGTATCAGAAGGCGGCGCCGACGCGCGCTGAGGCCGAGATGATGCTGGAGGACATGGTCAATCGATATGCGACGGCGCTCGATCCAAATGACACCATATACGCGTTTGAAGCTTCGCGTACGTATGATCCGTCATCGCATCTGGAAAAAATCGTTGCGCCGCTGACGGCGATAAATTCCGCCGACGATCAGGTGAATCCGCCTGAACTCCGCATATTAGAGTCAGAAATTCGGAAAGTCGCAGGCGGAAACGCTGTAGTTCTGCCGATTACTGATGAAACCCGGGGGCACGGCACTCACTCCGTTGCTTCTATCTGGAAACATCACCTTGCGGCGTTGCTCGAAGCCAGCGAGCGCTGAAGCCGAGCGTTTCGCGGATCCTCGGTCCAAAATTCGTCGCATTTGCGTGGATCCGTTGGTCGCCTCGACGGACGCCGACGGAATCCCTGGTCGCCTTCGTTGAACGCAAGGCCAGTGGTTCTCGCGCAGACAAAGGTGATGCATGGCCAAAAGACGCCTTTCGACCTCTGCAATCCTCGTCATCGCGTGCTCGTCGCCTGGTGTCCTCGCGGCGCAGCCGCCCGCCAGCGACGACCCATTCGCTTTCGAGGACGAAGTCGTCGTCGTTGGGGAGAGGCGGCGAGGGACCGTCATTGGCGATATCGAGCCGGAAATCACGCTCAACGCCTCGGAGGTTCGCTCATATGGCGTTTCGACAATCGCCGATTTGCTTGAGGAACTGGCGCCGCAAACGCGATCGGGCAGCGGCCGGGCGGGAGGTCGGCCAGCGATCCTATTGAATGGACGTCGCGTAGCGAGCCGTCGCGAAATTTTCGAACTGCCGACTGAAGCTGTCGAGCGCGTTGAAATTCTGCCGGAGGAGGTCGCTCTTAAGTACGGGTTTCGGGCCGATCAACGGGTCGTCAATTTCGTCTTGCGCGAGAGATTCAGGGCTCGGACGGTAGAGGCGACGACACTTGCAGCGACCGAAGGCGGCCAGTACGAGGGCGCGGCGGACATCAACCAGCTCCGCATTCGAGGTAGTCGAAGATCTACCATCGACGTATCCGCCAGCCACGCAACCAAACTTCTTGAGTCAGAACGGAACCTGCAAGACTCGCGTTCGAGCGACCGGGCGCTCCTCGGCAACATTCTAGCGCCAATTGCAGGCGGCGAGATAGACGCCTCCTTGTCGGCGATCGCTGGCGAGGTCGTCACTGTCGCCGGTGCGCCGGTTTCGGCGGGTAATCGCCCGATTGCGCTCGAAGAATTCTACCCCAATGCGCCAAACACGACTGACTCGACTGGCGTGCGAACCCTTGCGCCACGACGCGATGCGATCGCTCTTACCGCGAGTCAGACGCGCGCTATCTTCGGCGATGTTGCGGTCACTGTCACGGGCGGCCTCGACTTCCAGACAAGCGAAGCGCTCCTCGGTTATGCTGGCGCCGACCTGCAACTGCCGGCCAGCAGCGTGTATTCTCCGTTTTCGGACGAAGTGGTCGTCGCGCGTCTTTTCGAAACGCCCGAGGCGCTCAGGCGCTTGATCGATCAATGGAATGGCGAAGTCAGCGCTGCGTTTGATGGCGCTCCATCGACGTGGACGTGGTCGGTAAACGCAAGATATGCGTTCGGCCAGGTCAGGACAGAAACTGATCGCGGCATCGAAACGACGGCGCTTCAGGCGAGCATTGCAAACGGCGATGTAAATCCATTCGCGCCGCTACGACCGGGGAGCGTCACGCTCGTTCGTGAAAGCGCTGAAACCGTCAACCATTCAGGCGGCATCGAAGGACTTGTCTATGGTGAATTGATCGAGTTGCCTGCTGGCGGTCTTTCTGCGTCGCTAAACGTGGGAGGAGATTTTCTCCGCCTAAGGGGCATTTCCATCGACGCTGACCTGATGGAAACGACCCGAAGACTTGTGCGGGACTCAGGAAACGCCCAGCTTAATCTTGATGCGCCGATCTTCAAGCGCGGCGCAACGGCTGCGCCCCTCGGCGACCTTACAATCAGCGGCAATGCTCGCATCGATTATCTTTCTGACTTCGGATCGTTAACGACCTACGGCTATTCCGTGAATTGGCGGCCAGTTGGCGCGGTTCGCCTTATCGGATCTGCTGCCTACGAACAGGGCGCGCCTTCCGTAGCGCAGTTGGGAGATCCAGTTATCCGAACGCCGAATGTCAGGGTTTTTGATTTCGTGACCGGGACTACCGTTGAGAATGTTACGCGTACGACAGGCGGAACGAGCGACCTTCGAAACGATGACCGCCGCGTATACAGACTGAACCTTTCGATAGATCCGTTCGACTTTGAGGATAAGGAACTGACATTCAACGCGTCATTTGTAGATCAGCGAATCTTCAACCCTATCTCAGAATTTCCGTCCTTGACGCCAGATGTTGAAGCGGCCTTTCCGGAACGGTTTGTGCGCGCAGCCAACGGCGCATTGTTGGAGATCGACGCGCGACCTATAAACTACGCAGAAACCGCCCGCCGCGAAGTTCGCTACGGCTTCAACTTCTCGAAATCAATCGAAGCAAAGCAAGCCGAGTTGACCGAAGACGAGCGGGTTAAATTGCGCGAGATATTCCGTCAGCGGCTGGATCGTGCGCAACGCAATCAGCGGCGGTCGGAGCAAGCCGATGCAGGCAAAAAAGGGAGCGCTTCAATCGGGAGCGATCAACAGTCGACGCGCGAAGAGTCGCGAAATGCAAACCGGCCTACGGGCGGTCGTGGCGGATTTCGCGGAGGCGGCGGACGGCGTGGCGGACGCGATGGCCGCATCAATGTCTCCGTGTACCATACAATTGCGCTCGAAGACTCCGTGACTGTATTCGAAGGCGCAACGCCGCTCGACTTGCTGGCCGGAGACGCCGTCAGCGCCTCGGGCGGCGCATCTCGCCATGCGATCGAGGCCGACTTTGGGTTTTTCGGGAACGGACTTGGCGCGCGCGCGGGATTCAACTGGCGGAGCGGCACGACAATTGACGGTGGCGCTTCTGGCGACCTGCGGTTTGCTGACCTCGGCACCGTCGATTTGCGGTTGTTCTTCGACCCGGCCCGACGCGGAAAGACGCTTATAAGGTATCCGTTCTTGATCGGATCAAGATTGTCAATTGAAGTCACGAATCTGTTCAATGATCGGCAGTCCGTTTACGATGCGAGCGGAGCGACGCCGATTGGATATCAGCGCGCCCTCATCGACCCGACGGGACGAACGGTTCAAATCCGTTTCCGAAAAATGTTCTTTTGACATTCGACAGGAGTGCTCAAGAAGGCGTCCTTTCAACCGGCCGATGGTCGACGCCGAGACCAAGAAGATGACAGGAAACCTTCTCTTCGATCTTGCAATTTCGCTTGGCGCGGTAGCCTTGCTCGTTGTTCTTTCAGTTTTGCTTGGCGGCCTTCGCAATGCCGAGGTTACGCTAGATAGCGCCGTGGCGCGTGCACGTCTCGATGAGCCGGATTTTGAAGCTGAGGAGTGGCTCATCGACCGGGAAGGGCGGGCAGCGGTCGCTGTTTCGGGCAAGGGAGAGGCTCTCCTCGCCTTTGCCGTCGGGGACCGGATCGCGACCCGGCGGGTGCTCTTGCAGTCTGTTGCCGCGGCGGCGGATGGAAAATCGCTCCGCCTGGCCGTTAAGGATTCAACGGTCCCGGTATTCTCCCTTGCCGCCAAAGATACCGCCACGGCCATGAAATGGCTTGGACACTTTTCCGGCCCCGACTAAATTGGCGGTCATGGAGTTTCCAGACGTCGTCACCATGGCCGTTCCGGCCTTTGTCGTTCTGATCGTCATCGAGATGGTCGCCTGGCGTCTGTCGGGGCGGGGCGACTATGAGGCCCGTGACAGCGCCGCCAGCCTCATTATGGGGCTGGGCAGCCAGATCGCACCATTATTCGGCGGCGCCGCGATTGTCGCCGCGATCCTTTTCGCGGCGTATGAATTCAGGATTTTCGAGGCGCCAAACACTTGGTGGGCGGTCGCGCTTTGCTTTGTCGTTGACGACTTTAGATACTATTGGTGGCATCGGATAAGCCACGAACGTCGCTGGTTTTGGGCTAGCCACGTGATCCATCATTCTTCTCAGCACTACAATCTGACGACGGCTTTGCGTCAGACTTGGACTGGTGCGGTGCTGGGGGCCCTGTTGTTCAAGGCGCCTTTGGCCGTTCTTGGCTTCCACCCTCTCATGCTCGCCTTTGTCGGCGGGCTAAATCTTGTCTATCAGTTCTGGATCCATACCGAGATGATTGGCCGGCTCGGCCCCCTCGAATGGATCATGAACACGCCGAGCCATCATCGCGTCCATCACGCGACCAACCCGCGCTATCTCGACGCAAACTACGCGGGAACATTCATTTTGTGGGATCGTCTGTTCGGAACATTTATTCCAGAGGATCAAGATGAGCGCCCTCGGTATGGCATTATCAAGAACCTCGGCACGTTCAATCCGGTGAAGATCGCGTTCCACGAATGGATTGGAATCGCTCGGGACGTGGTTCAAGCCAGGTCATTTCGCGAGGCGCTCGGTTACGCTTTCGGCCCTCCAGGATGGTCGCCGGACGGCTCGCGCATGACATCGAAGATGATCAAGGCCCGAGCTGCGAAATTTGACGCCGACAAGATCCCCGCGTCGGATCTTCAGAGCCTTCCCGCCGAGTGATGGAGCGCCGACCTCGGCGGAACCGCCCGAAATTCGCCTCACTCGCCGTCACATCGCCTTGAAGCGATCTTTTAACCGCCAACTCAAGCCGTCAAATGCGACACGTGAAGCCGATGCGTTCCATCGGCGCTGCGGAAAGTGGAGACGGTATTATGTCCGAACGGCGGAAGATTGGTCGACTTGAGCGGATTGCGATGCCTGCGCTGATAAGCGCGTTCGCAGCTGGCGCTGCACTGGCTGCCGTCGGCGAGAATCAGCCCGCCTATGGAGCCGCTATTTCAACCTTGACGGGTGCTGACGTCAAAGCTCACGCTGCAGCGCTATTTTCACAGGCGGACCTCGATAATTCAGGCACTTTGAGCGCTTCTGAGTTTGCGGCCGCATCGGTCGTCACCGCTGAACTTGCTCGCTTGAATGGCTTCGCTGCAGTGA
The DNA here is from genome assembly GCA_016125455.1 of Alphaproteobacteria bacterium. Taxonomy (GTDB): domain Bacteria; phylum Pseudomonadota; class Alphaproteobacteria; order Caulobacterales; family Parvularculaceae; genus MED-G105. The sequence continues at coordinate 130,424 of WGLS01000004.1, forward strand.
ACGCATCGGACGGATCGCTTCGGACAATTGCTATCGACCATCAACTCGATGCGACACTAGCTGCATCCGAAAAGGAGCGTCTAAAGGCAGTTGCCCTGCGTGATTACTACGCCGCCTCGGGCGCCGACGGCGAACTGCAACAAGATGAGTTCGTTTCATACCAGCGTGCGAAGTTTGAAAGGTTCGACCTGAATGGCGATGGCGTGCTGCGTCGGCATGAACTGAAGACATTTGCGACGTTCGTTGCCGGCATGCCAGTCACGACGTCGGCCTGAATTTCCGGTTCCCTCTGCGGCGCGGACCTCGTCGTTCCGGCGGCGGGGTCCGTGTCGTTATCGGCAGCGACATTCAACTCGCCGATTGGAACCCTTCCATCGCCTGGGCTGCGGCGAGCCGTCCGGACATTGCGGCCATAGGAACCCCTGGGCCAGGGTGTACGCTTCCTCCGGCGACCAGAAGCCCTCGTATGTGCGTCGTTGCGCCGGGCCGGTCGAGCGCGCCTGTCATGCCATGGCATGTCCGGCCATAGAGAGCGCCGCCGGTCGCCGGGAACCTGCCATTGAATTCCGACGGCGTCGCGAAGACGGGCGCGGTGGTTGTATCGTCAATTGATAATCCGCAGGCTGACAGGAGATCTATGGCGCGCTCGAACGCCATTGCCGCGTCAACTGTCGAGATGTCGCCATCCGGCGGAGCGTTCATCAACAGGAATAGCCGTTCCGGGGACGCCGAATTTTCAGCGCCGCCAGATGCGCTAGCGGCGCGATCCTGTGCGCAAAGGTAAACTGTCGGATGCTGAGGCAGGCGACGCGATCGAAAAATCGCATCAAACTCGTCTTTATAGAAATCATTAAAAAAAACGTTGTGAAACGCAAGCTGAAACCCCGACGGCCGCGCATGCATGCACGCGGTGACCGCCGACAGGGAACGCCTGACACGGGGGGTCGGTTGGAGGCCGCGTCCTACTGACTTGCCGAGCAGGCCCTCTGCCAGCGCGGAACGGTCGCCGTTGAATATGACGATATCCGCCTTTAGGGCCTTCGAGTTGGCAAGACGCACGCCTGCGACGCGCTGGCCATTGACGATGATGTCTTCGACTGTCGAATTGAAGGCAAATTCGACGCCAAGCGATTCCCCGAGTCGGCGCATCGCCGTCGCAACGGCGCCCATCCCGCCCTCGACCGACCAGACGCCCGTTCGCTCCGCGTGAGCCACCAGCATGATTGTCGCCGGCGTATCAAATGGCGACGAGCCTACATATGTCGCATACCGACCGAATAGCTGAATGAGCCGGGGATCGTCGAAGTAGCGGCCAAGGGCCTCCCAAAGCGAGCGCATCGGATCTATCTTCGCCAGGAATGATGGCATCGAGAGGAATCCTACTCGCTGCAAGACATCCAGCCGCGAGGGCTTGCGCCCCTTCATGAAAGCATCCCTGAGAGTGTTGTAAATCATCTCGCTTCGTTCGGCGAAGCGAACGTACCCGTCGGCGTTCTTGCCGCCAGCAAACGCGGCAATAGCAGCGGCGCTCCGGTTAACATCCGCAAACAGATCGAGCTGTGCGCCGCCGCGCCAGGCGTGGCGGGCCAGCAAATCCTCTTTTCGCAGCGTCAGATAATCTTCGACGGACGCGCCGGCCGCGGCGAACAGTTCATCGAAAACCCATTTCATCGTGAAGACCGTCGGCCCGGCGTCAATCGCCGTGTCTCCGATCCGTTCCACGCGCATCTTGCCGCCGACGACTTCGCTGCGCTCGACGACGGTGACTGCAACGCCCCGACGTGCAAGGTCAATCGCCGCGGCAAGGCCGCCGGCCCCTGCGCCGACGATAACGGCGCGAAGTGGGGCGGTCACGGCGCCGGGCTCGCGAAAGGCGATTGGGCGGTCCCCTTGAAGCGCAGTCGAACGGAACGCTGATGGTAGAGAATAAGCCCCAGCCCTATGGTCAACGGCGTCGCCCAGAGTATGGGGGCGAGGGCGAGCTCCGGGACGAGCCTGACTGCGCCGAATGCAAAAAAGGCCGTGTACACTGAAATGCCGGCGCCGACGCCGGCTTTGATATGTTCGAGAAGCCAGTCAGCTGGCCCCGGCGATGATTTCAGCAGGAACGCCGCATTTGTGGTGACGGTTGCGAATCCAATCGTGGAAATGCCTATCATGATAGGTTGATCGATCCTGACGCCTTCGATCAGACACGCGCCAGCAGCGATCAACAGCGCCGCCTGCAGGAAAATGTTCACAGGACCCACATTTCGCGAATGGTCCAACTTGTTCCTTGGGCAAAGCCAGCCATACCATGCCAGGTTGATCGTCAATAGTGCGAGATGCAACATCATCACGCCAAAGATCCCGCGCACAAGTATCGGATCGGAGAACGCCGGATGATCGACGAGGTGGGGGTGAGTCGCCATCGGCGCAAGCATCGTCATGGTCGCCATCGCTATGGCAAAGCCGCCGGTGATCAACATCGCCACGGCAAAGAAACGTCCGAGCATGCGGTGCCGAGCGCCGCCCTTTTTCGTTGCGACGGGGCCCCAGAAGCCAAGCAGACCGGGCGCGCCGGTGATGATGTGTCCGGCGATAAGGAATTCAAATATTGCATGGCTGGACAGCATGAAGATTAGCTCGATAAGTTGCGCAAGATGCCTGCAACTTGCGCCAGCCGGCGCACCGAGGAAAGCCTTTTATCGACATGGATGGGCGGATGCGAAACACCGTACACGGCGCGCCGCCGCAATCCGTCGTTCATTCTCCCGCAGGCGGCGAAACATTCCGCGACGACCGGTACGCGCCGCCGCGGCCGTCGCGATTGCCTGCGATCGCAGCGCTCTGGCGGACAATCCGGCAGGGAGATGGCGACCTGCTTAGTCTCTTGCCTGGCGAAGCGTTTTCTATGGATGCGGGCGAGCTCGGCTATTCCCGACGATCGATCAAGCTCTTCAATGACCCCGTTCTGGTTCGTGAAATCATGCTCGACCGTGAAGGCGTGTTTCCGAAGAGTGACCTGATGGTGGGTGCGCTGGAACCCTTGATCGGCGACTCGATCTTCGTGTCCGACGGACCGAAATGGCGCCGTCAGAGGGCTATGGTCGAGCCCGCATTTACGCGACTGCGCCTTTCCGCCGCGTTCGGATCGATGGAAGCTGCCGTCGACGCCGCGGTCCTGAATCTTGAGGAGAAGGCGTCGACCGGCGAAGAATTTTCCCTTGACCTGTTCATGAGCAAGCTTGCCGCAGACATTATTTGCCGGACGACATTCTCGGTATCGCTTGAGGCGGATATCGCGAGTGAGGTGTTTGAGGCCTTTGAGGTGTTCGAACGTGAAGTCGCGCAAGTGCGAATCTGGCGGCTCATTATTGATCCCGCCTGGACGCGTCCGCGTCAATCTCCCGCTGTGCTCGCGGCGTGCGAAAAAATCCGACTGCGGATTGGTGAATTGGTCGATCGGCGAAGCGGTCGGGAAAAAGACTTCTTCGACGACATTGCAAGAGCTGTCATCGACGCGCGCGACAGTGCTACCGGCGAGGCGTTTACGCGCGAGGAGCTTATCGATCAGCTCGGCGTATTCTTTCTGGCCGGTCACGAAACGACGGCAAGCGCCTTGACCTGGGCGTTCTTCACCCTCGCACAACATCCATATTCCCTCGAGCGCCTGCGGCGCGAAACCCGGGAGGTCGTTGGCCATAGGCGAATTGATTTCAAGGACATCAAGGCGCTGGACTATGCCAAGGCTTTCTTCAAGGAGACTCTTCGTCTCTTCCCGCCGATAACCTTCATGCCGAGGGTCGCAATGAAGTCGACGCGGATTGGCAGATTTCACGTCAGGCGAGGGACGTTGGTGATGATTGCGCCCTGGACAATTCATCGCCACGAGAAATACTGGCATGACCCGGACGCATTCGACCCAGGCAGGTTTCTTCCGCCAAAAGATGAAACGCTGGTTGACGGCGCTTACTTGCCTTTTGGTCTCGGACCACATACATGCGTTGGCGCAGGTTTCGCCGCCGTTGAAAGCGCGCTCATCCTTGCGAGCATAGCCCGGCATTTTGACTTTGAAATCATTCGCCCAGAGAGTGTCCGCCCGGCGGCTCGCTTGACTACGCGTCCGGCTGAGCAGGTTATTTGCCGCGTGAGACGCCATATTTCACATGATCGTGTTCATCATTAGCGGGAGTGGAAGCTGGTTCTAGACTGCTTGTAGTCGCCTTCGAGGCAATGACGTTGTTGAACGCGTTAACTGAGTCGCGTGTTGGAGGAGCGGTCCAGGCAAGATCCGCAGTCGCCGCCTCGCCGAAACTCTGTTTACGGAGAAGCGCGCCTATCAGAAGGCGCCAGGACATCGGCGTCATCAGGAAAAATGGCAGTGGGTCGTCGAGGCGAAAAAGTACGTCTTCCGAACGGGCCATATTTCGCAGATGGCCAAGAAATCGCTGCGGCTTGAATAGGTCTTTATAGGCCATGGTTAGCGCCGTATGGCCCTCCTGAAAGGCCGTTTGCCGTTTCAGCCGGACATGTCCCCTAAACGCGCAGTCGAGGGCGGCAGCGGCAACGTCATCGTCGACCATGAAATGGATTCCCGACGTCATGCGTGGATTGCACTCTATCGGCCATGCGATGCCGTTCTGATCTTCGATGAAGTCAAAGCCAATGAACCCTGTATATTTTTCAGCGGCGACAAAGTCCCTTGCCCAATGTTCCGCGTCCGCCGCATCGTCCACGCGCTCGAAACAACACGCGACCGAGCCTGCAAGAATGAGCCCACGATAAACGACGGTGCCAAGTGTTCGCCCGTTTCTGGCGATCGAGAATGATGATAGCTCCCGACCGTAGATGCGGCGCTGCAGCACCATGTGGGGCGCGTTTTCAGCGGCGCTCAATGGCGTTCCTGCCTTCTTGAGCGACAGTCCCTTCCCGGAGCACCCATTCAATGGCTTCACTACATAGTCGCTCTTGTCGACAAATTGCCGGGCTTCTTCTGTGTCCGCAGCAAACGTGTCCGGCGCCTTCAGGCCGTGATTGCGAGCAAGGTCTATGAACGCATGTTTGTTGTGCAATTGTATCAACGAATTGGCGGTTGGAGAAAACATGCGTTCGCCGAGGCGCTCCTTAAGCGGCGCGACGTGCAGAATTTCCTCCGAGACAGGAAAGACATGGTCAATCTTGTGCTGATCGATAATGCGCCACAGGGCGTCGGCATAAGCTCCGGAATCCGACGCTGGCGGCGGCAGGCCATGTCGCCGGGAGACGGATCTGGAAGGCCTCGACAAATGGCTTCTCCAGGGGTCGGCGACGTGCACCTCCGCACCCGCTTTGCTCAGCGCTCTCGCAAGTTCGAGGGCCTTTGGCAGTCGACCAAGCGTCAAGAGGACTTTCTCGCGCATGATTCCCCTAGATCCCACGTTCGACGATTCCTGCCTCATCAGAATGCGCGTGAGCCAAGTTGGCGTCAAACGCGGTTGACAGGCGACCGGGTGGATGCTCGGGGGTAGGTGGCCTATTGATGGGTTTTGGAGCCGCTCATGGCGCAATCAGGATTGTTTGACGTGGTGATAGCCGGCGGCGGGCTGTCCGGCTCCCTTATCGCCTGGCGACTCGCGCAGGTGCGTCCGGATCTCGCAATTGCGCTGGTGGAACGAGGGGAGCGCCTTGGCGGCAATCATACCTGGTCATTTCACTCGACCGATGTGCCTGCAGAGGTCGCGACATGGCTGGCGCCGCTGGTCACCTATTCCTGGGACCGACAGGAGGTCCGGTTTCCGCGACAAAGCCGCTTGCTGCGAACCGGCTACCGTTCGATTACGTCCGAACGACTTCACGACGTTATTGCGCCGGCGCTCGGAGAGGCAGCTTTTTTCAATGCGGAGATTGTCAATCTGTCCGCATCCGGCGTGACGCTTGGCAGCGGCGAGCGACTTGAAGGCCGCGCCGTTATTGATGCGAGAGGACAGAGGAACAACCGGGCGCTGACCGTCGGGTTCCAGAAGTTTGTAGGACAGGAAGTTGAGTTTGAGACGCCCCATGGTCTGCGCAATCCGATCATAATGGATGCGACTATCTCCCAGTCAGATGGCTATCGATTTATATACGTACTGCCGTTCTCGGCCACGACGGCGCTGATCGAGGATACCTACTACGCCGATGGCGCCAGCATCGATCATGAAGGCGCGCGCCGGGGAATACGCGAATACGCTGATAGCTGGGGTTGGCGAATCAAGCGCGTCGTCAGGGAAGAAGAAGGCATTCTGCCAATTGCGCTCGCAGGCGATATTGAAGCCCACCTCGCCGATGTGCCGGACGGGGTCGGCGTTGCAGGGTTGTGCGCTGGGCTTTTCCATCCCTTGACGGGATACTCGCTGCCTGACGCTGCGCGGCTGGCCCACAGAATTGCCGGAGCGGAAGATCTTTCCGGCAAGGCGATAGCAGCATTGACCCGGGGGCACGCTGACGAAGTCTGGCGCGAGCGCGCGTTTTTCCGGCTTCTTTCGCGATTGCTCTACTATGCTGCGACGCCATCCACCCGGTACAAAGTGCTTGCGAGGTTCTATCGCTTGGGCGAACCCCTGATCGAGAGATTCTACGCAGCGCAATCGACACAGGCCGACAAGATGCGCGTTCTGGTGGGCAAGCCGCCGGTGAGTTTTCTTCGCGCGATGGAATGCGTCGATGAGGACCGTTGGTTGGAACAGTGTTGGAACCGGAGCGTCGCCTAGCCGTCGTTCAGAAATTCACGGTCAGGGCGAGGGAGCCATATTCCGAGCCCTGGCGGTTTTGCTCGTTATACTGAACGGTGCGAAAATAGTGGGTATATGAGAGACGCGCGGGTCCTCGATAGATGGCGATCCCAATCAATGCGTCCCCGTCGAAATCGCGTCGCGTCACGCGTACGCCGTTGCGGCCCGGTTCATCTAGAAAGAGGTTCCGGGGTACATAGCGGCCTTCAACGCCCGCGTACGCATAGAGGCCGGAATAAGCAGACGGCTTGAAGTAGCCGGCGCCTGGGAGGCTTGGCTTGAGGCGCGCTGCGCCGGCCTCGACGGGAACGTTCTTTCCAATTCGGACGGCGCCGCCGATGCTGATCGACGACTGGAGATTTCCCGCCCGCGCGCCGTAGTGTGGCGCAAAGTCGACGCCGAATCCCGGCGCGCCAACCTTTCCGGCGAGGGCGATCAAGTGGGTGCGGCGCCAGGAGACCTCCCCGGCAGGCCGGTTGGATATCTGGTTCGACCAGCCCGCCGGAATGCGCGCCCGTATTAACCGATGGTAGCCAACCTGAAGGCTGTCCGCTTGTGACGCCGGCCCGACCACGCCAAGAAGAAGTTGGACCTGGTCGATACGCTCGTCATTTGCATTGATGATTGCGCCTGCTGACGCGTAGAGTAGCCCTGCGTATGGGCGATCCCCAAAGACCGGATCACGCTCGACAATGTCCTCAGGGGTGTAGACCTGTTGGCCAACTGCAAAGTGCAGCCGGGTTTCCACTTTGTCATCGCTGCCTGTGACAAGCCGAACCAACGGTCCGCTCCAGCCAGGTTCGCGCGCTGGAGAACGAAGCCACGACAACTCCAGGCCGTTGGTATAGTCGCGATCGAGCGATTGCCGACCAAAAATGTCATTCTCAAGAACAAGCGTTGCCGAACCGTTTTCTGCGTGGTGCGGACCATTACCGGCAAGCGCCAGCGCCGTGATGGATTCAATCAACAGCCATGCAGACAATGCGATCGCCATTCTTGGCACGCACGATACGTCACCTGCTGGCATGCCCATTTCCCTGAAATGGCGACGGAAAAATTGCGGCGCTTGAAATGGTAGTCGACATTCTTGATGGCGTCATGTCAGGAGCGATTCCGGTGCGGGTGAGCCGCCGACCAAGTACCGCCTAACGACACGCGGTGACAGTCGCGTGAGGAGTTCATAGCCGATCGTGCCGCAGGCTGCGGCTATCGACTCTATTGGCATCTTGTCCCCGAAGACTTCGACGCGGTCTCCAGCAGCAACCTCGGTCGGCGCATCAGTAATGTCGATCGTGGCAAGATCCATCGACACGCGCCCTACCAAAGGACAGGCTACGCCGCCGACATCCACGTACGCTCTGTTGGCGTCATCCGACGGCGGCGCGTGGCGCGGCAGGCCGTCGCCGTAACCGAGCGCAATCGTCGCCAGTCGGGTTGGCCGCCTTGCCCTGAACAGTCCGCCATATCCGACCTTCGCGTCCATGCGCAGCGACTGCACTTGCAGGATCTCCGCCGTCAGCGTTGCTGCGGGCCGCACCTCGGGGATCGGCGCATCAAAGGGCGAGACGCCATAGAGACCGACGCCAAGGCGCACCACGTCAAATCCGAACTCTTCACTGATCATTACGCCGCCGCTTGAAACCAGCGAAGCTCGCGGCGCTCTCGCGGCCTTCGCCAGTTCGCGGAATCGGGTCAGCTCTATTGCGTTTGCACTGTTGTCCGGCGTTCCAGCGCAAGATAAGTGACCCATCAACAAGCACAGGTTAAGTCCGGGTGCGCCGAGCGCTTCTTCTAGTTCATTAGCGGGAACCCCAAGCCGGTTAATTCCGACGTCCGCGTGCAAAGCAGCCGGTACGCCGGCTCTTTCGGCGGTCCAAAGCCTCGTCTGGGCAAGGCTGTTCAGGATCGGGGTCAGCTTGCCTGCGTCAAATGCGGGAAGCGACCGCTCTGACGGGCCATTCAGAACGAAAATCTCAGCGGTCGGCGCAATTCGATCGAGGGCCTTTCTAAGCGCCAGACCTTCTTCCGGGTGCGCTACAAAAAACATGTTGCAGGCGCAGCGGATGGCGAGGATTCGTGAACAGGGAACCAGCCCCAATCCGTAAGCGTCGCACTTGACCACGGCGGCAGGCGTTGCCGCAGGCTGTCGGGATGCGAGGCGCTCGAAGTTCCCGACAATGCGATCGAGATTAATCTCGACGATTGGTCGGTAGCCGATCTGATCAATTCTGCCAGGGCGCATCCGGATAATTTAGAGCGACGCAAGGCCGGGCAAAAGCCGAAACGACAACTTATTCGTACCTAAGAGCGTCGTAGCGTCCATCATCGAGATCGGAGAACTTCGTCAGGCTTTCTTCAAACCGAAGCGGCACGTTTCCTATCGGCCCGTGCCGCTGCTTTGCAATGATGACTTCTGCGATGCCGCGGACCTGCTCCATACGCTCGAGCCACTTTGCGTGGCTCATCGATGCGTCGTCCCCATCGCCTTTTGGTTCAGACCGCTTCAGGTAGTATTCTTCCCGGTAGACGAACAGCACGATATCCGCATCCTGTTCGATGGACCCGGATTCCCTGAGATCAGACAGCAGCGGACGTTTGTCTTCTCGCGACTCAACCTGCCGAGAGAGCTGGGAAAGCGCAATCACCGGCACATGAAGCTCCTTGGCGAGCGCTTTCAGGCCGACAGAGATTTCAGTGATCTCCTGAACGCGATTGTCGCCCTTCCGCGATGACCCGCTGAGAAGCTGAAGATAGTCCACAACGATTAGATCAAGGCCCTTCTGACGCTTCAGGCGACGCGCCCGCGCCGCAACCTGTGCGATCGACAGGCCGCCCGTATCATCAATGTGGAGAGGCAAGGCATCCAGTTCCCTCGTCTTCTGGTAAATCCTGTCGAACTGGGCCTGATCGATCGTTCCCCGGCGGATTTCATTCGATGGCACTTCGGCCATCTCCGAAAGGATACGCATCGCAATCTGGTCGGCCGACATTTCAAGCGAAAAGAACCCGACCACGGCGCCGGTCTCGTCATCGTCTCGCCCCTCGGCAATCGCCTGCATCTTCGCCCGAGCCGCATTGACAGCGATGTTCACGGCGAGGGACGTCTTGCCCATCGAAGGACGCCCGGCGAGGATCACGAGGTCCGATGGGTGAAGCCCGCCCATCATGTTGTCGAGATCGGACAACCCTGTTGCGACGCCTGACAGCCCGCCGCCTCGCTTGAGCGCGGCGTCGGCGACATTTACCGCTTCGAGGAGGGCGGCGCGAAAGGTCTTGAAGCCTTTTCCGTAGTGGCCCGTCTCAGCCAGTTCGTAAAGCCGTCGTTCGGCATCCTGCAATTGTTGGTCTGGTTCATCATCGACGCTTGCGCGACGAGCCCGGTCGACGATTTCACCACCGATATCGATGAGACCTCGGTACACCGCCAGATCGAAGACGACGCGCGCATAGTCATTTGCGCTCGCCGTCGACGGCACGCTAGCGGCAATGGCTTCGAGGTATTTGCGCCCGCCGAGTTCCTTGTATCCAGCCGAACTTGCCAGATGCGCATCAAGCGTGATCGGCGAGGCTAGTCGGCCCATGTCGATCAGCGCATGGCATGCATCAAAGATAAGCGCGTGGACCGGATCGAAAAAATGCTCGGTTTTGAGGAATGACGAGAGCCGCACGTAAATTTCATTATCGAACAGGATAGCGCCGAGCACCGCTCGCTCAGAGTCGATGCTGAATGGAATACGGTCTTCCGTGCGCTGAACGCCCTCCTTGGCGTCGCCACCGTTGAATTTATCGCCATCCGCCATTGGGCCATCGTGCCGGAAGGTAGGCCGCCGGTCGAGCAATACATTTCCACGGTTGACTTATCGACGGCGCTGCCGTGAAGGCGGCGCGAAATTGCGATTTCCGATTAATAAAGAACGCCCGCCGGTGACCGGCGGGCGTTGGTCTAAGACAAATGGTCTGGTCGATCAGGCGAGGTTCTCGTCGTCCGAGCTTGCGCTTTCATCGGCGGAAACGGTCGCTTCGCCTGTTTCGGCATCGAAGAATTCGGCCGTCGTGTCGTCCGTATCCACGACATCCACTTCACGCGCCAGCACATCCTCGCCGCGAGCTTGTCTTTCCGCTTCGTCTTCCGAGCGGGCGACGTTCACCTCGATTGTGACATGCACCTCCGGGTGAAGCACGATCCGGACCTTTGAAATCCCAATCGTTTTCAGCGGCTTGTCGAGGCGAATTTGTCCGCGCTCGATTGCGATGCCGGCATTGGACGCGGTCGACGCGATATCCCGTGTTGAAACCGAGCCATAGAGGACGCCGGTTTCGGACGCCTGACGGATTACAACGAACGACTGACCGTCGATCTTCGTCGCTGCAGCTTCCGCCTCGTGCTTGCGTTCAAGGTTGCGTGCTTCGAGTTCAGCGCGTTGAGCGTCGAAGATCCGCTTGTTTGCATTGTTCGCTCGCAACGCCTTCTTCATAGGAAGGAGGAAGTTCCGCGCGTAGCCGGGTCGTACCTTAACGATATCGCCCATCTGGCCGAGATTTTCGACCCGCTCAAGAAGTATGAGCTCCATCATCTCTGCTGCTCCCCGACGTAAGGCAGAAGCGCTAGGAACCGGGCCCGCTTTATGGCGCGAGCCAATTCCCGCTGTTTCTTGAAAGACACCGCCGAAATTCGCGAAGGAACAATCTTGCCTCTCTCGGACACGTAACGCTGGAGGAGCTTGGGATCCTTGTAATCAATCTTCGGCGCGTTATCGCCCGAAAAAGGGCACGTCTTTCGCCGGCGCATGAATGGTTTGGCCATTTGGATCTGTCCTCCTAGCGTCGGCCGCGGTCGCGGTCGCCGCGATCACGGTCACCCCGATCGCGATCGCCGCGATCACGGTCGCCTCTATCGCGATCACCGCGATCTCCCCGGTCGCCACGATCCCTGTCGGACTTGTCGCGGCGGCTGAGTACCGGCGATGGCTTATCATCATGTTCTTCGACGCGCAGCGTTAGGAAACGAAGCACGTCTTCGTTGATCTTCTCCTGCCGTTCGAGCTCATGAATAGCGTCGGCGGGGGCCTCGATGTTCATGAGCGAGTAGTGGCCCTTGCGATTTTTCTTGATCTTGTACTGAAGATTTCTGAGGCCCCAGTACTCCGACTTGGCGATCTTGCCGCCATGGTCGGTGACGATTTTCTGAAGCGTTTCAGTCAATGCATCGACTTGCGCAGGCGAAATATCCTGTCGCGCAATAAAGACGTGCTCATAGAGCGGCATTAAGGCTCCTCCACTTGACGGCGGCGACATCGTTCGGGCGGAGCGGCCCGGGATGCCGTCGGTTCAATGTCGTGTCGGGACCATCCCGCGCGCCGTCCTGAAGCCACCAAGGCTTCAGTTCGTCGACTTGACCGCCGTTCGAAGATGCGGCCGATAGCGCAAAGCTACCTTTTGCGCAAGCTGCCGCGGCCATTTCCGGCGCGCGCCCGCCCTACGCACTTGCCAAGGGGCGCATGGCTTGCAACTGAGCAGGAGATTTCAGGAGGTGCGTGAATGGCCAGAGCGCTCATTTTTCCGGGTCAGGGGAGCCAGACTGTTGGCATGGGACAGGCGCTTGCGGCGGATTTTCCGATCGCCCGAGCGGTATTTGAGGAAGTTGATGAAGCGCTCGGACGAAGGCTGACCTCGGTGATGTGGGAAGGCCCGGTGGAGGCTTTGAACCTGACCACAAACACCCAGCCAGCCTTGATGGCCCATTCGGTGGCCGCCGCGAGGGTCCTGAAGTCGGAATGCGGGATCGACGTCGCCGAATGTGCGTTTGTCGCCGGGCATTCGCTGGGCGAGTATTCCGCGCTTTGCGTTGCCGGCGCGATGTCGCTGGCCCAAGCTGCCCGTCTTCTCCAGGTTCGTGGGGAGGCAATGCTTGAGGCGTCGCCCGCAGGGGTCGGGGCAATGGTCGCGCTGCTTGGCGTTTCGATTGAGCAAGCAGAGGAGGCGATCGCCTCAACTCCAGGCGACGGCGTTCTCGAAATCGCAAACGACAATGCGCCGGGTCAGGTCGTGCTTTCTGGCGGACGCGCGAGAGTCGAAGCGCTTGCATCAAACGCCCGCGCGCTGGGGATCAAGATGGCGAAGCTCCTGCCGGTTTCGGGCGCATTCCACTCCTCCCTGATGGCGCCGGCAGCCGCGACGATGGCCAATGAACTCGCCGTTGCTTCGATTGATTCACCCGCCGCGCCGCTTGTTGCAAACGTAACGGCGCAACCGACAGGCGATCCTGATGAAATCAAGGACCTACTAGTACGGCAGGTGACTGGCCGCGTCCGCTGGACGGAAAGCGTTACATACATGGCGGCCCATGGCGCGAGGGATTTCGTCGAAATCGGCCCGGGCCGGATCCTCGCCGGCATGGTTCGCCGGATCGCAAAGGATGCAACCGTTTCCTGCGTTGGCGAACCCAACGATATTGCGGCGTTTCACGCCAATGCCTAAATCACGCTGAAGATTGGAGATCAAATGTTTGATCTGACTGGAAAATGCGCACTTGTGACTGGCGCGAGCGGCGGCATCGGCGGGGCTATTGCCGAAGCCCTTCACGCCCAAGGCGCGACAGTTGCCGTTTCGGGAACCAATGCTGACAGGCTTGCCGCGCTGGTCGATAAGCTCGGCGAACGGGCATCCGCCGTACCTTGCAATCTTGCGGATCTCGACGCCGTAGACGCGTTGCCGAAGCAGGCCGCAGACGCGCTTGGCGGCCTCCACATCGTCGTGTCGAATGCCGGCGTCACCAGGGACGGCCTCCTCATGATGATGAAGCCCGCTCAATGGGACGAAGTGCTGGCGATCAACCTGACCGCCTACTTTCGGTTGACCAAGGCGGCGCTCCGCGGCCTGACAAAGCAACGGCACGGACGGATCATCGGAATTACGTCGGTCGTTGGCGTGACTGGCAATCCAGGGCAGGCCAACTACGCAGCCTCCAAAGCCGGAATGATCGGGTACTCCAAGTCCCTCGCCGCAGAAGTTGCCTCCCGCAATGTCACGATCAATTGCATCGCGCCGGGGTTTATAGCGACGGCGATGACCGACGCCCTTAATGAAGACCAGCGCGCGGCGATTCTCGGGCGGATCCCGGCCGGCCGCATGGGCGATCCCGACGATATCGCTGCCGCCGCGGTATATCTCGCCAGTGATGAAGCGCGGTATGTCACTGGCCAGACGCTCCACGTCAATGGCGGGATGGCGATGATCTAGGCTCCGGCGGCGCCCTTTGCGGGGTGGCGTTGCCTTGCCAACCAATTTGCCGTAAGCGCCCTCCGACTTGGCCTATGCGTAAGGATTGCGGCGGCTCGGGTTTTCGTTGACGGTCGTCCAGTTGCTGGCCGGAGAAGAGGCCCAGACGAAGCGATCGGGTCCGCGAATCGTCCGGATACGGCGAACGGCCGTCGAGGCGAGGGCGTCGAAGGTAAGAACGGTTGATGCGCTGCGGCGCCGACCAGCGCTTGAGAAGGAGCATTCTGATGTCTGATTTTGCGGAACGCGTGACGAAGATCGTCGTTGAGCACCTCGACGTCGACCCAGCCAAAGTCGATCCGAAGGCTAGCTTTATCGATGACCTTGGCGCCGACAGCCTCGACACCGTCGAGCTCGTGATGGCGTTCGAAGAGGAATTTGACGTCGAGATTCCGGACGACGCCGCGGAAACTATTCAAACGGTAGGCGATGCGATCAAGTTCATTCAGGAACAGAAGAACTGAAGCAAGCAGCGTCGTCTTCAGCGCCACGCGGCGAGGCTTGACGACAAATCCGCGATCCTGGCGGGCTGCTCGCGCGTTACCTGATGATGTCCTGTAGCGCTAATCCCGGTATCCTCCTGGAAGCCGAAATCAGGCGTTTGGCGAGGGTGGTTCGATGAAACGTGCGGTCATAACCGGCTTCGGAATGGTGTCGCCCCTCGCTGGATCGGTCGAGCCGAGTTGGCGTCGGTTGATCGCGGGAGAGGCGGCTGCAGGTCCGATCGACAAGTTCGACGCGTCAGACTATCCCTGCCGCATTGCAGCAGCAGTGCCTAAGGCCAACGGCGCTGGCGGCGGTCGCGCGCTGATCGATGCGGGCGCGGCAGACGAAACGTTCAACCCGGATGATTGGGTCTCGTCAAAAGACCAGCGCCGGATGGACGAATTTATCGTATTCGGCATTGCCGCCGCCGAGATGGCCTTCCGTCATTCCGGCATCGAGCTCAGAAGCGAGGACGAACGTGAACGTACCGGCGTCCTTGTCGGGGCGGGCATTGGCGGATTGCCGGGTATCGAAACAAACGTCCTTGCGCTGCACAACCAGGGACACCGACGAGTTTCTCCGTTCTTCGTCACCGGCTCGCTCATCAATCTCGTGTCAGGTCAGGTTTCGATCCGCCTCGGCCTTAAGGGTCCGAATCATGCCGTCGTAACAGCGTGTTCGTCTGGGGCCCACGCCATCGGCGACGCGGCCCGGCTTGTGATGCTTGGCGATGCCGATGTCATGATCGCCGGCGGCGCGGAATCGACAATATCCCCGATCGGGATCGCCGGCTTTTGCGCCTGCAAGGCGCTTACGACTCACTTCAACGGTACGCCCGAAAGAGCCTCACGACCCTATGACCAAGATCGCGATGGCTTCCTGATGGGCGAAGGCGCCGGCATGGTCGTCGTCGAGGAAATGGAGAGGGCGAAAGCGCGCGGCGCAACAATATACGCCGAGATAGTCGGGTACGGACTTTCCGGCGACGCCTACCACGTCACGGCCCCTGCTGAAGACGGCGGCGGCGCGTTCCGCGCGATGCGGATGGCCCTGAACCGGGCAGGGCTTGAGCCGCGCCATATCGACTACGTCAATGCGCACGGCACGTCGACGCCGAAAGGCGATGAAATTGAGGTTCGAGCGGTTGAGCGGCTGTTCGGCGATGTAGCTGACGGCCTTGTCATGTCCTCGACAAAATCTTCGACCGGACACTTGTTGGGGGCTGCAGGGGCCGTCGAGGCGGTGTTTTCGCTACTTGCGATCCGTGACGGGATCGCGCCGCCGACCATCAACCTTGACAACCCATCGGTGGATACGCCGATCAATCTTGTGGCGAACGCAGCCATTAGAAGGCCCATTGACACCGTGTTGTCGAACTCGTTCGGGTTCGGCGGCACAAACGCCTGCTTGGTGTTGAGGCGGTTCGACGACTAAGCTGGCGTTGGGCGCCGGCAGAGAATCGGCATTGCGAATGGGTGGCGGCGATGCGGTCATTTTTTGTCTTCATTTTCGTCCTGGCGATCATCGCCGTGGTCGCCGCCGGTGGCGGGGCATTCGTCGTGCGCCAGGAAATGATGCGCCCAGGGCCGCACGCCGGTGACGTAACGGTGCTCTTGAAAGAAGGCGCTTCGGTAAAGGCGATTGCTGAGCAGCTCGAAGATGCCGGGGTCTTGCGCCAGCCGATCCTGTTCGTCGCCGCGGTGCGGCTGAAGGGGGTCGATAGCGTCCTGAAGGCGGGAGAATACCGAATTCCCGTGGGAACAAGCGTTTGGGAGCTTGTCGATCTGATCGTCGCCGGCAAGAGCATCCTTCATTATCTGACAGTCGCCGAAGGGCTGACAACCTCCCAGACGCTCAAGGTCGTCGTCGAGAATGAAGAACTGACAGGGGAGCTTACGCTTTCGCCGGGCGAGGGGGAGCTACTGCCGGAAACATACGCATTTACGCGTGGCGAGACGCGGGATCAGATCGTTGCGCGGATGATGAAGGCGCAAAAGACGTTGATTGACTCCGCGTGGAATGACCGCGCCCTTGAACTGCCGATTTCGACTCGTGAGGAAGCGGTAATTCTGGCGTCCATTGTGGAGAAGGAGACAGGCGTCGCCAGCGAACGGCCAAGGATTGCCGCTGTGTTCGTCAATCGCCTGAAGCGCGGCATGCGCCTTGAGTCGGACCCGACCATCATCTATGGCCTGACCCGCGGCGAGCCGCTCGGCCGGGGCCTGCGGGTGAGCGAGATCAAGAAAGAGACGCCGTACAACACCTATCGAATCTCCGGCCTGCCGCCGACTCCGATTGCGAATCCCGGGCGCGATTCCATCCTTGCGGTCCTTAATCCTGCGGACACGAACGATCTGTTTTTCGTGGCGGACGGGTCCGGCGGCCATGCTTTTGCTGAAACGCTCGCTGAGCATAATCGCAACGTCGCCGAATGGCGTCGTATCGAAAAGGAAAGGCGCTCTGCGCCGGCGAAGTCGGCAATCAAATCTGAAGCCGACAAAGAGCCGGCGAACTAGAATGGCTGACGATCCGGACCACGCCTTATGCTTGCATTCAATGACGGGTTTTGGGCGATCGAACGGCAATGTCGCCGGCGTCAGCTGGAACTGGGAGCTCAGAAGCGTGAACTCTCGCGGGCTGGAGGTCAGGTTCAGGTTGCCGGTGGGTTGCGACCGCGTTGAAGCAGAATGCAGAAAACGGTTGTCGGGTCGCGTGACCAGAGGCGCTGTATCTTGCCTTCTTACGACGGCGACCGTGTCAGGCCCGTCTTCGTTCAACGTGAACCGGGAAGCGCTCGAGGTGGCCCTGGAAGCGATTGCATCGGTCCGCAGCAGGATTGAAACCGCACCGCCTCGCCCGGAAGCGATACTTGCATTGCGAGGCGTTCTTGAGGGCGCTAATCCTGAACTGGTTCTTGATGATGACGTTATCGTCGACGGTTTCATCAAGGGATTTGATGCAGCGCTTGAGGCTCTGGTCAACGCCCGTCTCGAAGAAGGCGCTTCGCTCCGAAGCATCGTTACGGCGCAACTCTTTGAGATTGATCGTCTTGTTTCGGCGGCGGAAAAGCTTGCCGGAACGACGGCAACGGCCCTGAAGGATCGCCTGGCGGCTCAACTGCGCGAACTGATCGAGGTTGAAAAACTAGCGCCGGAGCGACTGGCCCAGGAGGCGGCTTTGTTGGCGGTTAAGGCTGACGTCCGCGAAGAACTGGATCGACTTCGAGCGCATGTAATATCGGCGCGCGACCTCATCGCAAGGCCAGGCGCTGCAGGACGCAAGCTCGATTTTCTCACTCAAGAATTTAACCGCGAAGCCAACACTTTGTGCGCAAAGGCGCCGAACCTGGAGCTGAAACAGATCGGCCTCGACCTAAAGGCCGTGATTGATCAACTACGTGAGCAGGCGCAAAACGTTGAGTGATGAAGCGCGGCATCAGATCGGCGCGCGCGGCGAACGCCGTGGGCTGATGATGATCCTTTCCAGCCCGTCCGGCGCCGGCAAGACAACTCTTGCAGCGCGTCTGCTTGCTTCAGATCCGCAGCTGAACCTTTCGATTTCAGCGACGACCCGGCCGCCGCGGCCAGGGGAACAGGAAGGCGAAGACTACTACTTCAAGTCAATTGCCGAGTTCGAGCGGATGCGATCAGTAGGCGCATTTCTCGAGTCGGCGCTTGTTTTCGGCAACTACTACGGCACGCCTAGGGAGCCGGTGGAGGCCGCGCTTTCAGCAGGCCGCGACGTCCTCTTCGACATTGACTGGCAAGGGGCGCAGCAGGTCTCGCAGCGATCGCCCAATGATGTGGTGAAGGTCTTTATTTTACCGCCATCGCGTGTCGAACTCGAAAGACGGCTTCGCGCCCGGAAGGCGGACCCGGAGGAGGTTGTTCGCAATAGAATGGCGAAGGCGGACTCCGAGATATCGCATTGGGCGGAGTACGACTACGTTATCGTCAACGACGATCTCGACGAATCAGAGCGGCGGTTGAAGGCGATCCTGACCGCCGAACGGTCGCGACGCGACCGTCAGGTGGGCCTGCATGACTTTGTTAGACGGATGCTCCGTGATTCCTGAGTTGACCTTGGCCGTTTGATCCGTCGCTAATTTGTCGCCATGTTCGCGATAAAACGATCCGCCTCGGCAATCGACTCGTTCATTTCGGCGATCAGGAGCTCAATTCGTTGCTCGATTTCGACGCGCTCGGATTCCAGCGAAGCAATCGCGCGGGCATTTAGATTGTGTTTCAGGTAGAGAACCTGATCATTGTAGAGCGCAAGAACCGGGTCCATTTTCCCCGAGGCGCGGGTCATCGCGCTCATCAACGCCTCGAATTCGAGCTTCGTGCGCGTCAGTTGGCGCTCTGACTGGGCCCGGAGATCAGGGCTGGAATATTGTTTCAGCTCTGTTTCCCATTCGCGAAAAAGCCGCCGTCCGACGTCGTCTACGGACTTGACGCGCGCCCGTACGTCATTCGCCTGTTTTTCCGCACGGCCATAGGATGCGCTCAGCTTGTCGTAATTGCGCTCGAGGTCGCCGCCGTCAAAGTCTACGAGCGACTTAAATTCATCGAGCGCGGTGGCGAAAACCTGCTGCGCTTCTGCTTGCTCTCCGCGGGCATCCTTCACGCGATCGACGAGAATGTCGCGCTTTTCGACGCCAAACTGCTCCATGGTGGCGTAGTATGTTGACGCGCAGCTGGCGGCGCCAACGGCAATCGCGGCAAGAAGGGCCGCAGCGATCGGTTTGCGTCGATTGGTCATGGCGGTCCCCGTTTAGCCTCCCTGAACTAGTGATTCTCGTTCGTGAATCACGACTCAAGCGCTTATAACCCAATAGTAGCCCACGAAGCCACGGGTGCGGCGTCCGGACACGGCGCCGACAAATAATGGAGCTTTTAGACATGTCGGGATTCTGGATCTTCATTGCGGCAGTCGGCGCAATCGGCCTTTTCGTCGTCTTCACCTACAACCGCATTGTCGCGCTTAATCAGCGGGCGGATCAAGCGTTTGCGGATGTCGATGTCCAGTTGAAGCAACGACATGACCTGATCCCCAATCTTGTCGAAACCGTCAAAGGCTACGCCTCGCACGAAAAGGAGACGCTCGACGCTGTCATTTCGGCGCGAAACAGCGCTGTTGCCGCATCGGGCCCTGCTCAACAGGGCGCTGCAGAAGGCGCGCTCGGCGCGGCGCTCGGCCGTCTGTTCGCTCTTGCCGAGGCCTATCCCGACCTGAAAGCCAATACGAACTTCCTCGAGCTTCAGCGCGAGCTTTCAGATGTTGAGAACAAACTCGCCGCCGCTCGCAGGTTCTTCAACAGTGCAATCCAGGAATTCAATACGATCATCGAACAAATTCCGGGAAACTTCATCGCGCCAATGGGCGGCTTCAAGAAGCGGGAGTTCTTTGAGATCCCGGAAGGGTCGCGCGCGGCGCTCGATGCGCCTCCCAACGTTTCTTTTAATTGACGGAGCCTATAGCGTGGCGCGTCTTCTGGGACTTATTGGTGGCGTCAGCCCGCAGTCGACGCCGATCTACTATCGTCACCTGAACGATGCCGCCCAGGCATCGCGGGGCGGCGACAGTTCAATGCCGCTGCTATTGTATGCCCTCGATTACGGCGTCATGGCGGGGCATTACCACGCCGGTCGATGGGATGAGTTCAGGGCCGAGGTGGTCGCCGCTGCTGAGCGATTGAATGCCGGCGGCGCGACCGCGCTCGTAATTACCTCGAACACAACTCATATCGCGGCGGAAGCGGCGTCCAGTGCGACAGGCCTGCCGGTTATACATATTATTGATGCATTGGCGGCTACCTTGAAGAAGGATGACATCCGCAGGCCGCTTCTGCTTGGCACGCAGTTTGTCATGGAGGGTGACTATTACCTTCAGGCATTCGAGCGCAGGTTTGGCGCAGCGCCGATGGTTCCCGATCCAGTTGACCGCGCCCTTGTCAGTAAGATTATCTTCGAGGAATTGGCGCGCGGCGTCGTAAGGGCTCAGTCGCGCGAAGACATCCAGCTCGTACTGGCTCGCGCCGCGGCGAATGGCGCTGACGCCGTCATTTTGGGTTGTACGGAGCTTTGCATGATCTGCGATGACGCTGAAGGTCGATTGCCGAGCTACGACACGACACTGATCCATGCCCGCGCAGCGGCAAGCTACGCCTTGCGTCGCGAGTAGACTGCAGTGGGCGCGTATGGGCTACAGACTCACATCTGGAACAATCAGTTGAAGTCGCTGCTTTTGCTGGCTGGTTTTCCTGCGCTCCTGGCGATTCTCCTGTTCGGGCTTGTCATCGGATACGTTGGCATAGCTGAAAGCTTCGACAGCTATGACGAAGCCTGGGCCGTCATTCGACGCATTTATCTCGGCGCACTGCCATTTGCGGTTCTCGGGGCCCTTGTCTGGTTCCTAATCGCCTTGGCGTTTCATCAGCAGATGATCGCAGCGAGCGTCGGGGCCAAATCCCTTGATCGGCGCGATGCCCCGGAGCTCTACAACCTTCTGGAAAATCTTTGCATTTCAAGAGGCATTAAGATGCCGAGGCTTTCGATCGTCGAGTCATCGGCGATGAATGCCTTCGCGAGCGGCGTCAGCGACAAGAATTACGCGATAACGGTCACGCGCGGCCTGCTCGACCGCCTTGATTCAGATGAACTGGAGGCGGTGCTCGCGCACGAACTTACGCACATTAGAAACCAGGACGTCCGATTACTGATTGTAGCCGTCATCTTTGTAGGCATTTTTTCATTTATCGGTGAGCTCATATTCGAGGGACTATTTCGCTCGGGCGTCCGGATTGGCGGACATACGCGATCCCGAAACGGTGACAGCCGCGGCGGCGGACTGTTGATCCTGATTGCGATCGCCATGATCGCGGTCGCCTACATTCTCGCAATTGTCATCCGCTTCGCGTTGTCGCAGCGAAGGGAGTATCTCGCTGACGCTGGGGCGGTCGATCTGACCCGGCGATCCGACGCCATGATCCGCGCGCTGGAAAAAATATCGGGTCGCTCCGAAATCGAGGCGCCAGCAGATGTTCGCCAGATGATGGTGGACAACCCGGTGCGGTTTCTCGGCGTGTTTGCCACCCATCCGCCAATCGAGAAGCGAATTGAAGCGCTCCGCGCCTATGGCGCGTGACGTTTCATTCAGCGCCTAGGCGACCGTGATTCGACCGGGGCGGCTTGCCAGGAGGCGGCGCGCAAGGAAATCCGACGACGCGTCAATCAGGCCCTCTGAAATGAATGGCGTTTCAGAAAACTGCGCCAGACGGAGCCCCGCGGCGAACGCGGCTGACAATCCCGCGCCGACGCGTTTCGTCGCATCGAACTTGGTGAGGATAATGCGGCGCACGCCAAAGTCCGCAAACGCGAGCGCCCAATCTTCGTATTCAATGGCGTCGCCGCTTGCCGGCAGGACGAGAACCGGTTCCGCGTCCGCTGCATCCTGGAAGCTTCTCAGCGCCGCGAGGTCGCCGGCGTCGAACGGACTGATGCCAGGGGTATCAAAGATTACTGCGCCGGAGGGCTTCTTCGCACGAAGCGTCCTTTCCGCCTCTTGCGGGGTCTCCGCGATATAGTAGTCGGCGCCAAGCGTGTCGCCATAGGTCTGCAATTGCTCAATTGCGCCTGCGCGGCCGACGTCAGCGGACATCAGGAACGCGGAGCCTGTACGCTCAATCGCCAGCGCGGCGAGTTTGGCGCCGCAGGAAGTCTTGCCGGCGCCGGTCGGGCCCACAAGCATTATAGGCGTGCGGCTACCGATCACGTCGATTGGGGAGAATCCGAATGCGTCGGCCAGGCCAGCTTCCAGTCGGACTAGCGGGTCATCGATACGTGCGCCTCGCGCACCGGCAATCACGGCTGCGGCTAGCGGGTTGCTGACGCCGTGACTGGAAAGGGCGACGGCGACCGCATCGTCAGGGTCCGTTCGTGCCTCGCGAGGGTCTGATTCCCGCGCCTGACGGCCATCTTTTCCGTGAGAGAGGCGCGACGACAGCCTCGCAAGGTTATCTTCGCCGAATTTTCGCTCGATTGGCTCGCTCAATCGGGAACCGCTCCGCGTGCGTCGCGCCACGGCAAGAGCTCGATCTTCTTCGGCGGGCGAGCGGGCGCGCGCCCCGAAGCTGCCTGGCGCAGGGCCGCGGTATCCCGGTTCTTCGCGATCGGAAGCGGCCAGTTCTACATCGCCGCTTGGGAGGTCGCGCACCGACAGGACAACAAGTTTGTCGCCAAATGCTCGACGGGCCTTGGCTTCCGCTGCAGCGCGGTCGGACGCAATGAATTTCATCATGAACGCAAGACAACCCTAAGACACGCCCAAAGTATACGTGCCTTGGGATATCAGCGCCACGGTCCCGCTGTCTGGAGTGGACGAAATTCCCGCCCTACGCGAAATTGGTGCGTTTTTGAGGTTGGGCGTGCGGTCGACGACGAGCGCTAGGGCGCCAAGCGCCTATCTGTACTGCTGCACACGGGTCGCCCGAAGGCCGGGAAGGCCGTATTGGTCGATGGCCTTCTGCCAACTGATGAATTCCTCCATCGTCAGCTGATAGCGCTCGCAGGCTTCTTCCAGCGAGAGCAGCCCGCCGCGCACTGCCGACACGACTTCCGCCTTGCGACGAATGACCCAACGTTTGGTGGAAACCGGCGGGAGGTCGGCCAGCGTCAACGGCATGCCGTCCGGGCCGATCACGTACGGCTCGGCGTTTTTCCTCTTATCAACCTTCTCGGCGACACTGCTCATGGCGACGCTATCCCTCACTGGTACGCAACTAGCCTCGGGAACAATAGGTCGGCGCCTTTTAAGATTGGGTTCAGCGGCTTGGTAAACTCGTTTATAACCCTTTGGAAAGGCTGCATTATTGCTGAACTATAACCAATTTGGATTGTATTGGGCCGCCGCCAGAAAGGTCTGGTTCGTTGATCGCCCCGCCGGGGCAATGAACTGCGTTAGAAGCCTGCAGATCTGGGCGCGACCGACAGAAAAAGCGGCGTCGGGCAATTGCCGGCGCTAGCGTCTCTGACGTCAGGCGCCTAAATCACGCGTATGTCGATCGACGATAACAGCCAATCAAGCGCCGAACTGGC
Source organism: Alphaproteobacteria bacterium (assembly GCA_016125455.1). Classification (GTDB taxonomy): domain Bacteria; phylum Pseudomonadota; class Alphaproteobacteria; order Caulobacterales; family Parvularculaceae; genus MED-G105. Next base: position 154,014 of record WGLS01000004.1, read on the forward strand.
CGCAAAACTAGATCTTGGCGCGCCCAAGGGCTCGCGGATCGTCGTCGCAATGTCAGGCGGCGTCGATTCCTCCGTTACCGCCGCGATCGTCAAAGCGGCGGGCTATGACGTAGTTGGCGTCACGTTGCAGCTCTACGACCACGGCGAAGCGGTCCAGCGCAAAGGCGCGTGTTGCGCCGGCCAGGATATCCAGGACGCGCGAAACGTCGCCGATCGGCTCGGCATTCCGCATTATGTGCTGGACTATGAGGACCGGTTTTCGAGTCAGGTCATTGATGACTTTGCGGACACTTATCTCGCCGGCGCGACGCCTATCCCGTGCGTGCGATGCAATGAGCGGGTAAAGTTTCGCGACCTGTTGTCGACGGCGCGCCAGCTTGGCGGCGTCGCGTTGGCCACCGGGCACTATATCAGACGGATAGAAGGACCGTATGGCCCGGAGCTTCACCGAGCGGCCGACGCCGGCAAGGATCAGAGCTATTTTCTATTCGCAACGACCCGCGAGCAGCTCGACTACCTCCGGTTTCCGCTTGGCGACCTGCCAAAGGCGGCGACACGCGCCATCGCGGAAGAGCTGGGCCTTGGCGTTGCGGACAAGCCGGACAGCCAGGACATTTGCTTTGTGCCGAACGGCGACTACGCCAGTGTCGTCCAGCGGCTCCGTCCCGAAGCGTCCGCGCCTGGCGACATTGTTACGGTCGATGGCGAATTGCTCGGACGGCACCCAGGCATTGTCCACTATACGGTCGGACAACGGCGGGGTCTCGGCGTGGCGACAGGTGAGCCGCTCTATGTCGTTCGCCTTGATGCAGAACGCCGCGAAGTCGTCGTGGGGCCTCGTGAAGCTCTGCTTGTGTCCAGAATTTACCTCAAGGACATCGCGTGGATCGGCGAAGACTCAATCGTTCAAGCGGCCAAAGCCGGTCGCGAGATCTGCGTCAAGGTGCGCTCGACACGTCCGCCGGCGGCTGCGCGCCTGATTTATGTGGACAGGCCGTCCCGCGGCGCAGCCGCTGTCGCCGTTGAACTGAAGCAGCCTGAGGAAGGCGTTTCGCCAGGCCAGGCGTGCGTATTCTACGATGGCGACATGCAGTCGCGCGTTCTTGGCGGCGGCTGGATTGCAGGGACCGAGTCGGCCTTAGTCGAAGCCTGTTAGTCGTTCGGCGAAGGAAATCCTTAATGGCCCGGAAACACTACGATTGCCTGAAATGCGTCGCCTACTGCTGTTCATATGCTCATATTCCAGTTGAGAAAACCGACCTGAAGCGTCTCGCCAAGCATTTTGACGTCTCGATTGACAAGGCTGAGAAGAGATTCACGAAGCGCGGCGACAAGGACACGCCACGCGTTCTGAAGCATACGGAGGATGAGCATTTCGTGTCCTCGTGCATGTTCTTGGACAAGGAGACCAGGAATTGCACGATCTATGATGCTCGCCCGAAAATTTGTCGTGATTTCCCGACGCAAGCTCGATGCGGGTACTACGAGTTCCTGAAGTTCGAGCGCGAAGTGCAGGATGATCCGGAATGGGTCGCGACAACAAACTAGCTTTGGACAGACAAGGCTTGGCATGAGCGATAAAGTCGATGTCGCCGTCATTGGGGCCGGCGTGATCGGTCTTGCTGTGGCGAGAGCGATCGCGAGGGCCGGTCGTGAGGTCATCCTGCTGGAGCGGGAGGGTACTTTCGGGACGGTGACGTCATCGCGAAATTCCGAAGTCATTCATGCCGGCATCTATTATCGGCCGGGCGGATTGCGCGCCCGGTTCTGTCATCCAGGCAAAATCAAGCTCTATGAGTTTTGCCGTTCGCACGGCGTCGGTCATCTCAACTGTGAAAAGCTGATTGTCGCCCATGACGACGTTGGCGTCGCCAAGCTCAAGTCAATCATCCAGACAGCCCGGGCCAATGGCGTCGAAGATCTCGAATTGATCGACGGTCGAGCCGCCGCGGCGCTTGAGCCCGGACTATCCGCCTACGCAGCAATTCGTTCGCCATCGACCGGGATTGTCGACAGTCACGGGCTTATGCTGGCCTTGCTCGGGGATTTTGAGGATGCCGGCGGCATGTTCGCCCGGGCCGCGCCGGTCGAGGCGGGCGAGGATCTTGGTTCAGCATTGCGTATCGAAGTCGGCGGCGACGCGCCGATGACGCTCGAATGTTCCCTCGTCGTGAATTGCGCAGGGCTATATGCCGATCAAGTGGCGCGCGCGATTTCAGGCCTCGATCCCGCTTTCATTCCGGTGCAGCGGCCGGCAAAAGGGCAATACTTCGTGTATGCAGGAAAAGCTCCATTTTCGCGGCTGATATATCCCTTGCACATGCCTGACAGCCAGGGCGTCCACTATACGCGGGATCTTGGCGGGCAAGCGCGGCTGGGGCCGGATATCTCCTGGGACGCGCCGCTTGGGGACTACGAAGTTGACGAACGAAGACGGGAGCAATTCGCGTCGGAGTGCCGTAAGTTCTGGCCCGATCTTGACGCCAACAAGCTGACGCCGGGCTACGCTGGCCAACGGCCAAAGACGACCGGCCCCGGTGAAGAAGGCGACTTCTACATCGTCGGGCCGTCAGTTCAAGGCTCGCCCGCGTATATTGGTCTCTACGGCATGGAATCGCCGGGCCTGACATCCTGTCTCGAGGTTGCCGACCATGTGACTGCAATCATTGCGGGCAGCGGTGCCTGATTTCGCGATCGACTGCCCGGAAAAGGCGGCAAGGCGACGGTAGCAGCCGCTTGTCCCGGATTGCCGGCCCCCATACATTTTGTTTCGTAGTCAACGGGGACGGGCGAGACATGACGATTGCAACGGATTTTGGCGATGTGCGTCGTGGCCCGGCGCGCGGGCCAGCTGGTGAAGAGGAGCTGCGATTCATTCGCAACTTCCACGACGTCTTTCTGAGCATTGGCCTCGCTCTCTTCGCTGTCGGGCTCGGAATTGTAACCACTCTGATTGTCTTCGAAGGCGCCGACTTAGATGGCGTCGAGGCGGTCCGCGAAGCCGGATGGACGCTCGCCGGGGCGGCCTATCTGGACGCCGCGGTCATGTGGCTTCTCGCCGAGTTCTTCGCCCGGGGTCGACGCCTGTTCCTTCCGGCGATCGTCATCCTGCTCGCGTTCACATGGTTCTTCATCGTTGGTACGGCCGCCAGCTACGTGCTTTTCTTCAGCGAGGAGATTGGGGAAGCCGAAGACGCCCTGCGGCAGCTAAAGGCGATGCCGTGGACAGTAGGCGTTGCGACGACCGTCGCTATCCTTGCCTATTACCTTCGGATGAAGCTCCCTTTTGCGATGGGGCTTGCCGGCGTGTCGATCGCCGCGACTGGGACGTTCGCCGTCGGTTATCTTGCCCCTGATCTGCTCGTGTCGGCGGCGACCGCATTTCAGTTCGCGGCCGGATTGTTTCTTTTTCTCCTTGGCGTCGCGTTTGACGCTCGCGACCCCGCGCGAAGGACCCGGTACTCAGACAACGCCTTCTGGCTTCACTTTTTTGCAGCGCCGCTGATTTTCTCATCCGTGATGACGTTCGTGGGCGGCGGCGTATTGCCCCTTACTCAAGATGCGACCAGCGGTGTCGGTGCGCCCGCGGCTGCGATCATCTCGCTCGTCGTCGTGATCGCCTTTGCAATTGTGTCGCTCCTGATCAATCGCAGGGCGCTGCTCGTCGCTGGATTGCTCTCTGCGGCGGTGGCGATCGCAATCCTCATCCGGGAGGTCGGCATGTCCGGCGCGTGGACCGGGGCGGTGACCCTGTTGACGCTCGGCGGAGCGATGGTGCTTCTCGGCGCTGGCTGGCATGCGGTCCGGCGCATCCTTGTCGCGCCCTTCCCGAAAACCGGTCTGATCGCGCGAATCATTCCGCCTGAACCAGAGCCGGGCGAGGGGCTGAACGACGAGTAGTCTGCGTCGACGCGCGACGGCGCGTTCGTCGATCGAAACGCTTGTTTCTCACGAACGCCGCAAGTATATGCACGCCTTCGCCGAAACGGCGGGGTAGCTCAGTTGGTGAGAGCGCCGGATTCATAACCCGGAGGTCGGCGGTTCAAGCCCGCCCCCCGCTACCATTAGTCTGATTGCAATCGCTTACGCCCGGTCGCCCGACCTCGGGGGGAACGCACTGAGCGTTGTTCTTCCGCTGGTGCCGGCAGGTCGAGCCGTTCCGTAGCCATGTTGGTGACACGAATGGCGTTGCAGTCATCTATCTTGCGCTCGCGGCGGCGACTGCGACGTTGCGCAAAAGACCCATCCCGGTGAGATTCGAGCCGTGCATAGGTCACGTCAGGCCAATGGTTCCGGCCGCAAAACGCAATTGAATCCGGCGCATGACCGAATTTGCATTGCCGCTCGCTTGATCCGGACGCACCGTCGAACCGCTCACGGCGGCTTTGTCACATTACTGAATCAAATCGTTCAACAGCCTGTCACGTTTGGGGCCTAGGCGCGTGGTCACATGGCGGGGGCAGAAACTCCGCCGAGTGTTCATTCATGCGCCAACCACTCCGCGGGGGTCACGACATGCGCCTATTCACCAAAGCTCGTTCATACCTGTTGTCCGGCAGCGCGCTCGCGCTCGTCGCGGCGTGCTCGCAAGCGGACGTCGAAGACGTCGCATCGCCGGGCACCACTGGCCCGGTCACTGTCATCGACAATGGCGGCGGTGGCGGGGCGACCGGCTTCGCAGCCCGCGCCACAGCGCCGACGACGTCTGCTGACTGCCCGACGGGAACGACCTTTGATCCGGCTTTCCAATTGCCGAACGGCTCTTTCACGACGATCTGCAAACTCGATGCTTCGGCCGGACCGATCACCGGGAACGTCAACATTCCCTTCAGCGCCGATCCGATCGTCATTTCCGGTGCGGTCTTCGTTGGCGACGGCACGAACAATGGCTCCGTGACGATCGCGCCAGGTCAGGTGCTTTTCGGCGCTGGCGCAGCGGACGCCTTTTTCGTCTCGCCGGGATCGCAGATCTTTGCCGTCGGCAACGCGGCGAGCCCGATTGTTTTCACGTCTTTCCAGGATCTTTCGGACAACGGCCAGCCTGACGGCTCGTCCAACTCGGCCGAATGGGGCGGCCTTGCCATAAGCGGCCGGGCGCCGATCAATGATTGCACAATCGACACGTCGGCGACGCCGGGCTCCGCCGCTTGCCTTAAGGATGGCGAAGGGTCGTCCGGCCAGTTTGGCGGCAACAACCCGAACGACAATTCGGGCACGCTGCGGTATGTTCGCGTGCAACAATCAGGCATCCTTTTCAACTCGACGAACGAGCTGAACGGCGTCGCATTCCAGGGCGTGGGCGACGGCACGACCGTTGAGTATCTTCAGGTCCACAAGACGGCCGACGATGGCGTCGAGGTTTTCGGCGGCACGGTCAACGCACGCTATCTCGTCGTGACCGGCGCTGAAGACGACTCGATCGACTGGACCGATGGCTGGACGGGCTCGCTCCAGTTCGCGATCGTTCAACAGCTGCCCGGCCTCGGCAACCGCGGCATTGAAGCCGACAACCGCGAAGGCGCCGCCGATCTTTCGCCGCCGCGGTCCAATCCGAACCTGTCGAACTTCACCTTCATCGGGTCGAATGTTGGCGCCGAAAACGACGGCATCAAGCTTCGTCGCGGTACGGCCGGAACGCTTATCAATGGCATCGTGACGAATTTTGCGCTCGACGGTTTCGACTTTGACGCAGACTCGACGACGCTGCCGACGATCAACTCGATCCTGTTCGCAGGCAACGGCGTCGATATCGAGGCGAGCTCCGGCTCACAGGCGCTGTTCGCCGCTGGCGCGAACAACCAGACGGCATCGTCGACGACCCTGACCGGCCTGGTCCCGGGCTCGACTGAAGCTGGCGTCACGCCAATTGATCCGACCACGGTTGACCCGTCGTTCTTCACCCCCGCCAACTATATTGGCGCTGTCGAAGACGAGAATGATGACTGGTTCGCCGGCTGGACCGTCGGCCTAGGCGCCGCCGCATCCGGCGGGTGCCCGACCGGCACCCTCCTGCAGGCTGAAGCCGTGCCGGCCGGTCGCACAGAGAGCAATATCTGCGCCGTCCAGAGCCCGGTTCGTGGCGACGTGACGCTGACGCGCGGCAATCTATACGTGCTTCAGGGCAGCGTCTTCGTTGGCGAAGATCTTGGCGCCGATCCGGCGGCCCCGCTTTCCGGCGGCACGCGCGGATCGCTCACGATCCAGCCTGGCGTGACCGTTTTCGGCAACACCGGGGAGGATGCACTTTTTGTCTCGCGCGGCTCGCAAATCTTTGCGAACGGCACTGCGGCGGAGCCGATCATCCTCACATCGCGTCCTGACGTCTTCGGCGGCTCGCCGGACGCGGCTGACTGGGGCGGTCTGGTCCTGAATGGACGGGCCCCGATCAATGATTGCACCGTGGACACCTCTGCAACGCCGGGCGCAGTCGATTGCGAAAAGGACGGCGAGGGCGGTTCGGGCCTCTATGGCGGCGCGACGCCGGACGACAACTCCGGTCGCCTGAACTATGTCCGCGTTCAGTACGCGGGCAACCTGATCAATTCGACGAACGAACTGAACGGCATCGCGTTCCAGGGCGTCGGTTCCGGCACGGAAGTCGACTACATCCAGGTTCACGCCAATGCCGACGACGGCGTCGAGGTCTTCGGCGGCACTGTCGATGTGAAGCACGTCGTGATCACCGACGCGCAGGACGACTCGATCGACTGGACCGACGGCTGGCAGGGTACGATGCAGTTCGCGATCGTCGCCCAAAATGATGGCGCCGTTAATCGCCTCATCGAAGCCGACAACCGTGAAGGCGCCGCCGACCAAGGCGGGGCGGAGGGCGTCCGCTCGACGCCGAACATGGCGAACATGACGCTAGTTGGCTTTGACGCCAGCGCGCCTGGGGACACTGACGGCGTCAAGCTTCGCCGCGGCACCGCTGGTAATTACTACAACAACATTATCACGCGGACGCGGGATGAGGCGCTGGACTTCGACGCTGACTCCGCGATCGCCACGCCGCTCTTCTTCACGAGCCTGATCATCGATACGACACCGGACGGTGACGGAAACGGCACCGACTCCAACGCCGAAGCGCGCGGCGTATTCGATGCCGCAAACGGCAATGTCGACAAAACGGCGACGGTGCGCACGATGACCATCCCGACTGGCTTCATCACGCCGCTTGTTCCTGGCGCGGAAGAAGCCATTGCGCCAACGACGAGCTTGTCGACTGTTGATGGCCGGTTCGTTGACGCTGACTATGTCGGGGCCATCGAGGACGCCAGCGACGACTGGTATGTCGGCTGGACCCTGTCGGGCAGCTTCTAATCGCAACCCTTCGGCGGCCCTTCTGCAAAGGAAGGGCCGCTGGAAATCAGCGCATGATTTTTCCGGGCCGGTTAGGGCCAAATAGTTAGACAGGTGGGCATCAAATGAGGACTTCCTCGACCTTCATGAGCGTCCTGCTCGGCGCGACGTCCCTGACGTCTCTTGCGCCAGCGGCCGCGCAAACCGCCGCCCCGCAGGTGACTGACGAAATCGTCGTCCGGGGGGCGCGCATTCCTGACACAAAGCGGGCAACGTCGGAAATCAGCTCCGTACTCGACGACGTTTCGTTCCAGCGGACGGGCGACTCCGATATCGCGGCCGCGCTGTCGCGCGTCACCGGGCTTTCGATGAGTCAGGGCAAGTACATTATCGTTCGTGGTCTAAATGAGCGGTACTCAAACGTGACCATCAATGGCTCGCCGCTGCCAAGCCCTGAGCCTTTGCAGCGCGTTGCGCCCCTCGACATCATCCCGACCTCCATCCTCGCGGGGTCGCTGGTTCAAAAGACGTTCTCGCCTGAGTACACCGGTGAATTCGGCGGTGGACAGATCGATCTTCAGACTAAGAGCATCCCTAGCGAAGGCTTCTTTGACATTTCGCTCTCTGTCGGCGCGGACCTCGTAACGACGGCCCGCGATGGCCTTCAGTATGATGGCGGCGGGCGAGATTGGCTCGGCTTTGACGACGGCACCCGCAATACGCCGGCGCCGCTGGCCGGAACATTCGCGACTGGAAACCTGACCGCCAATCAGGACGTGATCGACGCCAGCGTATTCAACCCCGAGACTCTGATCCTCGTCGACAACAGCGTGCCGGTCGATTATGGCGCGTCAATTTCGGGCGGCGCCTCGTTTGAGCTTGGCAGCGATATCGTCATCGGCGCTACGGGTTCGCTCGGCATCTCCAGTGAGTGGCAAACCCGTGAGGGCGTCCGCGAACAGGGCTACATTTCAAGCGCGCTCAACCCGGACAATGGACTTGAACAATCGTTCCGGAGCACGACGAATGTTGTCGATCTGAACGCAATTGCGACCTTGGGCGTTGAACTCGGCGATGCGCACAAGCTGACCTTGACCAACTTCCTCCTGCGCTCGACGCTGAAGGAAGGTCGCGTCACCAACGGGATCAACTTTGACGGCGACGTCAACTTCATACGTCAGAATACCGATTTCTTTGAGCGCCAGGTCTGGCAAACGCAAGCCAAGGGCGAGCACGATTTCGACGCAATCGGCGGCCTCTCGGTCGACTGGCGTTTCGCCTATGGCGAAGCGTTCCGAGATGCGCCGTTCAACCAGGAAATCGCCTACACGACCGACGGCATTCGTCCGCTGATCGACTTTGGTCGAAACTCCTCGACGCTCGCGAATACCCTCAGCTTCTCGAAGATTGAAGACGAAAACATCGATGCAGGCGCAGACCTTGAGCTCCCGTTTTTTGCATTTGGCGGCGAGCACATTCTCAAGGGCGGATTTTCGTACCTCGAAAAGGACCGGGATACGTTAAATCGCACGTTCCGCTATAACTTCGCCGGCTTTTTTCCCGACCTTTACGGTTCGCGCCCTGACGTTCTGTTCTCCGAGCCGGTGCTTGCGTCGAGCATTCTCGATCTCTCGCTCCTCGGCGGGAACGAGTTCCACGACAATACGTCGAGCGAACTTAGGGTGATTGCAGGCTACGCCGGCGCAGAGCTCGAGTTTGGACCATATGTTCGCGTCAATGCCGGCGTCCGCTACGAAGACGGCCGCCAGTCAACGACGTCGTTCAACACCTTGTTGCCGGTTTCCTCGCTGACGGGATCGGTCATCGACGAGGACTACTTCCTCCCGGCGGTGACGGTTACCTGGAACCCGGTTGGCGATCTTCAGCTACGGGCCGGCTTCTCCCAGACGATTACGCGTCCGCAGTTCCGGGAAACCGCCGCCGCGTTCTTCGTGGATGAAGACACTGATCTTCTGCTGACAGGCAACCCGTTCTTGCGAAACACTGAATTGAACAACTTTGACGTTCGCGCGGAATACTACTTCTCGCGAGGTCAGTTCGTTACGATCGGCGGCTTCTACAAAGACCTTACGAATCCGATCGAGGATGCGTTTGCGCTTCAGGCCGGCGGTCTGCCAATCCAGACTTACATCAACGCGCCGTCGGCGGAGCTTTACGGGTTCGAGTTCGAATTTGAGAAGAATTTCCTTCTCGATGACCTCGGCTGGTATGTCCTTGCCGACAAGGAGCTCGTGATCAAGACTAACTATACCTGGTCAGACTCTTCGGTGAGCAGCGACGGGACGGTCACCGTTCGCCAAACTGCCGCGGGCGGTGGATTCCAGCCCCTGGTGCTTCCGGGGGCGAACTTCATCGTTGACGGCCGGCCGCTTCAAGGCCAGTCGACGCACCTGGTGAATTTCCAGGTTGGCCTCGAAAATCCTGAGACGAACATGCGCGCGACGGTTCTCGTGAATTGGGCCAGCGAGCGGATCAGAAACGTCGAAACCTTCCGTTCCAGTGGCGTCATCACACCAGCAGTGATCGAAGAACCGCCACTTAATCTCGACTTTGTCTGGAGCCGCGATCTTGAGTCGTTTGGCGGCGGCTGGAACATTGGCTTCGAGATCCGTAACATCCTTGGGGATGATTATGAAGCAAACCAGACGTTCGGAGATGGCGTCGCCGTTTTCGACTTTTACGAGCGTGGGCGGACGTTCTCCGCAAACCTGAAGAAGAGCTTCTGATCTCAGATCTGGGCTTCCATGGATTGAGCTTGTCTTAAGCACTGCTTGAAAGGCCGCTTCGCACCGAAGCGGCCTTTTTCGTCGACCGACCCGAATAATCAATTGCGGCAATGACATTAGCCGACGACGTCGCCGCGCAGGGCCTCTAGCTGTGCCGATCCGCGCAAGCCGTCCGGCATTTGATCGCGAGCCACCCAACAATGCCGCGGCAAGCCTGCGTGGCGGTCCGGCACCCGTGAGCGCATCAAGGCGATAATTTGGGCGAAACATGCGGCCGGCGCCACAGGCTGGCTCACCTAGGGCAGCGGTGCGAAGCGCCGGGAAATGCGGCGTGAACGAGGGCCAATCAATGGACCATCGGCGACCTTCTCGCGCCTTCCTGCCGTTAGGCAGGTCAGACGCCTTTTGTCAGAAGGCGAATATGCTTGCGATGCGCACGCGTCTCGGCGGAAAGCCAGAAGTCGAACAGGCCCATACGCGATTGTATGTCGTCGATGGCGATGAGCGCGGCGGACTTCGAAATCGTATCATAGTGCCCGGAGCCGAGGATGCGACGCAGGTATAGAACGTATTCAACCTGAAGATTCTGGCGGAACGTATTCGGCTTGCCCATCAGGTCGGACCCGAAGACCACGCGGTTCAAGTCCAGCAGCATCTCTTTAACCGGATAGTCGCCGCCATACGCCATGCTGTCCGTGAGGCGCGTCAGCGTCGATGAGTCCAAAAGGTGCGTTAGGGCCGCGCGTTGAATCTCCAGCGTCTGGTCATGAAGTTTGGGGTCTTCGTTACCGCGGCCGGCAAACTCGAATCCGCGGCGTTGCGGTTGGAGGCGAGCGACGAGGTAATCCGGGGCGGCTAAGGCGTCCCCCGCGAACACGGTTTCGCCAAGCGCCTTGATCGCTGCTTTCTGCTTCTCCTTCGGAACCGCAACGTAGGGTCTGCCGTCGTCAAATTGCTCCGGCGCACGGCGATCGACATACACCCCGCCAACTTGCCGCGCCATCACGGCAGCCATCGCCGCGCGCTGGCCCTGAATGGATGCGAACTGGCCAAGCAATTCCTGCCAGCTGTCCTGATCCTGATAGCGATCCAACATGTCCTGCAGCGCCGCGTCGATGGCATTGAACCGATCCTTCGCGTAGGCTACCGGGTCGCTCGACATGTCGCCGACCATGACCCTTGGATCGACCCCGATCCCCGCAAACCACATGGCGTCGGCATCGTTGCCAAACGCATTTTCCCGTCGATCCGCACGGGCGAGAATAGCGTCGCGGCGTTTCTGGTCCGCGTCCGGGTTCGGCAAGCCAGGCTGGTAGCCAAATTCAATCGCCCATTCGTCATAAGGGCCCGGCCGCGTATTCATGTAGTCGCCCTGCGTCACGCCAGGCGGCGCGATATTGATCGCCGGATAGTCCATCACGGAGGCGGACGGCGCGCCTTTGGTGACATTTGCGTCGTGCACCTCACGAGGACCGAAAAAGCTCGACGCCTTCATGTTGTGATTGAGCCCGAGCGTGTGTCCGACTTCGTGCAACGCAACGAAGTAAAGGCTCTCCTCGATCAAGCGGCTGATATCAGCGTCGCTGGCTCCTGCGGCGGCCAGCGCGGTTCGGCCAAAAGCGAGTTGCATCGAGAGGTGATTGGCGAAATCGCAAAAACCATCAGCGGGCAAAGTCTGTCGCGATTGGGGCGAATTCCCGTTCTCGCCTGATCTTTCCCCGTCGCCAGACGCCCGAAAGCCAAGTCCTGAATCTCTGAAGCTTGCGGTCGTCGCGTTCGGACGGGTACGGATTGCAATCCCGAGATTCTTCAGCTTGTCCTTTTCGCCGGTCGAAACAGGCGCTTCGTCATCCGGCGACGGCGCCTCGTCGCTGTCGTTCCCGCCAGGAAGCCTTGCCGCAGCCCAGCCAATCCACCGGCGGAGTTGCGACACGCTGGGTGATTGTTGATCTGGAATTTCGCCGCGTTCCAATTCAGGTTCGTCGACAACATTGAAGTCTGCATCCGCAATCAGACCGGTTGCGACCGCACCGGCCGGCGGGAAGACCTGATCGATCACACGCCGGTTTGTCACGAATGAGTATTCGAGCATGATGTCGGCCCCGAGCGTTTCCCCTGTCCGCGGGTTTGAGAAACGAGGCCCATAGCCGCCGAAGATGGGATTTGGCGACGAAGTCCAGCGAAGTACGTTGTAGCGAATGTCGCCAGCGTCCCAGTCAGCGTCATCAGGCTGAACATTTACCACAATTGCATTTGAAAAGCCGGCCTTCTCGAACGCCTGGTTCCAGGCGAGAACCCCGTCTCGAATTGCGTCCCTGAACTCTATTGGCGTCGTATTCTCGATCCACCAGACAATTGGTTTCACCGGATCGGAAATGATCGCATCAGGATCCTTTTTCTCCAGTCGCCAGCGATTGATCAGGTCGCGATAGGGCGCAGCGGATCTGGACGTTAGGTCCGTAACTCGTTCCGCAAAGTAGCCGATCCGGTAGTCATCAAGGCGCGGTTCATAGCCTTCAGGCGGCATTTCGATAAACGAATGCTGCATTGTGATGGTGACGCTCCTCGGATCGGCTATAGCGTCAGAGGCGCGACCGCGCGGCTTGTCCTTGGCGAAGACATAATCGACAATAAAGTCAGTATTCGAAGGATAATTTCGGATTTCGCGGTAGGAAGTCCGGTCGTCCGAAATCTGGCCGAGCCATCCGCCAGGGCCGCCGTCATTGACGGCGTGCAACGCCGAAGTCAGCAACAGCGAGTCCGCCTCAACCAGGTATTTCGCTCCTTTCTCCGATTCATCAGCGGCGATAATTGGCAAAGCCGCCAGAACCGCATCCGTTATGTTCGCGTCCGCCGCGCGCGAGATCGCTTGCTCAGGATCGAAATAAAAATGCGTATTGCGGCTTACGAGATTGATCGAAAGGTAGTTTCGTTCGAACGCAAGGATGCTGTTGCCGCGGTAGGAGCCGCGGAAATGTCCGCCTTCCAGGACCCCATTCTCCGTATACGAAAAGCCTATGAAATCCTTGCCGAGGCGCTGCTCGTCAATTTCCAGAAAGGCCGCGCCATCTCTTGGGTCGACATAGACGACGAAGAAGCCATCAATTCGTTCGAGTTTCTGGGTGACCTTCTCAATCGACGGCCATCCGGGATTTGACTGAGCTGACGCTGGCAGGACGTGACTGCACGTCACGATGAGCGCCGATACGACGGCCGGCATCAAGCCAAACGGCTTATATTGCCCGGCTGGGCGACCCCAGCTTCGAACCAAACACTTCCCCATAGCTGCCCCCGTCCGAAATCGCTACGAAATTGTCATTAAGTGGGGCGATCCGTCCACCAGGAAATGCTCGATCAGAGAAATCTCGCGACGACGTCCTTGTAGGAGCGCGACAATTTTAGCTCGGAACCGTTCTCAAGCGTGAGGAAATACTCGCCATTGGAGTGCGGGTGAAGCTCTTTCACCTTGTTGACGTTGACAATGGCGGATCGGTGGATCCGCTGAAACCTAGTGGGATCAAGACGTTGTTGAAGCGTCTTCATGGTTTCCCGAATAATGTGGGTTTTGCCGCCTGCATGGACGCACATATAGTCGCCCGCTGCATCAATCCACTCGATATCATCTGCGTTCAGGATGACGACCTTCGATCCGTCCTTGAAGCTCAACCGTTCCGCGAAGCGTTCCTTCGCGACCCAATCAGGGTCGTCAATCAACTCCTTGATCCTGTCGCGATCCCCATCACTTAGTGACGCAAGCAGCTCTACCAGTCGCGACTCGCGACTTGCCGCAGTCCGTGAGCGGATTGCTTCGCGGGCGCGCTCTATCGCGGCCTCCAGCCGCACCGCTTCAACCGGCTTTACGAGATAGTCGAGAGCATTCGCTTCGAACGCTTCTATTGCGAACTTGTCGTAGGCAGTAACAAACACCACGAGCGGGGCAGGGCCGCCAAGCAGGGCGCGGACGACGCCGAACCCGTCAATGCCCGGCATCTGGATATCCAGAAAAATGAGATCGGGGGACAATGCCTTTATCTGCTTGACTGCTTCGCGGCCGTTCAGGCATTCGGCAACGATTTCAATCTCCTCATAGGCCTCCAGCCGCGCGCGCATGCCCTTGTTGGCGAGCGGCTCATCGTCGACAAGGATAACGCGAATAGACGAATTGTCAGGTGACGGACGAGCGGGATCGTCAGGCGCAGGTTGCGAAGGGGAGGTGGGATCCGTCATGGGATTCGGCTCCTGGTTTCGAAAGGCAGTTTGAGCGTTACGCATAGCCCGTTCGGTGTGCGACGCGAGAGGGAAAACGATTGAGTTGGTCCGTATAGATGCGCCAGCCTTTCGCGCATATTGGCAAGCCCAACGCCGTTAGAGGCGGTTGCGAGAAGCAGCTCCGGGTCATTGGGCGCGTTTGGACCATTGTCGCAAACCTGGAGCACGAGCGTGTCGCCTTGCCGCTTGGCGACAATCTTGATTTCGCCGCCTGACTCCATCGACCCGATTGCATACTTGATCGCATTCTCGATCGCTGGCTGAAGAATGAGAGACGGGACCGAGGCGCCCAGTGCCTCTTCGTCCATCTCTTTCACGATCCGGAGGCGCTCGCCGAAACGTGTCGCTTCTATGTCAAGGTACAGCTCCAGCGCGCGCAGTTCTTCCGCGAGCGTTGTAGTCTGGAGTGGATCGCTATCAAGTGAATATCGCAGGAATGCCGACAGCTTCGTCAGCATCTCGTTTGCGTGCTCGCCATCCTTGGTCAAGACCAGCGTCGAGATGGCGTTCAGGGTGTTGAAAAGAAAATGCGGGTTCAACTGGTAACGCAACATCTTGAGTTGCGCCTGTTCAGCAAGGCGCGCCGACCGGATGGCGCGCTCGCTCTCGTCCCGCAAGGTCAAATAGTAGTTGAAGCCAAAGTAAAAGCCGCCCCACGAGCCGAGAAGGAACAGGTTCGGCATCAGGTCGGGCACAAGAAGCATCAAGAAGTTGTCTGTGCCGAGTTGTTCAATCCTGTTCTGGATCCACGCATCCCCGAAGATCTGCATGAAGATGAGCGCTTTGACGCCTGCCATCGCGACGCAAAGCGCGAGAGTGCCGCTGAACGCGACTGTCAACAAAGAACCGGGCTGTTGTCGCCTCGCAAATCGAAGCACAGGTCGAAGGACGATCGTCGTAGTCAGAAAGCCGATGAGCGATGAAGACAATGAAAAGGCGATTGCTTCGGCCGACATGAGCGTCCCTGAAACCAGGGACGACACCAGCACAACGTGGAAGACAAAGTACCCGCACCAGCCGCCGCATTGCAGGAGCCAGAAAAGCCGCTCCTTGCGCCCGAAGAACCAGTTCAACGCGCGGCGCGATTTGCCGTCGGCTTCAAGGAACGGGCCCTTGCCGTCGGGGGCGAATTCAACAGCCGTCATGGTCTGATGCCCGAGGAAGCGTGGTTCCTCTTCAGAATCACTCTCAAAAAGCCTTCTCCTAAACGCCCAATCAAAGCGCTTTTCGACCCTTCGGCACAAGCGACGTTCGGCAGATGGACTGATTCATGCGACAGCGTGCGGGCTGAAGCCCGCCGAACTAAGCGCTTCTGTTGTCCGGGCTTCGTGCGCTAGCCGCGAACTTACGATGGCAGCGACAGCAATCGAACGTCGCCGCCGGCGGCGGTCGTATTGATTGTCAGGGTCCGTTCGACCCCATACCGCCAGACCGGATCGTGCGCGGAAAGCAAAGGCGTGATCGGTCCATCGCGATCAGCCAGACATACGCCGAGATGTGAGACATCCGCCATCGCGCCGTCGAATGCGATGCCGGCAATCCTGGGATTGCTGATCAGGTCGGCTGGCGCGCCGCCCGCGAGCGGCAGCCCAAGGATGATCTCCGCCTGAAGCCCTACTGCTTTCAGGGCCCGCCCAATTGGCTCCGCCAGTCGTTCCGGAGCGACGACAGCGTTGCCGGCGCCGAGGGCCTTTGCAACCTGGTCAACTTCCAGGCCTGGGGCGCCGCCAATGCACAGGATGATGCCTTTTGGTCTCAACGATAGCGTGTTCGCCTCGCCGGTTGGTCCCGGCAGCGTCGTAGGCGCCGAAACGCCTTTTATGAATGCCGCCGCGGCGCTTAGCGCTTGTGCGGCGAGGTCTTCGCTGTCCCTTGATGCGGCATGGGCGGCGCGCTGAAAAATGTCATGCCGGTCAACCAGCAACCGCCACTCTTCAAACCCCGCCTCCAGCAGTTCCATGCGTTGGGCGAGCATGGCGATCGACCCCTCGGCCGCCATTGCCGGCGACGTTTCGGCCGCGGGTTCGACATTGCGTTTGCGGAGCGCATGAAGGTAGTGCGGCCCCCCAGCCTTCGGGCCGGTTCCCGAAAGTCCTTCGCCGCCGAAAGGCTGAACGCCGACGACGGCGCCAATCTGGTTACGGTTCACGTAGAGGTTGCCAACCCTCGCCCTCGCAGCGACTTGATGCATGGCGTCGTCAATACGTGAGTGAAGCCCCATGGTGAGGCCATATCCTAAAGAATTGATCCGCTCGACGACTGATGTCAGGGCGGAAGACTCGAAGCGGACGACGTGAAGCACCGGCGCGAAAACTTCGCGATCAACGATGTCGATGCGGTCGACTTCGAACGCAATTGGTCGAATGAAGTGGCCGGTCAACCCATCCGGCGCAGCCGCCTCGGCAATGACCCGCGCATGGCGCTTCATCTCTTCAATGTACGCACTGACCGCCGACTGAGCTTCAGCATCGATCAAAGGGCCGACGTCGACGGACAGGAGCTCCGGGGCGCCGATGTTCAACTCGGCCACTGCGCCGGCAAGCATCTCGGCGAAGCGGTCGGCAATATCCTTCTGGACAAGGACTACCCGGCAAGCGGAGCAGCGTTGGCCAGCGCTCTGGAAGGCGGAAGCAATGACGTCCTTGACCGCCTGTTCAAGCAGAGCGGTGGAGTCGATGATCATGGTATTGATGCCGCCGGTTTCGGCGATCAACACAGCTTCGGACGATCGTGCCCTCAGCGTCTTGTTGATGGCTTGAGCCACTGAGGTCGAGCCAGTGAAAACAACGCCGCCGACGCGTCGGTCCGCGACCAGACGCGCGCCCACGCTCGGACCATCGCCCGGGAGAAGTTGCAGCGCTGCGGTCGGAATTCCGGCCTCATGCAGCAGCTCGGCCGCACGGATTGCGATCAGCGGCGTTTGTTCGGCCGGCTTGGCGAGGACGACGTTCCCCGTGGCGAGCGCCGCTGCGACCTGGCCAAGAAAAATTGCCAGAGGAAAATTCCAGGGACTAATGCATGCGACGACGCCGACCGGCTCGCCAGGCAAGTCGTCCGCACGGGCGGCGTAGTACCTGAGAAAGTCAACGGCTTCGCGGACCTCGGCGATCGCGTCGGGTATCGTCTTGCCGGCCTCATTGACCGCCAAACCGATAAACTCGTCATAGCGCGTCTCGAGCAAGGCGGCGGCGCGGCGCAGCGCCGCCGATCGATCGCTGGACGGACGCCTTGCCCAACTTGCAGCTGCGCCGGCCGCCGCTTTGGCGGCGCGGTCGACCAGTAGCGCGTCAGCCTCCCTCACGTCGGCGAGTTTGTGATTCAACCTGGCCGGGTTTCTGATTTCACGCGATTTCAGGACAGTCGGATCGATGTCGAATGCTACCAGCGGTCCGGAGGCGCCGGCATGGTCGGCCGACCAAATTACGGCCTCTTCGAGGCGGCTGGCCGTCGCTGGATCTGTTTCATCAAGTCCGATTGCCGACAAACGTTCGCCGCGAAACAGGTCGCGAGGCGAAGGAATTTCCGGGTTCGCCGCTTCGGACAATCGCTCGGCCGCCGCAATTGGATCAGATACAATTGCGTCGACTGACAGATCCGGATCAAATAATTGGTTTACAAACGAAGAATTAGCCCCATTTTCAAGCAAGCGTCTCACAAGATACGGCAGAAGTTCCTTGTGCCCGCCGACCGGCGCGTAAATGCGCGATCGCTCGCCAGCTGCGAGCAACCGGTCGTGCAGGGCCTCGCCCATGCCGTAAAGGCGTTGAAACTCGAACTCGGCGCCGTCGCCTGCCAGTTCGTCGACAAGTTCAGCCGAAAGCGCATTGTGCGTTGCAATTTGCGGATAGATCACGTCGGCATTCTGGAAAAGCAATCTCGCGCAGGCGAGGTAGCTCACGTCGGTAATGACCTTTCGCGTATAGGTTGGATAGCTTTCGAGACCCATCACCTGCGCTCGCTTGATTTCTGCGTCCCAATAGGCGCCCTTCACGAGGCGCACCATGATCCGGCGATCTGCGCCGCGCGCGAGCGAGGCCAGCCACCTGATCACGTGAGGCGCGCGTCGCTGATACGCCTGCACAACGACGCCGAAGCCGTCCCAGTCAGCCAGTTCCGGATCATTCACTAGGGCGGCGATAATATCCAGCGACAGGTCGAGCCGGTCCGCTTCTTCCGCATCGATATTGAAGCCGAGCCGTCCGCTTCGCGCTTTCAGGGCGAGCGCCTTCACGCGCGGCACGAGTTCGGTCATCACGCGATGCTTTTGAACGAACTGGTATCTCGGATGAATCGCGCTGAGCTTAACTGAAATGCCGGGATTCTCCCGGACGTCATCTGATGACGCCTCACTGGACAACGCCTTAATTGCGCGAACGTAGTCGGCATAAAACTTGTCGGCGTCGGCGGCGGTCAGCGCCGCCTCACCGAGCATGTCATAGGAAAAGAGATAGCCGCGTTGCCGGTAGGGCCGGGACTTGCGGAGCGCTTCATCGATTGTTTGTCCCAGGACGAAATGCTCGCCCATGATTCGCATCGCTTGGCCGACGGCGGCGCGGATCGTAGGATCGCCGAGCCGGTCCAGCATGGATTTTGTAGCGCCGACAACGCGGCGTAGCGGGTCCTTTCCATCAACGTCGTCCAGCCATGCCGCAGTTAGCATGAGGGCGCGCGTCGATACGTTGACGAGGGGGAAGGGGCTCTTTCCGACGTGCGCGCGCCAGTTCCCGATCTCGACCTTGTCCTTTATCAGAGCATCGGCTGTCGCCGCGTCTGGCGTCCGCATCAGCGCTTCTGCGAGGCGCATCAACGTGACGCCTTCGCTGGTCGACAGGCCATACTCAAGAAGGAATTTGTCAATCAGGCTTGATCTCGCCGCGCCGGCGCGGGCATTGCGCACAAACTCCGCCGCGTCGGATTGCGCACGGGCTCGCACGTCACTGGGCAGGTCCGCGATCCGGATGAGTTCCGGCAGTAGCTCCTGTTCTGGTTCTAGCGTCGCCGCCCGCAAGGCGGCCCTGATTTCCTCTAATGAGCCCTGCGGGCCGGTCGACTGAGGCAGCGTCGTGTCCGCCGTGGAAGACATAGATGGTTAGGCCCTTCGAATAATCGCCGTTTTCCCAACGGAATGTGTCTTGCTCGCGAGACGACTTCAACGCGTGGTGATCGTCGCATTACTCTTCGCGGCCTGGTTTCGCCAGCGATGAATGGTCAGGCGCGCCAACGCGCCTGCCATCGCCAGCTTTCTGACCCGCACTCCCCTGTGCGGGACGAATTGTCCTTCTTGCTGAAAGAAGAGGCGAATTGCGGCCGGAAAAGGCGAACCCGTTACTCCCCACGTCGCCTCGCGAAGATTAATTCCACCAAAATCCCTCGCAATCCGCGACCGTACGGGCTAAATCACCCGCCGAAGAGCGTGGTGTGCTGTCTTGCGTTTAGGACATTTGACCAAATGACAGATCTGTCCAAGGCGGACAGGAAGCCATGTCGCGAAAACGCGAGCCTGTCATTCGCGACGGCTCTCAAGTGTGGCGTGAGGCCAGAGGCCAACGAAGGAAACCCCAGAATGACCGAAGCATTTATCTATGACGCCGTGAGGACGCCCCGCGGCAAGGGCAAATCAGACGGATCGCTCCACGAGATAACGCCGGTCGCCATGGCGACGCAGGTTTTTCAGGCGATCAGGGACCGCAACGGCCTTGAGGGCGATCGCGCTGAGGCGATTGAAGATGTCGCTATGGGGGTGGTTTCCCCAGTCGGCGAACAAGGCGCAGTCATCACTCGTACTGCACTGTTAAACGCAGGCTTTCCCGAAACTACCTCGGGGATACAGGTGAATCGGTTTTGTGCGTCCGGTCTCGAAGCAATCAATATCGCCGCTGCGAAAGTGAAATCTGGCGAGGCGGATCTGACGATCGGCGGTGGGGTGGAGTGCATGAGCCGGGTGCCAATGGGCTCTGACGGCGGCGCATGGCCGGTCGATCCTTCCGTCGCGTTCAAGTCTTATTTTGTGCCCCAGGGCGTTTCGGCGGATTTGATCGCAACCAAGTACGGCTTTTCCCGGGATGATGTGGACGCCTATGCGGTCGAAAGTCAAAAGCGCGCTGCAACGTCCTGGAAAGAAGGTCGTTTCAATAAATCAATCGTTGCGGTGAAAGACGTCATCGGCGAACCGGTGCTTGACCGTGACGAAACCGTGCGACCTGACACCGACATGCAGAGTCTCGGCGCGCTGCCGCCTTCGTTCGCCGCAATCGGCGAGTTTCCCGGATTTGATGCGGTCGCGATCCAGAAGTATCCGGAAATCGAAAAGATCAATCATGTCCACCACGCAGGCAATTCGTCCGGGATCGTGGACGGCGCTGCCGGCGTCCTTATCGGCTCAAAGGAAGCTGGTGAACGACTTGGCCTGAAGCCACGCGCACGGATCATTTCCGCCGCGTCGATTGGATCCGAGCCGACGATCATGCTGACCGGCCCGGAATTCGCTGCGCGGAAAGCGCTGAAGAAAGCCGGAATGGACAGAAAAGACATCGACATCTGGGAACTGAACGAAGCTTTCGCATCCGTTGTGCTGCGGTTCATGCAGGCGCTCGACATTGATCATTCCGAGATCAATGTGAACGGCGGCGCGATCGCGATGGGTCATCCGCTCGGGGCGACTGGCGCTATGATCTTTGGGACGATGGTCGACGAGCTTGAGCGATCAAACAAGCAGACCGCTCTGATCACGCTTTGCATCGGCGCAGGCATGGGAACGGCAACAATCATCGAACGAGTGAACTAGGCGCGCACATCGCGGCGGCATTGGCGCATCCATCTTTAGACGGTTAATCAGTCAGTCAATTGATGAGCAGCCTTTGTCGGGCAATGTCCGTATTGAGATGGGAAACGAATAAA
Source organism: Alphaproteobacteria bacterium (assembly GCA_016125455.1). Lineage (GTDB taxonomy): Bacteria > Pseudomonadota > Alphaproteobacteria > Caulobacterales > Parvularculaceae > MED-G105. Next base: position 175,226 of record WGLS01000004.1, read on the forward strand.
TGGCTTACGAAACATTCTCACTTGACGTCGACGCTGACGGCATCGCCCTTGTGACGATCGACCTCCCGGGGCAGTCAATGAATGTCTGGAACGAAACGCTAATGCGCGAGTTCGCCGCGTTTGTTGACGATTTCTGTTCGAATGACGCCATCAAAGGGGCGGTCATCACGTCAGGCAAGACCTCTGGATTTCTCGCTGGCGCTGATCTTCGAATGCTTGGCGGTCAGAAGGCGTCATCAATGAGGGAAGCTTTCGAGAACTCCTTTGCCTTGAACGCGACGCTGCGAAAATTCGAAACCTCAGGCCACCCCGCAAAAAAGCTGGAAAGGGGCGAAGCGACGGCGAAGCCGATCGCAGCGGCGATCAACGGGCTAGCGCTCGGCGGCGGCCTCGAGCTCTGCCTTGCATGCCATTACCGTGTGTGCTCGGACAATCCGAAAATTCAGCTAGGCTTGCCGGAGGTGCAGGTTGGATTGCTGCCAGGCGGGGGCGGTACGCAACGCCTTCCGCGACTCGCCGGCCTACAGAACGCGGCGATGATCGCAACCCAAGGAAAGCCTGTCGATCCCCAAAGCGCCAAGGCGCAGGGCTTCGTTGACGAGTTGGCGCCGGCGGACGAGATCGTTTCGAAGGCCAAGGCCTGGGTTAAGGCGAATCCGAAATCCGCGCAGCCCTGGGACAGGAAGGGATTCAAGTTCCCTGGCGGCGCCGGCGCGATGGACCCGCGCGCCGTTCAGTTCTTCATTGGCGCCAACGCCATGGCTCAGAAACAGACGCAGCACAATTATCCCGCGGTCGAATCGATCCTGTCATGCCTGTACGAGGGGTCGATCGTTCCGATCGACACGGCGTTGCGGATTGAATCGAAGTACTTCACCAAGCTGATCGCCAGCCCTCAGGCGAAGAATATGATTCGTACACTGTTCATCAACAAGCAGGCCGCCGAAAAAGGCGAGCAACGCCCGAAAGACGTTCCTGCCCAGTCATTGAAGAAAGTTGGCGTTCTCGGCGCCGGCATGATGGGCGCTGGCATCGCCTATGTATCGGCCAAGGGCGGCATGAATGTCGTGCTGCTTGACCGCGAAATGGCGTATGCCGAGAAAGGCAAGGCCTATTCGCAGGGTATCGTGGAAAAGGGCGTTGCGAAGGGAAAGGTAAGCAAGGACAAGGGCGAAGAGCTTCTGTCGCGAATTACGCCGACAACCGATTATGATGACCTGAAAGACGTCGATATGATTATCGAAGCAGTCTTCGAAGATCCGCAGATCAAGGCGGAGGTCATCAGAAAAACCGAAGCGGTCATTGGGAATGACGTAATATTCGCATCAAATACATCGACTCTCCCGATAACAGGACTTGCGAAAAATTCCGAGCGGCCAGACCAATTTATCGGAATTCATTTCTTTTCGCCTGTCGACAAGATGCCTCTGGTCGAAATCATTCCCGGCGAGAAGTCGGGCGACCGCGCGCTGGCGATCGCGTTGGACTATGTCAAATTGATCAAGAAAACGCCGATTGTCGTGAAGGACACGCGCGGTTTCTATACCAACCGCGTTGTTCCGCCGTACCTCAATGAAGCGATGCTGATGGTCAAGGAAGGCGTCAAGCCGGCGATCATCGAGAACGCGGCAAAGTCGCTCGGCATGCCCGTGGGGCCATTGGCGCTCGTCGACGAAACCTCGCTTGAACTTGGCAAGCGGGTCATGGAGTCAACAAAGAAAGAGCTCGGAGATGACTACAAGCCGACGGGCGTTGAAGATCTTCTTGCCGTGATGGTCGACAAGCTGGGGCGGCTCGGCCGCAAATCGGGCGGCGGTTTCTACGACTATCCGGAGGACGGAAAGAAACGCCTCTGGCCAGGCGTTGCGGAGTACTTCCCTGAGGCGCCGCAACAGCCAAGTCTCGCCGACGCGAAGGACCGTATACTCTACGCCCAGCTTATTCCGGCGGCGCATTGCTTTGCCGAGGGAATTGTTCCCGATCCTCAGTCAGCAGACCTTGGCGCAATTTTCGGCTGGGGGTTTGCGCCCTGGACCGGCGGTCCAATGAGCCATATCGACACTATTGGCATGGACGCATTCGTTCGAAAGGCGGAGAGCCTCGCGCAGAAGTATGGCGAGCGTTTCAATCCGCCGGCGAAATTCCGTGAAATGGCGGAGAAAAAAGAGACGCTTTACACGGCGGCCTGACGGGGTCGCGCTAGGCCCGGTGCGCTCGGCGCTGGGCGCCATGCGAAGGTTCAACAAAGGCGGCATTCGATCCATGTTGCGATCCCTTTGCGCTGTCCTGATCGCCGTCATATTGGGGCTGACGCTTGCGCGTTTCATCGAGGGTATGGGCTCGGCAGCGCTGGGACTCGATCCAGGGCCGGGTCCGATGACCGATGATCGAAGCGGCAAGACTCAATTGTCGTCAGGAATGGCTGGTGTCCTGTTGGCCAGCTGGTGGATCTCGGCCTTTGTCGCGTCCTGTACGTCACTGCTGATCGGAGGTCGCTGGGCGCCGCTTGCTTGGCTGGCCGCTACCTGCATCAGCTTCAATGCGATCATTTCTCTTCTGGCGGTCGCGGCGCCATGGTGGATCTGGCCAGGCGGAGTCGCAAGCGCGGCGATTGGCGGCTACCTGGGGATCAGGGCATTCGGCGGGACATACGCAGTGCGGCGAGCGTCGCGTAAGACCGGGGTATTCGAATGACCGATCCCTCTACTCAACCGTCCGTTCCCGCGGCGACGATACTTCTGCTGCGTGATGCAGGACCCATGGAGCGCCGTCACCTCGAAGTCGTCATGGTTGAGCGGCACCGCGACATCGGCTTTGCCGGCGGCGCGCTGGTGTTTCCTGGCGGGCGGATCGATCCGACAGATCGTTCGCCCGAATGGCGAAGCATGGCTAGCGGGCTTGATAGTGACGCGTTGATTGCGGCCGGCCAGATCGCCGCAATTCGCGAGGCATTCGAAGAAGTAGGCGTTATTCTTGCGCGCCGGCGAGGCGCTGAGGAGTTTCTTGATGCTGAGGCGGCCACGGCGCTCGCTGACTGGCGCGCGAGGTCGGAACGCGATGACGCTGCCTTTCTCGAAATGGCCACTGTTGAAGGCCTTGTTCTCGCCTGCGACGCGCTTTCGCTTTTTGCCCATTGGGTGCCGCCCGCGGGTCTCCACAAGCGTTTTGACACGTTGTTCTTTATTGCTGCTGCGCCGGTCGGCCAAACGATCTGTCAAGACGGCTTCGAGGCGACTGAGGCGATCTGGATACGTCCTGCAAAAGCCATTGAGGATGGCGCAGCAGGCCGGCGCAAGGTTATTTTTCCGACAGCCAGAAATCTCGAGCTGCTAGGATTAAGTGCGTATACTGACGAGGCATTGATCGATGCCCGCCGACGCAACATTCGTCGCGTCCAGCCAAGAGTTCTGGAGCGTGATGGCGTTTCCTACCTGACCATTCCTGATGATCTCGGCTACCCAGTGACGGAAGAGCCTCTCGAAACGGCGATGCGCGGCTGATCCCGATTCGTCAGACGGATTTGAGGTTTTGGTCGTGGTCAATGTATCGCTTTGCAATTGCGAGAGCCGCCATGTCGTAGATCGCGTGCGTTGCAATTGGCGGCGCAAGGCTGCCGGTAAGCGCGAAAATTACGCCAAGATATACGCCAAGGACCCCAGCAATAATGGCGTAGAGAGTTGTCCGTGCGTGCAAGAGCCCGAAGATAATGTTGGGCGCGACAATCGAAACAACCATCGGCAAGTGCCGTTCGGCAAGCGACTGGAGCGCGCCGCGAAATAGCATCTCCTCGCTGATGCCTGCCGCCAATCCTATGGCGACAATTCGGAATGGCGTGAGTTCAAAGCCAAGTTCATTTAGAAAGTCGATCTGCGACGACCTAAACCTCGCCAGCGGAGGATAGTTTGTCTGCATAAAGAGGAGCAACGCAAGAACGAGCGGCAGCGTCGCAACGGCCCCGACCGCAACGCCTAAAGCGAGTCCCGCAAAGTCGCCGGGCAGAAAGTCCGCAAGCGGCACAGCAAAATAATGCGAAACGCCGACCGCTGCCGCGAAGACGATAACGGCACCAGCAATCGAAAGCCAGAACAGTCTCGGCGTGTCGACGAGCGCCGTCGTGTTTCCAGGCGCATCGTTCACCGGCGCCTCAGGCCGCCCAGAACGCCGCGCAACAGCTCACGCGCGAGGGTCGTCGATATCGTGCGCGCGGCGCTTTTTATGGCGGCTTCGCCGACGCCCTGCCGGCTTGAACGGCGGGCCGGTCGCGCGCCTGTCTTGCCCGCATGCTTTGGAGCTTGTCGAATGCGATCCTCAGCGCGCCTCTTCAGAATTTCATAGGCCGAAAGCCTGTCAACGGGCTCGCGGTACCGCGCGTCCAATGCCGAGCTTTCAATTGCCGCCATTCGTTCGTTGGCCGTAATCGCGCCAATCCGCGACGATGGAGGCCGCACGATCGTCCGCTCCACGACTGATGGGGCGCCTCTTTCGTCGAGTGTTGAAACCAATGCTTCGCCTACTGTCAGAACCGTAATCGTCGCTTCGCTTTCGAATTTCGGGTTCGGACGGAACGTTTCCGCAGCGGCTCTTACGACACGCTGCTCCTTGGGCGTGTACGCTCTCAATGCGTGAATGATCCGGTTGCCGAGCTGGCTTGATACTTCGTCGGGCACGTCAGTTGGATTCTGGGTGACAAAGTATACGCCAACGCCCTTGGACCGGATGAGTTTCACAACCTGCTCGACTTTGTCGATCAACGCCTTGGGCGAGTCGTCAAACAACAGATGCGCCTCATCGAAAAAGAACGCCATGATCGGCTTCTCAGAGTCACCGGCTTCCGGCAGCTCCTCAAACAATTCAGACAAGAGCCAAAGCAGGAAGGTCGCGTAGGTCTTCGGCGAACGCATCAGGCGATCGGCGGCCAAGACATTGATCACGCCGCGTCCATATTCATCCGTATCAAGAAGGTCGCCGAGCTCCAGTGCTGGCTCGCCAAAAAATGCGTCGCCGCCTTCCTGTTCGAACGCAAGCAGTCTTCGCTGGATCGCGCCGACCGAGGCCTTTGAGACATTTCCGTATTGTAGCGACAGTTCGCTAGCGCGCTCGCCGACTTCGACGAGCATCGCCCGTAAGTCCTTGAAATCGAGAAGCAGGAGGCCCTCGTCGTCCGCAAGCCGGAACGCCAGGATCAGAACGCCCTCTTGCGTCTCGTTCAGATTGAGGAGGCGCGCGAGTAGGAGAGGACCCATTTCCGTAACGGTCGTTCGAACCGGGTGGCCCTGTTCGCCGAAAAGGTCCCAGAACCTGACCGGAAACGCGGCCGGCCCATATTCATCCGGTCCCGTTTTCGCAGCGCGCGCGGTCAGTTTCGGATTTTCCGCCGCCGCCTGTGAAAGCCCGGCCAGGTCGCCTTTTACGTCGGCGCAGAATACCGGCGTTCCAGCTGCTGAGAAACCTTCGGCCAGAACCTGCAAGGTGACCGTTTTTCCCGTGCCAGTTGCCCCGGCGATTAGACCGTGTCGGTTTGCAAGTCGCAGTATCAATCCTTGGTCGTCGCCGGCGGCGTTGCGTCCGATGTGAATTCGCGGCGAAGACATATTTGGCCGACCTCCCGGTCCCGATTTTTCGTACGTCGCGGCGCGCTTACGGCGATTTAACCGCCGGATTCCTCAATCCCCAACGTAAACAAGGGTTTGCATATTTACGCAACGTTGTGTCCGGATTACGTGCAAGCATATACGGAAAGTGCGAGCGCTTCGCCGTAAATCACTGGGAATGGAGTGGGGAATGCTGAGGATACTCTTGATTATCGCCGTCGCGCTGGCGCTTACCATTGGGTTCATGAAGCTGACCGGCAAGAATGCCGCGGACGTCGTCGATGACCTGCAAGACGCCGCTGAGACGACTGGCGAGACGATTGACGATGCAACTGATGCGGCATCGGATGTGGCCTCGGACACCGTGACAGGCGTTGCTGATGCTGTTGCGGAAACCTTCGACGACGATGTCGCTAAAGCGGTCGACGATCCCCTGGACGCCGCTGCACGGGAGGCGGCGCCTGAACCTGTTGACGTGGTCATTGAACCCGAGGCTGTTGAAGGCGAACAAGATGGCGGAGAGGGGCCAACCGGCGCCGCAGTGGCGCCGACCGAGCCTATGCCAGGCGACGAGACTGAATCTGGCGCCAATGCAGTCGCGCCGGCGGTGGAAGCACCCGACGAAGCGCCTGCAGCCGCCGACGCCGCTGACGACGCCGATAATGAAGTCGAAGCCAACCCGGGCCGGCGTTGAGGCGTCGCTCGAACGTCAGGCCCCGCCTCGCTTGAATTCAAACGGATGCATTAGCCGCGCGCTAAGGATATCGGCGCTAAGTTTCCCTCTCAGCCGCAGACGGCGACGCGCGGTTGTGTCGCCGCGGGGAGCTTCCACGCAATGCACTCATTTAATGCCAGCGGGGGCGACGCCGCCATCGATATGAGCCACCTCGAGCAGTACACGTGCGGCGAGGCGCAGTTGCTCGACGAGATTCTCGGCATCTTCATTGAGCATGCGGGGCGTTGCGTCGCGAGGCTTGGCGTCGATGCTGGCGATGAAGACTGGCGGGAGACGTGCCATTCCCTAAAGGGCGCTGCACGGGGCGTTGGCGCGTGGGCGCTGGGCCAACAGGCGGCGGAGGCTGAGGGATTGATCGGAGACCTTCCGGCGAAGACGCTCGCGCGGGAGAACAGGTTGAAGGCGCTTCGCCTGGCGGCGCGCGAAGCTGTGGATTACGCCGAGACGCTCCGGGCCGAGGCGCGGGCGGCCTGAACTCGCTACTCAGCAAGGACCTTTTCCCGGCTCGGTTCTTCCCGAACCATTACGTCAGCGCCGAAGCTCTGCCATCGCGTTTTCGAGGCCGCCCAGCGTCAGTGGGTACATCCGGTCCGCCATCAGTTGCTTCAACATCTGGATCGAAGGCGCATGGTCCCAGTGCTTTTTCGGTATTGGATTCAGCCAGACGACGCTTTCGTAAATGCCTAGCAATCTCTGCATCCAAACCGCGCCCGGTTCTTCGTTGAAGTATTCCACTGACCCGCCCGGGACTGATATTTCATAGGGACTCATCGACGCATCGCCGACGAATATGATCTTGTAGTCAGCAGAAAACTTGTGAAGTATATCCCACGTCGCCGTTTTGTCCGTCCACCGGCGTTTATTGTCTTTCCAGACATAATCGTACAGGCAGTTGTGAAAATAGAAATATTCTAGGTGCTTGAACTCTGTTCGCGCCGCGGAAAAGAGCTCTTCGCAGATTTTCACGAAGGGATCCATTGACCCGCCGACGTCGAAGAAAATCAATACCTTTACGGTGTTACGTCGTTCGGGACGCATTTGAATGTCGAGATAGCCGTGACGAGCAGTCGAATCGATTGTGCCGTCGATATCAAACTCTTCGGCCGCCCCTTCGCGCGCAAATCGGCGCAGCTTTCGAAGCGCCATCTTAATGTTCCGTGTGCCGATTTCGATATCGTCATCAAGGTTCTTGTAGTCGCGCTTTTCCCAGACCTTGACTGCGCGCCCCTGCCGCTCTCCTTCGTTGCCGATGCGGACGCCTTCGGGATTGTATCCGCCGGAACCGAACGGCGACGTGCCGCCAGTGCCGATCCACTTCGATCCGCCCTCATGTCGCTTCTTTTGTTCGTCTAGTCGTTGTTTGAGGGTCTCCATCAGCTTGTCCCATCCGCCGAGCGCCTCAATCTGTTTCTTCTCTTCCTCGGACAGGTATTTCTGCGTGAGCAGCTTCAACCATTCGTCTGGCAGCTCCGCCTTGACTCCCTCCGAGACCGTCTGGATCCCCTTGAATGCGCGACCGAAGATGCGGTCGAATTTGTCTAGATTTCGCTCGTCCTTCACCAGTGATGTGCGCGAAAGGTAATAGAATTCTTCGACATTTCTGTCCGCGATCTGGGCGTCCATCGCCTGCATCAGCGTCAGGTACTCTCTGAGGGAGACGGGCAGGCCGGCGGCCTTCAATTCGTGGAAGAATTTCGTGAACATGGCGTCGAGTCTAAACGCGTCGGATGGATTTGGCGACCCGGTTTGGATTTGACGCTGGGACCGGAGGGTCGGGGCAATTGCCGCTCTCCACGATTGCGATTCCAATTCCCTACGGCACATGTTCGATAGCAAAAACCTGGAGGGTCGCCGAATGGAGAAAGTTCTTGGGATCGGGGGCGTTTTCTTTCGCGCCAGGGACCCTGTTGCGCTTGCGGCCTGGTATGCAAGTCATCTTGGCGTCGACGAGACGCCGACGACCTACGATGAGCCTGGTTGGCGCCAGGGCGGGGGCATCACGGTCTTCGCTCCCTTTTCCGAGAATACCGAATATTTTGGCGACCCTGATCGACAATGGATGATCAACTTCCGCGTGCAGGACCTTGCCAGGATGGTCGATCAGCTTCGGAGCAAAGGCATACAAGTCGAAGTCGACGCGGAGACCTATCCAAACGGGCGTTTTGCCCGTCTTCAGGACCCGGAAGGAAATCCGATACAGTTGTGGCAACCTGCCGGGGCGTCACTTGACGTCGATGAGTCGATTAAGCCCATGCGCTAGGCCGTCACGTCGTTTTGACGCTCTGCAAGAAACGACCGAACCGAGGCGTCGTCACTCAAGCCGATCGCGCGCTGGTAGCAGTCAACGGCGCACGGAAGATTGAGACGCGCGGCAATTGCGGCTCGCGTCGCCCAGTAGGGTTGATGACGGTCGACGCGCTGCGGATCAATTGCGTCGAGCGATATCAACGCTTGTTCCGGTTCGCCTGCCGCGTTTATCGCTGCGGCGCGCGCAATGATCGCCGCGACCGATGGCGCGATCGTCAACAGACGGTCATAGAGCATGACGACATGCCGGCGGGTATCGGCGCCATACAGGCGCCGTGCGACGTGAGCGGATTGAATGGCCGCTTCGAGCTGGTATCGACCATGGGTCGCCAGCTGCGCCGCCGTGGCCAAAGACAGCTCGGCTTCCGAAATCAAATCGACTCGCCAGAGTGTCGTATCTTGACTATCGAACGGAATGTACGCGGCGGATGGCGATCGCGCTGCATCGCGCGCGTGAATGAAGGCGATCAGCGCGACAAGTCCGTGCGCCTCCGCAGTCTTGGGAGTCAGGCGCGCAACAAGGCGTGCAAGGAAGAGAGCTTCTTCCGCCAGTCCCGCACCCTGCCTTTGCGCATCGTCAAAGTGTGCGCCGAATGCAGCGTAAATCGCGTCCAGCACGGCTTCGGTTCTTTCCGCGAGGTCTTCAGGGTCCGGATCGGCAAAGACGATTCGCGCTTCGGCGATCTTGCGTTTTGCTCGGACTAGACGCTGGCCCATGGTCGACGGCGAGGTCAGGAATGCGCCGGCGATTGTTCTGGCGTCGAGTCCAAGCACCGTCTGAAGCATGAGCGGCGTCCGGATCGACGGATCAATTGCCGGGTGAGCGCAGATGTACATCAGTCGGAGTCGTTCGTCGGGCAGTGCAGCGGCGGGCGCGCTGTCGCGTTCGTCGATTGACCGAAGAATGTCGTCCATGGCGCCGTGTCGCACTTGGCTATGGCGGTTGGCGTCAATGAGCTTGCGTCGAGCCGCCGTGAGCAGCCACGCTTCCGGGTTGTCCGGCGGACCGTCGATGGGCCATCTCTCCAGCGCCTTGACGAATGCATCCGCCAAAGCGTCTTCGGCCGCCGCGATGCCGGCTCCGCGCGCGGCAAGCCATGCCACCAGCCGCCCGTAGGAGGCTCGGGCGACGACTTCCGCCGTCGCCCGGGACCGTTGTGGATCCGGTGTTATTCTATGCTCCATATCGGCCGGACTTCGACGGCGCCATCACTGGCGGCCGGGCACTTTGCGGCCCAATCGAGCGCTTCATCGAGATCCGAGGCTTCGATGATATAGTAGCCGCCGAGTTGTTCCTTGGCGTCAGAAAATGGGCCGTTCTCCACCAATTGCGAGCCGCCCCTTTGACGGACAATCCGTCCGGCGCTCGGGCGGCCGAGCGGGTTCCCGGAGACCATCGCGCCCGATTCTGAAAGCGCCTGCGAGAAGGCCATATGTTCTCCGACGATGCGCTCCTGTTCGGCATGAGGCTTGTCGTGAAACGCTTCTTCGTCGCCATAGAGAAACAGAATGTACTGCACTGACTAGCCCTCCTGTCCGTAGTCGGGCACGTCTCGCACTTCGACATAGCCGGTTGCCGCTGCCGGGCACTTAGCTGCCCATTTTACTGCATCGTCGATGGTTGGCACTTCGATCAGGAAAAAGCCGCCAATCTGCTCCTTTGCGTCAATAAAAGGTCCGTCCTCGACCTTTCGCCGGCCGCCCGCGACCGATATGCAGGTGGCGCTGTCGGGCCCTTGCAGCGCTTCGCCACCACGGACTACGCCCGCTTCGCTCAGCTCCTTGGAGTATTCAAACCAGGGGCCCATATAGGCGTTGAACGCAGCTTTCTCCGCTCTTCGCATAGCGAAGTCACGTTCACTTTCGTAGGCAATTATAAGTGCCTTCATGCATCGTCTCCCTTGCGACCGTCGGCACGCGCCAATCGCGGGCCATCGCAATATAGACGATTGGCGGAACAGCAAATCGACAACGCCGATAAAAAAAACGCCTGACTGTAGGGTGGGCTAACGGGTTCCTGCTAACCGGCGACTATTTCGTCGGAACGGACGTTGGCACGTCTCTGGCCTGGCGGAAGCATCAGGCCGGTCCGGCGACCCTCGGGTCAACGTTCCCGGCGCGACCGGATTTCGTCCGCAGCCGGTCCGGGCGGCAATTGCCGTCGGAGGTCCTTTGGATCCCATGGGCCGTAGGAGAAGCTCCGCGAGCCTGGGCCTGGCTCAAATCCGGTAAAGGGCGTGCGGTCCGCGAGGAATGGTGGACGAGCTGTCTGGTCATCGGGTGCGGTCCGCCGCGCGGCCTTTCTGCTGCGGCCAAAAATTCCGGCGAAGTTGTCAAAATAAGTTGTTGAGGTCCGACTCATCTTGTCAGGGAAGAGACGCATGATTTCCATAATGTCGTCAGGTACGTCGTTCGAAACATTCAGCCCAAGTTCGCGCGCTTCAGAAGCTTCGATGGGGTAGTCATGCGTCCAACGTCCCGAGGATAGCTGTTCGGCGACGGCGATCGCCGCGTTTTCGGAAACCGTCCCCTTCAAGAGCTCCCGCGCAGCACGCTCCAGCTGTTCCATAGCCATGCGTCCGATGTCTGCCAGGACCAGCGTCTGGTCGCCAATAGCGTCAGGCGATTTTGTCTGCGTGACCCGAATGACCGAAGCTGCCGGCAGTCCGCCTATCTGGGGATCAATTGGCCCAAGCACGGCGTGAGGGTTCAGGACGATCTCATCGGCGGCAAGCGCAATCAGCGTGCCGCCGGACATTGCGTAGTGCGGAACGTAAATGCGCGTCGGTCCAGGGTGAGCCTTCACGGCGCGGGCAATCTGCAGCGCTGGCAGGACAAGGCCGCCCGGCGTATGCAGGATGATTTCAAGTGGCATGTTTTTCGGCGTCGTCCGGATCGCCTCCAGCACGTCTTCTGCGTCATTCAGGTCGATGTACTGAAGCATTGGAATGCCGAGCAGCCCCATGGGCTCCTGGCGGTGCACGATCGCGAGGATCCGGCTCTTCCGCTTCTTCTGGATCTTGGCGAAGGCTCGTTCGAGCTCCTCGCCGCGCCGCCGCCGAGACATGGCGGGCAAGAAAAAGAAGAAGAGCAAAAAGAAGAGAAACGGCAGGAAGCCGAAGAGCTGGTCCATTGATCCCCTCGCTCCGCGCAACAAGGCGCGGCACGCATACCCAAGATGATGGCCCGCCGCCCCCGGGGCGCGACACCGTCACTTATAGACAATCGTCATATCAGATTGGCCGACTTTTCGTTGTCCCGCCAGTCGGCGGCGAAAATTAGCGGGCCGGAAGCGTTCGGCTGACCGTCAGGACCGGCAAGCCGAGCCAGGATCCAGGGACGGCGTCGCCATAGAGGCAGCACAATGCGCAACTGCAGCTAATCTGAGACCGGCGTGAGTAGCCAGAGGGTTGCGCGAGCAAGAAGCGGCGCGTCGGGGACTATCCTGACCTGTCCTTCGCCCGGATGGTTGCTCGGCAACTTTTTCCGATGGCATCAGTCATGCGGCTTGCGTGCGGACCGCCAAGCCGCCGCCACTCTTCCCGGGACGCGGGGTTAAAGGGTTCCGGTGATCGAAAATCGCGCGTTGATTGGCTCGCCCGTGGAGATGTTGTCGTCATTATGCGCAGCGGGGAAATAATCCGTATCAAGCGCGTTTTCCAGATTGACCTGAACCCGGACGCCGTCGGTCACCCGGTAGTAGATGGCGGCGTCCAATCTGGCGAAGGACGGCAATTCGACCGCATTTGAGATTGACGCAAACTGTGACGACTGATGCGTGACGCCGAGACCGAAGCTAAGGCGATCAGTCGCCTCGATCCTGTTCCAGATCGAGAACATGTGCTCCGGTACTTGCGCCAACTCCTGATTAACAACCACGCCGCCCGAAACGTTGCCGCGCTGGCTCGCGTCAAGATAGCTGTACCCGGCGCTAACGGTCCACCACGGCGTTGCCTCGCCGACGACCTGCGCTTCAAAACCTTCCGTCCGGCTGCCAATGATCAGGACGTTCCCGGGATCAGTCGGGTCGACCGTCGTGCCGTTTTCGCGGTCCAGCCGAAAGACGGCGGCTGTCAGGCTGATCAGGTCGGTTGCGTCCCATTTCACGCCGACTTCGTAGTTGTCGAACTTCTCGGGCGCCAGTGCTTCCGTAACGGGATCAAGCCCGAGAAACTGTTCGCCAGAACGCGGCAGGAATGAGCGGCTGTAGCTTGCGTAGACTGACAGGTCGCTCACTGGCTTGTAGATCAGCCCGAGGCGGGGCGACCATTCCTCGTCGGTGCGGCCGAGAAGACCGTCATTCCCGTCGCCGGCGCCATCCTCGACTTCGAGAGTGTCGACAACGTCAATTTCAAACCTGTCGTATCGAATGCCTGCGACGAGTTGAACCGGGCCGAGATCAATCTGGTCCTGAAGGTAGAATGAAAGGAATGCCGCCTCCGAGGACCGGCTTCGAGAATCGGCTGGAAACGAAAAGACCGGCACGGCCAGCGGGTCTGCGAACGCAAACGTCACGATATCGTCGTTTGTTGCTGCGAACACCGCATCCTGTCGGGAATTCACGGTCGATTGGTCGCCATATTCGATACCCGCAAGTAGCGTATGGCCGAGCGGTCCGGTTGAAAACTCGCCGAGAAGGTTTGCCTGAAATATCAGATTCTGTCGTTCAGTCGGGTCGCGATAGCCGTCGAACGTGACTTCATTGAGAGTAGCGTCGAATCCGATGGGAAAGACGTTCTGATATATCTTTTCGTAGTCGGCGAATTGAATGGTCGCATTAGCCGTAAAGCCTTCGGAGATGCGATGATCAATCCTGCCACGCGCGATATGGGCCGTCAGGGCTGCCTGATTCTGATCCGGATCGCCGAAGAAGACGTTGTCGCGGCCACGTAGCGGTTCGCCGTTCAGCGATGGCACGCCTCGATCGACGACCCGTTCATCGCGGACGTACTCGTAGGAAAGCTGCAGCTCCGTGCTTGCGCCGATCTTGGTGCTGAATGTCGGATTGACCGCATACCGATCGCCGTCAAAGAAATCGCGGTGATTGGCGAGCTCCTCATAATAGGCGTTCACTCGAACGGCCGCGCCGGCTGACAAGGCGTAGTTTACGTCGCCTTCAAGCAGGGCAGATCCGAAAGTGTCGACGCTCGCCATGCCGGATGCGAAGTCGCCATCGGTCGATGGCTTCTTCGTAACTCGGTTGACGACGCCGCCGCCGCCGCCGCGCCCAAACAGCAGCGCATTCGAGCCGCGCAAGATCTCCACGCGTTCAAGATTATAGAGGGGACGGAAGTACTGCACGTCGTCTCGCAATCCATCGACGAAAAAATCGGCGGTCGTATTCTGACCACGGATCGTAAACTGGTCGCGGTGGCCTTCTCCCTGTCCCGTCGATGCGCCGGGCGTGTAGCGAAGTATATCGCTGAATTCGACGAACGCCTGTTCTTCTATCTGAAGGCCTGAAATGACCGATATGCTTTGCGGCGTATCAATCAACGGAGTCGGGGCCTTCGTCGCGGAAATCGCGTCAATCGGCCGGAACGTTCCGTCCACGTATATGTTGTCGGTGATCGCCGCATACTTCAGCATTAGCGCGTCGGAAGCGCTCGCCGCATCCGCGCCGTGGGCGACGCCGGCGGCTGCCAGCAGGAATGTAGACCCCTGGATCGCGGGGCGAAGGGCGATCTTGAAATACGAGATCAGCATAGGACCACTCGGTAATGCGAATTATTCGCGACATCGACTAGTCGTCCTGAGAATGTAAATCAATAGCAAAACCGGACGTCTTCGAACGGCTCCTTCGGGTTCTGGTGGATAAGTCGCAGTCCGGCCATCGAGGGATCGCCCGACCGTGGCGATGACGAGCTAGTGCTTGCGGTTTTCATTGCTCGCAGGCGTCAGGCCATAGGGCTCAACGAGTCGCCAGACATGGGCTGGCGCCATGTTCTTCAGCTTCTCGCCTTCCTCGCGGCGGAGATGTACGATTGTCTCGCAGGCCTTCATCTCAATCCGCGTCCTGGCGAACTCAAGACCGCGCGGTCCCACTCTGGGTTGCAACCACGCAACGATCGGCCGAACCCAGTCCGGCATGGTCCGTAGCGGCAGGCCGCCGGCGGCTCTTTCGACATTTGCGAGAAAGCCTTTGACCGCTGCGGCGCGTTTGCCTCGCGATCTGGGCGCGCCGGTTTTCATTTCGTCGCCTAGGAGCTGGACGAGTTCCTCGCCTCTTTCATTCCGGACGATGATCCACTGTTCGCCTTCGCCCGCCATATAGCCGACGGTGACGTCCGCAAGCGCATTCGAATAGTCGACGCAAGTGCGGCAGGTGAGGGGAAAGAAGTCCCGCGGCAATTTCGAAATCGGGAGCTTCAGAAAGGGAATTGTGCGTACCCTGCCATCATCGAATCGCAATTCGACATGATAATCCGCCCTGAACTCAAGATAGGAGATCGTTTCGGGCGCATCAGACAATAGCGCAAGAAAATGATGGAAATTCGCTGTTGTCGTATTGTCCGAGCACGGTGTTCCGACAACATAGATTCTCTCGAAATCTAGTTCGGCCTCAAGGGCCCGCAGCGCGTAGACCTGACAGGGAATGCCAATCACCGCGAGCCGGCGCAGGCCTTGCTGCCGGGCCGGCTCAAGCAGCGCCAGAAGGGGCGCATACCCCATCCGCATGCCGCGCGCCTTCGCCATGTCGTCTGGCCGGGTGATGATGGCCGGAACCGGCTTCCAGCGGTCCTCCGGATCCGGGACAACCGTCAGGACTGCATCTACAGCCCCAGTCGCCAGCAATCGCTCGCCCATGCGCGTGGCGATGCCTGTCCATTGCGCGCCAGGGCGCGGCGACGCGAGTGACGCGCGAAGCATGCGCCGGAAGACCCCGAAGTGAGTCTCGTCCTGTTTGCCGGCGTCGCGGGCCCGACCGTGAACGCGCGCTTCGAGGCTGTCATAGTCGGGCTTGATGAACTGGCATGCACGTCCGCATGCTTTCGGATCGCTCGTACGCGAGACGCCGCAGTCCGTGCAAAGACTTCGTGGCTCGGCGGGGCCAGGCGTTGGAATGAACATACAGCCTAGACGTCGCCGCGTCGCGCGAGAAATGCAAGCCGTTCAAACAGGTGGACGTCCTGTTCATTCTTGAGCAATGCGCCGTGAAGAGGCGGGATCGCCTTTCGAGGATCGCGTTCCGTGAGCACGTCTTCCGGCAGTTCTTCCGACATAAGCAGTTTCAGCCAGTCCAGCAGTTCGGACGTCGACGGCTTCTTCTTCAGTCCCGGAACGTCGCGCACGTCATAGAATATCTTGAGCGCATCGCCGACGAGCCGCTTCTTGATGCCTGGAAAATGTACGTCAACGATACTTTCCATTGTCGTCGGGTCAGGGAACTTGATGTAGTGGAAAAAACAACGGCGCAAGAATGCGTCAGGCAATTCCTTTTCATTGTTCGACGTGATGATGACAATCGGCCGACGGATCGCCCTGATCGTTTCACCGGTCTCGTAGACAAAGAATTCCATCCGATCGAGTTCCTGCAGGAGGTCGTTCGGGAATTCGATGTCCGCTTTGTCGATCTCGTCAATCAGCAGCACCGGGCGCTGCTCGGCGGTAAACGCTTCCCACAGCTTGCCGCGCTTGATGTAGTTGCCGACGTCGCGCGCGCGCTCTTCGCCAAGCTGCGAGTCCCGCAGCCGAGCAACGGCGTCGTATTCATAAAGGCCCTGGTGCGCCTTGGTGGTCGATTTGATGTGCCATTCAAGTAGGGGCGCGCCGAGGGCGTCGGCGACCTGTTGGGCAAGCACGGTCTTGCCGGTGCCGGGTTCGCCCTTGATCAGAAGAGGGCGCTCAAGCGTTACAGCGGCATTCACCGCGACCTTCAGATCGTCCGTAGCGATATAATCTTTTGTGCCTTCAAATTTCACTTAGGCGCTCCCATCTGACGCGGCCATCGAAGGACATTCAACCTTTAGGACGAATGTCCGGAATTGCGGTGACCATAAGGCGCTGAGGTGACGCGGGCAACTTTGCCGCTCGTCCCTGGAGATCACGTCATTCCTTGGACGTGGATGGGGCGAATGCGGCGCGAATGGCCCCGATCGCAACGACCGGGCCGGTTGGCGCCCCGGTTGGCGATCCGCCTTCGGGTTCGATGGACACCGCGAGCAATGACCCGACAGCGAGCTTGTCACGGAGCGCCTCGCCGACGCGCACGGTTGAGCGGCCGACGCCACTAATCAGGCCAAGGCTTCGCGGCGCGCCATCCTCAGGGATAAGCCACAATTGGGCGGCCTGATCGGATCGCTCGAGCGCCATTTGAAGGGCGGCGTCAGCAATTTCGACAACCCCTGTTTCCGCGTCGATCCGGACTGAAAGAATGCTTGGAGCATCCGGCGGCGCTAGGGCGGCCATCAATGGGAAGTCGCGGACGCGAACGTCGGCTTTTGTGCTCAACATGAAGGCGGCGAAGCCAATTGCGACAAGGGCGACGGCGCAGAAACCGACCGCCGTCGCCCGCCAGAACGCCAGCGCCGACGCAAGGCGAGACGCGAGTTCCTTCTGGGACGGCGCTACGGTCGTTGGGTGGCCAAAGAGTTTCGATACAATTCGAGCTTTGAGTTCCGGCGAAGGCGACTCTTCCGGCGTCGATGTTAGCATGCCGGCGAAAAACGCCGACCAATCCGCCAATCGTACGGCAAACTGCGCATCCTCAGCCGCGCGACGCGCTGCACGGTCGTTATCCTCCGCATCAAGAACGCCAAGCGCCGCCTCGGCGGCGAACAATTCGTCTTCTTCGGACGGAACGGTCATCGCAGGACCACGCCTCCGTCAGTTTCAGAGCCTTCGGGCGCGTCATCGCTCACGGACTGGAGGCCGCTCGGGATGCGATCAACGCACTCACGAAGCTTTATGATCGCCCGCCGGACGGCGCTCTTGACCGTTCCGACCGGCGCGCCTAGCCGCTCCGCGATATCTGAATAGGTCAGCCCTTCGAAATAGGCGCTGCGCACCATGCCGCCATGGTTCTTTGGAAGTTGTTCTATGCAGTCCTCCAACCGCCGCATTTCGCTCGACGCTTCCGCTCGCCGTTCCGGATCAGGCGCATCGTCAATGAAAACGGTCATGTCTTCGCCATCTGGCACAGTCCGGCGGCGGCGCAGCAAATCGATCGCGGCATTGCGCGCGATGACGCACAGCCACGAAATGACGCTGGCCTTGCCGGCGGTGAAGCGATCGGCGCGAAGCCAGACATTAACGAAGGTGTCGTGAAGCGCGTCTTCCGCCAACTGTCGATCATTCAAGATACGCAGGCACACGCCATAAAGTTTCGCCGAGGTACGATCGTACAATGCTTCGAAGGCGCGCCTTTCGCCGCGAGCCGTTCGAAGCATGAGATCGTCCAGGTTTGTCGACATCTCGGCCCGCCGTTCCGATTCCAGCTACTGAGAGCTTGTTTGCGCGGCGATTGCACGCCGTCACGCGTTGCGACCATGGCGGAAACGCGTGGCCATTGGAATGCGTTCCCCGGCATTCGGAAAATTCAATGGTTTGAGGAAACTTTTCGGTTCCGTAATGCAACCTTTCGCCAGCGGCTTGCGTGCCTCCGAATGGTTAATCGCGTCCGCCCGTCGGCGGGTGCGTCCAATTGGAGGGTGTATATGGGCTTTCAGAGGGTAACTACAGCAGCGATCGCCAGCCTTGCGGTGGCGGCGACCTTGGTCGGCGGCGCTGAGGCTGCGC
The DNA here is from genome assembly GCA_016125455.1 of Alphaproteobacteria bacterium. Classification (GTDB taxonomy): domain Bacteria; phylum Pseudomonadota; class Alphaproteobacteria; order Caulobacterales; family Parvularculaceae; genus MED-G105. The sequence continues at coordinate 193,598 of WGLS01000004.1, forward strand.
TGACCGGCTTCGCGTTGACGTCGAATGGCCAACAGATCGTGGCGTTCGATCCTGGCAACCCCGCCGGCGCCACGACTTTGTCCGTCACGGGCGATGCAAGTCGTCTCGACGCGTTCGACTTTCGACCTGCGACAGGCGAGCTGATCGGTTTCGACAGCGCGACAGACCGCTACTTTGTTATAGATACTTCAACAGGCGCGACGACCCGTATTGATGATGGCGCCGCCGTCGTCGTGCCCCAGTCAAACGTTCTCGATGTTGACTGGAACCCGACGATCGACCGCATGCGGCTGGTCACCGGCGCAAATGATAACGTCGTGTTCAATCCTACGAACGGGGCGACGACCCAGGTGACCGACCTGTTCTACGGCGTGGGCGACGTATCAGAGGGGGTCGATCCAACCATCGTTGGCAATGCGTATACCAACAGTTTCGCCGGCGCAGGCGCGACGGTGCAATACGTCCTTGACGCTGCGACCGATAGTCTTGGCGCCCTTGCAAACAACGCCGGGGCAATCTCGACGATCGCACCACTGACTCTGGGTGGATCCAGCTTCTTCTTTGGAACGAATGGCGGGTTCGATATTTTTTCCGGGGGCGGCGGGGAGGTTGCCTACGCGCTGCTCTTCGGCGGCGGTCTGACATCGCTTTTCACCCTCGATGTCGCAACCGGCGGCCTCACGAAGCTCGGCGACTTTTCAGCGAACCTTGGCGGCCTGAAAGGATTGGCGATCACCGACATAAATGAAGTGCCGCTGCCGGCCGCACTTCCAATGTTCGCAATGGCGCTTGGCGGGCTGAGCATGGCCGCCCGGCGCCGTAAGGCGCCAGCCGCACCGCTGTAAGGCCCGGACGCCTTTGGAGCATCCGCGCTGGGAACCGAGCGCCTGTTCCCGGCGCGGTCCCTGTTGGCTGGCAACTTTCAGCCGCCAGAACTTGCGCCGCCTCTTTTCATCAGGACCGACGGCGGCCAGACTGGCCTTCATCTGACCATTCGGCGAGGTTTCGCTGGAGGGGTCGAACGGGGAAGGGCTCGGGATGCGATCGGCTTGTCTAGCGGTATTGGTGATTTTTTGCGGCGTGACGGCATGCGCGCCGGCGACAGATGGCGCGCCGGAACCAAAGCCAGGCTTGCCCACTGGCCTTAACGACAGCGCGGACACCTTGTTCCCGGTCGCCCTTACCGATGATGGCAAACTGTTTGTCGCTTTCGACGCACCCGCGGACGATGGCGTCCTCGGACGCTTTATCCACACTGCGGGGCTTACTGCAGGCTTGGGGTCGAACCCGGTAGGGCTGGATCGAGGTCTCGGCGACGCAGGGCGGATTGTTGCGTTCAGGCTGGTCGGTGGCAAAGTGCTTATAGAGCAAGAAAACTGGGAGTATCGCGCGAGCGCCGAAAACCCGGCCGAAAAGCTTGCGGTGCGCAACTCCTTCGCGTCGTCAATTCTCTGGAGCGGAAAGGCTGAAGACAATGCGCCAGCTGGTCGCGTTGTCGTCGACCTCGCCAGTTTCGTTGCCAGCGACGCCATGGGCGTTGGCGCCCGTTTGAAGGAAGCCGGACAGGGTAACTATTCATTCGACAAGGACCGGTCTTTCGTTGAGCGCGGCGGCGTTCTCCAGTTTCCGGACAATATAGAGATTGATGCGGCCATCACGTTCGCGGCCGCCGAAGCGGGCGACGAAGTCGCGCAAGTTGCGGCGGACGGTCGATCATTCACGTTGCGGCTGCATCACTCATTTGTCCGATTGCCTGCCGATGGCTTTGTGTCGCGCGATTTCGATCCGCGAGTCGGCGCGATCGACATGTCCTACCTTGATTTCAGCGCGCCGCTTGGCGGGCAGATCGAGCAGGCCTTCGCTCGCCGGTTTCGACTTGAGCGGGAGGATCCGTCCGTCGAAAAGGGCCCGGCGAAAAAGCCGATCGTCTTCTATGTCGACAACGGCGCGCCTGAGCCAATTCGGTCCGCTTTGGTCGAAGGCGCCTCGTGGTGGGCCGACGCGTTCGACGCCGCCGGGTTCGAGGACGCCTACCGCGTCGAGATCTTGCCCGAAGACGCCCACCCGATGGATGTCCGATACAACATCATTCAATGGGTTCATCGACAGACCCGGGGATGGTCTTACGGGGGTGGCGTCGCCGACCCCCGAACTGGCGAAATGCTGAAAGCACGCGTCATTCTCGGGTCACAGAGGGTGCGACAGGACCGGATGATCTTCGAAGCGCTCGGCGGCGTGGAAAAGACGGGCACCGGCGAACCGGACGATCCGCTTGAGTTGTCGCTTGCGCGCATTCGACAGCTCGCCGCCCACGAGGTTGGCCATACGCTTGGCTTTGCGCACAATTTCGCCTCGAGCACGAATGATCGCGCATCGGTTATGGATTATCCCGCGCCGCTGGTTCGTCCGACAGCGGATGGCGGCCTTGATTTCTCTGACGCGTACGGCGTCGGCGTTGGCGATTGGGACAAGTTCGCCGCGACTTGGCTTTATGCGGCTTTCCCGGATGACGCCGACGAACAGGCAATGCTCGAGGCGCTCGTCGATGATGCCTATGCCCGCGGGCTCCGGTTCGTCGATGACGCGCACGGACGGTCGACGGGCGCGGCGCACCCTTATGGTTCGGTCTGGGACAATGGCGCCGATCCAATTGCGGTGCTCGACGAGACCATGACCGTTCGCGCCAGGGCGCTCGCCAAATTCGGCGAACGCGTCTTGAAGAACCAGGAGCCGACCTCAAGACTGCGCGAAGTGATCGTGCCGCTCTATCTCTACCATCGCTATCAGACGGCCGCGGCCGCAAAGGCGCTTGGCGGATTTGAGTTTCGTCACGCAACGAAAGGCGACGAAAACGCTGTTGGCGCGCCAGTCGCCGGCGATCGGCAGCGGGCGGCCCTTGCGGCGCTCCTGCGCACTTTGGACCCTCGAGCGCTGTCCTTGTCGCCGGACGTCATCAATCGTCTGACGCCGACGATCGACGCAGGTTACGGATGGGCGAGCGCGCGCGAACAGTTCGATGGTGAAAGCGGTGAAATGTTCGACCTCTCGTCGGCGGCGGACGCCGCGGCGACGTTGACGCTCTCGGCAATTTATCATCCCGCCAGGATTGCCCGGCTCGTGGAAACCGAGCGGTTCGACGTTGACGCGCCGACGCTGGAAGAAGTCTTTCAGTCGACAGAAACCGCGGTGTTCCGGGGCGACGGACCGGATACGGCGGCGTTGGTTTCGCGGATCGTGCAGGCCCGTTTCGTCGCCGTGATGATCGAACTTGCGGCGGCGTCGACTTCACCTGAAATTGCCGCGCGCACGGATGGATATCTGCGCGCCATGCGATCGCGATTGCGTCCTGGACTGATTGACGGCCCTTCGCAGGATCGCGCATTCCGTGAATGGCTGGTGTCGCGGATCGAAGCTCACCTGTCGCGTCCGGCGCCCAGCGCGTCGCCGACGCTGCGCGCGACGGACGCGCCTCCGGGAAGTCCTATCGGCGCCGGCGGCATGGAATCCTGCTGGCATTGCGACGCGATCAAGAGGAAATGAGCCGCGGCAAGGTCACTGCGTCAGTCGTTCAGGCCGGCTCATTCCTGTTCGATACGCCTCGGACAATGGCCAAACTCCACGATCTTGCTGCTGATGCCGCCCGCTGCGGCGCGCAAATCGCCGTTTTCCCGGAGGCTTTTATCGGTGGGTATCCGAAAGGTGCGCACTTTGGCGCGCCTGTCGGGTCCCGCTCCATGGAAGGGCGTGAATTGTTCAGGCTGTATGCGGATGGCGCGATCCTTGTTCCGGGACCGGAAGTTGATGCCATCGCTACCCTTGCCGGCGAACTGAAGATGGACCTCGTGGTCGGCGCGATCGAACTCGATCCCGTCACCCGCGGCACTCTGTATTGCACTGTCCTGTTTTTCTCTGGCGACGGCCGGTTTCTCGGCAAACGGCGGAAACTGATGCCGACAGCCGCCGAACGGGTGATCTGGGGGCAGGGCGACGGTTCGACGCTCGCGGTCGCGCAAGGCCTTTGCGGCCGCATTGCCGGCGTCATTTGCTGGGAAAACTACATGCCGGCCTTGCGGATGAGCCAGTACGCGCAGGGAGTCGACTTCTACTGCGCGCCAACCGTCGATGATCGCGAAAGCTGGACGTCGGCCATGCGCATGATTGCGCTTGAAGGCAGATGCTTTGTCCTGTCCGCTTGCCAGCATTTGCCAACCATCGCGATTCCGCAGGAAGTGCTTTCGATGCGGATTGACCCGCCGCCCGAGGTACTAATCGCTGGCGGCAGCCTTATTGCGTCGCCAATGGGCGAAATTCTCGCTGGGCCCGCGCGCGACTGCGAAACGATCCTCACCGCTGAACTCGACCTAGACGATATCACGCGCGCCCGAATGGATTTTGACGCCGCAGGCCACTACGCTCGGCCAGATGTCTTCAAGCTGGTCGTCAACGACAAAGTGCAAGCGCCGACAACCCTGACATCAACATGAATCCCTATCGCCGATACATAGAGCCTGCGCTCGTTGAGTGCGCCTGCGGCCTGAAACCCATATCGAGGCAGCGTCAAAAGATTGTGCCGCGCGCTACTGGCGTCGTCCTCGAAATCGGATTTGGCGCGGGCCAGAACCTGCCCTTTTACGATGCGTCGAAGGTGGACAAGCTTTTCGCTCTGGAACCTTCGGAACTGATGCGCCGTCGCGCAAGCAGGCGCCTTGCAGCGAGTCCGCTGTCGATTGAGTTTCTGGATCTGCCGAGCGAGGAAATTCCGCTTCCGGACGGATCGATTGACGCGGTGCTCGTAACGTACACGCTTTGCACGATCCCGGATGCGTTGACGGCGCTTGCCGGCATGCGGCGCGTCCTGAGGCGCGGAGGGGTTCTGCACTTTTGCGAGCATGGCGCGGCCCCGGATCGCGACGTGCGCAAATGGCAGGACCGGTTCAACGGCATCTGGGGCGCGATCGCTGGCGGCTGCAATCTCAATCGGAACGTGCCCGAGCTATTGCGAGCAGGCGGTTTTGACGTCCAAGACCTCAAGACGATGTATTTGCCGTCGACGCCGAAGGCGCTCGGCTTCAACTATTGGGGATCGGCGACCGCGCGCCCTTGATGCCGGACCGATGAAGCCGTCCGCGTTGCTGGCCTCGTCGATCGCCGGGAACGCTCGCCGGTCAACCGCGCAACATCTCCCGGGCGCAGTTGTGGCCAGGCGCCCCGGTGACGCCGCCGCCGGGGTGCGCGCCCGATCCGCACAGCCATAGGCCGTCAACTGGCAGGCGATACCCGGCGGCGCCAAGGGTTGGCCGCGCGGAGAACATCTGGTCAAGAGAGAGGCGTCCGTGAAAAATGTCGCCGCCGACCAGGCCGAACTTGCGTTCGAGGTCGAGCGGCGAATGTATCTGCATACCGACGATCAGCTCGCGCAGGCCTGGCGCATAGGATTCCACTGTGGAAATGATCGTCTCGACAGCGTCCTCGCGCGCTTCGTCCCAGCTGCGTCCAATGGCGAGGTCCGGGTCGAAATGCTGGCAAAATAAACTGGCGACGTGCTGTCCACCCGGCGCCAGCGTGTCGTCCAGGGTTGAGGGGATCAGCATCTCGATGACCGGCTCGCGAGACCACCCATGCATTCTTGCGTCAAGGTATGCGCGTTCAAGGTAGCCGACCGATGGTCCAATGATTATGCCGGCGCGATGATGCTCCGCGGCGCCGTCTGTTGGCAGCGCGGTAAATTGTGGAAGTCCCGAGAGCGCGAGATTCATCCTGAACGACGCCGATCCACAGGCGTAGTGCGTCATCCGGTCCCTGAATACTTTGCCCTTTGGCGGCAATCCGGCGGCCGGCAATAGATCGAGCGCGAGCCGCTTCGGGTTCGCGTTGCAGACGACCGCGTTCGCGCGCATGGTTCGCCCATCGACCATTCGTACGCCAATTGCGCGTCCGCCTTCGATTAGGACCTCTGCGACTGCGGCGCCGGTGAAAACCTTTGCGCCGCGCGCCTCCGCGCTCCGGCGCATGGCCGTCGTGATGGCGCCCATGCCGCCAATTGCATGACCCCATTGTCCCTTTTCGCCATTCACCTCCCCGAAGGCGTGGTGCAGTAGAACATAGGCAGTGCCCGGCGTGGATGGCGCGGCGTAGCTGCCGACGATGCCGTCAAACGCGAACGCCCCGATGATCGCTGGATGGCGAAAATAGCGCCGCAGGAACGCCTCGGCGGAGACGGTGAAAAAGTCGAAGACCAGCCGTTGCCTCGCCTCGGGAAGCCGTCGCAGACGGTTGCCGGTTTTCAAGGCGCGCCAAGCATCCCTGAGGCCGCCGCCAAGGTTCGGCGGCGTTTCCATCGCAAGGTCCCGGATGACGTCGGCGACGTCGCCAATGTCCGAGGCATACCGAGGCAGCGCATCGGCATCATCTGCGGAAAGGCGGGCGAACTCGTCCCGGTTGCGATCCGCATCGAACGTCAGTTTCAGGTAGTCGCCGGGACGCTGACCAAGCGGCCAGAAATTCGAAATTTCGCGGCGGACAATCCGCAGTCCGTAGGCGTGTAGATCAAGATCGGCGATGACCTTCGGGTTCAGCAGGCTGACGGTGTAGCTGGCAGTGGAATTTCGAAAGCCGGGCGCGAATTCTTCGGTAACGGCCGCGCCGCCGACGACGTCACGGGCTTCAAGAACGATCACTGATTTTCCTGCGGACGCCAGGTAGGCAGCGCAGGTCAATCCATTGTGACCGGCGCCGATGATGATGACCTCTGCGTCATTCGGCATCGTTCATGTCCTTTCGACATCGTTAGCGACGAGTTGCCGCAAATGTTTGAATTGGGTCAGTTCACGTTTCCAGTGCTTTACGGCCAACAGTTAGGTTCCGCGATGCAGCAACCTATCAGGCCTTCGGTATGTCAGCCGTCCTTCAACTTCGTGAGGAAGACCGACTCGACCGGGCGTCGGCCGCGCCGCCGCCGAGGATGCGCCCGCAGCGCGAACAGCGTGAAGCGAATTCGCTGACGGCGCCGTTGGCGACGCCATGCCCGGCTGAAAGGCGGGATATAGCGGTCACTGACCCGACTTGCTGGCTCGCAACCCGTTTGGCCGTCTCTCGTGTACTTGCTGACGGCGCGCGGTTGAAGATCGGACTCACGGCCAGCGGCGTAAGGGCCTATTCCGCGATAGACCGTCTCACCGGCGATGTTGTGAGGGAGTGGACAGAGTCGGCGTTCCTCGAACTCGTTCGAGGCGTCCGTCAGGATGTTGCGGCGGATGTCGAGGCTGGCTTAATTCTAGCGGCCGAGCTTGACCAGGGTTCTGTCGCGCGCGGATGAGGTGGACGCCATGTAAGCGAACGCCAGACGACCATGCGCCGCAAGACGGTTGCTAACGAATTAGTCGTAGAATCGGCAGCTTAATCCCTTCAGGAAACTGGCGGGAGGCGCAGATGGAGCACATTGTGCTCACTATCGTGCCGCGACATGCGGCGGAGCGCGTGCGCCAAAGCGCGTTGCCGGACCGAAGCGGACCGCACCCTGTCGATGGCGAACTGCTTGACGACATCATTTCCTATGCCGGGCGGCGCGATGAGCTTGTTCTCCTTGATCCCGCCCTTGATGAGCCCAACTTCGAGCTTGCTGGTATTACTCCCCATGCGGATGTGATCTTCGTTGAACCCGACGCGGAAGGCGGCCTCGTCAATAAGATCATCGACGACTATCCGGACCTGAGCGCCGTCCATCTCATGGCGGCGGCCGCACGAGGCGCCGAGCGGCGGTTCCTGTCTCATGACGGCCAGTCATTCACGCGCGATCCCGACCTTCTGATCGCGCGGCTAGTTGCGACAGTGCAGCGTCGCTTGATGACCAGAGGGTCGGTCCTGATTGAGAGGCGCGCAACGCGCCGCATGGCCTGGCTGGTCGCGCCCATCGACGCAGCCTGAGGCGCACGGCATAGTCGCCCAATGACACGCCAGACCGCCGCCCGCCATCTTGTCGACTCGCTCGTCATCAATGAGATCACCCACGTGTTTTGCGTGCCGGGCGAAAGTTACCTGCCGGTGCTCGATGCCCTCTACGACGTGCGCGATCGAATCCAGCTTATCTCATGTCGGCATGAAGCGGCGGCCGCCAACATGGCTGAGGCCTATGGCAAGCTCACCGGACGCCCGGGCGTGTGCATGGTGACGCGCGGGCCAGGCGCGACGCAGGGCGCCGTCGGCGTCCATACGGCGTTCCAGGACTCCACGCCGATGATCTACCTGATTGGCCAGGTCGCCAGGTCGATGATGGACCGGGAGGCATTCCAGGAAATAGATTACCGCCAGTTCTTTGCGTCTACGGCAAAATGGGCGGGTCAGATCGATCAGGCGTCGCGCGTGACCGAGTACATGCACCGGGCATTTGCGACCGCCATCAACGGCCGCCGCGGCCCTGTCGTGCTCGCCCTGCCGGAGGATATGCTGGCCGAGGAAGCGGACGCGCCCGCGCCCCTTCGCGTCGTCGAGACGCCGCCGGCCGCGGGACCCAAGGCGATGCTTCAGTTCGAGAGGCTGTTGCGGGAGGCGCGGCGCCCATTGTTGCTAGTGGGCGGCGGCGGCTGGAGCCTGCTTGCCACGGAGCGGCTCAAGACCTTTGTTCAGGATACGGGCTTGCCGGTCGCCGCAACGTTCAGGTCAAAGGACCTTATCGACAATTGCCACCCGAATTATATCGGCGATGTTGGGATTGCGCCAAATCCGGCGCTGGCCGATCGCATCCGCGCCAGCGATCTTCTGATTGCCCTCGGGCCGCGACTGGGCGAAATGACGACGTCCGGATATGAACTCATCCGGGCGCCCAATCCTGAACAGGGTCTGATTCATATCCATCCCGGGGCTGATGAACTTGGCCGCGTTTATTGGGCGGACGTGGCGATCAACGCCTCTCCCGACCGCTTCCTTGTCGAAGCCAATCGGCGGCGGCGCGACCCGAACGCAGCATGGGCGACGCAGGCGCACGAAGGCCACGAGGCCTACCAGGCGTTTTCCACGCCCATCGAAGTGAAAGAGGGCGTGAACCTTTCGTCCGTGTTCGGGCAGCTCGGCGATCTTGCTGGCCCGAAGGCGATAATCTGCAATGGGGCAGGAAACTACGCCGCCTGGCTGCACCGGTTTCATCGGCACCGAGGTTACAAGACCCAGCTGGCGCCGACTTCGGGCGCAATGGGCTACGGTTTTCCGGCTGCACTTGCTGCGAAGGCGGCGCAACCAGACCGGACGGTGGTCTGCGTCGCCGGAGACGGATGTTTTATGATGGCGTCGAATGAACTTGCGACGGCGATGCAGTACAATCTTCCTGTCATTGTCCTCGTCGTGAATAATGGGTCATACGGAACGATTCGCATGCATCAGGAGCGGGACTATCCTGGTCGCATTTCCGGCACAAATCTCGTAAATCCGGATTTCAAGGCGTATGCGGAGAGCTTCGGCGCCCATGGCGAACGAGTCGCAAATGACGACGCGTTTCCTGACGCATTCGAGCGTGCGCGGAAGAGCGGCAAACCAGCAGTCATCGAACTTGTGACCTCAGCGCGCGAAATCGCGCCGGGCCGACGTTTGGGGTGATATGCGCCGGGCCTTGTCGGATGGCCGCCGCAACACTGACCAACTCGGCTATTGAGACATGTCGCCCGGACGCTCGGCGCTGTCGAAGCCGTGAACCAGCCGACGTCCCTCGCGCGTCGGTTCACCGGCTGCGTCCATCCAGTTTCGCTGCATGGCGAACTCCCGCAGCGCGTCGTCATTGCTGCTGGCGTTGAGCAGGCGCAGGAACCTCAGGATGCGCTTCCCGACTTCGACATCATTCAAGGCGGCTTCTTCGCCCGAAACTTGCGGCGCCCGATTGGGTTGGGAGCTTGCCCGGCTTGGCGTTTCCTGCATGTTTCGCGTCCTTTTCACGCGATAATTCGAATTTAGTTAGTGTGAATGCCAACGCCAGAACAACTTTCTGCTATATGAACGCCATACTGTCATAAACGAAGGATTGATCAACCCGCCGCCGCGAGGAAACTCTCCGGCCGATCTGGACGATAGAAAATTGCGCGGAACATGATATCCGGTGCGGATCCGAAAAAGCGGGCGGCACGCCCGTATCGCCAGGGAGCAACAACTGAACATGTCCGCCGCCAATGAGTTCGTGTCGAACGCCGCCCTGAAATCGCGGCGCGACGAAGCGTTACCGGCCGGGTTGCCGTCCAAATCCGGCGTTTATGCCGCCAAAGCGGAAAATGCGGAGCTCTGGGATGTCGAAGGCAAGCGCTACATCGATTTCATCGGCGGCATTGGCGTTCTGAACGTCGGCCACCGCCACCCAAAAGTCGTCGAGGCGATCAAGCGGCAAGCTGATCAGTTCATCCACACCTGCTTTGGCATCGCCCAGTACGAGATTTACGTCGAACTTGCCGAACGACTGAACCTTCTTGCGCCAGGCAAGACCGTCAAGAAGACAGTGCTGTTTAACTCCGGCGCCGAAGCAGTCGAAAACTGCGTGAAATTCGCCCGTCGAATCACCGGCCGCCCGGGCGTCATTGCGTTCGAAGGCGCCTTCCACGGGCGAACCCTTCTGGCGACGACCCTTACGGGCAAATCAAAACCGTACAAGGTCGGCTTCGGGCCGTTGGTGCCGGGCATATTCCATGCGCCGTATCCTGATGCCTATCACGGGATTTCGGAGAAGGGTTGCCTTGCGTGCCTCGAGCACATCTTCAAGACGCAGATCCCGGTCGAGGAAGTCGCGGCCATCATCGTCGAACCGGTGCAGGGCGAAGGCGGGTTCAATCCTGCGCCCGCGTCTTTCCTGCAGGCGCTGCGGAAGATCTGCGACGACAACGGTATCCTGATGATCCTCGACGAAATCCAGTCAGGGATGGGTCGGACCGGCAAGATGTTCGCCATCGAACACGCCGGCGTCGAACCGGATCTGATCGCCTGCGCCAAATCGATTGCCGCTGGCGTCCCGCTTGCCGCCGTCATTGGCAAGGCTGACTTGCTTGACAAGATAGCGCCAGGCGGGATGGGCTCCACCTATGGCGGCAATCCGATCGCCTGCGCCGCGGCGCTCGCCGTGCTGGAAGTCTTTGAGGAAGAGGGGCTGCTGGCCCGCGCCGAGACGATTGGCCGCCGCGTCGCCGCGAGCTGGCGCGAGCTCCAGGCCGGTCCGGCGCGCGGCCTTTTCGGCGACGTGCGTCAAGTTGGCGGCATGATCGCGGTCGAGTGCGTCGAAGACAATGACCCGAAGCGACCGAACGCGAAGCTTTCAGGCGACATTCTCACTGCCGCCCGCGAACGCGGGCTCCTGATGACCACTGCGGGGAGCCACGCCCAGTGTCTGAGGTGCCTGGTGCCCCTGACCGTGTCGGATGACGTGCTTGACGAGGGGCTCGAAATCTTCGCTGCCGCGACGCGGGCATCGATAGACGCCCCCTGATTGGGTCAACGCCGCCTTAACCGTAAGTTGAGGCGGGCGGCCTAGCTTCCATTTCGTTGAAGCCTGGGGCCGCCGTCATGAAATTCCGTCTGGTTATCGCTGCTGCGATCTCCGCCTTCTTTGCCGTACCGTCAGCCATGGCGGAGGAACGCGACGATCCGTTCGGTTCGATCTACGCGAGCTATGACTTTTCGACGTTCGTCCGCGGCGGCGTTTCGTTCGCCGGCAACGGACCGGACACGACCAAGATGTCGCCTTATGGATCAATCGGCGGCGCGCTGCCGATCTATGACGGCGCCGCGATCCGAGTGAGCCTTGAAGGTGAAGCCTTGATCCAGCGCCAGCGGTTCGACGCATTTAACCCGAGCGGCGCATTCCTGACGGACTATCAGCGATGGGCATTCGCCGCCCTGTTCGGGGCGCGCGTCGATTACACGGGGATTGCCCACGTTACGCCATTTGCGTCTTTCGGCGCAGGGCCCGCCTATGTCGATGCGGTGCCTCAGATCCTCGACGCTGTCGATCCGAACATCGTCCTTCTCGATGCAATCGAGGATTCCCTTCAGGTAGCTTATTCCGGACGCGCCGGCGTCGAATTCTATCTCGGCGAAGGCTTCGGCATCGAGGCCGCCTATCGGTACGTCGGCTTTGCGTCTAGTCCGACGACCGGCTTCCATAGCGCGGAGCTCGGGGTCAACCGGCGCTTTTGATGGCCTGAGTCAATCACCCGGTCGGCGTTAGCGATTTGCACTGCTCCGCCGGACGGGCGCTCATCATCATCTGGTCGGGATCGAACCATTTTTCTTCCAGGTCGTCCCAATAGCCCTCGAGATCCTTCTCGATGATCCAGCCATTGATCGCGTCGCGCAATTCCTCCGCGTCCTGCTGAAGCGCGAACGCTTCGATCGTGCGGGTCAAGGGAAATTCATGCGGGATAATGTACCTCGGCGACTTTAGCTTGGTCGCCGCCTCGTCGTAGGGCGAAAAGAGGACCGCGCCGTCGATTTCGCCCGCTTTCAGCGCCGCGACGATTTCAGGGAACGACGAAAACGCCTTTAGATTTGCGCCCGCGAACTCCGCCTTCGCCACCTCGCCGGACACGCCGCCTTGCTGGTAGCCGATCGAAATATCCTTGCGATTGATGCCGCGCATTGTTCTGGCGCGTTTCGCTGCGGGTTTGGACAGGGCGAGAACATATTCGGAGTCATGATAGGGCAACGAAAAAGCCAGCGCGCTGCGCCGTGCTGCGATATTGGAATAGCCGGACGCGACAATGTCGGCTTGCCCCTCGACAATAACGTCGCCCAACGAACAAAAAGGCGTTTCGACGTAGTCGACTTCGACGCCAAGCATTGCCGCCAGTGCGCCTGTCGCGTCGATCTCAAAGCCGGTGTAAGCGCCGTCCTCACCTTTGATGACAAACGGCGCGAGCGGCGAAACCGCGACCCGCAATGTCCCCCGCTCAAGGATCTCGGGCAGGTCCGCCGCGTGGGCCGAGCACTGAACCAGCAAGGCGCAGGCCGCTGCAATTTGGCTGGCCAGAATACGCATGACGTTCCCTTTCGCTCGCTCGACGCATTAATGGACCGATCCGCAGCGATCGCAAGATTGTGCGAACGGCTTAAGGCTTCGCGACCACAGAGGGTTCATTTGCGTCCAACTGCTTTGCGTCGACCGGAATTGCACCTACGGGCCGCGTGCGATCCGGCCGTGACGTATAGATTTCGTCAGTGTCTTCGATGGCGTCAGCTCGCCAGAGCGACGGAAAGATTCTTGTCCACGCAGCAGCGGTCGTCAGCGCGGCCGCCCCGCCAAGCAGTACCGCGCCGACTGGTCCAAGAAACCGGGCCGCGACGCCGCTTTCGAATTCACCGAGCTCATTTGACGCTGAAATGAAGATGAACGACACCGACGCAACGCGCCCTTTCATGAAATCCGGCGTTGAGAGCTGGATCAGTGATTGCCGGACGTATACCGAAATCATGTCGGCTCCCCCGGCGATGGCGAGCGCGACCATTGACAGCGCAAACGCGTTCGACAGCCCGAACCCGAGCATCGCCAGTCCGTAGACCGCAATCGCGCCGAACATCCACTTGCCGACGCGCCGCTTTAACGGAGCCGTGGCGAGGCTGACGGCCACAATCAGCGCGCCGGCGGCAGGCGCTGCGCGCAGGAAGCCGAGTCCGCTTGCCCCGACGTGAAGTATGTCCCGCGCGAATACCGGCAGGAGCGCAGTCGCACCACCGAAGAAGACAACCACGAGGTCAAGCGAGATTGCGCCGAGGACAAGCTTGTTGTCGCGGACATAGCGCAACCCCTCCAGCATCATGGCGATGCCGCGCGCATCTTTGGGCGCTATATGCTTCGGCGTTTTCATGGTCAGGATTATAACGGCCGCGATCGCGGTCATGATTGCGCCGACGCCGTAAACGGTCGCCGCCCCAGCGAGATAAAGAAACCCGCCAATCGCCGGCCCGGCGATGGCGGATGTCTGAAATCCGAGGGAGTTCCAGCCGATCGCATTGGGGAGCATCTCCCTTGGCACGAGCGTCGGGTAGAGCGCGTTCGATGCCGCGGGCATGAAAGCGTTGATGCAACCGAGCATGCCGGCTGCGACGAAAAGGATCCACAAGGGCGGATCGCCCATGCCGACCGCGTAGAGTGAAAGCATGGCGAGCGTCGACGCTTTCAGGATATGCGTCACAAGGAGGATCAATTTGCGGTCGAACCGGTCGGCCGCCTGTCCGCCGACGAGCGACAGAATCAACACCGGCGCGAACATGGTTAGGCCGATGAAGCCAAGGATCAGCGCCGACTCTTCGACGGTCCGGGTCCGTCGCGCAATGTCATACGCCTGCCAGCCGATCGCGACCGTCGTCATCTGGCGCGACGAACTCATGAGCTGTCGCATCACCCAGTAACGGGCGTAGGCAGGATATCGGAAAACGCCGATGGATGGCGTCAGCGACATGGGGTGCGGCCTTGGGAAAAGAGGAGAATTCCGTGGGGCATAGGGCATTGAACAATCAGGCGCCAGTGGCGGTTTCCTGGTTTGACCGTTGCCGGTCGAACTGTGTACTTTCCGGTAAACTCGTTAGTTTACAAAGCCGGCTGGAAATCGGGCGATTGGGCAAATGGCGGCTGAGAAAAAGGAACGCAGAATGGGCGAAAGCGCATTGGATGATATGCCCGGATCGGCTGCCGCCAATGATCCGCTTGGGTCGCTTAACCGCGTTGACGACGCTCGCCGCCATTTCGATGTCCTGATCATCGGCGCAGGTCTGTCAGGTATCGGCGCTGCCTATCACCTCCAGAAGAACTGTCCTGGAAGGACGTTTGCGATCCTCGAGGGACGACAGGAGCTCGGCGGCACCTGGGACCTGTTCAGGTATCCGGGCATCCGCTCCGACAGCGACATGTTCACCCTTGGGTACCGCTTTTATCCGTGGACGGAAGCCAAGGCCATTGCCGATGGACCTTCGATCAAGGACTACGTAATACGAACAGCCAATGAATTCGGGCTGATCGAGAAGATCCGATTCAACCATTGGGTTACGGACTTTTCATGGTCATCGGCTGATGCGCGCTGGACGGTAACCGTAGGCGAGGGCGCCGACGCAAAGCGCTTCACCTGCGATTTTGTCTGGAACTGCTCAGGTTATTATCGGTACTCGGAAGGATACATGCCGGCGTTTCCGGGGGTCGAGCGATTTCAGGGGCGGCTCGTCCATCCGCAAAACTGGCCCGCGGACCTCGACTTCGCGGACCAGAACGTTGTCGTGATCGGATCGGGCGCGACGGCCGTAACGCTGGTGCCGTCAATGGCCGCCAACGCACGCCATGTGGCGATGCTTCAGCGCTCGCCGACCTATATGTTCGCGATGCCGGCGACGAGTGGGTTGGCTCAGTTCCTCGCGCAATTCCTGCCGAAGTCCATAGTCTACAGGCTAATGCGCTCGCAGCGGATCGTGCTGCAGCAAGTGATGTTCAAGCTGGCGCGGGCGACTCCCAACGCGACGCGCAGGAAGCTGATGAACCAGGCCAGGGAGAAACTTGGCCCGGATTATGATGTCGATACGCATTTCGGCCCTGCCTACAATCCGTGGGACCAGCGAATCTGCCTCGTGCCTGATGACGACCTTTACGCCGCGATCAACTCCGGCAAGGCCTCCGTCGTCACTGACCGGATCGACGCCTTCGAAGCGAACGGCATCCGCCTGGCGTCCGGTCAACTTCTCGAAGCGGACATCGTCGTTTCTGCTACCGGCCTGATCCTCGAGGCGGTTGGCGGCGCGAGCCTCTATGTCGACGGGGAGCGGGTCAATCTGGGTGATAAGTTCATCTACAAGGGCTTGATGTACGAGGATGTTCCAAACTTCGTCAGCGTGTTCGGCTACGCCAATGCGTCTTGGACCTTGCGGGCCGATCTTGTCAGCGATTTCACGACGCGGCTCCTTAACCATATGAGGGATGTCGGCAAGGGTGTGGCAAAGCCCGTGAACGACGACCCGACAATGCCCCGCGACCCATTCCTCGATTTTTCGTCGGGTTTTGTGAAGCGTGCGACGCCAATCCTGCCAAAACAGGGCCGTTGGCCATGGCGCCATCCTCAAGATTTCTTCCGCGATTTTTGGAGCTTGCGCCACGGAAAAATCGAGGACGGCGTGCTCCGGCTAACACCGCGTCTGGCGCAAGCCGGAAGTGCCGGGTTTGTGACACAAAAGGCGGCTGCCGAGTAGTTGCGACAGGACTGTCAGCATCGCGGGCAATATCGTTCAGAATTCCTTGTGCCGAATCCACTAAGACGTCCAAATGATCGCCGGATCACATGACGCGCCGCTTCGCGGGATCGCAGCCATTGCCATTGGCCGCAATGAAGGCGCGCGCCTCGTCGCATGCCTGAACTCCCTCGTGTCGGAACTGACGCCGAGCGATGTGATTTACGTGGATTCCGGCTCCAGCGACGGCAGCGTCGCGGCGGCGCAGGCGCTTGGCGTTCATGTTGTCGAACTTGATATGACGACGCCGTTCACTGCGGCGCGAGCGCGCAACGCTGGCTTCGACGCCGTCGAGCGGCTCGCCGGCTCGCCGGCGTATGTCCAGTTCATTGACGGCGATTGCGAGGTCGTCGAGGGCTGGATGTCTATAGCCGCGCGCTTTCTTGGCGAGAGGCCAGAAATAGGGATCGCCTGCGGTCGACGTCGGGAGAAGTATCCTGAGGCTTCGGTTTACAATTTGCTGTGCGACATCGAATGGGAGACGTCGGTGGGCGAAGCCCGGTCCTGCGGCGGCGACTTCATGATCCGTACCGACACGTTCCGAGAGGTCGGTGGATTTGATCCGCGCCTTATCGCCGGCGAAGAGCCGGATCTATGCTTCCGGTTAAGGTCGGCGGGCTGGAAGGTCTGGCGCCTTGACGCCGAGATGACGCGGCACGACGCGGCGATGACGCACGCGTCGCAATGGTGGCGAAGAATGTCGCGCAGCGGCTACGCCTTTGCAAATGGCGCCCGCAATCACGGCCGCTCGCCGGAACGCTTCTGGGTTCGGGAGACGCTGCGGGCGGTCGCCTTCGGCGCCGGGCTCCCGCTTGCCGCGGTTGTCGGCGCGATCGCCTGGACGCCGGCGTTCCTTTTTGTCTTTGCCTACTATCCGGTCCAAATGCTGAGGACCTATATTCGCCGGGCAGATCTGCGCAAGGGCCGCGCTGCCTACGCGATTGCCTGCACGGCGGCGAGATTTCCGGAGATGATTGGCGTCTTGAAGTTCGCTTGGGCGACGCTCCGGCGACGCCAGGCCGCCCTTATCGAGTACAAATGATGGATGCGGGCGCCGGGTCAGATTTGGACAGTGAAGCCAGTGTGGGGAGCGCGTGCGCCGCGCCGGCCGCGCAGACGTCTGTCCTGCGCGTCGGTTATGTAATCAATCAGTACCCAGCACTAAGCCACAGCTTCATTCGGCGTGAAATCCAGGCGCTTGAACGCGCCGGCGCGCTCGTCATCCGATATGCGATACGTCGGCCGGAGGCGGCTTCGCCGGAGGACCAGGCCGAACGCGAAAAGACACGACCCGTTATCGGCGCCGGCGGGATGCCCCTCGCCGCCATCCGGACGTTGCTGCGCTCGCCGGGCAAAGCAATTTCACTGTTGTTGAGTGCGATTGGAATGGGGGCGAGATCAGAGAGCGGCGTCGGCCGTCATTTATTCTATTGGATCGAAGCGCTCGCCCTGTCCGAATGGGCCGTGCGCGATGGCGTCGCGCACCTTCATGCCCATTTCGGCACAAACTCTGCGACCGTGGCGATGTTCGCGGCCGAACTTGCGGGTGTCGGGTACAGTTTTACTGTTCATGGACCGGAAGAATTCGACAAGGCCGCGCTGATCCATCTTGGCGACAAGATCGCTCGCGCGTCGTTCGTGGTCGCGATCTCCTCGTACGGACGCAGTCAACTACGCCGGCTGGTCGGTTTCGCCGATTGGTCGAAGATCAAAGTCGTGCGATGCGGCATCGAACCTAACTACTTTGAGCCGAAGCCGGCGGCTTCCTTTTCGCCGGATCTTTTTGTGTCAGTTGGAAGGTTGGCGGAGCAGAAAGGTCAGGCGACGCTTGTATCGGCCGCGGCGATACTCGCGTCTCGCGGCCGCAGGTTCCGTTTGCGGATCATCGGGGACGGCCCGTTGCGCGCCGCCTTGGCGGACATGATCGCCGCGGCGCAGCTTGATGGCGTTGTCAGTCTGACTGGCGCGGCGCCGCCAGCGGAGGTCAGGTCGGCGCTCCTCGGCGCGCGGGCTTTCGTGCTGCCAAGCTATGCCGAAGGCCTGCCGGTATCGATCATGGAAGCTTTTGCGCTGGGCACCCCCGTCATCTCGACAACGGTCGCCGGCATTCCCGAACTGGTTCGCGAAGGCGTCAATGGCTGGCTCGTCGCGCCGGCGGACGAAGCGAGCCTTGCGAACGCAATGGAGGCGGCGCTCGATTCGGACGTCGGCCGCCTGGTCGCCATGGGCCTTGACGGCGCAGCCCGCGTCGCTGAACGCCACGACATCGATTCCGAAGCGGTCATCCTGATGGGTCTGTTCGAACGCGCCATTCGGGAGCGTCGCCAGTGATCGCGCTCGTTTCGGCAATCCTTCTCGCCCCCGGAATAGTATTCGGCGGCCTCGCAGCCTTTATTCTGGTCGAAGTCCTCTCGGGTTTCTTCGTGCGTCGGCGGCTGTCGCCCCGTCCCGTGGGGCGTAGGCCGGTTGCCGTCGTCGTGCCGGCGCACAATGAAGCGGCCGTCATAGAAGCGACATTGTCGAGCCTGCAGGGACAACTTCAGGAAAATGACCGCATGATCGTCGTCGCCGATAACTGCATCGATGATACGGCGCGCATCGCTAGAAGCCTCGGGGCGGACGTCATTGAGCGAAAGGATGCAACTCACAAGGGCAAAGGGTTCGCATTACAGTTCGCTCTTGACCATCTAAAGACCAGCGTCCCGCCCGAGACAGTGTTCTTCCTTGATGCCGACTGTCGCCTCGCGCCCGGCGCCCTCGATCTCGTGGCTGGCTCATCGCAGTCGGCGGACCGCGCCGCACAGGCATTGTATCTCATGACCGCGCCGGCGAGCGCCAATGTAAAGTGTCGTGTTTCGGCCTTCGCCTGGGCGTTCATGAACCAGACCCGCATGCGCGGCCTCGACGCGCTTGCCGGCATGACCCGCGTTACCGGGGCCGGGACGGCGATCCCCTGGCGCATTGCGGGGACGCTGGAGCTTGGAGCCGGTGAAATCGTTGAGGATCTCGCCTTGTCGATTGTCCTTGCGGGCCAATGCGAAGGCCCGATCCTGATTGAGGAGGCGGTAGTCTCAAGCGACTTTCCGTCGGATGGCCGCGCGGCGGACATTCAGCACGCCCGATGGGAGCACGGCTCTTTGCGAATCGCGTTCAGGCGCGCTCCTGGCCTTGTTTTCCGAGGTCTTGCGTCGGGCAACCGCCAGATGGCGTTTCTCGGCGTCGATATCGCCGCGCCGCCGCTGACGATTCTATTCGCTATGCTTGCAATCCTTTTGGCGATCGGGACCTTGCTGGCGATCGTCGGCGAGGTCGCCGTGGCCTTTGCAAGCGCGATTGGCCTTGCCATGCTTGCGATTGCGGTTTTTGCCGGCTGGCTGGTCGACGGCCGGCGGATCCTTCCGTTGTCGCTCGCGCCTGCGGTTTTTGGGTATATCGCTTCAAAGTCAGGCGTTTATGGCGGCTCGGCGAGGGCGTCGACCCGCACCTGGACCAAGACTGACCGTGACCCTGCCCGGGGCGGCGCGTCAGATGAACCTCGCCCTCCCGGACAGTAGGCCTTCGCAAAAGGCTCCCCCGACACCAGGCTTGCCGCGACGCGGAAACGCGTTGCGTTTGACAGTGCATCTCCCTAGTTTCCGGCGAAAATCCAGATGACCGCTACGTTGCAGCGTACCGGTCGAGATATACCTTATCGAAGTGGTGCCGGCAGATGGCGACAGCCGATTTTCTCCTCGACTATCTCCCGATCCTTGTCTTTCTCGGGATCGCGTTGGCGCTGGCGTTGGCGTTCACCTTTATCCCAATGCTCATTGCGCCGAATGCGCCTGACGCGGAAAAAGTGTCGACGTATGAATGCGGGTTCAACGCATTTGATGACGCCCGCACAAAGTTCGACGTTCAGTTTTACATCGTCGCGATCCTTTTCATTATTGTCGATCTCGACGTCGCGTTTCTATTCCCGTGGGCGGTTACGCTGTTCAACCCGACTCTCGGCGCTGACCGCGCTTTCCAGATATTCGCCTTTTGGTCGATGTTCGTATTCCTCGCCGTCTTTGCGATCGGCTTCCTGTACGAGTGGAAAAAGGGAGCGCTCGAATGGCGATAGACGAGCTGAAGCTTGACCGGACCCTGGACAGCGACGGGCCGGTGTATCGACCGGAAGCAAAGGATCCGTTCTTTACGGACCTTTCCGACCAGCTGGCCGACCGCGGCTTTTTCACGGCGCCGGCGGACGCCCTGATCAACTGGGCGCGCACCGGTTCGTTGATGTGGATGACGTTTGGGCTCGCGTGCTGCGCAGTGGAGATGATGCAGGCGTCAATGCCGCGCTGGGACCTTGAACGGTTTGGTGTCGCCCCGCGCGCCTCGCCGCGGCAGTCGGACGTAATGATCGTGGCCGGAACGCTGACCAACAAGATGGCGCCGGCCTTGCGCAAGGTCTACGACCAGATGCCGAACCCGCGGTATGTGATCTCGATGGGATCGTGCGCGAATGGCGGCGGTTACTATCACTATTCGTATGCGGTCGTTCGTGGCTGCGACCGCATAGTGCCTGTAGACATTTACGTGCCAGGCTGTCCGCCGACTGCTGAAGCGCTGATCTACGGCATTTTACAGCTCCAGAAGAAGATCCGCCGCGAAGGCTCGATCGTCCGATAGCGGAGGGTGCGCCGTGAAGTCATCGGATCTCGTGACGGGGACTGCGGCGGCGGTCGGCGTCGGTTGTGTGCTTTTTGCGCTGAATCGCAGCCTTGGCGCTGACGCGGCGTTCGGCGACGACGTTCGGCGATCCGCTGTTGGCGCGCTGATCGCCGGCGTCGCCGTTTCGGGATACCTGCCGCTTCGCCGCCGGATCAGGAACATGATCGGGAAACCAAAACAATGACCGCTATCGAAGACGCCAACCCTGAGATACGCGAACTGGCCGACCATATTGCCGCGCAGAGCGCGGAAGATGTATTCAGTGTCGAGATTGCCTATGGCGAACTTACCGTTAACGCCCGTGCGGATTCGATCGTCAGGCTGTTGACCTTCCTGCGCGATGATCCGGCTTGCCATTTCGTGCAGCTAATCGATCTTTGCGGCGTCGATCACGCGGAGCGAGCGCGGCGTTTCGATGTCGTCTATCATTTGCTCAGCCTGCACAACAATGTACGCGTTCGGGTAAAGGCGCAGGTCGGCGAATCGCAGGCTATTCCGTCAGTACGCGACGTCTATCCGGCCGCTGACTGGTTCGAACGCGAGGCGTTCGACATGTATGGAATAGTTTTTGCCGGTCATCCGGATCTTCGCCGGATACTGACGGACTACGGCTTTGAAGGCTATCCGCTCCGCAAGGACTTCCCGCTGACCGGCTATACGGAAGTGCGGTATGACGATGAATTGAAGAAGGTCGTCTATCAGCCGGTAAGCCTCGTTCAGGAGTACCGGGATTTCGACTATCTTTCGCCCTGGGAAGGCGCGCAGTACGTCATTCCCGGCGATGAAAAGGCGCGCGGCGCAAAGGAGTAGGGCGATGGGCGAAAGAACAGGCCGGTGTCTTTGCGGCGCGGTCGCATTCAAGGCTACGCCAAAGGAAACGGACGGCGAAGTGCATGTCGACGCTTGCCACTGCGGCATGTGTCGGCGGGCAATAGGTGGGCCGCTTCTTGGCGTAACGCTTGTCGGGCCGCCAGTAATTGAGGATGAACGCCAGCTTTCCGTTTATTCGTCGTCTGCATGGGCGGAGCGCGCATTCTGCCGAACCTGCGGCTCCAACCTGTTTTATCGGTTCAAAGATGGATCAATGCATACGGTCCATGCCGGCGCCCTTGATGATTTATCCGATGCGGTCTTCGCAGTGGAAATCTTCGTCGATGACAAGCCCGGTTTCTATGAATTTTCGGGCGACCGGACGCGTATGACTGGCGCGGAAGTAATGTCCGCTTTTGTGGGCGGCGAGAAGGCGTAGGATCCAATGGCGGACGGCACGAAGATCATTGAAGTGACGGACAGCGCGTCCGAAGCGGCGTCTGAACGAAATTTCACGATCAACTTCGGTCCTCAGCACCCGGCGGCCCACGGGGTCCTGCGGCTGGTCGTCGAACTGGATGGGGAAGTCGTCGAGCGGATCGATCCCCATATCGGCCTGCTTCATCGGGGTACGGAAAAGCTCATCGAGCACAAGACCTACCTGCAAGCGATTCCGTATTTTGATCGCCTCGACTATGTTGCGCCTATGAACCAGGAGCATGCGTTTTGCCTCGCGGTGGAGCGGATGCTTGAGATTGACGTGCCGCGCCGCGCCCAGCATATCCGCGTCCTGTTCTGCGAGATCGGCAGGATCCTGTCGCATCTCCTGAACGTTACGACCCAGGCAATGGACGTTGGCGCGCTGACGCCGCCGCTGTGGGGCTTTGAAGACCGCGAAAAGCTTATGGTCTTCTACGAGCGCGCGTCGGGCAGCCGGATGCATGCCGCGTATTTTCGGGTTGGCGGAGTCCACCAGGATCTCCCCGACGCTCTGCTTGATGACATCGACAGATGGTGCGACTCGTTCCCGAGTACGATCGACGATATCGATGCGCTGATTACGGAGAACCGGATATTCAAGCAGCGCAATGTCGATATTGGCGTCGTTACCCGCGATGAGGCGTTCGCCTGGGGATTTTCAGGCGTTATGTTGCGCGGAACGGGCGTCGCATGGGACCTGCGCCGGTCGCAGCCCTATGAGACCTACCCGGAGTATGAATTTGAGATTCCGGTCGGCAAGAATTCTGACTGTTGGGATCGCTACCTCATGCGCATGGAGGAGATGCGTCAGTCGATCTCCATCATGAAGCAGGCGATCGCTAAGTTGAGGGAAGAAGGACCGGGCCCCGTCATGACGTCGGACGGCAAGGTCGCGCCGCCGCGCCGCGCGGACATGAAAGGGTCGATGGAAGCGCTTATCCATCATTTCAAGCTCTACACAGAGGGCTTCCACGTGCCGCCGGGCGAGGTCTACGCCGCAGTCGAAGCGCCCAAGGGCGAATTCGGCGTCTATCTCGTGTCTGACGGTTCAAACCGTCCGTACAGGTGCAAGATCCGCGCGCCGGGCTACGCTCACCTACAAGCGATGGACTGGATGAATCGCGGACACATGCTTGCGGACGTGTCGGCGATCCTTGGCTCCCTCGACATCGTCTTCGGCGAGATCGATCGTTAGCGCGTTTACCGACCTGATCGATTGCGGTTGGTTGGCGGAAAACGCGACTGTAAAGGCGCCCGTAGATAAGCGGAGACGCAAGAAGAGTCGCCGCGATGCGCTGAAAACCTATTCGGACGGACTGAGTTGCTGACCGTCGACGCCAAGATCCCTGTAGGGCTGAAAGTTGGCGTCATTGGTGAGGACGTAG
The DNA here is from genome assembly GCA_016125455.1 of Alphaproteobacteria bacterium. GTDB lineage: Bacteria > Pseudomonadota > Alphaproteobacteria > Caulobacterales > Parvularculaceae > MED-G105. The sequence goes on from WGLS01000004.1 coordinate 217,198, forward strand.
GTGCCGTCGTTAAGCCGCCATGCCTGGTCGTAGGTGTAGTCGAGTTCAACAGATCCGCCGGCCGCGTACGGATCGTCATAGGTCTCGACGCCGCGGATCGTCTCCGACGTTTCGCGGGCCATACGATCGCTCGAGGCCTGCTGTTTTTCCCATGAATCCTGCCGCATCGCCGAGATTTCCGCATTCGTTTTTCGGTTGATCTCAGAGATCTTTCGCGAGGTTTCGAGGTTCGTCTTGTTGATTGCGGCCTGATGCTTGTTGATGCGCGCGCTCCACTCGGGACCAGCGCGATAGGAGCGGCGCATCATTTCGCCGAATTCGAGGTCGAAGTCCTTGGCTGGCGCCTTGTACGACCAAGCGGGCATGGTTGCGCCGTAGCCTGTCCTGTAGCCCGCCATGCCGTAGGCTGGGTCCATCCAGGACTCGCTGAACGTCGCCGCAACGACGATCGCTTCGCGGACCTCGACGCCATTTTCCTGATAGGCGATAATTGCTTCGCCGGCATCGACACGCGTGCGCATGCCGCCGCCCGGCATCGGCGTGTTCGACTCCAGCGGACGCAGTTCGCCGATCAGGTCCTGGCGCTGTCGGTATTCTACGATGCGCGCCTCCGCGTTAGCCTGGGGGACCATGCCGCGGATGTAGGCTTCGACGCTGCCGTAACTGGCCGCGCGGCATCCGCCTTGCGGCGCCGGCATGCCCTCCATCCACTGCCAGGCGTCGGTCGGCAAAATCATGACGCTTGATCGTCCGTCAGCGGATTTCACACGAAAGCTGAAATTGTACCCGGCCGAATTGCAGCCCTGATTGCCGCCCCAAACGACGCCGCCCTCCTCCGACCAGTCTGCTGGCGCGAGGATGGTGCCGGCGACGAGCGGCTTTTCAAAGCCTGTCCGGTCCATCATGTTGAAAGGCTTCACGCGGTGCGCGCCTTCGGGAAGGCCTTTGCGGCCACTCCCTTTTTCAGCATTCTTGGCGGCCGCGTGCCTCGTCATGTCTGGCGCGGCGGATTGCGGGCCATCGCTGAGGTCCGATGCCGTCCGGGAGCCAGCAGGGGGCTCAGCCGGGGCTTGCGCCGCTTCCCCGCGCAAGGCGGCCGCTTCACTTCGAAGCGAGGCGATCTCGCGCGCGATTTCCGCCTGCGCTTCCGGCGGCAGGTCAGCCATGACGGCTTTCAGTTCGGCGATCTCGCTCTCGATCATCGCCGCTTCTTCGGCCGGGGAAAACTCGTCTTGCGCCGCTTCGCCGCCGCATGCAGCCATGGCGAGCGCGCCCGCCCCGACAAGTGAGAAGAATGCATTTCGTGACATTTCGCGTCTCCCCCGGGTCACATGCCCTGCAATGATAGTATGCGCAGCGCGTTCGATTCGGCGGTCACTACGGCGCTGCAATCCGCCGCCAGGCATCGAGAACGTGCGCAACCCGTCGATCGTCGCCAATCAGGTCGTCGTGCACAAGAAGGCCGGTCATCATCGCCCGACTAATGGTCAAGGTCGTTTCAACCTCACGGCGCGTTGCGCCTTCAGGGTGCAGGGCGGCAAGCTCACGCTCCATCGCGGCCCGCCAACCCTCAAGGGCCGGCGCAACTCTGGCCTTTAGATCAGGGTCCGTCCGGGCCGCGACGAGTATCTGAAGAAGCGCTTCATAGTCGGTCGTTTTGAACTGGTCGATCCACGACCTTTGCAGCGCCTGTCCGAGACCGGCCCCCTCCGTCTCCGCGTTGATCCGCGCGAAGTACCTTACTGACCTCGCCAGAAGAAACTCCGCGACCGCGGCCGTCAGGTCGAGCTTGGTCGGAAAATGATGTTGCAGCGCGCCTGTTGAGACGCCGGAGGCGGCGACGACCTTGGCGATGCTCGTTCGGTGATAGCCTTCAGCGGCAAGGCGCGCGACCGCCGCTTCGCAAATGCGACGGCGCATCGCGGCGCTCTTGGTCGCCTGTTTTCCAGGCGCGTTCGAAATTACATTCGCCATCTCGACATTAAAACAATACAAGTGTATTCTTTTGTCAATTCGTCGTCCGAACGAAGCAATTGAAGAAAGCGAACAAGGGAGACGTCACGAGGATGCCGGTCTTCGAGTCCCAGATAGACGTCCGGTCGGATGATTTCGCGCGAAATCGCGCCGCGCACCTGAAGCTCATCGAGGAATTCCGGGCGCTGGAAGAGAAGATCGTCGCTACGTCGGCGCGCGCGAAGCCAAAGTTTGATAACCGCGGCCAGTTGCTGCCGCGCGAGCGTCTTGCGCTGATCCTTGATCGCGGTGCGCCGTTCCTCGAGATTTCGACGCTCTGCGGCTATAAGATGGACGACGACGACGGCGACTCCCAGATTTCCGGGGGCGGGTCGATCTGCGGCATCGGCTTCGTTTCCGGCGTTCGCTGCATGGTCACGGCGTCGGATTCCGGCATCAAGGGCGGGGCGGCGACGCCGATGGGCGTCGACAAGGCGCTGCGGGCGCAGGCGATCGCGCTCGAGAACCGGCTTCCCTTCATCCAGATGGTCGAGAGCGCAGGCGCGAACCTTCTCCGCCAGTCGCAGATGTTCGTCGCAGGCGGACGATCGTTCGCGAACCTCGCCAAGCTATCGGCGGCGGGCTGTCCGATTATCGCGATCGTGCACGGCAGTTCTACTGCTGGCGGCGCCTATCAGACCGGCCTGTCGGATTATGTCGTTGCCGTCAGGGGGCGGACGAAGGTGTTTCTCGCCGGGCCGCCGCTCCTGAAGGCGGCGACGGGCGAGATCGCGACGGACGAGGACCTCGGCGGCGCGGAGATGCACTACCATGTATCCGGAACCGCGGAATACATGGCCGAGGACGACCGCGACGGCATCCGCATCGGTCGCGAGATCGTCGCGCGGCTGCAATGGGATCGCGGCGTCAAGCGAACCGCCAATCAGAACTTCCGTGAACCGCTCTATGATCCCGAAGAAATCCTGGGAGTGACGCCGGCTGACTACCGCACGCCCTATGACGTGCGGGAAAACATCGCGCGCATTGTCGACGGCTCTGAGCTGCTTGGCTTCAAGGACGGCTATGGCGCAGCGACGGTTTGCGTTCAGGCGGAGGTGGCCGGCCACGCCGTCGGCATAATCTCGAACAACGGCCCGATCGACGCCCATGGCGCAACCAAGGCCGCGCAGTTCATCCAGCTCATGTGCCAGTCGGGAACGCCCGTCGTCTTCCTGCAGAATACGACGGGGTACATGGTCGGCACGGACGCGGAGCAATCGGGCATTGTCAAGCACGGCTCGAAGATGATCCAGGCGGTCACGAACATGACCGTGCCGAAGTTCACTCTCCAGATAGGCGCGAGCTTCGGCGCCGGCAATTACGGCATGTGCGGACGATCCTTCGATCCGCGGTTCATCTTCTCCTGGCCGAATAACCGGATCGCCGTTATGGGCGGCGAGCAGGCGGCGAAGACAATGATGATCGTCGCGGAGGAAGGCGCGAAAAAGCGCGGGCAGGAGGTCAATACCGCCTATTTCGAGGCGATGGGCGCGGAGATCGTCAAGAAATACGACGAGGAGAGCCGGGCGCTCTTCGCCACGGCGCGGCTGTGGGACGACGGCCTGATCGATCCGCGCGATACAAGAAAAGTGCTCGCGTTCTGTCTCGACACGGCGGCCGAGGCGGAGCGCCGCGAGCTCCGGCCGAACGTCTTTGGGGTCGGGAGGATGTGATGCGATCTTCGTCCCTCGAGACGCGGCGTCGCCGCTCCCCTGGGTGGGGATCGGAGTAGGTCTTCACCCTGAGGAGGCTCAAGGCGCCGTCACAAAGAGCGAAGGCGACAAAGCGAAGGAATAAAGACATGCAATTGACCGCCGAACACGAACAACTCCGAAGCACGCTGAAGCGTTTCATTGACACGGAGATCAATCCGCATGTCGACGAGTGGGAAGAGGCCGAGATCTTCCCGGCTCATGAGGTGTTCAAGGGGCTTGGCGAACTCGGCCTCCTCGGCGTGACGAAGCCGGAAGAATATGGCGGCATGGGGCTCGACTGGTCCTATGGCGCAGTCGTCGCGGAGACGCTTGGGCATATCAATTGCGGCGCCATCCCGATGGCGATTGGCGTACAGACCGACATGGCGACGCCGGCGCTCGCGAAGTTCGGGTCCGATGCGGCGAAGGAAGATTTCCTGAAACCGTCTGTCTCCGGCGATTACGTCGCCTGCCTTGGCGTCTCGGAAGTCGGGTCCGGCTCCGATGTTGCGTCGATCAAGACGACCGCCAGGAAGGACGGCGACGATTATGTCGTCAATGGCGGCAAGATGTGGACGACAAACGGTACGCAGGCCGACTGGATGTGCCTCCTCGCCAACACGTCGGACGGCCCGGTCCATCAGAACAAGACGTTGATCTGCGTGCCGCTCAAGGACGACGACGGCGCGCATCGCAAGGGCGTGACCGTGGCGCGCAAGCTGAAGAAGCTCGGCATGCGAAGCTCCGATACGGCCGAATTCTTCTTCGAGGACGTCCGGGTGCCCCAGCGTTACCGCATCGGGGAAGAGGGCGCCGGTTTCATGTACCAGATGTTACAATTCCAGGAGGAGCGCCTGTGGGGCGCACTCTCCGGAATCATCGCGATGGAGAAAGTGATCGAGGACACGATTGAGTATGCCGGCCAGCGAAAAGCTTTCGGCAAATCGATCCTCGACAACCAGGTTGTCCACTTCCGTCTCGCCGAGTTGAAGACCGAACTGGAAATGTTCCGGTCGTTCGTCTGGGACGCGGTCGCAAAAATGATGTCCGGCGAGGACGTCACGATGATGGCGTCGATGGCCAAGTTGAAGGCTGGCAGGCTCTCCCGCGAGATCAACGACGGCTGCCTGCAATACTGGGGCGGCATGGGGTTTATGGAGGAAACGTCAGTGTCTCGCGCGTACCGCGACGGTCGGCTCGCCTCCATTGGCGGCGGCGCCGACGAGGTCATGCTGTCGATTATCTGCAAGTACATGGGCATCCTGCCGGGAAAGACGAACCGGGGTTAGCGGGATTATCCCCCTTCGTCCGTCAAGACGCAGCGACAGGTTGGGAGCCGATCGCGCTTCATCCACGGACGGGGCGTCTCTAAGGGCGAAGCGATTTTTCTCCTCTGGATGAAAGGCGACGGATGAGCATCCCGAGCGAACTTACTGATCTAAAGCTGACGCGCCGCGGGGCGGCTCTCTTTATCACCCTTGATCGGCCGCAGGCGAAGAACGCGCTGACAGCCGAGATGGTTTCCGGGCTGAGTGAATTGGCTGACGCGCTTATCGCGGAGACGGAAGTGCGCGTCGTCGTCCTTCGCGGCGCCGGGGCGACTTTCTGCGCCGGCGGCGACGTCAAGGACTTCGCGAAGCAGATGATGGCGCCGGACCCGGCCCCAGGCGAACGGGATCCTGTGCGCGATGCCAATCGCGCATTCGGGACATTGCTGCAGAAGCTTGACGCGATCCCTCAGGTCTTTGTCTCGGTCGTTGAGGGCGCGGCCTTCGGCGGCGCGATGGGATTTTTGTCCGTATCGGACGTGGTCATCGCGGCGGAGGGCGCCAGGTACTCCCTGTCGGAAGCGACCCTCGGCATTCCGCCGGCGCAGATAGGCCCGTTCGTTGTGCGCAAGATCGGCTTGTTCAACGCCCGGCGGCTCGCGTTGACCGGCGCGCGATTTGAGAACGATACGGCGTTGTCGGTCGGGCTCATCGACGAACGCGTATCGGCCGCGGATATTGAGCTGGCCCTGAAAAATTGGCTCAATGACGTTGGCCGGTGCGACCCCGCCGCAGTCGCCGCGACGAAGGCGCTCATGAACCGCGCCGCCGCCACGATTGACGACGCGCAGCTTGATGCAGCTGCGGATGATTTCGTCAGATGCCTGCGGGGACAGGGGCGCGCGGGGGCAATGGCCTTCGCAGCCAGGCAGGCGCCGCCCTGGGTAGAGGATTTCAGCGATGATTGACGTCGTGAAAGTCAGGCCGATTCGTTCCGTTCTTGTCGCAAATCGAGGTGAAATCGCCGTCCGCGTCATGCGAACGGCGAAGGCGCGCGGCGTACGGACAATTGCCGTCTACTCCGACGCCGACGCGGACGCCATGCACGTGCGCTACGCCGACGAAGCCGTGCGCATTGGCCCCGCCGCCTCCTCGGAAAGCTATCTTAGCATTGACGCGATCATCGACGCCTGCCGGCTGTCGGGGGCGGAAGCCGTGCACCCGGGATATGGCTTCCTGTCAGAGAACGCCGCCTTCGCGGAGACTCTCGCCAGGGAAGGCATCGTCTTCGTCGGCCCGTCGGCGGCCGCGATCGCCGCCATGGGCGACAAGGCGGAATCCAAACGACGGATGATTGCCGCCGGCGTTCCGACTATTCCAGGGTACCAGGACGAAGACCAAAGCGACGCGACGCTCGCCGCCGCCGCCCGGGAAATCGGCTTCCCCGTTATGGTGAAGGCTTCGGCGGGAGGCGGCGGGCGCGGCCAGAGGATCGTCGCGCAAGAAAGTGACCTCTGCGAGGCGATCGCGTCCGCGCGTCGCGAGGCGGCGAGCTCGTTCGGCGATGATCGACTGATCATTGAAAAGGCGGTCGTCGGCGCCCGGCACGTCGAGGTCCAGGTGATGGGCGACGCCCATGGCGCGGTCATCCATTTTGGCGAGCGCGACTGTTCCTTGCAGCGACGCCGGCAGAAGGTGATCGAAGAAGCGCCGTCGCCTGTTATCGCGCCGGCCACCCGTGAGCGGATGGGCGCGGCCGCTGTCGCCGCAGCCCGGGCTGTCAACTACGCAAATGCCGGCACGGTTGAATTCCTGTACGATCCCGCAACGGATGAATTTTATTTTCTCGAAATGAACACGAGGCTGCAGGTGGAGCACCCGGTGACCGAAGCGGTCGCGGGCGTCGACCTGGTCGACCTCCAGTTTGACGTCGCCGAGGGTCGACGGTTGCCAATCGCGCAGGAGGAGATCGAACTCGTCGGTTGGGCGATCGAAGCGCGTCTGTATGCCGAGGACCCGTCCAACGGATTCTTGCCGCAAACAGGCGGCCTCGTTCGGCTGGACTATCCGCTCGATCCTGATGTTCGCGTAGATGCGGGCGTCACCGCTGGCGACAAGGTGACGGCCCATTACGATCCGATGATCGCAAAGGTGATCGCGGAAGGCGCGGACCGCGACGAAGCGCGCGAAAGGCTTGCGTCGTTTCTGGATCGCATGACGATCTTTGGCGTGACCACGAATGCCCGTTTCCTTTCGACGCTTCTGCGTGACGAGGCCTTCGCGGCCGGCCTTGCGGACACGACCTATATCGAGCGAAACCTTGAGCGGCTTGCGCCGCCATCGGCGGCAGTGACGGCGACGGACGTTGCGATCGCGGCGGCCGCTTCGCTCGAAAGCGCGCAGGGGCCGTTGCTGATTGGCTGGAACTCGCGTGCGCCGGCCGCGTCGCCATTCATCCTGCGAAATGGCGAGCAGCGCGTGAAAGCGTCGGTCGCCATAGACGGTCGCAAGGTGCGAGCGATCCTTGGCGAGGATGCGGCCGAAATCGAGATCATTTCATTTGACCGCGGAAGGCTACGCTTTCGCGTCGATGGGCGGGCCGGCAGCGCGGAGGTTCATCGCGACGGCGACATGATTTACGTTGCCGGCCCCGGCGGCAATCTTTGCCTGGTCGATGAAACATTTGCGCCGGCGAGCGCGGCGGGCGGGGGCGGCGATGACGTGCGGGCGCCGATGGCTGGCGTCGTCGTGACGGTCGACGCAGCGCCAGGCGACCGGGTGACTAAGGGTCAGACTCTGGCCGTAATCGAAGCAATGAAGATGGAGCATCGAATGGCTGCGCCGCGGGACGGCGTCGTCGATGATGTTCGCGTGGCTGTCGGCGATCAGGTCGCCATACGCGCGCCGCTCATAACGCTTAAGGCGGAGGAATAAGCCGTGAAGGACAAGGCGACACTGACTTGCGCGCTTACCGGCGTGCTGACGAATCCCGATCAACATCCTGTGCCGGTCACCCCGGAACAGATGGCCGCCGAGGCGAAGCGCGCCTATGACGCCGGCGCGACGATCATGCACGTGCATTACCGCCAGCAGGAGTCGGGCAAGGGGCACTTGCCAACCTGGGATCCGGTCATCTGTGGCGAAATCAACGACGCCATCCGGGCGGCGTGCCCGGGCGTCGTCATAAATATGACGACCGGCGTCGTCGGGCCGGAATATGAGTACGTCCTTGACTATCTGCGCGCCTGCAGGCCGGAAATGGCCGCCTGCAACGCCGGGACGCTCAACTATCTGAAGACGCGCAAGGACGGCTCCTGGGCGTGGCCCCCGATGACATTCGACAATCCGGTCGCGAAGGTGACGGACTTCATCAACGTTATGAAGGAAAACGACATCGTGCCGGAGTTCGAATGCTTTGACGTCGGCATCGTTCGCGCCGTCGGCATGTATATCGACAACGGCATGGTCGACTTTGCCGACTACAATTTCGTCATGGGCGTGGCGTCGGGCATGCCCGCGGACGTCGATCTTCTGCCGATCCTCCTGAAGTACAAGAAGGAAGGCATGCCCTGGCAGGCGACGGTGATCGGCCGCGAGGACGTCTGGGACGTTCACCGGCGCGTGGCGGAACTGGGCGGCAACCTTCGAACAGGGCTCGAGGACTGCTTCTATCTCCCGGATGGCTCGAAAGCGGCGTCGAACGGCCCAATGATCGAGGCGCTTGCCAAGATAGCGCGCGCGGTGGGCCGGGAAATCACGACGCCGGCGGAAACCCGTGAATTTCTCCGCCACGCCGCCTGAACACGTTGCCGGCGCTTTTGCGGCCATAGGGCAAAAATCCGGCTTCGGCCTTGCGCGCTGCCCGCGCCGCTGGTATTCGCGCCATCTTCAATTTCTGTGGCGCCTTTCGTGGCGTCGATCGTCGTTTATTCAAGGGTGCCGGAAATGGCCGTTCCGAAGCGAAAAACAACCAGCGCGAAACGCGGGATGCGGCGCGCGCACGACCGGATCGGGTCGGACGCCTATGTTGAAGACAAGGATTCCGGCGAATTGCGCCGCCCGCACCACATCGACCTGAAGACCGGCAAGTATCGCGGTCGCCAGGTTCTCGAGCCGCGCGACGATTGATCTACATTCGGGCTGTGGAAACTTCGGCGTCGCGGGCGCCTTCACGCCATATCGTCGCCACTTTCCATCTATCCTATCGTTAAGATCAACCGGTCGAGGGCGGGGGCGTCCTTCGACCGCGCCGCGCCTCGAACGGGCGCGCCTACGATGGGGCCGAAAACTCATGCAAAGACTTGTCGCGGCGGGCGCTAGCGCGCTTTTCGCCGCTATACTGGCGGGATGCCAGACTTACCCCGATCCTGGTGGCAACGCATTCCTGTATTGCGACCAGCGGGCGGAAGCCTGCTACCGGTCGTGCGAATCAGCTCTCGATGAAGGGTCCTATGCCCGCTGCCAGGACAGTTGCGGGGTGAGCGCTGATCGCTGCTTTGCAAACGCCAACGCTGAGCGACGCTACGCGTCAACCTATACCGTCGTGAATCCGTGGTACGGGCGCTATGGCGCCTGGTATCCTTCACGGGGCTACGTGTTCTCTGTCGACATCTACAACCGCTACGGTCTCCGCCGTGCGTACCGCCCCCAGCGTATTGCGCCCTATGCCTATGGCCGCCCGCGGGTTGCGCCGCGTCGGGCGGTAAGGCCCTATGCGGGCCCGCCGCGGCGCGCGGCCCGACCCTATCGCGATCAGCGTCCGCGCCGTGCCGCGCCGCAACGGCGAGGCGGCGCAATTGTTGGGCCGGGTCCGCGGCAAGGACGCGCCGACCGAAATCCGAGAGGACGGGATGGCGCGGTTCGGCCAGGAAATCGCGGTCGGCCTCAAGGGCGGCCTGCCAACCGCGGCCAACCCCAAGGCAGGCCTGCCAACCGAGGCCAACCCCAAGGCAGGCCCGCCAGTCGCGGCCAACCCCAGGGCAGGCCCGCCAACCGCGGCCAACCTCAGGGTAGGCCCGCCAACCGCGGCCAGCCTCAAGGCCGCCCGGCCGGTCGTGGTCAGCCTCAGGGTCGGCCCGCCAACCGAGGCGGCGGCCCACGCCGTGGCGGCGGCGGCGGCGGCGGCGCCGACAACCGTGGCAATTCGGGCGAAGTCGACCGCGAATAGGTGCGGCTGACGCTGTCCTGACTCGACGAACAGGCGCGCTTGCGATTACGCATAGAGCGCTAGTTTCGTCGCCGGGCCCACGTTGCGCCGGCAAATGAGGGGCCCGCCTGATGCTTCGACTATTCGGTCGCGGACCTCGCGGCGCGTTCGCCGCGAACCGCCTGACGCCGCCTGTTGCGGCAAAACGAACAGCAGTCGCGGAGCTGTTCGGCCAACGGCGAACCGATCCATACGCGTGGCTGCGCGACGAGGACTGGCGAAAGGTCCTGCGCGACCCCGGCGCCTTGGCGACGGAAATACGGGCGCACCTTGAAGCGGAGAACGCCTACTACGACGAAGGCGTCCGTCATCTCGGCCAGTTGCGCGACGCGCTCTTCGAGGAAATGAAAGGCCGGATCAAGGAGGACGACTCCTCGCCGCCACAACCAGATGGTCCGTATGCCTATTATACGCGGTTCCGCGAAGGAGGCGAGCATCCGATTTTTGCCCGTCGCCCCCGGGACGGGGGCGCGGAGCAATTGCTGTTCGATGGAGACAAGGAAAAGGGCGATGCGGAATTTTTCAACGTCGCAGCTGTCATCCATAGCCCCGATCACGCGAAAATAGCCTACGCCGTCGATCGCATCGGGTCGGAGTATTTCGACGTGCGAATCAGGGACGTCTCCAGCGCCGCCGAGGCGCCTGAGTCCATCCTGAACACAGACGGTTATGTTGTTTGGAGCGCAGATTCCGGCTCGTTTCTTTACGTCGAGCGCGATGACAACCAGCGTCCGAAGCGCGTCAGGCGTCACGTTCTGGGCGCGGACCCTTCGGCCGACGAGGTCGTCTACGAGGAGTCTGACGACGCCTATTTCCTCAGCATCGACATCAGCCAGAGCCGCGAGTTCATCTTCATCGTCAGCTCGAACGGGACGTCGAGCGAGGTCCGCTTCGTGCGCAGTGACGCCGCGGCCGGCGCCGCGCCCTTGTTGATCGAGCCGCGGCGGGCGGACGTCATTTACTATGCGGAACATCACGACGACAGCTTCTACATCCAGACCAACGACGACGACGCGATTGACTTCAAGATCGTCAAAGCGCCGGTCATTGCCCCCGGTCGGGAAAACTGGGTCGATTGGCTGCCGGCGCGCGCCGGCGTATTCCTCAGGACGTTTGTTGCGCTAAAAGACTTTGTCGTGCGACTGGAGACAAAGGACGCGCTGCCGAGGATCGTGATTTCCGACTGGTCGCGAAGAAAGGAGCGAACGCTGAAGTTCGATGAGGCGGCGTACGCACTATCGATCGACGGTGGATATGAATTCGATTCTGGCGTCATCCGCGTCGCCTATGCGTCGCCGGCGACCCCGCAGGAAGTCATGGACGTAAACCTTCGCACCAACGCCCGCACGACGGTCAAGGTTCAGGAAATCCCGAGCGGGCATAATCCGGATGATTACGTCGTTGAGCGGATGACTTTGCCCATGCGTGACGGCGCCGAAACGCCGGTCACTATCCTGCGGCGCAAGTCGACGAAGTTCAACGCCAGGGCGCCGATGTTCCTTTATGGATACGGCGCATACGGAATTTCGATTCCGGCGGACTTCAATGCAAGGTCGCTGTCGCTGGTCGACCGTGGCGTCGTCTACGTTACTGCCCACGTTCGCGGCGGCGCGGACAAGGGGCGCGGCTGGTACCTCGATGGCAAGCTTGAAAACAAGCAGAACTCCTTCAATGATTTTGTCGACGTCGCGGCCGAACTCCACCGGCAGGGCAAGTCGGCCCCGGCGCGCACGGTTATTTTTGGCGGATCGGCTGGAGGGCTGCTCGTCGGAGCGGCGGTGAACCAGGCGCCGGAGCGATTTGCCGGCGTGATCGGGGCGGTGCCGTTTGTTGACGTGCTCAATACGATTTCGGACGCCGATCTGCCCCTGACGCCGCCGGAATGGCTGGAGTGGGGCGACCCCATCCGCGACAAGGGCGCATTCGAGCGGATCCGCAGCTATTCGCCCTATGACAATATCGACCCGACGCGGCATTATCCGCCGATCCTCGCCACAGGCGGCATCGCGGACTACCGGGTGACCTACTGGGAGCCGGCGAAATGGATCGCCCGGCTTCGGGAAGAAGCAAAGGGCGGGCCTTTCTTCCTGCGTATGGACATGAGCGCGGGGCACGCCGGGTCGGCGGCCCGCTTCGAGCGGCTCAGAGAATTTGCGGAATACTACGCTTTTGCGCTGGAGGTTTTTGGGCTCGCGGAGCCACGCCGGAAAGGCTGAACGGCCCGGCTGGCGGCGAGCCGGCTCATGGCCTTCCCGCCGGCGAAGTCTTCGGCTAACTCCCTCGCAAGCTTCACCGCATCGCGAAGGGACTGAAACGCCATGACCGCCATCGTCGACATTATCGGCCGGGAAATTCTGGACAGCCGGGGCAATCCGACCGTCGAGGTCGATGTCGCCCTCGAAGACGGCGGATTTGGGCGCGCGGCGGTGCCCTCCGGCGCATCGACAGGCGCCCATGAGGCGCACGAATTGCGCGATGGCGACGAGCGTTATGGCGGCAAGGGCGTCCAGAACGCCGTCGATGCGATAAATGCCGAAATATTCGACGCCCTTTCAGGCTATGACGCGGAAGAGCAGGCGGAAATCGATGCGGCGCTGATCGATCTCGACGGCACGCCAAACAAGAGCCGCCTCGGCGCGAACGCCATCCTTGGCGTTTCTCTTGCGGTCGCCAAGGCGGCGGCGGAGAGCAGCGGCATGCCGCTATGGCGGTATGTCGGCGGCGTCAGGGCCCATGTCCTGCCGACGCCAATGATGAACATCATCAATGGCGGCGCGCATGCGGACAATCCGATCGATATCCAGGAATTCATGATCATGCCGACCGGCGCGGAGACATTTTCCGAGGGCCTCCGGTGGGGCGCGGAGATCTTTCACAAGCTTCGGCGAGAACTCGCGGGAGCGGGCCACAACACGAATGTGGGGGATGAAGGCGGCTTCGCGCCGAATCTTTCCTCCGCCTCCGAAGCGCTTGACTACATCATGAAAGCCATTGAGGCGTCCGGCAGGTCGCCAGGCGAAGACGTCCACATAGCGCTCGACGTCGCTTCGACGGAGTTCTTCCGTAACGGCAGGTACCTGCTGGCTGGCGAAGACCGTGAACTCGATACTGGCGGCATGGTGGACTATCTGAAGGACCTTGTGTCCCGGTATCCGATAATATCAATCGAAGACGGCATGGCGGAGGACGACTGGGCTGGCTGGAACGCACTGACCGGCGTGCTTGGCGACCGATGCCAGCTGGTCGGCGACGATCTCTTCGTGACGAACGAGGCTCGCCTGCGCGAGGGTGTCGAAAAAGGCTGCGCCAATGCGATCCTTGTGAAAGTCAACCAGATCGGCACACTGACGGAAACGCTCGCGGCCGTCGAGTTCGCGCACCGATCCGGCTATAATGCGGTCATGTCGCATCGCTCCGGCGAGACCGAAGACGCGACGATCGCCGACCTGGCGGTCGCTACAAACTGCGGCCAGATAAAGACCGGTTCGCTTGCGCGTTCCGACCGCACTGCGAAGTACAATCAGCTCCTTCGCATTGAGGAACACCTGTCCGATGTCGGCGTTTATGCCGGCGCTTCGCCATTCGCGAAGTTGAAGCGCGGCTGATTGCCATTGCCGGCGCGACCAGCGGTGGGTCGGCCTCAGGGCCGACCGGTCGTTGCATCGGCCCTGCCGTTAGAGATCGCCGATGACGGTTGATCCGCGTCGGCGCCTATTTCGCGAGGCGAGAAGCCGGCGGCTTTCATCTGTCGCCGTATTTCCGGGATTGCGTCGCGCACTATGGCGTAGGCTGCCGCCACGACGAGATCGCCGTCGCATCCGGAGATCTTCAGGCTTGTCGGCACGTCGCGAAGGCGGGCCGCGGGCGTCGCGTAGCGCTTGCGAATGCCGCGGCAGCTTTCTGGCCAGCTCTCGAGGCGGGCGTCGACGATTGAAAGTTCGATGATGACTGCCGGGAAACCCAGTTCTTCCGCCGCCGCGGTCCACACGATCGCCCGATAGGCTTCGGCCCGGACATTGGCGATCGCGACGACTTGTCCCGGATTCCGCGTCCAAAGCCTGAGGTTCGAAGTATCGCGATAGGCGTCCGTATCCGTCGGAACGCCCGCATTGATCGAGATGATGATCGCCCGGTCGGGCGGCGCGCCTGAGCGTTTCGCCCGCAACAGGAGTTCCTGCAGACTCTCCGTCCCCGTATTGTCGAGAATGCCGCCATCGCCGAGATGCCAGTACTCACGTGCGTCATCGCGGGACCGGTGCGGCGCTTCGATGGCGACCGGTCCGAGAAGCGGTGGAAAAGCAGCCGACGCCGCGACCGCCAGCGACAGCGGCAAGTCGTCTGGCGTCGGACGCGCCTGTCCTGCCGCCGAAAAACTATCGGCCCAGACGACAGCGAGCGCGTCGCTTTTGCCCGCGATTTCCACGCCGGGCAGGAGACTTGCCTCGCCGATCTCCGCGATTGCGGCCTGGGAAAAAACAAACCGCCGGGAGTCGTCGTAGCTTGCGGCGTTGATGAGCAGTACCGGCCTCTCGCCCATATCGCCGAACGTCGCGCCGTCAAGAAACGATGCGTCGAGCGTTTCCTGAAGCGAAGTGATCCGACGGGTTGGGCTGAGGAAGCGGATCGGATTGTAGATCTGTCGCAACGCAGTCGGCGTCAGGTAGTTTTTCCGCATCGTGGCGAGGAATTCATCGAAATAGGCGTCCGCGCATTCCCGCCGCGGCGCCTGAATGCCGCAGGCCGTCAATGGTTGCGTCGCGAGATACGCCGCCGCGAAACTGCCGCCCGATACGGCGGAAAGATGACTGACGCGCGCCAGTATGCCTTCCTCGTAAAGAGCTTCCGCGCTGGCCGCTGCAAATACCGCCGCGCGGCTGCCGCCGCCGGAAAAGGCGAGGCCGACGAATTCCCTGTCGCCTGACGCCGATGACGCCGCCGATGACGCCGCCGACGACGCCGCCGAGGCAAAGACCGGATTGACTGGCGTGGCGGATACTTGGCCCGGCACGCCGCCGACCGCAGGCAGCGCGCTCGACTGCGAGGCGTCAGCGTCCATGCGGTAGTGAATACGGTCGGGCAGGAAAACGACGCAACCACTCGTCGTAAATGTGAGGAGAAAGAGCGCCGCCGCTCTCAACAGGTATCTCATTTTTGCTCGATTGCCCCCGACGATTGCGGCGCTGGCGCCGCGGTAGCTGTTTCTTCGCGAGTTGACCGCAAACTCAGGCGCAAGCCCATCCCCCACTGCGGGAGGCGCAACCCCTTTCACACGCCATGTCCGCGCGCCGTATTGTCTCCGGCGAGAGAATGCGGCCTTCGTCGTGTTGGCGTTAACTGTCCGTTTACCTTGGCTGATTCATTGCTGACGATTCGGGAGGGCAATGCGTGCGTATATCTTTGAAGACAATGGTTGGCGCAACGGTATGGGCTGCGCTGATTGGATGGATTGCGCTAGAGGCAATGAGCGCCCTTGTTGGGCCGGCGAGCTATCGTGCGCTTGCCGAGCGGGAAGCGACGCTCGCCCAGCTTGAGGCGGACCTTGTAGACCTCTCCGCGCATCGCGAGCGCCTGACGCAGCGGGCTGACCGGCTGAATTCCGCGCATATCGATGCGGAACTGCTCGACGAAAGGGTGCGGGCGGTCCTCGGTTACGTGAGCGACGGCGAATGGGTCGCGTCGCGCGCGGAAATCGAGGCGGCGCTTTCTGGCGACGGTGAATGGCCCGACATGACCGCTGAATGAAGGCGTCGCACAAGCCGCGCGCCATCCTTGCCGCTGCCGGGAGGCGGCGATAAACAGGGCCAGCGATGACCGGAGGCCCAACATGGCGGACGCCAGTAAGACGGCAAGCAGAACGGCTGGCAAGACCGCGGGCAAATCCGTCCGAAAGACGACCAGCAAGGCAACCAGCAAGCCAGCTAGCTCGAAGAGCAACCTCCAGGCGACTGGTGAAGAGCTGCTGAAGTACTATCGCGACATGTTGCTGATCCGCCGCTTTGAGGAGCGCGCCGGCCAGCTTTACGGCATGGGCCATATTGGCGGGTTCTGTCATCTCTACATCGGACAGGAAGCGGTCGTCGTTGGCGTTGAGGCCGTGAAGAAGGATGGCGACCAGACGATCACCGGCTACCGCGACCACGGCCACATGCTCGCCTGCGGCATGGACCCGAAGGGCGTGATGGCGGAGCTGACCGGCCGGGAAGGGGGCTATTCCAAGGGCAAGGGCGGCTCCATGCACATGTTCTCCAAGGAGAAGGAGTTCTATGGCGGCCACGGCATCGTCGGCGCCCAGGTGCCGCTCGGCGCGGGCCTAGCGTTCGCCAACCGGTACCGCGAGAACGGCAATGTAAGCCTGACGTATTTCGGCGACGGCGCGTCGAACCAGGGCCAGATTTTTGAAGCGATGAACATGGCGGAGCTGTGGTCGTTGCCCGTCGTATTCATCATTGAAAATAATCAGTACGCGATGGGCACAAGCGTCAAGCGTTCGCACTCAGAGACTCATCTTTATCGGCGCGGCGCGTCGTTCGGCATTCCGGGCATGGAAGTCGACGGCATGGACGTCGTCGCCGTCCGGGAGGCCGCGCGCGAAGCAATCGACCACGCCCGCACCGGCGGCGGCCCCTACGTCCTCGAGATGAAGACCTATCGCTATCGCGGGCATTCGATGTCGGACCCGGCGAAGTACCGTACGCGCGAGGAGGTCGAAGGTTTCCGCGAGCACAACGACCCGATCAAGCGCTGCGAGGCGCGCATAATTGAGGGCGGCCACGCCGACGCGGCGGCGTTGAAAGAGCTCGACAAGGATATCAAGGATATTGTCAAAGGCGCGGCGGACTTCGCCCTGGAGAGCCCCGAGCCGTCGGCCGAAGAGTTGTACACGGACGTTTTAGCTTGACCCGCTAGTTGGCGCGAAGCCCCGCTCTTCTTTTCTGGCTGAATGCTCATGGCGATGAGCGCCGCTCATCTATAGCGGCGACGTTCGACATCAAATTTGTCGCTTAAGCCTGAGAGAATCGAAGGCTTGTCTCTAAGGACGAGGGCGAAAATCTCTCATCAGGATGAAGCGACGCCCATCGGGAACGCTCGATGCTCTGGTCCGTCGTCTACCCCGGCGAATGCCAAGACCTGATTTAGCCGACGAGGACGCGCTTTGCGCCGCCGGCCATCCATCCGCGCCAGACAATCAGTATACCGATGATAAGGCCAATCCCAAGCGGCGCGGCAAATGGAAGATCCGCGCTCGCGAGATAAAGATCCCGCCACCAGCCTATGTCGTCGAACACTTCTAGTCCGATGCTTTGCAGGACAAGCGCAAGGCTAAGGACAAGGAACGGCGCCCCGAACTTTGGCTTTTGAAAATACAGGACCAGGGCGAAGAGGATCGCGAGCGCCTGGGAAAGATGGATTGCCCAGTAGACGTTGCGCACGTCCTCCGGCGAGTTGACGATCAGGCCAGGCGCAAGCCCATTGAAAATCCGTCCAAGGATCGACTCGGCGAAGAGAAACGGGATCGCCAGCATGTACCGCGCGTGAAGCTGGGGCGTTCGCCGGTTCTTCAATCCACCGAAATAGAGAATGGCGATTGCGACTATCGCGACAAGCGTCAGGACGCCGATGCCGGGCGCGAACACAATCCGGTAAGGGTCGCCGTCGATGACGGTTTGCGCCTCGGACTGAATCACGACGAAGAAGCCGGCGAGGAATGCCGGAAAGAGCGCGAGGCTCAACCGGCCGAACAGGCGATGCAACCAGAACCGTTCATGGTGGATACTCCAACTCTGTCCGGCGAGAAGCAGCAACCAGAGCGTCGCGGACCAGCTATGCAGGTGGATGGCCGGGCCCGCGCCAAGTGGGTTCGAGAAGAACTGGAACCAGAATGCCAGAACCGCCGCCGGCAATAGGGCCAGAACGAAATAGTGGGCGTGACGGTATGGCATTCAGGGATCCCCCGATCCGACCAATGACGCTGGGACGCAAATTGATCCACTTTTCCTAGCCAATCGGTCGCCAGTCGTATAGCGCCGAGCGCAAGGCCGCCAGGATCCTTGCGGCTCAGCTATCGCGCTTTACCGCCAATCATCGCGCTTCATCTCGTAAGTCACATGCGCCGGATGTCCCGTCGGCGCGTCTTCGCCGACAAGCCGTGCGCCCAGCTTCTCTACTGCTTTTCGTGACCGGATATTGTCGAATCCAACGCGAAACCGCACCGCATCGAATGACTGAAAGGCATGAGCGAGCATCAGGCGCTTAAGCTCCGCATTCGTTCCGTCGCCCCAGTGCTTGCGGACGAGGAACGTCCAGCCGATCTCGACCGTATCGCCTGCCACGATCTTGTACCGCGACGAACCGATGACTTCGCCCGTCGCCTTGTCGATGATCGCGAATGCGCCGCCGCCGCCGGTTACTCTCAGGTCGAGCGCATCGTTGAAAAAGGCGCGAAAGACGTCTTCCTTCCATCGGTCGGCTGCTGGGTGCTGTTCCCAGATCAGCGGATCGGCGGCCGCAGCGTAGAGCGCCACCCAGTCCGTCGGAGCCAGCGGGCGGACGATGACCCGTTCGCCCATCAGTGTCGGTTGCGGGTCGAAGCTCATGCCGCCGTCTCTAGAAATGCATCCCACATGATCAGTGTCCAGAGTTCGTTCGAGCAATCCGAAACGCCGGCGCGATGGCGCGCCGCCATTTTCTCGACCGCAGCCTCATTGAAACGGCCATCGGCCTTCCAGCGCGGCGACGCTAGGAAGGCGTCGAGCGGTCCATGCGGATTGGCGAGCCATTGCTTGAGAGGCAGCGCAAATCCCTGTTTGGGCCGGTAGAGAATATCGTTGGGGAGACGCGCTTCCATGGCCCGCTTCAGGACGCGCTTGCCGAGACCGTCTTTGAGCTTGAAACTGGTCGGCAACCCGTTCGCCCATCCGACCAGTTCGGGGTCAAGAAAAGGGGCGCGAACTTCGAGCCCATGCGCCATGGACGCTCGATCCACTTTGGTCAGCATGCGGCCGGGGAGCCAGGTTTCAAGATCGATCGCCTGAGCATAGCGCACCGGGTCGGTCACGATCTCCGGCGGCAGGCTGCGCGCTGCGTTTTCAATGACGCAAACGGAGTCATAGTCGCCAAGGGCGTGCAGGCATTCCGTTGACAGAAGACCACGCACTCGCTCGGGCAGGTTCATGCCGATGGCGCGGGCGTAGCCAGCGGCATCGTCTTCGCCAAGCGACTGAAGCGTCGTCCTCGCCCTGAGGAACCGCGGCGCCCAGTCCGCCTTTGGATAAATGGCGCCCGCCGGCGCGAACAAAAGCCGTCGCAGCGCCGCCGGAATGGCGCGACGGGTTCGCATTTCCGCGGCGACCATCGGATAACGGCGGTAGCCGACGAAGGTCTCGTCGCCGCCGTCGCCGGATAGCGCCACGGTCGCCATTCGACGCGCCGCTGCGCAGACCTGATATGTGGGAAGGGCGGATGAGTCCGCGAAGGGCTCGCCATAGGCGCGCGCGATGCGAGGGATCAGCGATCCGGCGTCCAGCGCCATCATTTCTACCGTCTGCGCCAAGCCATAGCGTTCAGCGACGGCGCGGGCAAACGACCGCTCATCAGTAGCCGCATCTTCGAATCCGACGGTGCACACCTTCGCCGAATTACCCGCGAGCGCCATGGAAGCGGCAATCGCCGAGGAGTCAACGCCGCCTGAAAGAAATGCGCCGATCGGCACGTCTGAAATCATCTGGACCCGCACGGCCTCGTCGAGGCGGTCCGCAAGCTCGACCGCCGCGTCGTCAAAAGATTGCGTTTGGTCGGCAAGGGAAAAAGACGCCAGCCAGTAGCGTTCGAGCCGGATCGATCCGCCGCGCGTTGCGATGAGCCGTTCGCCCGGTCTCAGTTTTCGGATTGATTTGTAGATGCTCTTTGGCTCCGGGACATATCCGTAGACGAGATAGTCGGAGAAGGCCGCATCATCGATCTCGTTCGCCACCATGCCAGACGCAAGAACGGCCTGGATTTCCGACGCAAAGACGATAAATCCGTCCGGGGTTTCGGCATAGTAGAGCGGCCGTTCGCCAAGGCGGTCGCGCGCCAGCAGTAGCTGACGCAGGTCGCGGCGCCAGTGAGCGAAGGCGAACATGCCGCGCAGTCGATCAGTAAATTCAGGGCCTTCAAGCGTCAGTCCTTCGGCAAGAACCTCGGTATCGGAGCGAGTCCGGAAAAAGCCGTCCTTGAAAATCGAGGTGCTGGCGCAATCGAGATAATTATAGATCTCGCCATTGTAGGTGAGAATGCCGAGCCCATCCGCGGTTTGAAATGGTTGCGCGCCGCCTTCAATATCGATGACGGCAAGCCGGCGGTGGCCGATGGCGACCCCGGGCTCGACGAATGCCCCTTCGCCGTCGGGGCCGCGATGCGCGATCGCGTCCATCATTGCCTTAAGGCGCGCCGGTTCGATCGGACGATTGCTGACGATATCGACGATGCCGGCGATGCCGCACATCGCCTATTGCCTGTCGTCTGGGCGGCGCGCGCGCCAGCGCTCGAATGGCTCAGTTGCGTTCAGGAAAGTCGATATAGCGGCGATCGCGTCCGAGTTCGTCGCGCCATGGGCGTAAACGAAGAAAACGCCGCCGGGCGGCGAGCGTCCCGCAAGTCGCTCGCGCGCGAGCGCGATGCGCAAGTCGTGCGGCGCGCCATGGATGCGGTCGCCAAGCCAGTAGCCCTCAGCGATCGCGAAGCCGCCAGATTCATCTGCCGGCGTTGTAATGCGCATGCGCGCAGGCTGGCCGAGCGCTTTGAGTTCGGCGGTCCGCGACGAAATCGCGCCCGCGTTTGCTTTGATGGCGTTGCGCGTCTCGTAGCCGGCGATCTCCGCGCTCGGACGGTCATGCGCAAAGGCGCCAATGACGAAGTCGACTCGAATGTCCTCGCCGCGCCAATAGACGTCGTGCCGGATTGCGTCGGCGTGGCGAAGATCTGGCCGCCATGCCCCCGCTTCAGGCTGGCTCGCGCGCCATCCCGCGGCCGCGACCCGCGCTACTGCCGATTCCGGTTTGCTTCCATGGCCGGAGACGGCCGGCGCGATGACGCCGCGCTCGTATGCCGCCGCGGTGAAAATCAGCGCCATGGCGATGGCGATCGTGGTGAATGACAGGAAGGGCCCATCGGTCGCTTCGTCGCGCGATAACGCGCCCGCGACCTGCGCCGGCGGGTCGCCTTTGCGAAGACTGGAAAGGGCGACGAAGAATGCGGCGGCGACAATGCCGAATGCGCCGCCGCCGACCAGAAAATGATCGTGGGAGAGGCCAAACGCATCATCCGTCAAGACCGTCAGGACAATGACGATGAAGACCCTGAGCCAGTTTGCGGCAAATGCCAGCGCGACGGCAAGTCCGATGGCGACAGTCCGTCGGCCGACGCCGTTCAGTGCTATGAAGGAGGCGAGGCACGCCATCATTGCCATCGCGGTCAACAGCCGGACGCCGGAGCAGGACTCTGTAATGGCGAACCCGCGCCCGCCCGCCGTCAGGAGAATGCCCTCGCGGACAACATCGATGCCGGATAGCGAAAGCATCGCCGCTACGACGTTTGCGGTCGCCAGTTGCAGTGGCGCCGCGATGCCGTCGCCGAGCGGCGGCATGAACAGCAGGAATGCAAGCGCTGGCATGTTCCGCGCTGAGGCATGTCGGCCAAAAATGACGACGAAGCCAGAAATCAGCACGCCGACGAATGCGAACTGGCGAAAAACGTCAACGCCTGCGGCGCGCGCCAGAAGCAGGGCGAACAGACAAAGGGCGAGGCCGGCGAGAGCGGGCCAACGCGATCCGGCGAAGGACGCGTGAGCCCATTCGGCGCGTCGCGCCCAGATGAGCGCGATAGACGTTGGCGCAGCGAAGGCGCCGTGCAGGTGCGCTGACGACTGGCTCCAGGTTCTCGCCATTGACGCGAGCGTATCGGAAAACGCCACGCAGGCGAGCGCCATGAAGACAAGCCAGGCGATGAGGGGACTATCGGGAACGCGCCACGGCCCGGCGCGCACGACGCGCTTCTCTTGCGCGTCGTCTTCGCAACCTGATGAAGCCTGGCTCATGTTCCGGTCCGTATCAGCGGCTGCGGCGGCCGACAGCCGCTCGTCGCGCAGGGGACCTGCAGCGGCTTATCGTGCGGCGTCGTTGACGACCATGCAGGCTCGCTTGATGGCGCGCATCTGATCGCAGGCCTTCCGCGCTTCGGTTTCAGTCAGCGCCACGAACCGCGCGCGATAGAATGTTTCGCCGTCCGGGCCGGCCATCGGCGCCACCATCCGTGCGAATGACGTCAGCTTGAGCGAGGTAGCAGCCTCTTCAAGCTCGCTGATCGCAAGCTTTTTGTCGCGAAACGCGCCGATCTGAACATCCCATTGTTCGGCGCGAACATCGTCGACGTCGCCCTGGGCGGGATTCGATTCCAAATCTGCGGCCGCAAGACGGAACTGTTCGAATTCGTTCAGATCTTCGATAATGCCTTCAGCTTCCGCGGTCGAAAGCGGTTCGCCAACGGAAAAGCCAGCAGCTTCGATCAGGGCGGAGATGGCGTCGTCGGCCGGGTTTGGCGCGAGCGATGGCCCGGTCGCAATAGACGCAGCCAGGATCGCGGCTTCCGCGGCGATCGCCCCGGAGATGCCGGCGTCGCCGGCGAGGCTTGGCGCGCCGATGGCTTCAGCCGAGGCGAGCTGGATAATCGGCTCGGCGCCGGGTTTCAGGCGCGGGATTGGCGCGTCCCGGTGAAGCGCCGAAAGGAGAGTTGGCCTTTTCTTTATCTGCAGGAACGCCGCATCGAGGATTTCAGCCATGTGCTTGTCGCGGGTCCGGCCCGACCGGCCGCCGAGGACCACGCCTATCAGGCGTTCTCCGTCCCGTTCAGCGGAAGTTGCCAGATTGAAGCCTGAACGACGCGTGTAGCCGGTCTTCAGGCCGTCAGCGCCAGCGTATGTCTTCACGAGCGAATTGTGCGTGCGATAAGTGCGGCCATTCCAGTCAAACGACTTCGTTGCGAACAGCGGGTATTGCTCCGGGAAGTCCTGGATCAGACGGCGCGACAGGATTGTCAGGTCCTTTGCCGTTGTCAGCATACGACGGTTCGGAAGGCCGGAGGCGTTCCGGAATGACGTGTTGTACATGCCGAGCTCTTTGGCCTTCGCTGACATTTTACGCGCGAATTGCCATTCCGTCCCCGAGATCGCCTCGGCGACGACAACGGCGACGTCGTTCGCTGACTTGACGATCAGCGCTTCGATCGCGGTCTGCACGTCGATCGTCGATCCGGATGACACGCCGAGTTTGGAGGGCGGTTGCCCCGCCGCCCGGTCGGAAACCTTGAGCTTTGATTCCGGCGACAACCGGCCCGCCTCCAGTTCCTCGAAAAGGAGGTAGAGCGTCATCATCTTGGTGAGGGAGGCAGGGTAAAGCTGTTTGTCTGCGTAGCGGCTGAAGAGCACGTCGCCAGTATCAGCATGCACGACAATTGCCGCATAATTAGGGTTGGCGACGGCAGGCGCAGCGGCCATCGCTACGAACGAGAACAATAACGCCGCCAGTAAGGACGCAAACCGAACCGCCATACTCACATTCACCTCGCCGCCACGTACCGGTTCAGCGCGTCGCACCCCTTTCGTCATTGGGATGTCTTGCGCTTCCGACGTCAATCCCTGTTACGCCGCAAAACGTCGTATCGCTTCAAACCCCGACGATTGAATTAAAGCCGGGATGTCGATTCGCTCGAATTTGGCGAAAACCGAAGCAAGCGATATGCCGTGCGGCGCTATGCCCAACCTATCCATTGCTTAATCACCGTAAACGCCAGGTTAACGCGGCCCGCCAAGCCTGCCGGCGGGCGAGTTTTCTGGCTGGAGAAAAGTTTGCTGCATTGCACAAGCGAATCGTTGACATTCACGAGACGCACGCTATGTTGCATTGCACAATAAGAGCGCCTCGCACATGCGTCCCGTTTTGACGACCCGGCAGCGGCGCTGAGTTGGTGAGAAACGCACGTGTCGGCCCCGCGGATAAATGCCGCGCGCCGGTCAAACTAAGGAGACGAACTGATGCCAGCGACAAAAACCAAGACCGCCGAAGCCTTTGATTTTGCTCAGATCATGACGCCGGAATCTTTCAAGGAAGGGTTCGACAAGGCCGCCGAAAGCCTGCGCGACGCGACGGAATTCCAGAAAGAAGCCATGGAAGCCATGATGACGAGCGCCGGCGTCTACGCGAAGGGCGTCGAGAAGGCGGCCAGTGAGCACTCGGCCTTCGTGAAGGAGTCCTACGACGACGGCGCGGCCGCGATGAAGGCGGCGACCTCTGCCTCAAGCGTTCAGGAAGCGCTCGAAATCCAGTCCGAATTTAGCCGTTCGATAATGGAAAAGAACCTCTCGTTCGTCGCGAAGCTCGCCGATCATTGGACCGCGGTCGCCAAGGAAGCGACGGATCCGCTCGCCAAGCGATATGGCGAGTTCGTCGAAAAGGTTCAGGCATACCGTCCGTAACGCCGTTAAGTCGAGTTGCGTACCTTAAGGGCCGGGCGATTTTCGCCCGGCCCTTTTTTCGTTGCTCGTCGGATGGGGCTTCTACGGGTTGGTTAATCATGATCGGCGGTAGAGACTTGCGCAAAGTCGGCGACCTCCCATCTGACGAAAGGCGAGGTGGCGGCGACGCCGATGGGATGACACTCCGGAAATTGATAGCATCATCTCGCCGAAAGGCGATTGACTGGCGCAAACGGTTTTGAACGAATTGTCGTATACAGGTTGCAGGCAGGCGGCGTGCTTATCGGATGTTCGGCTGATGGACCAATGGATTTCGGCCGGGGACAAGCGACTGGCGCACTAGTTACCTGCTGTTGACGGGCAAGACACGGACGAATGGACTGACGCGGGATGGCTTCGGAAGAGGACGAAAACGGGACCGGTACGGGTACGGGGGTAGGCGTCGTCTCAAAGACGTCGCCAAAAACCAAGCGACCCTCGCTCTACAAGGTGCTGCTGCTGAACGATGACTATACGCCGCAGGAGTTCGTGGTCTGGCTTCTGCAGGCCGTGTTCCACAAGGACTCCGAGGATGCGGTCCGGATCATGCTTCACGTTCACCAGAACGGCGTCGGCGTTTGCGGCGTTTACACCTACGAGGTGGCGGAAACCAAGGTTGCGCAAGTAATGGAAATTTCCCGGCGTAATCAACATCCGTTACAGTGCACGATGGAAAGGGAGTAGATGCCGTCCTTCAGCCGATATCTCGACGAATCTTTGCACCGCGCCATTTCGCTCGCGACAGAGCGCCAGCATGAATTGGCGACCCTGGAACATCTTCTCCTCGCCCTGACCACCGATCAGGATGCGGCGGCTGTCATGCGTGCGTGCAACGTCGATCTCGACGAGCTGCGTCGGCAACTCTACGAATTCGTCGAGAACGATCTGGCGAACCTGAAGCTAGAAGGCGATAACGAACAGGCGAAGCCGACGGCGAGCTTCCAGCGAGTCATTCAGCGCGCGGTCATTCATGTCCAGTCGTCCGGCCGGGAAGAGGTGACGGGCGCGAACGTTCTCGTGGCGTTGTTCGCCGAACGCGAAAGCCATGCTGCGCATTTCCTGCAGATGCAGGACATGACACGGTTCGACGCCGTCAACTACATCTCCCACGGGTTGGCGAAGCGGTCCGGCGAGAGTCAGTCTCGCGCGCCGCGCGGCGCCTCGGACGACGCCGAGGCCCCCGGCGGCGGCAAGGCTGAAAGCGCGCTTGCCGCCTATTGCGTCGATCTCAACCAGAAGGCGCGCGCAGGCAAGATTGACCCGCTGATCGGCCGCGACGCGGAGATCGAGCGCTCCATCCAGGTGCTTTGTCGCCGGCGCAAGAATAATCCGATCCTCGTCGGCGACCCAGGCGTCGGCAAGACGGCGATCGCGGAGGGCCTCGCTCGCAAGATCGTTGATGAAGACGTGCCGGAAGTGCTTGCGGACTCGACGATATTCGCGCTCGACATGGGCGCGCTCCTTGCCGGCACGCGATATCGCGGCGACTTTGAGGAGCGCATCAAGGCTGTCCTGAAAGAGCTCGAAGAGCACGAGGACGCCGTGCTGTTCATCGATGAAATTCACACTGTCATAGGCGCGGGCGCAACCTCTGGCGGCGCAATGGACGCGTCGAACCTGTTGAAGCCGGCGCTGCAATCCGGCGCGCTAAGGTGCATGGGATCGACGACGTACAAGGAGTATCGCCAGCATTTCGAAAAGGATCGCGCGTTGGCGCGTCGATTCCAGAAGATCGACGTCGTGGAGCCGACAATCGACGATACCGTTCAGATCCTTATGGGGCTGAAACCCTATTTTGAGGATCACCATAACATTAAGTACACGGACGAAGCGATCAAGAGCGCCGTGGACCTCTCCGCCAAGCACATGACCGATCGCAAGCTGCCGGACAAGGCGATCGACGTTATCGATGAGGCCGGCGCTCGCCAGATGTTGTTCACCAAGGACCTGCGCAAGCAGGTCA
Source organism: Alphaproteobacteria bacterium (assembly GCA_016125455.1). Lineage (GTDB taxonomy): Bacteria > Pseudomonadota > Alphaproteobacteria > Caulobacterales > Parvularculaceae > MED-G105. The sequence continues at coordinate 243,887 of WGLS01000004.1, forward strand.
TCGGCGTGCATGAGATTGAGGAAATTGTCGCAAAGATGGCGCGCATTCCGCCGAAATCGGTTTCAAAATCCGATACGGAGCGCCTGAAGAATCTGGGCACGGACCTGCGTCGGGTCGTCTTCGGCCAGGACGCGGCGATCGACCAGCTCGCTGCCGCAATCAAGCTTTCGCGCGCCGGATTGCGCGAGCCGAACAAGCCGGTCGGCAATTATCTGTTCGCCGGCCCGACAGGCGTCGGCAAGACTGAGGTCGCCAAGCAGTTGGCGTCGCTACTCGGCGTCGAACTCGTACGCTTCGACATGTCGGAATACATGGAGCGCCATACCGTTTCGCGCCTTATCGGCGCGCCTCCGGGATATGTCGGCTTTGACCAGGGCGGTCTCCTGACCGACGCGATCGATCAGAACCCGCACTGCGTCCTGCTGATGGACGAAGTCGAAAAGGCGCACCCGGAGATTTTCAATATTCTCCTTCAGGTGATGGACAATGGCGTCCTGACGGACACAAACGGCAAGAAAATCGACTTCCGCAACGTGATCGTGATCATGACGACCAATGCAGGCGCCTCCGACGCCGCGAAAAACGCGATTGGCTTCGCCGGCGGCCGCAAGGACGACGAGCGCGACGAGGCGATCAAGCGCACTTTCACGCCGGAGTTCCGGAACCGCCTCGACGCGATCGTGCAGTTCGCCGGCCTGTCGTCGAAAATCATCGACCGGATTGTCGAGAAATTCGTCCTGCAGCTGGAAGCGCAGCTTGCGGATCGCAACATCACTTTTGACGTCGATCCGTCCGCGACAAGATGGCTGGCGGAAAAAGGCTTCGACGAGGAAATGGGCGCGCGGCCGCTGGCGCGGGTTATCCAGGACCAGATCAAGAAGCCGATTGCGGACGAAATCCTGTTCGGGTCGCTGCGCCACGGCGGCGTCGTGAAGGTCTTCGTCAATCCGGAAGATCCGAAGAGCCTCGCGTTCGAATACATTCCGGAAGAGCCGGAAACGGCCGACCCTGACGATGGTCAGGGTCCGGATGACGGGGCCGGCGTGCCGGCGCTTGTTGACAAGCGATAGACGCCCCAGGGCGCGAAAGGCGACAGGGACCCCGCGCAAGCGGGGCGCCTGCCTTCGCTGGCTTGCGATCTCATCGAATTACTGCATGAGCGTGATGGTGAGCGCGTCCTCGCGGGAGTAGGGCGCCTCGCCGATCAGACCTGTAAGCTTCGAGCCGTCCATCGCGAGCGGGACCGACAGGTTGAGGAGCGCAAGCCCGCGGGCGAGTGGGTGCGACGGGTCATAGCTCGGGGTGATCTCGCCTGACCACCCCAGCCGCGCCGCCATCGCTTCGGCCCATCCGCGATTCGAAATCGGGGCGTGATCGACGACATTGAACGTCTCGTTCGCTGCCCCGGGCGCCAGCGCCGACTGAGCGATCGCCCAGCCGACATTGCCGGAAAAGCCATAGGTTGTCGTCCAGTCCAGCCATTCACGCGGCGCCGCCAGTTCGGGCGCGTCCTTTTTCATGGGCGCTGCAGCCCAGTTGAACCGCTTCTGACGATCGCTGGGCCCATACACCATCGGCAGCCTGAGGATCGTCGATTCGATCGACATTGCCCGCGTGGCGTCCTCAATTGGGATCTTGTCGTAGTGATCGAGCCATAGCGCTGGATCGTTGGGGCTGCGCGTCGCGCCGAGACGGTAGGGGTAGCGGGAGGTGCGCAGCGGCGAGGTCTCGGACAGCCAGGGTAAGGGCTCCCCTGTTTCCTTGCGGTGCAACAGGCCGTAGTTGCGATAAACATCCGACGAACTGATCAGCACATATCGCTTCACGAGCCCATCGAGCGCGTCAAGCAAAGGCGTTGTCTCTTTCATCGTCATCGCCAGCACGTCGATCACGACGTCGATCTTCCGGTATCGGATGACGTCAATGATTGACTGTGGCTTCGTGCGGTCCGCCGTGACGATCGGGATTTCAGACGGTTGGGTTGTTCGCCCGCGCCGCGCAACGCCGACGGCCTTGACGCCGGCGCGCCGGAAAGCGGCGAGGGCCGCGTCGCCAATGGCGCCGCCGACGCCGATTACAAGAACATTTGCCATATTCACAGGATCTCCGGATTCGGGCCCCTACATTCGTTCGGCGACGTCGCGCGCTTCGGCAATGAAGGCGGCCGCAGCCGGAAACGCGAATAAGGGCGGATAGCTGGAATTGTTCGACGTCGCGGCGATTGCAATGTCGCCGGGCGCATCTGGAAATGTCGCAAAGATTGTCAGCCCACCGACCGAGCCCCCGGTGTGCCCAATCGCCTTGGCGTCACCGATGGCGCGGCGCGCCGCGGCGATGACTTCCGGCCCGAATGCGCGGGCGGCGTCATTGAGCCTGTCAGGCGCCATGTCAACTGCCCAGCCAATGCCATAGCCGGTCGCGGCGCCATGTGCGGCAGTTTGGGAAGTTGTCAGGATGTCATAGGTCTCGGCGCTGACAAGGCGATCCGTCCCCATCGCGGCGGCGAAGCGCAGGATATCGCTCGGCGTCGACAGAAAGCCGCCGCCCGCCCACTTTGCGCTGTTGTCAACGAATGGCGCATTCTCCGTGCGGTCGTTCGCAACGTCGTATGAGTAGAAACGCGTGCGGTGCGCCACGATCTCTTCCACGTGGTCGGCCGTAGTCGCCGTCATGCCGGCCGGGTCGAAAACCGCCGCCTGCATGTAATCGAGGAAGGTATCGCCGGATGCGCCTTCGATCGCGGCGCTAATGAGGTTCCAGCCATAGCTTGAATAGACATAGGCCGAGCCCGGCCGATTGATCAGCGGATCATCCTTGAAAATGTCGAGCGCCGCGCTGACCGAGGAATAGCGCGTAGCGGACAGGAATTCATCGCCCTCATAGTGGCGGATGCCTCCAAGATGGCCGCCAAGTTGCCGGATAGTGACTGGATAGGTCTTGCGCGGAAAGTCCGGCGCATAGGCCTGCACCTCCGCATCGAGATCGAGCCTGCCTTCGTCGACGAGGCGGCCGATCGCTGCGGCGGTCAGGGTCTTCGAAACGCTCCCGATCCGGAACTTCGTCTGCGGCGTCACGGGGACGTCGTTTTCCAGATCCGCGCTGCCAAATCCTTCGGCCCAGACGATCTCGCCGCAGGCGCTTACCGCAACGCTGAAGCCGTACTCGCCGGGTCGCCCCACTCGTGCGTCGATTGCCCGGGTCTGGAAGTCGACAAGCTCGCGCGCGCGGGCGGTTGCGGCCTCGACTTCCGCTTTTCCTACTGGGCATTGGGTCGAGCGGGCGTTTGCCTCGCCGCCAAGGCTGGCGGCAAAGAGGACGATGGCGGATGCGACTGCGAAAAGCTTATTGCTCATGGTCGACCTTGCGTTGAACGAGGGAATGGTCACATCGCACGCCGGATTTTGTCGGCAAGGAGTTCCAGGGCTTCGGCCGATGCTGGCGATCCACCTGCATGCGGAGCGATCGAGCGGCCCTCATAGACGGGCAGAATGTGCATGTGCAGATGAAAGACGGTCTGTCCCGCGAGCGAGCCATTGAACTGCGCAATGCGCACCCCGTCTGGCTCCAGCGCCGCGACCACCGCAGCCGCCACCTTCCGGGTTGTTTCGATGAGGCCGGAAAGCATGCTGGCCGGCGCCGTCAGCAGGTTCGTTGCGCCCTCCGTCTTCGGTATGACGAGGCAGTGACCCTCAGTCTGCGGAAAAATATCCATGAAGGCGAGGTAGGAACCATCCTCGAAGACCTTCACGCAAGGCATGTCGCCGCGAATGATCTTCGCGAAAATATTGTTCGGATCATAGATTTCATTCAGGGACATCGAGCTTTCTCCGATCCGGCTTGAATTCGGTTTTGCAGGCGACGCAGCGCAGTCTGCGGGTTCGCCACCACACGACCGAGCCATAGAGTAATAGAAGAAGCATGGGCAGGACCAGCGGCTTGACCCGAGTGAAGCGATTGCGGCCGCACCGGGGGCAGCTGGTGTCGTCGAATTCCACGCCGGGTCTGCGGTCGACGCCATGTATGAGTCTGGCAGCGTCATCCTCCGCACCCTCCGGTACGCTGATGCGAATGCCGCCCATGCCGATGCGCATGAGCGGATCGATCATCGAATAACGGCGGTCGGGCATGGTCGCAAAAATGCCATTCGATTGCAGGAACGATTGCGCGACGATCGCTTCTTCGAGGTCGAAAAATATCAGGCGGCTTGTCGTCACCGGCCGCGCCATCAGTCGTCCGCGACGAGGGCGACGCCTTTTTCGCGCAGGAGCGCGCGAGCCTTTGGCGCCTGGTCCTCATCGACAGCGATGCGCGCGCCCCCGAACGACAGGTTGAGGCTCGCCATCGCGGCATCATAGACTGCCGCGGTGACGCCGTTCGCCTCCAGGTAGCCGACGATCAAGTGCGCTTCGTTTACGTCTCGAACGCGTGCGACGATTTTCATTCGGGCTCCTCTCGCGAGGCGCGCGGCGCCGCAGCCTTGCGATATGGCGCGTATTCGGCGAGGCAATCGAGCTCCTCGGCGTTCTGCGCGCGTTCCTGTTCAAGATATGTCTCGATCGCCGCCCGGAAACCGCGATCGGCGATCCAGTGTCGCGACCGCGTCTTCACCGGTTCATAGCCGCGAGCAATCTTGTGTTCGCCTTGCGCGCCCGCCTCGACCCGAGCAAAGCCGTGATTGATCGCGTACTCGATAGCCTGATAATAGCACAGCTCGAAATGCAGGAAGGGAGCATACTCTGTACACCCCCAATATCGCCCATAGAGGCAATCGCCGCCGACGACATTGAGCGCCCCGGCGACGGGCAGGCCGTCGCGTTCGGCGACAAACATCAACAGGTCCTCGCCCATCGTCTGCGCGGCAATCGCGAAGAACTCCCGGGTGAGATACGGCATGCCCCATTTGCGCGCGCCGGTGTCCTGATAAAATCGCCAGAACGCCGCCCAGTGCGCCGGCGTGATGTCGGCGCCGCGCAGGACGCGAATCGCCAGGCCGCTGTCCAGCGTCTGCCGTCGCTCCCGACGGACGGCTTTGCGCTTCCGAGACGACAGCGCGGCGAGGAAATCGTCGAAAGTGCGGTAATCCCGATTGAACCAGTGATACTGGCTGGTCTCCCGCAACAGAAAGCCAGCGTCGGCCAGCGCCGCATCGTCCGTCGCGTCGATAAAATTCACGTGCAGGGAGGAAACCCGGAACTGCAACGCCGCCTCAATCAGGCCGGCGGCAAGACCTGCGCGCGCGGCGTCGTCCAGCGCAAGGAGGCGCGGGCCCGTCGCCGGCGTGAATGGCGCAGCGACCAGCAATTTCGGATAATAGCGCCCGCCCGCCCGTTCGTAGGCGTCGGCCCAGTGATGGTCGAAGATGTATTCGCCCCTGCTGTGCAGCTTGAAATAAGCCGGCGCGCAGGCAACGAGCGTGTCGCCACGATGAACGAGGGCGTGACGCGGAATCCAGCCGGCAGTCTCGCCGACCGAACTAGAAGCTTCAAGCGCGTTTAGGAACGCATGTCCGACGAAGGGATTGCGTGGGCGGTCGCCTGCGAGCGCATCCCAATTCGCCGCTTCGATTTTGGCAATCGAGGACGCGGTCGTCAGCTTCATTTGCGCGTTGTCGCGCTCGTTCCCGGCTCCGTCCGCCATGCGTCTTCCGGCGCGATCAGCGGATTTCGGCGATTGCGTCGATCTCGACGGCGGCGCCGAGCGGCAGCGACGGGGCGCCGACCGCTGCGCGAGCATGGCGGCCGGCGTCGCCGAATATTTCCCGCATGAGAGTCGATGCGCCATCGATGACTTTCGGCTGCGCGGTAAATCCGGGCGCGCAATTGACGAAACCGCCAAGCTTGACGATGCGGGTCACGCGATCGAGGTCGCCGCGGCACGCTTCCTTCAGCTGGCTGACGATATTCAGGGCGCAGGCGCGGGCGGCGCGCACGCCGTCGTCCACGTCGAGGCCATCGCCGAGCTTGCCTTCGATGAGGCCGTCAGGCGTCATGGAAACCTGGCCGGAGACAAAAACAAGGGAACCCGACACCACGAACGGAACATAGTCCGCCACGGGTTTCGCTGGCGCCGGCAGCTTCAATCCGAGTTCCGCCAGTCTTTGTTCAGCCTTTGACACGCTTTGCCGCTCCCGTCGTTGCCAGTAACTCGTTCCGCGCCGCGACTCTAAAGGCCAAACGGCGGCGGGTCACTCTTCATCTTTGCCCGGTCGCGTCGCCGGCGAGCCGCGCCCTTTCGCGCCGCCGAGGCCGATCGCGCCATCGCCGAATTTCAGCCGGATTGCTGCGATTGCCGCTTCCTGGCGGGCGAGGGCTGCGGCGCGTGACAGGGTAAGATCGCCGCCAGAAGAGAACAGATCGCCCTGTGCGGCGGGTTCGACGGGGCCAAGCGCCGCATATCCGACGCCGACGAGCCGGTAGCTTTCGCCCGGCCGGTGGAGCGCCGCAAGCAGTGGGTGCGCCGTCTCATGGAGGGTTCCTGCGAGATTGGACGGACGCTCGAGCGTCTTGCGTTTGCTGCGGATTTCAAACGCGGCGTTTTTCAGCTTGACGACCACGACGGCGCCCTCGAGGCCCTTTGCTTTCATCCGCCGCGAGACGTCATCGCAGAGCTCGCGCAGGCGCGCCTGAAGGTCAGCGAGGGCGCTGATGTCGGTGCGGAACGTTGTTTCGGCGGAAACGCTCTTCGTGTCGCGCTCGGGCGAGACCTTTCGCGCATCCCGCCCCCAGGCAAGGTCATAGAGACGGCGACCGTATGCGCCGAACCGTCGCACGAGGCCATCAGGATCTGCGCGCTGGGCGTCGCCAATCGTGCGTATGCCAATCGAAGCAAGCTTTTGCTCGGTCGCTGCGCCGACGCCCCAGACCCTGGCGATCGGCAGAGACGCGAGGCGCGCCGGAGCCTCCGACATTGGAATGACGGCGAAGCCGTCCGGCTTGTCGAGATCGGACGCCAGCTTGGCGAGGAACTTGTTCCCTGATAACCCCACGGAAATTGTTACGCCGACCGTCGACTTTACCTCACGCTGAAGGCGCGCGAGCACCGAGGCTGGCGGCATGCCGTGAACTCGCTCAGTACCCGACAAATCGAGGAAGGCTTCGTCGATCGACACCGGCTCGACGAGGGGCGTCGCATGCAGAAGGATATCTTTCACAGCGCCGCTCGCCTCGGCGTATTTCTCGAAATTCGGGCGGATCACCACGGCGTGAGGGCAGGCGGCGAGCGCCTTGAACATCGGCATCGCGGAACGCACCCCGAACGTGCGGGCGACATAGCAGGCCGTGGTCACGACGCCGCGCTGGCCGCCGCCGACAATCACCGGCAGATCCTCAAGCGCGGGATTGTCCCGTTTCTCCACGGCGGCATAGAAAGCGTCGCAATCGACATGCGCGATAGCGAGTTCGAACAGCTCCGGCGCCGATTCGATTCGCCGCCCGCCGCACGCGACGCAGGGCCCCGCCGGCGCCGGCGTAGTGCGTCGGCAATCGAGGCAAACAAAAATTTTTCCTTCTGAATCAATCATTAATGAGCTTTGTGGGGAAAATTCCCCTGGTTCGGACCGTCAGTCGACCGCGCAATAAACAATCGATTAATACCTTAGGCGCGATGCTGCGCTTGATCGGAATGCTATCTAAACGAAAACGATTGGGCCTACGATGGCGGCAATGGAAATGAGCGAGGGGCCGACGCCTTTGACGCAGGAACGCAAAACGGTCCTGATTGTCGAAGACAATGAGCTGAACATGAAGCTGTTTCATGATCTCCTCGAAGCGCACGGATACTGCGTTGTCGAGGCGCGAAATGGCGTGGAGGCTCTCGATCGCGTTCGTCAGGGCGCGCCGGATCTCATCCTGATGGATATCCAGCTGCCCGAAGTCTCCGGGCTTGAGGTGACACGCCAGATTAACGAGGAATTAGGGGCCGACGCGCCGCCTATTGTTGCCGTGACCGCGTTCGCCATGAAAGGCGACGAGGAGAGAATCCGCGCCGGCGGTTGCCGCGATTATATCGCAAAGCCGATCTCCGTCGTTTCGTTTCTTGAGAAAGTGAAAACACATTTGAATTAGCCTCCGACCGGTCGGCGTATTTGTTGGTCTCGAGGAGGTTACATGACGGCGCGGGTTTTGGTCGTCGATGACCTCGAACCAAACGTCAAGCTGCTCGAGGCGAAGCTCCGGGCCGAGTACTTCGATGTCCTTACGGCTTTTTCCGGCAAGGAAGCAATCGCGCGCGCCAAGGCGGACCAACCCGACATAATCCTTCTCGACGTGATGATGCCCGGCATGGACGGCTTCGAAGCCTGCAGGACGATCAAGAATACGCCGGAAACATCGCACATTCCCATTGTCATGGTGACGGCGCTGGACCAGCAGACCGATCGGGTGCAAGGCCTCTCGGCCGGCGCCGACGATTTTCTGACCAAGCCGGTCGAGGACCTCGCCCTGTTTGCCCGGGTGCGCAGCCTGACGCGCCTTAAGGTCATGACGGACGAATTGCGGATGCGTTATGCGACCGGGCGCAGCCTTGGCGTCGTCGACCCGACGGCGCTAATGCCAGACCTGGAAGATGGCGGTCCCGCGCGGGTTCTTGTGATCGACGACCAGACCGGCCAGGCCGAACGGATCCAGCAACTGCTGGACCCGGAAAAATTCGAAACCTCGGCGGAGATTGACCCGGAAATTGCAATTGGACGGGTCAAGAGCGGCGACTTCGATCTCGTGATTATCAATATGTCGATGGAGTCGATGGATCCCCTGCGGCTAAGCTCGACAATCCGCTCCTTCGAGGAGACCCGCATGACGCCAATGCTGGCCATCGTGCGGCATGGCGACGCCAGAAAGCTCGTTAGGGCCCTCGACATCGGCGTAAATGACTACCTAACCCGGCCCGTCGACGCCCACGAACTATCCGCACGCGTGGCGACACAGGTGCGCCGCAAGCGCTATATCGACCGTCTCAGATGCTCTTTCGAGGCGAGCCTTGAAATGGCTGTGACCGACCAGCTGACCGGCCTCTACAACCGCCGCTATCTCGCCAGCCACCTGTCGGCGATGTTCGATCGCGCTCAGTGGACCGGCCAGCCGCTGTCCGTAATGATCCTCGACCTTGATCACTTCAAGGCCATCAACGACACCTACGGCCATGACGCAGGCGACGCCGTGCTGCAGGAATTCTCCGATCGCATCCGCGCGTCGGTTCGCGCCATTGACCTTGCCTGTCGGTATGGCGGCGAGGAATTTCTCGTCGCGATGCCTGACACGGACAAGAAACTGGCGTCTGTCGTCGCGGAGCGCCTTCGCGAAGAAGTCGCCAACCGTCCGGTGATACTGAACGACGGTCGGGACGAACTTGTCGTCACGGTCTCGATCGGCATCTCGTCGACGGAAGACAATGCCGCCGAAGACAGCGCCCAGAAGCTGATCAAGCGCGCCGATGAAGCGCTTTATGCGGCAAAAGCCGGCGGTCGGAACCGCGTCAACCAGAGCAAAGCGGCCTGACGGCGACGCATTCCTGCGCTAGTCTTGCTGTGAAAGCGCGGGGTGCGGCCGGTGATCGATCTTCAGCCTATTCTGTCGGCGTCGATGCCGATCAAGATCCATGTTGCGACAATTGTTCCGGCGGTCGCCATTGGCGCAGGACAGTTTCTCATGCCCAAGGGAACGCCCGTTCACCGGGCGACCGGTTATTTGTTCATGGCCTTGATGATCGTCACCTCGGTCGCCGCCTTCTTCATTGAAAGCTTCGCGGGCGGCAGGTTTTCCTGGATCCACCTGTTCGTGCCGGTCACGCTGATTGGCGTTGTCCGGGCATGGATCGCAATTCGCGCCGGTCACGTGCGTTCGCACGCCTTTGCCCTGGCCGGTGTCTATTTCGGCGCAATCGTTATCGCTGGCTTTTTCGCGTTTTCGCCAGGCAGGATCATGCACAAGGTAATATTTGGCGGCTAACCGCCTGAAAGGCCGATCTTACTTGATCTTGCCTTCCTTGAATTCGACGTGCTTTCGCGCCACCGGATCATATTTCCGGAGGACCAGCTTTTCGGTCATCGTCCGCGTATTCTTCTTGGTTACATAGAAATAACCGGTGCCCGCCGTCGAGTTCAGGCGGATCTTTATGGTGGTTGGTTTCGCCATCTTGGGCGCTCCTAAACGTCAGCGGTCGAATTCTGGCGGCCGTTCCGCAGCAACCGGCAAGGTAAGCCGTGCGGGAGCCTGAGGCGAAGCGTCGTAGCGACCTTCGCGAGCTTGTCAAGAAGCGCAGCGCGTGGCCGGCGGTTCAAATAGCGCCCTAGCGGTACTCCACCCTTGCAATCTCATAGGCGCGCGCGCCGCCCGGGGCGGCCACCTCAACGCTGTCGCCCTTTTCCTTGTTGATCAGGGCCCTGGCGATTGGCGAGGAAATGGAGATCCGGCCTTCCTTCACGTCGGCTTCGACGTCGCCAACGATTTGCCAGGTCTTTTCTTCATCGGTTTCTTCGTCGATCAGCGTGACTGACGCGCCGAATTTGACCACATCGCCCGACAACTTGGACGTGTCGATGACTTCGGCCCGGGTATACTTGTCCTCAAGGTCGAGAATCTGACCTTCGATCCAGCTCTGGCGCTCTTTGGCGGCGTGGTATTCGGCGTTTTCGGAGAGGTCGCCATGGGCGCGGGCCTCCGCGATCGCCTGGATGACGCTCGGACGCTCGACGTTCTTCAGGCGCTTGATTTCCTCTTCCAGCCAGCGATGCCCCGCGACCGTCATCGGAACCTTTTGCATGCCTCTCGCGCCTTTTCTTCCGGTGTGTTTCAGTTGCGCGTCGCGCGGTTGTCGCCTCGCCCGTCGGGCGCGTCGGCGCCTGGTCGACAGCATAAGCGCGTTCGCCAAAGCGATCCGGTGATATAGGCTGCGCCATCGGCGACTTCAAGCGAACCATTGCCCGTCATTGGGGCGCTGTCGGCTGATTTGGCTTGACGGTCCGATCCCGCGAACGCCTGATAGAGACGGCAGGCGCAGGCCTTCGGGGGAAGGCGGCGCGCCGTTGCTGGCGGGGTGGGGAGATGCGCAGGTTCCTGAAGACGCTCATCGGGCTTGTCGCGCTCCTGGCGGCCGGAACGCTTTTGGCCCCGAACCACGAAGTGGTCTGCGAAACGCCGACCAATGGGCTGAACTTCAACTTCTTTTCCAAGAGCGAACGGCAATTCGACCAGGCGGCGTTTGACGCGACCTGCATCGAACTCATTCGCGCTCAGGGGTTGGATGAAGTCCGGTATGCGGAGCTTGCGGAGGTCTCCCTGGATGACCTTTCCGATCAGCGCCAGCCGGATACCCGCCTTGTTTTGATTTCGCCAGCAAGCGGGGATAACGGCGCGACCGCGATTGCCGCCGTCGTGATCGCTGTGACGGTCGCCATCGTCTATTTCTCCGGCCACTGGTCGGCGCCGCTCGTCGCGGTCGGCGGCGTCGCCGCGTTTATAGGCGTGATAGCCGCGACATTCTCGCTCGATTTCAATTTCAGCACCGCCACAGGACCGGTGATGCGGCTGCCGGCCTCATATCTCGCCGAATGGGCGTGGATAGCGCTCAGCGCCCTGGTGGCCGTCGACATCGTCTACGCACTCTGCGTCTACGTCGTCTGGCTCCGTCGCCGTCGCCGCGAGGCCTTGGGAGGCTGAGGGCTAGGCGCCATGCGAAAGTTCCACCGGATACTGATTGCCCTGGTCGCGCTCCTCTGCGCCGGCGCGACACTGACGCCGAACCATTTTGCTAGGTGCAAGGCGCCTACCAGATTGATGAGCGACACGCCCTTCGACCAGGGAGCGTTTGAGGCGTCGTGCATCGAACTCCTGCGGGAACGGGGCATGGACGTTGAGACCTATGCAGCGAACGCCGGCATCGCGCTCGGCGACCTTTCAGAAGAGCGATACCCGGGAACGGTTCTGGAATTCCGGTCGCCTTTCCTGGAACCGGATGAGGAATTCGCAGTCTTTATGGCCGTCGCGTTTCTTGCGACTGCGGGGATCTACTTCGTCGGCCACTGGACGGCGCCGCTCGTCGGTCTCGTTGGCGGGTTCTCGGCATTTGGCCTTTGGATCTTTGCGACTGGCTTCAGTATCGAGATCTTTTCGGTAACCGGCCCGGCCATTTTCTTGCCGCCAGCGCATATCGCGTTCGCAGCGTCATCGGCGCTGCTGCTGCTGCTCGCGCTCGACATTATTCTGTCCGTGTTTGTCCTGATTTTCTGGCTCTATCATAAAAGGCAGCGCGGCGCCTCGAAGTAGGCCCCATGGAAAAGGGCGCCCGAAGGCGCCCTTGTTGCGCGTCACCAGATCCGGACCCTTTCGTCCGGCGGCAGATAAAGCGCATCGTCCTCGGTCACGTCGAACGCCTCGTACCAGGCGTCAAGGTTCCGGACCACGCCGTTGACCCGATACTCGGGCGGTGAGTGAGGATCGGTGACGAGGCGACGGCGCAACTCGTCCTCCCGCGCCTTGGCGCGCCAGACCTGCGCCCATCCGAGGAAAAACCGCTGGTCGCCGGTGAGCCCGTTGATTACGGGCGCCTCGCCGCCGCAGCACTCATCAAGGTACCGATGATAGGCGGCGTACGCCATTTGCAAGCCGCCGAGGTCGCCGATGTTTTCACCCATGGTCAGACGCGGGTCGATGTTGAGGCCTTCAACAGGCTCATAGGACGCGTACTGCGCGCCGAGCGCGTCGGCGCGCGCCTGGAACCGCGCGTTAGCCTCTTCCGTCCACCAGTCGCGGATGCGCCCGCTTTCGTCGAAGCGCCGGCCCTGGTCGTCAAAGCCGTGCCCGATTTCGTGGCCGATCACGGCTCCGATTGCGCCGTAGTTGACGGCGGCATCAGCGTAGGGATCGAAAAATGGCGGCTGCAGGATGCCGGCCGGGAAGGTGATCTGGTTGAGGAGGGCGTTGTAGGACGCGTTGACCGTCTGCGGCGGGTAGGGCCAGATCTTGCGATCCACCGGCCCGGCGAGGCGGTTGATGTCCTCCGCCCATTCAAAGTCCGCGATTGACAGACTTGCGCCAAGCAGATCGCCCTTCGCGATATTCAAACGCCCGAAGTCAGTCCATTTCTCCGTGTAACCGATTTTCGGTTCGAAGGTGGAGAGCTTGAGGAGCGCTTGCTCGCGCGTCGCGTCGTCCATCCAGTCGTTCGCCTTGAGGCGTTCCTCGAGGGCCGCCGTCAGGTTGGCGACAAGTTTTTCCATCTGCGCCTTGTTTTCGGGCGGGAAGTGGCGCTCCACATAGATCTGGCCGACCGCCTCGCCGAGACCGTCATTGATCATGACGACGCCGCGCTTCCAGCGGTCGCGCTTTTCCTGCGCGCCGCGCAGCGTCTTGTCGAAGAATGCGAAACTGGCGTCGTCGAATGATGTCGACAGGTGCGTCGCGTGGGCGTTGATGAAGTGAAATGCGAGATAATCCTTGATCGTATCGAGCGGCGTTTCCGCAAGCAGCTTGCCGGCGCCTTCGATGGCGGACGGCTGAGCGACGACAAACGTGTCGACGCCATCGAGCTGCAAAGCGCCAAGGATCGTTGACCAGTCGAAGTCCGGCGCCGTGGCGGCGAGTTCGTCCGGCGACATCGGATTGTAGATTTTCTGGATATCGCGTGAATCCGCCGGGCTCCACTGCAGCCTGGCAAGTTCGGTCTCAAGGGCGATCACCCGGTCGGCGCGCCCGTCCGGATCGTCAAGGCCGGCAAGTTCGAAAAGGACCGTCGCATAGGTGTCGTAGGCGTTCCTGTACTGAACGAAACGTTCGTCTTCCTTAAGGTAGTAGTCCCTGTTCGGCATGCCGAGGCCGGACTGGCTGACAAACGCGATGTATCGCGTGGTGTCGGCTGGGTCGGGAATGACCCCGACGGCGAAGGGCGCGTCCGAGTGCAGGTTGCCCCTTGCATAGAATTCGGCAAGATCGTCGGGTCCCTGAATGCCGTAGATCCGGTCGAGGTGAGGCTTCAGTGGCGCGGCGCCCATCTCGTCAAGCGCCTCGACGTCCATCCAGGCCGCGTAGAAGTCGCCAATCTTCTGTTCGAGGCTGCCCGGCGCAGGATCGCTGGCCGCAAGATCCTCGACAATCCGCCGGATGTCCTCCTCCGCCTCAAGCGAAAGGTGCGTAAACGACGTATAGCGGGTGAGATCCGCCGGCATTTCGAAGGTGTCGACCCATGTGCCGTTTGCGTAGAGGAAAAAGTCGTCGCCCGGATCGACGTTTTCGTCGCGTTGGGCGAGGTCGACGCCGAAGTCGCCGATTTCCGGCGCGACGGCCGGCTTCGCTGGCGCTTCCTCGCGTCCGAGCGCGCCTCTGGCTGCGTCCGTCGCGGTCGCTACGGCGTTCTCCAGCTGATCGCAGCCAGCGATCAGCGCGGTCATGGCGGCGGCGGTCGCGAGCCGCGACAAAATCTTGAATCTCGACATAAGCCCCTCATCGTGATGAAAAAATTGGCGGTATCATAGGGCGACGGGCGAGCAAGCGAAACACTGCTCGTCGGCCTGTCGGACCGGTCTGTCGACGGGCAGCACAGGCCTTGCCGCAGCCGCACGGGCTGATACGCTTCGCCACGGGGTCGTCAGCGCAGTAGTGCAAGGGGGGCGGCATGCGCATCATTTTGTGGATTCTGGCGGCGGTCGGCGCGTTGGCGCTCGGTGTCGTCGGGCTGGTTTTCTATGGCGTTTTCGCCGCTACGGGCGGCCTCGGGCCTGGTGGCGTCGGTGGCGCGGTCAAGGACGCCGAAGCCTACGCAATCGAAACGATCACGGCTTATGGCGCGGAATGGGACCCGGCAACACTTGAGGCGCGCGGCTCGGAGGAATTCCTGGCCGCTGTTGCGGGCGGCACGGCGCTTGCCGAAATGTCCGATATGCTGCGGCGCATGGCCGGGCCCATCGAAACCGTCGACGCCGTTGACTGTTCGTCGTTTCAGATCACGAAAGTGGTCGGCGAGAGCGGCAAGTTCGTGGCGGGCTGTCTCGCGGACGGCGATGCGGCGCGCGCGGCGCTCAGCTTCCGCGTCAATGTCCGCAAACAGTCGGACGAATGGCGTATCCTCGGGTTTTTCGTGGAGTACATTGCGGTAAACGAAGAAAGTCGCGCGGTGGAGGTGAACGCTATCGCCGGGGCGCCTGATGCGGCCCCGCCGCCGCTACTGGGAGTCGTCGCCGAAGCGCCGCCGGCAGCGACGCGCTCGCTCAGCTTGGCGGGCCGAACGTTCGCATTCGGGTCGAACAACCCGATTCGCATCGGCGCAGGCGTCACTTCGCGCGCCGACTGACGCGGGCGCGGCGTAGTCGGATCAATAGTAGCTCTGCAGGGGCGCGACGCCGATGCCGCCGTCGCGCATCGCCTGTATCGCGCGAACGACGGACCGCGCGCCGGTGGCGGTCGTCACGCATGGTATCTTCTGGGCCAGCGCGGTTGTGCGTATCGAGCGGGAGTCCTTGATCGACTGGGCGCCTTCCGTCGTGTTGATGACCAGGTGGACTTCGCCGTTCTTCAACGCATCGACAATATGCGGGCGTCCCTCAAGCACCTTGTTGATGCGCGTGACCTCTAGCCCATGTTCGCGGAAATGGTCCGTGGTGCCGCCGGTGGCGACGATTTTGAAACCCATCTCCAGAAGGTGGCGCGCTGCGCCGATCATTGAGGGTTTGTCCTCCTCCCGCAGCGAGATGAAGACCGTGCCGACGGTCGGCAGCTTCGCGCCTGCGCCGATCAGGCTCTTCGCGCGCGCCCGGTCGAAGTTGCGATCGAGGCCCATGACCTCGCCCGTTGACCGCATTTCAGGCCCGAGCACCGTGTCGACGCCGGGAAAGCGCGCGAAGGGGAATACGACTTCCTTCACGGCCACATGGCCCGTCGGCATCGGCGGCAGGTCGAATTCGGAAAGCTTGTGGCCGGCCATCACCTTGGCGCCGATCCGGGCGATCGGGCAGCCAATGGTCTTCGCGACGAACGGGGCCGTGCGCGAGGCGCGCGGGTTCGCCTCGAGAATGTAGATCTCGCCATTCTTGATCGCATACTGAACGTTCATCAGGCCGACGACGCCGAGCTCCAGAGCGAGGCGCGTCGTGATCGCCATCAGCTCGTCAACGATGGTCTGCGGCAGGCTGAAGGGCGGCAGCGCGCACCCTGAATCCCCTGAGTGCACGCCCGCTTCCTCTATGTGCTCAAGCACGCCGGCGACATATACGTCTTCGCCGTCGCAGATCGCATCGACATCGACTTCGGTCGCTTGCTGAAGGTATTCGTCGAGCAGCAGCGGCAGCTCCGGGCTGATCTCGATATCCGCATCGTCAAGATAACGCTTCAGGCCGGCCTCATCGCGAACGATCTCCATTGCGCGTCCGCCAAGGACGAACGACGGCCTCGTCACGAGCGGATAGCCGACTCTTTCCGCCGCCTTGGCGGCGACGTCGCGGGAACCCGCCGTGGCGTTTCTCGGCTGGCGAAGGTCGAGCCGCTGGGCGAGTTTCTGGAACTGCTCGCGGTCCTCAGCGAGGTCGATCGACGCGAACGGCGTGCCGAGCAGGGGGACGCCTTCCTTTTCGAGGATTTCGGCAAGCTTCAGCGGCGTCTGTCCGCCATACTGCACAATGACGCCGAGCAATTCGCCCTTTCGCCGCTCCGCCTGGACGATCTCGAGCACGTCCTCCGCGGTTAGCGGTTCGAAATACAGCCTGTCGGAGGTGTCATAATCCGTAGACACCGTTTCCGGATTGCAATTGACCATGATCGATTCGATGTCAATGTCATTCAATGCGAAAGCGGCGTGACAGCAACAATAGTCGAATTCGATCCCCTGGCCGATCCTGTTCGGTCCGCCGCCAAGGATGATCGCCTTGCGGCGGTTGCTGACCCCGGTTTCATCGTCAGCGGTCGGCCCAAAGTTCGGCTCGTAGGTCGAATACATGTAGGGCGTCTTCGCCTCGAACTCCGCCGCGCAGGTGTCGATGCGCTTGTAGACCGGGCTGACGCCGCGTTCACGCCGAAACGCGCGCACGTCGGCTTCCTCGCCGCCGGCAAGCTGGGCTAGGCGCGCGTCGGAGAAGCCCATTCCCTTGACCCGGCGCAGAGCGACCGGATCCGATGGCAGGCCGTTAGCGGCGATGTCCTTTTCGGTCGCAACAATGGCGTCGATCTGTTCAAGGAACCACGGGTCATACTTCGTGCTGGCGTGAACCTGGTCGATGGCGACCCCGCGCCGCAGGGCTTCAGCGGCGACGCGCAAGCGGTCCGGCGTCGGCGCTGCGAGCGCCGCGCGAAGGGCGTTGGCGTCGTCGCCTTCGCCAAGGCCTGGAATATCGATGGGATCAAGCCCTTTCAGGCCGGTTTCCAGGGAGCGCAACGCCTTTTGCAGCGCTTCGGGGAATGTCCGGCCGATCGCCATGGCCTCGCCGACCGACTTCATCGCCGTCGTCAGCGTGCGTTCGGCGCCGGGGAATTTCTCAAACGTAAAGCGCGGGATCTTCACGACAACGTAGTCAATCGTGGGTTCGAACGCCGCCGGCGTCGCGCCGGTGATGTCGTTGTCGAGCTCGTCGAGGGTGTAGCCGACCGCCAGCTTCGCTGCGACGCGGGCGATCGGGAAGCCGGTCGCCTTTGAGGCGAGGGCCGAGGATCGCGAGACGCGCGGGTTCATTTCGATGACGACAAGCCGGCCGTCCTGCGGATTAACGGCGAACTGGACATTCGATCCGCCTGTTTCGACGCCAATCTCGCGCAACACCGCGAGGGAGGCGTTGCGCATGACCTGGAACTCCTTGTCCGTCAGCGTCAGCGCCGGCGCGACCGTGATGGAATCGCCGGTATGCACGCCCATCGGGTCGATGTTTTCAATCGCGCACACGATGATGGCGTTGTCCGCCTTGTCGCGGATCACCTCCATCTCGAATTCCTTCCAGCCGAGCAGGCTTTCGTCGATCAGCACCTGCCCCACGGGCGATGCATCAATCCCGGAACGGACGATCTGCTCAAACTCCTCCCGGTTGTACGCGACCCCGCCGCCCGTGCCGCCGAGCGTGAAGGCCGGCCGAATGATCGCCGGCAGGCCGATCTTGTCGATCGCCTTCACCGCGTTAGCGACGCCGGTCGCGCGGTCATAGCCAACAATCTTGCCGTTCGCGTCGCGAATCGCTGGCGACGACGCAATGGTCGCCTTGGGGTTCTCCAGGCCGATCTTGTCCATCGCCGCACGGAAGAGTTCCCTGTCTTCGGCCTTTTCGATCGCGTCCGCGCGCGCGCCGATCAATTCGACGCCGTACTCCGCCAGCACCCCTGCGCGCTCCAGCTCAAGCGCGCAGTTCAGCGCGGTCTGGCCGCCCATGGTCGGCAGGAGCGCGTCAGGGCGCTCGCGTTCGATCACCTGCGTCACGAAGTCGACTGTGATCGGCTCGACATAGGTGGCGTCGGCGAGCTCCGGGTCGGTCATGATTGTCGCCGGGTTCGAGTTCACCAGGATCACCCGGTAGCCCTCTTCCTTCAGCGCCTTCACCGCCTGCACGCCTGAGTAATCGAACTCGCAGGCCTGGCCAATGATGATGGGGCCGGCGCCGATGATCAGGATCGAGGAGATGTCGGTGCGTTTCGGCATGTCGGAACTCCTGTTCGGCGCGCGCGGCCGCGCCCCGCAAGCCAAATCAGGCTGGCGGCGGCGGTCAAAACGGATTGTCGGTTAAAGGGGGTCGTTAGGCGAGTTTTCGTTCGAGGGGAACCCTCCACGTGCGCTGCGGCGAAAACAATTCGACGGATTGAGAAAGGGGCTGGATCTGACTGCTCCGACTGAACGCGCATCCGCACGCGCAAATTTGATCGCCGTCGTCGGAATTCAGACTGGCGCCGAAGCGACTCCGCCGACAAGGAAAGACCGGAGTTCATGTCGGAGGCCATCCAATGCAGGCTGTTGCGCAAGCCCAGGGGCTGATTGGCATTGGCCTCATTCTGGCGATTGCCTGGGCTGGCTCGGAGGATCGGCGCGCGACGCCGCCCTGGCGGTGGATCCTCGGGGCGATCCTGATGCAGTTCGCGCTGGCGCTTCTGATCACCCGGGCGCCGATCGTGTGGGACGCGCTGCGGCTTGCCAACGCAGGCGTCTCGGCGATCGAAAGGGCGACGCTCGTCGGTTCGAGCTACATGTTCGGCTATGCGGGCGGCGGGCCGATCCCTTTCGTCCTCCGCGAAGGGGCGGAGGCGCCGCTGATCATCGCCTTCCAGATCCTGCCGCTCGTCATCGTCTTCTCGGCGCTTTCCGCGCTCTTCTGGCACTGGGGCGCGCTCAAGGCGATGGTCCGTGGGCTTTCGTTCGTTCTGCGCCGCACCCTCGGCGTCAGCGGCGTCGTCGGCCTGAGCGGCGGCGCGAACCTGTTTCTCGGCGTCGTGGAATCGCCGCTCGTCGTGCGCGCCTACTTTGAGAAGATGAATCGCAGCGAGCTCTTTGCGGTCATGGTGCTCGCGATGTCGACCATCTCAGGCGCGATACTCATCCTCTACGCCCAGACGCTCTCAAAGACTTTGCCCGATGCGGTCGGCCACATGATATCGGCTTCGATCATATCGTTGCCGGCGGCAATCCTGATCGCGCGGCTAATGGCGCCGGGCGACGGCGCGACGGACGCTGATCTTCAGGACCCGTCGCTTCGGTATGAAACCAGCATTGACGCGCTGGTGCGCGGCACGATGGACGGCGTCCAGCTTTTTCTGGCCGTAATCGGCATCATCATCGTGATGTTCGCGCTCGTAGCGCTTGTCGATCAGGCGTTGGCGCTCGGGCCGGACGTCGGCGGCGCGCCCGTCACCCTGCGCCGCGCATTCGGCTGGTTCCTCTCGCCGGTCATGTGGACGCTCGGCGTGCCCTGGTCCGAAGCGCCGACGGCGGGCGCCCTGATGGGCACCAAGGCGATTCTCAATGAATACGTCGCCTATCTCGATCTCGCCGCCCTGCCGGCGGAAGCTTTCTCCCCGCGAACGAAACTTATCGTCGCCTATGCGCTGTGCGGCGTCGCCAACCTCGCCAGCGTCGGCCTGATCGTCTCGACAATTTCAACGCTGGCGCCAGCGCGTCGCGGCGACGTCGCCTCGCTCGGCATGAAGTCGTGGCTTGCGGGCAATCTCACATCCATGATGACAGGCGCCATGATTGGCCTTGTCACCCTGCCGGGCTGATAGCGATGTTTGATGCGAGGCTTCGTCCGCTGATCGATCCGCCGCTCAACGCGGCTGGCCGCTCGATTGCGGCCGCGGGGATTTCAGCGGACGCGCTGACGCTCGCCGGCGCAGCCGTCGGGGTTGGGGCTGGCGTCTCGATCGCATTTGAAAACTACCTGCTGGGGCTCGGCCTTGTTCTCGTCAGCCGCATTCTCGACGGTCTCGACGGCGCCGTGGCGCGGGCCACCTCAATCACCGACTTTGGCGGCTACCTCGATATTCTCGCCGACTTCGTATTCTACGTCGCCGTACCAGTCGGTTTCGGGCTCGCCGCGCCGGCGAACGCCATCCCTGCGCTCATCCTCGCTGGCGCCTTCGCGCTGACAGGCGTCAGCTTTCTGTCGTTCGCCGCCGTCGCCGGCCGGCGCGGCGAGACCACGACAGCGCACGGCGCGAAGAGCTTTTTCTACAGCACCGGCATCGCCGAGGGCGCCGAGACAATCGCCGCCTTCATTGCGATGTGCCTGTTTCCGAACCTGTTCGGGGTCATCGCCTATGGCTATGCTGCTCTGTGCGTGATCACAGTCGCGCAGCGAACGCTGATCGCGCGCCGCCAGTTCCGCCAGGATGATTGAAGCCGGCGTTGTCGCGCCGGGCGCGTCGCCGTGATATTCACCCGGAGCGCCAAAAGGGAGGTCCACATGCATCGCACCGCTATCGGCCGGTTGTCATCAACGCGCTGCGCCGGCGCAGCCATTCTCGCCCTGACATGCGCCGCCGGCGCGGCGACGGCCGCCGACCTGTCGAACGATGGACCGGTCGCAATCGACGAATGGAAGGTTCCTTACGAGGAGTCGCGCCCGCGCGACCCGTTCGCCGCGTCTGGAGATGAGGTCTGGTTCGTCGGTCAGCGTACGGGCTATCTCGCCAAACTGGACGTAGAGACGGGCGAATTCTCGAAGGTCGACCTCAAGGAAGGCGAGGGACCGCACAATCTGATCGTCGCGTCCGACGGTATTGTCTGGTACGCCGGCAATCGCACCGGCGTCATCGGCCGCTACGATCCGTCCACGGAAATGATTGAGGAGGTCGCGATGCCGGATCCGGCCGCGCGCGACCCTCATACGCTGGTGTTAGACGAAGGCGAGGAAAATATCTGGTTCACCGTGCAGGGCGGCAATTTCATGGGCCGACTCGCCATTGAAAGCCGCAAGGTCGACCTCATCCCGTCAATGACGCCTGGCTCGCGGCCTTACGGGATCAAGATGGGTCCCGAAGGCGACGTATGGGTCGTTCTCTTTGGCGCCAACAAGCTCGCCCATATCGATCCGCAAACCCTCGAGCTGACCGAGATAGAACTGCCGCGCGAGGGCGCGCGGCCGCGCCGCCTTGAGGTCGGGGCCGATGGACGCGTCTGGTACGTCGACTACGCGGAAGGCATGCTGGGCGCCTATGATCCGGCGACTGAGGCGTTCGACGAATGGCCGTTGCCGGGCGGCGAAGGCTCACGGCCCTATGGCACGGCGATGGACGCTGATGGCGACGTCTGGCTCGTCGAAACGGGCGTCAGCCCGAACCGCTTCGTCGGTTTTGACCCGGATACTGAAACCTTCTTCGGCAGCGCCGATGTGCCGTCGGGCGGCGGCACGATCCGCCACATGCACTATCACGCGCCGTCGGGCGCGGTGTGGTTCGGCACGGACACGAACTAAGTCGGCCGCGCTATGGTCGACGCCGTGAAGCCGGGGGCCTGAGATGCATCGTCATGCGCTTTTCGCCTGCCTGATGGCGTTGGCCGTTGCCGGCGGCGCCGCAAAGGCCGAACCGCGCAATGCCGGATGGGGCGCCGCGCGGCCCGGCGTCGCCGGCGGCTGCGCGTCTTGCCACTTCGCGGGCGATCCGGTGACGGGATCGAGCGCGATCGCCATCGACGGCCTTCCGGATACGGTCGAGGCCGGCGTGGCATACAGTGTGACGCTTTCCTTCGCGACGCCGGAAGCCAGAACGGCCGCCTTTCTCGCAAGCTTTGACGCCGGAGAGGTCATCGCCGGCGATGAGGCCCTGCAGTTGCGGCGCGGCGCCGTTCGCTCTCCCGAAGCGGTTGCGGCCCCCGCTGCATGGTCTTTCACCTGGCGCGCGCCTGCGACGCCCGGAGACGTCGTTCTAAACGTCGTCGCGAATGCCGGCAATGACGACGCCTCGCCTTTCGGCGACGTCGTTCACTATGCGGAGCGTCGCGTCGCGGTAGAGTGACGTCAAGGGTCGGTAAGCTTGCTCCGGCCGCTCAGCGCTATTGATAGCGCTTTGTCGTCTTTTGGGCGGCGACGTCGGGCTCGGTCACCGCGGCGCCCTTGTAGCCCGTGATGCTGTCCGCGACGAACGCGTTCGTTTTACGCTCGCGGCCAAAAGTGGAGGCGGGCCCGTGCCCCGGCACGAACTGGACGTCATCGCCGAGCGGCCAGAGTTTTTCCGTGATCGAGGCGATCAGCGTGGCGTGATCCCCGCGAGGAAAGTCCGTCCGGCCGATCGAGCCGGCGAAGATAACGTCGCCGACGAACGCGAACCGCGTCCCTTTGTGGTGAAACACGACGTGGCCCGGCGTGTGGCCGGGCGTGAAGACGACGTCGAACTCGACGCCGCCGATCTCCACTACGTCGCCGTCGTCGAGGAATCGGTCAGGGGAGCAGTCCTCGCCGTCATCGATGTTGAAGCGCTTCCAGCTCTCGCGGATCTGCTGCAGCCAGAAGACATCCTCCTTGTGCGGCCCTTCGATCGGCGCGCCGGTGCGCCGCCTGATCTCTTCGGCCGCGCCGGCATGGTCGAGGTGGCCATGGGTCAGCCAGATCTTCTCGATCCGCGCGTCCATCGCGGCGGCGGCCTGCATGATGCGGTCGGGCTCGCCGCCGGGATCGACGACTGCGGCCGCGCCAGAGGGCGCGCGCACGATCGAACAGTTTTGCTGGAACGGCGTGACGGGCACGATCTGCACCTGGAATGGAGGCGTGTGCTGAGGTTGGGTCATGTGGCTGAGGATAGGGACCGCGCGCTGTGACGCAAGTGGCCGCTACGCAAAGGCGTGACGCCAGGGGCTGCGACCGGCGGCGGCGCGGATTGGCTCTATTGCCGCTCGCCCTCAATGAACGCCTTCAGGAGGAGGGCGCTGTTCATGTCTGGGTCCTTCGCGGCGTAGACGAAGGTCGCAGTCTTGCCCGCGACGAGCGCGCGCAGGCGGGCGATGCCGTCAGGATTTGCGCGGAGTTCCTCCCGGTACCGATCCTTGAACGCGTCCCATTTCGACGGGTCGTGGGCGAACCATTTGCGAAGGTTGGGGCTTGGCGATACGTCCTTCGTCCATTCGTCGAGGGCGGCGGCTTCTTTTGTCAGGCCGCGCGGCCACAGGCGCTCGAGAAGAATGCGCAGCCCGTCGCCCGGCGCAGGGGGGTCATAGGCGCGCTTCAGCTTGATGGGCATCCTCTAGACGTTCCCAGGCGACGCCGGCGATGAGACCGGCGCCGCCCCTGCGCGTCAAGCGCAGTTAGAACCGCTTGGAGATTTCAAAGCCCCACATCGGCGGTTCGTTCACGAAGCCGGTGAGGTTGTTGAAGTCGATGCCGCCATTGAGCGCGAGGCTGTTCGTGACGTTGCGGCCATAGATCGCCGCCTCCCAGTCGCCGTTCGGCGACAGGTAGCCGAGGCGCAGGCCCGCCTCGAAAATGTCGTCGCGGAACTCTGCGGACTCGTAGAGGAAAAAGTTCGCTTCGGACGAATAGGCCGCATCGCCAAACAGGAAGATCTGGCCGCCATTCGCCATTGGTTCGCTGATCCGGAACGTGGCGTTGACGATCCATTTCGGCGCGTGCGGCAGCGGGTTGCCATTGATCGCGACCGTTCCGGCGATGGGGCCGGCCGGGTCGAGCACGGTGCAGCCGCCGCCGCAGGGCTGGATGAACAGGCCCGGGTCGATGATGCGCGTGAAATTGTAGCTCAGGCCGGCCGTAAACAGGAGATGATCGTTCGGCGCGAACTCGCCGTCGAATTCGAAGCCATAGCCGCGCGTCTTGTCGGCGTTGACGAGCTGGTTGAAGTTCGCGCCGCCGCCGACCGCCGTCAGTTGCTGGTCGTCGACATCATACCAGAACCCGGTCAGGCTGAAGCGCGCCTTGTTGTCGAGCGTCGCCGTCTTTACGCCGCCCTCGACGGAGAAGATTTCTTCCGTATCCGCCACGGTCACGACGTCGCCGAAGAGCAGGCGGCCCTGGATCGACGGCGCGCGGAACGACGTCGCGACCCGCGCGTAGATGTTGGTTGCGTCGGTGACGGCGTAGGTCGCCGCGACGTTCCACGAAATATCGTCGTCGCTTGGATTGACGCCGATGATGCCCGTCGCGCCGCCGCCGATCGGCGATTGGGTGCGTTCGGCGACGAAGTCCTTTTCCTCGTTCGAATAGCGCACGCCCGCCTGAAGGTTCAGGCGGTCGGTGGCGTCGAAGTCGAGATGGGCGAACAGCGCCCAGGCGTTGGTTAGTTGCTCCTGCCGGGCATAGCCGTTCTGCGGATTGCCAGGCGCGAGGCTGTCGAAGTTGAAGCTGTCGATCGAGATGTCTTCGTAGAAATAGAAGCCGCCGACCTGATAGGTGACCTTGTCCCCCAGCGGGCCGGTCAGCCGGATTTCCTGGGTCAGCTGGTCATGCTCCGGCAGGCCGTCGGCGCTTTCCGCCGGGAACGGAATGGGCGCGGGGACGTCATTGCCGATAAAGCCGGCGCCAAAGCCGCCGTCGATGTCGCCGCGCGAGAACGTCTCAACGCTCTCCACCGAACTGATCGAGGTCAGCATCGCGCCGCCGAGATCGTATTCGAGGCGGATCTGCCCGCCGATCTGGCGGACTTTCTGCTTGTTGCGGCCGTCATAAAACACCGTTTCGCGGTCGAAGTCGTCGACGATCGCGTTGGATCCGGGCGTGATGATGTTGGCGCGGAAGAGCCGCGCGTCGCCGTCATAGATGCGGCCGTGAATATTGAAGAGGGCGGTAAGGCGATCCGACGGCTCCAGCAGGAGCTGGGCGCGGTAGCCGAAGTCGTTATAGCCGCCGAACTCGCTCTGCGGCCCGGCCGCCGCATTGTCGACCCAGTCGGACCGGTGCTGGTATATCGTCGCCACACGGAACATGACGCCGTCGGCGATCGGGCCGCCGACCGCGCCTTCCCAGTTGACGGTGTTGTAGCGGCCGTAGGACGCCTGCGCGTAGCCGCCGAATTCGTCGGTCGGCTTCCGGCTGTCGAGCTTGACGATGCCAGCTGGCGTATTGCGGCCGAACAGGGTGCCTTGCGGTCCGCGCAAGACTTCCACGCGGTCCACGTCGAAGATCGGCATGCCCTTCACGACCGGGTTCTCCATGACGACTTCATCGTACACGAACGAAACCGGCTGGGAGGCGTTGAGGTCGAAGTCGGTATTGCCGAGGCCGCGGATGTAAAAGCGCGGGAACGTCCGGCCGAACGAGCTTTCGATCCTGAGCGAGGGGACGCGTCCCGAAAGCGAGCGAATGTCTAGGCCGCCGGAGAAGAGGACGTCGAGCTTCTCGCCTGAAACGGTGGCGACGGAAAGCGGCACGTCCTCGATTCGCTCTTCCACGCGCTGGGCCGTCACGGTGATGACGTCGAGGCCGCCCTCCGCGGCCGGAGCCTCCGCTTCCTGCGCGAAAGCCTGTCCCGCGATGGCGAGAACCGTTGCGGATGAGGCGAGGCCAAAGGCGCGCCGACAGATGGATGATGTTGTGAATTCGCGTTTAGCGATCATGGAGACGCCCCGATTGTTGAGTTGGACTGACGAGACTCAAGAACCCCTGACGGACGCAGCGTTAACCAACGTCCTGACGCGGCGCAGCATAGGCGCCATGTGACGGATCGCTATCGGTTTTGTTGCGTATTTGAGACGAAAGCGCATTGAGGACGCGATTCAGTGCCGGAGCGTGGCCTTGGCGCACCAATGCTGCCGCTCCGGCGGCCGGCCTTGTGGAAAATCTCTGTGGATAAAACGGCTGGAAGGCCCTTGCGCCGTCAGCGTTTGCCGCCGCCGCGCCCAGCGCCCTTGATGAAGGCCTTCGCGCCGTCGAGGGTCTCGCCTGATTGCAGCGTGCGCATCCCGATTGCGAACTCGTTGGCGAGCGCCTTCGCCTCGGGCATCGACCACTGCTCGATGCTGGATCGCCGGTCGTTGCGCAGGCAGGTCTGGGGCAGGGCGCTGATCTCCTCCGCGAGCGAGAGGGCGGCCGCAAGCGCCTCGCCCGGCGGCGCGAGCCGGTTTGCAAGGCCCCAGCCAAGCGCCTCTTCTGCGATGACGCCGCGGCCGGTAAGGATCATGTCGTTCGCCCGCGAGGCGCCGATGAGTCGCGGCAGGCGGACCGTGCCGCCATCGATTAGCGGCACGCCGAACCGTCGGCAGTATACGCCGAAGACCGCGTCTTGCGCCGCGACGCGCAGGTCGCACCAAAGCGCCAGTTCAAGCCCGCCCGCGACCGCCGGTCCCTCAATCGCGGCGATCACGGGCTTGGTCGGCTCGAGCCGTGTGGGTCCCATCGGGCCCGTCGTTTCGTTCGGGCCGGTCGGCGGTTCTGTGCGGTTGCCTTTGCCGGCGGCGACCGCGTGCAGATCGGCGCCGGCGCAGAAAAACCCGCCAGCGCCCGTCAGGATGGCGACGTTCAAGTCTGCGTCTGCATCGAATGCGACGAACGCTGCGGCCAGCGCGTCTGCCGTTTCTCGGTCGACGGCGTTCCGCCGGTCCGGGCGATTGATCGTGACGATGAATACGGCGCCGCGCCGTTCGGTGAGGATGACATCGGCCATGGGCGGCAAGCTCGCCCTCGCGATCGGATTTCGCAAGCGCCATTGGCGCCGCGGCGTCTCGACCCGGTGGATGAAGCCTCTTATTCAGACGGCGGAAGGGAGCCGCGAAGGCATGACCGGACTTGACCAGCACCTGACGCTGCCCTGCGGCGTGCGCCTGAAAAACCGCTTCGCCAAGGCGGCCATGACCGAAGGCCTCGCAGACCCTTCAAACCGTGCGACGGACCGGCATGCGACGCTCTATCGGCGCTGGGCCGAGGGCGGCGCCGGCCTTTTGCTGACAGGCAATGTGATGGTCGACCGGCGCTATCTGGAGCGGCCCGGCAATGTCGTCATCGATGGCGATCAGTCGCCGGACCGGATGTCGGCGCTTGCGGCGTCTGCGAATGCCGCGCACGAGGGCGGGGCCGCCGTCTGGATGCAGCTTTCCCATGCTGGCCGGCAGTCGCCAAAGATCGTCGCCGCCGAGCCCGTTGGCCCGTCCGCGGTCCAGGTCAAGCTGCCGGGCGGCCAGTTCGGCGCGCCGCGGGCGTTGTCCGGCGGCGAAGCGGAAGATGTTGTCGCCCGCTTCGCCAACGCCGCCAGCGTCGCCAAGGAAGCCGGCTTCGACGGGGTGCAGGTGCACGCCGCTCATGGCTATCTCATCTCGGAATTCCTGAACCCCCTCGTCAATCTGCGAACGGATGAATGGGGCGGATCGCTCGAAAACCGCGCGCGTCTGCTCACGCGGACCGTCGAAGCGGTGCGCGCAAAGGTCGGGTCCGGGTTCCCGGTCTCCGTCAAGCTCAACTCTTCGGATTTTCAGCGCGGCGGCTTCGGCTTCGAGGACTGCCTGAAAGTGGTCGCCATGCTCGACGATCGCGGCGTCGACCTCATCGAGATTTCAGGCGGCAATTACGAGCAGCCGCGGATGATGGGCATTGAGGGGCTAGAGCCGGTCTTCGAGGAAGCCGTCCGGGCGAGCACGCGGGCGCGCGAGGCGTATTTCATCCAGTATGCGGAGGAAGTTGCGAGGATCGCCAGGGCGCCGTTGATGGTCACCGGCGGGTTCCGCACGCGCGCGGCGATGGACGAGGCGCTCTCGTCCGGCGCTGCGGCGGTGATCGGCGTCGCGCGGCCGCTCTGCGTCGAGCCGGACCTGCCAAAGCGCCTCTTGGCCGGCAAGATCGACGCCCTCCCGGCGTTTGAGAAGAGCTTGCGCATCGGGCCGGGCGTGTTGGGGCCGAATTCGCCGGTCGCCATGGTCAAGGCGATCAACGGCTTTGCTTCGATGGCGTTCTACTACCAGAACATCTACCGCCTCGCCGACGGCAAGGAGGCGCTCGCGTCGATGCCGCTGCTGCCGGCTTTCCTTCGTCACCAGTCCCAGGAGGCGGCGACCGCAAGAGGCCTTGCGAACCGCCAGCCGGTCGGCGGCTAGCGCCTGAGCGCCCTCGGCACAACCGGTGAAAATCTGCTGGCCGCCGTCCGCGGACGATCAGAGTGCTGAAGGTCGCCAGGAAAGCGGTCGCGGGTCAACGCCTAAGGCGGCGTGCGCCAAGCCCGCCGAGGCCCGCGACCCCGGCGATGAACAGTGGAAGCGCCGCCGGCAGGGGCACAACGTTCGCCCCGACGGCAATGGTCACCGTGTTGTTGCCGAAGATCGATTGATAGACGCCAACGTCAAAGCCGAGACTGGCGAGGGTTGCGCCGGCGAAGGTCATGCTCGAAAAAAGATCGGATAAGGACGCATAGCCCGACGGCACAAAAAGAAAATCACTGCCAAACGTAGAGTCAAACGCAAACGAATCGCCCGAGCGCGACGTTGGCTGGGTGGCAATAAGCCCCCCCGTATCCGGGAACACTACACCGGTCAGATAACTGTCGACCGCGCCTTCGCCGAAGCTGATTACGCCTCCACCAGGTATTATTATTGCGCCAATAAAAAAGTTGGAGCCAGCAGACGACAATCCCGTAAGGTCGATCTGGCCCTGACCGGTAATTACGACGTCGGGGCCAACCTCTTCGACCGTAATGTTGTAGACGGCCGCTTGATGTTGTAGACGGCCGCTTGCGCCGCGACGAAAAAACCAAGGCTCGCCAGACCGGCGACGATAGCTGTGACGACTCTCATTGCGCTCCCCCAATAAGGCTGAGCGAAGCGTGAACCTGCCGCCCTCGTTTGTCAAAGAAAACCTAGGGTTAACGAGCCTGTCGACCGAAGCGGCGACGCGCCTTCGCCGTCCCTGTATTGTCGCGTGCGGCGCACCGCGATTGCGGGGCTGGAGTCGGAGTTGATTGTCTCTCCGCGCCGGCGCTGCCGATTTGGCTGGCGCGTTTTCGCCGCATCGCCCATAGCTGGCCGATGAAATCCGACTCTGTTGCGTCCCCAGACGCGTTATCCGCCCCGATCCACCAAGCCAGGCAGGCCGACGTTCGGCCGATCGACCCGTCGACGACGAGACCCCGCCCGCCGCTGAACTGGTTCTCGCCGATCTGGCGCGCGATCTGCGGCGTTTTCCTGCGCCTGACCGGCTGGCGGCTGGAAGGCGACTGGCCGGCCGAAGGCAAGATCGTCGTGATCGCTGCGCCGCATACGTCCAATGTAGACGCGATCTACATGCTAGCCGCCGCCGGCTTCTACAACGTCAAGCTGCGCTGGATGGGCAAGAAGGAGTTGACGACCGGGCCATTCGGCTGGTTCGTCAGCTGGCTCGGGTGCGTGCCGATCGACCGGTCGGCGAAGAACGACGTGGTGCGGCAGATGGTCGAGGCGTTCGAGGCCGCGGACCTGCTCGCGCTCGCCGTGCCGCCGGAGGGCACGCGCGCCAAGACCCGGGAATGGAAGAGCGGCTTCTATCACATCGCCCACCAGGCCGGCGTGCCGCTTCTGATGAGCGTCCTCGACTTCGGTTCGCGACGGATCCGACTCAAGGCGGTCGTCACGCCGGGCGGCGACTATGAGCGCGACCTGGTCGTGATCCAGTCGTTTTATCGCGACGCCAGGGGCCTGCGCGAAGGCGATTTCTCCGTCGACCGAGACGACTGATCCGCCATCGCCGTTCCCCCAAGCCGCTCCTCTGGGACCGGCTGCGCCGGCGTCAATGCGGGGTGGCCACTGTTGCGCCGTTGCGGCAGGATACCGCCGAGCGAGGGGGGCTTGCATGGGCGCTATCCAGTCGATTGCGACGCCAGACGCGATTTTCAGCCTCGGCAATTCGGTCGCTCTTGTCGGGTGGATCATCCTGATCTTCCTGCCGCGACGGTTTCCGCTCCTGTTTGCGGTCCCGCAATTCATCATCCCGTTCGCGCTCGGCCTGCTCTACGCCGGCCTCATCATGGCGAACATCTATCGCGGCGATGGCGGGTTCGGCTCCATCGAGCAGGTGAGGGCGCTGTTTTCGCGCGACGCC
Organism: Alphaproteobacteria bacterium; assembly: GCA_016125455.1. Lineage (GTDB taxonomy): Bacteria > Pseudomonadota > Alphaproteobacteria > Caulobacterales > Parvularculaceae > MED-G105. The sequence goes on from WGLS01000004.1 coordinate 274,269, forward strand.
GCCCTTGTCGCCGGCTGGCTCCATTACCTCGCCTTCGACCTGTTCGTCGGATCATGGATCGCCGCCCGCTCCGACGCGCTCGGCATCCCCAGGATCATCCAGGCGGTCGTCCTCGCCGCGACGTTCATGTTCGGTCCGGTCGGTCTCGTCATTTTCCTCACGATGCGGACGTTTTGCCGACCGGTGGAGGCGCCCCGATGATCGCCTGGCTCGACCGACGCCGGGCGTTCAGGCCCGCCATTCCCGGCCTCGATGACGATCATGTCAGCCGCGCGCTCGCCGCGACGGCGATCCTCATGGCCGGACTTTTCGTCGTCACCTCGCCTGCCTGGGTTATAGATTCGCGTACGATCGACGCCGCCAGCGTCTGGACGAAGCCGCAGAAATTCAATGTCTCCGGCTTCGTCCATTTCATGACGCTCGCCTGGATCGCCCAGCAACTGCCTCGCGCCGTGCGGGCTGGGCCAACGCTCTCGATCTTCGCTTATCTCGCTGTCGGATCGATGCTGCTTGAGAACGTCTACATATCAATTCAGGCGGCGCGTGGCCGGCGATCCCATTTCAATTTCGAGACCGATCTCGAGGCGTCGATTTACGCCCTGATGGGCGTCGGCGCGCTCCTGCTGGTCATCGTCGCGATCGTGCTCGCGGTGCAGATCCTCAGGAAAGGCGACCGTGAGCGGCCTGGTCTCCGCCTCGGCTCGATCATCGGCCTCAGCGTCGGGGCCGTCGCGACGATCGGCTTCGCCGGCTATATGTCGACGAGCGGGTCGCATTACGTTGGCGGCGCGACGGACGGCGGCGCGTCAGTGCCGTTCTTCGGCTGGTCGCGGGAGATTGGCGACCTGCGCCCCGCGCACTTCGTCGCCCTGCACATGATGCAGACGCTGCCGATCATTGGCTGGCTGACGGACCGGGTCGGCGGGCCGTCGCGCCTCATCGTCCTCAGCGCTGGCGCTGCGCAATTGGCATTGGCCGCGTTTCTGTTCGCTCAGGCTCTTGACGGGCGGCCCTTCTGGCCGGCGTAGGCCCACCGCCTCATGTCATTTTGTACCGCACCGGCATCCGCTTGATGCCAGAGACGAATGCCCCTTCCATATAGCTCACCGGTCCGTCCAGCTCGATCGACGCAAGGCGCGGCAGCAGGCGCTGGAAGAATATCTCAGTCTCCATCCTGGCAAGGTGCTTGCCGAGGCAGACATGGGGCCCATGGCCAAAGGCAAGGTGCTGGTTTATCGGCCGGTCGACGGTCACCCGGTCCGGGTTCGTGAAGATCGCCTCGTCGCGCGCCGCAGACGGATAGGCGAGCATGATGGTTTCGCCCGCGGCGATGCGCACGCCGGCGATTTCGACATCTTTTGTCGGGGTTCGGAGGAAATGCTTCACCGGCGCGGCGAGACGGATGAACTCATCCGCCGCGTTCGCGCAGAGCGCCGGATCGGCCTTCAGCCGCGCCAGAGCTTCGGGGTCCTCTGTCAGGGCGCGCATCCCTTCGGCGATCGAGGCGCTCGTCGTGTCATGGCCGGCAGTGACCACAAGGATGAAATAGGAAAGCTGCTTGAACGGATCGATCGGCTGGCCGTCGATCTCGGCATTGGCGAGGACGCTCGCGAGGTCGTTGCCTGGCGCCGACCGTTTCCTTGCGATCAGTTCGGTGACGTAGGCGGAGAAATCGCCGATCACCTTGACGACGCCCATTTCGCCCAGATCCTGCCCTTGGCCGAGATCGGGGTCCATGAAGCCGAACAGCGCCTGGGTCAACTTGAGTATCTTTTCGTCGTCCGCCGCCGGCACGCCCATGATTGAGAGAACGACCCGAAGGGGAAACCAGAAGGCGACATCGCCGGCGAAGTCGCATTCGCCGCCAAGCGCCGCCATGCGGTCGATGAAAAAATCCGCCTGATTGGTCGTCTGTATCCTGAGCTTATCGATGTTTGTTTTTGAGAAAAATGACTGCGCGATGATGCGGTGCTTCAGATGCTCCTCGCCGTCCATGTGGACGAGGGTCTTCAGCCCGTTGATGTCGCCGAAATTCTCCTTGTTGACGCGTTCCTGTTCGAGAGTCTGGAGGATCGTCCGGGGGCCGGCGAGGAACGTGGCCGGATCGTTTTCGATCGCCTTGATGTCGTCGTGGCGCGTGACGAGCCACAATGACGGGCAGCCTTCCGGTTCGACGCGGATGACCGGCGCGTCCCGCCTCAGTCGGGCGTAGAGGTCGATTATCGCCTGCGGCCGCGCGAACGCTCCCGGATCGGCGATTGCCTCCGCCGGAAGGTCAAGGCGGTCGTTTTGCCCCGCGTTCGCTACTGCGTTCGCCCCGTCGTCGGCGGTAGGCGCCTGCTCCGGCATTGAAATCTCCTCTGGGCGGTTGGTTTCAGTAGGCGGCTGGTTCGCGCTCGGTTGGCTAGGGCAGTAGGGTCGACCCACGGTTGCCGGGCTCCCGGGCGATACGCCACCCTAATGGCTCAGCTCGGCCGCGCGATGCAACTCGGCGCCAGCCGGGGCGAACGTATCGTCCCCGTGGATTTTGGCGCAGCAAGGGCGGGGAGCCGTTTCGGCTGAAATCGACACGGCGCAGGTCCGGAAAATAGCGCGCGGCGCGCCTTGCCGAGCACTTTCGAGCGAACCTGCATGATCCGCAAAAGCTATTCGATTTTAAAGCGTTAGCGTCTTTTCTTTCGGCCAAACTCTCCTAATTGATGCAATGCAACATTGCGCAGGAGTATCTCATGTCCGGCAGCCCAGAGCCTGTGGAGGTCTTGGCGCGACCTGATCGACGGCCGACCTTTATCGGCGCTCGGCTCTCGCCGCCCCGACATGCTCGTTCAACCCCTTCCATCTTCTTGAAAGGCGAGGTCGCCAACGATCTTGCGCCGGCGCCCTCACGCGAGCTGACAGTTGCGCCGCAGCGCCGGCCAACGGGCGCGCCGGCGCCGCGGCGGCTGGAACCCGCCCGGCTGGAAGGCTGGCGTGAAGCTTCCGATTTCAGTCCGCTGGAGCCGGCAGACCTCCTCAACCAGCGCCGGGCTGGGCCGGAAGACACGGTTCGCGCGCCGCGTTTCAGCGCCTGGGACCTGCGCCTCGCGACGGCGAAGTATTTCCTCTTCTGGCGGCATCGCGAGCTCTGGAACTATTCGTTCAATTTCGGCGAAAGCGGCGCGCGCTATCTGCAGCGCATATTTGGCCGGCGGCGCCTTGCGAAGCTCGACGAGCTCCGCCATGGGGAGCGGGCCTTCGTCGTGGTGCGCGGCCTGCCGACGGCGAGCTTTTTCTTTCCCTACCCGAAGCGCCACCGCGACCTGCATGGCGGCGTGACGCCGCGCCGGTTCCGGCACTTCGACATGGTGGTGGCGGGCCTGCTGTTTCTCGCAGGCGCCGAAGTCCGCCGCCGCTATCAGAACGCCGCCGCACCGATCGTCCGTACGCTTCTTTCTGCGCCGACGGAGCCGCAGGTCGGCGACCGCGACGGCTCCGACATGCACTTGCGCTTCCATCAGAGCACAGTGGAAAAAGCGATGCCCGATCCCAACTTGCCTGCGGCGGGGGAGGATACCTGCACGGTCAAGGCCTATGCGGCCGTGCGCAATCGCCGCCAGATCCCGATCTACGTTCTGCCGGTCAAGACGGTGCTCGAACGGCTTCCGGGCGAAGAGTTCGAATGGGTCATGGAGCAGCTTGAGCGTCCGGTGTTTCAGAAACTCGGGCCGCATTTCGACAACAACGACACCGCGGTCATGGCCGAAGGCCAGCCCATTCTGCGTCGCGGCGTCGCGCGCGGGGACTGGCTGATGAGCTATGATCCTGACCGCGTATGGACCGAGGACGAAAACGCCAAGCGCGCGCTGAGAAAGCTTCGCGGCGCCATCATGGCCGCCCGTAAGGACGCGATCGAAATCATTCTCGATCGGCGCGACGTGCTGATCGTCGACAACCTCCGCGCGCTCGTGGCGCGCCGCGAGTACTATCCGTTCAGGGCGACGGACGCCCTGCGCGCGGCGTTCTTCACCAAGCCCCGGTGGCTGCGGCTCTACTACGGGTTCCCGCTGCCTCACCGCGATCGCCGGTGATAGCGTCCCGCTAATCGGCGCCGCCGCCAGTGGGACGTCGGTCTGGATGAAGGGTGATGGCGCCGGCCGTCAATCCCGGACTTGATCCGGGATCCATGGGCGGAGATGGAATGCGAAGACGGCTGGCGGCCGCGCAAGCGGCGGGGTTGGTCTGGATCCTGACTTTCGTCAGGATGACGCGGTTAAGCCAGGCGGGAGCCTTCAACCTTTGGAGCGATCGGCGAGGACCGCGTCTCGAAGGATGGATGCGGCTGGACGGAGCCCCGCCTGTTAACCACGCCGAAAATAAATCCATCGAACAAAATTCGTCGATATTAGGCGAGCATAAACAATGCGCTAGCCGAAAAACGGGGCGATTCCGCGAAAACTTATCGAACAGGTTTCCCGCCCGCCTATCCTTGCGCCTGTCGATCGGCCTTCACGGGCCGGCTCGACGGGCTCTTTGACATTCTGGCATGTACTGGCGGCGTGGCCGGGCTCCGGCTGAGGGCGGGGATGGGTTGCGCCGCCTGGGAAAGAAACAACGACTGGACGGAGCGTCGACGCATGCAGGGCTTTTTTCAACCCGGCCCCTTCGAGGCGATGGTCGTGGCGTTCATCGTCTGCGCGTTCGTCGCCTGGGCGGCCGCCACATTGAAGGCCCGCCATCGTGACGTCGGCGTCGCGGCTACGCTCATTGGCGCGAGCGTCTATGGCGCCGTCGTCGGCGCGGTGATCGCGTTCCTCGTCCTCCCGCTGCGCGTGACGCTGATCAACGGCGATCTTCCGGAATGGATGGCGGCGGTCGGCGGGATCGGGGTGTTCCTGACCATGTTCTCGCTGCGCCGGGGCCTCGTCGGGCGCTTGCCGTTCCTCGGCCCTCATGTCAGGGCCTATCGCCGCGCGCAACTAAGGCGGACGATCGAGACGGCTGAAAAAGACCTCCGCAAGCTGACGGTCGGCCGCTGGCCAGAAATTGCTGACGGGCGAGAGGCTACAGCGACCACTGCCGCGGCGCAGCAGGAGCCGTGACGTTTTCCTCGTTGATCGAGACGTTGAGGCTGAACGAGCGGCGCTCGCCCTTCGTCTTGAAGGGATAGACGCAGTGGAACATGTAGGACGGAAAAATCCAGAATTCCCCGACTTTCGGCTTCACCATGAAATTGCATACGGAGTAATGCACGTCAGTGCCGTGAGCGAACTGCAGGTGCGCGTGGCTCGGGTGATGGTCCTGGTAGTCGTCCTCCCATTCCGCCTCGATGCCGTCCGGCAAAGCGAGATAACCAACGCAGGAGAGGTGGCACTGGGTGTGAATATGCAGCGGATTATACTCGTTCTCGAACTGGCGGATGAACCAGCCTGACATGATGTCGAGGGCGAAGCGCTTCGTGCGGTGGTCATAATCGCCGAAATTGCAACGGGTGCGGGCGCGGATGTGGTACTCTATCAGCGTCTGCCCTAGTCCCTGGGCGGCGATCTGCACCAGTTCCTCGTCAAAGCGCAGTTCCTGCGTCACCTTGCCGACGAGATGGTCTGAATGATCCGCCAGCTGATCCGACATTTTCGCGTTCAGCTGATCCACGAGGTCCGGCGGCATCCGGTAGAAGCCGAGCATCGGCCCAAACGGCGTGAAGAACTCCTTGTCCTGGCTCGGTGTGTAGATCGCTGACATCGCGAGATGGCCTCCGCTGCTTTCGGGGTGACGCCGGTCCTTTGCGCCCGTCCTTTACGCCCGTCATACCCGTCGCCGGAGGCGAGGCCAATCGAACAGACCTATCGTTGACGCCAATCAGCGGGGGCGATCGTGCGCCTTGAGCGCGCGCCGGCCGATTTAAGTAAAACTACACGCGAACAACGGTACGGAAACCTGATGTAGGCGTCGTGGGCGACAGTTGTGGGCGACAGACGAGGGCGACGGATGACTGACCTGAAGGATGCACTCGCAGCGGCCCTCGTGGACCTCGCCGCGCCATTGTTCCGGTTCGCCGCCCATGCCCCGAAGCGCGGGACAAAGACCGCCGCCGCCCTCGACCGCCATGGCCTGGCCATCTACCCGCGCCACTACTATCACCCGTTCATCACCGAGAGGGACCTGATCCTGTCGCCGGACGAGGCGCGAAGCCTGCCTGGCGTCGATCTCGACGCCGATCGTCAGCTTGCATTCATCGAAAGCCTCGCGGGACGCTCGGAGCTTGCGGCGTTTCCCGAGACGGCCGAGGAGGCCGCGCGCCTTGGCGCGCCGTTCCATATTGGCAGCGGATCTTTCGGCCATGGCGACTCAGATCTGCTCTACGCGATCGTGCGCACCCATCGGCCGCGACTTGCGATTGAAATCGGCTCAGGCGACTCCACGCGCGTCCTGAAGGCCGCCATCGATCGCACGGCGCAGGAAACGCCGGGCTATGGCTGCCGACACGTTTGCGTCGAACCCTACGAACAGCCCTGGCTGGAAGGGTTCGGCGTCGAGGTCATCCGGGAACGGGTTGAACGACTTGATCCTTCCTTTTTCGCAGGGATGGCGGCTGGGGACATTCTTTTCATCGACTCCAGCCACATCATCAGACCTGACGGCGACGTCGTGTTCGAATTTCTCGAACTCCTGCCGCGTTTGCCGGTCGGCGCATTTGTGCACATCCACGACATTTACACGCCCTACCATTATCCGCGGGAATGGATGCTTGACCGCGGCCTTCTCTGGAACGAGCAATATCTTCTCGAGGCGTTTCTTTCGCTGAATCGCGACTTTGAAGTCGTCGCCGCCCTTAAGTGGCTTTCTTCGGTGCGCAATGACGGCCTCGCAGCTTTGCTTCCAGGCTTCGCGATGCGGCCGACGGCGACGCCCGGCAGTTTCTGGATCCGCAGGGTCTGACGAAAGCGAGCGGCGTCGCACGGCTTGCCCTTCGGCCCATACCGCTTGGGCCTTGCCTATTGGCCTTTTGCGTGGGCTTCCCTAGAACCGGCCCCTAATTCTCTGCGCCGACCAACAGGACCCGATTGCCATGGCCGTTCGCCGTCCCGCCAAGGACCAGCCCGCAAGCTTCGAGTGGACGCCCGAAAACGCGGCGTGGTGCGCGGCGCAAATGAAGAAGTATCCCGCTGGCCGCCAGGCGTCCTGCGTCATTCCGTTCCTCTGGCGCGGGCAAAAGCAGGACGGCTGGATCTCGATCCCGATGATGGAGGCGATCGCGGAGCAGCTTTCAATGCCTTACATCCGGGTCTACGAGGTCGCGAGCTTCTATACGATGTTCAACCTCGCCCCCGTCGGCGAGCGCTTTGTCCAGGTGTGCGGCACGACGCCCTGCATGTTGCGCGGCGCGAATTCGCTGAAGGACGTCTGCAAGCGCGTCATCGGTCCTGAAAATCGCGTCACCGACGACGGCAAGCTGTCTTGGCTCGAAGTCGAATGTCTCGGCGCGTGCGTCAACGCCCCGATGATCCAGGTCTCGACGCGCGACTCGGACCATTATTACGAGGACCTCACGCCGGAGATCCTTGAAGACATGCTTGCGGCGTTCCGGGCCGGTGAAGCGGTCAAGGCCGGCACCGCCAATCCGCAACGGCATACGTCCGACCCGGAAGGCGACGACACCACGTTGATGGATCCGTCCTTGTATGACGGGTCCCGGGCGCGGCCGATAGGCAAGTTGCCGAATTCCGATACGAAACCGGCAGCGGGCTGACCCCAGCCGGATCCTTCGCAACCGTCAGGGGAGAGATGACGCCATGCGACCTGTTGAAATCACTATTTTCTGGCTGACCCGTGCGGTCGCTGCGGCGCTGTTCGCAGCGGCGACAGGCATCGGCGCAGCCCATGCCCGGGACGCGGACGGTTGCGTGGACCATCCCGCGATCGAGCGCTATCCGGACAGCGTCCTCGAATGGTGCAAGAATGACAATTACCTGCCCTATTCGGTGCCGGTCGGGCCGGTGGCCGGGTACCGGACAATCGGCGAGTACGAAGAAATCGAAGGCCGCGTGACGCGCAACTTCTACTCTCTGAAGACAGGCCGCACCCATCCGGAAGTCTGGAAAAACTACAAGGACGCGCTCGTCGCGGCCGGTTTCGACATCATTGCCGAAGGCATGTTCCCGGAACGCAACGTCAAGGGCGACATCGGCGGCGGCTCGTGGCAGGGGGTTTACTACGCAAAAAACCCCTGGGGCGAGAACGGTCCGGTCGACAAGCTGGTGGCGGGCACCTCGTCAAGCGGCGGCACCGGCGCTGTCTTCGGCAAGAAAGACCGGGCCGACGATACGATTTACGTGCTCGTTTCACTCGAACAGCATTCGAGCGAAGAAGTCGCGACGCTCATCACGGTCGTCGAGACGAAGCCGGCGGAAACCGGCCTTGTCGTCGCCAACGCCGAAGCCATGGGCAAGGACATCGAGGAACTCGGCCGCACCGTCCTCGACGGACTGTTCTTCGATCATGACAAGGCGACGCTGACGGCGGAGTCGAAGCCCGCCCTCGACGAGATCGCGAAGTTCCTCGCCTCGACCGAAAAGGGTTTCTACGTCGTTGGGCACACCGATTCCGTGGGGACGTTCGCCTATAACCAGAAACTCTCCGCAGACCGGGCGATGGCCGTGCGCGCCGCATTGCTGCAAGACTATGGCGTCGCTTCAGACCGCCTTGAGGCCCATGGCGTCGGCCCGCTCGTCCCGGTGTTTTCGAATGGCACCGATGGCGGCAAGGCGAAGAACCGCCGCGTGGAGCTGGTGGAGAAATGAGCGAAGGCGTCGATGATCAGCGCGCGTCGCGCCGGTCGCTCGCCGCAATCGCCTTCGTCGACGCGGCGATCATCGGCGCCGGGCTGTTTATCCATGCGCGCTCGCACGACATCCTGCACCTTGTCGTGGCGGCGTTCATTGCGGGCGGAGTCACGATCCCGATGCTCGTGCGCTGGGCGGACAGGCATGGCCGTGGCGGGCGAGGTCGCGGAGGCCGCTCGCGGGCCTAGGTTCCGCATCCCCTTTGAACGACCGTATCGACCAGTTCTCGCTGTTTGCGGCCCCTCGTTCCCCGCGTGCGGGAGCTGGGTTCATCCTGCCGAGCGGGAACCGTCCGTTTCCGGCGCATTCCCGCCAGTTCGATTGAGCGTGGAACCCTAGGCCCAGTCGAGATGAATGACGGGCTTTTCGATGGCGCCGGCGCGCTCGCGCAGCGCTTTCGTCCGTGCGCGGAGCTGTGGCATCTGCGCCTCGTGGGTCTCGACGAACATCTCGCCGATCAACTCGCGCTCCGGCGCATCCAGCAGCGCTTCGAGCAGCGGGACCTCGCTGCCCTCAATGTCGACCTTGACGAGGGCGACCGGCGCGCCGAGGTCGCGCACGAAGCGGCGGAAATCCACGACCGGCGCCTCGAAAACGTCAGGCTCGCCTTTCTCCCACAGCAGCGATCCGAAGGCGGACGTTCCTTGCGACGTGCCGGCGGGGTTCGCGCCGAAGCCGGGGTCGCGCATCATTTTCAGCACGCCATCTTCGGCGCCTGCGGCGGCGTTGTGCAGGACAACGTTCGGTCGACCGCCAACGCGCTCCGCCAGGCGCGCGAACGCCCACGGGTCGGGCTCGAACGCATGCACCGTCCTGGCATGGTCGGCGAGCCTCTCGGTGATGACGCCGACATTCGCGCCGAGATCAATGCAGATTGCATTTGCGGGCAGCGCGGCGAGCGCCGCATCGAAGGCGTCGGCCGTGCCGGCGAGGTTCACCGCGCGACGAGCCCAGAGGTATCGGGTTTCAAAAGCCTCGCCGAGGCGGCCGGGCAGGGCGGCCAGAGGCCGGAACGCGAGCATTTTGACGAAGGAGACGGCAGCGTTCATCGGATGGCCTCGACGGTGATGCGGCGAACGGGAGGTTCGGCTACGGCCGAACCTTCCCCCGGCGCGCGTAAAGTATCCCTTAGCGAGGGCGCTAACCAGCTTGCTGGAGATCCCGGAAGCGCCGCGCGGCGCTAGCCGGCATCTGCGTCAAAGGCCCCCTCGCGGCGTGCGCCAATCCGCAGGCGTGACGTCGCGGGCGTGACGCGCTAAACGCCCACTCATTCGAAAGGCGAGACCCGATGCTCCAGGATAAAGACCGCATTTTCACCAACCTCTACGGTCGTCATGACGCAGGCCTCGAAGCTGCGAAGCGGCGCGGCGCGTGGAACGGCACGGCGGATATTCTCGCCATGGGGCCGGAGTGGATTATCGACCAGGTCAAGGCGAGCGGCCTGCGCGGCCGCGGCGGCGCGGGCTTCCCGACGGGCCTGAAATGGTCGTTCATGCCGAAGGAGGTGAAGGACCGTCCACACTATCTCGTCGTCAACGCGGACGAGTCCGAACCCGGCACCTGCAAGGACCGGGACATCATGCGCCACGATCCGCATCTGTTCATTGAAGGTTGCCTAGTCGCGTCCTTCGCGATGAAGGCGCATGCCTGTTACATCTATATTCGCGGCGAGTATGTCGACGAACGCATCGCCCTGCAGAAGGCGATCGACGAAGCCTACGCCGCTGGTCTTGTCGGGCGAAATGCCTGCGGGACGGGCTTCGACTTCGACGTCTATGTCCACCACGGCGCGGGCGCATACATCTGCGGCGAAGAAACCGCGCTGCTTGAAAGCCTCGAGGGCAAAAAGGGCCAGCCGCGCCTGAAGCCGCCTTTTCCCGCAGGGGCGGGGCTCTATGGCTGCCCGACAACGGTCAACAATGTCGAATCGATCGCCGTCTGCCCGACCATTATTCGTCGGGGCGCGGAATGGTTCGCCTCGATGGGACGCGAAAAGAACGCGGGCACCAAGGTGTTCTGCATCTCAGGGCACGTGAACCGGCCATGCAATGTCGAGGAGGAGATGTCGATCCCGCTGAGGCAGCTCATCGAAGAGCATTGCGGCGGCGTGCGCGGCGGATGGGACAATCTGAAAGCGGTCATTCCGGGCGGTTCGTCGGTGCCGATGCTGCCGCGCGAGATTTGCGACAACGTCCTCATGGACTTTGACGCCCTTCGTGACGTGCAATCGGGCCTCGGCACCGCTGCCGTAATTGTCATGGACAAGACGACGGATGTGGTCCGGGCGATTGCGCGAATTGCCTATTTTTACAAACACGAAAGCTGCGGCCAGTGCACGCCCTGCCGCGAAGGCACCGGCTGGATGTGGCGCGTGCTGTCGCGGATGGCCGAGGGCAACGCTGAAACGAGCGAAATCGACAAGTTGCTCGACGTCGCCGGACAGGTTGAAGGGCACACGATCTGCGCCCTTGGGGATGCGGCGGCGTGGCCGATCCAGGGCCTCATCCGACACTTCCGCCACGAGATTGAAGATCGCATCAACGCCTATCGCAGCGATCGCGGCGGCGTCTCTATGGCCGGCGTCGCAGCGGAATGAGCACGCCGGCGCTTTTTGTCGCTGCGCTGGCCGCGGCGTCGGGCGTCGTTCATGCGGAGCCGTCGACGGAGGATCTCTCGTTCCTGTTGGGCGAGTGGACTGTTGAGCGCGTCCATCAGCCCGGCAGCGAGAACGAACGCCGCTCCGAAGGGTCGCTCGCGTGCGCGCGAGCCATCGAGGAGGCGTCCATCCGCTGCGAATACTATTTCGAGCGGACGAACGCTGGCCCCATAAGGGACGTCGCCTACTTCAATTATAACGGCGTCTACGACGCTTATGAATCGATCTGGCTGAGCGCGACCTGGCCAGTCAAGAACACGATGGCGGCGCCGGCGTTCGGCGCGCCGACGACCCTCATTTGGGAATCGACTTTTCTGATTGAGGGGGGCGTGCGCGAATGGGTTCGCACCGCCTGGAGCGGCGACGGCGATGCCTCGTTTTCCCGCCGCGTCGACATCCGCACCTCCCGTGACCCTAAGGGCGCCTGGCGTCACTGGATGACGGAAACCGCGACGCGAATTGCCGGAGAGTGAGACTTTCCTTCTCGGAAAACGCGCCCGGCATCGGCTCCGCAGGCCCGAATCGCAACGTTCCGGGGACGGTCAAAGCCCGTTCGACCCTCTAAAAATGGGCCTAAGTCGCCCCTCCGGGACGGCGCAGATGCGTTTTATGCCCAAAAACGGTGTTTTTTTGGGGTCCCTTGCGAAAATGTATTTCGTTTCGCAACCGAACGTCGCTATGGACTCGCGTCAAGCGCGTCCATTCGAACACGTGTCGGGGCGCGCCGATCCTGTTGGCGAATGTCCGCCCGCGCGAAATTGATCAGCGGTCGGCGAAAGCGAAGAAGGCGAATTACAGATGGCCCCTGCACGGAAAACCGCTGCGAAGAAGACGACGAAGAAAGCGCCGGCCAAAAAGGCCCCCGCGAAGAAGACGGCGGCGAAAAAGGCCCCCGCAAAGAAAACGGCCGCCAAGAAGGCGCCGGCGAAGAAAACTGCCGCAAAGAAAGCGCCGGCCGTGCTGACGCTCAAGCATATCGCGGCGGACCTCGCCGAAAAGCACGCGATGCCGAAGAAGACGGCCGAAACGGTGCTCACCGATTTCGTCGACCACATTGGGACGAACCTGAAAAAAGGCCAGAAAATCCGCATCGCGGGCCTTGGCATCCTTCAGGTGCGCGCGCGTCCGGCGCGCTGGGGCCGCAACCCGGCGACCGGCGAGAAGATCCGCATCAAGGCGTCGAAGAAAGTCGCCTTCCGGGTCGCCAAGGACCTCAAAGAGTCGATCTGACGCGCCTTTTCACGCAAAGGCGCTTGCAATCTGAATTGTGGGCGGCGCGCTTTACGGCGCGTCGCCCATTGCGTTTATTGCCCAAGGCATGGAGGCGACGTCGGGGATTAGGCGTGCATCAAATGACGCAGGGAAGGACAATGCCGGACGATTTTTCGATCGCTCGGGCGAGCGAAGGAGACGCCGCGGCGCTGTCGCGCATTGGGCGGTCGACGTTCACTGACACGTTCGGGCATCTCTACCGGCGCGAAGACCTTGAGATGTTTCTTGAGGACAAGCATTCGCCACAGGCCTATGCGCGCGTCCTTGGGGACGATCGCACGGCGGCATGGCTCGTGCGAGACGCGGACGAGGCGATCGTCGGGTACGCCGTAGCCGCTCCCTGCGACCTGCCCGTGCCCAACATGAAGCCGAACGCCGGCGAACTCGCGCGCCTCTATCTGTCGAAGGAAGCGCAAGGCGGCGGCGTCGGCGGGCGACTGCTTCGGGAGGCGCTTCAGTGGCTGACCTCGAATTTCGACGCGGTCTATCTCAGCGTCTACGCGGAGAACCCTGGCGCCCAGCGGCTCTACGCGCGGCACGGCTTCATCAAGATCCACGACTACCACTACATGGTCGGCAACCATGCGGACCCGGAATGGATCATGGAGCTGTCCCGCGAATGACCTCCAGTGATCCAGACCGCCGGGATGCGGAGAGCCGCGGCCTACCCGGAAGCTGCATCGCCGCGCCCGGTCACCTGAGTTTCACGCCGGCTTCCTCCTCCATCAGTTTCGCAAAGTCCTCTGTCTTGTTCTTGTGCGGATAAGGTTCGTCCGGGACCGGAACGCCGAGGAACGCGCACAGGGGCGCCCAGCCCGCCGAAGGATCGAAGATGAGCAGCCTGTCCGCCGGGATTTCCGCGCGCACTTCGCGCGAATTGCGGCGATAGGCGTCGAGCGCGATTTCGTCGTCATCCGCGCAGCCGTCGAACAAGCGCTGGTTGATGATCTCATCGACCATGCGCGCCCATCCTGGCGGCCCGTCGACTTTGCCCATAACGGCGGTTCGGATCGTCGCGTCAAAACTCTTCAGCCAGGCCTGCTCTTCGCGTTCGGAATGGATGAAGACGGCGTCGGGATAATGGGCGGCGAGGTCGCGCCATATCGCCGAGCCGGGAAAGTCCACGATCGCCTGGTAGCCGTCAAACAGGGCGTCCCAGTCAACGGCTTCGCCGCGCGCCGCCGCCGCCCAGCTTGGAACGTGCTCGGGATGCTGAAACACTTCGGCCATGTGATAGCATTTTCCGAAGCCAAGCGTTTCCAGCGCGCCCTTGAGGCTGAATGTGCCAGTGCGGCCAAACCCCGTGCCGATAATCTTCAGCGTCATTGCCGTCTCTCCCTTTATCGACCCCTGTTGATCGCTGCAGCGTAGACGTTGCGGCGGGCCGCCTGAAAGTTTTTTGCAGTCCGCGCCCCGCGACGCCGCGCCGACTGGAAACGCCGGCGGAATTCGCATATCCCGCGGGGGCGAAGCGGACCGACCCGGAAAGACAGGACATGAGCGACACGCGCGTCATCAAAGTGAACGGCGAGGAAGTCGAGGTTCCGACGGACCTGACCCTCCTGCAGGCTTGCGAGATCGCCGGCGAGGAGATCCCCCGGTTCTGCTACCACGAGCGGCTGTCTGTCGCGGGCAATTGCCGGATGTGCCTGATCGAGGTGAAGGGCGGCCCGCCGAAACCAGTGGCGTCCTGCGCCCAGAACGTGCGCGACCTCCGGCCTGGACCGGATGGCTCGCCGCCGGAGCTGTTCACCAACACGCCCATGGTGAAGAAGGCGCGCGAAGGGGTGATGGAGTTCCTGCTCATCAACCACCCGCTTGACTGCCCGATCTGCGACCAGGGCGGGGAATGCGACCTGCAGGACCAGGCGATGGCCTATGGTCGCGACGGCTCGCGATATACCGAGAACAAGCGCGCGGTCGAAGAGAAATACATGGGCCCCCTGATCAAGACGATCATGACCCGTTGCATCCAGTGCACGCGCTGCGTCCGGTTCGCGACCGAAGTTGCGGGCGTCGATGACCTCGGCCTCGTGAATCGCGGCGAGAACGCAGAGATCACGACCTATCTCGAAAAGGCCGTCCAGAGTGAGCTCACCGGCAACCTCATCGACATCTGCCCGGTCGGCGCGCTGACGTCCCGGCCATATGCGTTCAACGCGCGGCCATGGGAACTGAAAAAGACGCAGACGATTGACGCGATGGACGCCATGGGCGCGAACATCCGCGTGGACAGTCGCGGACGGGAAATCCTCCGTATCCTTCCTCGCCTGCATGAGGACGTGAACGAAGAGTGGATCTCCGACAAGACGCGCTTCATCTGGGACGGCCTCAAGCGCCAGCGCCTGGACAAGCCCTTCGTTCGCGAGAATGGCAAGCTGCGTCCGGCCCGCTGGGACGAAGCGCTTGGCCTTGTCGCCGAAAAACTAGGGGCGACGCCGGCGGACCGTATCGGGGCGCTTGTCGGCGATCTCGTCAGCGCAGAATCAATGAAGGCGCTGAAGGACCTGATGGCGGGCCTCGGCGTGAAGCATATCGACTGCCGCCAGGATGGCGCGCCGCTGGGCGAGGGCGGCGCCGGACGCGCAGGCTATCTCTTCAACTCCGGCTTTGCAGGCGTCGAGGCCGCCGACGCGATCCTCCTTGTCGGGACGAACCCAAGGGCCGAGGCGCCGGTCCTGAACGCGCGGATCCGCAAGGCCTGGATTGGCAATCTCGGCCTGAAGATCGGCCTTGTCGGCGAGGCGGCCGACCTCACCTATGGCTATGAACATCTGGGCGCCGGCCCCGGCGACCTCATTTCCGCGTTCGAGATGCTCGACGGCGCGGAACGGCCGATGGTCATTCTCGGCATGGGGGCGCTCGCCCGCGCTGACGGCCGGGCCGTCCTGAAGGCGGTCGCCTCGCTGGCGGCGTCCAGGAACGTCGTGCGCGAAGGCTGGAACGGCTTCAACGTCCTTCATACGGCGGCCGCGCGGGTCGCCGGGCTCGATCTCGGGCTCGTCCCGGGCGAGGGCGGGCTCGATTTCGCCGGCATCCTCAAAGCGGCGCGCGATCGCGACCTCGACGTCATCTATAATCTTGGTGCGGATGAGTTTGAGGGCCGGGATCTTGGCGGCGCGTTCGTGATTTATCAGGGCCACCATGGCGACGCCGGCGCGCGCACGGCCGACGTCATCCTGCCGGGCGCAGCGTACACGGAGCAAAATGGCGTGTACGTCAACGCCGAGGGCCGCGCGCAGATCGCCAGTCGCGCATATTTCCCGTTCGGAGACGCCCGCGAGGACTGGGCGATCATCCGCGCCCTGTCGGACCGGCTGGCGTCGAAGCTCGTCGGGCCGCTGCCCTATGACGACCTCTTCGCCCTTCGCCAGGCGATGATCGCCGACGCGCCGTCGCTCGGCCGCGTTGACGAAGGTCCGACCGGCGAAGAGCCGCTCGACCTCGGCGCGCTCGGGGTCGAAGGCCCGCTTGACGGCGCCGCATTCCGCTACGCCGTCGACAACTTCTGGTTCACGAACCCGATCGCGCGCGCCAGCGAGACCATGGCGGAATGCGCCAGGGCGATGGCCGGCGTGGAGAAGGTCGCCGCTGAAGAAAGCGTCCGTTAGACGATGTTCAATTCAAGCGCTCAAGTTCGGCGTCGATTTCCAAAAGAAACGCCTCACTCTGTTTCCTGAAACGCGTCATCCGAGAAGTCGCGGCTTGGTGCCAGCCTTCGGTCATGATGAACTGGCGACTAAATACGGGATCCTCGCAAAGTTCAGTAAAAGGACGACGCAAGACAATCTGCCCGCGGCTAACATCTCCATTCGGCGCGACCACGGACACCGAAGGATTTCGAAGAATGTGATCGTCCCACATGAGTTCGTAGTTTATCTTTAGTTGGGATCGTTCATCCGCTAGGCGAGAGTCATATATGTTCAATTCGGCCCGAAAGGCATCTGTCAACAATTCAAGATATTGGTCATTTCTAGCAAGCTCGCGCAGCGAATTGTCAACAAACGACGGAAGGATATCGCCGCTCATGACGTGAATGGTTTTGGTGACGGCACTTATCGCCTCGGGGGAGTCATCGCATCTATCTAGGGCAAGTATAGCGCGATCGCGCGTGGAGCGACTTTCCCCTATCGACGCGATCCTTTCCTCCAACGCTATGGTGCTAAACGACACCTCATGCTTCAACCGTACTAGAGTGTTTGTCGCGCCTTTCTTATTGGACTGCGCCTCACTCCAATTTGAGACCTGCAACGCGAGCAACACGCCCGCTGCCACAATCACGAAATCCAATCCGACTGCGAACCAATTTTGCGTTTTGACGTGTTGAGCAACGCGACGCAGCAGCATTTAGGATCCTCGGCATTGGCGCTCTGCCCCGAAAACACTAAGGGCGCGCATTTATAGTGTTTCTCTCAGGACATTGCCGCTTCGTTCCAACGCGCTTGATTGACGCCGAAAAACGTGAGCCATAACGCAAGCGACGTTTCCGCTATTAGCGCGGGAAGAAGTAGGAATATCCCGAAGTCTCCCCTTAGCTGCGGCGCTACGAACGTAGTTAGCGTATTGGTAATATAGCCAATTCCAGCGAACACCAACGCGAAGCCAATTATCCGCGGTATCAGGCCTGACCTGATGATCAACGATGCGAGGATAAGACAATGCGCGCCAAAGAAGGCAAGAGATAGCGCGAAACCCGCGTTGAACCTCTGAAAGGCGCTGTAGCTTAGCGCCGCGCGCTGGGGTTCTGTGAGCCCGGCTAGGGCTTCTGCATTGATCAAATAATTCAGGGGTTCCAGGTAGCTCCCCAAATTCGCCACCTCGACAATGATGGCAGTCATGAATGTCAGTACCAGTAGGATACTGATTTGTTGATCGAACACGCGAAACACACGGTAGAATACCCAAATCACCGGGATATTGCAGGCGAGAAACGCTATCGAAGTGCCAATGCCAGTCCGGTAAAGGTTCTCGTGCTCAATGATGTTCGCCGCTGTCGCAGCCGCATCGCCCGCGACGATGAGCTGTCCACGGACAACGATTTCTGAAAAAAGGCCTCCCGCGATAATGACCAAGTAACAGATACCGGCCAACCGCGCCGGCGGGATCTTATCTTCCCGTTCTTGCGATTGCATTTTGCCTCCCAAATGGGTGTCGCTATTGAAGCTGGGCTTACTCGTAATGTATAGCGAACGCATTCGAAATGCGATGATCAACAAGCGGATTGCGTTAGGCCGTTCACTCCAACGACGTGCGTACCTTACTCGCGTTCAACGGACGGTCACCCGCTGAATAGGCCGTTCCGCATGACCAACGCAGAATCCTTCGGCCGCAACGTCGCCGCCTACGCCGCGGGACGACCGACCTATCCGGACGCGCTCTATGACTGGGTCGCGGCGCAGGCGCCGGCCCGGCGCGTCGCCTGGGATGTCGGCTGCGGCAGCGGGCAGTCGACGCTCAAGATAGCCGACAGGTTCGATCGCGTTCACGGCACGGATATCAGCCCCGACCAGATTCAGGCGGCGGCGCGCGGGGCGAACATTCAGTATGCGGTCGCGCCGGCGCATGAGACCGGCCTGCCGGCAGGCGTCGCGGACGCCATCTGCGTTGCGACGGCGCTGCACTGGTTTGATTTCGACCTGTTCTGGCCGGAGGTCGCGCGCGTCGCGGCGCCCGGGGCGCTCTTCGCGGCATGGGCGTACCATCGCATTGACGTCGATGAGGACGTCAACGCAGCGGTCATGGGGCCGGTCAACGCCATCCTCGAGCCCTACTGGGCCGAGGGCAACCGCCTCTCGTGGCGTGGATATCCGGCGTCGGAAATCGGGATGCCGTTTGCGGCAATCAAGGCGCCAGCTTTCGCGCTGGAACTCAACTGGACGCCGTCGCAGCTCATCGACTTTGTACGGACCTGGTCCGCCCATGTCCGCGCCCGGGACGATGGCAAGGGCGACGCGCTTGCCGCTGTCGAGGCGGAAGCGATTGAACGGCTTGGCGACGCCCCTCGGCGGGTCGTCATGCCCCTCGCCATGGTCGCTGCGCGGGTCTCTTAAGCAGGGCCCAGCGCGTCCTTGCAAGCGGCGTCGATCCAGTCCCGCACCGCCTTTAGTCGGCGATCGGATCGGCCGTCCCGGTGGAACACGAGCCAGGGGGAGCGGGCGGGCAGCTGTACGCCCTCAACTTCGGCGAGCCCGGCGCGCGTCGCGAGGAAGGCGGGCAGGGGCGCCGCGCCGGCGCCCGCAAGAGCGGCGTTCATCAGCGCGCGGACGCTGCCCGCCCGCATGACGACGCGCGCGTCAAGCCCTTGCCGCTTCAACCACACGTTCTCGGCGATGTCGCCATAAGCGCTGTCGTACCAGAGGAGGTCGAGGTCGCGGATGTCGAGCGCCTCGGCGGGCCGTGCTGCAAGGAAGTCTTCCGTCGCGAAAAGACCCATACGGATTGACGGCAGTTTGCGGGCGACGAGCGACGGTTCCTTCGGCCTGACCATGCGAATGGCGAGGTCGGCGTCGCCGCGATTGAGGTTCGAGAGTTCGAGCGAGGTCTCAAGCTCGACCCTGAGGCCGGGATGGGCGCGGCGCAGCGCCGGGATGGCCGGCGCAAGGACGTCGGCGATCATCGGCTCCGTCGAGGAGATGCGGACGGGCGGGCTCTCCGGCGTTTCGGCCATCGAGCGGGCGAGGCGCTCCAGCTGGTCAAGATGCGCCGCGCCGGACCTTACATGCTCGATGATGCGCGCGCCGTGCGGCGTCAGGTCGGCCCCCTTCGGCCCGCGGCGCAGGACCCTGACCCCGAGGGCCGCCTCCAGCGCGTCGATCCGGCGCCCGAGGGTCGCGACCGACAGGCCAAGATCGGAGGCGGCGCGCGACAGGCTGCGCCGTTCCGCGACCGCCAGAAAGCATCTCAACGTCTCCCAGTTCAACAATCCGGCAGCTCCCAAATCTGAAAGGCCATTTTGCAGGAATGACGCTATGCCGTCAGCGCGCCGGCGCGCAAGCATGAGTGACCGCGGCCCGCGCGCCGGCGGTGAGGGAAGAAGCAGGAAAGGGTACGCGAATGGGCGCGGTGCGGACTGTCGGTTTCTGGCTCGCCGCCGTCATGGGCGCGCTGCAGGCGGTGAACGCCGTTCGGGCGTTCGCCGACCCCGGCGGGTTCGCGGCGTATATGGGCCTGCCGCTCGCTGATGCGACGGATGCTTCGTTCGTGTACGTGTATGGCCTCAGGACCGCGTTCATCGCGGTGCTGATCGGTTTCTTTCTCATTCGCGGCGGCATGGAGGCGCTATCGTTGATGGCGATGGCGGCGATCCTCATGCCCGTCGGCGATGCAATCCTGACGTGGCGGGCGGGCGCCGAGCCGGCGACGATCGCCCGGCATGCGCTGATCGCGGTTTATGTGCTCGTCGCGTTCGTCTTCCTGCGGCGGGGCGCGCGGCGGCTGGAGGGCGAGGGGGCGGCATGACCCTGTTCACGCGACTTGGCCTGCGTCTGGACACCGCCGGCGGGCGGTCGCGCCAGCGCGCGTTCCGGACCGGCTGGCCGGCGACGACGTCCGACGAGATCCGGTTCCACGAGACGGCGAAGGTGCAATACCGCTATCGCGAACGCGCGTCGCGCGCGGCCGATGCGCCGACGATCGTCTTTACGGCGGACCCGCCGGTAACGCTTGAAATGTACGCCGACCTGCTCGACGTCTTCTGCGAACGGTTCCGCGTTGTTATCGTTGAATTGCCGGCGATGGGGTTCTCCGCGCCAACCGCGAACTATGGCTTCGGGTTTCGCGAAACCAATGACGACCTCGCCGGATTTCTGGAGGCGGTCGCGGGGAAGGGCGCGATATGGGCGTTCTCCTGCGTCGCAGGCCTCGCCGCCGTCGACCTTGCCGCACGTCGGCCTGAGCTCGTTTCGCGCCTCGTCCTTTTGCAGACGGGCGACGTTGCTGCGTTTGGCCGGTGGAAGGCCGCGCGCGACCCGAAGCGCATTCTCGCACGGCCGATAATCGGCCAGGTCCTGATGAAGCGGATGGCCGCAAAGCGCATGCCGGACTGGTACAGACTGTCCGTCGGGCGAAAGGACAAGGTCGCGTCGTTCTGCGCGTGCGCTTCGGAATCATTCGCGCACGGCGCGTTGTGGTCGCTGGCGAGCGCCTACCAGGTCTACATGGATCCGGCGGTGGCCCTCGCGGCGCCGCGCCAGCCAATCCTGTCGATCTGGGGCCGGGCCGACCGGTCCCATCCAAAGGAGAACGAGGGCAGCGCCAGGAGCTTTTCAGAGCGGGTCGCCCTTGTCGCCTATGATGACCTAGGCCACTTCGCGGAACTGGAGGACCCCGAAAAAGTCTTCCAGGCGGTTTGCAACTTCGCCGACCGGGCCTAGCTGGCGGGCCTGCGGGGCGGTGACTGATTTGCGACCGGCGGACCGCGTTCGGCGGCGGAGCGACTCGCCGGGCTTGCGCTCAATGTCTATCAAGGCTGGAGGGAAACAGCCCACGGGGAGGCCTCCATGATCCGCGCGTCCATCATCGCAGCCGCATCGTCGCTCGCGCTCGCCAGCACGGCGTTCGCCGAAACCGTCGAGAAAACCTACGACTTCACAGGCTTCAGCGAGGTTTCGTTCAAGGGCGTCTTCGACGTTGAAATCTCGGTCGGGGCCGACTTCGCTGTGTCCGCGTCCGGCGAAGCGGACGATCTGGACCGGGTGACCGTCGACGTTGAGGACGGCGTCCTGTCTTTCGACCAGGGCCGCAAACAGGAGCGGGGCGATCGCGAGGCGGTCGACATTGTCATTTCCATGCCGGCGCTTGCCGGCCTCGATGTCTCGGGGGTCGCTGAAGTCAACGCCGAAGGCGTGGACTCCGAAGCGGTCAAGTTGCGGTTGTCCGGCGTTGGCAACGTCTCGCTTGCCGGAAGCTGCGGGTCGCTCGACGCGCGGGTTTCGGGCGTCGGCGAACTAGACGCCGAGGACCTCGAATGCGCCAGCGTCGACGTTCAGGTTTCCGGCGTCGGCGAGGCCGTCGTTTTCGCCTCGAAGTCGGTCGACGCAAAAGTCTCCGGCATCGGCGAGATCACTGTCTACGGCTCGCCGGACGAGGTGACGAAGAGCTCGGGCCTGTTCGGCTCCGTTACCGTCAAATAGCAAGCGATGGGCTGACGGCGGCGGTCCGCGGCGCGGCCCTTTGGCGCGAATCGTTGCGTCCCGCGTTCTACGGTATCGACGCACGGCGCGATCCGCCCTATTGCTCCGCGGAAAAATCCGCGGACGCCCATGACCGACCTTATCAATGCCATCTGGACCTATGTCTCGACGCGACCGACCGACCATGGCTGGCTCGGCTGGCTGATCCCGACGACGCTTCAGGCGCTCGCGGTGCTCCTGTCGCTGCTCGTGGCGCAGGCGTTCCTGATGTACTTCGATCGCAAGGTCTGGGCGGCGGTTCAGATGCGAAAGGGGCCGAATGTCGTCGGCCCCTTTGGCCTGCTGCAGTCGTTCGCCGATCTCCTGAAGTTCGTCTTCAAGGAAGTCGTGATCCCGGCCGGCGCGAACAAGCCGCTGTTCATCGTTGCGCCAATCCTCACCTTCGTGCTTGCGCTCGTGGGTTGGGCGGTGATCCCGGTCGGGCCGGGCCTCGTCGGCGCCGACATCAATGTGGGCATCCTCTACCTGTTCGCGATTTCCTCGCTCGGCGTCTACGGGATCATCATCGGCGGGTGGGCCTCGAACTCGAAATACCCGTTCCTCGGCAGCCTCCGGTCGGCGGCGCAGATGGTCTCATACGAAGTGTCGATCGGCTTCGTGATCATTACAGTTCTCCTGCTCGTCGGTTCCCTGAACCTGTCGGACATCGTCGCGAGCCAGGACCGAGGCATGGGGATGCTGAACTGGCACTTTATCCCGCTGTTCCCGATGTTCGTGGTTTTCTTCATATCGGCGCTTGCGGAGACGAACCGGCCGCCATTCGACCTGCCTGAGGCGGAATCGGAGCTCGTCGCAGGGTACCAGGTGGAATATTCCTCGACCCTGTTCCTGATGTTCATGATCGGCGAGCTGGCGAACATCGTGCTGATGTGCGCCCTCCTCACCACATTGTTTTTCGGCGGCTGGCATGCGCCGATCCCGGGCACACCGCTCGACGATCTACCGGTGCTCTGGTTCGGGCTGAAGACGGTGTTTTTCTTCTTCCTCTTCGCGATGGTGAAGGCGATCGTGCCGCGATATCGCTATGACCAGCTAATGCGGATCGGCTGGAAGATTTTCCTGCCGCTCTCGCTCGTGTGGGTCGTTCTGGTGTCTGGGCTTCTTCTTGCGTTTCCGGCGATCGCCGACCACTTCCAGAGCTGGAGGAACTAGAGATGTCGAACATCGCCCAGGCCCTCAAGGGCTTCATGCTGCTGGACTTTCTCAAGGCCTTCGGCCTTGCCATGCGGTACTATTTCCGCCCGAAGCACACGATCAACTATCCGTTCGAGAAAGGGCCGCTCAGCCCCCGGTTTCGCGGCGAGCATGCCCTCAGGCGTTATCCGAACGGCGAGGAGCGGTGCATCGCCTGCAAGCTTTGCGAGGCGATTTGTCCGGCCCAGGCGATCACCATCGAAGCGGAGCCGCGTGAAGACGGATCGCGCCGCACGACCCGCTATGACATCGACATGACGAAGTGCATCTATTGCGGCTACTGCCAGGAAGCCTGCCCGGTGGATGCGATCGTTGAAGGCCCGAACTTCGAATTCGCGACCGAGACCCGGGAAGAGCTGTTCTACGACAAGGAAAAGCTGCTGGCGAACGGCGACCGCTGGGAGCGGGAAATCGCGCGCAATCTCGAACTGGATGCGCCCTGGCGATAGGCGCCGCTCGCCGAAGCAGTCTTGCCGTTCGGCGATGCCATGTGGCGAAGCGGCGGGGATCCGTTGACCATCCCGGCGTCATTTGCCGACCGTGCGTCCAGCGGTCAAAACGCCAAGGGATTGCTATGAAGATCAACAGATTTGCCGTCATTCTTGCGGCTTCGGTCGGGTTGGAGCAGGCGCCCGCCGTACAAGCCGCCGATCCGTTGCAACCGATCATCGAAGTTCATGAGGCGCAGGCGAATGTCGGCCTCGCCGTCGTCCTGATAGAGGACGGCGTGGTTGCGGCGAAGACCTATCGAGGCGCGGCCGTCGTCGAGCATGGCGTCCCGGTGTCAAAGGAAACCCGCTTCCAGGTCATGAGCGTGACGAAGGCCTTCGTCGGCGCGGCGCTCGTCAAGTCAATCGGCGCTGGCCTCGTGGACCTCGACGCGCCGGTCGCGACGTATCTGCCGGATTATCCGAAACCCGCCGCCGACGAGATTACCGTGCGCATGCTCGCGGCGCACACCGCCGGCCTGCCGCATCTCGGTCACCCTGACCGCAAGGCGGTCTACGTGGAGCGCTACGCCGACGCAAAGGCCGCGCTTGCTGTTTTCCGGGACGAGCCGCTTATCCATGCGCCGGGATCGGCCTACGCCTATTCAAGCAGCAATTACACCTTGATCGCGGCAATCCTTGAGGAGGTTCATGGCGAATCGTTCGCAACCCTCCTGAAACGGATCGTTCTCGATCCGCTCGGCCTTGACGCGACCGCGCCCGGCGACGTGATGTCGCCGACGCCTGGCCTCGCCAGGAACTATTCCTATGTCGATATCTGGACTTATCAGCCTGCAGATTATCTTCAGGAGGTGCCGACCTGGGACTTCAGCTACAATGTTGGCGGCGGCAATCTTGTCACGACCGCCGGCGACCTTGCGGCTTTTGGCGACGCCTTTCTGAGGCCCGGCCTTTTTACGGATGCTGAACTCGCCATGGTTTTCGCGCCGCTCGATCCTACAAGGTCGCGCTGGACGCTCGGTTGGTTTCTCAACGACTCCGATCGCGGTGAGAGGTTTCTCAGCATCTCTGGCGCGACGCCCGGCGTGCAGGCTGGCCTTATGGTGTTTCCTGAATCGGGGATCTCGATTGCGGCGCTGTCGAACAGCTGGGGCCGGAATTCAGCGGGCGGGGCGCTGGTTATCGACGCCGTCCGTGAGGCCGCAGCGGCACAGGCGGCGCGCTGACTTTCGGCCGAATGGCGGTGATGCTCCTGCGAAAGGCCGCGCATTCGCTGGCGTAGCGTGATCCGGCTTGCTGTTCTACGCTACCCTCGGTTCCGCAGGGGGAGAGAGCGGATGACAGGGATACTTTGGCGGTCCGCCGGGCCGGCGCTCGTGACACTGCTGATGGCGGTCGTCTGCGTCCTGGCGATGTCGCGCGGTGCCGCGGCGCAAAGCGTTTCATGCGCGTCGATCAGCGGGCTTCGCGGGATGCCGCCGGCCTTCGCAGGGTGTCGTGTCTGGACCGGCAGCCCGGAAGGCCTGACCATCGCCTATCGCGGCGCCTGGGGGCCTGACGCGCCGAACGCGCGCGCCGGCGAATTCAACGCAGTGAAAGAAGCCGGCCAGAAGTCGCTGGACTTCTTTCGCCGCTTCTACCGGCCGCCGTCGCCGACCCTCATCTATATCACCGACGAGGCCGGTCCGCGCGCCGGGCTCCTCGCCTACAACAACAGGACGCAGGCGGAGCTTCGCGGGCCCTGCTGGATTGCAACGACCGGCGAGGGCATTTCGGAAAGCCTCGAGGCCCTGAAGCAGACGATCGCCCATGAAATCGGGCACTGTTTGATCGACGATTATGCCGGCGTCGTCGCGACAGCCTCATCGATGGGCAGCGTTACCTTCGGGGATGAGCCCCCTGGGGGCGCGGCCGGCGAAGCGGCTGACGCCGTCTGGTTCGAAGGAATCGCCGAATACATTGGCAATCAGGTCTATGTCGATATCGACGCGGAGCATTCTTCGTCCCGGGCGTATGACAACACATGGGATGTCTTTGTCTCGTCCTATGCGAACGTCGTCTTCTTTCAGCATTACGGGAACGAGCGCGGCGGGCCGCGCGCCGTTCTCGACCTCGGCGCGGCGCTCGCTCGACATGAGGACAAAAGCCTTTTCTTTCCCGTACTGATGGATATTCCGCGAATTGAGGAGTTCTGGCTTGATTTCGCGATGAGCTATGTTGACGGCGACATACGGGACATCGGTATTGACGGCGCCGATGGCGCGCTTGAGATCGGCGAGACGATCCCGTTCGCGGAGCCAGCGGCGCTCGAACGGGGCGGCGGGGCGGGAACCATCAGCAGCGACTTCGCGGCGTTCTCGTTCAAGCCCCAGACCTTCACCCTCGCGGGCGGCGGAAAATATACAATCGAGATGCCGTCGGCGACTGCGGGGACCATGCTCGCCGCGATCAAGCGGGAAGGCCGGTGGGAGAGGATGAGCGGGCCCGTCGACATCTCGGTCGATTGCGAGTCCGAGGAAACCGTCACCGTTCTCGCCGCGCTGATTTCCGGCGACAACGACCTGCCAACCGCGACGATCGCGGACGAGGCCGGCGACAATGAGGCCTGCCCACAGCCCTGCGACTGTCCGCCGCGGATCGCGGACAGTTGTCCGACCGGGACCTGGGCGATGGGTGAGGGTGGCCGCGACGGCTACATCTTCGGCAGCGGGACGGCGCTCTCGGTGGAACAGCTTCTTACCGGATTTGGCGCCTCGCCGGCGGGCGGCGGGACCTTTGAGTGGACCACCCGCTACCGTGAGGTTGACGGCCATCTCGTGATCAGGAGCGCCTCAACCTTTGAAGGCCCCTATGCTGAAAGCGGCTCCACGGATTTCGTCTATCGGGAAGGGAGCAGCACCATGAGCGGCAATTTCACGATGCGCCAGCGCCTTACTTCGGCCGGCCGCATGTGCTTCCGGCCGGAGACCGGCGACGCGTGCGTCGCCGACGTGACCCGCGAGTATCAGGAGTATGACGGCCTGCTGACGGTCAACGTGCCTGGCGCGGGCGCGTTCTCCCACCGGATGAGCGATCCGGTCGGCGGCTGGTCGCAGGAGGACCCCGCGCCGGTCTGGTTCGAGTATAGCTGCGCTGGCGATGCGCTCGTCATGACGCTCGATTATCGCGATGAGCGCGGCGCGGCGCGTCTGAACTGGCGTTTCCGGCGGATTGCCGACCGGTAACGGCGGCGACTGGGCAGGGCGAAGCACTTGGGCGTTTTAGCTGGCGCGGCCCCTTTGCAACGCGAAACGAGCGGTCTAGACAACGCCCCGAAGCCGAAGGGTTTTCGCAGCGCGGCGCGCAATTGGTCGCGACGATGCTGCGACGGCCCGGTCGGCGATGTGCCTTGCCGCCGTCCGCGCGGCGCGGCCGCCGACGTGACTGACCGAGCGGCGTCGAAAGCCGGAGATACGGACGCGAGATGACATTCGGCGCTTTAATGTTCTACGTATTTGCGTTCGTCGCTGTTGCGTCGGCCGTGATGGTCATTTCCGCCCGCAATCCCGTCTATTCCGTCATGTTTCTCATATCGACGTTCATTGCGACGTCGGGCCTTTTTATCCTGATGGGCGCCGAATATCTCGCGATGGTGCTGGTCGTCGTCTATGTCGGCGCGGTCGCCGTGTTGTTCCTGTTTGTCGTCATGATGCTCGACGTCGACTTCGTCGAACTCAAACAGGGGTTCTGGCAGTTTGCGCCAATTGGCGGCGTCGTCGCGACGATAATCGTCGTTGAACTGATCCTGGTCGTCGCGGCATGGGCGTTCCCGGATGACGCCTCGATCGCCCGGGCGCATCCGATTCCAACCGCGGCCCAGACAGGCGCGAACCCTGACGCGCCGAACAATATCGAGGCCCTGGGGCTCGTTCTCTACACGGACTACGTCCATTACTTCCAGATCGCCGGACTTATCTTGCTGATCGCGATGATCGGGGCGATCGTTCTTACGTTCCGGACCCGCGAAGGCGTGCGCCGGCAGGACCCGGCGTCACAGGTGGCGCGCCGCCAGATCGATTCGATCGAGCTCAAGCAGGTCAAGTCAGGGCAGGGCATCTAGGAACGGACGAATGGATTTGCGCCTGGCGGCGGCGCGGCACGCCGCAAGCGCCGGGCGCGCGAAGGGGATTTACGCGATGGACATTGGGCTCGGACATTACCTATCGGTGGGCGCGATCCTGTTCGCTGTCGGCATGGCGGGAATTTTTCTCAATCGGAAGAACGTCATCGTCATTCTGATGTCGATCGAGCTCATGCTCCTGTCCGTGAACATCAACTTCGTGGCGTTCTCCCAGTTCCTCGGCGACCTGACGGGCCAGGTGTTCGCCTTCATGGTGCTCACCGTCGCTGCGGCGGAAGCCGCCATCGGCCTGGCGATCCTGGTCGCCTATTTCCGCAATCGCGGCGACATCTCGGTCGACGACGCCAACCTGATGAAGAACTAGAAGGCTCAACGTCGATGGAACCGCTCGTCGTTCTCCTGCCGCTGTTCGGCGCCATGCTCTCGATGCCGCTGTCGCGGGTCGCGGGGGCAAAGGCGTCAGAGGTACTGACGTCGGGCCTGCTCGGCGTCGCGGCAATTTATTCGTGGGCGCTGTTCTTCGATGTCGCGATCGGCGGCCATGACCGGACCCGCGTCCTGTTCGAATGGATCGGGTCAGGCGCCTTCCAGGTGGACTGGGCGGTGCGTCTCGACACGCTGTCGGCGACGATGCTCGTCGTCATCAATTCGGTGTCGTTTCTCGTCCACGTGTACTCGATGGGCTACATGAAGGAGTATGGCGAGACGCCGCGGTTTTTCGCCTACCTGTCGTTGTTCACATTCGCGATGCTGATGCTGGTGACGGCGGACAATTTCGTCCAGCTGTTCTTCGGCTGGGAGGGCGTCGGCCTCGCGTCGTACCTGCTGATCGGTTTCTGGTACAAGAAAAAGTCTGCTAATGACGCCGCCATAAAGGCGTTCGTCGTAAATCGCGTCGGCGATTTCGGTTTCGCCCTCGGGATTTTCTGCATCTTCTATGTGTTCAACACCGTGCAATTCGACGAGGTGCTGAACGCGGTGCGGACAAACGCGGTCGCAACGCCGTTCCTCGCCGCAGAAGGCGCGCCAGTCCGGCAGCTGACGATCAGCGTGTTTGGCGCCGACTGGCACGCGCTCACGATCATCGGGGTTCTCCTGTTCATTGGAGCGATGGGCAAGTCGGCGCAGTTCCTGCTGCATACCTGGCTACCTGACGCGATGGAGGGGCCAACCCCGGTTTCCGCGCTGATCCACGCGGCGACGATGGTCACGGCCGGCGTGTTCCTCGTTTGCCGCACCGCGGAGATTTACGAGGCGGCCCCCGCGGCGGCCGCAATGGTGACGTTGATCGGCGCGACGACGGCCTTCTTTGCGGCGACGGTCGGCCTCCTCCAGGACGACATCAAGAAGATCGTCGCCTATTCCACCTGCTCACAGCTCGGCTACATGTTCTTCGCCGCGGGCGTTGGGGCCTATGGCGCGGCAATGTTCCATCTCTTTACCCATGCCTTCTTCAAGGCGCTCCTCTTCCTCGGCTCCGGCGCCGTCATCATCGGCATGCATCACGAGCAAGACACCAAGAAAATGGGCGGCGTGATTAACCTCCTGCCGCTCACTCACATCTTCATGCTTATCGGCACGATCGCGATCACGGGCGTCGGCGTGCCGGGCGTCAAACTGTTCGGCGTTCCACTCGGCACAGCTGGTTTCGTGTCGAAGGACATGGTGATCGAGAGCGCATTCCTGGCGGGCGCCGATGGCCGGGCGTTCGGCATGTTCGCCTTCTTCATGGGCCTTGGCGCCGCGGCGATGACCGCGTTCTATTCCTGGCGCCTCATGTTCCTGACGTTCTATGGCCCGTCGCGCGCGCCAGACCATGTGGTCAAGCATCCGCATGAAGTGCCATCGACCATGCTCGCGCCGCTGGCGCCGCTCGCGCTCGGCGCGCTTGTCGCCGGCATGGCTTTTTATCCGCAGTTCGTGGGGGATAAGTCCGTTGCATTCTGGAACGGCGCGTTGCCGGGCACTGGTGCGGCGGTCGAAATGGTTGCGGACGCCCATGGCGGCGATGACGGTCATGCAACCGAAGATTCGCATGCGGCGGAAGCTGCGCACGCCAGCGGCGGATTGGCCGCTGAAGCTTCAACAAGTGAGGCTTCAACAAGTAAAGCGTCGGCCAATGCGGCGGACGAGCACGGAAGCGAGCACGGAAGCGAGCACGGCGGGCACCATGTGCCGACATGGGTTCTCTGGGCGCCATTTGCGATGATGCTCCTCGGCTCCGGCGCGGCATTTGCCCACTATTCCGGTCGCAATCCCCTGAAGCCCGGGCTCCTGCGCGAGGGCGGCATGATCTACGCCTTCCTCAAGAACAAGTGGTACTTCGACGAAATCTACGACCGCCTTCTGGTTCGGCCTGCGCTGGCGATCGGGCGATTCCTCTGGAAGGCGGGAGACGGCCGCATAATTGACGGGTTGGGTCCGGACGGAGTCGCGGCGAGCGTCGCGGCTGGCGCAAGGCGTCTCGTCAAGGCGCAGACCGGCTACATGTACCACTACGCTTTCGCGATGTTGATCGGCGTCGGGATCTTCATGACCTACGTGCTCGTCCGGGCGGGAGGCGGCCAATGAGCGATCTTGGCAACGCCCTGTCGATCCCCTGGCTCAGCCTGATCGCCTTTGCGCCGCTTGTGGGGGCCTTTTTCATCATGCTTGGCCGGGCGACGGCGCGTCGTACCGACGCCGGGGTCATTGCGCCTGAAGCCGCCGAGGAGGTCGACCGGAACGCCAAGCGCGTGGCGCTTATCTTCACCCTTGGCGTGTTTGTGGTGTCGCTGTTCGTGTACGGCGCTTATTATGACTCATCGCTCGGCGACTACCAGCTCGTCGAACAGGCGTCGTGGATCGCCGGCGTGAACTACAAGATGGGGGTCGACGGGATTTCGGTCCTGTTTGTCCTCCTGACGACATTCTTTTTTCCGATCTGCATCATTGCGTCCTGGCGCTCCGTGAAAGACCGGGTGTCTGATTTCATGATTGCATTTCTGGTGATGGAAACGCTCGTGATCGGCGTCTTCTGCGCGCTTGATCTCGTCGTCTTTTACCTGTTCTTCGAGGGCAGCCTGATCCCGATGTTCCTCGTTATCGGCGTGTGGGGGTCGAAGGGCGAGAAAGAGTTTGGCGGCTACCGGATGCCGAGTCGCGTTTATGCGGCGCTCAAGTTCTTCCTGTTCACGTTCATCGGTTCGGTGCTGATGCTGGTGGCAATCCTGTGGATGTACGCGCAGACCGGCACGACCGACGTGCCGACGCTGCAGCAGACGGCATTCCCCGCCGGGGCGCAGTCCTGGCTGTGGTGGGCGTTCTTCGCAAGCTTCGCCGTCAAGATGCCCATGTGGCCGGTGCACACCTGGCTGCCGGACGCCCACGTTCAGGCGCCGACGGCAGGGTCAGTAATCCTGGCCGCAATCCTCCTGAAGATGGGCGGGTACGGATTTTTGCGCTTCTCGCTGCCGATGTTTCCGCTGGCGAGCGCCGAATTCGCGCCGGTCGTCTTCGCGCTGTCGGTCGTGGCGATCATCTATACGTCGCTCGTGGCGCTGGCCCAGGAAGACATGAAGAAACTTATCGCCTACTCATCCGTCGCCCATATGGGCTTCGTCACGATGGGAATCTTTACCGGGACCAAGCAGGGCATCGAAGGCGCGCTTTTCCAGATGCTGTCGCATGGATTTATCTCCGGCGCGCTCTTTCTCTGCGTTGGCGTCGTCTACGATCGGATGCACACCCGCGAGATCGCGGCCTATGGCGGCCTCGTGCACCGGATGCCGTTCTATGCGTTCCTGTTCCTTTTCTTCACGATGGGCAATGTCGGCCTGCCGGGCGTATCTGGTTTCATCGGGGAGTTCCTGACCATGGCGGGCGCATTCAGGGTGAATTCGTGGGTGGCGTTCTTCGCGGCCTTCGGCGTTATACTGTCGGCCGCGTACGGCCTTCGCCTTTACCGGCAAGTGATGTTCGGCAAGCTTGAGAAGGATGGTCTCATGGCAATCGCCGACGTCGACGCGCGCGAGCGCGCGATGCTTGGAGTGTTGCTGATTTTCGCGCTCTATCTCGGAGTCTATCCGTATCCGGCCCTTAGCGTGTTCGCCCCGTCCGTCGACCTCTTGATGACGAATTTCGACGCCGGGCTCCTTGCCCGCGCGGGAGGCTGACCAGATGACCCTTCTCGCAGACCTCGGCGCGCTGTTGCCGGAAATCGCCCTCGTCATCGGCGCGGTTGCGCTTTTGACTTATGGCGTATTCCAGGGCGAGGAGAGCCGTGACGATCTCGTGTCTATCCTGTGCGTCGGCCTGTTGCTTGGCGCTGTGGCGCTCGTCGCGTCGACGGGGGGCGCGGCGGCCGCGGCATTCGACGGCGCGTTCCGGATCGACGCCTTCTCGCAGTTCTCCAAGGCGATCATTTTCGGCGCGGCGGCGTTCGCAATCCTGATGTCGGCGGACGCCTCGCCTACCGGCGCGCTGAAGCGGTTCGAGTATCCTGTCCTGATCGTGCTTGCGTCTGTCGGCATGTCGCTGATGGTGTCGGCGAACGACCTCATTGCGCTGTACATGTCAATCGAGACCCAGAGTCTTGCGCTCTACGTGCTCGCGGCCTTCAATCGGGATAGTCGCCGCTCGACCGAGGCGGGCCTCAAATACTTCGTGCTCGGCGCTTTGTCTTCGGGCCTGCTGCTCTATGGCGCATCGCTCGTCTATGGCTTCGCCGGATCGACTTCATTTCCGGCAATTGCGGCCGTGGCGACCGGCCCGGCGGCGAGCCCCGGCCTTGTCGTCGGGCTCGTATTCGTGATCTGCGGACTGGCGTTCAAGGTGTCCGCCGCGCCGTTCCATATGTGGACGCCGGACGTCTACGAGGGGGCGCCGACCCCGGTCACTGCATTTTTCGCAGCAGCGCCCAAGGTTGCTGCGATGGCGCTTTTCGCGCGCGCCCTCGTCGGGGCTTTTCCCGAAGCGGTCGCCGACTGGCGGCCCGTGATCGCAATGATCGCCGTCGCATCGATGGCTGTGGGGTCGGTTTCGGCGATCGTGCAAACCAATATCAAGCGACTTCTGGCCTATTCGTCGATTGGCCATATGGGCTTTGCGCTCGTGGGCCTTGCGGCCGGTACGGAAGACGGCGTCGCGGGCGTCCTGATTTACATGTCGATCTATGTCGTGATGACCGTCGGCTCGTTCGCCTGCGTCCTCATGATGCGCCGCCAGGGCGGGCGCACCGAGAATATCTCTGATCTGTCGGGACTGGCGACGACGGACAAGGGCCTGGCGCTAATCCTCGGCGTGCTCCTGTTTTCACTGGCCGGCGTGCCGCCGACCGGTGGTTTCTTCGGCAAGCTTTTCGTATTCGCCGCGGCGGTCGAAACCGGCATGATATGGCTGGCGGTCGTCGGCGTACTGATGAGCGCGATCGCCGCGTTCTACTACTTGCGGATCGTCAAGATCATCTGGTTTGATGACGCGGCGCCGGCATTCCTGCGCGAGGGCGGGGCCCGGCTTGGCCTTATTGCATCCCTGGCGGCGGCGTTGATGCTGCCCGGCCTTCTGTTCCTTATCGCCCCCTTGCAAGCGGCCGCCAATACCGCCGCCGCATCGCTGTTCTAGGCGCGTGGAATTCGTCGCCGGCGTTCCCGTCGCGACCTTCGACGAGCTAGATTCGACCAGCGCGGAGGCCAAGCGTCGCGCCGCAACCGGCGACGCAGGGCCGGTCTGGATCGTTGCGCGGCGCCAGACATCCGGCTACGGACGACGCGGCGACGCCTGGCGCAGCGATGAAGGCGATCTCATGGCGACGCGGCTGTTCCCGCTGCGGCGCAACGATCCGCCTCCAGCCCAGCTGTCGTTCGTGTCCGCGATCGCCATGGGCGATACGATCGACAGCCTCGCGCCAGGCGCTGGGCTCCAGCTCAAATGGCCGAATGACGTGCTGATCGACGGCGCCAAGGTCTGCGGGTTGTTGCCGGAACTTGTATCGCGGCCGGGCGCAGATCCGATCGTGGCGCTAGGCGTCGGGCTCAACATTGTGTCGGCGCCCAATCTGCCGGACAAGGCGACGACAAGGCTGGCGGATCATCTCGGCGCGCCGCCGAAGCCGGCGGTAGACCTTGTGCTCGCGCGTCTGGAAGCGGCGCTTGCCGCCCGGCTTGCCGAATGGCGCTATGGGGGGTTTGAGCCGATCCGTCGCGCCTGGACGGCCCGGGCATTCGGCCTCGGCGCGAGGGCCCGCATCGTCGGCGCCGGCGCTGAGCTTCAAGGGGTCGTGACGGGGCTGGAGCCTGACGGCGGCTTGCGCCTTGAGCATCAGGGCCGCATCGTGATCGCCCGCGCCGGCTCATTTGTTCTGGACTGAAGCGGCGCACGGACTGCGCCGCCGGAAGCATTCTGGAGAACTATTCGCCATGCTGCTTGCATTCGACGTCGGCAACACCAACTCCGCGTTCGCGCTGTTTGACGGCGAGCGCGTCGTCGCGAAATGGCGCACGGCGACCTCGGCAGCGCGCACCGCCGACGAATACGCGGCCTGGTTGGCGCAACTGATGGCGCTTGATGGCTACAAGCTGACCGACGTCAAGCAATGCATCATCTCAAATGTCGTCCCGCAGTCCCTGTTTAATCTTCGAAATCTGTCCAGGCGATACTTTCAGGTTGAACCCTTCGTCGTAACGGCGGCGACGGTGCCCGGGGTGCAGGTGCGGATCCCGAAGCCTGCCGAGGCCGGCGCGGATCGCCTCGTCAACGCCGTCGCGGGCCATACGAAGTATGGCGGACCGCTTGTCATTGTGGACAGCGGCACGGCGACGAATTTCGACGTTGTCGGCGCCGACGGCGCTTTCGAGGGCGGCGTGATCGCGCCCGGCATCAACCTTTCGATGCAAGCGCTCCATGACGCCGCCGCGCAACTGCCGCGCGTCGCGATCGAGCGGCCCGCGACCGTAATCGGCGTTGATACCGTCGGCGCCATGCAGTCCGGCGTATTCTGGGGGTATGTCAGCCTGATTGAAGGCGTCGTCGCGCGGATCAAGGCGGAGTATCCGGCGCCGTTGAAGATTGTCGCCACGGGCGGCGTTGCATCGCTGTTCGAAGGGGCGACGGACAGCATCGACCATTTCGACGGCGATCTCACGATCGACGGTCTACTGGAAATTCACAGGCGGTTGCAGGCAAAGGGCTGAAGCCTTGCCCATGCGGCGATGAACCCAATGGCGACGCTGGCGCGCTATCGCTAGCGTTGGCGCGTACGAACAATTCAAGGTGTGAATGTCAAAGGAAGATCTGGTTTTTTTGCCGCTCGGCGGGTCCGGCGAGATCGGCATGAACATGAATTTGTACGGCGTCGGAACGCGGTCCGCCCGGAAATGGATAATGATCGACTGCGGCGTCACGTTCGGCGGCCCGGAGACGCCCGGCGTTGACCTGATTATGCCGGATCCGTCCTATATCCTTGAGTTCAAGGACGACCTCCTCGCGCTATTCCTCACCCACGCCCACGAAGACCATATCGGGGCCGTGGCGCACATTGCGCCGATGCTGGACTGTCCGGTCTACGCGACGCCCTTCACCGCGGAACTCGTCAAGTCGAAGCTCGAGGAGGCTGACGCAGCGATCGACCTTCGGGTTATCGAGATGGGCGCGCGCCTGAAGGTCGGTCCGTTCGACCTTGAATACGTAACGCTGACCCATTCGATCCCCGAGCCGAACGCGATCGCGATCCGCACCGCGCTTGGAAATGTTCTGCATACGGGCGACTGGAAGCTGGACGACGCTCCCTCTCTCGGTCCCGTCACGGACGCGGCGAGCCTTGAGGCGTTCGGCGCCGAGGGCGTGGAGTGCATCGTCTGCGATTCAACCAACGTGCTATCGCCCGGCGAGTCCGGATCGGAAAGCGCGGTGCAGGAGAGCTTGAAAGACCTGATCTCGCAGCAGCCGAACCGGGTTTTCGTCGCCACGTTCGCCTCGAACGTCGGCCGGGTGCTGTCCATCTGCAAGGCGGCGGCGGCGGCGGATCGGAGCGTCTGCCTGCTTGGCCGCTCGATGTTGCGGATTGTGCGCGCCGCCAAGACCGTAGGCATCCTGCCTGAAAGCCTCAAGTTCGTGGAGCCGCGCGACGCCGGCTTCCTGCCGAAGGAACATGTGCTCTACCTTTGCACGGGCAGCCAGGGCGAGCCCCGCGCGGCCCTCTCGCGAATCGCCCGTGACGATCACCCTGAAATTGCGATCAGCGAAGGCGATACGGTGATCTTCTCGTCGAAGATTATTCCCGGCAATGAGCGCGAGATCTACGATCTGCAGAACCTGCTGGTCGATCTCGGGGCGGGGATCATCACCGAGCGGGACGCCTTCATTCACGTTTCCGGCCATCCGAACCAGGGCGAGCTTGCCAGAATGTATGGCTGGGCGAAGCCGCGGCTCGCCATCCCGGTTCACGGCGAGGCGCGGCATCTTGAGTTCCACGCCGACTTCGCCCGCCGGCTCGGCGTCGAAGACAGCCTCGCGCCGCGCAATGGCGATCTCATTCGCATCGCGCCGGGCGGATTGGCGCTACTTGATGAGGCGCCCTCTGGCCGGCTTTATCTCGATGGAAAGATCCTGGTGCCCGAGGGCGGCGGTTCGATCCGGGAGCGGAAGAAGCTTGGTTGGGCAGGCGTTGCCCATGTCGCGGTGGCGATCGACAAGGCCGGCCGCATTTCCGGCGAGGTCGTCGCGCGCTGCATTGGCGCGCCGCCGATCGATGGCGAGCCGCTCGAAGACCTTATCGCCGAAGCAGTTGAAGACGCGCTCGATGATCTTCCCGCGTCGAAGCGAAGGGATGTCGTCGCGGTAGAGACAACGGCAATGCGCGCGGCGCGCCAGGCGGCCGTCTCGACCTGGGGCAAGCGGCCGGCCGTCCTCGTTTCGGTGATCCTGGTCTGAGCCAATGAACCCCGCAGGCGCAATCGTCATCTACATCCTGATATGGTGGTGCGTCTTCTTCGCCGTCCTGCCGATCGGCGTGCGTCCGGATGAAAACGATATCCCCGGGGCCGATCGCGGCGCGCCGTCCGATCCACGCCTGAAACAGAAGGCGATCTGGACCACCGGCATTGCATTTATTCTGTGGCTGGCCGCCGTCGCCGTCATTCTGAGCGGCGTTATCGATTATCGCGACTGATCGCGCCGGATTTCACCTCCTTCCATATCTTCCGCTTGCGGAATGAAGATCCATGCGCTATAGTACAACTTCCTCCTCTTTAGTGCGTGCACGAACCGGAACCAGTGCGTAAGGGCGCCGGCGAAGCGTAGCTGGCCAGCGCATTCGCGTGGGGCGTCCCGCGGACGCCGTTGGCGCGGGCGTCGCGCCACGAAAGATGCGGGGCGGCGCGTTCGCGTCTGGATAGCCGTTTGCGCCTGAGAAGCCCCGGAGCCCGCTCGCGCCAGGCTGGCGAATTGTATATGTAGGCAAACGCCGTCCCGCCCGACCCCGGGGGCGGACCAGTGAAGAGGGCGCCGATGACGGATCAATCAACGGACAACGCACCCGGAAAAGTGCCTGATGGCGAGGCGTCGGCAGCGCATGAGATCGACGTTGCGCGCGCCAGCCTCGATCATGGCCGTTCGAACGCCTCCGGCCACGCGACGGACGCGCCCGAGTCGAATGACGATCACGCTGGCGAGATGGCCGACAACGCGCTCATCGAGGCCGATGCCGCGCAAGACGATGGGGACGACGACGGCCGCACCATCGCCGAAGCGTTTCTCGAGACCACCCAGACGGCCATCGAAGATAGCGACGTCGACGGCCTGAACGAGATTGTCGAGGAACTTCACCCGGCGGATCTTGCGGACCTGATCGGGCACCTCGACGAAGAGGAACGCGCCGCTTTCATGGGCCTTCTTGGCGGTCGCCTGCCGTCCGAGGTGCTGCCCGAGCTCGATGCGTCACTCACCGAGGAAGTCGTTTCGGCGATGACGCCGGCGGCGGTCGCCGAAGCGGTTGTCGAGCTGGATACTGATGACGCGGCGTTCATCCTTGAGGAGCTCGACGAGGCGAAGCGGGCGGAGATTCTTGCGGAAGTTCCGATCGCCAGCCGGATCGCCCTGCATCAGGCGTTCGACTACGAAGAAGAATCCGCCGGCCGGATCATGCAGCGTGAGGTCTTCGCGGCGCCAGGCTACTGGACTGTCGGCCAGATCATCGACCGCATGCGCGGCTCATCTGATCTGCCGGACGTCTTCTACGAAGTGTTCGTCATTGATCCCGGCTTTCGCCCGGTCGGCGCCGTGCCCTTGTCGACGCTGCTGAAGACCCCGCGCGACGTCACGATCGACGAGATTATGGACGAGGACATTCGGTCCGTCCCGGTCGATATGGACCAGGAGGAAGTCGGCTATCTGTTCGAGCGCTACAACCTGATTTCAACGCCCGTTGTCGATGGCGGCGGCCGCCTTGTCGGCATGATCACTGTCGATGACGTGGTCGAGATCGTGCAGGAGGAGACGGGCGAGGACATGCTGGCGCTCGCTGGCGTCGAAGCCGATTCGGGTCTGTCGGATTCGGTCGGCGAAACCGTCCGCTCACGGTTTTCCTGGCTTGCGGTAAATCTCGGTACGGCGATCCTTGCGTCATTCGTGATTTCGCTTTTTGACGCTGCGATCGCGAAGGTCGTGGCTCTCGCGGTGTTGATGCCGATTGTGGCTTCGATGGGCGGGAATGCCGGTACGCAAACCCTTACCGTGGCGGTCCGCGCTCTCGCCACGCGTTCCCTGACGCCGTCGAATGCGGCGCGCATCGTTTGGCGGGAAGCTCAGGTCGGCTTTCTGAACGGCGCGATGTTTGCCGTCATCATGGGCGGCCTCGCCGGCGCCTGGTACGCTGCGACGAGCGGCGATACGGCCGGGGCTGCACGGCTTGGCGTCGTGGTCGGCGCCGCCATGGTGATTAATCTGCTAGCCGCCGGCCTTGCCGGGATCCTGGTGCCCATCGCGTTGCAGCGAGCGGGGCAGGACCCGGCGGTATCCTCGGCCGTCTTTGTCACGACCGTCACCGATATCGTTGGATTCGCCGTTTTCCTTGGACTTGCCGCCGCGGTTCTGATGTAGGGCCGCGCGCGGGTCCATGCGCAGGGTTGTCCTGAAAACCGCCCCCACGGACGTTGTCCATGAGGGAGGCTGGATTAGCGTTTCGTCATGCGCTTCGGCGCGCCCGCCGCTGTCGCGCGTCGCCTGCAAACGCGGCCCACAGGCCGAGTCCGCCCAAAGCGAAGATCAGTAGCCAGAGGACATCCGGTTCAGCCAGATCGACCGGCGGTTC
The DNA here is from genome assembly GCA_016125455.1 of Alphaproteobacteria bacterium. GTDB lineage: Bacteria > Pseudomonadota > Alphaproteobacteria > Caulobacterales > Parvularculaceae > MED-G105. Next base: position 313,254 of record WGLS01000004.1, read on the forward strand.
TTCTTCGTCGCACTCTTCGTCCGTTTCCGGATCGCAAGGCGGCGGCATGACGATGGGCGGCGGCGGCGGGTTCGGAATGATCGGGACGCCAATGCCCGGCGGACCGATAATCGGACTTGCAGGTGGAAAAATCGGCACGCCAGTCAGCACGACAGGTTCGCTGATTGGCGGGACTGAGGCGATGCCAGCCGGCTCCGGAGCCCGCCACACTCCCCGCGGCGCCGCCGGACTATAGCCAGCGAGGCGAAGGGGAACGGGGCGGGATCCTAGAAAGGGGCGGCAGCCTGCCTTTCATTCGCCTCATCGCCGCAGCACCCGCAATTCACGACGATGTCATTGCGGATATCGCCCACGGCGCGCGCATACCATTCGGCGAACTCGCGATCGGATGACTGGGCCTGACCGCGGCTTGCGCCGCCGGTCCAGATGATCGCAAGCGCGATAATCACGGCCGCTGCAACGTTCGCCATTCCGTTCCCAAACATAGGGTTCCCCAAGTTTCGCCCGGCTGGTGGGTCGTTGCCGGACGGCAGGGCCGTTCGGTAGCGCGGCGGTCCGGGCGGCCGCCACGTCGACGGAGACTCAATTCCCGTGCCAGATGCGATGCCCGCGCCGTTCGCCCCATAAGATAATGATGGCCTTGGCGGCAGCGATGCGCTCGCCCTCGACGAGGCGAGGCGACGATGGCAGTCGGCTTAGTGTTTGAAAACCTAGCGTAAATTGCATTTCGATCGGCCGGACGTAGCAGCGCTCGGGCGGTCCTGTTGGCGTCACGCCGCCGGGTCGGACCCACGCGCGCGCCCGCCTCGGAAGCTGCGACGCCTGCGCCACAGGGGCCGCGCCAACTTTCCAGGCAATCCTAACGCGTCTATCAACGGGACGGGGAGCATGATAACCCTAATGATTGGAAAGATTGCGGCCGGGCGCGATCCAGTGGGTCCGTTCCCGCCGTGGGGAAGGGTCCGAGTACGAAAGCGGGGTCATGATGCGGACGGGCGAAACCGGTCTCAATCTGATCAAGGGGTATGAAGGTCTTCGCATGTCGGCGTATTACACGCCGGCTGAGGAATGGACGGTTGGCTATGGCCACACGTCGACCGCCCGGCACGGGATGAGCGTCTCTGAGTCCGACGCCGACCGGCTGTTGCGCGAGGACGTGACGCCGATCGAGCAGGTGATCGCCGAAACCGTGCGCGCGCCTCTCAACCAGAACGAGCACGATGCGCTCGTCTCCCTGATTTTCAACATCGGGTCCGAGAACTGGAAGCGGTCGACTGCGCTGCGAAAACTTAACGAAGGCGACAAACTTTCGGCGGCCAGCGCGTTCGAAATGTGGAACAAGGCCCGCGTCAATGGCGAGCTTGTCACCCTCGACGGACTTATCCGTCGGCGCGCCGCTGAGAAATCTTTGTTCCTGATGCCGACCGACGCGTCGCTTGTGGTTCCGTCCGCCGACGTGACGCCTTCGCCGGAATGCGAACTGGGTTTCGTCAGCGACCGCGAGCTGAAGGCGAGCCCGGTCGTCGAGTTCAACCCGAGGGAACATACAGGGCTAATTCCCCTGTCAAATGAGGAACGCGCCTCACGGGCGCGTGCGCTTTTCGCCGCGACCCAGGCGATCGGCGGCGACCCGACGAAAATGATCATTTCCAAGGCCGAGGAACATGCAGATATCGGCGTGACGGTGGGTGCGGCATTTGCGGGTCTGCTGGCGCTTGGCCTTACTGGCCTTGGAGGCGCCTTGTTCATCGGGCAGCAGTTCCCTGGCGTTGTTGCCGCCCTGAACCTCAACCAGCAATACTACACGGCGTTCGAAAACGCGCCTATCTGGCTGGCGGCGTTCGGCGCGGCGATCAGCTATTTCCTGCTTTATGTCCTTGCGAAGCGCGCCGCCCGGCACGAGTTGAAACGCCAGCGAGTCCGCGAAATCGCCCGGTTGAAGGCAGCCGAATAGGCGTCTGGCGCGGCCCCGTCGCACGAGGCTGCGCCCCGACTTTTCCACACGGCGTCGTCCGAATCCCGCTGCGTGGCGTAGCGTCGTCCGTGTGAGGGCGAATGTGGAAATGACGGTCCATCTCGTAAAGCTTTGCGTCGGCGCGGCAAACGTTGCCGATCTAGAAAGCTGGGTGAAGCGCCGGACGGCGGCGAACGCGGCCGCTGGGCTCGGCCGCCTGCATGATCATGTGACGCGCATGTTTCCCAAGCGCCGCGAAGAATTGCTGTCCGGCGGATCGATCTACTGGGTGATCAGGGGCGACATTCGCGTTCGTCAGAAAATAGCCGGCCTGGAGCCGGTCACCGGCGCGGACGGCATCGAGAGATGCGCGATCATGCTTGAGCCGCCATTGGTGCGGGTCGCGCCGCAGCCTCGGAAGGCCTTTCAGGGGTGGCGGTACCTTCGCCACGACGACGCGCCGCCGGACATCAGCGGCGCGAGCGAGCATACCGAAGCGGCCTTGCGATCCGAACTCGCGTCTCTCGGCCTGTTATAGCCGCTAAAGCTAGTGAATGCGTCTGTACACAGACGTATTTACCAGCTCGGAACGGTCCGGCAGGATCACGGTCTGCACAACGGTCATCGACGACAGATCGACCGAAAGGGATCGCTGGACAATCATTCGTTCAATGCCTCTATAGGACGCCGCTGTTTCCAGGACGTCGCGCACTGGCGCGCGCGTCGTCAGCGCATCGGCAAGGTCTCCGCCGTCGAAGACTTCCGCGCGACCGTCAGGACGCGTGAGGAAACTGCGCCGGTCGGCATCGCCGGTTGCATCGACAAGCTCGATGTCGAAGCGCAGATCGTCGCCTTGTCGCTCGATCCGCATGCGACCGGACAGGGGCGGGTCGCCTTGCTGAAAATCGCAGGTCGCCGGATCAAGCGCCCAGTCGCCGATAAAGCCGTCAACCCAGGTTTCGCTCATGGGTTGCCGTTTCTGGGAACCGCCCAATTGTCGATCAGCCGCGTGCCGCCGATGACGACCGCCGCGAAAACGCGCGCCGGCGCGTCGTCCCCGTCGACAAGCGGCGCAAGGTCGTCTGCGCGGCGCGCCTCGATATAGTCGATGCGGTCAACGCCGGCCGCCTCGATCCGTGCGCGCGCCGCTGCGATCGCCGCGGATGGTCGACTTCCCGCGCCAATGACCTCCGCCGTTTCCGCTAACGTCGCAGGAATAATGACCGCCCGGGCGCGATTCTCCGGCGTCAGATAGGCGTTGCGTGAGGACATGGCGAGACCATCCGTGTGCCGCACGATCGGGGCACCGACGATTTCTACGTCGATATCAAGATCCGCAACCATTCGGCGGATGACGAGAAGCTGCTGGTAGTCCTTTTCCCCGAACACGGCGACGTCGGGCCGAACCTGCAACAGCAGCTTGCACACGACGGTCGCCACGCCGCCGAAAAAGTGCGGCCGTGATTCGCCGCACAGGGGCGCGGCAAGCGCATTGACGGCGACGCTGGTCTGGAAGCCGTCGGGGTACATTTGCGCGGCATCCGGCGCGTAGACGCCATCGCATGCCGCTGCGGCGAGCAGGCGAAGATCATCTTCGAACGTGCGGGGGTAGGTGGCGAGGTCCTCGTGCGGCGCAAATTGCTTCGGATTGACGAAGATGCTCGCAACGACCCGGTCGCAAACCCGACGTCCCTTTTCCACAAGGCTTAAGTGGCCGTCGTGAAGCGCGCCCATGGTCGGCGCCAACGCAATCGTTCGGCCGCTCTCCCGCCAGTTGGCCACAATCGAGCGAATCGCCTCTTTGGAGTGGAATACCGGCAAATGCGCGTTGTCTTTGAGGGTCGCCATAGATTACAATTATGTATAGTTTCTGTGGATGGTCGAGATTCCGGGCCAAATTGTGGCCGGCCATTCGTGCGCACGTCTAGGGTAGGCGCGGTGACGGATGCAAGGTGCACGGTGGCGCGTCGGGTCGCGGCAGGGTAAAGCGGTTGCCAGCCAGTTGGCGGCGCGCGCGTCGGGATGATTTGTCGGAGCGTCGATTTGATGGGTCGGAAACTGGGCGTGGCGGCGCACACGGCGGCAAATCGCAGGGCGCGTGGCGCCTGCGTGGCAGCGATGTCTGCCGCGCTTGCGGCGTGTTCATCGAACGACTTTGGCTCGGGCGCGGACGTGGCCCGGGTAGAGGACGTCAACTGGTCGTTCCCGGACGCCGCGGAGCTGGAAACCAAACTCGGCTCCCTTGAAGCAGAAAACAGGACGTTGCGGCGTCGTCTGGCGGATCTTCAGACTCAACTCGACATGGAGCGCGCTGAACGCGCGGCGGCAAAACAGATCGCCAGCCAGCAACAAACGGCCGCAGCGACCCGATCCGCGACCGCAACCCCGCAAGCCTTGTCCAAGCCAGTCATCACCGCGCCGAACCCGCAAATCGACCTGCCCGACGGCCAGGCGTCCGTTGAAGATGCGCCCCGACTGGTTCAACCAAGCTTTGCCTCGGTCGAAACGGTGTTTGAGAACGAGGCCCGGCCTGATGACCTCCAGCTTCAGAGCATCCTTTGGGGCGTTCACCTCGACTCATACAGTCGCGAAAGTTTTGCCCGCGAAGGCTGGCGCCGGCTTCAGCGGACGTTCCCCGATGAGCTTGGCCTTCTGGAGCCGCGGACCGAAACGGTTGAGATCGAAGGACGGGGAGAGGTCTTCCGGCTGATCGGCGGCGGCTTTGCGAACGAAACGACCGCACAGGCCCTGTGCAAGGCATTGTCCCGCAAGAGCCAGTATTGCCGCGTCGTCACTTTTTCGGGCGATCGGCTGTCGCTGGCGGAGGCGCAATAGCCGAAAGCCCTAGTCGTCGACGGCAGGACTGGCGATGTCGTAGGACTTTTCAGCAAAAACGCGTCCTTCGTACTCAGCCTCGCCAATATACCGGACACGGAGGATACCTTCGGGCAGCGAGGCGCGTCCGAGGGACAGCGTCACGTCCTGCGAATTCGCGTCGATGGGCACGGACACATTGCCAACCTGGGCCAACTTTTCCGCCGGGCGGCGGGCTGTCGTTTCGAACTCCGCGACGAGTGCGCCAAAGGGCGAAAAGGGTCCGCTGGCGCTAAGTCGGGCGACGAGGACAAGATCGCCGATGTCGTCGCGGTCGAGCCGCGCCGAATCGAACGCCACGGCTATGTCGCGTGTATCGCCTTTGCCCCTGAGCAGCACCGGCGTTGAAACCGCAAGGCCGATATCCGCCATCAGGCCGCCGCCGGTGCGCCGGAGCGGGCTTCTTGAGGCTGCCGCGGCAAACATGAGGTGCGACCTGCGTTCGCCATCGATTGACAGGTTCGCGCCGCGCACGCCGACCCGCACTTCGCCGCGTTCCCCCGGCTCAAGGCGAAGCCTCGCAGGCTCGACGTTCAGGTACGGCGCGGCGCTTAGTCGCCGACGAAGCGACGCCCCGGCGGGCGCGTACCCGTCCGGCGTCGCGGCAAGGTCGAGCCACTCCGCCTTGATGTCGAGAATGCGATCCGATGGGTTCGACACGACGAACGACATTGCCGGGGCGTCTTCATCGAGGACGACGCGCAGCGGCGAGACGATAAACTGCGCCACGGCGTCGTGGCTTTTGCCAAGCGCCATAAGGCCGAAGACGGCGGCGACCGTGGTCTTTCGGACACGAAATCGGTGGCGTGAGGGCGCGCGGGGGACGAGAATCACGGCAATTTCCGAACCTGTTTCGATCGCGAAGCGCCAATCTGGCGCGCGTCGACTTAACGGCCTTTTAAGACGTCGGGTCCCTTTTCGGGACAGTCGCAGCGAATAGGGCACGTACGCCATGACGCACGTCATCGTCCTCGGCAATGAAAAGGGCGGATCCGGAAAGTCGACTGCGGCTATGCATGTCGTCGTTGCGCTGCTGAAGGGCGGCGCAAAGGTCGCCGCCATCGATCTCGACATGCGCCAGCGAAGCCTCTCCCGTTATCTTGAGAACCGCCGCGCATTCATTGATCTGACCAACTCCGACCTTGTATTGCCTGAAGCGCCGCGGGTCGAACCGTCATCCCTCGACAGCCGCGAAAATGCCTGGCGCGAAGAAAGCGAACGGCTTGGCGAGACGTTTTCCCGGCTCGCCGATTGCGATTTCGTGGTGATTGATTGTCCGGGCGCGGACACGCACCTTTCGCGTCTCGCCCACGCTCACGCAGACACAATCGTCACGCCCCTGAACGACAGCTTCGTCGATTTCGATTTACTGGCGCGCATAGACCCGGAAACTGGCCAGGTCCTTGGGCCAAGCCTCTATAGCGAAATGGTCTGGCAGGCCCGAAAGCGGCGGGCGATGTCCGGCGTAAAGGGGGGGATCGACTGGGTCGTCATGCGTAACCGGCTTTCTTCGACGCGCGCGAACAACAAGAAGCACATGGGCGAAAAGCTTGAGGATCTGGCTGGTCGGATCGGTTTTCGCCTTGCCCGGGGCTTCGGCGACCGTGTGATCTACCGTGAACTGTTCCCGAAGGGGCTGACGCTCCTTGATCTTGGCGGCAAGGATGCGCCGATCCGACTCTCCACCATGAGCCACGTCACCGCGCGCCTAGAGATCAGGTCGCTGATCGCCACGCTGAACCTGCCAAAACCGATGGCGCAGTCGCACGGCGAACGAGGCGGGGAGGGCAAGAGCGATCGGGACGTCGCGGCAGCCTGATGGGCGCGGCGCGGCGCCATTGCTTCGAGACGTTGCAGTCTGGCAATCTGACTTTTCTTGAAACCTGTCGGACCGAAAGCAGGCAATGGGCCTATTTGGCGTCATCGCTCTTGTTGCCGCGATAGCCGTCGCAACACTGACCCTGTGGCAGGCGTCGCGCACGCGCATTGATGGTGCGGAAAAGAGCATCGGCGGCGTGCCGACAATGACCCTCCTTAAGCTTTCGGCCTGGCTTGCGCTTGCGGCGGTCCTGTTTGCAGCAAAGCTTTTTCCGGTGGCGTTGATGATCCTCGTCGCGGCTGCCGGCGTCACGGGCATTGAAATCTGGCGTGAACGGACGATGAACGCCGACGAAGCGGCCGCAGCGCGCGAGCAACCGGCGGCGTCGGCAGTGCTGGTGGCGAACGATGCGGCTGCGGCGTCCATCCTGGGGGTCGGGCCGAGCGCATCGGCGTCAGAGATAAAGTCCGCTCACCGCAAGCTCATCACTCGGCTGCACCCCGACCAGGGCGGCAACGACTATCTCGCTGCGCAGATCAATGCAGCGCGTGATCGATTGCTTGCCTCGCGCGAGCCCATGCCGCCAACCGCGTCCGCCGACAGCCCGACCGATCAGTCATAAAGCAAGTTCGGCAGCCAGGTCGCGAGCGACGGAAATGCAGTCAAGGCGATGAGGCCAAGAACCTGCAGACCGATGAACGGCACGGCGCCGCGATAGATATCAGCCGTGCGCACCGCCGCGGGAGCGACGCCGCGCAGGTAGAATAACGCAAATCCAAAGGGCGGCGTCAGAAACGACGTCTGCAGATTGACCGCCATCATGATGCCGAGCCACACCGGGTCCACGCCCATTTTCAGCAGGGCAGGCGCGACCAACGGCACAACGACGAACGTAATCTCGATGAAGTCGAGGAAGAAGCCGAGCAGGAACATTACCAACATCACGACGACCACGGCCCCGACGACGCCCCCAGGCGCCATGGCCAAGGCGTTGCGCACGGTTTCCTCGCCGCCAAGGCCACGGAAAACGAGCGAGAACGCCGCCGCGCCAATCAGGATCGTAAAGACCATTGTCGTGACGCGGATCGTCTGGTCGCCGGCGGCCGTCAGCACGCGATGGCGCGCGAGCCGCCTCAGGCTCGCGATAATTCCGACCGGGATCGCCGCGCAAAGGGCCATCGCAATGCTGATCGCCGCTTGTTCAAGGCTGCTGGCGCCGTCGCGGCCGGTGCGAAGATCGACGAATGAGGTGAGAACGATGAGCCCGACGATTGCCCCGCCGGCCAGAAGAATTGCGGCCCGCTCCCACCGCCCGCCATCGCCGTCATTGAACCGGGATCCGGCAATAAGCAGCGCGCCCACGGCGCCAACGCTCGCCGCCTCGGTCGGCGTCGCCGCCCCGGCCAGTATCGAGCCGAGGACCGCGACGATCAGCAGGAGCGGTGGCGGCAGCGTCCTGAGGGCGGCGGCCCAGACTTCGGCGCGCGGGCCAAGCTCCGACTGCGGAATTGCCGGCGCTTTGCGGCCATCGAACGTCGCGACGCCGATCTGGTAGGCAAGGTAAAGCCCAACCAGCATCAGGCCGGGAAGAAGCGCGCCGGCGAACAGGTCGCCCACGGAAATCGTTTCCGGCGCAAAGACGCCCTGTTCAAGCTGGGCTTTCTGATAGGCGTTCGAGATGACGTCGCCGAGCAGGATGAGCACGATTGACGGGGGAATGATCTGGCCGAGCGTGCCGGCCGCCGCGATCGAGCCCGCGGAAAATGCCGGGTCATAACCCCGCTTCAACATTGTTGGCAGGCTGAGGAGCCCCATGGTCACGACCGTCGCGCCAACAATGCCTGTAGACGCGGCGAGCAGGGCGCCGACAACGGTAACCGAAATGCCAAGTCCGCCGCGCATTGAGCCAAAGAGGCGGGACAGTTCGTCGAGCAGTTCCTCCGCAATCTTCGCTTTTTCCAGAATAACGCCCATCAGGATGAACATCGGCACGGCGATCAGCGTTGAGTTCATCACCGCGCCGTGGACGCGCTGGGGGATCGGTTGCAGGAATGACGGATCGAAAACGCCTGCCGCGAGGCCAATAACGGCGAAAATGATAGCGACGCCGGCAAGGGTGAAGGCCACCGGAAATCCCATCAGGATGCCGACGCACAAGGCGGCGACCATCAAGACGTCAAGCCAGCCCGCAACGCCGCAAAAACAAAATCCGTGCGCCTCGGCCATCAGGCGGTCGCTCGCTGGCTGCTGGCGCCCGTCGTCTCTTTACGGATAACGCCGGCTGCGTCCGTCGCGGCGACAAAGCCCGCCCCGGCCAATAGCAGCGCAAAAATCGGGATCAGCGACTTGAGCAGGAATATTGCCTGGATGCCGGACTGCTCCGCGGAGCCTTCCCGCGCTGACCAGCTGTTCGCCACATAGGGCGCCGCCATCGCCACAAGAAGCAGTGCGAACGGAAACAGAAACAGGTAAATGCCAATCAGGTCTATCGCCGCCCTGCGCCGCAGTGACGCCTTTGAATACAGGATGTCGACGCGAACATGGTCGTTCGTGAGAAAGGCGTATCCCACGGCAAGCAGAAACGTGGCGCCGTGAAAATAGGTGACGCTCTCCTGCAGAAAAATAGAATTCCATCCGAACACGTACCGCAGGACGACGACCAGGAACTGAACGAGCGCCATTGCAAAAACGAAGGTTCCGGTCAGCTTGCCGGCGATGCGCACCGAGGGCGCCAATGCGTTTGCAAGTTCGCACGCAGCGCGATCGGCGCCCTTGCGATGGATCAGCGCCGCGCCGCCGATCAATGACATTGCAAGGAGCGAAACGACAATGCTGTCAATGGTCGGCCCCGTCAGGTCGACGGCAAGGATCGCGAACGCATGGGAGATCGCAAAGGTCGATAGCGTCAGCACGACGAAGATGACCGCCTGGCTCCGTCGCGACCGCTCCGCGAACAATGCCGTAAGCGGCAAGAACAGCGCCGGGACGCAAACGCCCCAGAAAATCGCCATTAACGCTGCGCCAAATATTGTCAGCATGCCGCGCAGGTCCTCAAAGGTCAAAGACCCGTCGACGGGTCGCCATATAGGCTTCGTCGGAGATTCGGCTCCATTCGCCCGATCGGCGGATTGCCTCCTTGTAGCTTTCAAAAATGCGGCGGGAAATGTCGTCGCTCGCGCCGATTTCCTCAAGGACGATCTTTGTTTCCCGGGCCAGCGCCGCCATGACGTCCTCCGGCATTTGCCGCAACTGAACGTCGTGATCATTGACCAGTTGCTCGAGGGCGATGCCGTTAAAGTGGCCGTATTCAGCAATCGAGAGATGGTTCGCTCGCTGACATGCGCCGTCGATGATCGATTTTTCCTGCAATGTCAGGCCGTTCCAGAGATCAAGATTGACCCCGACGCCAAGCTGCGCGCCAGGCTCGTGAAAACCCGGCCAGTAATAGTACTTCGCCTCTCGGTAGAACCCGAATGCAAGGTCGTTCCAGGGCCCGACCCATTCCGTTCCGTCAATCGCGCCTGACTGCAGCGCCTGATAGATTTCGCCGCCGGATAGAGCGACGGCCGACGCGCCGATGCGGCGGAGCACTTCGCCGCCGATGCCCGGCATTCGGATCTTCCGTCCGCGCAGGTCTTCGACGCTGTCAAACGGCCGTTTGAACCAACCGCCCATTTGATGGCCTGTGTTGCCAGCGATAAACGGCTTGATGTTGAAACCGGCGGCGAGTTCGTCCCAAAGTTCCTGGCCGCCGCCAAAGGCTGTCCAGGCCATTATCTCTGTGGCGGTCATGCCAAAAGGAACGGCCGTAAAGAAAGGATAGGCCTTCGACTTTCCGACCCAGTAATACTCCGCACCGTGATAAATGTCCGCAGCCCCGGTCGCTACGGCGTCAAAGCTTTCGAATGCGCTGACGAGCTCTCCCGCAGCGAATACCTTCACGCGCATCGCTCCGCCGCTCATCTCGGTAATGAATTGGGCGGTCCGCTCGGCCATGGTGCCAAGCCCCGGAAAATCCTTCGGCCAGGTGGTCACCATCTTGAGTTCGCGTTCCGCGAGACCGCCCGCCGCGCCGGCGCTGAGGTCCGTCGCCGGTCCGCAATCGCAGCCCGCCGCGAGCCCGGCTGTTCCTGCAATCGCTCCGCCGGCGAGCAGCCGACGCCGGTTCATCTCCACCATTGAGCGGTTCCTGCCAGTCGTCGTTACAGATCGTCCGCACCTTGCCGGCGCTTTCAGAATCTAGCGATACGGGGGCTTGGCCGTGAAGGAAAGGGCCGGCTTCACTCGCGATTTGCGGCGAAGGATTGCGCGTCAGCCGGTTCGCTAACGCGCGCTGGCGTCCTGATCGGCTGCCGGCATTCGTTTCCAGCCAGTCGACGTAAGCCTTTCAAGCGGGCCGAACCTGCGCTTGTAGTCCATTTTCGGCGAACCCGGGACCCAGTAGCCAAGATACACGTGTCGCCCGCCAAGCTCGAGCGCCATCGCGACGTGGTCCATAATCATGAAGGCGCCAAGGCTGCGGTCTGCGTCGTCCGGATCGAAAAACGAATAGACCATCGACAGTCCGTCGGCGACGCGATCGGTCAGGGCGCAGGCCACCAGTCGTTCCTCGCCGTCAGGCTCCTCGACGCTGTACTCGATCACCATCGTGTCGACGGCGGTTTCCTCGACCATCGAGGCGTAGTCGAGCGCCGTCATATCGGCCATGCCGCCTTCTGCATGGCGTCCATCGAGATACGCCCGCAGCACGGAAAACTGGCGGGTGGTCGCCTTTGCGGGGCGGATGCGCCTTAGCAGGTCTTCGTTGCGCTTCAGAATGCGTCGGCGCGAGCGGGAAAGCGTGAATTCCGGCGCGACGGTCCTGACGGGCGCGCACGCGGCGCAGCGGTCGCAGGCCGGAAGATAGATGATGTTCTGTGAACGGCGGAAACCGCGCTGGGAAAGAAGACTGTTGACGTGCGTCGCCCTCGGGCCGGAAAGGTAGGAAAACACCTTGCGTTCAAGACGACCTTCCAGATACGGGCAGGGTGCCGGCGCGGTGATATAGAAATCACCGCCGTCGACGCCGAGTTCCCTAGATACATCTTCGTTCCGCATCCGTCCGTCCTGTGAGCGTCAAGCTTAGCTGCGCCGTCGCGCCGGAGCAACGATAGCCGCGAAAAGCGATTTCTTCGCCAGGGCGTCGCCTGGCCGTGGTCTGCGTCAGTTGAGGGGAGTGCAATCCGCGTGCCTGGCGGCAAGAGGCGTCACATCAACCCGCGGCTCCGGAAGTATATTGGCGCAAAGGCCGTAAAGGCGATCCAAAGAACGATGATTAACGGACCGCCGACCCGTATGAAGTCACGAAAAGCGTATTGCCCCGGCGTCAGGACCAGGAGGTTTGTCTGGTAGGCGACGGGCGTCGCGAACGAGCAGTTGGCCCCGAAAATGACCGTCAGGATCAGGATATGTGGATCGATGCCGGCCGCCTCAGCTGCGCTAACGGCGATCGGGGCGAACAGCACCGCGGTCGCGTTGTTTGACAGTACATTGGTGATTGCCGCGCAAACGATGAAAAACGCGGAAATCATGAACACCGGCCCTAAATCCTTTGCGCCGAGGGCGACGGCTTCCCCGATCAGGCCCGCGCCGCCGGTGGTCTCGAGCGCGGAACCCATCGCCAGCGAGGCGCCGATCAGGAGGTAAATCCGACGGTCTACCGCCCGGGCGGCCTGCCGGACATTCAGGCATCCTGTTGCGACGATTATGCATGCGCCGGCAATGGCCGAGACGTCGATTGGCGCGACGCCCGTCGCCGCAGCGGCCACCACCGCAAGGAAAGTCGCCGTGCAGATCCTAGCATTGCGCGGATCGGGCAGCCCTTCGATGGAGCCCTCCAGCATCAGGATGTCCCGTTCCGAGCGAAGGGCGCGAACATCGTTGATGTCGCCGAGGATCAGTAGAACATCGCCGGCCTCAAGGCGCAGGGTGTTCATCTGCGCTCGCATCATGCGGCTGCGCCGTTCAACGCCAAGGATCACGCAGCGCGTCTGGTAGTGGAATCCGATCTGGCCGATGGTGCGGCCAATCATGCGGCTGCCCGGCGCGACGATTGCCTCGGCGAGCGTTAACTGGGCGCGGGGCTTGGGACCGTCTTCATCTTCATTGAGCGGGATTTCGGTCGCCGCGCCGTCCAGCAGCTCCGGCCTGCTCTTGAGGACGTTGGTAAGGGCAGCCCGGGTTGCCGCCACGATCAGGATATCGCCTGGCGCCAGCTTGACGTCGTCATAGGGCGGCAGGATTGCCTCGGTTCGACGCTGGATCATGCGCACTGTCACGTCCGGCAGGTCCGGGAAGAAGCCGGCTACGGGCGTCGCGCCGATAAGCGGGTTGCCGCGGCGGATCTCCAGCTGGGCTACGAACTGCTTGCCCTCGCGCACGGCCCTTTTCGATCCGCCAGGATCGGAGTGGTCCGGCATCAGGCGACGACCGACCGTCGCCATGTAGATAACGCCGACAATCGCGAGAAAGCCGCCGGGTACGGTAAGTTCGAAGAACGCAATGTCGCCGCCTGGCACTGTCGAACGATAGGACTGGACCGCGAGCATGTTCGTCGACGAGCCGATCACCGTCGTCATCCCGCCAAAGATCGACAGGAACGACAGGGGCATCATCAATTGCGAAGGCGAAATTTTGCTCTGGGTCGCCATGGCGGCGATGATCGGGATGAACATCACGACTACAGGCGTGTTGTTCAGGAAGGCGCTCATCAAGACCACGAGCAGGAACACCGCCGCGATCGTGGTCCGGGGACGCTTGTCATACTGCCGGAGCAGCCGCTCGGTCGGGTACTCCAGCGCGCCGGACTGGAACATGCCCTGGCCGATAATGAGCAGACCCATGATGGCGAACAGGGCCGGACTGGCGAAGCCGCTTAGCAATTGCTGATGCCCGAACGAGCCATCCGGGGTCGCCATCGGAAACAGGGCAAACAGCAAAAGCAATGCCGACAGCGACGCGGCCGACACAATGTCGATCGAGTACCGGTCGAGGGCGAAAGCGACGATCGTTGCGCTGATGATCGCGAACGTAGCCCAAAGATGCAGAGGCGACGTAGCGGTGATCGAAAGGAATTGGTCCATGCAGTCGGATTAGGTCCTCAAGATCGGCCGCCGCCGCGAGTACGTCGACGCAACATTCCCCGCGCTGCCGGCCGATTCAAGGCGGCGGCGCTGAGCTTTGTATTTCTCTCATTTGATGGTAGGCGCACAAGGCTTATGAATTTCCAAGCATTTTACGGCGGAAGGGCGCCTCCAGCCGGGCGGGGGCTAAGTCGCAATGGTGCATGAAGTCGATCCGTACCGTCGTCTGAAGGATGCTTTCGCCCGCTACGCAACCGGCGTTGCCATCGCTACATGCGCGCCGCCGGGCCGCGCCCCGGCCGCCCTGACTGTCAATTCCTTTACCTCCGTGTCGCTCAACCCGTCGCTTGTTCTCTGGAGCCTCCAGCGGTCGGCGGGAGCGTACGATGCGTTCATGGCCGCGGACAATTACGCGATCAGCGTACTTCGCGCCGGACAGGAGGCGACGTCGACGCGCTTCGCGACGCGCGGCGCAGAGTCGCCGACGCGCGAAGAGTTCGAGACCTGGGCGACAGGCGCGCCTGTCCTGCGCGAGCGCCTTGCCGGGTTCGATTGCCGAATAAGCGCCCGCCACGACGCGGGCGATCATGTGATCCTCGTCGGCGAAGTCCTGCAATTTGACTCGTTTGGTGGCAAGCCGCTCCTCTACTATGCCAGCGGCTACGCAACCGGGCCGGACGTCGCCAAAGCCGCCGCCGATTGAGGCTGGCCGGGCAGGCGCCCGGCCAAGTCCTGATGCTCGTCGCCTCGCTCTTGTTGCTGCGATTGGGGAGTAACCGATGAAAGTCGCCTTTCTTGGCCTCGGCGTCATGGGATTTCCGATGGCCGGCCATCTCGCCGCTGCCGGCTTCGATGTAACGGTCTTCAACCGCTCTTCGGCAAAGGCCGACGCCTGGCGCAGCGCTCATGGGGGCGCCGCCCATTCAGATCCTGCGGTCGCAGCGGCGGACTGCGATGTCGTGCTCATGTGCCTCGGCGATGACCCAGACGTTGCGGCGGTCATGGATCGAATTCTCCCCAGCCTCAAAGAGGGCGCAGTTGTTGTCGACCACACGACCGCCTCCCCGGCACTCGCAAGGCGGCTACACGCCGACCTTGGCAGGGTTGGCGTGGGGTTTGTTGATGCGCCGGTTTCCGGCGGCGAAGCCGGCGCCAGGAACGGCAAACTGGCCATCATGTGCGGCGGCGAGATCTCGGCGATTGCGACCGCCAGAGCCGCCACGGCGCCATACACGGGGCGTTTTGTTCATGTCGGGCCGCCGGGCCATGGCCAGCTTTGCAAGTCGGTGAACCAGATTTGCATTGCCGGGGTCCTGCAGGGTCTCGCCGAGGGTGTTCACTTCGCTCTCGCCGCCGGGCTTGATGTGGAAAAAACGCTCGAGGCTATCTCGGGCGGCGCGGCCCAGTCCTGGCAGATGGAGAATCGCGCCCGCACGATGGCTGCCGGCGAATTCGATTTTGGCTTTGCGGTCGACTGGATGCGAAAGGATCTTCGCATCGCTCTTGAGGAGGCGCGCCAGATTGGCGCGCGCCTGCCGGTCGCGTCGCTTGTCGATCAGTTCTACGCCGACGTCCAGGCGATGGGCGGCGGGCGCAATGATACGTCGAGCCTCATTCAAAGATTGGCCGTTCCGGCGAACAACGGGGCCGCGAACGCCAAAAAACTTTCATAAAAGTGTGCGACCGCCCTCGCGTCTGATCGACAGACTCTCGTCGATCGTGTAACAAGATAACATTCACGCGAGAAATCGCGTTCCTGGTGTGGCGGGTGCGGACCAATAACGCTTCTGGGGAGAGGCGGGTCGGTTTCTTGTTCCGACAGGAGGGGTAACGAGCAGCCGGCAACGGCGTCCTTTCTGGAGTCTTCTCGTTATGAGTCTGGTGGTGGGTCTGTTGAGTTTTGGGGCGTTTCTGGCTGCAGTCATGACCATCTTGCGTCAGCTTGGCGCTGGAGACGCGGCAAGGGCCTTGATGGTGGTCACTTTCATTGTGTTTGGCGGCATGGTCGCGGCGACCTACCTACCGGTCATTGTCGCGGGAATGTAGTTGCGAAGGCTGGCGCTGCCGGGACCTTTCGAATTGCAGATCCGTCGCCTGGGGACCGTCGCTATACCGGGCTTCCGGCTTTTCGCGTCGCCGTGCGCGTCCCTTAACAGGTTGATCCGGCGGCCACCCTGGTTGTCCACAGCTGACGCGTTGTCGAAAAATTGTCTTGGAATTGTCGTGCTTCTGACGTCGAACGCGCCTAGATGCTGCATCGCGGCGTCGACGCGATCAGTTTAGCGTTTGTTGCGTTTGTTTGCGTAGCGCGTCGACGTCGCCTCGTGACTTCTCCCTCCCACGTGCAGCGCATATGACCGCGCCAGGTCTATGGCCCTTGGCGGCGGCGTAGTCGTGCGTGTGTTGCCGGACGGCGAACAGGATTGATCCCAGCCAGTCTTTTAGGTCAATCTTCCGAAAACCGTATGTCCATATCGAAACCGCTGGAGCAGTCCCATGAGCGCCCTGCAACTCGAACGGCCTGTCTGGAAAACGGACGACCACGTCCTTTTTGAGGAAGAAGCCGCGAAATTCTTCAAACGCGAACTGGCGCCGCATGTGGAAAGCTGGCGGGAAAAAGGTTGCGTTGACCGCTGGGCCTGGGAAAAGGCAGGCGAGGCCGGGCTGCTGTGCATGTCGATGCCTGAGGCATATGGCGGGGCAGGCGGAACATTTGCTCACGAACAGATTTTTATCGAGCAGCAGGTCGCCGCTGGCATCGAAGGGTTCGGCGCCGCACTGCACAACTGCATCGTTGCGCCATATATCGAAGCCTACGGCACTGAAGAACAGAAGAAGCGCTGGCTGCCGAAAATGGCGACGGGCGAACTGATCGGCGCCATCGCAATGACGGAACCGGGGACGGGCTCCGACCTGCAGGCGGTGCGCACGACCGCCCTGAAAGTTGGCAACCAGTATGTCGTGAACGGGCAAAAGACATTCATCACAAACGGCCAGACCGCAAACCTTATCATCGTCGTGTGCAAGACCGACCCGAAAGAAGGCGCGCGGGGCGTCTCGCTGATGGTCGTCGAAACCGACGGCGCTGAAGGCTTCGAACGTGGACGCAATCTCAAGAAGATGGGCAACAAGGCCCAGGATACGTCGGAGCTTTTCTTCAACGAGGTCAAGGTGCCGACCGAAAACCTGCTCGGTCCGGAAGAAGGGCAGGGGTTCTTCCAGCTTATGGAGCAGCTTCCCCAGGAACGGCATCAGATTGGCGTTCAGGCGATGGCGGCAATCGAGCGCGCGATCGCGCTCACAATCGATTACGTTAAGGAACGTCAGGCGTTTGGCCGACCTATCCTTCACTTCCAGAATACTCAGTTCGTGCTCGCGGAATGCAAGGCCAAGGCGACGATGGCCCGGACCTTCGTTGATTACTGCACGGAGCAACTGATTCATGGCCGGCTCGACGCGCCGACGGCCTCGATGTCGAAGATGCTGTTGTCGGACCTCGAAAATGAGATCATCGACAAGTGCCTGCAACTCTTTGGCGGCTATGGGTACATGGATGAGTATCCAATCAGCCGGATGTACGCTGATGCTCGCGTGCAGCGAATTTATGGCGGCACGAACGAGATCATGAAGCTCCTGATCGCGCGGTCCCTTTGACCCATCCGGGGCGGGTGTTGGCGCTCGTTTGCGGGGCCCTGGTTTGCAGCGAGGCTCTCGCAACAGAACGTGTCGTGCCGGGACCCAATGGCGAGCGGCCACGACTTCTCGACACGCGTGACGGCGCGCCGCTTTCGGATTTTCAATGGAAGTACCGGTTGCTGATCCTCTTTGCGGAGGACGAAAAGGCGATTGCGAAGCAGATTGCGCGTCTGCCGACTGAAGGCCTGATCGACCGAGATGTGCTTGTCATACGGATGTTCGGACGTGAGCACGGGCTGACCGTCGCGCCGGACGGCAGGCGTCCGCCCTGGACCGCGATCGTTGACCTCAACGATACCCCATTCGAGAACGCGCGCGGCGAGGGACTTTTTGCGCCTGACTTTCTTGCAATCCTCGTCGGCAAGGACGGCGGCGAAAAGAAGCGGTGGACGGAAGATGTCGATCCTCAGGAGCTCTTCCTGCTCATTGACGCCATGCCGATGCGTCGCCGCGAGGCGGCCGATTAACGTACTTCGCGCCTATTCCAGAACCGCTTTCACCAATGGGCCATAGGGGCTTCCGCCAAGGAATTTCATCTGCGCCTCGGCCATTGCTGCGTTCACGGCTTCCTGGGGGCGGAAAGTCGGGTGGACCGCGCGTCGCAGCGGTCGCTCGCCGGGCGGCATTGCGATGATTTCCGCGATGGCCCTTGGCACATCCATCGGGTCGGTCGACCGGCCGGATCCGTCCTCTTCGCCCATCGCGGCGGCCATTTGCGGATAGGCGCCCAGGCGTTCATCTTCCGCACGGGCCTTCAGGTTTGACGTATACAGATTGCGATTGACCCAGACCTTTGTCGGGTAGCCGCCGGGCTGGATAATCGTGACGTCAATCCCATGGGGCACAAGCTCGTAGGCCATCTGTTCGCCCATGGCTTCAAGGGCGAATTTCGTCGCCGAGTAGTGACCTGCTCCGGGCACGATAAGACGGCCGAGTTGCGAGGAAATCTGGAAAATCTGTCCTGACTTTTTCGCGCGCATGCCTGGCAGCACGGCGCGCGCCATGCGCTGGCATCCGAACACGTTGGTGTCGAAGGCGAGCATGGTTGCTTCCATGTCCTGCAACTCGACGGGTCCCGTGACGCCAAGCCCGGCATTGTTGACGAGGACATCAATTCCGCCACCGGCGGACTTTTCCGCCCGCGCGACGCCCTTTGCGACCTGTTGATCGTCGCGGACATCAATCTCGATCAGCTCGATGTCGAGGTTCTCGTCCCTTGCGAGTTTTCGCAGCTCGTCCGCCTCGGGGCGCGGCATGTTGCGCATTGTCGCAAAGACTTTCGCCCCAAGCCGCGCGTAGTGCTCAGCGCCGAGCCGGCCGAAGCCTGAAGAGCAACCGGTTATCAAGATCGATTTGCCGGAAAGGTTAGCCGAGGCCGCCGAAGGCGTTGAGAAGGTAGTCTGGGCCGCGCGGGCTGCCGGCGCTGCGGCGATCGCGGCGGCGGACAGCAAAAGGCGTCGGCGGTCGATGGATGGGATCTCAGGCATTGGCGTCTCCTCGATGGCCGATTTTTTCCTAACAGACCCACGCTATCACCGCGCGCGGAATCGCGGCCAGCCTTCATGATGTTCAGCGCGCTCGACGTCCTCAATGCTCTCGGCGTTATCGGCCTCTTCGTGTTCGCGGTTTCAGGCACCCTTACCGCCTTGCGAAACGACATGGACCTGTTTGGCGTCGCCATGATCGCCTTTGTTACCGGTGTCGGTGGCGGGACGATTCGTGATGTTCTGCTCGGCCAGTTCCCGGTCTGGTGGATCAACGACGCCCTTGCAATCCCGGTCTGTCTTGCTGGCGCCGCGGCGGCGACGGTTGCCCAGCCGCTGTTCGCTTCGCGCCTGAAGGCGCTTATTTGGGCGGACGCCGTCGGGCTGTCGATCTTCGCCGTGCTCGGCGCTGAGGCGGCGCGCAATGCCGGCGCGCCGGTCGGCGTTGCGATTTTCATGGGCGGGGTCACGGCCACATTCGGCGGCATTGTTCGCGACGTGCTGCTCAATGAGCCGCCGTTGATCTTGAAGCAGGACATCTACGCAACGGCTGCGTTGATCGGCGCTGCGGCTTATATCGGCTTGCTCGCGATCGGGGCGCCGACCGACCCGGCCGCGCTTCTTGCCGCGGGCACGACGTTTGCGATCCGCGCCGCGGCAATCGTCTTGAATCTTCCCTCGCCAAGGTACGCCCTGCCTCGCCGGGACGAACTCGACGATGTCTGAAACAAATTCTGCGCGGTTTGCGCGCCGGGAGGTTTCCGGTATGACCATTTGCCGTCGACCACAGTCGGCGCGCGGGTATAGCACAATGGTAGTGCAGCAGCCTTCCAAGCTGAGGATGCCGGTTCGATCCCGGCTACCCGCTCCAGCAACCTGTCGAGGTTAATGTTGTCACTCGTTGGGGTCGTAGGCTTCCTGCCCTGACCGGAGAAATTCTCGCCAGTCCTCGGCTTCCCAGAAGTCATCGTTCAAAACAGCGTCGGCCAGGCTTTCCGGCAGGTCGTCCTTGGTCAGCCGCGATTGTTCGTCGGCGCTTGCTGCGAATGCTGCGAGATCGCGAATCTCGTCGGCGCTGACCTCGACCACATAGCCAAGTTCGAGACTCTGAAGTTCAATCATTGCCGGCGCGCCGCGCCACATGCGGGCGGCGAAAGCGACGGCGTCAACCTGCCCGTCAACCTTCTCGTCAACCTGCTCGTCTGGCAGCGCATCGAGGGCAGTTGCCGCGCGCCCGCCTACGCCGTTCACGGAGTGACAGAGAACGCAGCCTTTCTCAACGAAGAGAGTGCGGCCGCTCGCCGCATTTCCGTCCGCCAAACTTGCGCCCGCCGAATTGCGAATTGCGGCTGCGGCCGGTTCGTTGCCGCCGCCGCACCCGGCAAGCATTGCACATGCCGATAATGACAGGGCCGTCCCGGTAAACCGCAGATTTCGTCGGCGGTACGTCATGGTTGCCTCCACTGAATGCTCGACTATGGCACGCTTCGCCGCGCGCGACGATGGCGTTGGCGCTGTCGGAACTCTTTCGGAATTTGCCGCCGTTCCGCTAGAGTTTGCGGAAAAAAGTTTGGCCTGCGCCGTCAGGCGCGATGGCGGGAGGTCGGCAATGCCCATGAAGCCCATGGAACCCGATCGGCGAGAGTGGCTCGCCGCCGGCGTTCCCGCTGGCCCACCACGATACACAAGTTTCCCAGCGCCGTTGCCACTTTCGAACGCCGTTGGGGCGGCCGACTACGCAAGGGGGCTCTCGCGCATCGACCCGAACGCGCCCTTGTCGCTTGGCGTGAACGTCCCGTTCTGCCGTCAGGTCTGTTGCCAGTGCGGCTCGGATCTAAGGGTCGAAAACGACTATGACGGCGTCCTCGACTACGTCGCTTGCGTGGCCGCCGAGATCGAGATCGTCGGACGGCATCTCGACGGTCGCGGCCGGCCATCATCGGTGCATTTCGGCGGCGATGCGCCAAATTATCTCTTGACGGACGAATTGTCGGCGATCTTGACTGCGATAGAGACCCATATCGGGTTGCCGGATGCGGCGCGACTGTCGATCGACCTCGACCCGAGATTGTTGCGCGACAGCGACCCCGACGATCTGGTCGCGCTGGGATTTCGCCGGATGAGCTTTCGCATCCAGGACTTCGATTTCGACGTTCAGGCCGCGATAGGTTGCATACAGAGTTTCGACCTGATTGAGGCGGGCGTCGGTGCGGTCCGCGCGGCCGGCGTCAGCGATCTTTCGTTCGCGCTCGTCTGCGGGCTGCCGAGACAGACGCGTCGTTCCTTTGAAGAAACATTGGTCAAGACCGCAACGCTGTCGCCCGACAGGGTTTCGCTTTCAAGCTATTTCAAGGGCGACGATGCAGACGGCGAGCAGTCCAGTTTCATCGGCTGCGTGCCTGATACGCGTCTGCGGGCTGAGTTTGTGGACCTTGCAGATGAACTGCTGATCAGCGAAGGCTATTTCCGGATCGGATTCGATCAGTACGCCAAGTCCGATAGCCCTATTGTGGCGGCGCAGCGCGCCGGACGATTTCGGCGGAGCCTGCAGGGTTGGTCCGAGGATGTGGCCGACACGACAATCGCGTTCGGCGCGTCGGCGACGGGCTTCATTGACGGCGTCTACGTTCAGAACATCGAGGGACTGCGCGGCTATGCGCGTAGGGTACGATCCGGAAGCCTGGCGACTGGGCAGGGCATCAGGCTGACGCCGGTCCAGATGGCGGCTGGATCGACAATCATGAGCCTCCTGTGCGGCGATGAAGTCGACCCTTCCGACATCCGAGCAGCACTTGCCCCGATCGCCTTCGCGGCTGCCCTCTCGCGGCTCGATGATCTCGAAGGCGATGGCATTGTCGCGCGAACCGGCGACGCACTGGCTCACAGCCCAGGGGGCCACGTCCTTGCCGGCGTCGTTGCGATGGCGCTTGGTCTGGACCGCGCCAACGGTCGTCGCGGCGATTTTCCGTCGGCAAACCCCTGATCCGGGCAAGGGCGAGGCAAACACCAAAGGCCTGCCACTCACGGCTCGCCCGACGCCTCGGAAATTGTCGCCGATGACGTTGTCCTGCCGCGACTTGAACCGTCGGTCCGGCGGCTGGCCGTTCCCAGCCGGCGTTGAAGCGGCGATCCGACGCGCGAACATGGCGAAGGGCCTCCAATGCCGGCGAAGCGGGGCCAGAAGGGGCCAGGAGGTTGCGGATAGCCCCTTCTTACGCCTCAACAAGCTTGCGCGGACTTCGCGGCTTACGAAAGGACAGGGGATAGGCGCGGCGAGTTCGGTCGGCATCCATGGGCAATCGCGCAATATTCCTGCACGGAATGAGCGTCGACGTGTCGAATCGAAGCGCCGCGCCTCCTCAGTCTGGTCGATTTGGGCGCTGGCGCCGGCGGCAATTGCGTCCGCTTCTCGCGTTGGCGTAAACCGGCGCTCAATCAATGAAGGCGACGGGCCAACGCCGCCGCTTCGGAAACAGGGAGACGCGCATGTCCATGTCCGCCGACGATGAGGGCGCGCCGGATCGGGACGGCGTGGAGCGGGCGGGGGCGCGCCTCGCGCCCGACCCAAAGGGGGCCGGGGGCAAGGCGCAGGGCGGCCTTAGCCTGCACGTGCCGGAACCTGAATTCCGCCCAGGCGATACGCCCGATTTCTCCGACGTCCCGATCCCGAAGGCGGGCAGCGTTCGCAAGCCGCCGATCGACGTCGACGAAGCGGACATTCACGACCTCGCCTATTCAATCATCCGCGTTTTGAACAGGGAAGGCGAAGCCGTCGGCGAGTGGGCGGATATGCTGACCGATGGCGAGTTGATCCAGGGCTTGCGCGATATGCTCCGTGTGCGCGCGTTCGATGCCCGTATGCTAATGGCGCAGCGCCAGGGCAAGACGTCGTTTTACATGCAGGCGCTTGGCGAGGAGGCGATCGCCTGCGCCTTTCGCAAGGCGCTAAAGCCGGGCGACATGAATTTTCCAACTTATCGGCAACAAGGTCTTCTTCTGTCTACCGATTATCCAATGGTGGACATGATGAATCAGATTTACTCGAATGGGGCCGACCCGCTGCGCGGCCGACAGTTGCCGATCATGTATTCGTCAAAAAGGCACGGGTTCTTTACGATTTCCGGCAATCTTGCGACGCAGTTCGTGCAGGCTGTCGGGTGGGCGATGGCGTCGGCGATCCGGGGCGACGACAAGATTGCGGCCGGGTGGATCGGCGACGGGTCGACTGCGGAAAATGACTTCCATTCGGCGCTCGTCTTTGCGTCGACATATCGCGCGCCGGTCGTTCTCAATATCGTCAACAATCAGTGGGCAATTTCGACGTTCCAGGGCATCGCCCGGGGCGGCGCCGCCACCTTCGCCGCCCGCGGTCTTGGGTTCGGCGTGCCCTCCCTTCGCGTCGACGGCAACGATTATCTTGCCGTTTATGCGGTTTCGAAGTGGGCGATTGACCGGGCGCGATCCAATCTTGGACCCACGCTGATCGAATTCGTAACGTACCGCGCTGGCGCGCATTCAACGTCGGATGATCCTTCTGGTTACAGACCGAAGCAGGAATCAGCGAAATGGCCTCTTGGCGACCCTGTCGAGCGTCTCAAGAACCATCTGATCGCAAAAGGCGTCTGGTCAGAGGAGCGGCATGTCCAGGCCGCCGCCGAAATCGAGAGCGAAGTCGTTCAGGCCGAGAAGCAGGCGGAACGGCATGGGACGCTTCACAGCGGAGACAAGCCGCCGGCGCGCGAAATGTTCGAAGACGTCTACGCGGAAACTCCACCGCACCTTATCCGCCAGCGCCAGGAAGCGGGGTACTGACGATGGCTCGAATGACCATGATCGAGGCGGTAAGAAGCGCCATGGACGTCTCGATGGGCAGGGACGACAGCGTCGTCGTTTATGGCGAAGACGTCGGTTATTTTGGCGGCGTGTTCCGCTGCACCCAGGGCCTCCAGCAAAAATATGGCAAGGCGCGGTGTTTTGATTCGCCGATCAACGAAAGCGGCATCATCGGCACGGCGATCGGCATGGCCGTCCACGGGATGCGCCCGTGCGTCGAGATCCAGTTCGCCGACTACATGTTCCCTGGCTATGACCAGCTAACCCAGGAAGCGGCGCGGATCAGATACCGTTCGAACGGCGACTTCACTGTGCCGATGACCGTCCGGATGCCGACCGGCGGCGGCATATTTGGCGGCCAGACCCATTCGCAAAGTCCCGAGGCGCTTTTTGCCCACGTGTGCGGGCTGAAAACGGTGATTCCGTCAAACCCCTATGATGCAAAGGGCTTGCTCATCGCCTCCATCGAAGACGATGACCCCGTGATCTTTCTTGAACCGAAGCGGCTCTATAACGGGCCTTTCGACGGACACCATGATCGTCCGATCACGCCATGGAAGAACCATGAACTCGGCGAGGTGCCTGAGGAATACTATCGCATTCCGCTCGGCAAGGCCGCCGTCCGGCGCGAGGGTAACGACGTTACAATCCTCACCTATGGCACAATGGTTCATGTCGCGCTTGCCGCGGCGGAAGAGACCGGCATCGACGCCGAGATAATTGACTTGCGCACGATCCTGCCGCTCGATTTTGATGCGATCGAGGAATCCGTGCGCAAGACGGGCCGCTGCGTCATCGTCAACGAGGCCACGAAAACGTGCGGTTTTGCCGCCGAACTCATGTCAATTGTGGCGGAGACCTGCTTTTATCATCTCGAAGCGCCGATCCGCCGCGTTACGGGCTGGGATACGCCGTATCCGCACAGTCAGGAATGGGAGTATTTTCCAGGGCCAAAGCGCGTCGGTGCGGCGCTGCTCGACGTGATGGAGGCGGCGTAATGGGCGTTCATGTCATCAAACTGCCGGACGTAGGCGAGGGCGTCGCTGAGGCGGAACTCGTCGAATGGCTGGTCAACGATGGGGAAAACGTCAGGGAAGACCAGTTGCTGGCGTCAGTCATGACCGACAAGGCGACCGTGGAAATTCCGTCGCCGGTAGAGGGGAAGATCATCTGGCGCGGCGCGAACATTGGCGATGTCATCAGCGTTGGCTCGCCGATCATTCGAATAGAGATTGATGGCGAAGGCAATGATTCGGGCGAGCCGGCCGCGACGGCGCCCGCCTCAAAGCCTGACGCGCCAGCCAAACAAGGCGACCGGTTGAACGGCGACGGGCCAAAGGATGACGTCGAGGCGCGGGCTGATCGGGCCGCCCCGGCGCGACAAGCCCCCCCGGCGCGACAGGCCCATGCGGCGCGCGCGCCGATGGTGACCGCGGCGTCGAACCGACGCCCGGGCGAAGCGCCGCTTGCGCCGCCTGCCGTCCGCAAACGCGCCATCGACGCGGGCGTCGACCTACGGCGAGTGCCGGGATCGGGGCCGGCCGGTCGCATCACCCATGACGACCTTGACGCCTATATCGACAGCGGCGGCGCGCTCGCGCGTTCGTCCGCCCGCGTCGCCCGTTCAGACGTGACGGAAACTCCAATGGTCGGCCTGCGGCGCAAAATCGCCGAGAAGATGTCGGTCTCGAAGTCGCGCATCCCGCACATTACCTACGTCGAGGAAATTGACGTCACCGCCCTCGAAGACCTCCGGTTGCGAATGAACGCCGACCGGGCGCCCGACCGCCAGAAACTTACGCTGTTGCCTTTCCTGATGCGCGCGATGGCGCGAGCGATCGAGAAGCAACCCCAGGTCAATGCGCTTTTCGACGACGATGAAGGAGTGATCAGGCAATTCGGCGCAATGAACATGGGCGTCGCCACGCAAACCGAAAGCGGCCTTGTCGTGCCGGTCGTGCGAAACGTCGAAGCGCTGAACGTCTGGGATTGCGCGGCCGAGCTGACGCGACTGGCCGATGCTGCGCGCGCAGGGCGTTGCAAGCGGGAGGAGCTCACCGGCTCAACGATCACGATCACGTCGCTCGGCGCGATGGGCGGCGTCGTTACGACTCCGGTCATCAACCACCCTGAAGTTGCGATCGTCGGCGTCAACAAGATGCGCATCCTGCCTCACTGGGATGGCGCGCAGTTCGTGCCCCGGAAAATGATGAACCTGTCATCCAGCTTTGACCATCGGGTGATCGATGGCTGGGACGCGGCCGTCTTTATACAGAAGATAAAGAGCCTTCTCGAAGCGCCCGCGATGATCTTTGTTGAGGAATGACGATGGCCGACATCAGTTGCAAGCTTCTCGTGATAGGGGCCGGGCCGGGCGGGTACGTGTGCGCGATCCGTGCGGGACAGCTCGGCCTTGATACCGTGATCGTCGAGGGCGAAGCGGACGGGGGAACCTGCCTCAATGTCGGATGCATACCGTCGAAGGCGCTTATCCATGCGGCCGAAGAGTTCGAAAAGGCGCGGCATTTTGCCAGCGAGAACCAGCTTGGCATTCGCGCCGGCGAGCCTTCGATTGATCTTGGCGCAACGGTTCGCTGGAAAGACAGGATTGTTTCAAGGCTGACCGGCGGCGTCGGCGCGCTGCTCAAGAAAGCAAAGGTTCGATCGGTTCGCGGGTGGGCGACATTTGTTGACGGCAAGACTGTTTCGGTTGCAACGTCCGATGGCGCGGTAAAAATCCGTGCCGAGAATGTGGTGATTGCGACCGGCTCCGCGCCAGTCGAGCTCCCATTCTTGCCATATGGCGACAAGGTGATGTCATCGACTCATGCGCTCGACCTGCGGGAAGCGCCGGGCCGGCTTGCGGTCATCGGGGCGGGCTACATTGGTCTGGAAATGGGCATGGCTTTCGCGAAGCTGGGCAGCAAGGTAACCGTGATCGAAGCGGCAGATCGCGTGTTGCCGGGCTATGATGAAGAGCTGACAAGGCCTGTCGCAAAGCGGCTGAAGTCGCTCGGGGTGGACGTTCTGACGTCTGTCAAGGCGCGCGGCCTCTCAAGCGCAGGCGACGCGCTCGAAACAGACGGCCCCGACGGGGCAAAGAGCATACCAGCCGACAAGGTGCTCGTTGCTGTTGGTCGGCGGCCATTGACCGAGGGGTGGGGACGCGAGGAACTCGTGCTCGACATGAACGGGCCCTTTATCCGAATCGACGCCTCCTGCGCCACATCGATGCGAGGCGTCTACGCCATCGGCGACGTAACCGGCGAGCCAATGCTTGCCCATCGGGCGATGGCGCAAGGGGAAATGGTCGCGGAGATCGTCGCCGGAGAGCGTCGATCCTGGGACAAGCGCGCAATTCCCGCTGTGTGCTTTACCGATCCTGAGATCGTCGCTGTCGGCTTGTCTCCGGAAGCCGCGAGCGGCGCCGGTTTTGAAATTCGTACGGAGATATTTCCGTTTGCGGCCAATGGGCGAGCAATGACGATGGAAGGCGAAGCCGGTTTTGTTCGCGCGGTCGCGCGTGCGGACAATGGCCTCCTCCTGGGGCTTCACGCGGTCGGCAAGGGCGTCTCAGAGTTATCGGCGGCGTTTGGCATCGCAATTGAAATGGGCGCAACGCTGGACGACGTCGCCGGAACAATCCATGCTCATCCCACATTAGGGGAAGCGCTGCAGGAAGCCGCGCTCAGAACGCTTGGACACGCGCTACATATCTGACGTCGCAACAAATACGAACAAGCGCAAGAAATCGCCAAAGGGCGCAGCTTCTGGTCGCATGGAGATCGGGTGGCGCGAATGGGCGCGTCTGCCGGACCTGTCAGCAAGTCCGATCAAGGCCAAGATCGATACAGGCGCAAAGACGTCGGCCATACACGCATTCAAGATCGAAGAGGTGGACCGCGCAGGCGTTCCGTTCGTGAGGTTTTTTCTCCATCCGGTTCAGCGCCGCAAGATTCCGGAAATCTATTGCGAGGCGCCAATCGCTGACCGTCGTGTCGTACGCAGTTCCAACGGCGCGGAGCAGGAGCGGATCGTCATTCGCACGACGTTGCAACTGGGCGAACGGGCATGGGCGATCGATTTATCATTGACGAACAGGGATGAGATGGGCTTCCGAATGCTTGTAGGGCGAGACGCGCTTCGAAAGCGCATCATTATTTCGCCTTCGAGATCGTTCGTTCTCGGACGATAAGGGAGATACGGATGCATATCGCGTTGTTGTGCCGGAATCCGAACCTTTACTCGCACCGACGGCTTGTCGAGGCCGCAGAGGCGCGTGGGCACGAGATCAACGTGGTCGATCACCTTCGATGCTATATCAATATCACGTCGAACCGCCCATCGGTGCATTATCGTGGCGAAAACCTCCCGAAGTTTGACGCCGTCATTCCTCGCATCGGCGCGTCGGTGACGTTCTATGGGTCGGCCGTCCTTCGTCAGTTCGAGGTGATTGGCTGTTTTCCGGTGAACGAGTCCGTAGCGATCGCCCGATCGCGCGACAAATTGCGATCGCTTCAGTTGCTTGCGCGTCGTGGCATCGGCCTGCCAGTGACCGTGTTCGCTCACCGCACGAACAACGCCGATGACATTATTGATCTGGTTGGCGGCGCGCCGGTCGTCATCAAATTGCTGGAGGGGACGCAGGGCATCGGCGTGGTCCTCGGCGAAACGCGGAAGGGGGCCGAGTCGATCATTCAGGCCTTCGGCGGGGCCAAGACGAACATCCTGGTCCAGGAGTTCATCAAGGAAGCAGGCGGCGAGGACATCCGTTGCCTTGTCGTTGGCGATAAAGTCGTGGCCGCGATGAAGCGCAAGGGCAAGGAAGGGGAGTTCCGGTCGAACATCCATCGCGGCGGTTCCGCGGAAATGGTGAAGATCACGCCGGCGGAACGGTCGACGGCCGTTTCTGCGGCGAAGGCGATGGGACTGAATGTCTGCGGCGTCGATCTGCTTCGTTCAAACCATGGGCCGGTCGTGATGGAGGTGAATTCGTCGCCAGGTCTTGAGGGCGTCGAGACCGCTACCGGCATCGACGTTGCAGGCAAGATCATTGAGTGGATCGAGAAGAACGCAGCTCCTAACAAGACGAAGACCAAGGGAAAGGGTTGAAGGCCTGCCGCGCATTAGAGGCCGCCGCCGTCCCGTTTGCGTTCGAAATGACCCCTAAGCACCGTCAGCGCTGCGAGACAGGATTTCCAATCGACATCCCCCGCTTCTTCTTCGAATACGGCATAAAAAGGTTCGAGCTTTGCGACCGTCTGGTTGCGGAGCTTTCTTCCGCTCGACGTCGCCCGCACGCGCTTGATTCGCCGATCCGACGCGTCCGGGAGAAATTCCGCGTAGCCTTTTTCGACGAGGCGGCCGACGGTTGAAGACATTGTCGGCTGGGTGACCTGAAATGCCGCCGCCAATTCGCCGACGGTTTCCTCAGTGTCGAGCCGCATGAGGCGGTTGAGAACGCCGAACTGGGCGTCGGTCAGGCCATCGGGCAGGAACTTCTGAAACGCCACGCCCGCCATATGGGCGATCATGTCGATTTCGGTCAGGACCTTCAGATAGATATTGTCCGACGGAAGGCCGGCCTCTGACTGGAATTTTTCCTTTGCCATCAAGCCTCTGTCATCCGCGTCTGGAGCGGCCAGCGGGGCGCCGCCGGCGGCGGCGCATCGACATAGCCAAACCTGTAAAGCCCCTGAACGCACGCGCCAGGTCCGCGCCCGACAAACTCATGTATGTCCGCATACGGCTCACTCATCTCAGGAAACTCCTGCAGCGCCTGGCTGAGCGGGTGCATGGAAATACCGGCGGCGGTGGCGGCGAGATGCAGACGCACCCACCCCGCGCCGGCATTCAATTGGTCCTTGCGCGTATTCGACTCTGTCGAAATCCAGCCGAAAGCGACGGCCGACTGAATTGCCCGCTCGTAAAAGGCGACCATCTCCTGATGGGCCCGGGAACCGATCTTCGCCATTTCCTCGCGCGTCAGGAAGCCGACAAGCCGAAAGGCTTCGATGTCCCTTCCATAGAGTGCGATGCCATCCGGCGTCGCCTCAACCTCCCTCCGCCCGATCCTCGTCAGGTTAACGCTTTCCATGTGCTGTTTGTGCGCGAATGATTCGATCCGCCAGCCGCGCAGGCAGATATCTTTCACCGTCGCCACGTTCGCAGGGTCGTTTGCCCATTCGAAGTCGCCGTCGCCGGGGCGCAGCGCGCTGTCGAGACGATTTAGAACATCGGCGTCAACGGGCCGGTCGAGGAAGGGGGCGCGGTTGGTCCGGCGATTCAGAACGAGACCAAACAAGGGGTCTCTTTCGACGTCCGGCGCCTTTGCAAACCGAACGTGCGCTATCGGCCGATCATCGAGGAGCGGCTGGGGCTCGCCGTCCGGAAACGGAACGATTTCCGCGATGAAGCCTTTCTCCGCCGCCGCCTGTCGCAGAAGCTCAAGGAAGCACCCAAACCCGACAACGATTTGCCGATTGAGCGGATCGGTCGCCGGCAACAGCCTGTCGGGATCAGCACGAATGACGATGTCGCTTTCGCCTCTTAGCTCGATCCGCCAGGGCTGGCGATTGTGCGGGTTCGGCGCGAGGATGGCATAGGCGAGGGCGTCGAGGCGTGGATCTCCAAGACTTTCGCCGGCCTGGTCCCATGGCGCGCGCGCCGCGTCGACGCCGGGTCGGAAAAT
This sequence comes from Alphaproteobacteria bacterium, assembly GCA_016125455.1. Classification (GTDB taxonomy): domain Bacteria; phylum Pseudomonadota; class Alphaproteobacteria; order Caulobacterales; family Parvularculaceae; genus MED-G105. The sequence continues at coordinate 343,726 of WGLS01000004.1, forward strand.
GTCGCAGCCGGCGCCGAAAGAAATCAGGGCGGCGGCGCCGCCAGTCTTGAGGATGGCGCGCCGGGAGCAGGCCCGCGGTTGAGCTGGCGCAACGCCGTTCTGCTGTGTCGATGGCATGGCGAATTCTCCTTCCGCCATATAGATAGATATCTATCAAATAGATGTCAATGCATTATCTGACGCCGCCGTATGGAACGCCGGCGAGCTGCGCAATGTCGATCTTGAAAGTCGTCAGATCTTCGAGCTTGAAGTCTGCGAGCCGCCCGTGTCCGCACGCTCGCGCCATGACCTGCATGAGTTCCGTGGAAGCTTCGAGAAAGTTCGCGAGACGCCGTGCTGACACGTCGATCTTCAGCCGAGACCGAAGATGATCCTTTTGCGTCGCGACGCCGACGGGACAATTGTTCGTGTGGCAGGCGCGCATGGCAATGCAGCCGATCGCCTGCATTGCCGAATTGCCCAGACCAATGGCATCTGCGCCCAGCGCCATCGCCTTGATGAAATCCTCCGGCAGTCGAAGGCCGCCGGTCGCAACGAGCGTAACGTCGCCGGCCCCGGATGCATCAAGGTGCCGTCGCGCGCGTGCAAGCGCCGGGATCGTCGGCACGCTGATGTTATCGCGAAAAATCAGGGGCGCCGCGCCTGTGCCGCCGCCGCGACCATCGATGACGATATAGTCCACGCCGACTTCAAGCGCAGCGTCGATGTCCCACTCGATGTTCTGCGCGGAAAGCTTGAAACCAACCGGGATGCCGCCTGTCCGTTCCCGGACCTCTTCGGCGAATTCCCGGAACTGGCGCGGCTCGGTCCAGTCGGGAAAGCGCGCGGGGGATATTGCGTCTTCGCCCGCCTTCAGGCCGCGAACGTCCGCAATTTCCTGGGAGACCTTCGCGCCAAGCAGGTGACCGCCTGTGCCGGTCTTCGCGCCCTGGCCGCCCTTGAAGTGGAAGGCGGCGGACTGTTCGATCTTCTCCCAGGAAAAGCCGAACCGGGCCGAAGCCAGTTCGTAGAAGTATCGGGAATTCGCCTGTCGTTCGGCGTCGAGCGAGCCGCCTTCGCCGGAAGCGATGCCGGTGCCGGCAAGCTCCGCGCCGCGGGCGAGCGCGATTTTCGCCTCCCTCGACAAGGCCCCGAAACTCATGTCGGAAACATAGATCGGGATCGCGAGCCTTAGAGGCTTCTTCGCGCGCGGTCCGATAACCGTTTCGGTCAAGACGGGTTCGTCGTCGAGGCGCGGGGGGCGGTGCAGTTGCGCCGTGACGATCTGGATGTCTTCCCATTTCGGCAACTGATCCCGCGGCACGCCCATTGCGTCGACTTGGCCGTGGTGGCCGGACCGCTTCAGTCCGTGCGCGGCATACTCCTGGATGCGCCTGTTGTAGGGTTCGGCTGGTTCCGGATGGGTGTCCTGATAGGCGCCAAGGTAGGCGTCCCGATCAAACGGTTGCGGATTTTCCGCCGCCCACAATTCGATTTCCGCGACGTCGACCATGACGTCGCCGCCCTTGCGCCAGGCGGTGAACTTGTGAAGCCGTTCGGCATTGTCATATTCGCTGACGCCGGTGTCGAAACGGAAATCCCAGTTGTGCACGCCGCAGATGAGATTCGGTCCGTCAATGCGACCGTCCGCGAGCAATGCGCCGCGGTGCAGGCAGCGGCCATAGAGCACCGAAACCTCCTCGTCGTACCGGACGACGACGAGATCGACTCCCGCGACAAGCGCGTGCGCCGGCTCCCGATCCTTCAGGTCCCGCCATTTCGCAATCGTCGCAGGCTTTTGTTTTGACATTGGTCAGGTCCCATATCGAAACGAAGCGTCAAGGTGCCGACACGGCCCTGCTTTGGCAACGCGGCCATGGGCAATTGTGATTGATGAGTAGCGGCAGGGACGAACGAGCTTCGGTCAGTCAAACAGGCTCGACACAGACTCTTCATTCGATATGCGCCGAATGGCTTCCGCAAGAAGCTTGGCGATCGAGACATACTCAATCTTCGGACAAACGGCGACTTCGGGCGGGGCAAGGATTGAATCCGTTACCACGAGGCGCGTGAGCGACTCCTCGTTCATAATGCGCCGCTCGGCATGGTCCGAGAGAACGCCGTGCGTGACGTATGCGGAAACGCTCTTCGCGCCCTGTTCCTTTATCGCGCGCGCCGCGTTGCAGAGCGTGCCGCCGCTGTCGACGATGTCATCGAATATCAGGCAGTGGCGATCCTTCACCTCGCCGATGATGTTCATCACCTCTGAAACGCCGGCCTGCTCGCGGCGCTTGTCGACAATCGCCAGCGGGCGATCGTCGAGACGCTTTGACAGCGCCCGTGCGCGCACGACGCCGCCCACGTCCGGCGAGACGACCGTCAACTCGTTGAGGTCGCCATTGTGAATTTCACGGATGCGCCGCTCAAATTCCTTTACGGCGTAGAGATTGTCGGTGGGGATGTCGAAAAAGCCCTGGATCTGGCCTGCGTGAAGGTCAACGGTCAGCACCCGGTCCGCGCCGGCTGTCGTGATGAGGTTCGCCACGAGCTTTGCCGAGATCGGCGTCCTTGGACCGGCTTTGCGGTCCTGACGGGCGTATCCGAAATACGGAATGACCGCGGTGACGCGGCTTGCCGACGCCCTGGTGAGCGCGTCGATCACGATCAACAGTTCCATCAGGTGATCGTTGGCCGGATTGGAGGTCGACTGGATCACGAAAACGTCTTCGCCGCGGACGTTTTCCCGTATCTCGACGAATACTTCGCCGTCCTTGAACCGTTTGATGTCGGCGCGAGCGAGAGACGTTGAAAGGCGGCGCGAGATTTCCTCGCTCAATGGTTCATTCGCGTTGCCTGCAATGAGCTTCATCGTCAGCCGCCCCATCCTGCGCTTCGGCTTTGTGACGGTTCAACGACGCTTTCGCAAGTCGCGATGCGGGCGAATCCGAAAGCGGAAGGGCTAACCTTGGAACCTGTGTCAGGGCAGGGCGATCGCCGAAAGATTTCGGCCATAGTCAGGCAATCCCCGCCGCTGGCCGTCGCGATGGCTGAAGTACCGATGCGGTTCGGCAAGGGTGCAGCCGCCAACGATATCCATTGCTTGGACCCCGGTTGTCGCAAGCCGCCATAGGCCAAACCCGACGAGGTCAAGCTGGCGTTTGTCGGGCCGGTCTGAGATCGAGAAAAAAGAATCCGCTTCCGGATGCTTTGAAACGAACATGTCGACCAGATCCTCGCCGACTTCGAAAAAGGGCGGCCGCAAGCACGGCCCGATGGCGCCGACAATCCGCGACGGGTCGGCGCCAAGGCGCGCCATCGCGGCGATTGTGCTCTCCAGGATGCCCCCGAGCGCCCCGCGCCAGCCGGCATGTGCGGCCCCGATGACGCCTGCCGCGCTGTCGACGAAGAGCGCTGGCATGCAATCGGCCGCTAGGGCGCCAATTGCCAGGCCGTGCGTCGTCGTCGCCATGCCGTCCGCCTCCGGCGGGCCGTCGTCCCCCCATGGACCGTCGACGATGGCGACCCGTGAAGTATGGCGCTGGTAGACGGTCAGTAGACAGTCTGGAGATACCCCAAGCGAAGCTGCGCATCGCCGTCGGTTTTCCGACACGCTCGCCGGATCATCGGCTGACCCCGGACCCGCATTCAGCGTTTCGTAGGGCGGCCTGGAAACGCCGCCGGCTCGACCGAAGAAGCCGTGCCGCACGCCCGCCGCCGCAAGGCGCGGCGAGATCTCGGCGATTGCCGTCATGGGACGTCGAAGCCGACGGGCGCGGCCAGTTCCGGCGACGACACGGCGATCGCCCGGAATAGTTCGCCCATCTCGGACGCGGCCGCGATTCTGAAGGCGCCGGCGTGGATTTCGTCGATTTCCGGCTGGCTCTTGCCGGCGCAAAGGCGCTCAACGCGGAGCGCGAGTCCAAGGCGATCGAGCAGGGCGCTCTGGGACACCGGACCGTAGGCGGCGGCGCCAGCGTCGAAGGCGCGCCGGACGAGCCGGCGGAAGTTGACATGGGCCGTTATGTCCGCGTGTCCGGGCGCGTCGAGGGGACGCCATCGCCCATGCCCCCTGATGGCCTGCAGCGTGTCGCCCAGACCTTCGCCGACATGGCCATAGTCGATAATCAGCGCACGGCCCTTGTTGCGGGCGAGGCGCGCCGAGATATCTTCGATCAGCGCGTCGCCCGCTTCGCTGATTTCGTATACCTCGCCCGGCGCGGCGGCGGCCGGCGCATCATCCAGATCAAGCGGCGGGGCAAAAGCTGTGGTGAAGATCAACTGCTCGCTGTCGTCGGCTACGTTGACCATCCGTTCGCGCCAGCCGCGTTCGGTCATGACGAATTGGCGGATCGGCAGGCAATCGAACAGTTCGTTCGCGACGATCAGGATCGGTCCATCGGCCGTCTCGTTGAAACTGTCTTTCCACTCGATGGATGCCGGCGCGCCCTTAAGGCGTTTTTGCTGCTCATGGCGCAGCCTGCCGGAGGTCTCGACAAGCTGAACCCTGGCCGCTTTGAGAAACTTCGGCCGCACCGCGGCGGCGCGCAGGATATCCTGCATCATCACGCCGCGGCCGGGCCCCAGCTCGACAAGCGTGAAATAATCCGGCTCGCCGATCTCCATCCATGACTGGACCAGCCAAAGGCCGATGAGCTCGCCGAATATCTGGCTGACCTCGGGCGCTGTCGTGAAGTCGCCCCGCGCGCCGATAGGCGACTGCGACGTGTAATAGCCGTCGTTTGGGTGGAACAGCGCGTCGGACATGTAGTCTGCGACAGTGATTGGTCCATATGCGCGGATCAGCGCGACAAGTCGATCGGCCAGCGGGGACGCAATCGGTCTTGCGGCCTGCCCGCCGGCGTCGTCCGGCGGCCTGGTGTCAGCTGGCGGTTTCGGCATTACGCCCTCAAGCCGCGGCTGAGCGACGGCGCGCGCGCCGTATCAGCCAGACGCCAAACGCGATCATCGGCGTAGAGAGCAACATGCCCATCGTCAGTCCGAGCGGGAATTCAGGCATGTGAGCGTCTGGCTCGCGGAAGTTTTCGACCAGGATCCGGGAGAATGCATAGCCGATCAGGAAAACGCCAATCGTGGCGCCCGGCGTCTGGAATGTCTTGAAGCGATGGGTGGCAAGCCGAACTACGGCAAAAAGGATCAGGCCTTCGAGCGCTGCTTCGTAAAGCTGGCTCGGATGACGCGGCGTCTGCAAAGGGTCCGTCGGGAACACCATGGCCCATGGTCCGTTCCAGGGACGTCCATAAAGCTCGGCATTGATGAAATTCGCGATTCGGACAAGGCCGATTCCGATTGGCGCGGCGGCTGCAAACAGGTCGCCGACCCGCAGTGGGTCGATCTTGTTCCGTCGGCAGAATAAAAGGCCGGCGATAGTGACCCCAATCAGGCCGCCGTGGAATGACATTCCGCCCCGCCACAGCATCAGCGCAGGCGGCACCGGCACCCATCCGATGATTGATTTCACGACTCCGGGCTCCATCCCGGCGCCGAGGGTTCGCCAGGGTTCGACGAGGAGGTTCGGCTCGTAAAAGAGGACGTAGCCGATGCGGCCGCCCGCCATGACGCCAAGCGCCACCCAGAAAACGATATCGTCGAGTTGGTCTCGGCTAAGCGGCGGCGTCGACTGCGCGACCCAGAGCCTGACGTTGCCCAGAAGCCTGGTCAGGTACCACCAGCCGAGGCCGAGGCCGGCAATATAGCCCAGGGCATACCAGCGGATTGGCAGGCCAAGGACCGGAATTGTCACCGCGACTGGGTCGATATCTGGAAAAGGGAGAGACATGGGCGTTGACAGCAACCTGCGGCGAACCGGGAACCAGCCCTAGTTAGCGCGGTTCGTTCTCAATGTCGCCCACTCCACTGACCGAGCGCTTTGACGGCTCGATGGCGCGGGCGCGTCCTTCCGCCGCGGCCTTGCCAAGCCCTGGAAGACAGTTCACGACGGCATTGTGTTCCAGCGACAAAAGGGGGCGGCGACCATGCAAACCCAGAACCCGTTTCTCGATCATATCGCCAAGGCGATGACCGATGCGGCCGGCGCCGCGGACGGGGTCAGGCGTGAAGCCGAAACGGTTATGCGCAGCCAGCTCCAGCGGCTTCTCGCGGACATGGAGCTCGTGACCCGCGAGGAGTTCGAGATCGTGCGGGACCTCGCCGTGGCGGCGCGCCAGGAAGTGGACGAACTCAAGACCCGGATTGCCGATCTCGAAGCGCGGCAGAACGTTCGCTAGGGCGCCTGATGCGTCAGCGACTCATCGCGCCCCGTGCGACGTTAGGAGCCATCATGGGAAAAATCGCCGAAGCGAATCATTGATTGTGCAATGCGACTCGCGGCGCCCTCGCGAATATAAGCAAGCGGAAGGGCGCGCGCATGACAATCCAGCTGGTGGAACGATCGCCGACGACGAGTGATCCTCTTGATTCTCTTGAGGCGATTGCCGGGCTTCTCGAGCTGGAATCAGAGCGCGTCGACGACGTTGAACTGCATGTCGCCGTCCCCGGGTCATGGCGTGACACCGGCGTCTGGTTCACCTGGCGGTGCGAACTTTCCACCCTGCAACTTGGCGCGCCGCTTGAGATCAAGGCCCCAGTGACACGCCGCGACGAAGCCGCGCGCCTCGTCGCGCTGATCAACGAACGCCTGTGGATTGGCCATTTCGATTTGTGGTCGGAAGATAACTCTTTCGTCTACCGGAATGCCGCGGTTCTGCCTGATGACGGCGCGCTCGACGCCGGACAGGCGCGGGCTCTGATCCAGGGCGCGGCGGAAGCGGTGGATCGGTTTTTCCCTGCGTTCAATTACTTCGTATGGGGCGGCAAGAGCGCCGAGGAATCGCTCGAGTCATCACTCTTCGATACGGTCGGCAACGCCTGAACCCTCTGCGTCATTCGCGATCCTGGGCGGCAAGGGGAAGAACCCGCTCGTGCGGCGTCTATACTCTTCGTACGCCGGATACTTCTTGGTCATCGCGCGTTCCAGCAGCGCCTTTCCTGACACGTTCACCAGGAAATGCGCCATCACGAAGGGGCTCGCCGCGCCGATCCAGCCCGCTGGTCCTTCGAGGGCGATCAGGCCGAGGCCAAACCAGACGCATGCATCGCCAAAATAGTTTGGATGCCGCGTCCATGACCACAGCCCAGAGGTCATCAGCTTTCCCTTGTTTCCAGGGTCCCGCTTGAATGCGCGCAATTGTGCGTCGCCGACCGCCTCAAACGCGAGGCCAAGCAAGAAAACCGCGATGCCGATGAACGCTACGAGACCTAGCGGCCGATCCGGGCCGAACTGGCCGACCTGAACAGGCAGGGAAACAAACCAGGCGATTGTCGCCTGCAACAGGAAGACGCGGCTCAACGACCACCTGGCGAAGTCGCCCCTCGCTTCGCGTGAACGCCGCATGGCGACATATCGGTAATCCTCCCCGTGACCGATGTTGCGGCGCGCGAGGTAGCTGGAAAGACGCAACGCCCAGAGCCCCGCAAGCCCGGTCAGGACAATGTCTCTCGGGTGCGCCCCGTCGACGGCTGCAAGCGTCACAAACGCAGGGGCGGCGCAGAAAATCGCCCAGAAGATGTCAACGATGCTCGCATTTCGGAGGCGCACGCTGACTGCCCACAAGGCGATCGCCGCCGCCCAGAGACAGGCGAAGTTCAGAATGAGGATCTGGACGATGTGCATCGGCATGCCGCTCCGGATGAATAGCGCCAGTCGCTTAATTGACCGTCATGACCGCCAAAGGCTACCCCGTTCGCACTCCGGTTCGTCGGAGAGCGTTTCTGTCGAGGGCTTTAGTGCACCGCAATTCGTGGCCTGGCGATTTTCGTCTTCCCGAGGTGAGCTTCGGCGACCGGTCTTTGGCATGCGCCGCCCTCTGGGGCATTTCGGCTTTGATATCGAGCGCCGCATCGGCCGCCGAGCCTGGCAAGCTTTCGGACGCGCTCATTGTTGTCGCTGAACGGCGCGCGACGTCCTTGATCGAAGCACCCCTCAGCGTCACGCGCATTGATGAAGCCGAGCTGCAACTGCTCGGGGCGGACCATGCGAGCGAGATCGTCAATCGCGCCCCTGGCGTACTCGTCCACAGAGGCTCGGGCCAGGAAAGCCTGACGTCAATAAGATCGCCGGTGCTGACCGGCGGCGCCGGGGCTGGATCGTTCCTCTATCTCCAGGACGGCGTGCCCCTGCGCGCGGCGGGCTTCGCGAACGTAAACGGGCTGCTTGAGGCGCATACCGAGATTGCGACCGCCGTCGAGGTCATTCGCGGCCCGTCCGGGGCGGTTTACGGCGCCAACGCGATCCACGGCGTGATCGATGTGCGGACGGGCGGCGAGGGACCGCGAGCCAGCGCGGTGACCCTCAGCGGCGATACGATCGGCAGGCTGAAGGCTGTCGGGGTTGTGGATCTGTCGGACGTAAGCGAGGGCGCATTCGTTGGTTTATGGCTCCTCGACGATCCCGGATTTCGCGCGGACAGCGGCGTTGACGAACAAAAGCTTACGGTACGGCATGTGGCGCGAGGCGATCGCTGGAATGCGACGACAACCTTTTCCGGCGTCAATGTGAACCAGGAAACCGCCGGGTTTATCGAAGGGGCGGACGCCTATCGCGACGCAGACCTGCGGCGAACCAACCCCAATCCGGAAGCGTTCAGGGACGTGCAATCGGCGCGACTGTCGACGCGGCTCGACATAGAACTTGATGATGACGCCACCCTGTCGATCACGCCGTTTGTTCGCTGGACGGACATGGACTTCCTGCTTCACTTCCTGCCGTCAAAAGCGCTTGAGGAAAACGAGCACTGGAGCCTTGGCGTCCAGACCGCGGTCTACGTTGATCGTGGCGACTGGTCGGTCATTGCGGGCGTCGACGTCGACCGTTCAGATGGGTCGCTTACGGAATTTCAGTCTATCCCGACGGTTTTCTCCTTTACGCAAGGGCTGCACTACGACTACGGCGTCGTCGCTCTTGAAGTTGCGCCGTTCGGTCAACTTGAATGGCGGCCTTCGCCGCAACTTACGCTTCGCGCCGCGGCGAGAGTCGACCGAACCGGCTATCGCTACGACAATCGAACCGATGTCGGCGTGGTTGGCCGCTTCCTGAGGCCGGCCGACCGGCGCGACGTCTATACGACCGTCAGCCCCAAGTTCAGCGCCGCCTACGCCCTTTCGGACGGCCTCAATCTGTACGCATCATATGCGCGCGGCGCGCGCCCGCCGCAGACGACCGACCTTTATCGGCTTCAGGTCAACCAGACCTCGGACCCGCCGCTCGCCGAGACGATCGACGCTGGCGAAGTCGGCGCCCGCGGGGCCTTGTCGGCGGACATTGATTTCGAAGTGGCGGCCTATCTGATGGATAAGCGGAACGTTTTTTTCCGCGATGCCGATGGCTTCAATGTGTCTGACGGGCGAACGCGTCATGCGGGCGTTGAAGCGCGAGTGATCGCCCGGCCATTCGACGGGATCCGGATCGACGCCAATGTCGCCTACGGACGTCACACCTACCGGTTTGACCGGGCAATCGGCGGCGGCGGCGGCCCTCTTGCGCCATCCGAGGCGATCGCTTTCGGCGACGACATCGATACTGCTCCGCGGATCTTGGCTGGCGCGCGAGGCGTCTGGTCGCCGGATTTTGCGCCAGTGGTGGTGGAGGCCTCCTGGAATCGCGTCGGCGGCTATTTCACCGACGCCGGCGAGACGCGCCGGTATCCGGGCCACGATGTCGTCGACCTAAGGGCGGACTACAGGATTGCCGGAGGCCTCAGCGCCTTTGTAGCGATCCGCAATCTCGGCAACGTCTTTTACGCCGAACGCGCCGACTTCGCTTTCGGCGCAGATCGCTATTTCCCCGGTGAAGGACGCGTCGCAACGTTCGGCATTCGTGTTGCGGCTCCGCCAATCTGACCCCCCCATATTGAACATTGCCCGTCTTGACGCCGCGACGACACGAGGAGACGCCTATGCCCGGACCGATCATCGACCCGCCCGAACTGGGCGAGGAAGCCGCTCCATGCCGGCAATCCGACGAAGCGATCGAGTTGCTGTCGCGGCGGCGTTCGACGTCCGTTGAATGGCTGACGTCGCCTGGGCCATCGTCGCAGGAGCTGTCGGCGATCCTCCGCATCGGCGCGCGCGCGCCTGACCACCGCCGCGTCACTCCATATCGCTTTATCGTTCTTGAAGGCGAAGATAGGGCAACCGCGGGCGCAGCCGTCGCGCGCGCGTTTGCGGCGGCCAATCCCGATGCGGACCAGGCAAGGACTGATGTTGAGGCCAATCGCTTCATGCGAGCGCCGGTGGTGGTGGCGCTCGTCTCCCGTGTCGACGCCGCCCACAAGACGCCGGTCTGGGAGCAGCAGCTGACCGCAGGCGCCGTCGGACAGAACCTGCTGGTCGCCGCCAGCGCCTATGGCTACGCGGCCCAGTGGCTGACCGAATGGTACGCCTTTGACGCAGAGGTGGCGCGCGCGTTTGGGCTTTCCCACAGCGACGCCGTGACTGAAAGGTTTGCCGGGTTCTTTTACTTCGGGAGCGCGGCCGCGCCGCCCAGGGAACGCGCGCGCCCGGACATGGCGACGATCATTACGCGATTTGCGGATATCACGACGAATTGAACCTCAGGGTCATTCGCGCCCGCAGGGGCCGGCCCTATTTTCCACTGCGACAAAGAGGCGTCCATCAGGCGCATCCTTGCGTAGAATAGGGCGCGCGCAAATCGCGCGCAAAAGATCATTTCCGTCCGGTCCAGGCATTGTCGCCAATGGGGGCCGACGCAACCTGGAGCGAAACGAATGAGATTCTCACGCGCCATCTTCACCGCCGCCGCACTGTCGCTCGCGGCCGTGCCCGCCTTTGCGCAGGACGAGCCCGATCCGACGATCGCCCCGTCCGGCGAGTACGTGACTGACAGCGGCCACGCCTACATCACTTTCAGCTACCTGCATCAGGGCTATTCGCGGCCGTTCCTGCGCTGGGGCGAGTGGACCGGCACGCTCGACTGGAACGCGGATGCGCCGAGCGAATCGTCCGTTGACGTGAACATCGTCGCCGCGTCGATTGATTCCGGCGTCGAGAAGTTCGACGACCACCTCAAGAGCGCCGATTTCTTCGAAGTCGAAACCTATCCGTCGATCACGTTCAAAAGTTCGCAGATCAAGACGACAGGCCCGACGACGGGGGAGATGACCGGCGTCCTCAAAATCAAGGATCAGGAAAAGCCTGTGACGCTTGACGTCACGTTCAACCGCGCTGGCGAAACCCAGAACGGCGGCCACAAGATCGGATTCTCGGCCCGCGGTCAGGTCAAGCGGTCGGACTTTGGCGTGGACAAGTACGTCCCGTTTGTCGGCGATGACGTCGATCTGATCATCGAAGTGGAATTCGAGAAGCCGCAGGCTTAAAGTCGTCGGCGAAACTTCGTCCGGAGGAATCGTCATGACGACCGCTGACAATAAGGCGAATGCAGCCGCGGAACGGCCAGGTTACGCGGGCGTTGCAATTGCGCTGCATTGGATCATCGCCGCGATGATCCTCGGCCAGATTGCCGGCGGTTTCTACATGCACAATCTTCCGGACGGGAACCAGAAGTTCGAACTCTACCAGCTGCACAAGTCGACGGGCATAACGATCCTGCTGTTGTCGCTCGTTCGGCTGGGCTGGCGGCTCACCCATCCCGCGCCGCCCTTGCCGGGCGGCATGCCTGACTGGCAAAGGCTTCTTGCGCGAGGGACCCATATCGGCTTCTACGCGTTGATGATCGGCGTGCCGCTGGGCGGATGGGCCATTGTCTCGGCGTCGCCCTTGGCGCCGAGCGTGCCAACTTATCTGTTCGGGGCGATACCCTGGCCGCACTTGCCATTTTTCGACGGCGTCGAAGATCGCAAGGCGACAGCGGAGGCGATCGCGGAGATGCACGAACTGGGCGCTTTCTCTATCCTCGGCCTTTTTGCGCTGCATGTGGCCGCTGCGCTGAAGCACCATTTCAAGGACAAGGACGGCGTCCTCGCACGGATGCTGCCATTCCTGAAGAGAGCCGGATCTGCCTAGCGATGGTGACGGTCAGACATGACGAAACGGCGGCCCCAGAGGCCGCCGTTTCGCTTTCAGTCGCGCAAGCAGTCTTCTCTATTGTGACAGTGCGATATCCTTGAGGCTTCTGGCGACCCCGTCAAAGGCGGCGATCAACTTGGACGGATCATCCGCATCAAAATAGTTTTCCGTCGTCGACGCGCACTTTTCCAGCATGTTCTTTGTGCTGGCGTCGGAAACTTCAAAAGCGATCGTGTAGATGACGATCCCGTCGTCCTTGATCTTCTTGCACAGCGCTTCGGTCTTGGCGTCCGCGCTGGCGCGGGCATTTGAATTGTGCAGCGGATAGTTGGCGGACTTCGTGTTCTCGCCATCGGTCATCAGAATCAGCGCCTTCATGGAGCGCTGAGCCCGCGCGTCGGCGTAGGTCAACCCTTCGTCAAAGGGCGCAAACGAGGATAGCACGCGCCGGCCCCATGCAAGACCCGCTGGAATATAGGTGTACCCGTCGGCGCTCATCGCGCTGATCTTTCCCTCGATCGCCGCAAGGTTGTCTGTCAGCGGCAGGATTTCCTCGCCGCACCGGATGTCCAGAAGACCCGGCACCTGACTGACGTCATAATCCCCGTCGGTCTCGTCGCGGACGCTGTCGCGAGAGCCGACGCAGCCGCGCCATTGCCGGGTCGTCGTCCGCCATTCGCAACGCTCGACTGGCTCGCCCCGGTTGACGTCGCAGGTGCGCCGCTCGCATGGGTAAGAAGTCGTCACGCCGTCGCGGGTGCGCGTGCAGGTATCGGTTTCGGTCCGGCAATTCGTCTCGGTCCGGTCCGGATAGGTGTTGCGACACTGGTATTCCGTCGTCGTCTCGTCAGCGGGCGCATTGAGCCAGGTCGCGCCGCGACGGGACAGGCCCACATTTACGTAGTTTGCAAACGGAACAAGTCCGACCTTGACATTCTCCGCGTCGGTGAGGAGGTCGCGCGCAAGATTGCCCGAAGCGGTCTTGAGCGTTGAAAGCTTGGCGCCCTCCATGGAGCCCGTGTTGTCGAGAGCCATGACGACTTCGAGCGCGCGGGGCGGGGAGACGGTCGCCTGAGTGACGACGCTAATGGGCATTGCCTTTGCGCCGACGATCTTGATGAAATAGGTCGGCACGCCCGTCGACACGTTGACGGTGTAGGTATCGCTCGCCACGTCGAAGTTCAGCGTGAAATCGGCGAGGGGCACCGGCGCGACGCTCGCCATGTTCGAGTCGAACGACTTGCGGGCGATCGCCGTGGCTTCGGCGACGGTCAGGCCGATGTCGTTGAGCCGCGCTCTGGCGGCCGCCAGTACTGCGGCGTCCGCCGCTTCGGTCAGCTGGGCGCGGATGTATGCGCCGTTTGACAGGTCGACGCCAAATCCGACGGCGGCCACGAGCGGCGCCAGCATCAGGCCGAACATCATGGCGACATTGCCGCGGGTTGACGCGCCAAACTGGTTCAGGCGGCTCGTAAGGAAAAAGAACATCTGTGCGCCTTTCGAACTTGAGGAACCGTCCTCAGAGGCGGAAGGTGCAAACCCGATGCCAGTTTAAGGCGTATTTTAACCTTACCTGGAAAATCCGTTATCGGCTGGCCGGCGTTGGGGCAGTTTGTGGTTAACTGAAATGCGCAAGGCGAATGGGTCGGCAGACCCGCGATCCGCATCAGCGGCGCAGGCCTGCGCGTCGCGCCGGCGCCATGGCTGGCGCATCTTCGTCGAAAAGCTCGGCAAGTTTGTCGACCATCGCGCCGCCAAGCTGTTCGGCGTCGAAAATCGTGACGGCACGGCGATAGTAGCGCGTCACGTCGTGGCCAATCCCGATGGCGAGAAGCTCCACCTGCGAACGCGTTTCAATCTGGGCAATGACATCCCGCAGATGCCGCTCAAGGTAAGCGCCGCCGTTCGCCGATGACGTGGTGTCGTCGACGGGCGCGCCGTCAGAGATCACCATCAGAATGCGCCGAGCCTCGGGCCGCCCAAGCAGTCGCCTGTGCGCCCAAAGCAGCGCTTCGCCATCGATGTTCTCCTTGAGCAGTCCCTCCTTCATCATCAGTCCAAGGGAATTCCGTGACCGGCGCCAGGGGGCGTCCGCCGCCTTGTAGACGACATGGCGAAGATCATTCAGACGCCCCGGCGTCGGAGGGCGACCGTCAGCGACCCATTTTTCCCTTGCCCGGCCGCCCTTCCAGGCGCGGGTCGTAAAACCGAGGATTTCGACCTTTACGCTGCACCGCTCGAGGGTTCGCGCGAGAATGTCGGCGCAGATCGCCGCGATTGAGATCGGCCGGCCGCGCATTGACCCCGAATTGTCGATGAGCAGCGTGACCACCGTGTCCCGGAAATTCTGCTCGCGTTCCTGCTTGAATGACAGCGGCTGCATCGGGTCGACGACGATCCGGGCAAGCCGCGCTGCGTCAAGGACGCCTTCGTCAAGGTCAAATTCCCAGCTCCGGTTCTGTTGCGCCAGAAGCTTGCGCTGCAGCTTGTTCGCGAGCCTGGCCACGACCGCGTGCATATTCTCAAGCTGTCGGTCGAGCGAACGACGCAGACGCACGAGCTCCTCCTCGTCGCAAAGGTCGATGGCGTCGGCGATCTCATCGAACTCTGTCGTGTAGGGCTTGTAGTTTTCGCCGGAATCAAATGGCCGCTCGCTCCGCGTCGCCGAAATTTTGGCGTTGTCGATCGCCCCGTCCTCGTCCTCGCCGTCAGATTCAATTTCCTGTTCAGACGTATCCTGATCATCATTCGGGGCTTCGCCGGCCTGGGCCGGGTCGTCTTCTGGCATGTCCGCAACGCCGCTTTCATCGTTCTCGGCGTCGTCGTCATTCTCGTCGTCATTCTCGTTTTCGTTCTCCGCGGAATCTTCGCCCGGTTCAGAGCCCTCTTCATCCTCCAGGTTCAGGTCGCGGATGACGTTCCGGGCGAGCGCCGCAAAGGCGGGCTGGTCGCCTAGATTTGCGGCCCTTGCTAGCGCGTCGAGGGAGGCGCCGGCCATCTCTTCCACGGCTGCGCCATGGGCGTCGACGAGCGCCTTTGCGGCGGGCGGCGGCTCGCGACCCGTCAGTCTTTTCCGCAACAGCAGCGCCGCCACGTCAGGCAACAGCGCGGTCGCGGCGGCGGCGTCCAGCCGGCCGACGCCCTTCGCCGTAATCCGCTCATTCAGGGATGCTGCAAGGTTGTCGCCAACGCCCTTCATCGCGCGCGCGCCGATTGACTCCACGCGGGTCTTCTCCAGCGCGTTGAACACCGCCTGGGCCTCTGACCCCTTGGGACTAAGCGATGCGTGGGCGGCGGCGTCATGATGCGCAAGCCACAGCGCGGCGCCGTCGGATTCGCCGCGGGCAATCATTGCCGCGCCGCGATCGAGGACGCGGGCGGGCAGGGGGATCTTCGCGGCGCGCCCGACCACGGACGCCTGGTCGCCGCCGAAGCTGACCTCGACGTCATCCTTCGCCGAAAGCGCGCGTGTGGTCTGAAGAAGGGCGCGCTTGAAGTGCTCTCGCGCCTGTTCCTTGGGCGTCGTCGTCATGGCCTTCGATCAATCAGCAAGCGCCCATAAGACGCGCTGGCGCGGCGTCGCGCAAGGGCGGCGAGGCCACGTGACGGCGGCGTGGCGCCGCAGTCGGCTGGGCGGGGACTTCATCCGGCCCGATCAACTCGGTTCGGCGAGGAACGACAACTGCTCGATGATGGCGTTGCGCTGGGCCGTGTCGCGGTCGGTCAGAGGCGTTGGATAGTCGCCAGTGAAGCAATGGTCCGTAAACGCCGGCTTGTCCTTGTCCCGGCGTCCCTTGCCAAGGGCGGCGTACAGCCCGTCAAGCGAAAGAAACGCAAGGCTGTCCGCCCCGAATTCCTCGCGCATCTCCTCTATCGACCGGTTTGCGCCAATCAGTTCTTCGTACGACGGCGTGTTGATGCCGTAAAAATCCGGATGCTGGATCGGCGGACAGGCGATGCGCAGATGCACTTCCGCCGCGCCGGCATTCTTCATCATACGAACTATCTTGACGGACGTTGTGCCGCGAACGACCGAGTCATCTATCAGAACGACCCGCTTGCCCTCGATGAGGGCGCTGTTCGGCGAATGCTTTCGCAAGACGCCCGCCTCGCGAATCCTTTGTTGCGGTTCGATGAACGTGCGGCCGACGAAGTGACTGCGGATCAACGCCATTTCATAGGGAAGGCCCGACGCCTGGGCGTACCCGATCGCCGCTGGAACCCCCGATTCCGGAATTGGCGAAACGATGTCCGCTTCGCATGGCGCTTCGAGCGCAAGCTGGTGTCCAAGGCCCTTCCTCAGCTGGTAGACGCTCTTACCGTCTACGATGGAGTTCGGGCGCGCGAAATAGATCAGCTCGAAAATGCATGGCCTCGCTTCTTGCGACGGCGGCGCCGCGCGAAGGCTTTCAACGTCCCGGCCGCGACGGCAAATCACCACCTCGCCGGGGCGTACGTCGCGAACGAACTCAGCGCCGATCGTCTCAAGGGCGCATGTCTCGGACGCCAAAACGTGCCCGTCGCCCAGCTTGCCGAGGATCAGCGGCCGGATTCCGACGGGGTCGCGCGCGCCGATCAGCGCATCCTTGGTCAGCACCACGGTCGCGTAGGCCCCCTCGACGGCGTCAAGGCTGGCGACAAACCGGTCTTCAATTGACGCTCCCCGCGAGCGAGCCGTAAGCTGCAGGAATAATTCAGAATCCGACGTAGACTGAAAGATGCATCCTTCGCGGACGAGCCGCGATTTCAGCGTGCGGGCGTTCGACAGGTTGCCATTGTGTGCGATCGCGATGCCGCCGGCGTCGAGGTCCGCATAGAGAGGTTGCACGTTGCGAAGCAGGGTATCTCCCTGGGTCGCGTAGCGCGTGTGGCCGACTGCGCCGTCGCCGGTCAGCCGGTCGAGCGTGTCGGCCTCCGAAAAGTTGTCGGAGACAAGCCCGAGATGCCGTTCGCTGCGGAAGGTTTCCCCGTCCACGGCCGCGATGCCGGCGGCCTCCTGCCCGCGATGCTGAAGAGCGTGAAGCCCGAGCGCCGCGATCGGTCCTGCCTCAGGCACGCCGATCACGCCAAAGACGCCGCATTCCTCGTTGAGCTCGCGCGGAAACGCCGGCGCCGGCGGTCTGGCGCGCGATGCGGCGCGAAGCCGTGATGAAACCGTCTCGATCGTCGACCGGCGACGCAATCGAGACTGACCGAGGGCCCGGACGCTGTTGGAGAGCGTTGATTCAAGATCGACCATGTTCCCTCAACCCTCCGGCATGCCGCCCCGTCCCGGCCACCCATTCAACATATGCCCCTGAAGGGGGATGGGGCGCTCGCGCCGGCGCGCCGATTGCGTATCCGGGCGCGCCTCGTGCGCGCGAGCGACCGCTGTCTAGCGAGGCGCAGCGCGCGCGTCGACACAAAATGGTCGACGCCAAAAAGGCATTCGAGCCGGCGTGACCGTCGCGCAAACGGTCCAGCACGCGCGGTGTCCAAGACGCCGCGTCGCTCACGTTGGCCATTTCCACCCACACTAACTGGTCAACGACAAGGCGACCTTGAGGACGATCGCCGCAGTCTCGCGTATTTGTGATCGAACGGATGCGGCGCGCTTGCCGGCAAGGCATGCGCCGACAGATCACGAATCGACGTCCTGGAGAATTGCAGCTACCGCGTCCTGATCCTCAGCGCCCGCGGCGGCTTCTGCGTCCGGCTCCCGTGGCTCCTTGCCGTCATCGATCCGGCCCGTCCGCGCGCCATCATCTATGTTCAAGGGATCGCGCGCCGGGGCGAAGCTCTCAATTACGCCTGCTGCGCCCTTTGCAAGCGGCAGGAGGAGAGCGTTCGTAACGGCCGGCGGCCGATTGTCAGTATCGAGATAGTAGGCGTAGCCGAGAAAGCCCAGCCCGATCAGCGCGAACGCGCGAATGAACCCGAAGGCCCCGCCGCCAATCCTGTCCGCCATCCGCTGGCGCTCATCGAGCCGGATGCGCGAGACCAACATGGTCAGGCCAACGAGCGCGCCGAGGAAGAAGAGGCCGGCGATGACGCCGCCGGCGACCAGCGCGGTAATCGTCGAATCGCCTCGCCCGATCGCGCCTGCAATCGGCTGAGCAAGCGTGAGCCCTGCGCCGCCGCCAATGCCCAGGGCGCCAAGAGTGGCGAGCTCGGCCAGGCCGCCTCGATACGCAGCGAGCGCGACGGAAAGGCCGATCAGCACAATAATGAGCGCATCGAAACTGGTCATCGTGTCGACCACCCATCTTTCGCGGTTAGGCGAACTCTGCGCCGCTCATGCGGCGCTCTCACGACGTGCATATCGGCGATCGTCGCGGGGCTCAACCTCGTTGCGCGGGATCCGCCGCACCCAGTTGACGAGATCAGCGAGGCGACGCGCCTCGTCCAGCCTAATGCGCGGCGCCGGCCGGCGCTGGGGTTCGTCATCGGCCGGACCCGCCGGCGCAAGGGCCCGCTTGAATCCCAGCTTTTCGCCTTCCTGCAGGCGCGCATCTGCCTGCGCTGCCGGACGCACCGCGCCCGAAAGCGCGACCTCGCCAAAGAAAAGGGCGTTCGACGGCAGTGGCGCGTCGAACAGGGATGAGCACAGCGCCGCTGCCGCCGCAAGGTCGGCCGCTGGATCGACGATCCGGAGACCGCCCGCGACATTCAGGAAGACGTCATGCTTGCCAAGACCGAGGCCGCACCGCGCGTCCAGCACCGCGAGCAGCATTGACAGTCGTGCGCTATCCCAACCGACCACGGCGCGGCGTGGCGTCGCGAGAGAGGAAGGTGAAACAAGTGCTTGAAATTCCACAAGTATAGGTCTGGTCCCCTCGATTCCGGCGAAGACGGCTGCGCCGGGCGCTGGCGTCTCGCCAGCGCTGAGGAACAGCGAGGAGGGGTTCGCGACTTCCCGCAGGCCCCCGCCGCCCATTTCGAATACGCCGAGTTCGTGGGCCGGGCCGAAACGGTTTTTCACGGCGCGCAACAAGCGAAAGGACCGCGTCGCCTCGCTTTCGAAATAGAGGACCGCATCAACCATGTGCTCGACGACACGCGGGCCGGCAATCTGGCCGTCCTTGGTCACATGACCGACCAGTATCACCGTGGTCGACGTATTCTTTGCAAACCGGATTAGCTCCTGCGCGCAGGCGCGCACCTGGGTGACGGTGCCCGGCGCGGCTGTCGCCGTGTCAGACCAGAGCGTCTGGATCGAATCGATCACGACAATGTCGGGCCGCGATTTTTTCAGGGTCGCCAGGATATCGCGCAGCGAGGTGGCCGCGGCGAGGCCGACATTCGCCTTCGACAACCCAAGACGGCTCGCGCGCATGCTGATCTGAGCAATCGCCTCTTCACCGGAAACATATACGACCCTGGCGCCGGCGTTGGCCGCCCCCGCGGCGACCTGCAACAGCAGCGTCGACTTGCCGACGCCCGGATCGCCGCCGATAAGGAGGGCCGATCCTGGAACGAGCCCACCGCCGCACGCGCGGTCGAACTCTTTGTTCCCGGTCAGGCGCCGCGGCGCCTCGTCAGTCGCTGCGTCAAGGCCCGAGAGCTCAAGCGCCCGCCCATTGGCGCCGCCATCAACGCCGTGCGCGCCCGCCGGCGCTGCTGTCGCGGTTTCTTCCTCCAGCGAATTCCACTCGCCGCATGCGTCGCAGCGGCCCGTCCACTTCGGGTAAGTCGCCCCGCAGGACTGACAGACAAAGCTGTTCGATTGACGGGCCAATTGACCTCCGCGGGCGTCCGGCATGTTCTCTAATTGTTCTATGTCGCGCTTCGCCCGGAAACGCAAGGGGCGGCCGCCGCATTGGCGGCGGGTCAGTTGATGTCAGGCAGCCGGATGGCCTTGCCGGGGTTTGCGCCTTCGATGAACCCATCGGGCGTCATGATCGCGACGCCGCCGACAATTACCCATTCAATGCCTTCGGGGGCGAGGCGGGGTTGTGCATAGGTGGCGAGGTCGAGGACGGTTGCAGGATCAAAGACGACGATGTCCGCGTCCATGCCTTCCTGAAGCCGGCCTTTTCTGGCCATCTGCGGCGCGGCGTCCTCAAGAGATTTTGCAGGCAGGTAAGACATTTTTCTTATTGCTGCGGGAAGCGACAGGCGCCCCGTCTCGCGCACATAGCGCCCGAGGACGCGCGAAAACGTCCCGGCGTCGCGCGGGTGGCCGCCGCCCTCGTCCCAGCCGCCGTCGGACGCGATTTGCGTCTCCGGATGAGCGACGCAGGCATCGACCCATTCGTCCTTCATCCAGTGAATAATGATAAGCCCGCCTTTTTCGCGGTACTTTTCGAAGCTCTCCCTCGAAAGGCGCTCGCCTGTCGCCGACCACTGATAATTCCGGAACCTCTCCTCAGGCCAGTCGCGCCAGTCGGCCCACATCTCCGAGCGGATATCGTTCATCCCCGCCGTATACGGATAACACTCGGCGGTAACCGCGACGCCAGCCGCCCGCGCAGCGTCCAACTGTTTGAGATTGCGCTCGACATAGTCGGCCGCGGAGGAGTTCAGATGACTTACATGGACCGCCGCGCCGGCAAGCAGCGCGCCAGCGATCGGTTCGTAGATGTATGCGTAGTCGCTTGTGGCATCCCACTTCCGGGGGTGCACCTGCGCCGCCCGACCGTATCTCGCCGCCAGTTCGAAGACCGCCATCACTTCGGTCATCGTTGCGCCCGGCATGTACTCAATGCCGAGGCCGACGGCGGGCGCGCCGTCTTTCAGGCCCTGCTCCACGATGGCCAGGACCGCGGCCAGCTGGTCCTTGTCGAGCGGCGCGTTTGCGATTTTCTCCAACTCGTCAGGGCCGATATTGCCGAGCTCCGCCACGCCTTTGTTAATCTTTGGCGGCGTTTCACCAAGCACAGCGAGCCGCGCGCCGCCCCAGCTCGACGAGAAGCCGTAATTGATCAGCGCTTCGCCCTTGAGGGCGGCGTAGGCCGCGGGAACGTCGTTCGCGCCTTCTTCGAAATTGAAAACTGTCGTGACCCCGTCCGCCGCCCGCAAGCGGAAAAGCTCAGGGCCCAGGACGTAAGTGTTGCGGTCAATGAACCCCGGCGCGACGACGAGGCCTTCGGCATCGATCGCCATTGCGCCATTCAGGGGACGTTTCGAGATTTTCGCAATTGCGCCTTTCGAAATCCCCACATGACGAACGGCATCGAGACCGGTTTCGGGATCAATGACGCGGCCGTTGTTGACGACCAATTCGTAGGTCGCCGCGGATGCGTTTGCGGCGAAACAGAATTGCGCAGCCGCCGCCGCGGCAAGCGCCATCTTCCACATTTGGTTGCCTCCCCGGCAAGCAAAGCGCGTCAGTGCCAGCAGTGGATCATTTCACGACGCGCGCGGGTTTGGTAGCCTGACGCCCACAAGAGAGGAATCGCGAGATGACCACCGCCGAGAAGCTCAACGATCTGAACCCCTACCTTCAGGGCCTCTATGCGCCGGTGAGCGAGGAGGTGACGGCGGAGCGGCTGGTCGTTCACGGCGAGATCCCGCGAGACCTTAACGGTCTTTACGTCCGAAACGGGCCGAACCCTGCGCGCCCGCCCGTCGGCATGCACCATTGGTTTGACGGCGACGGAATGCTGCACGGCATCCGATTTGAGGATGGCGAGGCCCGCTACATGAACCGATATGTCCGCGCCGCCGACTTCGGACCGTCGGGCGACGCCAGGCCAGGCATCTTCAGTCGCGCCGAAGAGGCCGCGGGCCGAACGACGGTCTATCGCGATACAGGCAATACGGACGTAATTGTTCACGGCGACAGGCTGCTGGCGTTGTGGTACGTTTCCGGTCGTCCCGTAGCGATCGATCCGGAAACCCTCGAAACCATCCGCGTGGAGGATTTTCGCGGCGAATTGCCGAACAATGTGTCCGCCCATTCCAAGACCTGTCCGGTGACGGGGGAGCTGATATTCTTCGATTACGATCTATATGAACCGTTCATGTCCGTCGGCGCAGTGTCGGCCGCGAACGAGCTGACCCATTTCAAGCGGATAGAGTTGCCTGGTCCGCGGTTGCCTCACGATATGGGGCTTACGGAGCATTTTGCGATCCTGCACGACCTGCCGGTTGTTTTTACCGAACAGGGCATCCGAAACCGGATGTGGCAGATCCATGTCGCTGACCAGCCGACGCGATTCGGCGTTGTGCCGAGGCCAAGGGACGGGAACGGCTTCGGCAAGTCGAAATGGTTCGAGTTCCCGACCTGCTATATCTACCATGTCATCAATTGCTGGGAGGAGGGCGACGAGGTCGTCATGGCCGCCTGCAAGATGGTTGACAACGGCCTCAATCCAAATCCCGCCTACGGACCCTACGCGCCGATGGTCGACGTTCTTGCGCTGCGGGCGCAACCATTCCTGTGGCGGATGAACATGAAGACCGGCGAGGGTCGCGAGGAGCGTCTCGATGATGCGCTGTCGGAATTTCCGGTTGTTAACCTCGACTGGACCGGCGCGAAGACGCGATCATCCTATCACGTCGTAATGGATGACTGCGATCTGCAGCGGTACTCGGCGCTCAGGAAATATGACCTGTCCACCGGCGGCTACGCGCAGCATGACTTTGCGCCGGGCGTTTATGGCTCGGAGCCGGCGTTCGCCCCGCGGGACGGAAATCAGGGCAGGGGCGCGGCGGCGGCGGAGGATGACGGATATGTCGTCACGTTCGCTACCAGCCTTGAGACGGGGGCGTCGGAGGCGCTGGTTATCGATGCACGGGACTTCGCAGCCCCGCCGGTCGCCCGGGTGGCGCTGCCGGTCCGCGTGCCCGCGGGCTTTCACGGAACATGGGCCGCCCTGAAATGACAAGCGGGGGTGCGGCGTCCGGTTGCCATGAGAGTCGCACGCCGGTCCTTTAGGGCGCGCAAGTTCCCGAGGGCGGGCCCGGACGGCGCCGGGCGCGACGGGACGACGTCCGGGCGCTCTGATCGCCTCGCCGATCGCCTCGGCGGCAACGCCCGACGTTATTCTTCCATTGGGCCTGAGAACATCGCGCCGAAGAAGTCGCCGGCTTTCCACCTTGGCCGCTCGTGCATGTTTGCGACGCCGTCGACGACCTCGTAGTTGACCTGCGCGAAACGCCCGAGCGCCGCGAAGTCTATGAGGTCCACTTCGTCTGAGACCTTGTGATAATGCTCTTTCAGGAATGAGCCCTGGGCCTTTTCGCCGCCATTGCCGAAGCCGAGGTCGATGTAGACGGCGGGGATGCCCTGCTTGACGAAACTGTACTGGTCGGAGCGGGTAAAGAAGCCTTCATCCGGGGACGGATCGGGGCTGAGCTTCAGGTTCGCGCGCGCCGCCGCCGCCTCCACGATAGGGAACATCGTCGAGCGCTCGGCGCCGAAAGCCACGATGTCGTTGAAGTCGTATGTAATGATCGGCATGTCGAGATTTATATTGGCGACGATGGCCCCGTCATCCATCGGCGGGTTCTGCGCGAGATAGTCGGATCCAACAAGTCCCTTTTCCTCCGCAGTCAGCGCAACGAACAGCACCGGCCGCTTCGGGGGCGTCATCGCGAGAAGACGCGCAACCTCAAGGATCGATGCGATCCCCGTCGCATTGTCCATGGCGCCATTATAGATCTCGTCGTCGGCTTCCTCGGGCGTCGGCTTGACGCCTTCATGATCGAGATGGCCGGTAACGACGACATATTCATCGGCGAGCGTCGGATCCGTTCCCGGCAACATCCCGATAACATTGTCCGTCGTGATCTCTTTCTGGTGCGACCGATACTCGATGCGCGCGACAAGGCCGGTATCGAACCCTGCTACGGCGCCCTGTTTCGCTTCCGCCGCCCTTGAGATCGCCGCCCATTTGACCGGCTGGTCGGCAAACAGCTTCTTCGCCGCGACAAGGCTAACGACCGCGCTCGCCTCGATATTCGGCGTGTTCGTAAAGGGCGTCCCGTCCGCAGTTCGCCAGCTCATGCCCGTGTCGCCGATGGCGTTCTTCTTCAGCCGTTCGTATGGGTAGCGATTTTCGAGCGTTTCGGTCCAGATCCGGATAACGCCGACGGCCCCGCGTTCCGACGCGCGCTGGATGGACGTGCGGCCATAATGGGCGCGCTCTTCCGAATTCAGCAACTTCGGCGCGCCCGCCAACAGCATGACAATCTTGCCGTCGACTTCGAGTCCCGAAAAGTCGTCGCGACCGTGCTCCGGCGCGACGAGGCCGAAGCCGGCGAAAACAACAGGCGCTTCGACGACGCCGCTTTCTTTTTTGGCGGACGCGTTGACGATGTATTCAGCGCCAAGGGAAAGCGACGGCGCGTCGTCGCCGGAAAACGTCAGCGTCCCGCCGAAATCTTCGACGCGGCCATACTGGATCATTGGCACTTTCTGGAAATAGGTCCCGTCGCCGCCAGCTGGTTCAAGACCAAGGGCGCGAAAGCGCTCCGCCACGAATTTGGCGGCGAGATCATAGCCCCTTGTTCCGGCTTCACGACCCTCCAACAGGTCGTCGGCGAGGAACCGGACGTCCGCTTCCAGCCGAACCGCTTCGGCTTCCTGGGCCGCCGCGACCTGCGCTGCGACAGGCGAGACAGCCGCGATCGAAGCTGCGAACGCGCAAATGCCCGCGGTCCAAGCCGCTTTCGTGAATGAAGGATCGGCCGAAGAACTCT
This sequence comes from Alphaproteobacteria bacterium, assembly GCA_016125455.1. Lineage (GTDB taxonomy): Bacteria > Pseudomonadota > Alphaproteobacteria > Caulobacterales > Parvularculaceae > MED-G105. The sequence goes on from WGLS01000004.1 coordinate 368,392, forward strand.
TTGTGGTCATCTGGATCTTGTCTCTGGCGTTGATGGCGAAGCGCGTTTTTTTGAATTTATTGCAGGGAAATCAGCAATCTGACAACTGCGTCCTGCGCCGCGGCCAGATCAAACAACGCTGCGGATGACCCAATTCCTCCAGGACGACATGTACGCCGCAACCAGCTTAGTTCAGGCCAACCTTGCGGGCCTGGAGCATCAGGGCGTCGATCGACGAAAAGCGCGCGCCAAGATCCTCGGTGTCGGTCGCCGACAGGTTGGCATCCTGCGCCGCAACCGCCAGCGTGCCGAGCGTGGCGCGAATGCGATTGATTTCCTGTTTGAGGCCGACCGCGCGACCAAGCAGGAAGCCGTAATACACGAGGCACAACGGGGTCACGAACAAGGCGACGTAAATCAGCGGCCGCGCGGCCGCGTGACCGCCGATCATGGCGCCAAGCCCGCCCGAGCCTGCAAGCACAAGCAGCGCGCCGGCGATCAGCAGGCGCAGATGCTGGCGACGGCGGAGCGTTATCGCGGCTTCCACCGCACGTTCCTGGGCGAATAGAATCTCCTTCAGCGCGCCTGCAATGCGCGACGCCTTGGGTTCCGTCATGACCGACCTCCCTCGCGCGGCCAGTTCAACCGGAACAGGTCCGCGCGCATATCCATGATAGCCTTTTGCGTCGCCGCTTTCAGCGCGTCGCGCGCCTCGTTCTGCACCTTGTAGACAAGCACCCGCGCGCCGTCGCCTTCGCGGCCCGTCTTCGCGGACATATCGTCGAACAGGAAACTGACCGGAATGTAGGGTTCGAAAATCACCCGGCCGCCGCGACTTTCGACGATGTATCGCAGTGCTTCTTCGAAATCGCGAAAAGGCTGGCTGCGGTAGTAGGCCTCGACGTCCTTGCGCCGATCCCACCAGAAGCCCGCCATGTTGATCATGTTCTTGAATGCCAGCCGCCCCCGATAGCCTTGCGGCCATGCATCGTCGACCGCGGCGATGATGTCATGCAGGCCTGCAATTTCTTCCTGGCGCTTTTCCTCCTGGAACGCGGCGAGCGTGCGCCCGGCGTCGCCCTTGATCAGTTCAGCGATGATATCAGACCGCTTCATGACTGACGCGCTGTAGCCGTAGGTCATGACGTTGACGATCATGGAGCGCTGATGGGACGGCCAGACCTCGCCAAGCGCCTGGGCCCAATGGGCGCTGCGTCCGACCTCCTGGCCGCGCACGTCGAACATATAGCGCCGATGCGCGATCTTTATCTGCTCTGCGTCGCCGGTAACGTTATACTCCCGCAACTCGCTGCCGATCTCGAACGCGTCGTCCGCCCGCCGCTCGGTCGGCTTGCGGTAGGTGCCTTCAAGCATTTCCTCGATATCGAGGTCCTTGAACGTCCGCCTGCCGATTAATGGCGCATTGTGCCGCGACGAGCGCAGATGGTCGTAGTGGAGATATTGCAGCAGGGTCGTCTTGCCGACGCCGCCAATGCCAAGGCACGCGCCGCCGTAGCGGCCGCCAAGGATGCTGTCGAACACGGCCTGCGGATAGGACGGTCGGCCGTCGAGCCGGTCTTTCTGGTACTGCCATAGGCGCGCCGCGAAATAGGCGGCGACGCCAAGAGCGGCGAACCCGAGTTCGACCGGATTTAAGAGTCGGTCAGAGACAAACGTCTGCATCTCGGCGAGGATCTCGTCCGTAGCCTGCGGCGTTCGCCCCCAGAAGAACAGGAACAACGAGGCAAGAAATACGACGACGCCGCTGGCAGCTGTTGCAACATACCGCAGTCGCGGACGCGTCACGATCCGAACGGCGAACTGGAGCACCACAAGCAAAAGGGCAATCGCCAGCAACGGCGCGCCGTAAATGACCGCTATCGGGTCAAAATCCCGTTTTTGTCGTGCGGGCACGCGACTTTCCCCCGTACGGCCCCCCGGCCCTGTCCAACCCGTCAAAGAATAAACAGGAATTGGGGCAGGTGACCAGACTTCGGGCGGCCTGACGGCCTTTTGGACCGCCCGTGGTTCGTCATGCGCAATTTCGCGTCGGCATCGTCCCGGTTGCCGCCTGCGGCGCTATCCGCTACCTGCGAGCGATCGCCACGAGGACCAGGCCACATGCGCATTGACGCCATCAAGATCGGCCGCAACCCGCCCGAAGACGTGAACGTCATCGTCGAAGTGCCGGTCGGCGGCCAGCCGATCAAGTACGAGATGGACAAGGAGGCCGGCGCTCTTGTTGTCGACCGCTTCCTCTATACGCCGATGTCGTACCCCGGGAATTACGGCTTCGTGCCGCACACCCTTTCCGACGACGGCGATCCGATCGACGTGCTGATCTGCAATTCGCGTCAACTCGTGCCTGGCTGCGTCATCAACGTGCGCCCGATCGGCGTGATGCTGATGGAGGACAATTCCGGGCTGGACGAAAAGATTCTGGCGGTCCCGAGTCCGGCTCTGACCCAGCGCTATGACAAGGTGATCGAGTATGCCGATCTGCCCGACATCACGCTGAAGCAGATCGAGCACTTCTTCGAGCACTACAAGGATCTGGAGCCCGGCAAATGGGTGAAGATCGGCGGTTGGCAGGACGCCGCCACCGCTCGCCGGCTCATCGTCGAAGCAATCGAACGGGCAAAGACGCAGGCCTAGTTCCCGTGGCCGCTTCCTGGCTGCTTTCATCGTCCGCCGTGACAGCTTAGGCTCCCTGGAATGGATTACGTCATTTCAGCGCCGCCCGTCGTGGCCGTTCCAGTCGCCGGCGGCGGCATGTTCCCCGTCCGGCGCATCTTCTGCGTCGGGAAGAACTATGCCGACCACGTGAAGGAAATGGGCGGCGACGCAAAGGCCGATCCGCCGGTCTTTTTCACCAAGCCCGCCGACGCGGTCGTCGCCTGCGGCGCCGAACCGGGGCGCATTCCCTATCCGCCGGGTACGTCCAATCTGCACTATGAAGGGGAGCTTGTGGTTGCGCTCGGCGCGGGCGGGCGGCAGCTCAAGGATCGCCATGCCGCCGGCGCGCTGATCTTTGGCCAGGCGGCGGGCTGCGACCTTACCCGCCGCGACCTCCAGGCCGCGGCGAAAAAAGCCGGCGGCCCCTGGGACGCTGCGAAGGCGTTCGATGCCTCAGCGCCGATCGGCCTGATCGGCCGCATCGCGGATTATCCGCCGGCGCGCTTTGACGGCGCGCGGCTCGTCACCTGCGTCAACGATGACGTGCGGCAGGACGCGGGGCTGACCGAGATGATCTGGACAGTGCCGGAAATACTGATCGCGTTATCAATGCTGTTTGAGTTGAAGGCCGGAGACCTTGTTTTCACCGGCACGCCGGCCGGCGTCGGCCCTGTGGCGCCGGGCGACAGGGTTGAGGTCGGGATCGGCGAGCTCCCGGCGCTCAAGTTTGCAATCATGGAGCCCGCATGAACAAGGCCGCCCGCTACGCCGAAGTTGGCCAGGAAATCGCGGCCGTGATCGACGGCGAATGCCATATGATCGCCCGCATGGCGACGGTTTCGAACATTCTGCACCATGCCTTCGACTACTATTTCTGGACGGGCTTCTACCTCGTCGATCCGGGCAAGGCAGGCGAGCTGGTTATCGGTCCCTACCAGGGAACGCTGGGCTGCTTGCGCATTCCGTTTGGAAAGGGCGTGTGCGGAACGGCCGCCGCGGAGCGGCGGACGGTGATCGTCGAGGACGTGCACGCATTTCCCGGCCACATTGCCTGCGACGCGCGTTCCCAGTCGGAGATTGTCGCGCCGGTATTCGACCCGCAAGGCGGCCTTATAGCGGTGTTCGACGTCGACAGCGCGGAGAAGGGCATGTTCAATGCCGAGGACGCCGCCGGCCTTGAAGCGATTCTGAAGGCGTCATTCAGCTGACGTCGCCCGCGCTGCATTTGCCTTCGGGGCGAAGCATGAAATGCTCTTCGCAATGAGCAGGCATTCGTCGGTCGGCATGAAACCAACCTACTATGAATTCTTTGCCGGCGGCGGCATGGCGTCGATCGGCCTCGGCGCGCAGTGGCGATGTCTGTTGGCGAACGACATCGATCCGGTCAAGGCGGCCGCTTATCGCGACAATCACCCCGGCCATCGCTTTGTCGAGGGCGACATCGCCCAGCTGACGGCGGGCGATCTGCCGGGCGTCGCCGACCTTGCCTGGGCGTCGTTTCCCTGTCAGGACCTGTCGCTTGCCGGAAAGGGCGGCGGGTTGTCTGGCGCGCGGTCCGGGGTCTTCTGGTCCTTTGAACGGCTGATGCGCGGCCTTGTGGAAGATGGCCGCTCGCCGCGGCTGATAGCGATCGAGAATGTCATTGGCCTGATGACCTCGAACGGCGGGCGCGATCTTGAAACAGCGGCCGCGGCAGTGGCGGCGCTTGGGTATCGCGTCGCCATGTTCACCCTTGATGCCGCCCATTTCTTGCCTCAGTCGCGGCCCCGACTGTTCATGATCGGTATGCGAAACGATGTCATGTCCCCAACGATAGCGTCGGACCAGCGCAGCGAACGCGAAGCGCGAGCGGTTGAACGGCTGATGCGTCGTTTGGGGCCTGCTTTCGTCGACATCCGCCCGCCTGCGCCGCCGCGGCGGAACACTGATCTCGTTGATATCATCGACTGGCGCGCGCCAACCCACCCGCGAGCGCAAACCGAAACGCTGCTCGGCCTCATGGCGCCATTGCACCGCGCCCGGGTGGAGGAGCGCCGGCTTGCCTGCAAGGGCAGGGGCGAGCGCGCGGTCGGCGCAGTCTATCGCCGGATGCGGACGAATGTGTCCGGGGGGCGCGTCCAGCGCGCAGAGGTTCGCTTCGACGGCCTCGCCGGCTGCCTGAGGACGCCCGCCGGCGGATCCAGCCGGCAGACGCTTTTGTTGATTGAGAAGGGCGAGGTTCGCAGTCGCCTCATTACGTCGCGCGAGGCGGCCGCGCTGATGGGCCTGCCCGACGGCTACTTGCTGCCAGACAGATATAATGACGCCTACAAACTATGCGGCGACGGGGTCGCGGCCCCTGTCGTGAGATGGATTGCCGCGACATTCATTGAGCCAATCCTCGCCCATGGCCGCGGTCGCGTAGCCGCATGAGCCTGGTCTCTGTCGGGCGAAGTGATTCAGGCAGGCCATGTCCGGCGGACGAGACCGAGACCTGCGACGAAGGTAAAGAAGACGCATCCACGGCGCGAAAAAGTCCCTGTCGGACGCGGCGGAATGCAAAAAGAATTTCGTCGCAGTCCTAGTCCGCTTCGCCCGAGCGTTCGTCATAGCTTGAGCGACGCAGGTCGGCCTTTGCGTTTTCAATCACCTTCCGCACCGTGATCGGATTATCAAGATTCGGCAGCTCGATGACGCCGACGCCGGTGCCCCGCAGCACCAGCTTTCCATACCCGAAGATGCGGCCCCATACGGTTTGCTGCAACGTCGTCTCTTCAATTTTGTTGAGGCTGACTTCCTTCGTGTCGCGGGAGATCAGCCCCTTCTTGTAGACGAAGCGGTATGTCGTCACGACGATTTCGGTCGTCCAGAGGTGAATGACGTGGAACAGCAGGATCAGGGCGCCGCAGGCAAAGCCGACGCCGGCGCTCGCCCACGCGACGAGGAGCTCCTCCAGCGGCACGCCCGACCCGAACTGGATCACCGCGAGCATGACGATCGGCGCAACGCCAATCGAAAACCAGAGGATTGGGAAGAAGCTGTAGGTCCAGTTGAAGTTGGCCCGCAAAATGATGCGTTCGCCGCCCGCCAGCGTGCTTTCGACGTAGCCCATCTCGCCCATCCCCTCGACCTGGCGCGCTGTGCGCGCTTCGGCGACCTCGTTGCTCGAAATATAGGGTGAGGCGCGCCCACCGCAAATGCTTCCCGCGTTGAAACGACCCCTTCCGTGCGATAAGAGGCCGGATCGTCTCCCGCCAGCCACGAAAAACGCGCATTCGGCGGCTGCTGGCCGGAGAGACCTCCATTCGACCGATCACGGCGCGCCGCTTCCCGGGCCGCGCTTCGATCCAACCATCCGAGGATGCCGATGGCGAACCGCCAATTCATCTATTTCATGCAGGGCCTGTCGAAGACCTATACCGGGGGCAAGAAGATCCTGGAGAACGTCCACCTCCAGTTCTACCCGGACGCGAAAATCGGCGTGGTCGGCGTCAATGGCTCGGGCAAGTCGACGCTGTTGCGGATCATGGCCGGCGTCGACAAGGAGTTTAACGGCGAAGCCTACGCAGCGGACTGGGCCCGGGTCGGCTACCTGCCGCAGGAGCCTGAGCTCGACGCCTCGAAATCGGTTTTTGAGAATGCCGCGGAGGGCGTGGGGCCGATCAAGGCGAAAATCGACGAGTTCAACGCCGTTTCGATGGAACTCGGCGAAAACTACTCTGATGAACTGATGGAGCGGATGTCGAAACTCCAGGAGGAGATCGACGCCCTCGATGCGTGGGATATCGACTCCAAGGTCGAGATGGCGATGGAGGCGTTGCGCTGCCCGCCGGGCGACTGGCCGGTCGACAAGCTTTCGGGCGGCGAAAAGCGCCGGGTGGCGCTCGCGCGGTTGCTGCTCGCGTCGCCCGATCTTCTCCTGCTCGACGAGCCGACGAACCATCTGGATGCGGAATCGGTCGCCTGGCTTGAGAACTATCTCCGGAATTATCACGGCGCGGTCATCCTGGTGACCCACGACCGCTACTTCCTCGACAATGTGACGGGTTGGATCCTCGAACTAGATCGCGCCCGGGGCGTGCCGCACGAGGGCAATTACTCGTCCTGGCTTGAAGCCAAGCGCAAGCGCATCGAACAGGAAGAGCGCGAGGAGGCGAACCGCAAGAAATCGCTCGATGCGGAGTCCGACTGGATCCGGGCGAGCCCCAAGGCTCGCCAGGCGAAGTCAAAGGCGCGCATCAACGCCTATGAGGAATTGCTCAACAAGTCGGGCAAGGATGAAATCAACACCGCCCAGATCCAGATCCCTTCGGGGCCGCGGCTCGGCGGCGTCGTCATCGAGGCCGACGGCCTGAAAAAGGCGTTCGGCGACAAGCTCCTGATCGACGGGCTGTCGTTCAAGCTCCCGCCGGGCGGCATCGTCGGCGTGATCGGACCGAACGGCGCCGGCAAGACGACGCTGTTCCGCATGCTGACCGGGCAGGAATCGCCGGACGAAGGCGAATTGCGCGTGGGCGACACCGTCAAGATGGGATATGTCGATCAGACGCGCGAAAACCTGAATCCGAACAAGAATGTCTGGGAAGAGATTTCGGACGGGCTCGACATCGTCACGTTGGGCAAGCGCGAAGTGCCGAGCCGGGCATATGTCTCGTGGTTCAACTTCAAGGGCGGCGACCAGCAGAAGAAAGTCGGCAGCCTGTCGGGCGGCGAGCGCAACCGCGTCCAGCTGGCCAAGATGCTGAAGCAGGGCTCGAACCTCCTGCTGCTCGACGAGCCGACCAACGATCTCGACGTCGATACGCTGCGCGAGCTCGAGAGCGCGCTCGACAACTTCGCGGGTTGCGCCGTCGTCATCTCGCACGACCGCTGGTTCCTCGACCGCATCGCGACCCATATCCTCGCGTTCGAAGGCGACAGCCATGTTGAGTGGTTTGAAGGGTCGTTCTCGGACTATATCGAAGACAAGAAACGCCGCCTTGGTCCCGATGCTGATGTCCCGAAACGGATCAAGTACAAGCCGCTGACCCGGTAACCGAAGCTCAATGAGTTTGCGGCGTCATGCGCCTCGCGACTGGCGCAAGGCGCCGGATGCGGGGCGCGCACGCGCCATGCGAACGGCTATGGAAGCCGCTCGCCACAGCGGCTGCAACTGCGTTGGATTTGACGCTGATTCAGCTTAACGGCCGGCAAGAAGGCCCAAAAAGCGGCGGAATTGGCCGTGAAACGTCAGGGAAACCAAGGCCTTTAGGCAACTGCGTCACGAAATATTACTTTTTGGCAACCACGAAAATTTACGCGTGGAAAACCCTTTGAGCCGAAAATCGGAAACCGTAAGCCGCGAGATTTTCAGTCTGCGGGCGGTAGAGAGTATCGGCGATGACCATGCATCAATTCGGCGACGCCAGATCTGACGCCAGATCCGACTTCAAACCTTTCCTCCGGCGCTTTGGCAGCAGCGAGCGCGGCAACATCGCCATGCTGTTCGCGCTCATGCTGGTGCCGATCATGGCCTTCACAGGCGGGGCCATTGACTACACTCGCTACAATTCCGTGCGCGCAAATCTCATTGAGTCGCTGGACGCCGCGGGCCTCGCGATCGCCCAGATCGACGCCATCAATGGTCCGGACATCCGGAACCTCAGCGGCGAGGCGCGCGAAGAGTACCTCAAGAATTACGGCCAGGCGGTCTTCTTCGAGAATTTCAAATACGAAGGTCTCGTCAACGACCTGCAGGTCGATTTCGAGATGGACAACCTTACGGTTACGCCGGAGGCGACCGGTAAGATCCGCACGCTGATCCTGAGCACGCTTGGCCCGCTCATGAACATGTCGACGAACAGCTTTGCCGAGCTGAACATGTCGAGCGATACGGAGATCACCCGAGCCGCCGTCGGCAATACGGAGGTGTCCCTGGTTCTCGATATCACCGGCTCGATGTCCGGCACGCGGATTGACGACCTTAAGGCGGCGGCCGACGAGTTTGTCGATGTGCTCGTCCGTGACGACCAGTCCGAGTACTATTCGAAAGTGGCGATCATTCCATATTCGATGGCGGTGAATGTCGGCGCGAGTGCGGCGGCCGCTCGCGGCGCGCCCATCGCCCCGGTCAGCATCACCGGCGCCACGCGGCAGCGTCCCGTGGTCATCACCGCGCCGGGCCATACGTTCAGTGACGGCGACCGCATCTACATCACCGGCGTCAACGGCATGTGGGAGCTCAACAACAAGGCGTTCCAGGTCGACGACCCCTCAGGCGACACGTTCGAATTGCGAACGCTCGGCGGCAGCAATGTCGACGGGCGCAACTGGAATTCCTATACCAGCGGCGGCAATGTCGACTGCACGGACACGGGCTGCCGCTACAAACTGTTCGTCAACGCACAGGGCAACTGGCGCGTCCATCCGCTGTCGAACTGCGTGTCCGAGCGGTCGGGCGCGGAAGCGGAAACGGACGCCGCAACGACGTCCAACCCGGTCGGCTGGGTCTATGACGCAACCGGCAACCCTTGCCCGTCATTGGAGATCGTGCCGCTGACCAACAACAAGACAACGCTCCATGACGCGATCGACGACCTTCCGGCGGCCGGATCGACCGCCGGACATCTTGGCATCGCGTGGGGCTGGTATGCGGTGTCGCCCAACTTCACGAACATCTTCACGGGCGACTCCGCGCCAGGCGCATATGACGACAATGAAATCGCCAAGAGCGTCGTTCTCATGACCGATGGCGACTTCAACACGGTGTATTGCCAGGGCGTCATCAGCCAAAGCTCGGGAAGCGGGTCGGGCAGCTCAGCCGACAAGATCAATTGCAATGCGCCCGAAGGAGATTCAATTGATCAGGCCAAGGCCTATTGCGACGCCATGAAAGACGAGGGCATCACCATTTACACCGTGGGCTTCGATATCGGCAGCCTCGCGGGCGCGCAGGAAGTCATGGCCGACTGCGCCTCGAGCGAAAACCATGCCTATAGCGCGGACGATGGCGACGCCCTCAAGCGGGTTTTTGCGGACATCGCCCAGGCGATCGCCCAGCTCCATGTCAGCCGGTAGAGGTGGAAAATGCGACGCAGGCTGATGCATCGACTTCTTCCGGGCGGCGCCGCATTCGGGGCGGATCGGCGCGGCTCCACCGCGGTCGAATTCGCAATTCTCGGGCCTATTTTCCTGATGTTCGTGCTGTCGACCTTCGAAGTAGGCTGGTTCTACTTCGCGAACTCCCAGGTCGACGCGGCGGCGCTCGCCGCGGCGCGGGAAATCCGCACCGGGTCCGTGCAAAAGGACAATCTCGACAAGGATGAGTTTTTCGCCGCTGTTTGCCCGGCGCTCGCTCTGTTCGGCGACTGCGACGACAAGGTGACGGTCGCCGTTGAGCGCTATGGCAGCTTTTCGGCGCTCGCCGACGACAATGATCCGGTGATCTGCCGCGATGACGCCTCGACCGACGTGGACAACCTGCCATTTGAGCCCGGCAGCGACGGCGATATCGTCCGCCTCCGGATCTGCCTCCTCTACGACACGACGAACCCGGCGCTTGGCGTGAACGTATCGAACGCCTCAAACGGCCGGCGGCGTCTCCACTCGGAATTTATCTTCCGCAATGAACCGTTTTCGCGCAGCAGCGGCGTCGGGGACTGATCGATGATTTTGCGACGAGTTCGTTTCATGGGCTTTCGCGGCGATGAACGCGGCTTTGCGGCCGTAGAGTTTGCGCTGCTGCTCCCCGTTCTCATGCTTCTCTTCTTCGGCATGCTTGAAGGATCCGACCTCTTCACCGTCGATCGCCGGGTTGCAAACGCCTCGAACGCCCTCGTTGACCTGATCGCCCAGGAGATCAATCTCACTGAAGATGAAATGGACGACATTATCGTTGGCGCGGAACGGCTCCTTAATCCGATCAATACATCGAGCCTGACGATAAGCGTGCTCAGCCTGACCCGCGGCGCCGGGGAGGGCGAGCCGGTCCGGGTGCACTGGAGCATTGATCGCGATGGGGGAGAGCCCTACGCGCCCGGCTCGATCTACGACAAGCTTTCGAACGATAACGCCGTGCGGCCGGAGGCGTCGCTGATCATCGTCGAGATGACCTATACTTACGACTCCGGCCTGACGAGCCAGGTCTTCCGGAATCCCTACCAGTTCAATACCCGGACGATGCGCGTTCCCCGTCGCGCGACACGCATCCAGTTGTGCGAGACCGACGACGTCGCCACCTGCACTACCTGATCCTGTCCGCCCGCACGGGATAACCGCTTGACCCGGACGGGCGATTGCCGCGACGATCCCTGACCGAACGGATGGGGATCATTTTCATGCGCGCAATTCTCGCCGCCCTTGCGGCAATCGGCTTTTCAGACGCCGCGTTCGCCGAGGCCGTTTATGTCACGGCGGCTCGCGCCATCGATCCGGGGTCGGGTCGGGTCATCGACAACGCGGCGGTCATTGTCAGTGATGGGCGCATCGCAGCGATTGGCGCACGAACGTCGACGCCGGCGCCAGCTGGCGCCGAAGCGATCGATCTTGGCGCGCGGACGCTGATGCCCGGCCTGATTGATATGCACACGCACCTGTCGGGCCCGGCCACCAAGGGACGCGGCTATGACGGCCTGCAGTATGCGGGCGAGCGGAATGTCGTGTGGGGAGTCGTTCATGCAAGGAAGACCCTCGACGCCGGCTTCACGACTGTCCGGAACGTAGGGTCCGGGGGCTACGACATGCTTGCCGTGCGCGATGCGATCAATGAAGGTGAAATTCCGGGGCCGCGCATGTTTGTCGCCGGGCCGCCGATCGGAATCGTCGGCGGGCATTGTTCAGACCGGAACTATCTGCCGCACGATGCCGAACGGGTTGGCGAAGGCGTCGCGACCGGTCCGTGGGAGATGCGCGAAAAGGTTCGACGGAACGTGAAGTTTGGCGTCGACCTGATCAAGACCTGCTCAACCGGCGGCGTCTTTTCAAAGGGCACGCTCCTTGGCGCGCCGCAGTCGACCGTCGAGGAACTCGAGGCTATCGTCGATGAAGCGCACATGCGCGGCCTGAAAGTGGCGAGCCACGCCCACGGAACGGTCGGCATCAAGAATGCGATCCGCGCCGGCGTCGATACGATTGAGCATGCGAGTTTCCTCGACGACGAGGCCATCGCCATGGCGAAGCGAGCGGGCGTCTATCTGTCGATGGACATATACAATACAGAGTTCACGCTTGCTGAGGGCGAGGCTCTTGGCGTGCCCGAGGAAAGTCTCGCCAAGGAGCGCGAGGTCGGTTCGGTGCAGCGCGAGAGCTTCCGGAAAGCCGTGGCTGCCGGTGCGAAAGTCATATTCGGCACCGATGCGGCAATTTATCCGCATGGGGATAATGCAAAGCAATTCGCCGTTATGGTGCGGTTCGGCATGACGCCGATGCAGGCGATGACGGCAGCCACGGATCTCGCCGCCGAGGCCCTTGGCCGCAAGGATGACCTCGGTTGCCTGCGCGTCGGGTGCGCCGCAGACATGATCGCCGTTGGCGGCGACCCGCGGTCGGACATAACCGTACTGGAGACCGTCGACTTCGTGATGAAAGCCGGCGACACCGCAAAGCGCCCCTAGCGTTATCTCGCCATCCGGGTCGGGCCATTCGCCGGCCGTCTAAGGTCACTCAGCCGGCAGGGCGGCTTCGGCAGGCGACTTGCGCACTAGCGGCCAGAGCAATTGCTCCGCCGTCGACGTATCCGGCAGGTTCTCGACGCCAATTTCCGCAGGGTAGCGACGCGTGATCCTTGCGGTGCCAAACAGCACGTCCCACAGGAAAAGCAGATTGCCGAAGTTCCCCTTGTAGTGGGTCACGCCATCGGCGGCATGCTTCCCATGGTGGGCGCTGTGCGTCGCCGGCGTCGAGATCACGCGTTCCACGACCCACATTATCGGCGAGAGCGCCTTCACCTTGTAAAGCGGCGCATCCCATCGCACGTCGCAGTGCGCGCCGAATATCACGGTCATCTTGATAATCAGGTAGGCGGGGTAGGCGACGCCGGCGCCGAGATAGAGCAGCGCGCCGGAAAGCCACAGGCCGGGCATCAGCAGGTAGTAGAAGATGTTGTTCCGGTAGACAACGCGGATCGAAAGATACGCACCCTGATGATGAGGCCGGTGGAGTTTGTAGAGCCACGGCGTCATGTGCGACAGGCGATGCCACCAGTATTGCGTCAGGTCGTCAAAAATCAGGAAGAGGCCGAAGGCCGCCCAGAACGGCCAGACGGACACGGCGCCGGCCGCGCCCGGCGCGATGGCGGCGGCGACGGCCATGCCGCCGGCAATCGCCAGCGGCTGTGTCGCAAGGATCAGGACGCCGGCGCTGATCGCCTCGACGATCGCGTCGGACCGGGTCTGTCCCGGCTTCCGGAAAAAGCCCGTGAAGGCGACCTCCAGCAGGGTGAAGCCGGCGAAGATGCAGAGAATGACGATCATTTCCGGCTTCATGGACGGCTCCTCTCGGGCGGCGCATTTGGGCGTCAGGCGCCATTGTTCGAGGTTGAATAGCCGGCGCCGGCGCGCCAGAATGCAAAGAACTTTGCATTTGAGCGCGATGACGGACCTGCTTGACCACCAGACGCCGCAACTCATGCGCCTCCTCCCGACAGCGCTTGCCGCGCGCGTTGAGGCGGCGAGCCGCGCAAGAACCTATGGCGACGGGCAGGTGGTGCACTTGCGGGGCGACCGGCGCCCCGGCGTATCAATCATCAAGGCGGGCGCCGTTCGGGTCGGCGTCCTCGGGGCGGATGGGTCCTTCAACACGGTGTCGGTCCTTGGCCCCGGCCATTGCTTCGGCGAGCATGCCCTTTTCTCGGGCCTGCCGCGGACTCATGACGTTTCGGCGGTGGGCGTCACGACGGTGCTTCATCTTGACCGCGCCGCTTTCCTTCGCCTGTTCGATGGCGAGCCCCAGTTTGCGCGCGCCCTGATGACGGTCGTATCGAGCCGGGCGTCGGCGTTGTTGCAGATCGTCGACGACATGCGCCGGCTCAGCCTTGCGGACCGGACGGCGAAACTTCTCGCGTCGATGGCGCCGGCTGACCAGACGTCGCCGACGATTGACTGCTCGCAAAGCGACCTTGGGTTCGCTCTTGGCGTCTCGCGGGTGGCGATCGGGCACGCGCTCGGCCGACTTGAAGCGGACGGACTTGTCGAACGCGGCTATGGACGGATCCGGCTGCCGGACCTGGCGGCGCTGAGGCAACGGATCGCCGAGAGCAGCCCCGTCGAATTGCTGGCGTGGCATGCGGGCGATGCAGTAGACGCGATTGGCAACCGGCAAGAGGGCCCGATCGTTTCCTGATCGTCGCTTTGCAATGCTCCTGCGGTCGCGCCGTCGAATTGATGGCCGCGTGTCCTTTTCGCGCTTGCGGCATAGCGGCTGGCGGCCGATCCTGTCGATGCTGTGACAAGTCAAACCTCAAATGCGGCGCCGGCCGCCCGTCGCCTGCGCGATGCGGCGAGAGAGATCGTATTTGGACCTGTGGCGAAGCGACTGGACCGCGAGGCGCGGCGCTTTCTTGGAGCCGACGGGCCTCGCGCGATTGATTTTTCCTTGCCGCCCGGAGAGCCGGCCTTGGCGGCGCCGGACTCGATGTCGTGGCGGGTGTTCAAGAACCCCGCGACCTTGTTCATCGGCGGCATTGCAGCGGTCCTGCTGGAGTTCGCCGACCCCCGGGTGCGGGACGGTGTCTGGCGTCACTCCAACTTTCGCACGGACCCCGTCGGCCGGCTGCGGCGGACCGGGCTCGCGGCGATGGTGACTGTCTATGGACCGAAGAGCGTCGCGGAACGGATGATCGCGCGAGTCAACGCAATGCACGCCAACGTCAGAGGGGTCACCGATGCCGGCGTCCGCTACGACGCCAGCGACCCGACCTTGCTCGACTGGGTGCAGGCGACGGCGAGCTTTGGCTTTCTTGAAGCGTACTCCGCATACGCAGCGCCACTGACAGATACGGAAAAAGATCGCTTCTACGCGGAGAGCGGTCCCGCCGCCACGCTCTACGGCGCGACCGGCGCCCCGCGGTCCCTCGCCGCGCAACGCGCGCTGTTCGCGACGCGGGCGGCCGCGTTGGAGCCCTCGTCAATTATCGATGAATTCATCGAGATCATGCGCCATGCGCCGGCACTGCCGACCGAATTGCGGCTTTCCCAGCGGGTGTTCGTTCGGGCCGCGATAGACATCCTGTCGCCGGAGGCGCGTTCGGCCCTTGGCCTTGAGGGAAGGGGGCTCCGACCCTTGGAAGATATTCTCGTCAAGCGAATTGCCCGGCGCGCCGATCGGCTTTGCCTGAGGTCAAGCCCGCCGGCTCAGGCGTGCGTGCGGATGGGGCTGCCGGTCGACTATCTGTTTCGCGCGCGCTGAAGGCCGTGGTCCGCCGGCGTCATCGGCGCGGCAGGCTTCAAGCAGTGGCCGTGGGAGCGCTTCGCGTCGTTTCCGCACGCCCACCGTTCGGCGATTTCCGGCAATCGACGGATTTCGTCCCGAAGGGCGTTTGCCCGCCGCGTCGGTTGCGACTACACCTCCGTCGAACCACGGCCAGACCGGCCCTCCCCAAGAAACGCGCCAATGACCGACATCACCCCTGAACTCGTTGCAGAACATGGCCTCAAGCCGGACGAATACGATCGCCTGACCGCGGCGATCGGCCGAGCGCCGACGCTCGTTGAACTCGGCATCTTCTCGGTGATGTGGTCCGAGCACTGTTCCTACAAGTCCTCGCGCCGGCACCTCAGGAAGTTGCCGACGTCAGCGCCCTGGGTCGTTCAGGGGCCTGGCGAGAATGCAGGCGTCATCAGTATCGGGAAAAACCGCGACGGCGTCGAACTTGTCGCGATCTTCAAGATGGAGAGCCACAACCATCCGTCCTATATCGAACCCTACCAGGGCGCGGCGACGGGCGTCGGCGGCATAATGCGCGACGTTTTCACGATGGGCGCGCGGCCGGTGGCCAATCTCAACGCACTGCGGTTCGGATCGTGGGACCACGCCCGCACACGCCACCTTGTCGGCGGCGTCGTCGCCGGGATTGGCGGCTACGGCAACTGCATGGGCGTGCCGACTGTCGGCGGCGAGACCAATTTTGATGCAGCCTACAACAACAACATTCTTGTCAACGCCATGTGCGTCGGCGTCGCCGAGCGGCACAGGGTATTTTACTCCGCCGCCCGCGGCGCTGGAAATCCGGTCGTTTACGTCGGGTCGAAGACGGGTCGGGACGGCATCCACGGCGCGACGATGGCGTCGGCCGAATTTGACGAACAGTCCGAAGAGAAGCGTCCCACCGTGCAGGTCGGCGATCCGTTTACGGAAAAGCTGCTTCTCGAAGCCTGCCTCGAGCTCATGGCGTCCGACGCCATCGTCGCCATTCAGGACATGGGCGCGGCGGGGTTGACCTCTTCGTCCGTGGAAATGGCGTCTAAGGGCGCGGCCCTCGGCGAGGGCGGCATCGACCTCGATCTCGACCGGGTGCCGCAGCGCGAAACCGGCATGACGGCTTATGAAATGATGCTGTCGGAATCCCAGGAGCGCATGCTCATGGTGCTGAAGCCGGGCAAGGAAGACGCCGCTCGTGCGATTTTCGAAAAGTGGGGCGTTGACTTCGCGGTGATCGGCGAGACGACGGCCAGTGGGCGCATTGTCGTCCGTCATGCGGGAGAAGTGGTCGCTGACCTGCCACTCGGCCCGTTGGCCGATGAGGCGCCGAACTATGACCGGCCTCATGATCCGAAGCAGGCGCCTGCGCCGCTGGCTGATCCAAAGGCGACATACGTCGAAGTCGAAATCACCCTCGAGGCCCCCGACAAGAGCGCCGATGGGCTCAACGAACTTGCCGCGGCATTTATTGAGGATCGGCTGACGCATGAATCGATCGCGAACATCGGCGCGACAATCTCGCCGGGGCGCATCGTCATTTACGCCGTCAGCGCCTTCGGCCAGTCGCTCCTCACGGCCCCGCTCCGCGAGGCGGCGGCGAACCTGAAACAATCCGGCGTCATCGAAGCGTTCGATGTCGAGGCGCGCGAAGCGTCCGTCGACCTCGCCGACCAACCCGGCGCGATCACGATGCTCACCGCCGCGGCCCGCCTTATGACGGGTCCGGATCTATGCTCCCGCAAATGGATCTGGTCGCAATACGACTGGTCGGTCATGGCGGACACAGTGATCGGACCCGGCGCCGACGCCGCCCTCGTCAGGGTGCACGGGACGGACAGGGCGCTGGCGGTGACGACGGACGTGACGCCGCGCTATGTCGCCGCCGACGCGCGCGAAGGCGCGCGGCAGGCGGTCGCGGAAGCCTATCGCAATATCTGCGCGGTTGGCGCTGCGCCGCTGGCGATCACGAATTGCCTCAATTTCGGCAACCCGGAACGTCCGGCCGTCATGGGCGACTTCGTCGCTGCGATCGATGGCATCGCCGACGCTTGCGGCGGCCTCGATTTTCCGGTCGTTTCGGGCAATGTGTCGCTCTACAACGAGACAAATGGCGTTGGCATCCCGCCGACGCCGGCAATCGGCGGCGTCGGACTTCTCGATGACATCGGCCGCACGGCGCGGGTCGGCGGCGCGGAGGCGGGCGACGAGCTGATCGCAATCGGCATCACCCGCGGCCATCTCGCCCAGTCGCTTTACCTCAGGGACCTGTTCGGCATCGTCGAAGGTCCGCCGCCGACCGTCGACCTCGGGACCGAGCGCCGCAACGGCGAACTCATCCGCAAGCTGATCGCGGAAGGTCTCGTGACGGCATGCCATGACGTGTCGGATGGCGGACTATTGGTCGCGGCGGCCGAAATGGCGCTTGCGTCGGGCGAAGGGCTTGAGCTGAAGACGCCGGTAAAGCAGCGCAAGGCTGCGTTCTGGTTCGGCGAGGACCAGGGTCGTTATCTCATCGCCGTCGCGCCCGGCGCCGCGGATACATTGCTGTTGAAGGCCGCCATGGCGGGCGTCCAGGCGACGCGCATCGGCCGGTTCGGCGGCAACTTTATCCGTCTCGACCAGTCAGAAAAGGGGGCCGACATTATCGGCCTGCTTGATCTCGCGGAGTTGCACGAGCGGCCGCTGCCTGACTTCATGGCCGGCCCCGTCGCCGCCTCGTCCGTAACAGGAGAAAACCTGATGCCAATGCCCGCCGACGCGATTCGCAACATGATCCTGGAAGCCTTGCCGGACGCCGACATCGAGATCGAGGATCTTGCCGGCGACGGCGATCACTACCGGGCGCGCATCGTTTCCGCGGCGTTCAACGGCCGCACGCGTGTGCAACAACATCAGCTCGTCTACAAGGCCTTGAAAGGCAAGATGGGCGGCGAACTTCATGCGCTGGCGCTGGAGACCGAGCCGCGCGACTGACGCGGACGGCGCCGGAATGAATAAACGGCGTTGGCCGATTTATCGGCCAACGCCATCATTCGACGAGTTCAGGCCTGACATCGGCATTGCCGCCGCGTCATGCCAATCTTCGCTACTCCGCAGCCAGGCGAGCCTTGCGCAGGCGCTCGGTCTTTTGCCGTTGGACCTGTCGCTGCTCGTCAACTTCCTTCAGCGCCGCCGCCTCGGAGCGCTGCCGGTCGTTGAGGCGTTGCTTCGGCGAGGTCGGCCGGAAACTGCGATTTGCGATCTCCTTGAAATCGGTTGGCATGTAGCGTCCTTTCTTCGAGGTAACGGCGCAATCGTGCGGCAAGCGGCTCAGCGCCCCCGGTTCTTCCGATAAACGCTCCGCTTGCTGCCGGTCGGGGCGAAGGCGCCCTCCGGCTTGTGGCGGAAGGTAATCCGCCCCTTGCTCAGATCGTAGGCTGACATTTCGACGGTCACGCGGTCGCCGGCCAGGGTTCTGATGCGGTTCTTCCGCATCTTCCCGCCGGCGTAGGCGAGGATTTCGTGACCGTTATCAAGCTGCACCCTGAAGTTTCCGTCCGGGAGCGCCTCGGTTGCGACGCCGTCGAACTCCAGAAGTTCCTCTTTCGCCATCCTTGGCCTTGCCTTTCTGTTTCGCTTCGTCGGCGGCCTTCGTTCCGGCCAGCGCGTTCGAGCTGCGGTTTGATCCCTGCTTGTTGCGCGACGGCAAACGCCTATCAGCGGCGTGCGGAGACGCGCGATCGTCATTGGCGACGTCAGCGCCGATCGCCTTGATCGGCGACTTCGTCAGGCGTTCGATTGCCCGCAGAAACGGACGTTCGTCGGCGACGCAGAACGAAACGGCGACGCCGCTCGCGCCCGCGCGGCCGGTGCGCCCTATCCTGTGTACGTAGGTTTCAGGCACGTTCGGGAGGTCATAGTTGACCACATGGCTGACGCCCGTAACGTCGATGCCGCGAGCGGCGATGTCGGTCGCGACGAGAATGCGCGCGCGGCCGGTCTTGAACGCCGCAAGCGCGCGTTCACGCTGGCCCTGGCTGCGGTTTCCATGGATCGGAAACGACGAAAGGCCAGCCGCGTTAAGCGATTTCGACACCCGGTCGGCGCCGCGTTTCGTCCGCGTAAAGATGAGGCCGCTCGTGAAGTCCGACTGCGAGGCGAGCTCGATCAGCCGGCCTGTCTTTTCGCCTGCTGACAAATGGATGACGCTTTCGTCGATTTTCGGCTTTGACCCGTTGGCGATGCGCAATTCGACCGGATCGACGAGGAGGCCGCGGGCGAGTTTCCCAATGCTCGGCGACATGGTCGCGGAGAAGAAGACGTTCTGACGACTTGCGGGCAACCAGGACACGATCTTCCGGATCGCGTTGATGAAGCCGAGGTCGAGCATCTGGTCGACTTCGTCGAGGACGAAATATTCGACCTCGCCGAGCGACACCGCGTTCTGCGATACGAGATCGACGAGCCGTCCGGGTGTCGCTACGAGAATGTGCAGGCCGCGCCGCGTTTCGGCCTTTTGCCGGCCAATCGAAGCGCCGCCGATGGCGAGAGCAGTACGGATATTCAGTCCACGACTGAAGAGATTTACCTGCTCAAGGCACTGGCCGGCTAGTTCGCGCGTGGGCGCAAGGATGAGAGTGCGGCAGGCGCCCTTTGGCGCGGGGGCCGGATCGCGGGCCAGCTTTTCGAGCAGCGGCAGCACAAACGCCGCCGTCTTCCCGCTGCCGGTCTGGGCGAGACCGACGAGGTCCCGTCCGAGGAGGAGGGGCGGAATTGCCTGCGCCTGGATCGGCGTCGGTTCGGTAAGGCGCTTCGCCTCCACCGCATCGAGAATCGGCTTCGCCAAGCCGAAGGATTGGAAATCTTTCAATGTTCGCTTTCTAGCGCGACCTTGCGCTGACGCAGCATTGCGCCCGCGCCAAACGTCGCGAATGTGATTGGAGAGCCCGCGTGCAAGGACGCTCTGTTGGCTTAGGGCCGGCGGAACATGCGCCAAAACAGCGACTTGAGTGAATTCCGTACACGCAGCCCTGTGGCAGTACATAGGGCGGCTCGTGTAAATAGCAAGATAATTTTGGGATCCGGCGTCGACGCACGCTCAAACAAAGGGCCCGGGCGCTGCCGTCCGGGACTGATTCGTGCAGAAAAAGCCGCCAGACTAGAGGATCCGGCCGTTCCTGGTCGTGAGTGTCTCGCGCGCGACTGTCGTCAATGAAGAGCCGTTGAGTTCCTCATTGTACGTGCGCTGGTCGTGGCGCAGCGGGCCGATCGCCTGTTGTTCACCGACTTTCAGGCTATCGACTGCATCGGAGGCCTGCTGGCGGCCCGTCAGCCGGCGAGCGCCTCGAGGGAGCACGCCATCACGTGGCCGTCGAACACTGCGCCGACGATGAGGGCGTCGCCCCACACGGCGCCGACGGAAGAACCGTTGATTTCGCCGGCTTTCGACACGAACGCCGTTCGGACATCGCCGCTTGCCGGGTCGACGCGGACGACCTGGCTCGGCGAGACATGGCTCGCGTCTTCTGCATGCTTCTGGAATTCAAGCGCCTTCGGGTGAGCGCCGATCCAGACAATGCCATCTCCGTCTACGGACAGATTGTCGGCGCCGGTCGCAACATTGATCGCCTTGACGTGGGACAGATCGCCGGTCGTCGGGTCGCGGCGATAAACCTGCATAGTCTGGTCAAGGAACTCGGCGACATAAATAAGGTCGCCATCCGGGGATTTGTTGATTCCATTCGCATACATAAGGCCGCCGGCGACGTCGCGGCCGGCCTTCCCGTCCCAGTAGACGACGCCCGTGAGCGGCAGGCCAAGGTAAAGCTCGGCAAGCGCCATCGGCCCGTCCTCATGGCGTCGGTCATTGGTGGCGTAGAACGCCTCGGGACCAACGGCGACGACGTCGTTCGGCGAATACATCTCAGGGAACGACACGGACGTCAGGTGCGTCAGGCTGGCGTCGTCGCCAACGGCGAAGATCTCGACGACTTCCTCCCCCGTCGTCGGGTGATTGACGACGAACAGCCGCTTGCCGCCATCTGGGCCGCGCCAAAGGCTGATCCCGTGCGGATGAAAATCGGCGAAGCCTTCGGGCGATACGCGCCGCACCGCATCCGAGCCATCGAGGGAAATCGCATATATGCCATTTGAAGTTGCATTCATCGGCTTGCCGGCATTGTACCAGGCGCGCCGGTCGGCTGCGCCGACAAAGGCGACGCCGAGGTCCGGATCGATTTCCGCATCTTCGGTGCCGGGCGCAACGTCAATGCGCCGGCAGCTTGCAATGTCGATGTCGGGCAGGTCGCGAAAGACGCCGGCGACGGATGTCACCACCATCGCCGACCGGCCAATGACCGCGACGACGATCGCGGCAAGCGCAAACAGGACAAGACGCATCGGGACCCCCTTCGATTTGCGCGCAGCATCCGCAATTTGGCGGGTCGCCGCAACGGTCCTAAGAAGCTTGTCGGGAGGACTGTCACATGACCAAGCCGATTCTCGCCTGCCCCCGGAAGCTGCCCGGCCAGTTCGGCCTCGCCATGCGCGCCAAGTATGACGTGCGCGAGCCGCAGGGGGAGGTGGCGAGCCTTGTCGAGTTCGCGGCGCTCGCGGAAGGCGCCGGGGCCGTGTTCCTAACCGCCTTCGACGAGGCGACGGCCGACGTCATTCACGCCATGCCGTCGAGCGTCGGCCTCATCGCCTCGATCGGCGTCGGGGTCGACCATATCGACCTCAACACCGCCAGGGCGAAGGGCCTGATGGTCTCGAACACGCCGGACGTGACGACGCCATGCCTCGCCGACACGACGATGGGCCTCATCATCGCCGCCTGCCGGCGGTTTCGCGAAGGCCTCGACGTCGCGCGGACGGGCGAGGGGCGCGGCATGCTGACGCCGGAGAGCTGGGGTCAGCGGGTGACGGGCCGCACGCTCGGGATCGTCGGCATGGGGAACATGGGCAGGGCCGTCGCGCAGCGGGCGCGCGCGTTCGACATGGAGATCCTCTACACGACGCCGCGGCCGAGCGCTGACCTTGACGCCGCGGTCGGCGGCAGGAGCGTTGATCTCGAAACCCTGTTGCGGCAGGCCGACGTCGTGTCGCTCCATTGCCCCCTGAAGCCGGAAACGCATCACCTTATCGACGACGCCGCCATCGCGCTGATGAAGCCGAGCGCCGTCATCATCAATATCTCGCGCGGGCCGATCATCGACGAACTCGCGATGATCCGCGCCCTGAAGGAAGGACGGCTGTTCGCGGCGGGTCTCGACGTCTTCGAAACGGAGCCGGGGCCAATCCGCGAAGAACTGATCGCGCTGCCGAACGCCTATTGCCTGCCCCACATCGCCTCGGCGACGATGGAGAGCCGCATGGCGATGGCCGCAAGGGTGCTGGAGAATATCGACGCGTTCTTCGCGACCGGCGCGCCGCGGGATCGGGTGATATAGGGGCGCTTTAGCCCGCGACGGCGAGGGAAATGATGTGCGCCCTCGCCTCCGGGACCTTGAAATAGGACGTGTGCACGAGCTCCCGCCAGCTGAGCGTGCCGGCGAGCGCTTCGAGGTCGAGCGCCCGGGGCGGATCGTCCGGATCCATCAGAAAGATCTCGTCATGCATCGCGGCGAGGGATTCCGCGGCGTGGGCGCGGGCGTAGGCGAGAAGCGCCGCGTCCGCCGCCGGCGGCATCGGGGCCGCGCCCGGCACATCCTCGAAGGGCGAAGTCCTGACCGCATAGGCGTCCTCGCCGACGGTCGTATTGCCATAGGCCTTTGCGAGGATTGTGCCGCGCGCGGAATTGTTGAGCGCGCCGGCGACGAGACGGCCGATCGTTGCGCCAACGAGAAGGTCCGACAGGCGCAGGAGGGCGGTCAGCGCCGCGAGGTATATCGCGATGATGATGACCGGGAAGAGGGCTGTTCCGATTATAGATGGAACATATTTATCTACGAACTCAGCAAGAATAACGAATATAGAGACGTTGTTGAACAAAAAACCAAAAAACTCGGTATGGAAATCGATCAGGGCGGTCAAAATTGGAGAATTGAGCGGCGATTCGACTACTCCAGGCGCCAGCGGCCCAAGGAACAGCCAATTGACTGCAATGACGGCGATAAAGGCAAGCGACACAATCGTCCGGAACAGCGGCGCCGGAAATCGATTGTTGAAGAGGGTCGGCCGGAGTGTCGGCAGGCGGATCAATCCGCCGATTGCTTCGTCGCGGCGCGCCGTGGCGCTCGTCCAGCGGTTAGTAAAGAATCTCGCAAAGCGGCAACGCGCCGAACCGGCGTAGAGCGCTGACGCGCCCCTCTGAGATAGCCAAAGGAGGAAGAGGCAGAGTGCACAACCACCAGCGCCACCGATCCTGTACAAGTCGCCGAACAATCCCACCGCTGAAGTAAACCCCATAACGAAGAGGCTGAATGTTATGACCGCGAAGGCGAGCACCGCCTGGCCGAACACATTGTAGCGGTCCCAGGGCAGGGGCTTTCGTTTCATCTGGATGAACGGCGCGCCGACGGTCGTCCAGCGGACGACGTTCGAGAGGTCGAGCCGCTTCGCCGCCGCCATGCGCAGGGCGAGCGCGATGACCGAGCCGCCATGGCTGTGCCCGATGAGGATGATCCGCTCATCCTTCCGTTTCCGGAGGACCTTCAGCAGCGCCAACGCTGCCGCGCGCCGCTTCAATTCGTCATTATCGCCGGACCAGATGAAAGCCTCCGCTCGGGCGCCGGGGTCGGCGGCGAGCAGCTCCCGCGTGAAATCGCTCTGCGGCTCCCACCATTTCGCGTCGGCGCCCGGCGCCGATGGCGCGGCGTCGCCCGTCCCGTGAACCAGAATGTATGTCGCCCCCGACATGCTTCCCCCTCACGGCTCTCCCCTCGCTATGCTGTCACAGCGGTCGGATGCGCGCTGTTGGGCATTAGGGCCTATCGGGGCGCATGACGCAATGTTGGTCGCGAAGGCGGTGCCTCAGCTGCGATAGTGCTCAAGGCCGATTGACGAACATACCAACCGTACGGTATCTGTTAGTCATGCCAAGGCCACCCAAGACAGACCCCGAACGCGGCGACGCCCGCACCCGCCTCCTTGAGGCGGCGCGCGACGTGATCCGGGGGCGGGGGTTCGCGGCGACGAGCGTCGACGACATCTGCCGCGCGGCCGGCGTGACGAAGGGGGCGTTCTTCCACCATTTCCGCAGCAAGGAGGCGCTCGGCGTCGCGGCGGCTGACTTTTGGGCGGAGACGACGGGCGATCTGTTCGCTAATGCGCCGTACCATGAACATAAGGATCCGCTCGACCGGGTGCTCGCCTATGTGGCGTTCCGCCGTTCACTGGTCGATGGCGAGCCCGCCGCGTTCACCTGCCTCGTCGGCACAATGGCGCAAGAGGCCTATGACTCGCATCCGGCGATCCGCGAGGCGTGCGCGGCGAGCATCTTTGGCCATGCGGCGACGCTTGAGCCGGACATTGCCGCGGCGGTCGCAGCGCGCGGCATGGCGCCCGACTGGGCGCCGGCGAGCCTCGCCCGGCACACCCAGGCGGTGCTGCAGGGCGCGTTCATCCTCGCCAAGGCGACGGGCGGCCGGGCCGTCGCGCTGGAGAGCGTCGACCATCTCGATCGCTACATCAGACTGCTATTCTCCGTACCGGAAGCAAAGGAACGCCCCAATGCCCGACCTGAAAAAGCCCGACGCCGAAACGCCTGACGCCGCAAACGATCTCGTCATCGACCGCGTTCTCAATGCGCCGCGCGCGGCGCTGTGGCGCTGCTGGGCCGAGCCGAAACTGCTTGAGCAATGGTTCTGCCCGAAGCCATGGTTTGTCACTGACGCGAAGCTTGACCTCCGGCCGGGCGGCGAGTGCTCTTTCGTGATGAACGGCCCGGACGGGGAGCGCTTCCCGAACATTGGCGTTTTTCTGGCCGTCGAGCCGATGACGCGGATCGTGACGACGGACGCCCTGACGCCCGGGTGGCGACCGTCCGGCCGCGCCTTCATGGTCGCCGAAACCATTTTCGCTGACGCAGATGCGGGCAAGACGCGCTATGTCGCGACCGCGCGCCACTGGACCGATGAAGCGCGGGCCGAGCACGAGGCCATGGGCTTCCACGAGGGCTGGGGCAAGGCGGCCGACCAGCTCGAAGCGCTGGCGCGGACGCTGTAACTCGAAGGGAGAGGAAGCATGCAGCCGACAATCTACCTGTTCTTCAAGGGCGAGTGCCTCGAGGCGATGACGCATTATGCGAAGACGCTTGGCGGAGAGGTGCATGACGTGTTCAGGAACGGCGATGCGCCAAACCCGGAGGATCGCATGCCGGGCGGCGACGACCTCGTCATGAACATGTCGATGACCCTCGGCGCGGCGACGGTGATGGCGTCGGACGCGCCGGACGCCATGTACGAGACGCCGCAAGGGTTCCGTGTGCAGATCGAAGCGGCCTCGCTCGCTGATTTCGACCGCATCCACGCAGCGCTTTCGGCGGGCGCGCGGGCGGTGGCGATGCCGCCGGGCGAGACGTTCTGGGCGGAGCGCTTCGCGATGTTCACCGACCGCTACGGCACGCCGTGGATGCTGAATTATACCGGCGCGCGGGCCGCCTAGGGGAATGGGCGATGGAATTCCGATCGAAAGTCCGGACCTGCCTGTGGTTCGCGAAGGGCGGCCATGAGGCGGCGAAATTCTATGTCTCGCTCTTGCCGGACAGCAGGATCGATGCGGTCTATGCGCATGGCCGGCCGGAAGACCCGATGGTCGTCGAGTTCACGCTTTCCAGCGCGCCGATGATGATCCTGACGGCGGGGCCGATATACGAGCAGACGCCCGCCGCCTCGATCAGCGTTCTGACTAAAGACCAGGTGGAGACCGATGCGCTGTGGTCGGCGCTGACCGCCGATGGCGGCCGGGAGAGCATGTGCGGATGGCTGATCGACCGCTTTGGCGTCTCATGGCAGATTGTGCCGGAGGCCCCGCCGCGGCTGCTCGGCCTGCCGGACGCCGCCGCCGCTGCGCGCGCGCAACAGGCGTTGATGGGCATGAAGAAGATCGACATCGCGGCGCTTCTGGCCGCGGCCAACGGGAATTAGGGAGGAAAACATGAGCTATATCGACGGGTTCGTCATCGCCGTGCCGACGAAGAACAAACAGACCTTCATCAATTTCGCGAATGAGTTCGACCCGATCTTCAAGGAATACGGCGCAATCCGCGTGGTGGAATGCTGGGGCGATGACGTGCCTGACGGCAAGGTCACCGATTTTCGCAAGGCGGTGCAGGCGACCGCGGACGAGACGGTCGTGTTCTCGTGGATCGAATGGCCGGACAAGGCGACCCGCGACGCCGGCATGAAGAAGATGATGGAGGACCCGCGGATGGATCCGGAAAAGAACCCGATGCCGTTCGATGGCAAGCGGATGATCTTTGGCGGGTTCGAGCCCGTGGTGGACATCTAGAAACGCGGATTCATGCCCGCCAATGAAGCCCTTTATCCTCACGCTGCAGTTCGACGCGGCGACGGACGCGATCCTTCAGACTCTTCGCGCGGCGCATTTCCCGCAGGAGATCAACTTCATTCCGGCGCACCTCACCGTGTTTCACCAGTTGCCGGGGGAGGATGAACGCGCGGTTCTCGCCGCCATAGGCGAGGTCGCGGCGAGCGCAGGGCCGTTCGAGCTTGGCGTGGCAGAGCCGATGCGGCTTGGCCGCGGCGTCGCGTTGAGGGTCGATGCCCCCGCGCTCGGCGGTCTTCGCGACCGGCTGGCGGCGCCGTTCCTGGATCGTCTCATCGCGCAGGACCGGCAGAAATTCCGGCCCCATGTGACGATCCAGAACAAGACGACGAAGGCGCGCGCCGAGGCGCTCTACGAACACATGCTGGCGACCTGGAAGCCGCTCGCTGGAACGGGTGAAGGCCTGCAGCTCTGGCGCTACGAAGGGGGGCCGTGGTCGCCGGTCGCCGCATTCGCGCTACAGGGAGCCTGAGCTGAGGCTCGTTGCAACTTGAGCCTTCGAGAAACGCAGGCCGAAGCCCCCTGCTTGACGCAACGCCGCGCGCCTCCTAGCTCCTGTAGCGAATTGATCGCGCGCGCACCCCATCACGCGTGGAATGGAGATGGATATGAACGCTAACGCCGCACACGACGCCATCAAGGCAAAGGTCGACGCGAACGACGTCATGCTCTTCATGAAGGGCACGCCGCAGTTTCCGCAATGCGGGTTTTCGGCCGCTGTCGTGCAGATCCTCGATTATCTCGGCGTGGAGTTCGGGTCGGAGAACGTGCTGGCGGACGACGCAATTCGCCAGGGCGTCAAGGAATTTTCCGACTGGCCGACCATTCCCCAGCTTTACGTGAAGGGCGAGTTTGTCGGCGGATGCGACATCATCAAGGAAATGTTCGAGAAGGGCGAGCTTCGCCCGTTCCTTGAGGAAAAGGGCGTCGCGCTCGCCACCGCGTAGACGCGTCAGGTCGGGCTTGCGCGTTGGCGCATGCGATGGATCGCAGGTTAAAGTCATGACGTCATCAGTTCATCACGTTCGACAGGGCAGCTCCTGGTGACAATCAGGGGATGCGACACAGCATGACAAGATCGGCGCGAAGCGCCTGACGCCATGGCAGATGAAGTCAACCCCGCCCGAAACGGCGGGGTTTTTATTTGGCGCCCGGCGGCAGGCTGGCGCGCAAGGAGCGAGGGGTCCGGAACATGGACTTCCAGTCGGATGACGACCTTAAACGCATCGCGGACGGGATCCGCGACCGCACGCTGCCGAAGGCGGAATGGACCCATGCGGCGCACTTCGCTGCGGCTGTGTGGCTGTTGTCGGAACCGGGGTGCGATCCGTTCGCGGAGATGCCCGGCATCATCCGCGCCTATAATGAGGCAACGGGCGTCGTCAATTCCGATACGGACGGATACCACGAAACCATCACGCGGGCGTCGCTGTCGGCGGCGAAGGCGTGGATCGACGTCCTGCCCGACGACATGCCCTTGCATGAACGACTGAACAGGCTGCTCGTTTCAGATCTCGGCCGGTCCGACTGGCTGTTCGCCTACTGGAGCCGGGAGCTTCTCTTCTCGCCGCGCGCGCGACGGGAGTGGGTCGCGCCGGACCTTGCCCAGCCGCCATTCTGATCAATCCGGCGCGCGCTCGTCCGCCGTTGATCTGATGTAGTCGATAACCCAGAGGTCGACCCACGGGCCGCCTTCCTCGGCCTGGCGCTGCCAGCGCCAGACAAGGCTGTCGGCGGTCACGTCCTGCCAGATCATGCGCAGCCGCGGCGCATCATCAGAGAGCCGCGTATCGACAAGTTCAAAGTCGTGATCTTCGCCGCTCGCCGGCCCGCCGACCAGAGCGTAGTAGCCGCCCTGGTCGTCGACCCAGGTCTGCCGCCATTTGCCGGGCCCGGCATGGAAGGTCGAGACCGACATTCCTGTGAAACCGCCGCCGGCGAACCGTTCGTAAATCACGCAGTCGCCGTATTCGTCCCTGGTGATGACGCTCCGGCCTTCGCCGCGCCCGCCGTTCGGCAGCGCCCAGGAGAGGTCCCATTCGCCGACCCAGAAATCAAGCTGGCGGAACGCCGGGTCGGCGCACGGCGGTTCGGATGGGGCCGTCGTTGCAGTCGCTGCCGTTGCCGGCGCCGTCTCGGGAGCTGTCGTCTGCGCAGCGGCGGCGGAAGCGAAGCCCGCCGTCGCCGAAGCGATCGCCAGGATCGACTGCAATCTCGTCACGATCACCTCCGTTTCAGGCTCCGGCGGACATCCTAGTGCTGGTCGCGCTTGCCGGTATTGACCGGATGCCGCGCGGTGGCGCGCCTCCGGGCATGACGCGGCGCGCCGGGCGCCTTAGCCTCGCCGACGAACCTGCCCCTGCATGAGGACGCCAATGAGCTACCTTCAGACCCTCAAGACCGCGATGGATCTGTCGCCGGATGCGGTCTTTTTTGTACGCGACCAGCGGGGGAGCTACCGGCTCGCCAATCAAGGGCTCGCCGGGATATGTTGCGTGTCGAACCCGGAGGACCTTATCGGGCGCAGCAACCGTGAGTTCTTCGAGCCGGCCTATGCCGACTGGGCCGACGGGCTCGACGCCGCGGTGCGCGCCGGCGACACGATCGTCAATCGGTTCGACAACCTGCGCGATGCAAAGGGGCGCGGGCTGTGGACGCTGTACTCCCGCGCCTGCGTCGACTTGCCCGGCGCGCCCCGACAGGTCCTGAGCGTCTCCCGGCGCCTGCCGGCAGGCGTCGCCGCCGAGCGCAGCTACGCACGCCTGCAACGCGCGACGGACATCCTGTCAACCGAACTCGGGGAGATTCGATCCGTCCGTCAGCTTGCGGAGCGTTGCGATTGTTCGGCATCGCAGCTCGAACGCGACTTCGCCCGGGTGCTCGCAACGACGCCGCGGCGGTACGAGGCGACTGCGCGGGCGCAGCGCGCGAAAGACATGCTGCGGCGCAAATCGCCGCTGCTTGAGACCGCGCTTGAGTGCGGATTTTCGGAGCAGAGTTCCTTCAGCCGGTTCTTTCGGCGGATGACCGGCCTGACGCCGGGCGCCTACCGCGCGGCGGCGTCGCAGTCATCCCTGCAACAGCCGCTTTAGCGCTTCGAGCCGATCGGCCTCTCCGGGCGGCTTGTCCCAGCGGATGCGATTGATCCGTGGAAAGCGCATCGCGACCCCGGACTTGTGGCGAGGCGAGGCGTTCAGTCCCTCGAATGCGACCTCGAACACGAGGCCATCGCCGGGCTCCGCGACGACCTGACGAACCGGACCGAAGCGATCGGTCGTGTTCTCGCGCACGAACTTGTCGATCCGCTTCAGCTCTTCGTCGGTGAACCCGAAGTACGCTTTCCCGACCGGCGTCAGCGCGCCCTCGTCCGTCCAGACGCCGAAGGTGTAGTCGGAGTAAAACGACGACCGCTTGCCGTGCCCCCGCTGGGCGTACATCAGTACGGCGTCGATCAGGAAAGGCTCGCGCTTCCACTTCCACCACTCGCCCTTCGGCCGTCCGGGAACGTAGGAAGATGCAAGGCGCTTTAACATCACGCCTTCGATTGCGTCGTCGGGCGGCGCGGCGCGGGCGGCGGCGAGGGCGTCCTTGTCCTCGAAATCGAGAGTCGGCGACAGGTCGATCCGCGCAAGAGGTCGCCGCGACGCGAAGACTTCGAGGCGGCGCCGGCGCTCGCTGAAGGGGCTCGCCCTCAGGTCCTCGCCATCGAGCGAAAGCGCGTCATAGGCGCGCACGAACGCCGGGCAGCTCTGCAGGAGCTTCCTGTCGACGCTCTTCCGGTTCAGGCGCTTCTGAAGCTCCGAGAACGGCCGCACTGCGAAAGGCGTCGCGTCCGGATCATAGACGAGCAGTTCGCCGTCAATGACGCCTTCAAAGTCAAGCGCCTCGATCACGTCCGGAAAGGCCGCGCCGATGTCATCGCCGTTGCGCGAATAGAGCCGCCGTACGCCCGCTTCGCTGGTCGCCTGGACGCGGATGCCGTCCCATTTCCATTCGATCGCGACGGCGCAAAGGTCGAGCGCGTCGAGATCCTTTTCCTCAAGCGGGCAGGCGAGCATCACCGGCCGGAAGTAGCCGGGGCTTGTTGCGTCGGGCTTTTCCCCGCGTCCTTCAAGCCAGGCGAACAGCTCCGTGTAGGGAATGGCGAGGGCGTGCCACATTTCCTCGATATCGGTGACGGGCGCGCCGCCGAATTCGGCGAGGGCGGTTTTGGCGAGGCGCGCGGAGACGCCGATCCTGAGCCCGCCTGTAACGAGCTTGATCAGCGCCCATCGCTCGCCTGCGTCCATGGCGTCGAGCCATCCCGCCATCAGCCGGGGGCCATCCGCGCGGGCGGCCGCGTTCAGGGTCTCTATCACCTCGCCAAGCGCGGGGGGGCGATTCGGGCCGGGTCTTGCGGGCCAGATCAGCGAGATCGTCTCGGCGAGGTCGCCGACATAATCGTAGGAAATCTCGAACAGCTCGGCGTCGATGCGCTCATGGACGAGGCTGCGCAACATCGCCGGCTTGACCGAACGGATGTCGAGGTCACGGGTGATCGCCGCGAGGGCGTAGCCGCGATCCGGATCGGGCGTCGCTGCGAAGTATTCCGCAAGGAGACGGATTTTCGCATTGCGCGACGGCGTCAGGACAAGTCGCTCGAGGAGGGCTGCGAAGTCCTTCATTGAATGCCCGGTTTGTTCAATTCCAGAAGAAACCTTCGCGCGTTACCCTGGATCCTGACTTTGGTCAGGATGACGCGCCCGACGCGCGCCGATTCCGGGTCCCTCGCGTCGGTCCGCCAACCATCGACGTTGGAAAAAGTCAGCATCAGTCGTTTTCGTCCTCATAGCCAACAAGCGACAGCGGCCGCGCCTTAACGCCCGCCAGCGTCGCCCAGCGCATGAGAGCGTCTTCGCGGCCGTGGGTGATCCATAGCTCCCGCGGCTCCATATCGCGCACTGTTTCCGTCAGCTCGTCCCAGTCGGCGTGGTCCGACAGGATCAGCGGCAGTTCGGCACCGCGCTGCTTCGCGCGGGCGCGCACCCGCATCCAGCCAGAAGCGAAGCACGGCACGGGATCCGGGAACCGGCGCGCCCATTTGTCGGCAAAGGCCGATGGCGGGCCAATGACGATGCGGCCGGCGAAGTCGTTCTTCGCCCCCGCGCCGTCCGAGAGGGTCGCTGGCGCTAGGGGGCCGAGGTCGACGCCGAAGTCGCGGTAGAGATCGCAGAGCTTTTGCATCGCGCCATGGATGTAGATCGCCTCGTCATAGCCCGCCTCGCGGATCAGGCGGATGATCCGCTGGGCCTTGCCGAGGGCGTAGGCGCCGACGAGGTGCGCGCGTTCGGGGAACCGCCGTACGGACGTCAGGAGCTTGCCAATCTCGCCGCGATCGTCCGGGTGCCGAAAGACCGGCAGGCCGAACGTCGCTTCGGTAATGAAGACGTCGCAAGGCATCGCTTCAAACGGCGCGCAGGTCGGGTCGCGGCGGCGCTTGTAGTCGCCGGACGCGATCAGCCGCTTGCCGGCGCGCTCGACGACCACCTGCGCCGATCCGAGCACATGGCCGGCCGGGATCAGCGTCACGTCGACGCCATTGATGCGCGTCGTTTCTCCGTAAGCGGCGGGCTGGCGCGACGCGGTGAACCCGCCGCCATAGCGGGCCGCCATGATGGCGATCGTCTCGGTTGTGGCGAGGACGGCGCCATGGCCGGCGCGGGCGTGGTCGGCGTGGCCGTGGGTGACGACCGCGCGGTCGACGGCGCTCACGGGGTCGATGAAGAAGTCCCCCGGCGGGCAATAAAGCCCCTTCCGGGTCGGCGTCAGGATGTCGTCGGGTTTCGCCACGTTCTCCGAGATAGAGCGTCGCCGCCGCGCCGGCCAGCCGCCGCCCGGAATCAGGTGGCGCTCAGGCCTTGGCCGGCAGGAAGTTCCGGTTCCGGAAGAGCGCAGCGGCGATGAGCGAAACGACGACGCCAACGGGAAAGATCTCAAGGAACGTCATTGGCAGTCGGAAGAGCGGGTTCGCATAGTTCTTCTCCATGTCGGCCATTGACGCCGTCAACGACGCGATCTCGTCGTCGGTTGCGCCGCCATCGCGCTTCGCCTCGATCACGCCGGCGGCGTAGTCGGCCATGAATGCGTAGTCCGTTGCGGCGAGGTAGAGCTCCCAGACGGCGACATAGATGACGCCCGCGACGCCGGCGATTGCGAGCCCGCATGCGAGGG
This sequence comes from Alphaproteobacteria bacterium, assembly GCA_016125455.1. Classification (GTDB taxonomy): domain Bacteria; phylum Pseudomonadota; class Alphaproteobacteria; order Caulobacterales; family Parvularculaceae; genus MED-G105. The sequence continues at coordinate 401,113 of WGLS01000004.1, forward strand.
CGTCGCGGAACGAGACGACGCCGCCCCGCTCCTTGTCGCGGTACTGGCGGACGCCGACAAAGATGAGCGACAGCGCCACGAGCATGACGAGATAGCCAAAGAGCTGGCTGCCGCCGCCGCCATGTCCGTCGTTCGCGGCTATCCCGCCGACGATAACGCTAATCACGATCGCGCCTGCGATCGAACCGTAAGCCAGGGCGATGCGAAGCATTGGGTCCTCCTTGGAGTGATGTTGCACTCGGCGCAATTTGGCCGCGGATTTTCGCTGCGCGCCATCGCCCGAACGGGTGATTTCTGCGCAATCCGCCATCTTTACGAGCTCGCCGGCGCGTTCAGGGGATCAAAGACAGCCGCCGCGCCGCGTCGACCGCCTGGGTACGGCGACTGACCCCGAGTTTCTGATAGAGGCTCGACAGGTGCGTCTTCACGGTGTTCGGCGATACGCCTAGCGACCGTGCGATTTCCTTGTTCGAGGCGCCGGCCGCGAGGCCCAGGAGGGCCTCCATTTCCCGGGGCGACAGCCCAAGCGAGCGGATCGCGGCGTCATTGCGGGTGAAGTCCCCGCCGCGAGAGCCGCGCCGAGTCAGCCGCCAACCGGCGAATGCCCCAAGGCCGGTGAAGGCGAGCGCCGTAATGAGGAGGTACGCCTCGGTCGAAAGGTCACGAACCGCGTGGCGGTAATCAAGAACGTCGAGCGCGATCGCGGCCGCGGCGATGGCCGCGCCGGCAAGGATGATACCGCCCCAGGCGCCTTTGGAGACCGTCTTCATGCCCGGTGAGGCTATCACCGGCCGGACGTCGCACAAAAAAATCTATCGAACAAAATGCGTCAGACATAATCATTCAAAATCAATGTACTAGAGCGGATTCCATTCAATCTGCATCGTATCCGCAAGCGGCGAAGTAGTTGGCGCATTCGTTGGGGCTGAACAGGCTGACGAGGTGTCCGATGGTGTTCCACAGGGCATCTACGGTGCGTTCGGCAGCTTTTCGCAGGA
>WGLS01000019.1 GCA_016125455.1 Alphaproteobacteria bacterium
AAAAGGCCCGGCGCTGAATTCCCCGTCGTTGCGAAACGGCCGACCCGGCGGGCTTCTACGACGCTGTCCGTACCCGGAGATAGCTCCCCGGCAACGCCGCGGCCCGCTCGCCGGCGCCATGGCAGTTCGGGACGGAGGATCCGAGCCGCCTCTCATCCATGGCGCGAGGGAAAGGATAGGGGCGGCGGAAACCTGTTCGATAGATTTCCGCGAAACTGGCGCAGTTTTCGCCTAGTCTATTGTTTTTAATGTGGAAATATCGACGCGTTTTGTTCGATAGATTTATTTTCAACGTGGTTAACGGGCGGGATTCCTCGTTTCGTCATCCTGACGAAAGTCAGGATCGAGACCAACGCCGCCGCTTGCGCGTTCGCTTGCCGTTTGCTGGCAGCATTTGCCGCTCGCCGCCGCCAATGGATCCCGGATCAGGTCCGGGATGACGGCTGTGGGCGCTGGCGGCCAATTCACGCCTTTAGCCTTCGTCCTTCGAGACGCGATCCATTCGGTTCGCTCCTCAGGATGAAGGCGAGTCCCCGGCCATGCCCCTGTCATCCTGACGACAGTCAGGATCCAGACCAACGCCGCGGCTTGCCCTCTCGCTGGCCGTTTGCTGGCAGCCCTTGCCTCTCGCGGCCAATGGATCCCGGATCAAGTCCGGGACGACGGCGGCGGACGGGGCATTGCCCGGGCGGCGCAGTCGCCTTACATCGCCATCATGGCCGATCTCGACGCCGTTCCGGAGCTGTCGCTCGCAAGGTTCACCGACGGATCGCCCGCCGATCGCGACGCGTTTCAACGCGCGCTGATGGAGGGGCTGACCCGTTTCGGCTTCGTCATCCTCAAGGATCACGGCGTCTCGACGGGCCTTCTCGGCCGCGCCTATGAGGCGTCGGCGGCCTTTTTCGCTTCGCCTGTCGACGACAAGCTGCGTTATATGGTGGGTAAGGACGGCCAGCGCGGCTACACCCCGTTCGGCCGCGAGCATGCCAAGGACGCGCGCGCCCCGGACCTCAAGGAATTCTGGCACATCGGCCGCGAGTTTCCGGCGGGCGATCGCCTCGCCGACATTTACCCGCCGAACGTCTGGCCAGACCGCCCGCCGGCGTTTCGCGATACGTTCCTTGAGCTCTATTCGGCGCTGGAGGAAGCCGGGCTCGTGATGCTCGACGCCCTTGCGCCAAGCCTCGGGGTCGATCCTGCCTACTTTCGCGACATGGCGGGCGAGGGCAATTCAATCCTGCGCCTTCTGCACTACCCGCCGGTGCCCGACGGCGCCGACCCGGACGCGATCCGCGCGGCCGCCCACGAGGACATCAACCTGATCACCATCCTCGTTGCCGCCAATGGCGGCGGCCTGCAATTGCTTGACCGCAACGGCGAATGGCTGCCGGTTGAGACGGATCCGGACAATCTGATCGTCGACGCGGGCGACATGCTGGCGCGCATCACAAATGACGTCATTCCGGCGACGACCCATCGCGTCGTAAACCCGGCGGGGCCAAACGTTTCACGTTATTCGATGCCGTTCTTCATGCATCCGCGCCCCGATGCGATGCTGTCCTGTCTTGACGCCTGCCGCGATCCGGCGATTCCAGGCGGCGCGAAGTACGCGGATATTAAGGCGATGGCGTTCCTGCGCCAGCGGCTGGCCGAGATCGGGCTCGCCTAGGCGGAAACGGGCGCAAGACGGACGGGATCGCGCTTTAGAACGTCGCGGCGAACGCTTCGCGATTGGCGCCGACGCCGGCGCGCTTCATGCCGTGCTTGTTCCAGGCGAAGGCGATGTCGCCGCTGGCGCTGACGGCGATGACGCCGCCATCGCCGCCGAGCCGGGCGACGTCCGCGATCAGTCCGTCAGCGGCCTGTTGCAGGGTTTCGCCCTTGTAGCGGACCCGGCTGGCGAGGTCCTGGGCGCCGCCCGCAAGAATGAAGTATTCGCCAAGCCCGGTGCACGAGGCGGCGACCGCGCCGTCCGCCCATGTCCCGGACCCGATCAGCGGCGTGTCGCCGACCCGGCCTTCGAGCTTGCCGAATACGCCGCCGGTCGACGTGGCGGCGGCGAGGCGGCCCGAGGCGTCGAGGGCTGCGGCGCCGACCGTGCCGTGGCCCAGTTCCGCGCGTGTCATTTCGTCCGGCATAACGCCGATGGGGACGCGGTAATAGCTTGCCGGGTCTTCGACAAAGGCCATCCCTTTCGACCGGCAAAACGCTTCCGCGCCGCGCCCGACAAGCATCAAGTGCGGCGTTTCGTCCATCACGGCGCGCGCCGCCGCGATCGGCGAGACGAGGTGCGCGACCGCGGCGACCGATCCGGCCTCGCGGGGCGCGTCGGCGGTCTCGCCCGCCATGATCGACGCGTCGAGCTCGGCGTAGCCCGCCTTGTTCGGCGGCGCGCCGCGCCCGGCGATGTAGAGGCCCGACGCCTCCAGTTCCGCGACGGCGGCTTCCACGACGTCGATCGCCGCCTGGCCGCCCTCCAGCGCCGCGCCGTATTTCTCCACCAGCGCCTTCAGGTGCGCTTCGGCTTCAGCGTAATCGCGGCCGGCGCGCGCGCCGGCGCCGCCGTGCAGGGCGAGGGCGGTCTTGCGGGGGAGTGCGGCGGTCATGGCGGCGGGCCTTTCGGTGTCTTGCGGGGGCGAATGCGGTTTTTTCGGTCCGGGCGGTTGGCGTTGCGGACCGGCGCGTCGTATCAGGCCGGCGCGGTCACAGTCGAGACGCGAGGAAAGGAAACGGCATGGCGACGCTGGCGCTCCTGCGGCACGGGCAGAGCGAATGGAACCTTCAGAACCGGTTCACCGGATGGGTCGACGTCGACCTCACGGAGCAGGGCGTCGCCGAAGCGCGTCGGTCCGGCGAATTGCTCGCCGGCGCGGGGGTCGAGTTCGGAGCGTCTTACGCCTCGGTTCTGAAGCGGGCGATCCGGACGCTGAATTTCGCCCTTGAGGAGATGGATCGCCTGTGGCTGCCGGTCGCAAAGGACTGGCGGTTGAACGAACGCCACTATGGCGGGCTGACCGGCCTCGACAAGGCGGAAACCGCCGCGAAGCATGGCGAGGCGCAGGTAAGGGTGTGGCGGCGCTCGTACGACACGCCGCCGCCGCCTTTCGACGGCGCCGCGGCGGAGGATCCGTGTAAAGACATAAGATATGCGGACGTGCCGGCGGCCGACCTGCCGGCGTCGGAGTCCCTGAAGTCGACGCTCGACCGCGTCGCGCCCTACTGGGCGTCGGAAATCGCGCCAAAGGCCGCGGGCGGGCAGTCGCTGATCATTGCGGCGCATGGAAACTCCCTGCGCGCCCTGGTGAAGTTGCTTTTCAACGTACCGGATGCGGACATTGTCGGCGTCGAGATCCCGACCGGCAATCCGCTGCTCATCGACCTTGCCGAGGGAACGACCCGGCCCACGGCGGCGCGCTATCTCGACGAAGCGCGCGCGACGGCCTTGCCGCCGCTGGCCTGAGGCGCGTCGTCGGGCGCTGTTGATCCAGCATCCGCGTACTGGCCGCCTAGGGCCGTCTGGCCGGAGATGCGGGCCGCGTCGATTTCTTTCACGAACCGCACGCGCGCGAGCCCCTCAAGCGATCGGCACACGTCGTCCGTCTTGTTGTGCTCCGCCTGCAGAGCGCCGAGGGCCCGATCGCGCATGAGACGGATGTCGGCGTCGCGCGCCTTCAGCTTCTCGATCCGCGCGGGCGAGGTCTCCGCATCGAGCGCGGCCTCGATCGACTTCAACTCATCGGCATGGTCCGCCATCGCCTGGATCGGAAAGGTCTCCAGCATGAAGTGCGTGTGGACCCGGGTCCGAAGCTCAGCGTTCCGAATGTCGAAAAGCCGCTCGCGGTTGCGTTCGTAGATTTCCGCCTCGCGCAAAGCCGTACGGTAGAGACGAAGCGTTACAGGGCCCCATGGGTCGCCAACCGCGTGAGAACGAAATGCAAGATCGAGGATCCGGTCAATCGATGACAGGATCTCGCCAAAAAACCGCGCCGCGTCGCGCTCGCGCCGGCGACGATTAAGGCGGTCCTGGATGATCTCGGCCACCAGCGCGCCGCCCGTGGCGAGAAGCGCGCCGACGACGACCGCAATCAGCGTGTCGAGATTGCCGACATAGTCGAAGATCGATTGGCGCATCCGTCCATCCCGGCAGCAAGGGCGCGATGCGGCAAGCGTCCGCGGCACCCGGCGGTTCGTATAGGCGTGCCCCGCGCCAGTCTTGCGATCTGGGCGCCCGCCTGTCGACCGCCTGGGGCGGAAACAGGGCGGACCCGGCCGTTACGCTTCGGCGGCTGCGTTCGCGATCGCCCGCGCCTTCGCCTGCTGGCCGGCTTCCTGAAGCTGGCGGCGCTTGATGAGCTCGGCGACCTCAAAGGCGACGTCCGTGCCGGGCGTAAAGGCCGCGATGAAGTGCTTGACGACGCCCGGGTTGCCCGACCAGGCGGTCTGCGACAGGGTCTCGTCCACATAGATCTCGCCGCGCATCGCGCGCATCATGACGCCGACGTCGCAAGACATCCGCGCGACGGCCGGCGTGTCCGCGCCGCGGCGGGCCGTCATCTCGCCGTTCATGAAAAAATACGTGTACTGTGAATCGTCGATTGTCAGCTGCAGGACATAATTGTCGTGCGGCTGGGCGCATTTGCAGGCGAACATCTCCGCGGCGAGGGCGACGGAATCGGGCTGCAGATCGTTGGAATAGATGCATTCCTTCGGCGCCGAAGCCTCCGGCCTCTTCATGAAGTACTCGATCGACCAGAACATCAGCTCCCGGAGCGCCGGGCGCATGTTCTCGCCCATGTCGGTGAGGCGGTACTGGCTGCGCGCCTCCTTCGAGGTCGTCATCACGATATCGGCTTCTTCAAGCTCTTTGAGGCGCTTGCTGAGAAGGTTGGTGCCGATGCCGGGCAGGGCGGCGTGCAGGTCGCCGAAACGGCGCGGCCCGAGGAACAGCTCACGGACGATGAGCAGCGTCCACCGCTCGCCGAGCAGGTCGAGCGCATAGGCCAGAACGCAGTCCTGATTATAGGTACGCGCCATTCAAGGGTCCTCCACTGGTGCGGCGTGTTGTCCACGCCCGCTGTTCCCGGGTCGCCGGACGTCGGTCAGGCGGCGCCGCCGGGGCGCCGCCTGCGCGCCGGGACCTTACCCACCTGTTTCCGAACGACTTTCCAGCGTCTCGGCGTTCCTCCGTCCGTCGTATCCCGTCGGCGAGGCCGCCTCGGGGTCCGGATCATCTAATTGTCATATTGCATAGCATATTCAGATTTCCACAAAAATATACTTGACACTTGAAAAAAGAATAGTAAACCAAGCGGTGTCATGAGGCGTACGGGATCACACCGGCTTCAAAAAGTTCACCAACGGAGATCATGAGATGAAAAAATCAGTTTTCGCAGCCATCGCCGCCGCTCCGCTTGCCGCGGCGCTGCTTGCTGTCGCGCCCGCGAACGCGGCGTCCACGTCCGAGCAGATCGCCCTGTGCGTCTCGGCGCTCGAGAGCAAAGGCATTGCGCCGTCCGGCGAGTATCGCTCGCAGTTCGTCAAGTCGCGCGGCGCGTCGACAAAGACGCTCTGGATCGACCTCGTGCCGTCGAGCGGCGAGACCGTGTCCGGCGTGTGCAAGGTCCGTCGCGGCGAAGTCACGGAAGCCGCGCGCGCCTAGTTTTCGAGGAATCGTTTGCGGCTGACGTCCTCATGTTGGCCGCAGGTTCGCCTTTGCGACCCCTACTCGACCCAGGCGAACGAAACGCCCGCGCCGGAAACGGCGCGGGCGTCCTTGCGAGTTGGCGAAGCAACCGGTGAGTCTGGCCTTTTAAGTCGCCGGGCAAGCGGCCTCAAACGTCGCCTTGCGAATGGCGCGGCTAGTGATCGTGGGCGGCCGCCATCAGCGACGCGACCGCGAAACCGGTCATCCGTTCGGCGTTGATGAAACCCTGGCCCCAGGCCGCGTCGAGGTCGGCAAGCGGCTTTGCCGCCGCGATCTCCTCGGCGGTCTTGCCGTCGGCGATCAGCGCGGCGATCCGCGAACGGACTTCCTTCAGCATCGCGACCGAGGCCTCAAGGTCGGACCGGGCCGCCAGCGGGCCGTGGCCGGGAATGATTTTCGTGTCAGCGTTCGTGAGGGTGAGGGCGAACTCCTGCGCCGCGATATAGCCGTCGAGACCGCCGCCGGAGGCGAGGTCAATGAACGGGAAGCCGCCATTGAAGAACACGTCGCCCATGTGAATGACGTTCGCTTCCTTGAAATAGACGAACGCGTCGCCGTCCGTGTGGGCGTGGTGATTCTTGGTCGTCGCGCCGGGATGGACGGCCTGCACCGTCTGGCCGTTCCAGTGGAAGGTCAGCGAATGGGCGAAGGTGATGACGGGCAACGCGACGTCTGGCGACGGCGGGGTCACATTGCCGTCGCCGCGGTCTAGGCCTGCCTTGAGGCGCGCGCGGACATTGTCATGGGCGACGATGTGCGCGCCGGCCTTGCCGAGGTTCTCGTTGCCGCCGGTATGGTCGTAATGCCAGTGGGTATTGACGACGAATTCGATCGGCTTGTCCGACACGGCGGCGACCGCCGCCGTGATCTTGTCGGTCAGCGGCGCAAACTGGTCGTCAATCAGGAATGCGCCGTCTTCGCCGACTGACAGGCCGAGATTGCCGCCCGCGCCGACCAGCATGTAGACGCCGCCGCCAAGCTCCGTCGTTGCGATCTCCACGGCGCTGAAATCGCGCTGTGCGCTGGCCGGCGCAGCGATGCCGACGGCTGACGCCGCTGCAAGCAAAAGGCCGTGGCCGGCCCGCATTCTCGTGGTGTTGGACATGTGGCCCCTCCGGTTGGGCGACGAGCGTCCGGCCTGGGCGGCGCTTGTCGCAGGTGACGATCGTCGCGTCTTAACGCGGCCATGGTCGGCGGGGCGATCACAATTTCGCGCGCGCTTGAGCTGACCCGTGGCCGGCCCGCCATTGCCAGCAGGCCCGGCCCGTGACAGCCAGAAGCCCTGACTGCCGCCCTGATTGCCGCCCGGATTGCCGCCGCCGGAAAGCCGGACTAGGGAAGGGAGCGCCGGACGATCCGGCAGGAATTGGTAACATGTCATTCGACGAAAATCAGGCAGGATCAAGCGACTGGACGCCGTCGGCATGGCGCGCCCGACCGGCGATGCACATTCCGGACGATTATCCGGACACGGCCGCGCTGACGGCCATCGAGCGCGAGCTGTCGTCCTATCCCCCGCTTGTGTTCGCGGGGGAAGTCCGCAAGCTGCGCGAACGCCTTGCCGCCGTTGAGAAGGGCGAGGCGTTCCTGCTTCAGGGCGGCGACTGCGCCGAGAGCTTCAAGGAATTTCACCCGAACAATATCCGCGACACGTTCCGTGTCCTGTTGCAGATGGCCGTCGCGCTTACCTTCGGGGCCGGCGCGCCCGTCGTGAAAGTCGGCCGCATCGCCGGGCAGTTCGCCAAGCCGCGCTCGGCGCCCACCGAGACCCGCGACGACGTGACGCTGCCCAGTTATCGCGGCGACAACATCAACGGGATGGAGTTCGAACCTGCCGCGCGCACGCCGGATCCTCAGCGGCTCCTGAAGGCCTATGGCCAGGCGGCGGCGACCCTGAACCTCATTCGGGCGTTCGCCCGCGGCGGCTACGCGTCGCTGTCGAACGTGCATCGCTGGAACCTGGAGTTCGTCGCCGGCGACCGGCAAAGCGATCGCTATCGCGCGCTGGCGGACAAGATCTCCGAGGCGCTCACCTTCATGCGCGCGTGCGGCGTGACGGGCGAAAAAGTGCCGTCATTGAACGAGACGGATTTCTTCACCAGCCACGAGGCGCTGCTGCTCGGGTACGAAGAGGCGATGACACGCGTCGATTCAACCACGGGCGGCTGGTACGACACCTCGGCGCACATGATCTGGATCGGCGATCGGACGCGCCAGCCCGACGGCGCCCATGTGGAGTTCTGTCGCGGCGTCGAGAACCCGATAGGCGTGAAGTGCGGGCCGAGCCTCAACCCGGATGAGCTTCTGCGGCTGCTCGACATTCTGAACCCGGGGAACGCCCGCGGCCGCATCGTCCTGATTGCCCGGTTCGGGGCAAATAACGTCGCCGATGGCTTGCCGCCGCTGGTGCGCGCGGTGACCCGGGCAGGCCGCAATGTGGTCTGGTCCAGCGATCCGATGCACGGCAACACGATCAAGACCGGGGTCGGCGTGAAGACCCGTCGGTTCGATTCGATCCTCGCCGAGGTCGACGCATTTTTCTCGGTCTGCCGCAGCGAGGGCGCCCATCCCGGCGGCGTCCACTTCGAAATGACCGGCCAGAACGTCACCGAGTGCCTCGGCGGCAGCGACGAGGTCACCGAACGCGACCTTAATTCGCGGTATCATACTCACTGCGACCCCAGGCTGAACGCCAGCCAGGCGCTCGAGCTGGCCTTTATCCTGGCGGACCGCCTGAAGATCGTGGCCAGCGACGGCTGAGTCCGGCCCGCCGACTGAAACAGGCCGTAACATTCTTTGAACGGGGGAAGGGTGCGGCGCACTATCCCCTGTTAAGCAATCTACTTAATCTACGTCGCTGCAGGGGAGCGAGCGGGGATTTATGCGAAACAGCCTTCGCGCCGGCGTTATCGGAGCAGGGATTTTCGGCGGCTACCATGCCGCCAAGTATCTCGCGGCGGAGGGGACGGTCGTCACCTCCATTTTCGACGTGGACGCCGCCCGTGCCCAGTCCCTTGCGGAAAAGTGCGGGGCCACGGCCGCGAGGTCGCTTGATGCGTTCCTCGACGCCGTCGACGTCGTGACCGTCGCGTCCCCGGCAGAAACCCATTTCGATATTGGCCGGGTCGCGCTCGAAGCGAAGCGGCACGTCTACATGGAAAAGCCGCTGGCGATGGAAGTCGGGCACGCGGACATCCTTGCCGAACTCGCCGAAGCCCACGAGCGCGTGCTTTTCGTCGGCCACCAGGAGCGGGTGCTGATGGACACGGTCGGCCTGACGGGCCTCGGGGAAACGCCGGGCCGCCTTGAGTTCGCCCGGTGCGGGCCTGCGTCGGGGCGGTGCGAGGAAGTATCGGTCGTCTGGGACCTGATGGTTCATGACCTTGATCTCGCAGCGCGCATGGTGGGGTCGGCGCCGGCTGACGTGGTCGCCGCGGGCGATGACAACGAAGTCGCCGCGACCGTGACGTTCGATAACGGCGCCGTCGCCTCGTTTCTGGCCAGCCGATGCAGCGCCGTTCGCCGTCGGTCGATGACCGCGGCGTTCGACGACGGCGACGTGACCGTGGATTTCCTCGCGCGGAGCCTGAGTTCGACGCGGCCCGGCATGCGCCGTCGGGTTGAATTCGGCAACCTCGTGGCCGATCCGCTTGGCGCCCACGTCAACGCGTTTCTCGCCGCCGTTCGCGGCGAGGCTAGCGACGGCGTGCGCGGGGCGGACGCCCGCGATTCGGTGATTCTCGCGGCAATGGTCGAACGCGCCCGGTCGCGCACGAATTCGCGCGCCGTCCGGCCGGCGGGCGAGCTTCGCGAGCGCCTCTACGCCTGACCGGCCGCGAGTGAAGGCGGTCCGTCCTTCGAATTTCGCTTGGGCGATCGCCAGGCGACAGGCAGTCAGGTCGCCCGGCGCCTCGAATTCCCCCAAGAGCGGCTGCCCAGAGCGACCCCACCAGATTGTTCGATTGCCGTTGTGGGTCGCGGGTTTGGGGAAATATTGTCGCATTTCCGGGTTGGCCTCGCCGGAAAATCTTTATAACATGATATAACATCGATCGGTCATCTGCCGGAGTCCCGTGTCGGATTTGCGTAATCCAGCGCTGGCGGACCTGGTCCGGTCGGTGGCGCCCGGGAGGAGTTATGGCGATGGATGGCTGCGATCACGAAGGACCGGACGGCGATGACGCGCCGCTTGGATTGACCAAGAACGAACGCCGGGTCTGGGAAACCATGGTCGGCAGTGGCGAGCCGATGAAGGCGTACGAGATTCTCGACGCCCTCAAGGGCAGCGGCGTTCGCGCGCCCATGACCGTTTATCGCGCGCTCGACGGGCTTGAGGCCAAAGGCCTGATCCACAAGCTCGAAGGAAAGAACACCTACGTCATCTGCAACCATTCGCGGCCGCACCGGCTGCAGGTGTTCCTGGTTTGCGACGAGTGTCCGACCGTGACCGAGATCGATGTAAAGGGCCTCGACACGCTTCTGTCGCCGTTCGCGCGCGACGCCGGCTTCAAGATCGAAACGGCGCGGCTCGAAGTGCGCGGACGCTGCGAGGGGTGTTGATGGCGGCGCGCGCCCGCCGCATGATTCCGCCAAACTGACACGAAGCCGCGTTCTGCAAAAATGCTCTAGGTGACGGCCTCGCGATTTGCTATGTGCGAGGCGCGCAGCGGGAGAGATCGCCTCCGACCCAGGTCGACGGCGGCGCCGAAGGAGCAACCGCCCCGGAAACTCTCAGGCCGAAGGACCGCGCGCAGGTTGAAGGCTGGAAAGCCGGCTTGATGGGGACGCCCGGATCGGGATTGTCCGTAACCGTCAGGCCGCACCGAAGGAGTAAGCCGCGCCCCTCTCGCCGAGGCGCGCCGTGAATCTCTCAGGTCAAATGACAGCCGGGGTCGATACGTCAATCGCGGGTCGCCCCACCGGGCGACGCGCAGTCAAGGCGCAAGCGACCCGATGAACGAAGCAATCAATGTCGAACTGAAACATACGCCGCTTCACGGCTTGCATGTTGCGGCGGGCGCGCGCATGGGGCCTTTCGCCGGGTACGACATGCCTATTCAGTACCCGGATGGCGTGATGCAGGAGCACCTTCACGTTCGCGCCGCGGCGGGCCTGTTTGACGTGTCGCACATGGGCCAGGCGTTCCTGAAAACCACCCAGGCGCCGATCGGCGCGCCGCAGGCGCACGAGGCGATCGCCGCGGCGCTGGAATCCCTGGCGCCGGGCGAGTTCAAAAAGCTGAAGCGCGGCGGCCTCAGATACTCCGTCCTTCTCAACGACGAAGGCGGCGTCCACGACGATTTCATGGCCACCCGCCCCGCCATGGAGGCGGGGGACGGGAAGTTGTTTCTCGTCGTCAACGCCGCCTGCAAGGAAGAGGATTACGCCCTGATCGCCGACCGCCTCGCGGGCCGGGCCGAGCTCGACATCCTCGACGATCGTGCGTTGCTGGCGATCCAGGGGCCGAAAGCGGCCGCCGTCGTCGACGCGCTGTTTCCCGGCGCGGGCGAGCAGAAGTTCATGACCATGGTTCCGACCGAGTGGGAGGGCGCTTATGTCCTGCTCTCGCGGTGCGGTTACACGGGCGAGGACGGGTTCGAGATCTCCGTGCCGGCGGACGACGCCGAGCGACTGGCGAAGGCGCTGCTCGCCCATGACGACGTCAAGTGGATCGGGCTCGGCGCGCGCGATTCACTGCGCCTCGAAGCGGGGCTTTGCCTCTACGGCCATGACCTCGACGGCACGACGTCGCCGGTTGAGGGCGGGATCGACTTCACGATCGGCAAGCGCCGGCGGGAGGAAGGCGGATTTCCGGGCGCCGACCGGATCCTCCGGGAGCTGAGCGATGGCCCTGCGCGCCGCCGCGTCGGCATACTTCCCGAAGGCCGGGCGCCGGTCCGCGAGGGCGCCGTCATCCTTTCCGCAGACGGCGCGGAGATCGGCGTCGTGACGTCGGGCGGCTTTGGGCCGACGCTCGCGCGCCCCGTCGCCATGGGCTATGTGAAGGCGGGTTTCGACGCCATTGGCGCGGCGCTGCAGGTTGTCGTGCGCGGCAAGCCGCTGCCGGCGAGCGTCGCTGCGACCCCATTCGTTCCGCACAGATATTACAGAGGCTAGGAGAACCCGGATGTCGATCAGATACACCAAAGAGCACGAATGGGTGCGGGTCGAAGGCGACGTCGCCACGGTCGGCATTACCTCGCACGCCGCTGAGCAACTCGGCGACGTCGTCTTCGTCGAGCTGCCGGACGTGGGCGCGTCGTTTGAGCGCAACGCCGATATGGCGGTCGTCGAATCGGTCAAGGCGGCGTCGGATGTCTATGCGCCTGTCTCCGGCGAGATTGTTTCCGCCAATGGCGCGATCGTCGACGATCCGGCGAAGGTCAATGCGGATCCGGACGGCGAGGCGTGGTTCGTCAAGATCCGCCTGTCGAACCGCGAAGAGCTCGATGCCCTGATGGACGAGGCGGCGTACAAGTCGTTCGTGGAGGCGTCGTAGATGCGTTATCTTCCGCTTTCGGATGAAGACCGTCGCCAGATGCTGTCCGTAGTCGGCGCAAAGGATATAGCTGCCCTGTTTCAGGACGTGCCGGCCGACGCGCTTGACCCCGGCTTCGACCTGCCGACGCACAAATCGGAGCTCGAGGTCGAACGCATCCTCGGCCGCATGGCGGCGAAAAACCGGACGGCGTCGGCCGGGCCGTTCTTTGTTGGCTGCGGCGCGTACAAGCACCACGTGCCGGCGACGGTCGACCATATCATCCAGCGATCCGAATTCCTGACGTCCTACACGCCCTACCAGCCGGAAATTGCGCAGGGCACGTTGCAATACCTCTTCGAGTTCCAGACCCAGGTTGCGGCGCTGACCGGCATGGAGGTCGCGAACGCCTCAATGTATGACGGCTCGACGGCGTGCGCGGAAGCGGCGTTGATGGCGCGCCGGGTGACCCGGCGCTCGCGGGTCGTGCTGTCGGGGGGGCTGCATCCGCACTATGCCTCCGTGACGCGGATGAGCTCGGAGCTTGTCGGCGATGAGGTCGTCTTTGCGCCGTTCGCCCCGACAGGCGACGCTGACATTGAAGCGCTGATCGATGAGACGACGTCCTGCGTCATCGTTCAGAACCCGGATGTATTCGGTAATGTGCGCGACCTGCGGCCGATCGCCAGGGCCGCCCACGAGAAGGGCGCGCTCCTCGTCGCGGTCGTGACTGAAACGATGTCGCTCGGGGCCGTCGAAAGCCCTGGCGCGATGGGCGCGGACATCGTCGTCGGCGAGGGACAGTCAATCGGCAACAGCCTCAATTTTGGCGGGCCTTATGTCGGCCTGTTCGCAACGCGCGAGAAGTTCGTGCGCCAGATGCCGGGACGCCTGTGCGGCGTGACGGCGGACACCGACGGCAAGCGCGGGTTCGTCCTTACCCTGTCGACCCGCGAACAGCACATTCGCCGGGACAAGGCGACGTCGAACATTTGCACGAATTCCGGCCTTTGCGCGCTGGCGTTCACGGTCCACATGACGCTGCTCGGGGAGGCCGGCCTGCGCCGGGTGGCGGCGCTGAACCACGAGGCGGCCTGCAAGGCGGCGGATGCGCTGTCGGCCGTCAAGGGCGTTGATGTTCTGACGTCGGCGTATTTCAACGAATTCACGCTGCGCCTGCCGTCGAATGCGGAAGCGGTGGTCGACCGGCTCGCGGCGGCGGACATCATCGCCGGCGCGCCCGGCGGGCGTCTGTGGCCGGACGAACCGCAGGCGGAAAACCTGCTGATCGTTGCGGCGACCGAATGCACGTCCGACGAGGATATCGCGTCGTTCGCCGCGGCTCTGGCCGGGACGATTTGAGGTGGATGTCGTCGTTCAGCGGGATTTTGAGGTCGCGGACGAAGCTGGCCGCGCGCAAGGCCTCGCGAGTCTGAAGATCTATCGCCCGTCGCCGGCGGCCAATGGCGAATGGACGTGTCGGTACCAGTTCCTCGGCTTCGGGGACGGCTGGAACGACGAGCCGCACGCGGCCTGCGGCGCGGACGGCTGGCAGGCGCTCGGCCGGGCGATGGCGATTGCTGCGGCGGCGTTGCCGGGCGCGCCGGCGTACAGGGCCCGCCGGCTCCGCCTTTTTGGCGAAGCGCTGCACGATGAGAACATGATGCGCCTCGTGGGCGCGCAAGGATCAAACGAAGCGAGACCGTCATGACCATGAATAATCAGGGACGACCCACCCGGGGCGACGCAACCGATGCGACGGCTGAGACGACGACCGGCAATCGCGCATTGCAGATCGAGGAAAGCCTGATCTTCGAAAAGGACGCCTACGGCGAGACCGGCGTTGACTTTCCGGCGCCGACCCTGACGACGAACCGGCTGGGCGGCGTGGAGCGGCGCGGCGAGATCGGCCTGCCGGGCCTGTCTGAGCCTGAGACGATGCGGCACTTCGTGCGGCTCAGCCAGAAGAACTACGCCATCGACATGGGGCCGTTCCCTCTTGGCAGCTGCACGATGAAGCACAATCCGCGCCTCAACGAAAAGATGGCGCGTCTGCCGGGATTCGCTGACATTCATCCGATGCAGCCCGAAGGCTCGGTGCAGGGCGCGCTCGAGCTGATCCACGTGCTGAGCTTCTGGCTGAAGGAGCTGACCGGCATGCCGGCCGTCGCGATGAGCCCGAAGGCCGGCGCCCATGGCGAGCTTTGCGGCATGATGACGATCAAGGCCGCGATCGAGGCGCGAGGCGAAAGCGCGACGCGCACGCGCGTACTGGCGCCGGAATCCGCCCACGGAACGAACCCTGCGACCGCCGCCCAGTGCGGCTTCAAGGTCGACAACATACCATCGGACAAGACCGGCCGCGTCGATCTTGCGGCGCTGAAGGAACGCCTTGGACCCGACGTCGCGGGGATCATGGTCACCAACCCCAATACCTGCGGCCTTTTCGAGCGCGAGATCCGCGCGATCGCCGATGCGGTGCACGCGGCGGGCGGCTATTTTTACTGCGACGGCGCCAATTTCAACGCGATCGGCGGCAAGGTCCGGCCTGGCGACCTTGGCGTCGACGCCATGCATATCAATCTGCACAAGACCTTTTCGACGCCCCATGGCGGCGGCGGTCCGGGATCCGGCCCGACGGTCCTGTCCGCGGCGCTCGCGCCTTTCGCGCCGGTGCCGTTCATCGTGGAAAAGGACGGGCGCTATCGCCTGATCGAGCGGCGCGACGCGGCGCGGACCGCCGGCGCAGAAGGCGAGCTGAGCTTTGGGCGGATGACCGCCTTCCACGGGCAGATGGGCATGTTCGTCCGGGCACTGAGCTATATGTTGAGCCATGGCAAGGATGGCGTCGCAATGGCGGCCGAAGACGCGGTGCTCAACGCCAACTACGTCCTCGCGCGCCTCAAGACGGAAATGACGCCGGCGTTCGAAGGCTATTGCATGCACGAGGCGCTGTTCGACGACCGTTTCCTGGCGGATACCGGCGTCGAGACGATCGACTTCGCCAAGGCGATGATCGACGAAGGGTATCATCCGATGACGATGTATTTCCCGCTCGTCGTCCATGGCGCGATGCTTATCGAGCCGACGGAGTCGGAATCGAAAGCCGAGCTCGACCAGTTCTGCGACGCGCTTTTGTCGCTGGCGCGCCGGGCGAAGTCGGGCGACGTCGCCGCGTTCAAGGCCGCGCCGCGCTTTGCGCCGCGTCGCCGCCTGGATGAGACCGCGGCCGCGCGCAAGCCGGTGCTGCGCTGGACGCCGGATGCGCCGCTGCAGGCCGCCGAATAAGAGGTCAGCCCACTGGCGCCCCTTTTTGCGGCGCCCCCGCTTGGTGCGGCGCGGCTGCGTGCGGGGGCGCGGCGCGCGGAAGGGCCGAGTCGCCGAACCGCCGGGTCATTCGCAGCAATGGTTTCTCGACAAACTCGTGCGCCAGGAACGCGACTGCGAGCCCGGTGGCCGCATAGGCGGCAATGAGGACGGCATTCGTCGCCGCCCCCGGCGCCAGGATCGTGGTGACGGCCTTCCCGACGACGAGAAATGTCGGCACGTGGAGAAGATAAAGCGCGTACGAGGCGTCGCCGACCTGGCGCAGCCACCGAGGCGCGATGCGCGGCCGGGGGGCAGCCTCCAGCGCGACGGCGCCGTAGGCGATGGCCGCCATCGGCGCGCCGAAAATCAGTACGCGTTGCATATGATCGGCCAGCGCCGCCGGGTAGAGGTCACGGGCGAAGCCGATCGCGAGCGCGAGGACGGCGCCGCCGCCGAGGGCAAGCGATGCGGCCGCGCAGCCCGTGACGCCCCGCCGGACAAGTAACGCGACGGCCGCGCCCGCCAGAAACTCGAATGTCAACGGATTGAAAATCAGTCTAACGAATGGCGATGCGTCCGCGCCCGTCAATGCCGCGCCGGCGGCGACCAGCAATCCCCAGGCGAAAAGCAGCATGGGCAGCCGCCCGGGCGCCATCAAAAGGAACAGCGCGAACGCTGCGTAGAAATATAGCTCGTGCGTGAGCGTCCAGCCGACCGCCAGCAGCGGCAGCTCGCCGGTCGGCAGCAGCAGGAACGAACCGACAAGGTCGCCAAGCGGCGTGTCCTCGCCGAACGCGAACTTCTTGCCGGCGTAGAGCGCGACGAGCCCAGAGGTGGCGACCCAGTAAAGGGGAAAGATCCGTGCGCCGCGATTGTAGATGAACCGCGTCGCCGCTCTGCGGCCGCGCGGCCCATCCATGGTCACGTGGACCATAACGAAACCGCTGATGACGAAGAAAAGGTCGACGCCGACCTGGCCCAGATTGAGCGCGAACGGCAACAGCAATGGCGCCGACCCGTAGTCGCCTTCCGCCGCGGCCAGATGGGCCACAAACACCATCAACGCCGCGACTCCGCGCAGGGCCTGAAGGTTCTCGATCTTCGACGCGGCCATCCTGCGGATCCACCTTTCCGACTTGAAAAGCCTACCGGTCCGTCGGACCTTGAGCCAAGGCATTAGTCAGTCCCGGAGGGGATGAAATGGACGTCAATGACGCATTCAATGCGGCGACCGTCCTGTCGAAAATATTCGTTCTGGCGCTGGGCCTTGCGGCGGCGGCGCTTGTGGTCGTCTTCGTCATTGACCGGACCCAAAATGGCGATGCGATACGGCGAAACTATCCGGTCATCGGGCGGCTCAGGTATCTGTTCTCGCACCTCGGCGAGTTCTTTCGGCAATACTTCTTTGCGCTTGACCGGGAGGAAATGCCCTTCAACCGGGCCGAGCGGGAATGGATTGAGAACTCCGCCAAAGGCCGGTCGAACACCCAGCCGTTCGGCTCGACGCGCAACCTCACGCTAGTCGGCACGCCGATCTTTGCAAACGCCGCCTTTCCGAAGCTCGACGAAGAGGCGAGCGATCCGCCAGCTGTGCTGTTCGGTCCTTATGTGGAACGCCCCTACCGGGCCGGGTCGATCATCAACATTTCCGCGATGAGCTATGGTTCGCTGTCGGCGCCGGCGATCGAGGCGCTGTCGAGGGGCGCGGCGGCGGCCGGCTGCTGGCTCAATACGGGCGAAGGCGGGCTCGCGCCGCAACACCTCGTCGGCGGCGCCGACGTCGTGTTCCAGATCGGCACCGCGAAATATGGCGTCAGGACCCGTGACGGCGCGCTTGACGAGACGCGGCTGCGCGAGATCGGGGCGACGCCCCAGGTAAAGATGATCGAGCTCAAGCTCGCCCAGGGCGCAAAGCCCGGCAAGGGCGGCATTCTGCCTGCTGAGAAAGTCACTGCGGAGATCGCGTCTATCCGCGGCGTTACAGCGGGAGAGGCGTCGATCTCGCCAAACCGCCACCCGGAAATTGACGATGTCGGCGACCTTATCGACATGATAGAGCGCCTGCGGCGGATTTCCGGCCTGCCAGTCGGGTTCAAGACGGTGATTGGCGGCTACCACTGGATTGAAGAGCTGTGCGATGCGATCGGCGCGCGCGGGGAACGCTCTGCGCCCGATTTCATCACGCTTGACGGGGGCGACGGGGGCACGGGCGCCGCGCCAATGGCGTTGATGGACAATGTCGGGCTGCCGCTGCGGTATGCGCTCCCGATGCTGACGGATATTCTCGCGCGCCGGCGTCTGCGCGACCGCATCAGGGTCATCGCGTCGGGCAAGCTCGTGACGCCCGCCGACGTCGCGTGGGCCTATTGCGCCGGCGCCGACGCGGTCAACACGGCTCGGGGCTTCATGTTTTCAATCGGTTGCATTCAGGCGCTTCGTTGCCATACGAACAATTGCCCGACCGGCGTCACGACCCACAAGAAGCATCTCCAGGCGGCGCTGGACCCGGTCCGGAAGGCGCGCCAGGTCGCCAGCTATGTGTAGCAGATGCGCAAGGACGTCGGCATGATCGCCCACTCGTGCGGCGCAGCGCACGCTCGCGCGCTGGATCGGCGGCATGTCAGGATCGTTCAGGGCGACGGGATTTCGGTGCCCCTCGATCGGCTTTGCCGGCGCCTCGCCGCGGAGGTCGGCTACGCGACCTGATCCGTCCGCCGTCTCAGGCGGCGAACCCGCCATTGCGCAGGAACTGCCGCTCGGCTGGCGTCGACGCCCGGCCAAGGATCGCATTGCGGTGCGGAAACCGTCCGAAGCGCAGGATGATCGATGCGTGTTCGCGGGCGTGACCCAGTTGCAGCGGATCGTTCCGCCGTGTGCGGAAGAGACGGAGCGACAGGTCCTGATCGGCGATCGTTTCCGCGTGCATGAACGGCATATAGAAAAAGGCTCGCTCCCGCGCGGGCACGGCGAGGTCGAACCGCCGCGCGATGGCCCGCCGGGCGACGGCGCGCGCCAGCGGGTCCGAGGAGAAGGCGCGGGGGTCGTCGCGGTGAAGATTGCGCGAAAACTGGTCGAGCACGATGACGAAGGCGAGGGCGCCGCGCGGGAAGGACTCCAGCGCCGGCCAGGCGCCGGCGGCCGCGACGTCGTGCAGGACCGCGAAATTCTGACGAACCCGCGCGTCGAACGCCGCCGAGCGGCGGAACCAGTCCACGGGCCGCGCTGCTGCGAACCAGAACGACATGACGTCGTCAGCAATCGACGATGCGGGACGGCGGCGGGGGTCGGCGGCAGTTTGCAGGCTGCGCGGCAAAACCGGCTGCACGCTCAGTTGAGGCGCGCGCGCAGGTCGTCGAGCGCCTTTTCGGCGAGTGCGGACTGGGCGCTCTGATCCATCCGGTCCCGGATGATGATCTGGGTGGCGTTGACCGCCGCATCGACTATCTGGCCGCGAATTTCGGTGATCGCCTGAGCTTCGGCGCGGGCGATTTTCTGCGCAGCGGATTTTTCGCGGCGGTCGATCTGTTCGTTGATCTTCTCGCGCATGGAGGCGGCGAGGCGCTTGGCGTCGCGTTTTGCCTGCTCGACGATCGCCTGCGCTTCGTCCTCCGCTTCGCGCTGGCGACGCTGGTACTGGGCCAGAAGTTCCTGGGCTTCCTCGCGCAGGCGGCGGGCTTCGTCCAGTTCGTCGGAAATGCGCTGGGCGCGCGCGTCGAGCGCCTTCGTTATCGACGTATGCGCGCCCATGTAGAGCAGGAGCCCGACCACGACGAGAAAGCCGAGGCTGACCCAGAACGAAGTGTCCTGAAGGATCGGGGTCGAGTGGCCCGCGCCATGTTCAGCGGCGGCGTCGGCCGCCATCATCGCTAGTTCCGCAATCATGTCCGCATCCTGACCTTTGCCGCCTACCGGACCGATTTCGCGATCGCAGCGGCGATGGTTTCGTCAGTTGGCTTTTCGTCGATCAGCGCGCCGACAATCTCGCGGGCGACGTCGGCCGCCGCGGCGCGCACATTGGCGGCCGCCTTGTCCTTCATCTCGTCGATCTTGGCTTCGGCGGCGGCGATCTTCGCAGTCGCCCGGTCATCGGCTTCGGCCTGCATGGAGGCGATTTCCGCTTCCATTTCCGAGCGGGTCTCCGCGGCGATCGACTGCGCCTTGGCGCGGGCGTCGGCGAGCGACGTCTGGTAGGCCTTCTCGGCTTCCTCCGCCTGGCGGCGGAATTCGGCGGCCTGGTCGAGATCGTCCGCGATGCGGTCGCGCCGATCTTCGATCGCGCCGCCGAGGCGCGGCAGGATCGCCGATGACATCACCGCGTAGAGGGTGCCGAACGTCACCGCGAGCCAGAAGAGCTGGCTCGGATAGGTGGAGAAGTCCATCTGCGGCAGGCCGCCGGAAGAGGTTTCCGCCGCCGCTACGATGCCTTCGGCTTCTTCCGCGGCCGCTGCCGCCAACGCCATCCAAAGGTGCGCCATTGCCGCCCCGTTTCGCTATTGGGCGACGCCGCGTCTTCCAACGCCGCGTCGCCGATCCTTCAAGGGTCTCGTCGTCGTCGGACTAGAAGACGAAAAGGATCAGCATCGCGACAACGAAGCCAAGGAGGCCCGTAAATTCGGTCAGCGCGAAGGCGAGGAGGAGGGTCTGCTGGTTCGCGGCGGCCGCCGACGGGTTGCGGAACGCGCCAGACAGGAAGTTGCCGAAGATCAGGCCGAGGCCGACGCCAGCGCCGGCGAGGGGGAGGGCCGCGATGCCGGCGCCGATGAGTTTTGCTGCTTCAGGGGTCATTGCGGTGGTTTCCATTCTCGTCTTGCTCTGAGCCGATATCCTTGGCGCGCGCCCGCGGCCGGCTCCACCCCGCGCGCGACGGAAAAACTTACGATCAGTGGTGCCCCACGTGCTCCGCATCGTTGAGATAGATGCAGGTCAGGATCGCGAACACGTACGCCTGAAGGAAGGCGACAAGGAGTTCGAGCAGGGTGATAGCGACCGTTCCGAGGAAAGGAAAGATCGCAATCGCACTGACGACGCCGCCCGCCCCGAGAAGCGAAATGATGAAGCCGGCGAACACCTTCAGGATGATGTGGCCGGCCAGCATGTTCGCAAACAACCGGATTGCGAGCGACAGCGGCCGCGACAGGAATGACACGAACTCGATCAGCACGATCAGCGGCAACAGCCAGGCCGGCACGCCGGAGGGCGCGAACAGCTTCAGAAAGCCAAGGCCGTTCTTGTAGAAGCCGTAGACGATCACGATGAGGATCGACGTCATCGAAAGGCCGATGGTCACGGCGATATGGCTGGTTGTCGTGAAGGTGTGGGTGAGGCCAGGGATCGATGGCGTCAGGCCAAGCAGGTTCGCCAGCAGGATGTAGACGAACAGCGTGAAGACGAACGGGAAGAACTTCATGCCTTCCGGACCGATCGCGCCGCGAACCATGTCTGCGACAAAGTCATAGGTGAGTTCGGCGACCGACTGGAGCCGCCCGGGGATCAGCGACCGCACGCGCGTCGCCGCGGTGAAGAAAAGGATGGCGAGCCCGGTCGCGATAACCATCCACAGGGACGAATTGGTGAATGACAGGTCGATGTCGCCAAGGGACAGCGGCACGTAGCGGTGGATTTCGAACTGTTCCATCGGGCCGGCCGCGCGCGGCGCGAAAGACGACCCGAGCAAACGCGCAAGGTCACCTACGACGCCAAGCGCCGCGGGGGCCGGTGCGTCGAGCATTGATGAAAGCGACGACGTCGTCATGTCTGTCCCTCGCCGGCGTTGTCGCCGTTCTTGTCGTTGGTCGCTCCGCCGCCAGTGAAAGCCGACACGGCGTTGCGCAGTCCCGCTGCGAAACCGATGAACAGGCCCGCGAGGAGCCCGAAGGGAGCGGTTCCGACAAACGCGTCGAAACCAAGCCCGAGCGCCAGGCCGACGAGCGCCGCCGCGATGAGCTCGGACGCGAGACGAAACCCCGCGCCAAGCGCCTGACCGCGGCTGGACGCTTCGCCCCGCCGTGCGGCGTCCGTCTCGCGTTGTCCGAGCGCTTCGTCAAGGCGCCGGGACAAATCTTCGAGCCGGTCGCCGGCTTCGCGGTTCTTATCCTCGCTCACCCGGCATGCACTTTCTGGCGCAAAATCCGTCGCGACCCGTTCCGGCGGGTCGTAATTCCGCCGCACTGCAGCGTCAAGCGATTGCGGCGCGCCGTTGCCGGCGCGCCGCGGGTCGGCTCGAGTCGCGGCGATCAGCCGCAACTGTTCTGTCGCTGAAAATGCCGCCTACTGGCCGCCGGATTCGACCCCGGCGGGGATCGGGAACCCGCGGTCGCGCATCAGAGGCGCGATCGAAGGCTCCGAGCCGCGGAATTTCAGGTAGGCCTCCGCTGGGTCGATCGAATTGCGCGGCGCAAAGAGGTAGGTCACCAGCTTCTCCGCGACGCCATCGTCGTAAAGGCCGCCCGGCGCCTCGGCGAAGGCTTCCGCGGCGTCCGACGTCAGGACGTCCGCCCACATGTAGCCATAGTACCCCGCCGAATAACCTTCGCCGGAAAAGGCGTGGCCGAAGTGCGGCGTGCGGTGCCGCATCACGACCGCGGACGGCATGCCGAGCTTTTCCAGTTCGCGACGCTCGAATGCGTCGGGGTCAAGACCCTTCGGGTCGGCTGTGTGGAGTTTCATGTCGATGATCGCAGAAGCGAGATATTCCGTTGTCTGAAAACCCTGGTTGAAGGTCTTGGCCGCCTTGATCTTCGCCACAAGCGCATCGGGGATCGGCTCGCCGGTGCGGTAGTGAACGAGAAACCGGTCGATCACCTCGTCCGTCAGAAGCCAGCGCTCAAGCAGTTGCGACTGGAACTCGGTGTAGTCGCGCACGCCGCCGTTCAGCGTCGGATAGGCGACATTCGACGACAGATAATGCAGCGCGTGGCCGAATTCGTGGAACAGCGTTTCGGCGTCATCATAGGAGACGAGCACGGGTTCGCCGTCCGCCGCCTTGACGAAATTGGAGTTATTGGAGCCGAGCGGCGTCTTCTTGCCGTCGAAGGTTTCATGGCTGCGATAGCTCGTCGCCCAGGCGCCGGAACGCTTGCCGGCCCGCGCAAAGGGGTCGAGATACCACAGGCCCACATGCTCGCCGGTCTGACGGTCGGTCACTTCCCAGACTTTCACGTCAGGATGGAAGACAGGCACCGAACCTTCCTCGACAGGCTCGAATGCGAACCCGAACAGCTCGCCGGCGACGTAGAAGAGGCCTTCGCGCAGATTATCGAGCTGCAGGTACTGCTTCACTTCGTCCGAGTCGAGATCGTATTTGGCCTTGCGAACCTTTTCCGAATAAAAGCGATAGTCCCAGGGCGCGATCTCGAAGTCGCCGCCTTCGGCGTCGACGATCGCCTGCATGTCCGCGACTTCCTCGGCGACGCGGCCGATCGCGGCGGGCCAGACGGCCATCATCAGGTCCATGGCGCGCTCGGGCGTCTTGGCCATGCGATCTTCAAGGCGCCAGTCCGCATACGTCTCATATCCGAGAAGGCCGACGCGCTCGTCCCGCAGCTTCAGGATCTCCGCAATGATCGCGTTGTTGTCGAATTCATCGCCATTGTCGCCGCGATCGTAATAGGTGCGCCACACCTTCTCACGCAGGTCGCGCTCGGTGGAGAATGTCAGAAACGGATCCATGGACGAGCGGGTGTTCAGGATGGCGTATTCGCCCTCGCGGCCGCGGTCGCTCGCCGCGGTTGCCGCGGCGTCGATGAACGCTTGCGACAGGCCGCCGAGGTCGTCGGCCGACAGGTAGGTGACATAGCTTTCTTCGTCGTGGAGGACATTGTTCGCGAACGTCGTATGCAGTTCGGCGAGGCGTTTATTGATATCCGCGTACCGCGCTTTCGCCGCGCCGTCGAGGGTCGCGCCATTGCGGGCGAAGCCGTCATAGACGAGCCGCACGAGCCGTTGCTGGTCGGGCCGCATCTGCTTCACGGCGTCGCTGTCGTGAACCGCTTTCACCCGGGCGAAGAGCTTTTCATTCTGGTTGATCTTGGAGAAGAATTCCGAGAGCCGGGGCGCCATTTCCTGTTGCACGTCGCGAAACGCCGGAGAGGAAAGGTTGCTGCTGGTGACGCCCCAGTAGGCGAAGACGCGGCCGAGCGTCGCGCCGGCGCGTTCTAGCTCGAGGATCGTGTTGTCGAATGTCGGCGGTTCGGGATTGTCCGCGATCACGTCGATTTCGGCGAGCTGCTCGGCCATGCCGGCCTCAAGCGCCGACTTGAAGTCTTCGACTTTCATCTTATCGAATGCGGGAACGCCGCCATAGGGCCCGGCCCACTCGGCCAGCAGCGGGTTCGAAGCGGTCGCTTCGGCGCTTGCGACGGCGTCAATCGCGACTGCCGCCTCGCCAGCGGCTTCCGCCGCGGCGCGCGCGGCTGGCGCGTCCGACTGGCCGCATCCAGTGGCGGCCGCCAGGACCGACAGGCTGGCGACGAGATGGATTGTGTTCCGGATCTTCATGAAGCCCCCGATATCGTGTTGAAAGCGATGTAAATGAATGCGCGGCCGACTGCCGTTCAGCGCGCGAAGCGCCCGCGCTATTGACGACACTCAAGAGTGCCGAGGCGCCGTCGCGGCCGCAACGCGCCTTGCGGCGAAGCGTCACTCAGCCGCGGCGAGCTGTTCGGCGCGCGTCAGGTCAACCGAGACCAGCCGGCTCACGCCTTGCTCCATCATCGTGACCCCGAACAGCCGATCCATGCGCGACATGGTGAGGGCATGGTGCGTGATCACGAGAAAGCGCGTTTTCGTTTCCTTGGCCATCTGGTGCAGGAGGCCGCAGAACCGTTCGGTGTTCGCGTCGTCGAGCGGCGCATCGACTTCGTCAAGGACGCACACCGGCGCCGGGTTGGCCATGAACACCGCGAATATCAGGGCCGTCGCGGTCAGCGCCTGTTCGCCGCCCGACATCAGCGACATGGAGGTCAGCTTCTTGCCCGGCGGCGAAGCGTAGATTTCAAGTCCGGCCTCAAGGACATCCTCTGAGTCCGTCAGTCGCAGCTCCGCCTGGCCGCCATTGAACAGGCGGGTGAAGAGCCGGCCAAAATTGGCGTTGACCGTTGAAAACGCCGCATTAAGGCGCTCGCGCGCTTCGCGGTTGATCGATCCAATGCCGGCGCGGAGTTTGCGGATCGCCGCTTCGCAGTCTTCCCGGTCCGTCGCGATCGCGTCGAGGCGCTCGCTCATCTCCTGGAGTTCTTCATCCGCCCGCAGATTGACGCCGCCAAGATTCTCGCGCTCGCGCTTGTAGCGGTCGAGCTTGCGTTCGAGATCGTCGCGGTCGGGCAAGGGGGCGTCGCCTTTGAACTCCGCCACGTCGGGAAGGCTTTCCGGCGCGCAGTCGCACGTCTCGCGCGCCTGTGCGATCGTCTCCACGACCCGCGCCTCGGCGCTTTCAAGCTGGGCGCTGACCCGCGCGCGGGCTTCGCGGGCGGCGCTGGCTTCGCCTTCGGCGCTTCTTGCGGCGGCGTCCGCGTCGCGCAGGGCGGCTTCTGCGGCGGCTAGGGCGTCTGCGGCGGCCGACCGGGCGGCTTCGGCTTTTTCCAGCTCGTCGAGAAGCGCGGCGCGCTTCGTTTCGATCGCCTTTGGCGCATCGGCCGCTGTCGCCTGCTCGGCGTCGTTCCGGGCGATCCGGGCCCGGAGTTCGTCCCGGCGCGTTGCCGCGCCCTCGGCGCGCGCGGCCCAGGCGGCTTCTTCGCGATCAAGCTCGCCGCGCCGCGCCGCTCGCGCCTCGGCGTCGCGCGTAAGGTCGCGATGGGCGCCGCGGGCTTCGGTTTCAACGCTGCGGGCGGCGTCCAGGAGACGACGCGCCTCGTCGAGGCGTCCTTCGATCAGGTCAGCCGCGGGCAGTTCGGCGATTTGGGTGCGAAGCGCTTCGGCCTGCTGCGCGGTTTCGGCCTGATCGGCCGCAGCGCGCAGGGCGGCTTCGGCAAGGGACGTCAGTCGTTCGGCGAGGCGCGCGGCCTGACGTTCCGCCTCAAGACGGTCGCGGCGCATGGCGTCAAGGGACTTGCGCGCCTCGGCCGCCGCGCGCCTGGCGTCGCGCTCGGCGGTCTCCGCGGCCCGCAGGCGCCCAATTCCCGCTTCATGAGCGTCGCTGGCGTCGGCAAGCGCGTCCTCCGCGTCCGCTGTTTCGACGAGTAGCCGTTCCAGGCGATTGCGCTGCTCGAGGCGCACCGCCGCCGCGGATCGCGCATCCGCGCGCTTGACGAACCCGTCCCACCGCCACAGCGCGCCGTTGCGCGAGACAAGCCTCTGGCCCGGCTGCAACAGCCGGGCGAGGTCGTCGCCGGCAGCCTCATCGACCACTCCGACCATCCGCAAGCGAAGCGAGAGCGCTGGCGGGGCGACGACTGCGTCAGCCAGCGTCGTTGCGCCCGCCGGCAGCGGCGGCAGGGCCGACAGGTCCAGGCGCTCTCGCCAGAACGCCGGCGCGCCGGGATCGAGGGCTGCGTCGAGGTCGTCGCCGAGCGCCGCCGCGAGGGCCTTTTCATAGCCGTCCCCGGCGCGGATCGCTTCGAGTACGGATGGAAAGTCGCCGTCGCTTGAGGCGCCGAGGATCTTTTCAAGGGCTTGCCGTTCGGCGGCCAGGGCGGCAAGTTTCTGCGCCGCGGCGTCCTTGGGGCCGCGCGTCGCCGGCAGGGCGGCGCGGGCGTCGATGCACGCGGTTTCGGCGTCGCCGAGACGCGCGTCCGCGTCCTGGGCGGTTCGTTCAGCGATCTCCAGCGGGTCGGCTCCGCCGTCCGCCTGCCGCCGGGCGGCTAGACGCGCTTCGAGCTCGTCGCGCTCGCGTTCGGCGTCGAGGCGCGCCGTTTCGAGCTTTTCCAGGCGCCGGGCCGCCGCGTCGAGGGCGGCCGTGGCGGCGCGGCGGTCCGCGTCTACGTCGGCGGCCCTGGCGCGCGCCTCCTCGAAGGCGGCTTCAGCTTCGGCAAGGCGCGTCCGCGCTGCGTCATGAGCGGAGGCGGCGTCGGCGAGACGCGTCGCTTCGGACGCGTCCCGGGCGGCGAGCCCCTCGCGCTCGCGATGGATCGCGTCGATTGCGTCGGCGGCGTCGCGATGCAGTTCTTCCTCACGGGCAAGGTCGCGCGCCGCGCTCGCCGCATCCTGCCGCAGACGTTCAAGGGTGGCGGCGGCCCGCTCAGCTTCGGCAGCGAGCCCGTCGCGGGCGACCGACAGGCGATGAAGCGCGGCGGCGGCTTCGGCCTCCGCCATTCGGAGCGGACCGATCTTTTCCTCGGTTGCTTCGCGGGCGGCGAGCGCCGCTGTCGCCGCACGGGCCGCGTCCTCCACGAGGCGGGCGAGGTCGTCAGCTTCGATCGCGGCGGCGTCGCGGGCGCCCATGGCGTCGCGCCAGCGCAGGTAGGCGACGCCTGCGGCCGTCCGCCGGATGTCGCCGGAGAGGTTGCGATACCGGGTCGCCTGGCGCGCCTGTCGGGCGAGAGCGGATTTTTGCGACTCAAGCTCGCCGGTCACGTCTTCAAGGCGCGCGAGGTTCTGTTCGGCCGCGCGCAGGCGCAGTTCCGCTTCGTGTCGGCGAGAATGCAGGCCGGTGACGCCGGCGGCCTCTTCCAGGAGGCGACGGCGGTTTTCCGGTTTCGCGTTGATCAGTTCCGAGATCTGCCCCTGGCGCACGAGGGCCGGCGAATTGGCGCCGGTCGACGCGTCGGCAAACAGGAGCTGCACGTCCTTGGCGCGGACTTCCTTGGAATTGATGTGGTAGATCGACTGGGCGCCGTCGGCGTTCTTGACGATCCGCCGCGAGACCTCGAGCACGGCGCAGTCATTGTACTCCGCCGGCGCGGTCCGGTCCGAATTGTCGAGCGTCAGGATGACTTCGGCCCAGTTCCGGGCCGGGCGCATCGACGTGCCTGAAAACACGACGTCGGCCATCCCGCCGCCGCGCAGCGCCTTGGCGGAGGTTGCGCCCATGACCCAGCGCAGGGCCTCCAGCAGGTTCGACTTGCCGCAGCCGTTGGGGCCGACGACGCCCGTGAGGCCGTCGCGGACGTCGAGATCTGTCGTGTCGACGAACGATTTGAACCCGATAAGCCGAAGGTTGGTGAAGCGCACGTCTTAAAGCCCCGGATCGATGCGCCTTGTCCGGAAGGATGGACCGTGACGCATGCGGCGGACGGCGCGGGCGCGCCGCCGATGCCAAGGACTCGTCAACGATTCTGGCGTCGCGGCAATTTCACGAAAGAAGCCGGCGTTCAGCTTTCTTCCCCAGAGGCGGGTTCAGCGTCGCTGCCGGACGGGGTCTCGGACTGGGCGCCTGACTGTTCACCAGTCGCCGCGACATAGGCGGCTTCGAGGGTCTTGCTCCAGTCCTCAAGGCTTCGCATCGACTTCTTCTCGCCATTGACGACAAAGCTTGGCGTGGAATCGATCTGGTAGGCGGCTTCGGCCGACTTGACGTTATTGTAGATCAGGTCGACCAGATCCTGCCGCTGCAGGCAGGTTTCGAAAGCGTCTTCGCCGATCCCGACCTGCTGGGTTATTTTCAGAAGTTCGCCCTTGTGGTCTGCGCCATTCGGCACCCATTCGGCCTGCTTCTGGAAGAGCGATCCGATCACCGCAAAATAGCCTTCGCCGCCGGCGTTCTCGGCCGCGCAGCGAGCAAGGACCGAGCCAATCACCGAGAGCTGCGCCGGCGGGGTCGGGAATTCGCGGAACACGAGGCGCGCCTTGCCGGTGTCGATCCAGTCTTTCTTGATGTCGGGCAGGACCCTAGCGTGGAAGGCCGCGCAGCCTGGACAGGTCACCGAGGCGAACTCGATAATGGTCACCGGCGCATCCGGATCGCCGATCACCATGTCGGCGTCCGTCACGGTCGCGGCCTCGGGTAGGGCGCCCGCTTTTCCCGCGTCGGCGCCTGACTCGCCGTTGGCGCCGCCGCACGCGGCGAGCCCCATTGCGCCAACGAACAGGGCGGCGGCGGCCGCGGCGCGGGCGAACGGTCGGGCGGGGCGCAGGTGCGACATCTTTCTTGATCCTTTTTCTGGTCGGCTCGACTGGCCGGAGAATCGCCGATTGAACGTGCCGAAGCAAGCGCCGTCACGGCGCGCCTCGTCAATCGCCGTCGCGGAACCGTGACAGGCCGCGCGGGGCGCTGGCCTGCGGCGGCGTCCCAGTGGGGCTCGTCCCCGGCGCGGACCCGCCGACCTGCCGAACTGAAAGGCGAGCGACTACGCCCTGGCCGAAATAGGCGTTCAGCCGGTCGACGATGTCGTCATGGCGGAATTGAGCGAGCGCGGCTGCGGCGCCATCGGCGACATGGATCTCCATCGTCCGCCCGACGCCAGAGCCAAGAAGCCGGCCCGGCCGGCAAACACCGGCCACATCCTTGCCGACGAGCGTCGGCCAGCGCGCGAGGAGGCCAGGATCGACGAAGCGGGTTTTCTGGGCGAGGCGGGCGATGATCATGTTGGCAAATCCGCCCGCCGCCGGCGCGGCCTGCCGCACGCCGCGGGATTTCACAGACCTCCCTGAGGTCTCCAGCGGGCGCGCCGCCAGTCGCACGAGGTCGCTGCGTTTCATCGCCATCGGCTTGTCCCGTACATGCAAGCGCGCCGGACATTCATGCCGGAACTATAGCATGTCGGCCGACGAGATGTCGGCCACCTGTTTTTCCAGACGTGTCGCGCCGAGGCGGGCGTTTCCAGCGTGATGTGGAAATCGGGTCGTTGAAGACGGGATGTTGAAAACGGGTGGGGGCGCCATCAGTTCGGCGACGCCGTCCGCGTGCGGTATGGATGCGGCGGAGGATCGCCCGATGAAACAGAACCGGTTCAAGCGCCAGGCGCGCGATGCCCTCGACTGGTACGACGCCAACGCCCGCGATCTGCCCTGGCGCGTCGGCCCGTCAGCGCGGGCGGCGGGCCTCAGGCCGGATCCCTACCGCGTCTGGCTGTCCGAGGTGATGCTGCAGCAGACGACCGTCGCAACGGTGCGCCCTCGGTTCGCCGCTTTCGTCTCGCGATGGCCGAGCGTCGGCGCGCTGGCGGCGGCGGCCGAAGACGACGTGTTCGGCGAGTGGGCCGGCCTTGGCTATTACGCAAGGGCCCGCAACCTGCACAGATGCGCCAAGGTCGTTGCGTCCGACCTCAATGGCGTTTTTCCGGATACTGAGGAGAAGCTGCTCGCCCTGCCTGGGGTCGGTCCATATACGGCGGCCGCTATCGCCGCTATCGCATTCGACGCCAGGGCGATCGTTATCGACGGCAATATCGAACGCGTCGCCGCGCGGCTGTTCGCCATCGACCGGCCGGTTCGCGTGGCGAAAGCGGACATCAGGGAGCGGCTAGACCGGATCTGGCCGAACGACCGCTGCGGCGACTTTGCCCAGAGCCTGATGGACCTCGGCGCGACCATCTGCACTCCGCGAAAGCCGTCATGCCCGATCTGCCCGCTGAACGATCACTGCCTCGCCGCGGCGGGCGATGATCCGGCGCGCTATCCGACAAAGCCGGCGAAGCCCGTGCGGCCCGACCGCGCAGGCGCCGCATGGGCTCTGTTCGACGGGCGCGACCGGGTGCTGCTGGTCCGGCGTCCGCCGAAAGGACTTCTCGGCGGCATGATGGCGTTGCCGAGCGCTGGGTGGTCCGACCATGACGACGCGCCGCCGGCCGCAGCGCAATGGAAGGATGCCGGATCGATCGAGCACGTCTTCACCCATTTCCGCCTTACACTGACGGTCCATGCGGGGGCCGCGCCGAAGGGCATGCGGTTGCGGGAAGGGGAGGTCTGGGCCGACGCGGCGAGCGCCGCAGTCCCGACGGTCATGCGCAAGGCGATCGACCGGGCGATAGCGCACCGCGACAGTCGAAATTCCCCGTCCCCGGCGTGACGTCTTTCGCGCCTCGGCGGGATCAGAAGTCGAGCGCGCCGTAGGCAAGGGAAGCGAATTCGCAAAGCAGCGGCCGTGTATCCCGAGGATCAATTATGTCCTCGACGAGGAAAGCATCCGCCGTGCGAAACGGCGAAGTAAGCGCCTTCAGTCGCGCCCGGATTTCCTCCAGCTTCGCGCCGGGATCCTCTGCGGCCTTCAGCTCCGCGGCATAAGCGACTTCGACGCCGCCGGCCATCGGCAGTGAACCCCAGTCGGCGGATGGCCAGGCGAAGCGGTACTGAAACCTTGAATGGTTGGACATCGCCGCGCCTGCGACTCCGTAGGCCTTGCGGATAATAACGGACGCCCACGGAACGCTGGCCCGGTAGACGGCGTTCATCGCCTCGACGCCCCGCCGGATCGTCGCGGCTCTTTCGGCGTCAAGGCCGATCATGAAGCCCGGATTGTCGACGAAATGCACGACCGGCAGGCGAAACTTGTCTGCAAGCTCGATAAAGCGGCGCGCCTTTTCCGAGCCGTCGGCGGTCCACGAGCCGCCAAGGTAGGTCGGGTCGGACGCGAGCACTGCGACCGGACGGCGATCGAGCCGCGCAAACGCGGTGATCACCCCGCGGCCCCAGCGCGCGCCCATTTCAAAGACGCTGCCGCGATCCATCGCCCCGCCGAGAATTCGCCGCATGTTGTAGGCCGCGTTGGGGTCTTCAGGGACGATGTCGACGAAGGAAGCCTCCCGCCGGTTGGTCGGGTCGTCCTTTTGCGAGGGCGCGGCGACGGGCGGCGCCTTTCCGGCGGCGCTCGGCAGATAGCCGAGGAAGCGACGGACACGGAGGAATGCCTCCAGTTCGGTCTCCGCTTCGTCGTCGACGACGCCGTTGGTTGCGTGAATGTCGGCGCCGCCAAGCGCCTCATTGTCGAGTTCAGCGCCGCCCGCGCCAATCGCCGCGGCGACTTTCGGTCCGGCGGTGAAGACCTGGGCGATGTTGCGCACCATCACGGAATAATGGCTTGCGACCAGGCGCGCCGCCCCGAGCCCGGCCGTCGGGCCGAGCGCCAGCGCGACGACAGGGGCCGTATCGAGATTGGCGACGATGCGCTCCCATCCGGGCACGAACGGCACATAGGTGCGGCCGATTTCTTCCAGCGACTTCACCGATCCGCCGCCGCCCGTGCCGTCGATCATCCGGACGATAGGCAGCCGCAACTCGCCCGCCATCGCCTCGGCCGCGACAAATTTTGCATGGATCGACGCGTCCGACGCGCCGCCGCGCACGGTAAAGTCATCCGCCGTGGCGACGACTGGCCGACCGTCGATGTCGGCGCGGCCGAAGATGAAGTTCGAGGCGCGGAGCTTTTCGAAGTCGCCCTTCTCTCCATAACGCGCAGCGCCCGCGATCATGCCGATTTCCCGGAACGAGCCCCGGTCGACGAGTCCGGCGATGCGCTCGCGGGCGGTCAGCTTGCCGCGCTCTTTCTGGCGCGCGACCTTGTCGGCGCCGCCCATTTCAAGGGCGTCGGCCTTGCGCCGTCTTAACTCCTTCATTCGGTCTTCGAAGGTCATGGCCCCTTCGTACGCAGCCCTTTGCGAACGCGCCAGCTTGCTAGTGCTTGACGGCGCGCTTGCGGCGGACCTTGTCGCGCAGGAAGTCGATCGGCTTCAGGCCGGTCTTTTCTTCATAGTGCCAATAGGTCCAGCCATTGCACGCCTGGGCATTCTGGACGAGCGCGCCCATCTTGTGGATTGAGCCCTGGCGCTCGTCGCCTTCGGCGTCGAGCACGACGATCGAGCCGTCGGGCCGTACGGTCGCCGGGCGCCGCCGCTTTGGGTCATAGATCTTCGCGCCCGGTTTCAAAAGGCCGAGTTCGACGATTTCGCCGAAGGGGATGCGCGCCGCGCGGCGTCGCGAAGGCGTCGTCTCAAGGTGCGCCGCCGCGACGGGCGCCGCCGCATCGATGCGACGACGGGCGGCCAGGGCGTAGGCCTCGTCGCGTTCGATCCCGATGAACCGCCGGCCGAGGCGGCGCGCCACGGCGCCCGTGGTGCCCGATCCCGTGAACGGATCCACGACGACGTCGCCCGGATTGGTCGTCGCCACGAGGAGGCGATGAAGGAGCGCTTCGGGCTTCTGGGTCGGGTGCGCCTTGGCGCCGTCCGCGCCTTTCAGGCGCTCCGAGCCCGTGCAGATCGGCAGCATCCAGTCGGATCGCATCTGCAGGTCCTCATTGCCCGCCTTCAGCGCCGCATAATTGAACGTGTACTTTGCGCCCTTGCCGGTGGCGGCCCAGATCAGGGTCTCATGGGCGTTCGTCAGGCGGGTGCCGCGGAAATTCGGCATCGGGTTGGTCTTTACCCAGACGACATCGTTGAGGATCCAGAAGCCTTCGTCCTGGATCGCCGAGCCGACGCGGAAAATATTGTGGTAGGACCCGATCGTCCAGAGACATCCGGTAGGCTTGAGGACGCGCTTCGCCTCGGTCAGCCAGGCGCGCGTGAACAGGTCATAGTCGTCGAATGTCGCGAACTTGTCCCAATCGTCGTCGACGCCGTCCACATGGGTGTTGTCGGGGCGGGTCAGGTCGCCGCCAAGCTGGAGATTGTAGGGCGGGTCAGCGAAGACGAGGTCGACGCTGGCGTCCGGCAATCGTTTCAGCACATCGACGGCATCGCCGATCACGATGCGCGCGGCCGGGCCGGCCGCCGGGTCGATCGGGCCGTTCATGTCGGGCGCCGCGCCTCGTTTCACGCGTTTCGCCTTGTCGCCGCCGCCCGCCATGTCCGTTGCTCCGCCTTCGTCGCTTCGGGCGCAGCCGCCGCGGCGCGCCCGATCGGCGTCAATAGGTGGTTCGTCACCGTTAATGGGGTATTAACGACGGCTATTCGGCGGCGACGAGATGCGCCGACGGGGCGGCCGCAAGGCGATCCCTGATCGGCGCGAACGAGCGCCGGTGGTGGGGCGTGACGCCCAACGACGCGATGGCGTCGCGATGGGCTTTGGATCCGTAGCCCTTGTTCTTTTCCCAAGCGTAGTCCGGATGCTCGAGCGCCAGTTCCAGCATCATCCGGTCGCGGGTCGCCTTTGCGATGATCGAGGCCGCGGCGATCGACGTTGACCGCGCGTCTCCCTTCACGACGCAATATGTGGGGCAGGCGAGGCGAGGCTTGACGTTGCCGTCGACGATCGCGATCGACGGCGGGGCCGGCAGGTTGGCGACCGCCCGGGTCATTGCGAGAAGGCTCGCGCGGAGAATGTTGAGCGTGTCGATCTCCTCGACGGTCGCGACGCCGACGCCGATCCGCGCCGTCTTCCATAGCGCCGCGGCGACATCGCGACGGCGTTTCTCCGAAAGGCTCTTTGAATCGCGCACACCGGCTGGCGTGCAGTTGCGGTTGAGGATAACTGCCGCGGCGACGACCGGCCCAGCCAGCGGGCCGCGGCCCGCTTCGTCGACGCCGGCCACAAGGCCGTCGAATCCGTCTTCTATCTCGAATGTCGGCGTCGTCGCCATGCCCGCCATTTGAAGCTTCGCCACAACCTACCGCCATCACGATTCGCCAAACAGCGAGAGCTGCCCCCCTTTTTCCACAGGCGGCCGGAAGGCGCCGCACGACAGGACCGGCATGTCGGTTGCGAGACCGAGGCGCGAGCACGCCGCCTCGAAGCGCCGCCCGATCAGTTTCGCCATGACGCTGCGCGGGGTCCGGGCGCGGCTCCATTGCGGATCGTAGTCGCGTCCGCCGTTCATCTCGCGGATCGCCCGCATCACGCGGCCCGCCCGCTCAGGCCTTGCGTCTTCAAGCCATTCCCTGAACAGCCCCGCCACTTCGAGCGGCAGCCTGATGACGGTATAGCCGACGAATGCCGCTCCGGCGTCCTTTGCAGCCGCGAGTATGGCGTCGAGCTCGTGGTCATTCAGGCCCGGGATCATTGGCGCGGCCATCACGCCTGCCGGGACGCCGGCGTCGGCAAGGGCGCGAACCGCCTCGAGTCGCTTGCGCGGTCCGCTGGCGCGAGGCTCCATTGCTCTGGCGAGCGCCGGGTCGAGGGTCGTTACCGACAGCATCGCCTTGGCGGCGCCATCGCGGGCGAGAGCGGCGATCAGGTCGACATCGCGCGCGATGAGCGAAGATTTCGTAAGGATCGACACCGGATGGCGATAGCGCGCGAGGACTTCGAGCACCGACCGCATCAGGCGGCGCGACCTTTCGATTGGCTGGTAAGGGTCGGTATTGGTGCCGATCGCAATCGTCGCCGGCCGGTATCCCGGCGCGCGCAGCTCCCGGTCCAGGATCGCCGCCGCGTTCGGCTTTGCAAACAGGCGGGTTTCAAAGTCGACCCCCGGCGACAGGCCGTAGTAGGCATGGGTCGGCCGCGCGAAACAGTAGATGCAGCCATGCTCGCAGCCGCGATACATGTTGATCGACCGGTCAAAATTGACGAACGGACTGGCGACGTAATTGATGATCGTCCGTGCACGTTCGTCCTGGACGACCGTCGCCGGCGCCAGGTCGATTGCCGCCGAAGGCTCGAAAGCTCCGCCTACGCCGCTTGGCTTCGCGCCTGACTGGGCGCCGGAATAGTTTGAGGGTGGATGACCGGACCAGCCATCGTCGAAACTTTCTCGCTTTTCCTTTTCGAACCGGCCGCCGGCGTTGGATCGCGCGCCGCGTCCGCTTCGCTCGACCGGCGCCGTTGCATCCCGCCGCCCCATGCCGCCGCCTACGAATCCCATCGTAAACCCTCGAATCGAAAGATGGAACAAAAGTAGAACATTCGAGCGGCGTCAAGCCCTTGCGCTGGCAATTGCCGAAGCGTTTTGCATCTGCGAAGGTGAAAGAGCACGAATAGTTTCCATTCTTGCTTTGGCGCGCATCTTTCGTGCCTGGAAAGTGGTGCTTGTGGAGCAAACGACTACGTCCGTGTCAGCGATCATAATCACGTTGAACGCCGCCGACCGTATCGGCCGATGTTGCGCTGCGCTCGTGCAGGGCGACGACCGGACGTTGCTCAAGGAAGTCATTGTCGCGGACGGCGGCTCGTCTGACGCAACGCGCGCAATCGCAACGAGCGCCGGCGCCCGTATTGTCGACGCGCCGCGCGGCCGAGGCGCGCAGCTTGCCGCTGGCGCAGCGGCGGCATCGGGCGACTGGCTCCTTTTCCTGCACGGCGATACGGCGTTGTCCGAAGGCTGGGCCGCCGCGGTCG
The DNA here is from genome assembly GCA_016125455.1 of Alphaproteobacteria bacterium. Taxonomy (GTDB): domain Bacteria; phylum Pseudomonadota; class Alphaproteobacteria; order Caulobacterales; family Parvularculaceae; genus MED-G105. The sequence goes on from WGLS01000019.1 coordinate 35,577, forward strand.
AGGGCCACATGGCGGCGCGACCGGTCGGCGCGGGCGTTTTCCGCCTGGCCTTCGATGGCGGCGGCCGGTCGATGGAGATTGTCGCCGCCGCCGCCAATCTCAGAAGCCGCGCGTTCGCGGCGCCCTACGGCGACCAGGGGCTTCTCGTGCGCCGCGATCAATACGACGAAGTCGGCGGTTTCCGGCCGATGCCATTGTTCGAAGACGTGAATTTTGTCGACAGATACATCCGCAGGTTCGGCCGTCGGCGGCTTCGCATGTTGCCGTCCCCGGCGGTCACCTCGGCCGAGCGCTACGCCCGCGCCGGGCCGGCCCGCCGGATCCTGCGGAACGCGGCTTGCTTGTCGCTGTATCGGGCGGGCGTTTCGCCGCAACGGATAGTGGGTCTTTACGAGGGCAGGTGATGTCACGTCGTCGGAGCATCGTTTCGGGCAGCATCAATACCAGGTCGTCAACGGTGACCGACCGGCTGGTGATTCTTGCCAAGGCGCCGGCCGCAGGCCGGTCAAAAACCCGTCTCGCGGCAGAGATTGGCGCGGGCCGGGCGGCGATGGTGAGCCGCTTGCTTATCGACAAGACAATTGACGCCGCGCGCGCCGGCGAACGGTCAGGATGGTGGCGGGCGCTTCTCGCCGTCGATCCGCCGCTCGCGACAGGCGCGAGGTGGCCGGGAGTCAAGCGGGGGCTCGCCACATTCGGGCAGGCTCGGGGCGATCTTGGCGACCGGATCCTGTCGGCCATGCGGGATGCGGCGGCCGGCGGGCCGGTCGTCGCGATCGGCGCCGATGCGCCTTTCGTGTCCGCCGCCGCGATCAGGCGCGCCTTTCTGTTGCTGCGCTCGCATGATGTTGTCTTCGGCCCGGCGCACGACGGCGGGTTCTGGCTGATCGGCGTTGCGGGCGCGCAACGTCTGCCGCGACAGTTCGGCGCGGTGCGGTGGTCGACCGCCGATGCGCTCGCCGATGCGCAAGCGGCGTTTGCGCCGGGACTAAGGATCGCCCGAACGGACCCGTTGCTCGACATTGACGATCGCGCCGATCTCGACGCGGCAGGCAATCTTGCCGTGTGCGTTCATGCGTCATCAGCGCCGCTTTTCGAAAGGCGGGCCGCGCCGGAGGTTTTCGTCCAAGCGGACATTATTCCGATCACGAGCGCGCCAGGGCTTAGCGGTCGACAAAGGCTGCAGCGGATCCTTGGCCGACTTCGCCCGGCTACTTCCCCAGCCAGCGCAGGATGAAGCTGACGACGATGCTCACCAGAATCATCGTCGTCACGGGAAAATAGAAAGAAAACCCGTTCCGCTCGATGCGGATGTCACCGGGCAGACGGCCAAGACCGAGCTTTGTTATGAAAGGCCAAAGCAAGGCGACCGCGATCAAGGCGCACCCGGCAACGATAAGACCTTTCTGCATGGGCGACATTCAGCTCTTGTCCATGTGCAACGGGAGCACTCTTGCCGCCGCTGCGCGTCGCCGCAAATCTGGGGCCCGGTCGCAAATCGGCAAGGGCGACCGGTTCCGCCGATGGACAACGCAGGCGCAGCGCCATAGCGTCCGCTCCAACGCGGCGCTCGTCGCGATCTGCCCTTCCATGCCGAAGACACATCGAGGACCTCATGTCGATTGAACCCGAACGCATCACCATCCTCGCCCGCGAGTTCACCGCTGCGGCGCTCGAGTTTCATCGTGGCCGCATGGCCGAAAAAGGCTACCGGATGGAAGGCTCCATCACCCCGCGCGTCTTTAAGATGATCGAGGGCGTAGAACCGCCAAAGGACCTTTTCGATGGCGATCCGCTGTTTGCGGTGACGTTCGTGAAACGGGACTCCTCGTCCTGACGGCTGACCCCAATCCGTCCGGCGCAGGCGAGATCCCTCGACCGATCAATGCGCTTCGCGCCTTCGAACAGATCCATGCAACGTGGTCGCCGCACATTCTCGCCGATGTCAACGGACAGGAAGTGCGCCTTGCGCGGATCGAGGGCGGCTTCGACTGGCATTTCCACGACGGCGTCGACGAGGCCTTCTTTGTCCTGAAGGGCGAGATGGAGATGGGCCTGCGCGAAAATGGCGTGGAGCGAATTGAGCGGCTGGCGGAAGGCGATTTTCTCGTTGTGCCGCGCAATGTCGAACATCGCCCGGCGGCAGAGCGCGAGTGCTGGATCATGATGATCGAGACGGCGGGGGCGCTCAACACCGGCAACGTTCGCAATGCGCGAACGAGGGATCATCCGCCCCGGCTTTCACCGGACCGTTAGCCGGCGCCAAACGCAATTCCGGCGTTCGGCTGTTGCGGTGCGCTAGGGCGCTCGCTAAGAGCGGGCAAACCGCGCGCCGCGGCCAATTCGGCCGCCGTTCTCCCCGGGAGATCCAATGTCCGTCCTAATCGACCGAAACACGCAAGTCATTTGCCAGGGCCTGACCGGTAGTCAGGGTACGTTCCATACCGAACAGGCGATCGCTTACGGCACGAAAATGGTCGGCGGCGTGACCCCCGGGAAGGGCGGCTCTACGTGGACAGCGGGCGAGGCGTCGCCCGACAGGGCAAAAGGCGCCGAGCTGCCGGTATTCGACACCGTGCGCGAAGCGCAAGGCCATGCCCGGGTCGACGCGTCGGTCATCTACGTGCCGCCGGCGTTCGCCGCCGACTCCATCCTTGAAGCGATTGCTGCGGAAGTGCCGCTGATCGTCTGCATCACCGAGGGCATCCCGGTGCTCGACATGGTCAAGGTCCGCCGCGCGCTTGACGGCTCCGCGTCGCGGCTCGTGGGGCCGAACTGTCCGGGCGTCATCACGCCCGACGAGTGCAAGATCGGCATCATGCCCGGCCACATCCACCGGGACGGCCACGTGGGGATCGTCTCGCGTTCCGGGACGCTTACCTACGAAGCCGTGCACCAGACAACGATGGCCGGCCTTGGCCAGTCGACCTGCGTCGGCATTGGCGGCGACCCGGTCAAGGGCACGGATTTTATCGATGTGCTCGAACTGTTTCTTGCCGATGACGACACCCATTCGATCATCATGATCGGCGAGATCGGCGGATCCGCCGAGGCGGACGCCGCGCGGTTTCTCGCGTCCAACAAGGTCAAGAAGCCGACGGTCGGCTTCATTGCAGGCGTCACGGCGCCGCCGGGCCGGCGCATGGGACACGCCGGGGCGATCGTCTCTGGCGGCGACGACACTGCGGCGGCGAAGATCGAGGCGATGAAGTCGGCGGGCATCGCGGTGTCGCCGACCCCTGCGGCAATGGGCCGGACGCTCCTGGAGCTTCTTAGAAAATAAAGAATTCTGCGGGCATGGTTACCAGTCGTTGACCATTGAAACGGCGCGCGATGGGCGTACGTTTCGAGAGATAATGTAGCGACTTGGCATTTTGGTGCGCGCAATGGCGAAACTAGGCGACGGCGTCGGCGGATCGGCTGGCGAACAGACAAGATTGGAAAGCTCGAACGACATGGGCGCGGGCGCAGACGGCTCGTTGGAGAGCCAGACCTTCCTAAGCGGCGGCAACGCAACCTACCTCGAAGAACGATACCGCGCGTATCGGCGCGACCCGTCGTCCATGGACGCCGACTGGCGCGCCTTCTTTGACGCGATCGATGACGATGCGGGGGGCCTGTCAGGCCCGAGCTGGAAACGCGATGACTGGCCGCCGCGGGTGAATGGCGAGGCGACCGCCGTCCTTGACGGCGACTGGGGCGAGGTCGAACGCGACATTGCGCCGAAAATCGCGGATCGCGCCTCGGCGCGCGGCGCGCCGGTCGATGCGGAAGCGATCCGTCGTGAAACACGGGACTCCATCAACGCGCTGATGCTGATCCGCGCCTATCGCGTACGCGGGCACCTGGCGGCGGACCTTGACCCGCTCGGCCTGACGCCGCGGGCGGAGCATCCCGAGCTCGACCCGAGGAGCTACGGCTTCACGGACGCCGATCTCGATCGCCCGATCTTCATCAATGAAGTTCTCGGCCTGGAAGTCGCCACCCTCCGCGAGATCATGGCGATCCTGAAACGGACGTACTGCGGCACGTTCGCCCTTGAATTCATGCACATGACCGACCCCGAGCAGAAGCAATGGCTTCAGCAGCGGATCGAGGGCCGGGACAAGGAAATCTCCTTCACGCCCGAGGGCAAGCAGGCGATCTACCGCAAGCTTATTGAAGCGGAAGGCTTCGAGAATTTTCTGCAGACGAAGTACGTCGGCACCAAGCGCTTCGGCCTCGATGGCGGCGAATCGATGGTCCCGGCCCTGGAGCAGATCATCAAGCGCGGCGGCGCGATGGGGGTCAAGGAGATCATCATCGGCATGCCGCACCGGGGCCGGCTCAATGTCCTCGCGGCGGTGATGGGCAAGCCTTATCATCACATTTTCCACGAGTTCCAGGGCGGATCGGTGACGCCGGACGACGTCGAGGGCTCCGGCGACGTCAAGTACCACCTTGGCGCCTCGTCGGATCGCGAATTCGACGGCAACAGCGTTCATCTGTCGCTTACCGCAAACCCGTCCCACCTCGAAGCGGTGAACCCGGTGGTGCTCGGCAAGTCTCGCTCGAAGCAGGATCGCCTGCCGCCGGGCAAGGACGTCCGGCCGCGCGGCCACGTGCTTCCTTTGTTGCTGCACGGCGACGCGGCATTTGCCGGCCAGGGCGTCGTTGCGGAGTGCTTCGGCTTTTCGGGCCTGCGCGGCTATCGCACGGGCGGGACGATCCATTTCATCGTAAACAACCAGATCGGTTTCACGACGAGCCCGAAGTTCGCGCGGTCCTCTCCGTACCCGTCCGATGTAGCGAAGATGGTCGGCGCGCCGATCTTCCACGTCAATGGCGACGACCCGGAGGCTGTCGTGCACGCCGCGAAGGTCGCGACCGAATTCCGCCAGCTCTTCGGCGCCGACGTCGTCATCGACATGTTCTGTTATCGCCGGTACGGGCACAATGAAGGCGACGAACCGAGTTTCACGCAACCGCTCATGTACCGGAAGATCAAGGATCACCCGACCACGAGCGACCTTTATGCGATGCGCCTGAAGGAAGAAGGGATCGTCGACGCAGGTTGGCTCGACGCCGAACGCGACCAGTTCCGGAACTTTCTCGAGGAGGAATTCGATCAGGGATCGAGCTTCCGGCCGAACAAGGCCGACTGGCTCGACGGCCAGTGGTCCGGCTTCTGCCAGCCGCACGACGACGACCGCCGCGGCGAGACCGCCGTTGACGCCGACGTGCTGAAGCGGCTTGGCGAGCAAATCTGTTCCTACCCGAAGAGTTTCAATATTCATCGCACCCTGAAGCGGGTCATCGCGCAGCGCGCGGAAAGCTATCGCGACGGACAGGGCATCGACTGGGCAAGCGCGGAGGCGCTGGCGTTCGGCACGTTGCTGCTGGACGGCTACCAGGTGCGGCTGTCCGGGCAGGACTCCCGTCGCGGCACCTTCTCGCAGCGCCATTCGGTATTTATCGACCAGGAAACGGAAAAGACGTACACCCCGCTTCGTCATATCGACGGCGCGACGGCGTCTTTCGAGGTGCATGACTCGAATCTCTCGGAATTCGCCGTCATGGGCTTCGAATACGGCTATTCGCTCGCGAACCCGCGCGCGCTCGTCCTTTGGGAAGCCCAGTTCGGCGACTTCGCCAACGGCGCGCAGGTGATGATCGATCAGTTCATCTCGTCTGGCGAACGCAAGTGGCTGCGCATGTCGGGCCTCGTCCTCCTGCTGCCGCACGGCTTTGAAGGGCAGGGGCCGGAGCACTCATCCGCGCGGCTTGAACGGTTCCTGCAGATGTGCGCCCAGGACAATATGCAGGTCGCGAACTGCACCACGCCGGCAAACTATTTCCATATCCTGCGCCGCCAGATGCGGCGAAACTTCCGCAAGCCGCTCGTTATGATGACGCCGAAGTCGCTCTTGCGGCACAAGAAGTGCGTCTCGACCATCGAGGAAATGAGCGCAGGATCGTCCTTCCACCGCGTTCTCTGGGACGATGCCGAGTATCGCAAGGGCTCGACGGTCGAGATGCGGCCGGACGAAGAGATCAGGCGCGTGGTCATGTGTTCGGGCAAAGTCTATTACGACCTGCTCGAGGCGCGCGAGCAGCGTGGGATCGACGACGTTTACCTGCTCCGGATCGAGCAATTCTACCCCTATCCGGCGCAATCGATGCTGAAGGAACTGGCGAGGTTCCGGCACGCTGAAATGATCTGGTGCCAGGAAGAACCGAAGAATATGGGCGGCTGGACCTTTATTGAGCCGAACATCGAATGGACGCTCGACCAGATCGAGGCGACCCATCGCCGGCCGCGCTATGCCGGCCGCGCCGCCGCGGCGTCGCCAGCGACCGGCCTCATGTCCCGCCACAAGGCCGAGCTTGACGCATTTCTTGAAGAGGCGCTTGTCGTCGCCTGATACGCATTCCGTCGATGCGGACGTCAATCCGCAATCTGACGATAACGGAGAACCAACGCAGCCATGGCTACCGAAATCCGCGTGCCCGCCCTCGGCGAATCCGTCACCGAAGCGACGATCGCTCGCTGGCTAAAGAACGTCGGCGACAAGGTGTCGGCGGACGAGCCGATTGTCGAGCTCGAGACGGACAAGGTGTCGGTTGAGGCGCCCGCTCCGGCGGCTGGCGTCCTGACGGCGATCTCCGCGCAGGAAGGGGATACAGTTGAGGTGAACGCCCTGCTCGGCACCATAGACGACGCCGGCGCGGCGGCGGCGAACGGCGCCTCGAACGGGGCGGCCGGCAGCGCCTCAAACGAGGATGCCAAGGGCGCGGTCGCGGCGCCGGCTGCAAAGGGCGCCGCCGGCGAGATGATCGAAGTCGTCGTGCCGGAAGGCGGCGAAAGCGTGACAGAAGCGGACATCGGCGAATGGCTGAAAAAGGTCGGCGACGCGGTAAAGCGCGATGAGGCGATCGTTTCCCTCGAGACGGACAAGGCGGCCATGGACGTGGTTGCGCCGGCCGACGGCGTGATCCGTGAACTGAAGGGCGCGGAAGGCGATACGGTCCCTGTCGGGGCCGTTCTTGCCATCATCGAGGTGGGCGCCGCTGCGGCCGCAACCGGCGAAAACCAGCCGACCCCGCGCGATGTCGCCAAAAAAGGACGCGAACCTGCGGCGACGAATGGGGACAGGCCTCTTTCGCCGGCGCCGCGCCGCGTCGTCGCGGAAAGCGGCCTCGACGCAGCGGGCATCGCCGGCACCGGCAAGGATGGCCGCGTGACAAAGGGCGACGCCCTTGCGGCCGCCGCCGCGGTGCCCAGGGCGGTCCGCGCGCCGGCCGAAGCTCCGCGGGCGCCAGGCGAACGCGAAGAGCGGGTCAAGATGTCACGCCTGCGCCAGACGATCGCCCGCCGCCTGAAGGAAGCCCAGGACACGGCGGCGATGCTGACGACGTTCAATGACGTCGACATGGGCGCGGTCATGGACCTGCGCAAACAGTACAAGGACCTTTTCGAGAGGAAGCACGGCGTAAAGCTCGGCTTTATGGGCTTCTTCGTGAAAGCGTGCGTGCACGCGCTGAAAGAGCTGCCCGACGTCAACGCTGAAATTGACGGGACCGACGTCATCTACAAGAACCATTACGACATCGGCATCGCGGTCGGCACGGAGAAAGGCCTAGTCGTGCCGGTCGTGCGAGACGCCGACCTGAAGTCGATCGCCGAGATCGAAGCGGAAATCACCGATTACGGTCGACGCGCCCGCGCGGGCGACCTGAAGATCGAGGAGATGCAGGGGGGCACGTTCTCGATCACGAACGGCGGCGTCTATGGATCGCTGATGTCCACGCCAATTCTCAATCCGCCGCAGTCCGGCATTCTCGGCATGCACCGGATCGAGGAGCGGCCCGTCGCGATCAACGGCCAGGTGGTCATCCGTCCAATGATGTATCTTGCGTTGTCCTATGACCACAGGATCGTGGACGGCAAAGGCGCGGTGACCTTCCTCGTTCGGGTCAAGGAAAATCTCGAAGATCCCCAGCGGCTCCTGCTGGACCTCTAGGACCACGGGACCTGCGCCCGAAGGCGACGAGGCGAGCCTTCAGCTGCGCCGGAAAAGGCGACGGGCGATGGTGGCGCCGTCGCGCACGATCGGCGTGCGGTCGAACCATCTGCCGCCTTCGAAAATGTCGGATCGCGAGGATCGCTGATCGCCTATCTTCGGCGCCGCAAGCCAACATGACAGGTCCGGATTGTCCTTGCGGAACCAGCAATAGGCGCCATCGACGTGCATCGGCCCGCCTTGCGGCGATCCCGCCGGACGCGCGAGCATCGCCGCGAGATAGTCGCGGGCGCGGGCGATCGCGCCGCCCCGAAAGACAATGAAATGAGACGTACGGAACCCTTCGGTCGGGGCGATCCTGACGATTGGCCGCGCCGCGTCCGGCGTCGGGCGGATATCTTCATAGCCGCCATAGAAAATATCCCAGTCGACGTCGCGCAGGGCGCGCGCGATCCCGGCTGACCGGGTCTGGAAGTCCGGCGGGAATCCAAGGTCGTCCTCGAACACTGCGACTGCGTCGAGGCCGCGGCGCGCCGCTTCGCCGAGAACGCCGAGATGGCTCATGAAACAGCCGCGTGCGCCAATCGACGGAAAATCGCCAGCGTCATCCGGGCGGACCGCGTCGAAGAACTCGACGCGCGCGTCATCGACCGACCGACCGGCCTTCTTCAGTTCGCGCGCCATCTCTGCGCGCCTGTCCGCCCTGGTCGGCAGGCTGATGATGAACGCGTGGTCGAAAAGGTCGAAAAACATGCCGGCAGTCCGAAGCCTTCCTTGCATTGGCTTTGCGCTGGACGCCCGCGGGATTTCCGGTTCTTGAAGGTGTCGCGCGATCGCCAAGTTATGTAGAGGGAGCGTTAGGAATTCGCAAAGGTTGAGGGCGGATAGCCGCCGTCAGAGAGGAAGACGGACGACATGTACGACGTGGTCATCATCGGCGCCGGACCGGGCGGTTACAACGCGGCGATCCGAGCCGGACAGCTCGGCCTGAAGGCCGCCATCATCGAAAAGCGGGATACGAAAAAGCTCGGCGGCACTTGCCTCAATGTCGGCTGCATTCCTTCAAAGGCGCTGCTGCACGCCTCGGAACTCTATGAGGCCGCCCTGAAGAACTTTGACCAGCTTGGCATCCGGACGGGCGGCGTCTCGCTCGACCTCAAGACCATGCTCTCCCAGAAGGACGACGCCGTTGACGGCCTCACCAAGGGCGTCGAATTCCTGATGAAGAAGAACAAGGTTGAGACTGTTCTGGGGGCCGGCGAGATCGTCGCGCCCGGCAAGGTGCGGGTCACCGCCGCGGACGGTTCGACGACGGAGCTTGAGACCCGCAACATCGTCATTGCGACCGGGTCGGAAGTAACGCCGCTGCCCGGCGTTGAGATCGACGAAAAACGGATTATTTCCTCAACGGGCGCGCTCGACATTCCGGAAGTGCCGGGCCATCTCGTGATCGTCGGCGGCGGCGTCATAGGCCTTGAGCTCGGCTCGGTCTGGCGTCGTCTCGGCGCAAAAGTCACCGTCGTTGAGTTCCTTGACCGCATCCTGCCGACAATGGACGGCGAGGTAGCGAAACAGTTTCAGCGCATCCTGAAGAAACAGGGCGTCGACTTCAGGCTGTCGGCGAAGGTTACGAGCGTCGCAACAAAAAAATCCGGAGTCGCCGTCACGATCGAACCTGCCGCGGGCGGGGCGTCCGAAGCCATCGAGGCGACGCACGTCCTCGTCGCGATCGGACGTCGTCCGTATACGGTTGGACTTGGTCTTGAAGCCGTGGGCGTCGCAACCGACAAGCGGGGCTTTATCGTGACCGATCGCTTCAGGACGAACGTCAAAGGCGTCTGGGCGATTGGCGACTGCGTCCACGGCCCGATGCTCGCCCACAAGGCCGAAGATGACGGCGTCGCCTGCATCGAGCTTATGGCGGGCAAGGCCGGACACGTGAATTATGACGCCGTGCCAAGCGTCGTCTACACCTATCCGGAAGTGGCGTCGGTCGGCAAAACCGAGGAGCAACTGAAGGAGGCGGGCGTCGCCTACAAGGTCGGCAAATTTCCGTTTTCGGCGAACAGCCGCGCCAAGACCAATCACGAGACGGATGGTTTCGTGAAGATCCTCGCCGACGCCGGATCCGACCTCTTGCTTGGCTGCCATATTGTCGGCGTCGGGGCCGGCGAATTGATCGCCGAAGCGGTAAGCGTGATCGAATTCGGCGGATCTTCCGAAGATATTGCGCGCACCTGCCACGCCCACCCGACGAGGTCAGAAGCGGTCCGCCAGGCGGCGATGGGCGTCGAAGGTTGGACCATGCAGGCGTGACGCCAATCAGTCGTAGCTGACGACCTCGTATTCGATGCCGTCCGCATCGAGAAAATAAAACCGCCGGCCCGGCGCGTAAGACCCGTGGTTCATCGGCGTCAGTCCGGCGGCCTTCGTTCTTGCCTCGACCGCGTCGAGGTCGCCGACGACGACGCCGACATGGTTAAGGGAGGCGAGCCGCTCGGGCGCGCGGCCGCCATCGCCTGGCCCGCCTGCCGGCGAATAGATCGCGACATAGTCGTCGTCCGATCCAACGTGTACGGTTCGGCCCCCATTCAGCGCGGGGCCGGACCAGCGGATCGTCCATCCGAATACGTCGCAAAGCATCTGCGCGGTCGCGTCCGGATCGCTCGTCGTGAAGTTCACGTGTTCAAGCCGTGCCGTCATTTCTTCCATCTCCTTCATGTGGCGTCGTCTTGCGCCGGTCATCAGTTGGCGACGAGCCGAGACGGCGCTCTATGGGGCCACTTGTCCGATGACGCATCGAAATCCGCGGCATGGCAGCTGTAGGCGTCCGCCCGCCAGCGGTCGCCCCATCGGATCTCACTCAGATAGTTCCGCGCCAATGCCGCCGGTCCGTCGCGAACGCACGTCGCCTCGGATTGGTCTTTTGTCATGCCGGGAACTCCGTTTCCTGCAGCCGCGGGGTACGCGCGCGGCCAGCGCTTGAGGAAGATGCGTCCTCAAGTTAACTTGAGGTCAATAGGCTGGAGGGAAATTTTTCATGCCGACCCAGGGGACGGACGAAACGATTTCAATCGGCAATCTTGCGGCGCGAACCGGGGTCGCGGTATCGGCGCTGAGATTTTATGAAGAACGCGGCCTCGTGCGCCCGGTCCGCGACGGCGGCGGCCGGCGGCGTTTCCGTCGGTCGGACGTGCGGCGAGTATCGTTTGTCATTGCCGCCCAGCGTCTCGGTTTCGCGCTCAGCGAGATCGAGGCGCAGCTGGCGGCGCTCCCCAACGGCCGCACGCCGACGGTGCGGGACTGGGAAAGAATCGCGGCCGGCTTTCGCGCCGATATCAACGAGCGGATCGACCGGCTCGTCGACCTTCGCGACCGCCTTGCCTCCTGCATCGGCTGCGGCTGTCTCTCGCTGAAAAAATGCGCCCTCTACAATCCGCAGGACGCCGCTGGCGAGAAAGGCCCGGGGCCTCGATTTCTGCTCGGCGAGCGAGGCATGCCGGCCGGCGAAGGCGACCCCTGAGACGAAGCGATTCGCGCTTCCGCCGGATGCGGCGTAGAAGCGACGAAAGCGGAGGCGCGGAGGGGCGTATGACGATCTTGCGATTGCTGATGGTGGCGACGATCTATTCGGTCATCATTCTCGAAGTATATTCCGGTGTCATTCGCGGCCCGCTTTGGTGGATCATTCCCGGCGTGCTGGTGATTTCTCTGGTTGGCGCGCTGGTCGTATTCGGCGATCAGGTTGCCCCGATTGCGGGCGGCGCCGGCGCGCCGCCGAGCCTTGGGCGCTGGATCCTGATCGTCATTGCGGCCGTAATGATGGCGGGCTTCGCCTATTATTTCGGGCGCGAGGTCATTCCCGACCTGCTGACGAACACGCCGATGGACGAGGTCCTGAAGGGCCCTGGCGAGTAAGGCCGGCCATGGCGATCACCGCGCCCGACCTGATCGGGCTGCTGGGCGCGGCGCTGATCGTCGTCGCCTATGCCGCCTCCCAGGCTGACAGGCTCGATACGCGTGGCGTCGCCTATTCGGCCATGAACCTCGCCGGCGCGGCGGCGATTCTCGTTTCGCTCGCCTTTGCGTTCAACCTTGCGTCATTCGCGATCGAACTCGTCTGGCTTGTCGTCAGCGTCTATGGACTGTTCCGGGCGGTCCGTCGGCGGGATGGCGGTGACTAGGTCCTTGATCTCACTCGCCAAAGCGGCGGAGAAGGCGCCTGAAGGGCTGGATTCGGCGCCTTATTGACGCCAAAGTCCCGGCTTTGTTGCAAGTTGGTTGCGCGAGCGGCCGCAGCTCGCGACGGGCCGAGGGGCGCCCGCGCCGCTCGAGTGGAGGTTCCATGACGTTCATTCTCATCCTGACCGCGATTGGCTTTGTCGGCATCGCAACTGCGCTGTTCCTCATGCGCAACGAGCCGAAAGGCCTCTACATTCTCTTCTTCGCGGAGATGTGGGAGCGTTTCTCCTATTATGGCATGCGCGCACTTCTGGTCTTTTACCTGACCAAGCACTTCCTTTTCGATCAGAATGCCGCATACGGACTTTACGGCGCCTACACGACGCTCGTCTATATACTGCCGGTCATCGGCGGCGCCATCGCCGACCGCTATCTCGGCCAGCGCCGGGCGGTGCAGATCGGCGCTCTCCTGCTGGTCGCGGGCCACGGCCTGATGGCGTTCGAGGGCGAGCCGGTGGCCGCCGGCGAGAGCCCCGATGTGGCTGTCATCAACATTTTCTATCTGGCGCTGGCGCTGATCATCACCGGCGTGGGCTTCCTGAAGGGCAACATCTCCGCTCTTGTCGGCCAGCTTTATCCAAAGACGGACAAGCGGCGCGATTCGGCGTTCACCTACTTCTATGTGGGCATCAACGCAGGCGCCTTCTTCGGCGCATTATACGCCGGTTACCTGGGTGAGACTTTCGGCTGGAAATACGGCTTTGGCCTAGCTGGCATCGGCATGCTGCTCGGCCTGGTCGTGTTCATTCTGGGCAAGCCGCTCCTGCAGGGCGCGGGCGAGCCGCCGAGCATTGAGGAATTGAAGAAGCCGCGCTTCGCCGGCCTCAACGCGGAATGGCTCACATATCTGGGCACCGTCGTCGCGGTCGCCGCCGTTTGGTGGATGGTGCGCGACCAGGGCACGGTCGGCACGCTGCTCTATGTCACGATGGCGCTCACCTACGCCTACATTCTCTGGCGCGCCGTCGCGAAGCTTGAGCCGCACGCCCGCGACCGGATCTTCGCGGCGCTGTTCCTCATCACCATGAACGTACTGTTCTGGGGCCTGTTTGAGCAGGCGGGATCGTCGCTCAACGTCTACGCCGACGAGCAGGTAGACCGGACGCTGTTCGGCCAGGAGGTGCCGGCGTCGATCTTCCAGTCGCTCAACGCCATGTACATTATCTTCCTTGGTCCGATCTTCGCGGCGGTCTGGGCGTTCCTTGGGCGTCGCGGCATGGACCCGACTGCGCCGCAGAAATTCGGCCTCGGCATGCTGCAACTGGGCCTCGGCTTCCTCGTGCTTGTTTGGGGCGCGAACGCAGCTGGCGCCGGGCTGACGCCGGTCTTGTTCATCTTCCTTATCTACCTGCTGCACACCACCGGCGAGCTTTGCCTTTCGCCGGTCGGCCTGTCCGCTATGACCCGCCTGTCCACCTCGAAAATGGTGGGCCTTATCATGGGCGCGTGGTTCCTCGCGTCGGGCGCGGGCAACTTTGTCGCCGGCCTGATCGCGCAGCTCACGACGGCGGAAGGGGAGGGAAGCGAAAACGTCGTCCTTGACGTCTATTCCAATGTCGGTTGGGTCGCGATCGCGGTCGGCGTCGGGCTCATCGTCATCTCGCCGCTCATCAATCGGCTGATGCATCTCGACACGCTGAAGGACGATCCGCATCCGCTCGCCGGCGAGAGCGAGATCGGCGAACCGATGGGGCCGGGGATTCATCCCGGTCGAAAAGGTCAGCTGGCGGAATAGTTGAATCTGTAAGCACGGAGCGTACGCAAGTGCCGGACCGTCTGAACACAATCGTCACTCGCGGCGGCGACGCCGGGGAGACCTCCCTCGGCGACGGATCGCGTCGCCCGAAGCACGATCCGCGCGTCTGCCTGCTAGGCGACGTCGATGAGCTCAACGCCTCGATCGGCGTCGTGCGCGCCCATGGGCCGGACGGCGACGTCGACGGCGTGCTTGAAGGCGTCCAGCATGACCTGTTCGATCTCGGCGGCGCATTGTGCTTTCCGGGCGCGACCTTGCTCAGCCCAGCCCATGTTCGCCGCCTCGACGATGCGGCCGCCGCGCTCAACGCGACCCTGCCGCCGCTGAAGGAATTCGTGCTGCCGGGCGGCGCGCCGATTGTCGCCTCCCTGCATGTGGCCCGGACGGTCTGCCGGCGCGTCGAACGCAATGCCTCGGCGTTTTTTTCAGGCGGAGAGGAGGCGGCGGGCCTTACCGCTGACGCGGCGGCGTATCTTAATCGGCTATCGGATTATCTCTTCATCGCCGCCCGAACCGAAGCCCGCCGCGCCGGCGCCGGCGAAACGTTGTGGCAAAAGTCGAAAAGCATTGCGCCGGGAGAATGACCGCGGGCGCCTTTTCGGCGCCAAGTCGTCCGGGGGTTCATTTTTCGCTTACGCTACCATGGTTGAGTGGCGTTTCCCGCCGCGCGGCCGATCGACGGGCCGCCTCCCGTCTTGACGATCTGTTTGATAAATTTACCAAAGTGTTCAACCGGCCGGTAAACTGTCAGGCCTAGACTTCGCCTGTTATGTTGAGCGTCGGTGCGACATCCCTGTCTCCGCCGCAAGTCGCGGCAGGGCGGCCTTCCATCCAACGGGAAACCGGGGGAGCGGACGGGTCTGCCGATGCGCCAACAGCGGCGCCCGCAACCCAGCTGAGCGAAGAAGAGCAGCGGATTGTCGCGCAGTTGAAGGCCCGCGACCGCGAGGTGCGCGCTCACGAACAGGCTCACAAGGCTGTTGGCGGGCGATATGCCGGGGCGATCAGCTATGAGTATGATCGCGGTCCGGACGGCAAGGCCTACGCCGTTGCCGGCGAGGTGCCGATTGATGCGTCGCCAGTTGCGGACAATCCCAAAGCGACGATCGCCAAGATGGAGATTGTCATCGCAGCGGCCCTCGCGCCCGTCGAGCCTTCGGCTCAGGACCGCGCGGTTGCGCGGCAGGCCCAGTCCACCAAAATCGAGGCGGAGACCGAATTGCGCGCCCAAAGGCGCGAGGAGCGATTTGCGGCGCGCCCGGATTCCCTCAACGGGATTCTGCTCGACCGGTTCGAAGACGCGAAACGCGGCGCGCCGGGAGCGGAGACGAACGCTCTCGAGGCCTTTCGCGCCTATGCCCAGCAGATTGCAAGAGCGCCCGCAGAGATTGCGCAATTCGCTGGCGTGACAGGGGGCGGTCTGCGGTTTGGCGGCATCCTCGTCTGACGCGCGCCTCGCCGACTGGATTATCTCGGTGGCGATATTGTCTCAGTTGCCTTGCAGACTGTCCGAATGATCTGACCCGAATGTTCCGGCCGGGGCGACTGATTCGGGGCGGATCCGACATCCGAAGACCGTGGAAAACGCCAAGGCCGCGACGATTCGGCCGGTTCGGGGGCTCAAGACTGACAGACCTGTCACAATCAATGTTTCGCAGATGCGTTGATGCAACATGATTAACCGGATATTATCGAAACCGGTCGATTTGCGCTTGGGACGGCTGTTAGTCGCCGGACAAAACGTCTATGACCATCGCAAGAACGTCGGCTCGCACGGGCGCGCGTCTTGGTAGCTGCACCTTAGGAGGGGACTACATGAACCTGAAAGCAACTCTTTACGCCGCCGTCGCCGCCGTCGCGATCGCGCCGGCAGCGAATGCGTACGAAGGCTGGTACGGCTCCATCGGCGCTGGCTTGTCGTACAACCAGCCGGACCTCGACACCGAAGGCACCGGCGCCATCAATTTCGACACGGACGGCGACTACGACAATGGCATCGGCATCTACACCGCCGTCGGCTATTCGTGGGACAGCGGCGTTCGCCTCGAGCTTGAGTATTCCTATCGCCAGAACGACGTTCGCCACTGGGCGGGCGACGGCCTCGGCTTCACCGGCTTCAACACCGCGAACAACAATTTCTCGGGCGAACTCGACGCTCACGCGTTGATGGTCAACGCGCTGTACGACTTCCAGGTCAATGACACCTTTACGCCGTACATCGGCGCTGGCGCTGGCGTCGCTTCTTTTGGCGGCGTGTTCTCCGGCAATGATCCGCTGTTCACAGGCGGCCCGGTGAATCTGTCGATCAGCGACAAGGGCGTTCGTCGCCTTGCCGGTCAACTGATCGCGGGCGTCAATGTGGCCCTCGCCGACAATCTTGGCCTCGACCTGTCTTACCGTTACTTCATCGCGGCGCGCGATCCGCGCTTCGACGGCAACATTAACGGCGTGGCGCAGACGGTCCGCACCGATTACCAGAACCATGGCCTGTTCGCTGGTCTGCGCTGGAATTTTGGCGCCCCGGCGCCGAAGGTCGAGTACAAGGATTGCTGGGACGGCTCGTCCGTGCCGGTCGCCAGCCCTTGCCCGCCGCAGCCGGTTGAAGATGTCGACGCCGTTCCCGGCCCGATTAGCTTCCCGATCTACTTCGGCTACGACAAGACGAACCTGACGTCCGACGCCATGACCGCGATCCAGAATGCCGCGGCCCAGGCCCTTCAGAACGACATCAACCTCGTCGTCGTCTCCGGCAACACAGACACGTCGGGCAGCGCTGACTACAACGAGCGCCTCTCGGCTCGCCGCGCCCAGGTCGTCCGCGACGCCCTGATTGCCAATGGCGTACCGGCCGGCAGCATCCGGACGGAAGCGAACGGCGAGCGTAACCTCGCCAAGCCGACGCCGGATGGCGTCCGCGAGCCGCTGAACCGTCGCGCTGAAGTCGTCATCACCTTCCAGTAAGAAGGTCGGCGATCCGGGACGGCCAGACCGTCCCGGTGCAACAGACAGTGAAACGCCCTGGCCTTCCGGTCGGGGCGTTTTTTTGACGTGTTGGTACTGTCGCGACCGATGCATCGCCAGTGACGGGCCGGTCTTTGCACCTTTGGTGCGGTCGCACAGCATCCACGGACCGAAAGGCGAGCGCTCCGCCAGCCGGCCGAATCCGGCGATCCGGGGCTGTTACCCGACGTTTTCCGAAGATGGAACGCCGTAGAGCCGCCAGAACGCATCAAGGCCGTTGGCGAGCTGTTCGTCGATCGCCGCGTCAATGTCGCCCGGCGGCGCCCCGAGAAGCATTTCAGAATAAAGCGGCTCGGTGATGAGCGCGCCGAGCTGGTGTACGGCGAGTTCCGGATCGGCGTCCGGCCGGACGACGCCCCGCGACTGAAGGCGCGCGACAATGTTGGCGGCGCCTTCGACCATGAAGTAGAGGCCGTTCTCCAAGTAGGCGCGGCCGAGTTCCGGTTTGCGAGACGATTCGAACGTCGCGATCCGGCGCAGGGCGATCGCTTCCTTGTCGAGAATTGCCCGCAGGAAGGCCCGGGACAGTCCCTGCACGAATTCACGCGGCGTCGTGCCGCGTTCGGCCGCTTCGATATCAACGGGCAGGACTCGGCGGCACGTTTCCTCGATCGCCGCGCCGAACAGCTGTTCCTTGGAGGCGAACCTGTTGTACACGGTTCGCTTTGAGACGTTCGCCGTCAGGGCGATGGCGTCCATGCTCGCGCCGTCAAAACCGTTGGCGAGAAAAACCGTTCGCGCGGCGGCGATGATCGCGGCTTCCTTTGCATCGAACGGGGCGGACGGCTCGCTGGCGTCGTGGACCTCGCGTTCGCGCGGGCTGGCGTCGCGGCGCGACGTCACCGGGGCCGACACGTCACGTTGGCGGTCTGTCATTGCGCTCCCTTTGGACGGACGCCGCTCATAGCACTTTATCGCCGAAGGGTGAATGCAGCCCTTCCATGGCGGACTGGATCCGGCGTCGCCCCGGCTGGGCGCTTTTCTCTCGTTCTGCGCATTTACGGCTCATTAACAACGTGCCCCCGATGTCGTGGGTCATGACAAACAGCCGAAAAACGCGAAACGGCCAGACAAAGGGCAGGCGGAAAAAGGGCGGCCAGACAAAGGGCAGGCGTCCGACGAATCGTGCCCGGCATCCGGCCGCCGCAGGGTCCGGGGCATCATCCGGCGCTCCGCGAAAGGCCGGGACGCGGGCGGTCCGGAAACGCCCCGCTGCCTCGCGGGGCGCCGCGCGCCGCGGGCGATCGCCGTCGACGCGCAACAGAAGAGGCGCCCGCGCCCGACGGCCGCTGGCGCGGATCGCCGTTTATGCAGGGCATGCCGCGGCCTCGCTGATGATCATGGCCGTACTTGCGCTAGGCGGCGCCTACCTGGTGATCCGGGATCTGCCGACAACGGAGGAATTGACGGTGCAGGCCGGCTCGCCGTCCTTCATCGCGAGCGACGGCGCGCCGATCCTTCAGGAGGGCCGCTATGTCGGCGCTGAGGTTGCGCTGGCGGATCTGCCGCCGCACGTCGTGCAGGCGGCCCTGGCGATTGAAGATCGCAATTTCTACCACCACGTCGGCGTCAACCCCCTGTCAATCGTCCGTGCATTGGTGGTCAATCTCCGTGAAGGCGACATCCGTCAGGGCGGATCGACGATTACCCAGCAGCTGGCCAAGAATCTGTTCCTTTCCCGCGACCGCACGATCATCCGTAAGCTGCAGGAAGCGTTTCTTGCGATCCGGCTGGAGCGCCGGTTCACCAAGGACGAATTGCTCGCGCTTTATCTGAACCGCGCCTATTTCGGCGGCGGCGCCTATGGCATCGCCGCCGCCGCCGACCGCTATTTCGACAAGGCGCCGACCGAGCTGTCCGTGGGCGAAGCGGCTATCCTGGCCGGGCTGTTGCAGGCGCCGACAAGGTACGCCCCGAACGCTCATCCGGAAATTGCCGGCGAGCGCGCCCGCGAGGTGCTGGTGGCGATGGTCGACGCGGGGTTTCTTGATTATTTTGCCGCCGAGGAAATCGCCTCTCGGCCAATCCGCCTGCGGCGCGACCCGTTGTTTGCGGCGCCGTACTTCCTTGATGCCGCCCGACGCGAAACCCGCGACCTGTTTGGCGACGATCGGCAAATGCCGGTCGACGCGATCGTCCGCACGACCCTTTCCGCAAGCGCCCAGAAGGCCCTGGTCGATGGAGTTGACGCCGGGATAAGCCTTGCGCGCTTGCCGGGCGACGTTGAGGTGGCGGCCGTCCTCATCGATGGCGCCGGCGCGGTGCGCGCAATGATCGGGGGACGGGACTACGCGGCCTCGCAGTTCAACCGCGCCGTGGATGCCCGACGGCAGCCGGGATCGGCGTTCAAGCCGTTCGTGTTCCTTGCCGCGCTTGAGGCGGGCGCATCTCCTTACGACGTCGTGTCGGACACGCCGGTCGGCGTGGCTGGCTGGCGGCCGTCAAACTATGGCGACAAGTTCCACGGCGACGTGTCGCTTACCGAGGCCCTCGCGGTATCCGCCAATGCCGCGACGATTCGGGTGCAGGAAACGATCGGCCGCCCTGTTGTGCGCGCTGCTGCTCGCCGGATGGGCGTCTCCTCGCCGCTCAGCGACGGCCCCGCGCTGGCGCTTGGCGTCGACGTGATGACGCCGCTCGAGCTTGCCGCCGCTTATGCGCCATTCGCGAATGGCGGCTACCGAGTAAAGCCATACTTCGTTGAGCGGATTGCGGATCCGCTCGGGCGGACGGTCGAGCGCCGCGAGGCGAGTTATTATGACCGCGCGGCGGAACCCTGGGCGATTGAACGGATGAAGGGCATGTTGCGGGCGGTGGTGACTGAAGGCACCGGCCGCGCTGCGGCGATTCCCGGCGTAGACGTCGGCGGCAAGACCGGCACAAGCCAGGAAAGCCGCGACGCCTGGTTCGTCGGCTACGCCCGCGGCTACGTGCTCGCGGTGTGGACCGGCCGGGACGACAACACGCCGATGCAAGACATTACAGGCGGAGGCGCGGCGGCGGTTCTCTGGCGCGAAGCGATGGGCCGCGTTCTGGCGAGCGATGTCGAGCCGGCCGCCGCCGTCACGCCGGCTCTCATGTCCGCGCGCATCGTGCCGATCAACGAAGGCGGGCCATCGGTTGCACCGGTCGCTCCTCGACGCAAGCGATCGGCGCCTCGCTAGGCGTCGACGCCCCAGCAGAACAGGTCAGGCCCGCGGCGCTTCAGCCACTCCTCCGCTCCCGTACGATCGACGCCCATTCGATCGACGAGCCGCCAGAATGCCGGTGAGTGGTTCATGTGGCGCAGGTGGGCGCATTCGTGCGCGGCGACATAGTCGAGGACAAAAGAAGGCGCGAGGATGAGGCGCCAGGAGAACGACAGCGCGCCGTCGCTTGAGCAACTGCCCCAGCGGGACTGTTGGTCCCTGACGGCGATCGGGCCGCGGCGTTCGCCGATGCGGGTCGAGAATTCATCCGTCATTGATGACAGACGCTCCCGGGCCCGCCGCTTCAGCCAGTCAACGACGCGGCGGTTCAGATGTTCGGGCGCGCAGGCGACGGACAGTTCCCGGACGGACTCCTCAAAGGTCGCGCCGCGCCCGGCGTCGCGTCGCCGGATTGTCGCCATTTCGCCTTCCAGCGGGAAACTGACGCCATCTCCGAACGGGGTCGGGGCGGGCGTTTCGAGCAGTCGGCCGAGAATCCACAACCGTCGCGACCGGGCGAACGCCAATGCCTCGTTCGACGACGCGCGGACAGGCATGGTCACGATCGCCCGTCTGGTGCGCGGATCGACGCGCAGGATGTAGCGCCGCGCGCGCGCGTTCCGCCGCAGCTCGACGGCAATGTCGACGCCATCAATCTTGAACAGGCTTGGACCGGCGGTCCTGCGCGTGTTGGGCGGACGGGATGTCATGCCGCGCCGGTCCACAAACCGGCAGCGCGAACGTCGGAAACTCCAGGCGCCATGAATGCTCCTGCGAAAACATCGACCGGGGTCGTACGCCAGAAAGGCGGATCGCAAGCGAATGATACAGCCGTTTCCCGCTTTTGGTCGACCTTCGAATTTGACGTGGCGATGGCGCGCGCCGCAACCAGCCCGGCAAGGACGGCGCACGGTGTTCGTTTTGCGATTCCTCGACTAGTTTGACGCACGCCATGCCCCGAGCCCCGGAATTCCCGATGTCCACGACCATCGCCACCCAGGAGTCTGATGCGCCCGTCGCGTCGGAAGCATTTGCGGGCGCAACGCCAATGATGACGCAGTTCCTGTCGATCAAGGCCGCGGCGCCCGATGGCGCGCTCCTGTTCTACAGGATGGGCGATTTCTATGAGCTCTTCTTCGAGGATGCCGTCATTGCCTCGGATGCGCTTGACATCACCCTTACGCGGCGCGGCAAACATCGCGGCGACGACATCCCGATGTGCGGCGTTCCGTTCCACAGCTACGAAACCTACCTCGCGCGCCTCATTCGCAAAGGGCATGTCGTGGCGATCTGCGAACAGGTCGAGGATCCGTCAGAGGCGAAGAAACGCGGCGCGAAGTCGGTCGTGCGCAGGGAGATTGTCCGTATCGTGACGCCGGGCACCCTGACGGAAGACACGCTGCTTGAGGCGGGGAGCAATAATTTTCTGGCCGCTCTTGCGCCCGCTGGAACGCGCGGCGAGACGAATGGCGGGCCGACAGGAGAGGCGGGCGCGACCGGGGCCCTTGCGTTCGTCGATGTTTCCACGGGCGAGCTATTCGTCCAGGCGACCCGCGCCGACCGGCTCGCCGCCGACCTCGCCGCGGCGCCCATCCGAGAGCTGATCGTCCCGGAGGATGACGCGCTCACCCCGAACTGGCGCGCGGCGATCGCCGATGCGGAGCGCAAGGCGCCTGTCGGTCGCCTTCCGGCGGGAGAGTTCCAGTCGACCGCCGGCGAGCGCCGCATCCGGGAGACCTTCAGCGTCGCCGCCATCGAGGGGTTCGGCGACTTCGAAAAGGCTGAGCTCGGCGCCCTTGGGGCGGCTCTCGCCTATGTCGCGCTGACCCAGATCGACCGCATGCCGCCCTTGCGCGCGCCGGAGAGGCGCGTCGAGGGCGACTTCGTGTCGATCGACGAGGCTACTCGCGCCTCGCTCGAAATTCTCGCAACGAACGCGGGCCAACGAAAGGGCAGCCTCGCCCACGCCGTCGATCGAACGCGTTCGGGCCCGGGCGCCCGCCTTCTTGCTGCGCGCCTGTCGGCGCCGTTGCGAGACGCGGCGCGCATCGCCGCCCGGCACGACGCCATTGCCTATTTTCTCGACCGGCCCCGTCTTTGCGAGGACGTGCACGGACTGATCGCCGGCGCGCCGGACATGGCGCGCGCTCTGTCGCGCCTCGGCGTCGGTCGCGGCGGTCCGCGGGACCTCGCCGCCATCCGTGACGGGCTCGCGGCGGCGATGGATATCTCTTCGCGTCTGCGCGGCGAATGGGACGGCGCGCCCGAAGCGCTGCGCGGGGCCGCCGCGCGCCTCGCGGACGATCGCTTCGGCGATCTCGGCGCGACGCTCAAGGGCGCGTTGAAGGAAACGCCGCCATTGCTGGCCCGGGATGGCGACTTCATCGCCCCCGGCCATGACTCCAGCCTCGACGAGTTGCGGACGCTGAAGGATGACGCCCGGCGGATCATGATTCGTCTCGAAGCGGACTACCGCGCCGCGACGGGCGTAAAATCGCTGAAAATCAAGAATAACAACGTTCTTGGCTATTTCATCGAAATATCGCCGGCAAATGCCGGACCGCTTGCCGAAGGGGAGGGGCGAACGCAGTTCGTACATCGCCAGACCCTGGCAAGCGCCGTGCGATTCACGACAGGCGAACTTGCGGATCTCGATAGCCGGATCGCTCGGGCCAAGGACGACGCCCTTGGGCGCGAGCTTGCGCTGTTCGAAGCCTTGCGGGCGTCGACGCTGTCGCTGGCGGCTGAAATCGCCGCCGCCGCCGTCGCGATCGCTGAGGTCGACGTTGCATGCGCCGGCGCGCGCCTCGCCGACGAATGGAACTATGTCCGCCCTCTGATTGATACGACGCTCGCGTTCGAGGTGACCGGCGGGCGGCACGCCGTCGTCGAGCAGTTCCTGGCGAGAGACGCAGGCCGGGCCGCCTTTACCCCGAACGACTGCCTTCTCGGGCGCGATGATGCGTCGTTCCTACGCCTTGTCACGGGGCCGAACATGGCCGGCAAGTCGACCTATCTCCGCCAGAACGCACTCATCGCGATCCTCGCGCAGGCGGGCATGTACGTGCCCGCGACGACCGCGCGGATTGGCGTCGCCGACCGGATCTACAGCCGCGTCGGCGCTAGCGACGATATCGCCAGGGGACGGTCGACGTTCATGGTGGAGATGGTCGAGACGGCGGCGATCCTTAATCAGGCGGGACCGCGCGCGCTTGTCGTGCTGGACGAAATCGGCCGCGGCACAGCGACGTTCGACGGCCTGTCGATCGCATGGGCGGCGGTGGAGCACCTGCACGACGTCAACCGCTGCCGGGCGCTGTTCGCGACCCACTATCACGAGCTGACGACGCTAGCCGAACGCCTGCCGGGCCTGAAGAATGTCTCGATGCGCGTGCGGGAGTGGCGCGGCGAGGTGATCTTTGCGCACGAGGTGGTCGACGGCGCTGCGGATCGTTCGTACGGCGTTGCGGTGGCGCGCCTCGCCGGCATGCCGAAAAGCGCGATCCGACGCGCCGGCGAAGTTTTGCGCATGCTTGAGGAAACGGGGGCCGGGGCGGTGCGTCTCGATGACCTGCCCCTGTTTGCGGACGCGGGCGACTCTCTTCCGCGAAAAAGCGATCCGATTACGGATGACGCCGTTCGGCAGGCGCTGCGTGCGCTCGATCTCGACGGCCTGGCGCCGCGAGAGGCGCTGGCCGAGCTCTACCGCTTGAAGTCGATGCTTGACGAACGATGAGCGTTGTCGATCCCGTCATTGCAGATGTAAACCGTCGGGTTGACCCATTGCGGTCGGAGACGTGGACGGCGTTTCGCGCTGCAGCCGCCCGCATTGCAGGCGTTGCTGGCGACGCGACTGGCGCGGATTTGCCGCGCGCCCGCGCGGACGCGGCGCGCGCCCTCAAAGCTGCGCTGACGGCGGAGCTGAAGGCGGACTTTGATGCGGGCGTCCCGGGAGATGTGGTCGCGGCCCGTCGCGCAGCCGCCGTCGACGAGGCGCTGCGCCAACTGCTGCAAGGCCGAGACGACGTTGCGGTCACTGGCGTCGGCGGGTATGGCCGCGGCCTGCTTGCGCCGTTTTCCGACGTGGATCTCCTGTTTCTCACCCGCGACGACCCGAAGGCGGCGCGCAGCGCCGTTGAGACGACGCTCTATGTATTGTGGGATGCGGGCCTCGTTGTCGGCAATGCAGCTCACGACGTCGCCGGGGCGGTGGCCGCCTGCAAGGCTGACGTCACTACCTGTACGTCGTATCTCGACGCACGCCTGGTCGCCGGCGATCCGCGTCTGCATGCGGCATTTTCCGAACGGTATGACGCCTACCGCCGCCGTTCGGCGAAACGCTTTACCAAGGAAAAGCTCGCCGAGTTCCGCGAGCGCCGACGCGACTATGACCGCGCCGGTCGGCACCTTGAGCCCAATCTCAAGGAGATGCGCGGCGGGTTGCGCGACATCGATACGGTTGGCTGGATCTATCGCTACCTGACCGGCGTCGATCCATGGTCGGCCGACGGTCTTGAGGACCTTGTCGACGCGGAGGAGGCAGATCGACTGAAAAAGGCTCGGTCGCATCTCTGGTCGGTGCGGGGGCACCTTCATGACATCGTTGGCCGCGCCGACGACCAGGTCACGTTCGATCTGCAGCCTCTGCTGGCGTCTCGGCTTGGCTATGCCGACCGTCGGCGCGCCGCGGCGGCCGAACGATTGATGAAGCACCTGCGCCTGAATGCGCTGACGGCCGCGCGACTTGTGCGGGTCTGTCTCGCGCGACTCGAGGAGCGCACTGCTGAACTCGCCCACTGGCGGCCGCGCGGCACGCCCCAGCCCTTGCGGACCGACGAGATGCCGGGCCGCGTCAATGTCACGATGCGGACGAACCGGCTTGACTTCCTGAACAAGGCCGAAGCGCGGCGCACCCCGGCCGACCTGTTCCGCATTTTCAGGGCGAGAGCGAAGCGACCAGATCTTGGCCTGCATCCCGACGCCATAGAGCTGATCGCGTCGTCCGCGCGGCGCCTGACGGATGACGTGCGCGGCGATGCCGAGATTGCCGAGTTGTTCCTTGCCATGATTGAACGCGCCCGGGAACCGCTGACGGTTCTTCAGGACATGTCAGAGTGCGGCCTGCTTGGCGCCTATCTGCCGAGCCTGCGGCGGGTCACGGGACAGGTCGAATACGGCCTCTATCGTCGCTATTCCATCGAGGAAACGATCTTCCGGTCAATCGACGCCTATGCCGGCCTTCGCTATCGCGATCTTGCCGAGTCCCATCCGATCGCCGCGTCGCTGTTGAAGCGCAAGGCGCGCCGCCGGGCGGCGCTTGTAGCGATACTGCTTCAGGAGACGTCATGGGCCGTTGCTGATCGCTCGACGGAACACGTCGAAAGAGCGGCCCGGCGGATTGCGCGCCGGTTCCTGTCCGATGAACGACAGGTCGCCGACGTTGCGTGGTGCGCCGCGCGGCCCGACCGCCTGATCGTCGCGGCCGAACGCCGGAACATCGGCGCGGACGAAACCATCCTCGACTTCGCAGCGGACGTCGGTTCGGTCGCCCGGCTCGAGACACTCCTTGTACTGACAGTATGCCGGCATCTCGTGGTCAGCGAGAATCGCTGGAACGCGTGGACGCGCCGACAGGTGGGCGCGATGTTTTTCGGCGCGCGGGCGGCGCTTGCGGGCGGCGCGCCGGCGCTCGCGGCATTCCGGCGCGAGGAGGAGGCGGCGCTTGTCGCCGCTCTGCGCGAGGCCGCGCCGTTCTGGTCAGCGAAAGAGGCGCAGGCCTATGCGGCGCGACTTGTGGAGGTGGGCGCGTCGCGGTTGCCGGCCCGGCTCCTTGCGCAAGGGGCGTCGCTCTTGCATGGCGCCCGCAACGCCCGTCCGCCGGTTGCGGTCGACGTGCGCGCCGCAGCCGACGGCTTCGAGGCGGTCGTTACCGCCCCGGACCGAACGGGCCTGCTCGCAGACCTAGCCGCCGGCGCAGGCGAAGCGGGAGTCGCCGTGCGTCTGGTGCACGCCATGTCGCTTGACGGCCAGGCGCTTGATTTTTTCGTTCTCTCAACGCCCGGCGCGGCGGCCGGCGCCGGCGGGGAAACTGACCGCAGCGTTGTCGCCGCGCGGATTGAAGCCGCGTTCAGGAGCCGGGCTGCGAATGCGGAGCGGCGCGCGCCACGCACGGCGCAGCGAATCGGCGACCGCCGGGCGCTCTTCGACGTGACGCCGAAAGTCGAGATCGACGCCGACGCCGCGCCCGGCCGCCTGCTGGTGGAGATCGAAGGGCGCGACCGGCCGGGCCTGCTGCACGATCTCGCCGCGGCGATCGCCGACGCCGGGGGCTCGATCGGCTCGGCGCATATCGCGACCTATGGCGAACGCGCCGTCGACGTTTTCTACGTCACGCCGATTGGCGAGGCGGAACGGTTCCGGGAAGACGTTCTCCAGGATATCGAACGCCGGCTCATGGCCGTCCTGTCGGAATGCGGCTAGCAGGTCGCCTCGAACCGGCCGACAACGGCCCGGAAAGGTTCCTTCGGCCAAATTCGACGACATGCGCGCGCGTTTCCTGAAATCCCTCGCTACGGTCAGCGGCTTCACCCTGGCCAGCCGGCTGCTTGGATTTGCCCGCCAGATCCTGATCGCCGGCGTCATCGGAGCGGGCGGCAACCCGGTCGCCGACGCATTCTGGGCGGCATTTCGATTGCCGAACATGTTCCGCCGGCTGTTCGCCGAAGGGGCATTCCAGGCCGCGTTCATCCCCTTGTTCCAGGGCAAGCTCGCCGAGGAGGACGCCGTCGCCGCCAAGGAACAGGCGCGACGGTTCGCCGAGGAGGTCCTCGCCGGCCTTATCCTCGTCCTTGGCGTACTGACGGCCCTCGTTCTGGTGGCGGCGCCGGTCGCGATTTTCATGGTCGCCGGCGGTTTCGCCAACGATCCGGAAAAATTCGACCTGACGATCCTCTATCTGCGGATCATGTTCCCTTATCTCGCCTGCATGTCCGTCGTCGGGCTGTTGTCAGGCGTCCTTAATTCGCTCGACCGGTACATGGCCTATGCCGGCGCGCCGCTGATCCTCAATTTCTGCCAGATCGCCGCGCTTGTTCTTTATGCGGACGGACAGATCGAA
This sequence comes from Alphaproteobacteria bacterium, assembly GCA_016125455.1. Taxonomy (GTDB): domain Bacteria; phylum Pseudomonadota; class Alphaproteobacteria; order Caulobacterales; family Parvularculaceae; genus MED-G105. The sequence continues at coordinate 62,904 of WGLS01000019.1, forward strand.
ATGACCGGCCTTGCGCTGTCGGTCGCGACGACGATCAGCGGCGTCCTTCAGGCGGCGCTGTTGATCTGGGGCGCTGGCCGGCAGGGCTATCTGCCGAGGCTGCGGCTGCCGCGGATGACCGCGGACGTCCGGCGCCTCCTGGTTCTTGGCGCGCCGGGTTTCCTGTCCGCGGCGGCAGTGCAGATCAACATCTTCGTCGGCACCAACATTGCAAGCCGCGAACAAGGCGCCGTTTCGTGGCTGATGAACGCTGACCAGCTCTACCAGTTGCCGCTGTCGCTCATCGGAATTGCCCTCGGCACGGTTCTTCTGCCGACCCTTTCGAGGCGCGTGAAGGCCGGCGACGAGTCCGGCGCGGTGCGCGCGCTGAACCGGTCGATCGAGATTTCCGCGGCGCTGGTGCTGCCGGCCGCGATCGGATTTCTGGTGCTTGCCGAGCCGATTTGCGATGCGCTCTTCCGCAGCCTTGCAAGCGACGCGCTGAAGTTATTCGGCGGACGCGGGTCGAAGTTCACTGAAGCGGATGCGGCGATGACGGGCGCTGCGCTCGCGTACTACGGCATCGGCCTGCCGGCGTTTGTCTGGCAGAAGGTCTTCCTGCCGGCTTATTTCGCCCGCGAGGACACGCGCACGCCAATGATGTTCGCGATCTGGTCGATCATTGCCAATACGGTTCTGGCGCTCGTCCTGTTCCCGATCATGGGCTTTCTTGGCGTTGCGCTGGCGACGAGCCTGGCGGGATGGCTGCAGACAGTCCTGCTCGCGATTGGCCTCGGCCGCGGGCGAAGGTTCCTGCCCGACCGTCGGCTCCTCGTGCGGCTGCCCGCGATCGCAGCCGCGTCGATCGCCATGGGCCTTGCGCTGACATATGCCGCAACTTTTACGCCGGCCCTCGCCGAGATCACCTTCGGTCGATACTGGATCGCGGTAATCGTGCTCGTGGCGGGCGGCGGCGCGATTTATGGCGCGGCGCTGCTTGCGCTTGGCGGCGTGCGCATCAGCGACTACAAGGCCTCTTCCTAACTGACGCAACAGGCGAGCGGCGACGTGGCGGATTATCAGGGACCGGAGCGCGTACTTTCGGGCATTCAGCCCTCCGGCGGCATGCATCTCGGCAATTATCTGGGCGCCATCCGGAAATTCGTCGACCTGCAGGACAGGCATGATTGCTTCTACTGCGTTGTCGACATGCACGCGATCACCGTGTGGCAGGCGCCTGCGAAGCTGAAAGCGCAGACGCGACACATCGCGGCGAGCTATCTCGCCGCGGGTGTCGATCCGGCGCGCGCCGTCGTTTTCCACCAGTCCGGCGTACGCGCGCACGCCGAGCTCGCCTGGATCTTCAACTGCGTCGCGCGGCTTGGCTGGCTCGACCGAATGACCCAGTTCAAGGACAAGGCCGGCAAGGACAAGGAGCGCGCTTCGGTCGGCCTTTACACCTATCCCGTCCTTCAGGCAGCGGACATTCTCGTTTACAAGGCGACGCACGTGCCCGTCGGCGAGGACCAGAAGCAGCACCTTGAGCTGTCGCGTGACGTCGCCGGCAAATTCAATCACGACTACGAGGTTCCGAACTTCTTCCCGCTGCCCGAGCCGCTGATCAAGGGAGCCGGCGCGCGCGTCATGTCGCTGCGCGATGGGACCGCCAAGATGTCGAAATCCGACTCGTCCGAGAATGCCTGCATTTTCCTGAACGACGACGCCGACGCGATCGCCCGCAAGATCAAGAAGGCGAAAACCGATCCGGAGCCGCTGCCGTCGGAACCGGCGGGTCTTGAGGGGCGCCCGGAAGCGGCGAACCTCGTCGGCATTTACGCCGCCCTCGCCAAAAAGACGGATGCGGAAGTTCTGGCGGAATATGGCGGGCAGGGCTTCGGCGTCTTCAAGCCGGCCCTCGCGGACCTTGTCGTCGACAAGATCGCGCCGATCGGCGATGAGCTGCGCCGCCTCGAAGCGGACGAAGCCTATCTCGACGCCGTGCTGCGGGAGGGGGCGGCGAAGGCCGCGGCGGTCGCCGACCCGATCGTCGCCGACGTCAAGGAGATCGTCGGCTTCCTCGTCTGAGTATGCGTCACCCGCCGTCGCCGTCGAACATCTCGCGCAGGTTCACCGACGAGCGAACGCCGATGGCGTCAAAATTTTCCGCCAGCCAGTCCTCGGCGATAGCGCGGCCGCGGTCGCGCAGGTCGGTGAGGAATGACCAGTCGGTCGCAAACTTGCTGGCGACGGACAGGTTGACGAGGGCGAGGTCGCTGCGCACCGAATGAACCCGGACGCTGCGGAGCTGATCGCGGCGTTCGTCCTTCAGCCAGCCGTCGTCGAGCAGCTTGTGCACGAAGCTGATGGCCCTCAGCTCACGGAGGAGCGAAGAGTTAAAGCTGATCTCGTTGATCCGGTTCATGATCTCCGGCGCGGTTTTCGGCACGTCGGGCCGCTCCAGCGGATTGACGTGGACGATGAGAATGTCGCTCGACTCCGCCTCATAGAAGAACGGATACAGGACCGGATTGCCCATATAGCCGCCGTCCCAGAACGCCTCGCCGTCAATCTCCACCGCCTTGAACAGGAACGGCAGGCACGCGGACGCGCATACCGCGTTCACGCAGGCGTCCTTCGTCCGGAAAACGTGCACCTTCCCGGAACGGACGTTCGTTGCGGACAGATATAGTTTCGTGCGGGTGCACCGGCTGAGTTCGTCGAAGTCGATGCATTCCAGCAGGATGTCGCGGAGCGGATTGATGTCGAACGGATTGAACTGGTACGGCGAAAACGTCCGCGTCATGAAATCAAAGAACTGGTAGCCCGGATTATAGTCGAGCGGGACATTCCCGAACATCTCGCGCAACATCGAGTTGCCGGCCTTGACCGGGCTGTAGAAGCCGCCGGCCTCGCTCATCCGTCGCCACAGTTCCGTTAGCTTTTCGCGGGCTGCGGGGCGGCCGCCGACATAAAGCCCATAGGCAAGGGCGGTCGCGTTCACGGCGCCGGCGCTCGCGCCGGAGATGCCCTCGATCGAGACGCGTTCGTCTTCGAGGAGGCGGTCAACGACGCCCCATGTGACCGCGCCATGCGAGCCGCCGCCCTGGAGCGCGAGGTTGATCTTCTTTGCTTCGGTCATGTCGGCGGCGCTACTGCGCGACCCAGCCGCCGTCGACCTGAAGCGCCGCGCCGGTGATCGACGCCGCATCGTCCGAACACAGAAAGACGGCCAGGGCGCCGATCTGTTCGACCGTCACAAATTCCTTTGTCGGCTGGGCGGCGAGAATGACTTTCTGCACGACCTCTTCCTCGGTCATGCCGCGCGCCTTCGCCGTGTCCGGGATCTGTTTTTCCACAAGCGGCGTCTTCACATACCCAGGGCAGATTGCGTTGCACGTGACGCCATGCTCGGCCCCCTCAAGCGCGATGGTCTTGGTAAAGCCGACGACGCCGTGCTTCGCCGAGACATAGGCCGACTTGAACGGCGAGGCGACGAGCCCGTGGGCGGAGGCGATATTGATGATGCGCCCGAACCCGCGGGCCTTCATGCCGCCGAACGCCGCCTTGGTGGCGTGAAACACCGACGACAGGTTGATGGCGATGATCGCGTCCCACTTCGCTTCCGGGAACTCCTCGAGCGGCGAGACGTGCTGGATGCCGGCATTGTTGACGAGCACGTCGACCGATCCGAAGGCCTCTTCGGCGCCCTCAACGAGCCGACGGATCGCTTCGGGCTTGGTCATGTCGGCCCCGTCGTATCGGACCTCGACGCCCGTATCCCTGGCGATGCGCGCGCGGATCGCCTCGATCTCGCCGGCGTCGCCGAACCCGTTGAGGGTGACGTTCATGCCGGCGCGGGCGAGGGCCTCGGCGACGCCGAGGCCAATGCCGCTCGTCGAGCCGGTAACGATGGCCGATTTCGCCTGGTCTTCGGGTTTGGACACTTTTTCGGACACCTTTTCGGACATTGGGGCGCGCTCCTTGGTCGTCGCCGGGCCATATGGGATGCAGGCGGGTTTAGTGTGCAGCGCAATAACGCGCAAATCACGTTCCCGGTTCCGCGCGACGTGATCGTTTGGCTGCGCGTAAGCCCTTGACGGCGCGCCCTGTTTCCAAAACCATTAACCAAGGTGGATTTCGGCTGACGGACAAGGGGGAACACGCAATGTCGTTCAGTAATGGAGTGAAACGGTCCCGCGCAATGGTCGTTGCGGCCGGGTGGCTCGCCGGCGCCTGGCTCGTTGGCCATGGAGCCGCATCGGCCCAGACGGCCGTAACGACCATTGGCTCGACGGACGCCCGGATATGCTACGAGGAAGCGAACAGCCCCTATGGCTCAGCCGTGGAGCGATGCGACATTGCTCTGTCCAGGGACGATCTCAGCCGGCGCGACCGACGCGCCACGCTCGTCAATCGCGGCATCATCCGCAATCGCATCGGCCAGTACGAGCTCGCCATCGCCGACTTCAACGAGGCGCTCGACGGCGCCGACGAACTGGGCGAGGCGCTGCTGAATCGCGGCAACAGCCGCTATCTGCAAAAGGCCTACGCCGACGCGATCGTCGACTACCGCGCCGCGCTCGCCAGCGATTTCGGCAAGCCGGAAGTGTGCTGGTACAATATTGGCCTCGCGGAAAAGGCTTCCGGCAACGTCGCTGCGGCGCGTACGGCCTTTATCCAGGCGACGGCCGCCGCGCCTAACTTCCAGCCCGCCCGCGAGCAGCTTGCCGACCTCAACGCCGCCGCCGCAGGCGTCGCCGGCACAGGGCCCGTCGTCGAGGACGGCGACGCGCAGTAGGGGGATGGATAGGCGCTTTACGCGCTACACACCCTACCCCAAGCACTCCTCCAGAAATCCTTCCAGCGCGCGCCAGGCGCGGTCGGCGGCGCGTTTGTCGTAGACCGTGCCGAAGCCCGGATCGTTCGCCTGTGGATTGGTGAAGGCGTGCATGACGCCGCCATAGGCGTGGATCTGCCAGTCGGCGCCCGCCGCCGTCAGTTCGTCGCCGAGGGCGGTCATGTCGGCGGGCTTCGCCATCGGATCGTCATAGCCGTGGAAAGCGATGACCTTCGACTTGATTTTGTCGACCTTGCCCGTCTCCGGCGGCATGAAGAGGCCATGGAACGAGGCGACGCCCTTCACGTCAGCGCCGATGCGCGCGAGGTCGAGGGCGCAGAGCCCGCCGAAGCAGAAGCCCATGGCGGCGGCGTTTGCGGCGTCCGCTTCGGGCTGATCGCCCGCGACTTTCAGGGACGCCTTGAGGCGGGCATGCAGCTTCGCCCGGTCCGCCATGAAAGGCGTCATCAGCGCCTGGCATTCCTCCGTGGACGTTCCGACGACGCCCTTGCCGTAAAGGTCGAGGGCGAAGCCCGCATAGCCCATTGCGGCGAGGCGCGCCGCTGCGTCGACCTCAACGCCGGTGCGGCCGGCCCAGGCGTGGGCCACGAGGACGAGCGGGCGCGCGCCGGCGAGCGCGTCATCGAAGACCAGTACGCCTTCGAGATTATTGCCGTCATGTTCGTACGGGACCGGACGTTTCTGGATCGCCATGGCGCGTCTCCTGTCTTGCTTGCGGACTATCTTCGGACTTCGTTGCTTGCGTTCGCCTCGCGAAGGGGGCGTGGTTGCTGCCGGCGCAAATGGCGTTCTAGCGCGCGACCGTGCGAAGAAAAATCCCCGCGCCAGTCCGACGCACTCCAGGCGAAAGATCGGCGCTAGTCCTGCCCGGCGCCGATGCGGCTGATCTTCAGCGTGTTCGTTTTGCCGGGGCGCCCGAACGGATAACCCGCCAGGGTGATGATTCGCTCGCCGTCGGCGGCGCCATGCGCCCGCGCGATGGCGTCGGCATTGGTCGTCATCTCGTGGAAGTGCGAAATGTCCTCTGTGACCACCGGCGTCACTCCCCAGCACAGGGCGAGCCGGCGCGCCACGGTCTCGTCCGGCGTCGCGGCGAGGATCGCGCAGCGCGGCCGGTCGCGGCACAGCCGCCGCGCGGTCGAGCCGGTCTTCGTGTAGGCGACCGCGAAGCGGATCTCGAGCACTTCGGCGATGCGCCGCGCGGACAGGGTGATCGCGTCGGCGGTGGCGAGGTCGTCGTCAGCCGACAGCGAGGGCGCAAACGCCATGCTGTCAGGCTCGGCCTCGGTAGCGCGGATGATCCGGTCCATGATGGCGACGGCGGTCGCCGGGTGGCGGCCGACGGCTGTCTCGGCGGACAGCATGACGGCGTCCGCGCCCTGGTAGACGGCGGTCGACACGTCGGAGGCTTCGGCCCGGGTCGGGGCGGAGGCTTCGACCATGGATTCCAGCATGTGCGTCGCCACGATCACCGGCTTGCCGGCGGCGCGCGCGGCGCGGACGATCCGCCGCTGAATCCCCGGCACCTGCTCAGGCGGCAACTCCACGCCGAGATCGCCGCGCGCCACCATCAGCCCGTCGGCGAGTTCAAGAATGGCGGCAAGGTCCTCGACCGCCGACGGCTTTTCGATCTTTGCAATAATATCGGCGCGGCCGTCGATGATCGCCGTCGCCTCGGCCACATCGGCCGCACGCTGAACGAATGACAGCGCAATGAGATCGACGCCGCAGGAAAGCGCATGGTCGAGGTCGCGCCTGTCCTTGTCGGTAAGGGCGGAGATCGGCAACGCGCGGCCCGGCAGGTTCAGGCCCTTGCGGCTTTTCAGGAGGCCCGGCGTGTCGGCGCGCGCGGTCATCCGGTCGCCCGACTTTTCGACAACCGTCATCTGTATCTTGCCGTCGTCAAACTTCATCACGTCGCCGGGCTCAAGCGCCGCGAAGATCTCCGCATGGGGCAGGGGGATGACGCCGTTGGGCGCCGTCTCGCCGACGGCGACCGGATAGGTTTCCCCATACTTCAGCTTCAGGCCGTCTCCATCGAATGCGCCGACGCGGATCTTGGGTCCCTGCAGGTCTGCAAGGATGGCGATCGCCGCGCCATTGGCGCGCTCCGCCGCGCGGATCGCCTCGACGGTGCGGGTCAGCGCGTCGTGTTCGCCGTGACTGTAATTGAGGCGGAAGACGTCGACGCCGGTTTCGTTGAGCATCCTCAGCATTGATGGCGAGGCGCTCGCCGGTCCGACGGTCGCAACGATCTTGCAATAGCGCTTTCGCATCGGGCGTCCACTCTCGCGATTTCAGGCGCTGAGCGTAATGCGCGCCGCGACGCCTGCAAACCGAATTGGGCGAACGTCCGCCGCCGCGCGCATCGGCGTGCCGGCGCGCGCGGCGACAAGGGGCTTCGATATCAGTTCGGCTTTACTTTCTCGAGGTAGAACGACTGGGTCGAGAAGCCGACGCGGGTGCAGGTGAAGCCGCCCGCACCGTCCGGCTGGAAGCTGAACGTGATAAAGCTGTAGGACGAATTGGCGCGCATTTCATCGAGCAGGTCCGGGTCCTGGGTCATGCAGATGACCCGCTCGCCGGCGGCGTCTTCGGCCTGGCAGAAGCCCGTGCGGAACGTGCCGCCGCCGGTTGATATTGTCCGGCTGCCGCAGCCGATAAAGACGTCGTTGTCCTTGTCGCCGCGGGCGGACACCTGGTCGCCCGACGCGATGTTGTTCGTCAGATCGACGTCCACCGGAAACGGTTGAACGAAGCCGGCCTGTGCGACGGCGGAAAAGCCGATCGACGCCGCGGCGGCGAGTGCGGTCAGTTTCATTTTCTTCATGGTCTCTCTCCTTGCCACTATGAAGCTCGTCTAGAATCTTGCGTCGAGGCCGCCGACGGTAATCGCCCGGCTGAGGGCCGACAGGGCCGCCGACCGCTGAGAGGGCGGCAAGGAGGCCATCCGCGTCTGCAAGGCGGCCATTTCCGCTTCGGACATGGTTCCGCGGGCCGCGTAGGCCTGAATGTCTCGTTCGATGTCGCCGAGGATTCGCGTCGTTTCAGGGGTTTCCGTCTGGTTCGCCGCTTGCGTCGGCTCTCGCCTCGAAGCGTTCTGTTGCATGCCGGCGCCGCGCGCAGGCGCCGCATCGGGAAGCGCGGATGTTATTTCTGTACGGACGATTTGCGCGACGGCCGCTTCGATCTCGGCGATTGTTGCGCCGCCTGTTGCGCGCCCCGACGTTGTTCCTGCCTGCGCGGTTCCTGCCTGCGCGACGCCGCCGGCGCGCTGCGCGGTTGCGGGTCGGCTAAGGTCCGCCGTAAGCGCATCGACTTTCGCATCAAGCGCAAATGTCCGCGATGCGACGGCGACAAGAAGCGCCGTCTGAAACGCGAACGCTGCGCCAAGCGCCAGCCAGACCTGCCGCAAGTGCCAATCTCCCCGTCCTGCGGTCCGGCGATGACCGGACGCGCGTTGCAACCTTAGGCGTTCATGTCGCAACCTGACAATCCGCCGCGCGCAGTTGCCCGGCGTCGACTGACATTACTTTCCGTACAGGCGGGGACGACGTGTCGATCCTGAAAATCAGCGGCAAATGCGCTGCTTCGCCGCTTCATATTCGGCGGCGAGCTTGTCGACATAGGCGCTGACAGGGCCGCGCGAGGCGATCGCCCCGATGCCCTGGCCGCAGCCCCAGATATCTTTCCACGCCTTTGCGTCGGTGTTGCCGCCAGAGCCGAAATTCATTTGTGAGGGATCGCTTTGCGGCAGGTTGTCGGGATCAAGGCCCGCCGCCTCGATCGACGGCCGCAGATAGTTGCCGTGCACGCCGGTGAAGAGGTTAGTGTAGACAATCTGGTCGGCGCCATTGTCGACGATCGCGTCCTTGTACCCGTCGGTCGCGTTCGCTTCGTCGGTGGCGATGAATGGCGACCCGATATAGCCAAAGTCGGCGCCCATCGCCTGCGCGGCGAGAACGGCGCCGCCCGTCGCGATCGAACCGGACAGGGCGATCGGTCCGTCGAACCAGTCGCGAATTTCCTGGACAAGGGCGAACGGCGAGATGACGCCAGCGTGGCCGCCAGCGCCGGCGGCAACGGGAATGAGCCCATCCGCGCCTTTTTCGATCGCCTTCCTTGCGAACGTGTTGTTGATGACGTCGTGCAGCGCAACGCCGCCGTATGAGTGCACCGCCTCGTAGATTTCCTCGCGCGCGCCGAGTGAACAGATTGTAATCGGCACCTTGTGCTTCACGCAGGTCTCGATGTCCTTCATCAGCCTGTCGTTCGAGCGATGGACGATCTGGTTCACCGCGAAGGGAGCGGCCGGCCGGTCGGGGTTCGCCTGATTGTGCCGGTCGAGCGCCTCTTCGATTTCGGTCAGCCACGCATCAAGCATTTCCTGCGGCCGGGCGTTCAGCGCGGGAAACGATCCAACGATGCCCGCCTTGCACTGGGCGATAACGAGCTTCGGATTTGAAACAATGAACAGTGGCGCGCCGATGACCGGAATCCGCAGCCGCGACTTGATTTCCTCGAACGTGGTCATGCGCGCTTTCTCCTTGATGTTCCGGGGTTTTCCGGCGGTTCGTCGGCGCGTTGCCGCACGATTAGGACGATTGGCCAATTCCCTGGCGCGCACGATAGGTCGCGCGACGGCGGCGCGCAATCCGCCGCGATCTCAGGCGCGAAAGGACGATCCCGCGCGCGGACCGCAGTTGTCCGCGCCGGCCAACGCTCGATGAAGGGGATCGGCGCGAGGCGAATCGCCGGCGCACGCTGCGCGCGAAGTGTGCGCCGCGGCGTTCGTCGAATTGGGGAATTTCATTATATGGATTGTTCGCACAAGGATGACGCGACCCGGACATATGAGAATCGATGCCGGCTGCCGTTTCAAATGACTTTTGCGATAGTGCGCCTGATTCTTTGCAGTCGCTTTGCGCCCTTGTTGCTTTTGCGTCTTGCAGCTTCGCGCGCCTTCTGAAAACATGCGTGCCAAGGGGTCATATTCGGTGGCGTGGGCGACGCCGCGGCCTGTTTGCAAGCGCATTCTCTCATGCGCGCGCTATTGGGGTTGGGACGCTCCGACGTTGCGGAAGACTGGGGCCTTGAGTCATCCGCTGCGTATTTGCGGGGCACTTCACCAACCTTAAGCGTAAAGAGGGACGTGTAATGAAAATCAGACCCGTTGTCGCCGCGAGCTTTGCGGCGATGCTAATGGCGGCGCCCGGTGCGGCGTTGGCCGACAAGGGCGGCGCGCCAAACGATTCGGCGTCGGCGCGTGCGCGCGCGAAGCTCGGCGCCGCCCTGTCAATGATATCGATGAAGGCGGAAAGTTCTCTCGGGACCGGTCCTGGCGTGGCGGCGTCCGACGTCGTCCTCGACGCCAGCGTCGGCACGATCGCCGTCGATGGCCGCGACGAGGGCATCAAGCTCGCCAATGTCACGGCGGATGGCTACGTGCTGATAGATGCTGTCGCCGTCGGCGACGGCGACAGCCTTGCGGCGACCATGCGGGCGCTCGGCGCGCGTAACGTGACGGCCCGGGGCAAACTGGTCTCCGCGCAAATGCCGGCCGGCGCGCTCGATGATCTCGCGTCGGCGTCGACGTTCGCTTTCGCGCGGCCGGTGATCGCCGAAACCGACAAGAAGAAATGGTGGGGCGGCCATGGCGGCGGCGCGCCGAACTTCGGCCTCGTCCAGGGGCAGAATGACCGCGCCATGGGCACGGACATCGTTCGCGCCAATCTCGGCCTCACCGGCAAGGACATCAAGATCGGCGTCCTCTCCGACTCGTTCAGCTGCAGCGACCGCACGCAAACCGGCGGCTTGCTCTTTACGACGACCGCGGAAGACATCGCCAATGGCGACCTGCCGCCGGCGGAGGATATCGAAATTCTGTCCGACATTGGCAGCGGCTGCATCGACGAAGGCCGCGCCATGGCGCAGCTGATCCACGACGTGTTGCCTGACGCCAAGATCGCCTTCCACACAGCGTTCAACGGCGAGGCGGACTTCGCCCAGGGCATCATCGACCTGATTGAAGTCGGGTCGGACGTCATCGTCGACGACGTCATCTATTTCACCGAGCCGATGTTCCAGGACGGGATCATCGCCCAGGCCGCCGACGAGGCGAACCGCCTCGGCATTCCTTACTACTCCTCGAACGGCAACCGCGCCCGGGACGCGCTCCAGTCGGATTACCGGCCGGTGGCGTTCGACGGCTCGACCTTCCACGACTGGGATCCGGGCCCGAATGCGGCGCCGCTGAACCCGATCCTGCTGAACGGGGCCTTGCAGACCAATCTCACCTTCCAGTGGGACAGCCCGAACTTCTCCGTGTCCGGACCTCCAGGCGCGCCGAATGACGTGGACGTCGTAATCTTCGACGTCCAGGGCAACCGGGTGTTTGACTGTTTTGAGCCGGGTGGCCAGTCACAGCCGAACGGACTTTGCCAGTTCAAGTTCACGAACGGCGGCGTGGAAATCGACGGCGGCAATGGCGGCGACGCCATCGAGCTTGTCTCGATCGTCGATTTCATCGGCGGCCAGGTCGTCCAGATCGGTCTTGAAACCCAGTCCGGCCCGCCCCCGGGCTTCTTCAAGTACGTGATCTTCGGCGGCGGCATTCCGGCGTCGCAGTTCCCGGTAACGGGCTCGCCCTCGGGCTTCGGCCACAACAATGCGGCGGGCGCGGAAGGCGTCGGCGCAGCCGCGTTCTACTTCACCGAAGAGTTCATCGGCGATCCGAACACGTTGCCGCTGCGCTCGCTCGCCGGCGAGCCGGAATGCATTCCGGCCTGCCTCAACGACTTCTCGTCCGCAGGCGGCACGCCGATCCTGTTTGACGTCGCCGGAAATCGTCTTGCGACGCCGGAAGTGCGGTTCAAGCCGGGGCTGACGGCGCCGGACGGCATCAACAACTCGTTCTTCATCTCGGACACAAGCCGTGACGACGACGACGGCGACGGGCTTTTCAGCGAGCCCGGGGACCCCGAGAGCGGCGAGTTCCCGAACTTCTTCGGCACCTCGGCCGCCGCGCCGAACGCCGCCGCGGTCGCCGCGATGATGATCGAGGCGGAAGGCACCCAGCTCTCGCTCGGCTTCGGCGCCGACCGGATCTGGATGTGCAAGCCGTTCCGCAACAACCCGAACCGGTTCGGCGTGTCCATTCCGGTTCGTCTTGACACTGACAAGATTCGCAAGAACATCGACAAAGGCTATCTGATGGGCCGCTGTGATCGCTCCGAACCCGCGGTCATCCGCGACATCATGCGCTCAACGGCGGACGACATGATCGTGCGGGCGTCCAACTCGACCGGCGCAACGCTCCAGGTCTTTGCGAACGTCGGCCCTGCCGGCTTCGACTTCGACTCAGGCTTCGGCTACATCGACGCCGTTGCCGCCGTCGACGCCATCGTTGGCGACGACGACTAGGTCGCGATAACCCGCCGTCGCGGCGCGGATTGCGTCGCGGCGGCGGAACAGGCGTGAATTGAAAACCCGCCGGGCGCGCCCGGCGGGTTTTTTCATGCGAGTAAAGATGAATTGCGAGGCGAGGCGGGCGTCTCAGGCGACTTCGACCTGATAGGCGGCTTCCGGAAGATCCTCGCCAAACGCCCGCTGGTAGAATTCGGCGACCGCAGGGCGCTCCAGCTCGTCGCACTTGTTCAGGAACGTCACGCGGAAAGCGTAGCCGATGTCCTGGAAGATTTCGGCGTTCTGAGCCCAGGTGATCACCGTTCGCGGGCTCATCACGGTTGATATGTCGCCATTGATGAGCGCATTCCGGGTCATGTCCGCCACTCGGACCATGGCGTCGATCGCCTTGCGCCCTTCGGGGTTGTCATAGCGCGGGCACTTGGCGAGGACGATCTCGGTCTCGACATCGTGCGGCAGGTAATTCAGCGTCGTGACGATCGACCACCGGTCCATCTGGCCCTGGTTGATCTGCTGGGTGCCATGGTAGAGCCCTGTCGTGTCGCCAAGGCCGATCGTGTTCGTCGTCGCGAACAGCCGGAAGTAGGGGTTCGGGCTCAATACCTTGTTCTGGTCGAGAAGGGTCAGGCGCCCCTCCGCCTCCAGCACCCGCTGGATCACGAACATGACGTCCGGCCGGCCCGCGTCGTACTCGTCGAAGACCAGCGCTACGGGGCGCTGGAACGCCCAGGGGAGGATGCCTTCCTTGAAGGCCGTCACCTGCTTGCCGTTCTCCACGACGATGGCGTCCTTGCCGATCAGGTCGATGCGGCTGACGTGGCTGTCGAGGTTGATGCGGATGCACGGCCAGTTGAGTCGCGCGGCGACCTGCTCGATATGGGTCGACTTGCCAGTGCCATGATAGCCCTGGATCATGACGCGCCGGTTGTGCGCGAAGCCGGCGAGGATCGCCCGCGTCGTCAACGGGTCGAACCGGTAGGAGGGATCGCGCGCTGGCACGTGCTCGTTCGCCTCGGAGAATACTGGCACGTCCATGTCAAAATCGACGCCGAACAGGTCGCGCGCATTTGCTGTCGCGTCGGGACCGGAGGCAAATTCGTTGTCTGACATGGGAAACCTTCCCTTTTAGGACGGGCGATCAGGAATGCCGGAAACTGGCGGAAAGGACCTGGGCTGGCAAGGGGAGGGCGTGACGCACGGGAGCGGCGGATTACCGCGAAGGCAAGAGCTCAGCAGAAGCCCGCCTTCTTCAGGATCTGGTGGGCCTTCACGACTTCCTGCAGCTGGGTTTCCGCGCTGCGGTCGCCGCCGTTGGAGTCCGGATGATAGCGCCGGACGAGGTCGGCGTAGGCGCGGCGGATTTCGCCGCCGGACGCCGTCACCTTGAGATCGAGAGTCTGAAACGCCTTGACCTGCAGGCGCGGCAGCTTGCGTCCGTCGCGGTATTCGCCGCGCGCTTGCCGCTGCACGGCGGACTGTTCCTTGAAGAGGCCATGCGCGTCGTCCATGTCCGCGGGTCCGCGGGCGTTCGCCGCCGCGCGCGCGCGTTCGTTCTTGCCCATCTGCCAGGTCGGCCGGTCGCCGTGCATGGAGGCAAGGCGCGCCTTTTCAGCTTCCTCCGCAGACAGGCCTTCGAAATAGTTCCAGCTCTTGTTGTGCTCGGCGGCGTGCCGGGCGCACAGCCAGATGCGCACGTTCGGCTCCCGGGGGCTCTTGGGCGCGGCGACGGCGGCCTTCTCGTCGCAGTCCTCCCGCTCGCAGGCGCGCGCGTCCGCTTCGGGTTCGACGCGCCGGCGCGTGCGACCGCCGCCGCTGCGTGGCGGCTTCACCCTTATGTCGAAGCCGAGACGCGGCTTGTAATCAGAATCAGGCATGGGCGGGAGTATGGGAGTTGGCGGCCGCCGAAACAATCTTGACAACAGGGCCGCGCGCGTGCGCATCCATAACTCTTTTTATCGCGCGACCGTCCGGCGGGGGGCTCGCGCAGGCGCGCCGACGATTGCGCCCAGCGTCGCGCGGCCGACCGAGGAAACGAGGTTTACGGATCATGAGCGTCGCCGAGCGAATTCGCGAGAAACTGAATGCCGCCCTGTCGCCGGAGACCCTTGAGGTGAAGGATGAATCCCATCTTCACGCGGGCCATGCGGGCGCGCGCCCCGGTGGGGAATCGCATTTTCGCCTGCGGGTCGTCGCGGCGGCCTTCGAGGGCAAGACCCGCGTCGCCCGGCAACGGCTGGTGAACGCCGCCCTGAAGGATGAGCTCGCAGGGCCCGTTCACGCTCTCGCGATGGCGACGCTGACCCCGTCCGAGGCCGCCGCCGAATAGGGCTGGCGGCGGGCGCTCCCGGGCTGTCCGAAAATGGCGAATTGGCCGATTGCAGTGGCCGGGCTATGATCGAAGCGCGAAGGCAGGGAGAGGCGCCCATGACCGACATCACCGACATCCGCGCAAGGTCGTTTCGCGGCGCATGCGCAGCGCTTGCGGCGCTGGCGCTAAGCGCGTGCGCGACGGCGAATGGCGTCGGCTATCAGCCAGCGGACGATAAGGGTTTCGGCTATTCCGACACCCGCATCGAAAGCGACCGCTTCCGGATCACGTTCGCCGGCGACGGCGCGACGCCGCCGGACGCGGTGGAGGCGTTTGCGCTGCGCCGCGCTGCGGAGCTCGCGCTCGCGAACGGCTTCGACTGGTTCCGCGTCGCCGGCCGCTCGACGGACCGGGACGTGAAGGGCGGGGCGAACATCGGCCTCGGCTTCGGGTCTGGCTCCTATGGGCGCGGGGGCGGCGTCGGCGTCGGGGTCGGCGGCGACGTGGGCCGTGTCGGCGCGCGCGAGTTCTTTACCTCGCGGCTTGAGGTGCTGATGGGCAAAGGGACGCCGCCGGACGATCCGGACGTCTATGACGCGCGCTCCCTGCTGGAGAATGTCGGCGGAGAGGCCGCGCCGGCGGCGTAAGGCGGCGCCGGTTGCGACCTCGAGCGACCACCGCCGATCGCGGCGCCGCGCATCGAGGGCCTAAGGCCCGCTGCGAGAGCAGGCAAAGCGAGAGCAAGCAAAGATCGTCTGCATCCTGAGGAGCGCGCAAGCGCGGCATGAAGGATGGGCCGCAAGCCAGCGGTTGGCCGCTCATCCTTTGCGACGCCGCATTTTCGCCGCGGCTACTCAGGATGAAAGCGGCGATGCATCCGGGCGGATCGGCGGCCGGGGACTTGCGATTGTCCGGCGGCTCGAAACAGTCAGCGGCTTCGGGCCGCATTGTTGGCGACGCACGCGGCGGAGACGTCGCGCTCGCACAATTGCGTCCGCAGGTTTCTTGCGGCGTCAGCATTGCGGGGAAAGCCGTGGGTGCCCTCGCCGAGCGCATCCGCCAACGCAAGGCACCCATTGATGTCGCCAAGGTCGCAGCTGCGCTTGAGCGAGGCTGGCATCGCTTTCGCGAAATTCCCAGGCAGCGGCGCGCGCGCTCGGTACCACCAGAGGCCGTCCGAAAACGCCTTGCATTGCGCGGCTTCGCTGCGTTCGCAGGCCGGCCCGAGGATCGCCATTCCCTTCTGAAAGCTGGCGACAATCTGTTCGTTCGAATAGTTCGCCTGAATGTCGGGGTGCAGATAGCTCACGCAACTCGCGCCATTGTCCTGCGCGCAGCCCGCCTTCAGCAGCGCATCAATCGCGTTGAGTCTGATGCGGCGCTGCTCAGCCAGTCCAAGATCGTCCTGTCCGGCAAGCGCGAGCGCGGCCGGCGCGCAAAATTGCGCGGTCGAAGGTTTCGCCATCAGGCAAAGCTCGCCGGCCGCCTCCGCCGCCTCATTGCCGATCCCCGCGATGTCCTCGGCCACTCGCCTCGTCTCATCAGTGAGCGCATCGATCTCCGCGTCAGTCTCCTCGCTTGCGCTGAGCGCCGAAATCAGCTTCGCCGCATCATCTGCAAACTGATTATTCTTATGGTCAACCGCGCGCTGCAGGAGCGCCTTCGCCTTCTCCGCGCTTCGAGGCGCGCCGAGGCCGCGCGCATGCAGGCGGCCAAGATAATAGCTAGCCTCGACGGACCCGCCGCCCGGCCGCGACGCGTCGATCGCGTAGAGGCGCGCCGCTTCGCTATAGTCTTGCGCAACGCCGCTTCCGGTCTCGTAGAGCCTGCCGAGCTTCCGGGCCGCGAGCCAGCTCCCGGCGTCGACCCCGCCTTTGTACCATTGCGCCGCTTGCGTAGCTGATGTCGCCACGCCTTCGCCCGCCAGATAGGCGTCGCCGAGGTAGACAAAGGCGTCGGGGACGCCGGCGTCAGCGGCCTTTCGGTACCAGGCTATCGCCATGTCGATGTCCTGCGTCACGCCCCAACCGTTCTTGTAATTGCCGGCGGTGCGCCTCATGCCCTCCGGATGGCCGGCTTGCGCCGCCTTCAGGAACCATGCGGCCCCTTGCGCATAGTCCTTCTCGACGCCCCGTCCGTACCAGTACAAATCGCCGAGACTGACATAAGCATCCGAAATCCCGGCCTCAGCCGCCGAAAGCAGCGCGTCCCGCGCTTCGGCGTAGCGCTTTTCCTGCAAGAGCGCCGCGCCGCGCGCGTATGCGTCGCTCCCCGGAGATGCGCGATCCCCCGCCTGCGCAAGCGATCCCGCTGTCATTCCGGCCGCCAGAATGAGGGCGGCGAGAGAAACAATCAGCATTCGAATGGCCGGAGCCTGAAAGACCTGCATTGGCGTCGATCCGGAGTTTTCGGGACGCTTATGCGCTGGCGGCCGCGTCCGACGGAGCTTTGAACGATATTCGGTCATCGTAGCGGCAAATGGCGGCCCTGGCCAGGCTGCGCCAGCGCTCAGGGGGTCACGCCGTCCGGCGTGCGCTTGCGGCGCCCGCCAATCGGATGAAGCCTGCAACATTGACGTCCTCGGCGCGATCGGTTGCGAGGAGGCCGGCCGCGCCCAGGATGTCCTCCGTATCAGAACCAAATATTGATTTCATTGAGCTGCGGAGCATTTTCCGACGCTGGGAGAAGGCGGCCTGCGTCGTGCGTTCAAGCGCGGCGAGGTCGAAGTCGATATCCTTCGGCGCAAAGACGACGACGGTCGAGTCCACTTTCGGCGGCGGCGTGAACGCGCGCGCCGGCAGGTCAAGCCCGCGGCGCGGCGCGCTCGCGGCCTGGGCGATCACCGACAATCGTCCGTAGACCTTTGATCCTGGCGCGGCGAGGATGCGGTTGGCTACTTCCTTCTGGAACATCAGCGCCATGCCGGACCAGAACCGGGCCTCGGCGTTAAGCCGCAGCCATTTCACCAGAAGTTCCGTGGAAATGTTGTAAGGCAGGTTCGAGACGATCTTGATCGGCCCGCCCGCCGGCAGGATTGCGGGTTCGTTGACGGCGAGGGCGTCGCCCTCGACGATTTCGAGGCGGCTGTCGAATGCGGCCGCGACCGTCGACAGGGCGTCAACGCAGCGCGCGTCGCGCTCCACGGCGACAACGCGCGCGCCCGCTTCGAGGAGCGCCCGGGTGAGCCCGCCGGGACCCGGGCCGACTTCGAACACGGTATCGTGCGGCCCGACGTCAGCGAGGCGGGCGATCTTTCGCGTGACATTGAGGTCTAGAAGGAAATGCTGGCCGAGCGACTTTCGCGCGAGCAACCCGTGCGCCGCGATCACCTCGCGCAGAGGCGGCAGGTCATCCGCAGACGTCATGGCGTCGCCATCCGGGCGGCGAGTCGCAGGGCCGCGATGAGGCTTGCCGGGCTGGCGACGCCCTTGCCGGCAATGTCGAGCGCCGTGCCGTGGTCGGGCGACGTGCGCACGATCGGGAGGCCGAGCGTGACGTTCACTGCCTCGTCGAAGGCGAGCGTCTTGACCGGGATCAATGCCTGGTCGTGCAGCATGCAGATGGCGGCGTCATAGCCCGCCCGCGCGGCCGCGTGGAACATCGTGTCGGCGGGCATGGGGCCAATGGCGTCGATGCCCGCGGCGCGCAAGCGGGCGACGGCCGGCGCGATGACGTCGCCATCTTCGCCGCCCATTCGGCCGTCCTCGCCGGCGTGCGGATTCAGGCCTGAAACCGCAAGGCGGGGACGGGCGATCCCGAACCGCGCGCCGAGTTCTTCCGCCGCGACGCTGGCAACGTGGACAATCCGTTCAGCGTCAAGGGTGCGCGCGGCGTCGGCCACCGACAGGTGGATGGTCACGGGCACCGTGCGCAGGCCCGGTCCGGCGAGCATCATCACGGGGCCGCGCGTGCGGCCCGCCGGCATCGGCGCGCCAGCCGTCAGTTCGCCAAGAAACTCCGTATGCCCCGGAAATCCGAAGCCCGCGGCCTGCAAGGCTGATTTCTGGATCGGGTTGGTGACGACGCCCGCGGCCTCGCCAGACAGGGCCAGGGCGACCGCCCGCTCGATCGAAGCGATCACCGCCGGCGCTGTTTCCGGGGAGGCGGTGCCGGGCCGCGCGCGGCGCGCGTCGACGCAATCGATGACCGGTATGGCGGATGGAAAGACGCTCGCCGCCTCGAGCGGCGAGGAGATTGCCTGCGCCGGACCATGGGCCGCCATCAGGGCAAGGTCGCCAACGAGGCAGAAGGTCGGCCAGTCAGCCATGCGGTTGGCCGGCTTTTCCGATTGCGGACCGGCTCGCAGCGTCCGCCAGGCCTTCGCGGTGATCTCCGGGCCGATGCCGCCGGGCTCGCCAAGCGTCAGGGCGAGGGGCCGCGCAGCGCCGTTCGTCATTGCGTCGGCGGCCCCTGCTGCAACTTCAGGCGGACGTCCACCATCGTGCGGCGTTCAACGTCGCGCAGGTATTGCTGCGAGAGTTTCTCGAGCTGGCGCTGGATCAGGCGGCCCTCGATCGTCTTGCGCGACGGGATCCCGAAGCCTTCGTCCAGCTCGCAGACATAGGCGACATGAAGATAGCCGTCGGATTCGATGATCGGGCTGAGATCGCCGCGGTCGAGCCCGTCGATGGCGTTGTGGAAGCGTTCATCGATGTCGCTGAGCTTGGCGTTCTCGACCAGCGCGACGCCGACATCAGGCCCGAGATCCTGGCGCAGGCCGCCCGAAGCGCCGCACGCGCGAGCCGTCGACAGTTTTTCAAGCGCCTGGCGCGCCGCCGACCTGCCGAGATCCACCGGGGCCGCTGCATAGGCGAGGGTGTACGACTTCTCGTCCTGCTGCACCGCTTCCCGCTTGCCGCGGACCGCGAGCACCATGAAGGCGCCTTCGGAAGGGATCGGGTTGGTGACCGAGCCTTCGGGCAGTTCGCGAATGGCCTGGTCGAGTTCCGGCGGCAACTCGCCGGCGCGCACCCAGCCGAGATCGCCCCCGGCGGCCGCGGACGTGCAGGCGGAAAATTGCTGGGCGACAACGGCGAAGGGCACGCCTCTGCGCATCTGCTCGATAAGCTGCAAGGCGCCTTCGTAATACTGCTGGGCCTGTTCCGGGCCCGGCACGGGAATGCATATCTCCGACACGAGGAACTGTTCGGCGGTGGCTTCTTCGCGCATGCGTTCCAGAGTCGCGTCGATTTCCTCCTCGCTGACCCGCACGCGGCTGCCGAACCGACCCTGTACGATATCCGGCCAGACGCTCGACGCGGCAATCTGCTGGCGCATGCTTTCCGGGTCGACGCCGGCGGCGGAAATACTTTGCTTGAACTCGTCGAGCGAGAAGCCATTCTGGGCGGCGACCGCGGCCATTTCCTTGTCGATCATCGCCGGGTCCGGCGTGACCTCGAATTTTTCCGCTTCCTTGAGCTTCAGCTTCTCCTCGATCAGATCGCGCAGGGCGCGCTGCTGCACTGCGCCGAGCATCTCCGGCCGGATCTGTCCGCCAGACGACAGGATCATCATGCGCACGCGCTGGCTGACGTCGTAGGTGCTGATCACCTTGTCATCGACGATCGCCGCCACGCCGCTTTGCGCCGCGAGAGACGGCGCGTCTTCGCCCTGTCCGGGCGCGCCGGCAGGCGCCTGCGCGGCGGCTGGAAGGGCGAGCGCAACAAGCGAAAGGGCAACGACGGCGAGACTGGCTCTACGCAATATCACAATAAGGACCTCTAGGGCGTTTGGCTGTCATTTCGCCGGCGCTGGCCGGTCGCCATGGCTGAGCGGTCGTCAACGCCGACCGACTGGCCGCGAGGGCTATGGCATAGCCTATCCCGGCGCCGGCGCGAAGCGCCTCACGGCTGACGACTGCGCCCTCGTGACGCGGGAACGCTCGCCGTTCGCTCGTAAATAGGTTATTTGGGCCGCGCATCCAACGGCGCAAGGCGGAATCGGTCACGATCATTCAACGAGCGTCCGCAGGGTGAACCGGAATCCGAAGGAATCATTGCTTTGCAGCGACCGGTCGCGCGTCCGGTCGCGGGTGTAGAATACCTGGAACAGCGCGCAGTCGTCCTGGTAGGTCAGTCCGACCGTCTCCTGGATCAGCGTGTCGGTAACGAGGTTCTGACGGAAGCTGTAGTTCGCCCGCAAGTCATCGGTGATGCGGAAGACGACGGACGGCGTAAGCTCCTCGCGACGCGCAAGGCCGACCCGGTTGTCGGAATCGTCGAGGCGCGTATAGGTCGTCGTCGACCGGAACCGCCAGAAATTCAGGTAGGCGAGGGCGTCAATTCGCGTCAGCTCGCCGAAATCCTTGTCCAGCCGGAAGCGGCTCTGGGCCCCGATTATGTTCTTGTAGCGGATGTTCAGGGAGCCGACGATATCGGACCGTTCTTCCCCTATGCCGTTCGGGAAACTTGGCGCGCCGCCGGGGACGCGCTCCGGCGTGAAGGCCTGGGACTGCTGCAGGCGGAACTGCTGGCCGAGTTCCCCGGACACCTCCAGCCCGAGCGTCGTCGTCGCGGTCGTCGAAACGCCGATATTGATCCGCTGGCCATCCTCGAACGCGTCAAAGCCGTTCAACTTGTTCGCCTGGAAGAGGCTTGCAAAGTCAAACTCGATGCTGCGGCTGTCTTCATTGACGATCCGCGCGTCATTGAGGCCGGAGAGGCTCGCGACCGCCTGCACGCGCGGCTCAATCAGGACGCTGAAATTTTCGCCGTGCCGCACCAGCGGATATGACCACTCGACCCCGACAGTCGGCGCAAATCGCGTCAGGACGTCAGACGTGACGCCCGGCGCAAACGCGGCGAGCGGCGCGCCGTTCGTCGCCTCCGTGCCGCCGTCAATGTCGTCGTAGACAAAGACGTCGCCCCGCGCTTCGGCGAACGCGCGGAAACGATGGCCGCCCCTCGTGACTTCCTCACGCTCCCAGCCGACGGCCGCCGTCAGCCGACGGCTGTCGAGCCCGTCATTGCGGTTGAGCGCGGTGAAGTTCGCCTGCACATAGGTCTCCCCGCCCGCCACCTGCCAGCCGCGGCCCTCATAGTCGATCCGCGGCAGAACGTAGGGCGACAGGGAGTCGAAGCCCGCGCGCCGGTTCGTCAGGTCCTGAAACACGAGGCCGTCGACCCGCAGCGAATGCCGGTCGCCGTTGTAGTCCACATAGGCGCTGCTCGTCAGACGGTTCGTCTGCGTCGTATCGAGATCCTTGCGCAGGTCGCCGCGGCGAAGGATGTTGTAGCGGCGCAGGTAAAGGTCGTCGGAGGCGCGTTCGACGTCATAGCCGACGCGAAGGTTCGGCCCGAATTCCCTGACGCCCTTCGCGAAGACATGCCACCGGATCGGCGGGGCTCTGGGGTCGTCCTCTTCATTGTTGAAGTCGATGAGGCCGCCGCTGAGGACATTATAGGCGCTGTCGTCCCGTCGGCGGTACTCGGCCTGCCACAGGATGCCGTCCTTTGTGGTGTACTTCGGAAAAAACGTGGCGTCCTGGGTGTTCGAAATGGCGAGGTAGTAGGGGACCTCCAGATTGAAACCGACCCGGGTGTCGGCGCCGATGCGCGGCGACAGGAACCCAGACTGGCGCTCAACCGAAGGGTCCGGCCCCTGCAGGAATGGCGAATAAAGGATCGGCACGCCCTTCAATTCAAGAAAGGCGTTGTGAAAGCGCACGACCTGGCGCTCCTCGTCGCGGACGACCTTCAGCGCCTTGACGCGCCAGGTCGGCGTCTTGCCGTCGCCTTCCTCGGTGCAGACGCTGCAGGCGGTGTAGACGGCCTTGCGGAAGCGCGTGCGCGCGCCCTGCTCGCGCACGGCGGTGTCGGCCGCGACCCGGGCGTTCTCGGCCATCAGGGCGCTGAAATTATTGGCGACCCCATCGCGCAGGTCGCCGGTCAGCCGCACCCGCCCGGCGAACGCCGTCTCGCGATTTTCATCCGTAATCGACACATTGCCTTCGGCGAAGACGATGTCCTTCGCCGGGTCATAGATCAGCCGGTCCGCGCGCAAGAAGCGGTTCCCGAAATAGGCGCGCACGTCGCCCTCGGCGACGATGGGACCATCCTCCGCGTCGCGCGTGACGGTGTCCGCTTCGAACAGGACGGTTTCTTCAGACGCCGCCGCCGCCGCCGCTGCGGGATCGGCGGCCTGCGCGTCAATAAGCCCTGGCGCGCGTTCCGGGGCGAGCGCTGAGGCATCCGGCGTCAGGCGGTCGAATGCCGCGGGGTCCGCCGCCGGGGGCGTGGGCGCTTCGGCGCCAATCGACAAAGGCGCGGCGGCTTCAGGCGCAGGCTGATCGGCGAGCGCCGCGAGCCGGTAGCTTGGCGCTGCCGACGGATTGCCCGGGGCCGACGCGCTGCTCGACGCGGCGCCGCGAAAGGAGACGGTCGGCGGCTCGAAAACAGGGTCCGCCCTCAGCGCCGGCGCAGCGCGATGGCCTTGCTGCGGCGCGGCAAACCTCGCTGGCTCGTTGAAACTCGTTGGCGCATCGAACCGGTCGTCGCCCGCGACCCCCTGGGCCCAGGCGCATTCAATCGCCAGGGGCGCCGCCGCGACCACTGCCAACCGACGGCGCGCGCGCGCGATATCCGGGGACCTGCGGGTCATTGGGGGTTGGGAAACCTCGGCGAACTGGAGCTCCGCCGTACGCTATTGCTGCGCGTCAGCGCAACCGTCCAGTGTCCGCGCGGGCTCGCCCGCCACCCGGCCGGCATGGTCGCCGGCAAAGCTTCCCGGTGCGTCTCCGGAAGGGCGTCGTGCAGGGCAAACCGGGGCGCCATCAGCCTTCCTCAACGTGCAGCAGGCCGGTCATGGCGACGACGGCGCCGAGCGCCGCCGGCGCCCACGCGGCAAGCGCCGCAGGCGCGGCGCCGGATTCGCCGAGGGCGCCGGCGATTTCCGTCACGAAATAAAGGGCGAAGCCGACGACGACGCCCGCGATCACCATCTGGAACGCGCCGCCCGACCGCGCTGGCCTGAGCGAGAACATGGCGGCGATCATCACCATCGCCATCAGCTTGACCGGCGTCGACAGAAGGTCATGGAACCGCATGTCGTATCGCACCCTGGGCAGGCCGGCGGCCTCCGCGACGTCGGCGAACCGAGGCAGGTCCCACACCGCGATGGTCTCCGGCACTGGCGTGCCGGCGCGCAGGTCGTCGATTCTAAGATTGGTCGGCACCACGTAGCTCGGCGTCTTGCGCGGCAGCTTGGCGGAAGGCGTCTTCAGCGCAGCTTCCTCAAGCCGCAACAGGCGATCGTCGAGGGTGGCGACAGGCGCGTCGATGCGTTCGAGAAACACCGACTCCGGGGTCAGCCGCCACACCGTGACGCCGCGCAGCGTCGCCGTTTCATCCTCAAGCTGATCGGCGTTGACGATCAGGATTGCATCCCCGTCGCGCTGGCGCAGCCAGATGCCGTCGCCGAACACCCGCACAAGGCTCGTCTGCTTGCCGCTCTGCTGGTTCATCATGAACTCGCTCGCCGCCGTCATGCGGCTCGCCATCGGGTCAACGACAGCGATCATGCAGGCGCCCGCGGCCCCGGCGAACAGCACTGGCGGGCCGATCAGGCGCCAGATCGACAGGCCAGCCGAGCGCATGACGGCGAGTTCCGACTTCCTGTTGAGCTGGGAAAACATCCAGAAGCCGCCGAACAGGAAAATGAAAGGGGTCAGAAGCTGGCTCAGTCCCGGCGTCCGAAGCGCGGTCAACTGGACGGCAAAACCGAAGCTGCCGTCGGCGTACTTCTCCGCGAACCTCAGGTTTTCCATGAAGTCGGCCACGAAGATCAGCGCCGACAGGGCGAAGAACAGCGCGGTCATCGTCAGCGCGGCGCGAAAGATGAGGTACTTGAACAGCGTCCAGGGCGGCATGGCTCAGGCTCCGCTCACGGCGAAACGCTTGCGCCGCCGGCGCCGGCGCGTCTGTCGGCGCAGCCGAGCGATGGCCCGTTCCCCGCGGAACCCGTCCGACAGAAGCGCGAACAGGATGAAGGTCGGGACGATCGGCAAGGCGTAGAGCGTCCAGACCAGCGCGACGTTCTCGCCGGCGGCGCTCTGCGCGACGAACGCGGCGATCCTGAGGCCGGAGGCCGCGCCGACGGCGACCGCGATGCGCGTCAGGTAGCCGCGCCGGCTGTAGGGCCCGCCAAGCAGCGCATAAGCGGCCAGCAGCACATAGGCGATCGGATAGAACGGCGAGGCGAGGCGCGCATGCCCTTCGGCGATCAGCCGTCCGGCATTGCGCCGGTCCCATTCATTCGTCATGTCCGGATTGAACAGTTCGTGCGGGTACCTTTCGGTGACTTCGAGTTGCACGCCGTTCCGCTGGGGCGCGAGGGACTCAACGTTCACCGCGGTCTGTTCGAAGACCACGATATCCGCCGCGCCGGTCTTTCGGTCGTACGACTGTATGTTGCCGTCTGACAGAAACAGGTACGGACCGTCCTCGGTGTCGCGCAGAAGGCCGTAGCGGGCCATGTAGGTTTCTTCGTCGTCCGGGTCGCGATAATCGTTGACGATCAGGCCGCGAAACGCGCCGTTCGGCAGGGACTGTTCGACATAGACCGTAAAGCCGTCGCCGAATTTCGTGAACTCGCCGGCCCTGAGCGCCATCGCGGCGAGGTCGGCGCGGATCTCCGCCACCTGCCGCTTCAATTCGCGATAGCTGCGCGGCATAAGGTCGACATTGATCCACAGCGTTGCGAGCGCCGCGGCGAATGCGACAATCACCACCGGCGAGACAATCCGCAGCTTGCTGTAGCCGGCGGCGAACATCACCGAAATCTCGCTGTCGGCGTGCAGGCGCTGCAGGGTGTACAGCGTCGCGCCGAACACCGCGAACGGCAGGACAATGACGAGCAGGCTCGGGATAATCAGCAGCGTCAGCCAGATGAACGCCGCAATGCCTTCGCCGTGTTCGATGACGAGTTCCAGCCGCTGCAAGGTCTGGGTCAGCCACACCACAAGCGTGATGACGATCGTGCCGAATATCAGCGGCGTGATCATCTGGCGGAGGATATATCGGTCGATGCGGTTCAATGGTTCCCAGCGCGGATGGTCGTCGACGGGCGACGCGGCGCATGGCGACTCGCCGGCCCCGGTTTGATCTAACGCGTTTCGGCGCGGGGGTCGACGTCGACGCCCGGCGCCGGAACTTCACCGCGGGCCTGCGTTGCCATCGGGCGGCGACCTCGCGTACGAGGCGGCGGAGGCCGGCGGCGAAAGGCGTATGTGCGCCATTCATGCGCCGCCGCGAGCGAGAAATGACGGCAAGGGAGCGACGGGCATGAAGGTTACGTTTTCAAAAGCGGCGTTGCCGACGACGGGCGCCATTGCGATTCCCTGCCTCTCGGGCCGCAAGGCGAGCGACCCCTTCGCGGCCGTCGACGAAGCCTCGGGCGGCGCCCTTGGCAAGGCGGCGAAGGCGGCGGGTTTTGACGGCAAGCCGGGGCAGCTCCTGGACCTCGCCGGCCTCAACGGCTTCGAGGGACGCCGCGTCATCCTGATCGGCGTCGGCGACGGCGAGAAGTTCTCCGCGCTCGATGCCGAAGCCTTTGGCGGCAGGGCGATGGCCGCGATCCTCAGGACGCGGGAGAAGGCGCTGACGTTCGCGCTCCTTGGGGTCGCGCTGGGGGATCTTTCCGCGGCCGATCTCGCCGCCCGCGTCGCGCTCGGCGCGCGCCTGCGCCGCTACCGCTTCGACAAGTACCGCACGACGCTGGAGAAAGACCAGATCCCGCAGCTCGCCAAGGTGACGGTCAACACCGACGCGGCGAGCGCGAAGGACGTCTACGCCGAACTAGAAAAGATCGCCGACGGCGTCGACCTCACCCGCGATCTCGTCTCGGAGCCGGCGAACGTTCTGTACCCTGAGAGCTTCGCCCAGCGCTGCCGCGAACTGGAAAGCCTCGGCGTGCGGGTCAAGGTGCTCGGCGAGAAGGAGATGGAGAAACTCGGCATGGGCTCGCTGCTCGGCGTCGGGCAGGGCTCCGTACGGGAATCAAAACTTGTCGCCATGGAATGGCTCGGCGGCGCGAAAGGCGAAAAGCCCGTCGCCTTCGTCGGCAAGGGCGTCACCTTCGACACCGGCGGCATCTCGCTGAAGCCCGGCCCCGGCATGGAGGACATGAAGTGGGACATGGGCGGCGCCGGCGCGGTGACGGGCGCGATCGCCGCGCTCGCCGGCCGCAAGGCGAAGGCGAACGTCGTCGGCGTCATCGGCCTCGTGGAAAACATGCCCGACGGCAACGCCCAGCGGCCGGGCGACGTCGTCAAGGCGATGTCCGGCAAGACGATCGAGATCCTGAACACCGACGCCGAAGGGCGCCTCGTCCTCGCCGACGCGATCTGGTGGACGCAGGAGACCTATCAACCGAAGGCGGTGATCGACCTCGCGACGCTGACCGGCGCGATCCTCATCGCGCTGGCGTATGAGTTCGCCGGCCTCTTCACGGCCGATGACGACCTCGCCGCGAAAATCAACGCGGCGGGCGCAGCGACCGGCGACAAGGTCTGGCGCATGCCGCTGACGAAGGCGCACTATGACATGATCAAGTCCGACATCGCCGACATGAAGAACATTGGCGGGCGCGAGGGCGGCTCATCCACCGCGGCGGCGTTCATCGGCAATTTCATCAAGGAAGGCGTTCCGTGGGCGCACCTCGACATCGCCGGCATGGCCTGGGCGAAGAAGGACGAGCCGACCTGCCCCAAGGGCGGGTCCGGCTATGGCGTGCGCCTCCTCGATGAGTTCGTCCGCGCGAATTACGAGGGGTAGGGAGGGTTCGTCCACCATCCGTCATCCTGAACAAGCGCCGCAACGCGCGCTCCCACCGTCATCCTGAACAAGCGCCCTCAGGCGCGCAGATTCAGGATCCATTCCGACGTCACGGCTGTGCGCCGGCGCCAGTCTGGATCCTGACCTTCGTCAGGATGACGGCCGCGGGGCAGGATGAGCTCCGTTCCCGCTCCGCCGCGCGGTGCGTTCACTCCGCCGGCTCAAGCGACCTGGCGACACGGAAGCCTTTTCCACCGTCCCGGACCTTCGGGCCGCTCCTGCCGCGAAAGGCGGAGCGGAGGTCCTGCAGTCCGCGGAGCCAAGAGCCGCCGCGGGTCAGCCGGAAACACTCCGTATCCGATGTATCGCTTGAGTTGACCGGAGGCGGGCCGGGATTGCGGCGATAACAATCTTCGACCCATTCAGAGACATTGCCATGCATGTCATGGAGGCCAAATGGGTTAGCGGGGTAAGCGCCGACAGGCGCCGTGCGGCCAACGATAAAACCGAAATTGGCGTAATCAGGGCGCGCTTGGCGGCCCCACCAGTAAGCCGTCGTTGTGCCCGCCCGGGCCGCATATTCCCACTCATGCTCCCATAAGAGGCGGTAGGGCGATCCCTCGACCTTTGAATTTAGCCAGGCGACATAGTCCTGGGCGTCGTTCCATGAAACAAGGGTGGCCGGGTGACGGCCACGATCCTCGTCTTGGTAGCTTGGCGTATGCGAAGCCCGCTCGCAGCCGCCGTTTGCGACGCATGCCTCCCATTCCGCGACGGTGACTTCGTACTTGCCGACGGCGAAGGGCGCGACCGTCAACCGTCGCATCGGCCCTTCGTTGGGGAAGCGCCCCGGTTCGTCGGTCGGGGAGCCCATCGAATAGGTCCCGCCTGGCAGAACCACCAGTTCGGGGCAGCCCTCGCAATCCCGTCCTTTCGCGATCACCTGACCGTTGAGATACGGCGCCGGGGGTAGAATGAGACGGCGCTCCTCCGCCAGGTGATCATTGTTCGCGATGGGAACGGCGCGCAGCGCCAGGAATGCGACAGCGCCCATGAGCGCGATCAGACTCGCCGCGAGGCCTGTAAGCCCCAGCGCCCACCCCCGCAAAACCCGAGCGACGCCAGAGAGCCAGCTTTCGCCTTCATGGCGTTTTAGCGGCGCAATGAGGTCGGTCGATGCGCCGTCGGCCTCCAGCCGCTCTTTGACTTGATCCGCAATGACATCGGCGATCTCCCGGTGATCGAAATAGGTCGTGTGGATCAGCGCCTCCCAGGTCATCGCGTCTTCGGCGATTTCCCGAACGACCTCGTTCTGGTCGGCGTCGACGGCGAACACGCCGGATTCATATTTGCCGAAGAGGGCGAGGCGCGTCTCCATCGAGTCAGCGCGCAGGCGCTCAGCGAGTTCGCCGTCCAGGACGAGCGGTTTCGTGCCGAATCGGTGCGAACGCGAAGAGACGTTGCCCGGATTGTGGTCGCCGTCCCGGCCGAAGGCGATGCCCTTCATTGCGCCGCCGACCGCCCGGTTCAATGGTCCGCGGCCGAGCTGTTCAAGACCGATGAAGGCGAACGTGCGATAGAGGAGATAGACGGCGACGAAAATAACGGGCGAGCCGGCGACGCCGAACAGGATCATCTGCTGCGCGATCGCTTCCAACGGCGCAGGCCCGAATCCGTAGGGCGGAAATTCAGGCGTCTGATCGAGATAGCGTTCAAGGCCCCAGTCGGCCGCTAAGGCGATCAAGCCCAAAACGGGCAGCATAAAGACCGCCCGCACGCCCCAAAGGACCCCGCCGGTACGCGAGCCGCGCCAGAGCGAGCCGCGCGCGAAGGGCTCAATGGGGAGCGCCTCGACCCGTTGCAGGAACGAGATCGCTTCGTCGAGCGGATGCCAGATGGAGAAGAGGCCGGCCTTCGGACGGCGGCGGCCGGCGCGCCTGATCCGCATCAGGCCGCGCCAGGCGATTGGGACGATGAAGATGAGCGCGACCAGGCCCGCGACGCCGACGCCGGTCAGCCAAGTCGCAATAACACCTTTGATTGCTTCAGCTTCTTGAACGCTATTTACAAACGAGCCGCGATCCAACCGTTCAAGCAGCGATTTCGGCGCGGCGATCAGGACCGCAACAAGCGCTGTGCTGAACAACGCCATGGCGAAAAACGCCCTCGCGCCGACGCCTTCGGCCAACGACACGCCGGATCGGAAAAACGGCGTCCCGACGGTCGATATCGAACGGAGGCGAAAGCTGGCCCTTGTATCCAGAAGGTGTTGCGGCTCAAACATCAGGCGTTTCAGCCAGCCCCAGCGCGTTCGCGAAGCAGGCGCGCCGCCGTTCCACGCCATCATCGCTGCGGCCTCGTCGGCGACATTGCCGCCATGGCTGTGGCCGATGACGTGGAGGCTGTCGTACTCCTTGGCGAGTTGGCGCAGCTTCTTGGCGAGCGCTCGCGCAGCCTCTTCGCGCGCCGTCGCGCTGTTCGCGCCGGACCAGATCAGCGGATGGATATCGGCCGCAACGCCGCGCGCCGCCAGTTCTTCGATCAGCCAGCCAGAAAACTCAGATCCCCGCTGCCACCATTTCGCGCCGTCCGGCCCGGGCTGACTGTCGCCCGTCCCGTGCACCGTGATCACGCCTGCGCGTTCGGTCGCCTTCGGCTTCGCTTCTTCCGCTTGCATCGGCTTTCCCCCCGGATCGCCCCATTGCCTCGCCTCGCCATAAGACTGGCAAACCCCGCCGATCGCAAGGTTGCGTTGGCCGTCCTTCGCGCCGACTGCTATGGTCTTGTTATGCGCATCCATGTCCTCATCGCCATCGCCCTGTCCGCCATCGCCCTTGCGTCCTGCGCTTCGGGAGAAAAGGGCGCGCCGGGCCTAGCTGACGGGCGGCTCAGCCCCTGTCCGTCGAGTCCGAACTGCGTGGTCTCGGAGGCGGGCGCCGACGAGAAGCACGCGGTCGCGCCGCTGCCCGCCGAGGCGTGGGCGGAGGTGCCTGCGGCGGTCGCCGACCTGGGCGGAACGGTCGTCGAGCAGACCGACGACTACATTGCGGCGGAGTTCAAGAGCCGCATCTTCCGTTTCACCGACGACGTCGAGTTCCGCCTTGCGGACGACGCCGTGCACGTCCGCTCCGCCTCGCGCATCGGCTATTCCGACATGGGCGTGAACCGCAAGCGCGTCGAGGCCCTGCGCGCGGCGCTTGCCGGCGAGTGAGCCGGCTTCAGCCCGAACAGCGGCCTCAGCCAGCCGATCCGCCTGATGACGACCTCATGCAGGATTGCGCAGCCGCCAATGGTCGCTAGCGCCACGAGCGCGAATTCCGTCCCTGCACCGAGGCCCTGGCGCGTCAGCCAGTAGCCGGCGAGGACCGTCAGCGTCTGGTGGAGGATGTACCAGGGGAAAATCGCCTCGGTCATGTAGGTCAGGGCGCGGCCCGGCCTGTTGAGGCGGGCTTGCGCCAGCCCGAGCAGGGCGGCGATCGCAAGCCACGCATAAAGGACGCGCGCAATGCGCGCCGGCCAGGCGAGCGCCGCGTACGAACCATCATTCCCGAACAGCGCGTCCCAGTTCGACCAGACTGGCGTCAGGACCGCCGCAAAGCCGATCGCGAGGCCGAGCGCCGCCCATCGCCCGCGGGCGATCGCGCTCCAGAAGCTCGGGTCCTTCGCAAGAATGTATCCGGTCAGGAACATGGTCAGGGAATGGGCATGGTTCGCCCAGTCGTCGACGAGCGCATGGGTCGTCGGAAAATGGGGGTCAAGCGCCACGCGGAAAATGACATGGGGCAGCGCGGGCGCGATCAGCGCCGCGACGACGCCGCGCCGGCCGGCGAACGCCGCGGCCATCAGGCGGGCGCCCGGGCCGCTCGCCCAGCGAGACAGGGCCGGAAAGGCGGGCGCGAGCGCAACCGTGTAGATCATCAGGTAAACGACGTACCAGAGGTGGTTGTAGGTCGGGGTTATGATCGAATAGCCGGAAGCGGGATTGAGGTAGCTCGGCCAGAAGGCGAGGAGACCGCCCGAAAACTCTCCTTTTTCAACAAGTTCCAGCCAGGACTGCGGCGGCACGATGAAGAGAACGCTGGCGAGGATCGGCAGGCCGAGCCGCGACAGCCGATCCGCCGCAAGGCGCGCCGGCCGGGTCCTGTCAGCGACGAACCGCAATGCGACGCCGGAGATGAAGAACAGCAGCGACAGCCGCCAGGGGCTGACGAGGCGCATCGCCCATTCCGCTGCGGGCCCCGCATGGACGCTTTTCACGTGCCAGTCCCACGACACGTAGAACATGCCGACATGGTAGAAAATCAGGATCGCGAAGGCGATGACGCGCAGCCAGTCGAGGTCGTAGCGGCGGGCGTCGGTCGGTTCTGATCGGGCGTGGCCTGGCGTGATGGCGGTCATTGCTGGAGTCTCCGTTCGATGCGGCGATTGAGCAATGGCCCTGGTGGGCCCGCACGTCATCCGCGACGGGATGCAACGCGGCTGCGCGGGTCAAACGGCGCGGCGCGGGGATGAATCGCCGGCCGGCGGGGACGGGCGGCGCTACCGATTTGCGCCGGATCGTGGCAGCACTTGCGCCATGCAAGCGGACCGGCCCCGGAACCTCGAACGCGACGCCGACGCCCGCGCGGACCGGCGCGCGATCGCGCTGATCGGATGCTTTCTGCTCGCGTCGTTCCTCATCGAGGCGACGTCGATCCCGCTGGAGGCGGCGCAGGCAGGTCGCAAGACCGTGCCCTTCGAGCCATGGGTGCGGGAGGCGGCGTCGCACGCCGTCACGTTCGGGCTGGTTTTCCTTATCCCGCGACTGCTCGACCGCGCGCCGCTGACCGAAGCGACCTGGCGCTCGTCGGCCCCCGTCCATGTCGCAGCCTTCGCGGCATTCTCCACGGCGCACATCATCGGCTTTGTCGCCATTCGCAAGGCGCTCTACCCGGCGCTGTTCGGGTATCCTTACGAGTTTGGTCTCGGCGATCCGTGGGTCTGGGTCTACGAGGCCCGCAAGGACCTTTTCGCCTACGCCGCGTTCGTTCTGGGCTTCCAGGCGAGCCGCGCATTCGAGCAGCGCTCCATGGAGCTGTCCGTTGCCCGGGCGACGGCGCGGGCCGACCGGCGGCTCACGCTGAAATGCGGCGGACGGACGTTCTATCTCGACGCGGACGATATTGTCTGGGCGAAGGCGGCGGCGAACTATGTCGACATCGGCGCGCGGGCCGGGGACGCAACGAAAGTCCATCTCGCTCGGATGACGCTCGCCTCGCTCGAACGGCTGCTTGCCGACGCGGGCGCAGGGCATGTGCGGATCCACCGGAGCTGCCTTGTCGCCCGGGCCGCGATTGCCGAAGTGAAGCCCGTCGGCGACGGCGACCTTGAGGTCCGGCTGGCTACTGGCGAGACATTCCCCGTCTCCCGAAGCCGGCGCGCGGCGGTCAGTCGCTGACGGGGGCCTGCTGCCCCTTGTAGGCGCCGTCCCCTGCGACCCTGTTCCGCGGGGCCGCGCCTCGATATGAGGGGTGGGTTCTGGCATCATGTTTAGGACAGATGCCCTAAGGGAGGATTTTGATGAGCTACGCCACCCCCGTCCGCGACATGCAGTTCGCGCTCCGGCAGATGGCCGGCTATGGCGCGCTCGAAGGCGGCGCCTATCCAGAGCTTACCGGCGATCTTACGTCGGCCATCCTCGAAGAGATGGCCAAGTACTGCGACAATGTCGTCGCGCCCCTGAACGGCGAAAGCGATGCGAACGGCGCGCGGCTGGAGAATGGGGTCGTGCGCACCTCGCCGGGTTTCGCCGACGCCTATCGGCAATATGTCGAGGGCGGCTGGGGCTCGCTCGCGTTCCCCGAGACCGCCGGCGGGCAGGGGCTGCCCGGCACGCTCGCGGTCGCGCTTGTCGACGCCCTGAACGGCGCGTGCATGTCCTTCGCGATCGGCACCACGCTGACGACCGGCGCCGTCAAGGCCATCGAGGCCGTCGGCACGGAGGAGCAGAAACGCCTGTTCCTGCCGAAGCTCGTCTCCGGCGAATGGACCGGCACGATGAACCTGACTGAGCCGCAGGCGGGCTCCGACCTGTCGGGCGTCCGCACGAAGGCCGAGCCCGTCGGCGACGGGACCTACAGGATCAGTGGGCAGAAGATCTACATCACCTAT
The DNA here is from genome assembly GCA_016125455.1 of Alphaproteobacteria bacterium. Classification (GTDB taxonomy): domain Bacteria; phylum Pseudomonadota; class Alphaproteobacteria; order Caulobacterales; family Parvularculaceae; genus MED-G105. Next base: position 96,394 of record WGLS01000019.1, read on the forward strand.
GGCGAGCACGACATGGCGGACAACATCGTCCACCTGGTCCTCGCGCGCCTGCCCGACGCGCCGGAAGGGACCGGCGGCATCTCGATGTTCCTTGTCCCGAAGGTCCATGTGGACGCCGATGGCGGCCTCGGCGCGCGCAACGACGTCGCCTGCGTCGGCCTCGAAGAGAAGATGGGTCTCCACGGGTCGCCGACCTGCGTCATGGCCTTTGGCGAGCAGGGCGAATGCGTCGGCACGCTGCTCGGCGAGGAGAACAAGGGCCTCCGGAACATGTTCGTGATGATGAACTCCGCGCGGCTCGATGTCGGGGTGCAGGGCGTCGGGGTCGCCGAGCGCGCCTTCCAGCGGGCGCTCGCCTACGCCCTTGACCGCACGCAAGGGCGCGAGCCCGGCGTGAAGTCCGGCCCGCAGGTAGCGATCTACAAACACCCCGACGTGCGCCGCATGCTTTATTCCATGAAGTCGATGGTCGAGGCCTCGCGCGCCATCTGCTACGCGAACGCCGTCGCCTATGACCTCGCCCGCCATGGCGAGAGCGAGGATGTCCGCAAGCGGAACAAGGCGGTCGAGGAGCTCTTGACGCCGATCTCCAAGGCGTGGTCGACGGACCGGGCGAACGACGTCACGTCCCTCGGCGTGCAGATCCATGGCGGCATGGGCTATATCGAGGAGACCGGCGCCGCCCAGCACATGCGCGACGCGCGCATCGCCGCGATTTATGAAGGCACCAACGGCATACAGGCGATGGACCTTGTCGGCCGCAAGCTGCAAGGGGATGGCGGCGCGGCGGCGAAGGCTTTCATCGCCGAGGCGCGGTCGGAAGCCGCGGCCGCCAAAGATGCGGGAACGGACGATCTCGCTCGCATGGCGACGCGTCTCGCGAAAGCCGCCGACGCGCTCGAAGCTTCGACGGACTGGCTCCTTTCTGCGGCGAAGCGCGACCAGGTTGACGTGCTCGCCGGCGCGACGCCTTACCTGAGACAATTCGGCAGTGTCGCCGGCGGCATGTACCTCGCCCGCGGCGCGCGCGCCGCGACCGCCGCCATGGGCGAGGCCGGCGCCGACAAGGCCTACCTGTCGGGCCGCGTCGCCGTCGCAAGGTTCTATGCGGACAACACCCTTTCCGAGGCGTCGGGCCTGACCGAGGCGGTGACCGCTGGCGCGGATGCGTTGACCGAACTCGACCCCGCCGTGCTGACCGGGTGAGGGGCCTTGTCTGATGTCATGCCGGACGCCGAAAGGCGATCCGGGATCTCCCGAGGGCATTGCGGCCGCCGTTCAGGATGACGGGGGTGAGTCAAACGAAAAGGTCGCGGCATCCTGACCGGAGGCCGTCATCCTGACGCAAGTCAGGATCCAGACCGGCGCTGCAGGACAATCTCGGCGTCCCATGGATCCTGAATCTTCGGGCCTTGCGGCTCTCGTTCAGGATAACGGCGGGGGCGCTTGTTATTACTGTCGTTATAACGCATGTTATCACTGACGTTATAACGGAGCCGCGCGATGGCCGACGACAAGAGAACCGAAGGCATGGGCGAAGACGCCCGCGCCTTTGCGCCAGGCCGCACGCTGAAGCTGCGACCGGTCGGGAACTCTGTGGGGGTCGTTCTGCCTAAGGATCTGCTGGAGAAGCTTGGCGTTGGCGAAGGCGATGAACTCAGCGCGCAGATAACGCCGGATCATGTCTTGACGTTGAAAGTTACCTCCAAGGTCGAGCGTCAGGCCCGCGAATGGATTGATCGCGGCGCGAAGAAATACCGCGAAACGCTGCGCGTCCTTTCGAAATAGGGCGCGGCTCCCATGGACTGTATCTGGATAACGCGAGACATCGCGCTCGCCGCGCACGCCCGCAGCCTCAAGGACCATGGCGGGGCCGACGGCGTGCGCGACGAAGGCATGCTCGACAGCGCGCTCGCCAGGCCCCAGAATCTGGCCGCCTATGGCGATCCCTCCGTGTTCGAACTGGCGGCGGCGCTCGCCTATGGCATCGTCAAGAACCATCCGTTCGTCGACGGCAACAAGCGGACGGGCTTTCTGTCCGCCTACGTCTTCCTCGGCCTCAACGGGTGGGAGCTTGAGGCCGGGCCCGATGAGGCGGCGGCGATCACCATCGACCTCGCGGCGGGCGAGATCGGCGAGGGTGACGTCGCGCGCTGGCTCGAAGCGAATTCGGCGCCGGTATAGGGCGGGGAGGCGCGAGGCGGCGCGCCCGCTCCGGCCGGGATGACAGCGGGGGTCGCATTGCCGGCGCTGAGCGCCTTTCGCCTGCCGAGCGGATAGACCGCCTATTGTTTGATGTCGACCGACGGTTGATTGTTGCGGAAGCTAATCAAGGAAGACCAAGAATGACCACGCTAAAAGGCAAGACCCTCTTCATCACCGGCGCGAGCCGCGGCATCGGCCTCGCCATCGCGAAGCGCGCCGCCGCCGACGGCGCCAACATCGCCATCGCCGCGAAGACCGCCGAGCCGCACAAGCATCTTCCGGGCACGATCTATACCGCCGCGGAGGAGATCGAGGCGGCGGGCGGCAAGGCGCTGCCGCTCATCGTCGACATCCGCTCGGAGGAGCTCGTCGACGAGGCCGTGGCGAAGACGGTCGAGGCCTTTGGCGGGATCGACATCTGCATCAACAATGCGTCGGCGATCTCGCTGACCGGCACGCTCGACACGCCGGTGAAGCGCTGGGACCTGATGCACCAGATCAACGCCCGCGGCACGTTCCTGGTGACCCAGAAATGCCTGCCGCATCTGAAAAGGGCGGCAAACCCGCACATGCTGACCCTGTCGCCGCCGCTCGACATGCGCCCGAAATGGTTCGCGCCCCACGTCGCCTACACCATGGCGAAATACGGCATGTCCCTGTGCGTCCTCGGCATGGCTGAGGAGTTCCGCTCCGCCGGTGTCGCGTGCAACGCGCTCTGGCCGCGCACGCCGATCGCGACTGCGGCGGTGGAGTTCGCTCTCGGCGGCGACGCCATGGTGAAAGGCTCGCGCACCGTCGACATCCTGTCCGACGCCGCGCACATGATCCTGACGAAGCCAAGCCGGGAGTTCACCGGCAATTTCGTGATCGATGACACCTTCCTGCATGCGCACGGCGTGACCGACTTCGAAAGGTACCGGGTCGACCCGTCGCGCAAGCTTTTCCCGGACTTCTTCGTGCCGGAGGAAGGCTATCCGGCGCCGCCGGGCGTCGCCGACACGCTGCATTCGGATATGATCGGCGGCTAGATGTCGGCGGCGGGCGCGCTGCGGCGCGCCATTCATGAGGAAAATACGAGGGGCGAACCATGACCGACGCGACAGCATGGCCGGTGAAGACGCGGGAGCTGCACAGCCATCATTTCGACTCAACGATCTGGAACGATTTTCAGTTCCGGGACGATGACATCATCATCTCGACCTACGCCAAGTCGGGCACGACCTGGATGCAGCAGATCATCGGCCAGCTGATCCATGGCGGCGACCCGGACCTTGAGGTCGCGGAGATGTCGCCCTGGCTCGACCTGCGCCTGCCGCCGAAGGAGGTGAAGCTGCCCGTCGTCGAGGCGCAGACGCACCGCCGGTTCCTCAAGACGCACCTGCCGGTCGATGCGCTCGTCTTCTCGCCGAAGGCGAAGTACGTCTATATCGGCCGCGACGGCCGCGATGTGCTGTGGAGCTTCTACAACCACCACGCCAACGCGAATGAGGCGTTCTACGACGCCCTCAACAATACGCCGGGGCGCGTTGGCCCGCCGATCGAACCGCCCCCGGACGATATCCATCAGTACTATCGCGACTGGTTCGACGGCGACGGCTATCCGTTCTGGTCGTTCTGGGAGAACGCGCGCACCTGGTGGGCGATCCGCGATCTGCCGAACGTGCATTTCGTCCACTTCGCCAACCTCAAGGCCGACATGCCAGGCGAGATGCGGAAGGTGGCGGCGTTCCTCGACATTCCGATTGACGAGGCGCGGTGGGACCGGATCGTCGAATACTGCACGTTCGACTGGATGAAGGCGAACGCGAGCAAAGCCGCGCCCCTCGGCGGCGTCATGTGGCAAGGCGGCGCAGCAACGTTCATCAACAAGGGCGAGAACGCCCGCTGGCGCGATGTTCTGACCCCGGAGGAGGTCGCCGAATTCGACGCCCGCGCCGTCGCCGAGCTTGGGCTCGACTGCGCGGAATGGTTTCGCACGGGCCGCATGCCGTAAGGGCGGGGCGCCTGTCCGGCCGCGGCGCCCCCGTGTTTTCCAACTTGTCAAAGAGCCCGCCGCGATTCTCGCGGCCGCCGCCGGCGGACCGGTTTCGATCCGTTTCGTCGACGCCCGCGAACGGTAAGCGGGGCGAGAACCCTGTTCGATAAGTTTTTCCGAAATCACCCTCAACGCCAGCAAACATGCAGGCGGGAGCCGTTCGATAGATTTTTTTGCGCGGGAGTTTTTCCCGCTCACCGGGCAGGCGTGACGGCGCTTGCGCCGCCGCGCGGGGCGGGCGACTTTAGCGGTCATGGCGGAAGTCCTGTTCTACCATCTGGAGCGCGCGCGGCTCGAGACCGTGCTGCCGGAGCTGCTCGAGAAATCGTTGCAGCGCGGCTGGAAGGCGGTGGTGCGCGCAGGCGCGGCGGAGACCGTCGCCTGGCTCGACGAGAAGCTCTGGACATTCAGGGACGACAGTTTTCTTCCCCATTCGGCCGACCCTGATCCGAAGACCGCCGCGCGCCAGCCGATCTGGATCACTACGGGCGCCGATCGTCCAAACACGGCGGAAATCCTGTTCGTCGTCGACGGCGCACGCCTCGACATGGGCGAGATACCGGACTTCGCCCGGTGCGTGTTGATTTTCGATGGCGCCGACGAAGCGGCCATCGGCGCGGCGCGCGCGCTGTGGAAAGACATCCGCGGCGCCGGCCACGCGGCGACATACTGGCGCCAGGGCGATGCCGGACGGTGGGAAAAACAGGCGTGACGCGCGAGGACGACGTTCGGCGGTCCGGCGCCTATATATTGATCCGACGTCTTGATATTGATCCGGCGACGGTGCGATGCGTCGACTGCGGCGGCCAGGCCGAGCGCTCCCGACATCAGTCGGGCGTGCATGAGAGGGTCAGCCGGAACGGGCCGTCCGCCGGCGCCGCCGCGGGCAGGGAAATCTCGCGCAGCTGGATCGTCTGTCCACCAATGAACCGCCGCCGCCCGCCATCGGCGCCGCGCCACGCGCGGGCCTCGCCAGAGTTCTCAGCCGTTTCCGCATAGAACTGATGAAGCCGCGACGTCGATCTTTCAGGCCAGTGCGCGGACATGCCCGGCGCAACGGTCAGAAAACCGATCGCCTGGTCGGACCCCGCCATCGGAGCTGCCGCCTCGACATAAACCGATACGGCTGTCGCGCAATCGTTCCTGACCTCGACCGCCCGGCCGATGACGAACAGCTCGCCCACGGCGTCTCCGAATGCGTCCGCCTCGCGCTCCATCCATGCCTTGTCGGCGGCGTAGGCGGCGCTCGCGCAATAGCCGTCGCCTGATGCCGCCTTGCCCTCTTGATGCTGAAGATAATGCGTCATCTCATGGGCGAGCGTCGCGTTAAGGACGAGGCGCTGGGCCGGGTCTGCATACTTCACGTCGAGAAGAATGACATCATCCGCGCAGGACGTCGTCGCCACTGGGCCGCCCGCGACGCGCAACGGACAAAAGCCGATCTTCACGCCCTCGAACGCGTCCCGATCAAATACGCCAAGGTTCGTCAGCGCGAGGACGGCGCCGGCGATCTCCGGGTCATAGGCGCCGGACGCGGCGGCGCGGGCGTCGCACTCGGCGAGGAATGCCGGCGCCAGCGCGTCTGCCGGAAGGGCCTCCGCGAGCGCTTGCGCGCGCGCGATCGGCGAGGCGGACAAGGCAAGCAAGGCCAGCGCGACGGCGATCCAGTTCCGGGTACGGACGCATTCGATGACGCGGCGCAGGATCATTTTGCGGCCTCCAGATAATCCTCCAGTTGCGATTGCAGCGCCTGCGCGCGCCGGTCAGCGCTTTCGATATCCCCGAAATGGAATATCGAGAAGGTCGCCAGAATTCGAATGGTCGCCGCGAGTTCCGGATCGCCGGACACCAGTTGGAAGTAGTCATCCGGCCGCACAGGAAGATAGGGCGCAAGCCCATGTCTCGCGCCGACCCTCATGGCGTCTGCGCGGATTGAGATCAGCTTGTCATTCTGGCTGGCGACGCTTTCGGTGAGATTGCGATACACCTGAATCGCCTTCACCAGACTTCTGTCGCGAATGATGCTGATTTCCCCCGAGCCGACAATGGCGTCATAGGTCGATGTGCTCGGCGTCGGGAAATATCCGACCACGACGCTGGTCCACAGGTTCTTGGTTTCCAGCTCCGCCTGTCCGGCCAGGTCGAGGATGTCCGTGTCATAATCAACAATGTCGGAATTCGGCAGGTCGTAGTCAAAACTGATTGAGGGCAGGCCAGCTTTTTCAAGGGAGATGCGGGCTGCTGCGACCCGTTGCGCGCCAAGCGCCATCGCGTTTCCATATTGCGTCCTGTCGATCTCGAGATCCGCCAGCATGTCGGCGACAATCTGCATTTCGCGCGACTTGTCGGCGCGCTGATTGCTCCACTGCTGGACCTGCAGGCCGAGAAACACGCCGAGCACGACGATCATCGTCTCGACGAAGACCGTGAACCAGTCCTGCCGGCGGAAGGCGGCGGCGAGACGGCGCAGGATCATCGTGCAAGTTCCTCCGCAACGAGCGTTTCGATGTCGCGCGCGAGCGTCAGCTGGATCCTCAGAATCTCGTAATGATTGGCCTTCGCCCCGAGGATGAGCTTCAGTCCGGCTTCGACGCTTTCATCCGTCGTCAGTTTATCGATATTGAAATCTGTAATCACATAGGTTTCGGAAACCGGATTCGAGAAATCGACCCGGGCGTCGAACGACGGCGCGATGCTTTGATAACCCAACAGCAATTCCTGCCAGCCGCCGCGCCAGACGTCACGGGCGATTGTCGCGAACTCGTCATAGGCGAAGAGGGCGTCGCGCAGGTCCTCATTTCGCAGTAGCGTCAGTTCGCCATTCGAGATCATTTGCCGGAAGGCCGCTGGCGAGCCCGACGGAACGCGGCCGGCGCGCAAGTTTCGCAGGGCCTGCCGGATCTGATCCGGATCATGATATTCCAGTATGCCTGCGTTCGCCGTCTGCGCCAGGGAGATCAGAAACGCCGTGCTTTCGCTGCTTTGCCTCGCCACCTCGATCCCGGTCTCCAACCGGTCGAGAATGACTGTCATTTCTGAGTCCAGACGCGTCAGATAAACCCGCTCCTTGGCGAGGTTTTGCCGCGCCCCGTTCCACTCGGTGATCTGGAACGCAATCAGAATGCCGGCGACGACGATGACAAAGTCGAGCGCGACGGCGGTCCAGTTCTGGGTGCGGACATGTTCCATGACGCGGCGCAAAAGCATCATCGGTCCTTGATTTCCGCTTGGACAGCGGCAAGCAGCGTCTCTGCGTCTGCTTCAATGCGGTCGAGACGGCTATATTGCCAGTGGGCGAGAAAGCCCGCCATTTTGACGAAGCCAAGAAAAGCTTTGTCCGACTTCGCCCGATCAATCGTCTCCTCAAGGCTCGCCCGGTCCGTCATGCCGACGCCGTTGTCGCGCGCCCAGTCGAGCATGCCTTTCGCTTGCGTCAGGCCGATATCGTCGTCGCCGCGCTGGCGGTCGACGCGGTCGTAATAGGCGGTCAGGTCTTTCACCAGCGCCCGATTGGAAATAACGCCGATTTTGCCGGTCTGGACCAACTCGTCAAAAGTGCTGGTGGCGCTGACCATGAAGAAATAGGAAGTAAGATTAGAGCGGATTCCATTCAATCTGCATCGTATCCGCAAGCGGCGAAGTAGTTGGCGCATTCGTTGGGGCTGAACAGGCTGACGAGGTGTCCGATGGTGTTCCACAGGGCATCTACGGTGCGTTCGGCAGCTTTTCGCAGGA
>WGLS01000013.1 GCA_016125455.1 Alphaproteobacteria bacterium
ATCCGTACTTCACTGCCATGGCGCCGGCGAGCGGGCCGCGGCGTTGCCGGGGAGTTATATCCGGGTACGGACAGCGTCGTAGAAGCCCGCCGGGTCGGCCGTTTCGCAACGACGGGGAATTCAGCGCCGGGAGTTTTCGGCGCGCGAATCCGGACCGGGCGGAGCGCGAGCTGTCCACCGAGAAAACGCCGGGCGCGGGGCGCGAGCTGTCCCACGTTACCTATACAAAGCAGGGTCGGCCGTCCCGCGCCGCTTCTCACCTTCGAAGAACCCCGAGGCGGAAACGCCGTCGGGCCGATAGCGCTTGCACGGAGAAACGGATGGCGGGCGCGGGACGAAATGCATGAATCCGACCCGCGCATGCGCGCGGTCGGGGGCGGTTGTTCGGTTCGCCGCTCCGCGGCATTCCTGCCTTGCCGCTCCGCGGCTTTTCGATTTGCCGCTCCGCGGCGGGGGCCGCTTCTCTTTTCATGCTCTCGCGTTCGTTGAACGGCGGAGGGTCTGGCGGCGCCTGACGTTCTTGCGGGCATCGGATGACGGACCGGCGCGCGTGCGCTAAGGAAAGGCCATGACCGACCCGCACATTCATCGCATCCAGGTCCGGATCTACTACGAAGACACTGATTTTTCAGGCATCGTCTACCATGCCCGTTACCTGCATTTCCTTGAGCGCGGGCGCACCGAAGCGCTGCGCTCGTGCGGCATTTCTCATACGGACCTTCTGGCGCGCGAAGAGCCTCTCGCATTCGCTGTCCGAACCATGAAGATCGACTGGCGGCTGCCGGCGAAGATCGACGACATGCTGGCCGTGGAGACCGTGTTTCGCGAGGTTCGCGGCGCGCGGATGTTCCTGACCCAGGCGATCCGCCGCGACGGCGCGCTCATTGCCGCCGCCGATGTCGAAGCGGCGTGCATATCGCTTGAAGGCCGGGCGCGGCGCCTGCCGCCTGACGTCCTCGATCGCCTTCAGGGCGGCTGATCGATCTCGGATGCGCCGCCTGGCGCGCCCCCTTATGGCCAGTCCGCCGGATTGGGCGCCGGATTGGAAGCTGCGGCGGACATGCCGGGTCCGGTCTGTCCGCCGACGATCCGCCAGCCGTCTGGACCGTTCCGCATGCCGACGGTTGTCCAGCCGTCGAAGGCGAACGATTCCTCGCCCGCCGCCGTCAGGGCGCGAAGCGTGAAGTGGACCGAGACGAGGGCCGCCGCCTTGCCGAGCGCGGCCGTATGCATCTCGCCGAGGTCGATCGCGATGCGTCCGCCGCCCGCGCCAAGGGACTTCAGGGACGCGGCGGCATCAGCGCCTGAGTCGTACTGAACGCCGCCCCGTTCGATCCAGTGGAAACCCGGGCCGTCGCCATATATCGCCGCAGCTGCGTCGTAGTCGCCAGCGTTGATCGCGGCGACGAAGCCTCGATAGGCGGCCTCGGCTTCGGCGACGGCGGTCGCTTCGCCGCCCGGCTCGCTCGCGGGGCTGGAAGCGAAGGAGGCCGTTGCGCCGAGGCTCGCCATGACGGCGATGAGCGCGCCGCCCGCTGCGCGCCTGGCGGCCGACGCCCCAGCGACGCATCGATGGGCGCTTTTTCGTCTCGCAAGCCGTCCGGCGAGGGTCATGGCGATCGCTCCTGAAGCCTGAAAGGCCATGAGGCCGCCTTAAATCTGAGAAAGAAAGACCGTTCGACACAGAAACGACGAAAGGTTCGCAAATCTCCTGTTCAGCCGCGAGGCGATTTTGGCTACACGTCAGGTTAACCGGACCCTGCGAGCGATCGTGCGAGGGGCGGTCCCGTTTGCGCCTGCCGTGTTTGCGCCTGCCGTCACAGCGCCTGTAGGCGGAACCTGCAGGCGGAAAGCGCCGGCATGCGGCGCGGCGGATGCGAAACGGAACCCGGGGCAGCTCGAGAGGAACAAGCAAGAGTATGGAATCCGAAGTGATCAACGTCGCCGCTGCAACAGGCGCGAGCCTTGGCGGCGAATTCAGCCTGTGGAGCCTTTTCCTGTCCGCCGGCCTCGTCGTGAAGGCCGTGATGGGCATGCTCGCCATTGCGTCGATCTGGTCCTGGGCGGTCATCATCGACAAGTCCCTCCTTTTCGGCCGGCTGAAGCGCAAGGCCAACCGGTTCGAAAGCGCATTCTGGTCGGGCCGCCCGCTTGAGGAGCTTGCCCGGAAAGTGGGCGATAACGCCGACGACCCCATGTCGCGGGTGTTCAAGGCGGGAATGACCGAGTGGGCCCGCGCCAAGGACGGCGCGGTAAGCGCCAACCTTGCCGTCGGCGCCCGCGAACGCATTGACCGGGTAATGAACGTCACTGTCTCGCGCGAACTCGAAGGCGCCGAGCGCCACCTCGGCGTTCTGGCGACGATCGGATCGTCCTCGCCGTTTATCGGCCTTTTCGGCACGGTGTGGGGCATCATGACGGCGTTCCAGGCGATCGCCGCGACGAAAGACACGAACCTCGCCGTCGTGGCGCCAGGCATCGCGGAGGCGTTGTTCGCGACCGCGCTCGGCCTGCTAGCGGCCATCCCGGCGGTGGTCGGCTACAACCGGTATTCGGCGGCGCTCAATTCCTATGCGGTGCGCCTCGAAGGCTTCGCCAACGAGTTCGCGACAATCCTGTCGCGCCAGCTTGACGAGAGGTCACGCTGATGGGCGCGTCGATGCAGGGCGGCGGGCGGCGAATTGGCGCTACGGGCCGGTCGCGCGCGCGGCCGATGGCCGAAATCAACGTGACGCCGCTCGTCGACGTGATGCTCGTCCTGCTGATCGTGTTCATGGTCGCGGCGCCGCTTCTTACGGTCGGCATTTCGGTTGATCTGCCGGAAACCGAGGCCGCGCCGATCCCCGACCAGGGCGAGCCGCTGACGGTCACAATCACAGGCGAAGGCAAGATCTTCGTCCAGGAAACGGAGGTCGCGATCAATGACCTCGTGCCCCGGCTCGAGGCGATCGCCGGCGCCGGCTATGACCAGCGCATCTACATTCGTGGCGACCAGGCGCGCAGCTATGGCGAGGTCATGCAGGTCATGGGACGGATCAACTCGGCGGGGTTCCGCCGCATCGGCCTCGTGTCCGACCCGTCGCTGCAGTAGCGATCCGATCGCCGCTTGAGATTTAACGCCCTTTGGTTCGAGTAACTGGCAGGATCTGACCGTCCCATGCGTTTCGGCGTACCAGCATCGGTCCTACTTCACGCGTCGGCGATCGGCCTCGCTTTCGTGACGCTGCCGGAATCCGTGCGCACCAATGTTGAATCGGAACCGTTCATCCCGATCGAATTGATCGCCGACGCCGAAGACGCCCTGAAGACGAGCGTGCCAGCCGCTGCGCCGGAACCGGCGCCGGAACCTGAACCGGTCGACGAAACGCCCGCAGCGCCCGAGCCCGAGCCGGAACCGCCTGTCGAGACGCCGGAAACAATGAAAGAGCCGGAGCCGGAGCCTGCGCCAGAGCCTGCGCCAGAGCCGGAGCCAGAGCCGGAACCTGCGCCGGAACCCGTCGTTAAAGAACCGGAACCTGAACCGGAACCGAAGATCGAAGAACCAAAAAAGCCCGCGCCGAAAAAGCCGGCCGACGACCTTGATCTCGACCGGTTGGCGGCGCTGGTCGACAAGGCCAAGGACGCCCCGACGACGCCGGCGACGCGCCAGCCAACGACCGAAGGCGAAACGCGCGAGGCGATCGGAGCTGGCGACGTGCTGGCGGCAAGCGACATCACGAAGATACGCGCGGCGGTCTCGCGCTGCTGGAATGCGTCGGCGATAGTCGGCGCGCCGGAGCCCGAAAAACTGCAGGTCAGGCTTGAGGTGAGGCTCAACCGTGACGGCTCGCTGCTGGAAAACCCGAAAGTGCTGAACGCGACGCAGATCAACCTGTCGGGGAACCGGTTCTGGAAGGTCGCCGAACAGAACGCCGTTCGCGCCGTGGTCCAGTGCCAGCCCTATGATTTTCTCAAAGCCGACCGATATGACGCCTGGAAGGAAATCGAGTTTGTCTTCGACCCCTCGCAAATGGCGGGCTTTTAACGCCATCGCGGCGATCGTGCGGCGCCATGTTGTCGTCGCAACGCGAGGCTAGTTGAAATTGATGCCGATGGCCGGCGGCCTGCGCCCGGTCAGGAACGCCCTGACGACAGGGACCCCTAGAGAGAAGCCAGGGAGCGAGTTTGATGCAGCGAGCGATTACCGGATTGATGGCGGCCCTTGTGGCCGTGGCGTTCGCGATGGCGCCGGCGACGGCGCGCGTACGGATTGATATCACGCAAGGCAATATCGAACCGATGCCGATTGCCGTGCCGACCTTTATTGCTGGCGGCGACGACGCCGCGCGCGAGTTGTCGCGTGACCTCACTGCCGTGATTGCGGCCGACCTGGAGCGCTCTGGCCTCTTCAGCGTCATCAACGAACGCGCCTATGTCGAGAACCTCAACAGCGTCAACGTCAGGCCGCGCTTTCCGGACTGGCGCATCATCAATGCGCAGGTGCTGGTTGTCGGCGAAGTCGTGCCGGAAGCGGACGGCCGCATTTCGGTCGCCACGCGGATCTGGGACGTCCTGTCGAACGAACAGCTCGCCGCCGTGTCGTTCAAGACGCCCGCGGACAATTGGCGGCGCGCCGCCCACAAGGTCGCCGACAAGGTCTATGAGGCGCTGACCGGCGAGAAAGGATACTTCGACACCCGCGTCGTTTTCGTCCACGAAACCGGCCCCAAGGATCAGCGCAACAAGCAGCTGATGATTATGGACCAGGATGGCGCGAACCCCGTGCCGCTTACCGAAGGGCTTGGTTACGACGTGCTGACGCCGCGGTTCTCGCCGACCCAGCAGCTCATCACCTATATGGCGCTGTTCGAAAATCGCGCCGGGCAGGTCTATCTCTTCAATATCGAAACCGGCGAACAGGAACAGCTTGGCACTTTCCGCGGCATGACCTTCGCGCCGCGGTTTTCGCCGGACGGTTCGGAAGTGCTGATGGCGATCGAGCGGAACGGCAATTCCGACGTCTTCCGGATGCGGCTGTCAGACCGTCGCATTACGCGGCTGACGGACAATTCCGGGATCGACGTGTCGCCGACCATGTCGCCGGACGGGGACCAGATCGCGTTTACCTCCGACCGTGGCGGCTCGCCGCAGATATATGTGATGAACGCTGATGGCACGGATCAGCGCCGGATTACCTTCGGCGAAGGCAGGTATGAAACCCCGGTCTGGAGTCCGCGCGGCGACCTCATCGCTTTCACCCGCCAGTATAATGGGCGTTTTTACATCGGCGTCATCCGGCCGGACGGAAAGGGCGAACGCCTCCTGACCGAAAGCTATCTCGACGAGGGGCCGACCTGGTCGCCAAACGGCCGGGTCCTGATGTTTTTCCGGGAGCCAAGCCCTGGCGCGGGCCCAAGCCTCTGGTCGGTTGACCTGACCGGGCGCAACCTGCGCCGGGTCCGCACGCCGGCGGACGCGTCCGATCCGGCCTGGTCGCCGCTGCTGCCGTGACACCTGTAGCGCCGCCAGCCTGTGACGGAAATTTCATTGCGGCGGCGACACAAGCGCGGTTGATCGCCAGGCCGGCGCTCATTAGCGTTTTATAAGTCGGTTAACGCGAACGATCTAAAAAACGTCTCTGGATCAGAGAATTCGTTTGATTTTGCTGATAGCCGGTAAGAGGAAAAAGCCGAACTGCGGCGCAGCATGCCTTCAAGCCTTTTCGCGACTTTCCGGTTGCGGTAAAATTTTATTTCTGCAGGGGGCTTGCAAGAACACGACGCGCAGCCAAATTCGCGAGCGTTTTTTAGCGGCGGGGCGCGATCATCGCGACCGCATAAGGTCGAGAGTAGATCGGAGAGGGTGATGAACCTAACGGCGGGACTTAAGAAAATCGGTGCGGCGAGCGTTCTTGCTCTGGCCGCCGCGTGCGCCAGCTCGTCTGGCCCTGATGTCGTCGCGAATGCGCCGGATCAGTCAGCGCAAACGGATCGTGGCTATGCCAAGGGCAGCCAGGAAGATCTGGAACGTAATGCAGGGCACCGCGTATTCTTTGGATACAATGAATACTCGCTGACGCCGGACGCGCGGGTAACGCTCGCCCGCCAGGCTGAATGGCTCAAGGCTAATCCGTCGGCCACGATCCTCGTATCAGGCAACTGCGACGAGCGCGGCACGCGTGAATACAACCTCGCCCTCGGCGCGCGCCGGGCGCAGGCCGCTCGGTCGTTCCTGATTTCGAACGGTGTTGACGCCGCGCGGATCACGACCAAGTCGAACGGCAAGGAACGTCCGCTCGACAGCCGCTCGACCGAGGAAGCGTGGAAGCTGAACCGGAATGCGACAACGACTTTGACGGGCGTCCCGGGCGCGTAACCGCGACGTAGCCGGATCGATTGAGATGGGGAAGGCGTCGCGGCGAGCGACGCCTTTTTCCTTGCGCCGCCGCGACAGGCGCGGCGATTTCGTCTATCTTCGGCGACATGCGTTTGGCGCGGCGTCAGGGATTGGGCCGCCAGGTGATGGAAGTGAAAAAGATGGGTCGATACGCGATGTCAGCAATCAGCCGCGGCGTGGCCGCCGCGATGGCGCTTTCCGTTGCAGCCACAGGCGGCGCGCTTGCAGCTTCGACCAAGGATCGCGTCGAAGCGCTTGAAGCGACCGTCGCCGAACTGACGGCGGCGGCGGACGCGTCAAAGGCGGACGCGGCCCGGCTCGACCAGCTTGAGCGCGAAGTGCGCGGCCTGACCGGTCGGGTCGAGGAACTGACCTACAATCTCGATCAGGCGAATGCGAAGATTTATTCCCTGACGACCGCGCTTTCCGGCGGCGCGCCAGCGGACGACGCTTCGCCCTTTGTCGGGATCGACGGCCGGGCATCGGACAGTCAGGCGCCAGTTGGCCGCGCCACGGGGGCCGGCCCGACCAGCGCCGGCGGCAATGGCCCCACCATGCTGATTGGATCGGGTTCGGGCGAACCGTCCGGCGATGCGCCGGCCGGCGCCGCGCCGATCGACGACGTGCAGCTTCCGCTCGATCCCGACGCGGCGTTCAATTACGCGAACGGTTTTTTGTTCGAAGAAGACCTGCCGCGCGCCGAGGCGGCGTTTTCGATGTTCCTTAGCGCCTTCGGGGCGCACCCTCGCGCTGCGGACGCGCAGTTCCGTCTTGGCGAAATTCTCCTTGCGGAAGAAAAGTACGCAAAGGCCGCCGACGCGTTCGTCGTGTTCATTCGTAAGCACCCGGACGAAGCAAAAGTGCCTGAGGCGTACCTGAAGCTCAGCGCATCCTTCGCCGGCCTCGGCGAACAGGCTGAAGCCTGCAAGGTGTTGCGCGCGGCGAAGTCGAAATACGCCGGCGGCGACCCGCAATTCCTCGATCGCGCCGACGCTGCGATGTCGCGGACGGGGTGCTGAAGCAGGGACAGTTCGCGCCGGGCCCGCTTTTCATCGCGCCGGACGTTGCGTCGCGATGACCGCCGATCACGTCGACAGTCCATTGCCTATTGTCGCTTCGGCCCTGAAAAATGCGCTGGCGGACGTCGCGCCTGACGGGGTTGCGTTGCTCGCCGTGTCGGGCGGCGGCGATTCCATGGGCATGCTTGCGGCCGCCGCCAGCCTGGAAAAGCCGCGCGCAAGGTTCGCCGTCGCAACTGTCGACCACGGCATCAGGCCGGATTCGCGACACGATGCAGCGCTCGTCGCAGAGGCCTGTGCGGCATACGATATTCCCTGCGCAATTCTGGCGTGGGGCGACCCCCATGGCGGCGCGGGCCTGCAGGCCGCTGCGCGCGAGGCCCGATACCGGCTCCTTGCCACGCACGCCGCTGCGATTGGCGCCAATGCGATCCTGACGGCGCATACAGCCGACGACCTTGCTGAGACTTTCCTGATGCGCCTTGCAAGAGGCTCCGGGGCGGCGGGGCTCGCGTCCATGCTGCGGCCTGTCCGCGTCGCAGCAGGTCCATCCGGCTCGTTGCCGCTGATCAGGCCGTTCCTTGCCGTCCGTCGCGCGCGCATGCGAATGGCGGCGCTGGATTTCGGACTCGCCGTCACCGATGATCCGTCAAATGACGATCGCAGGTTCGAGCGGGTTAGGGCCCGCTCGTTCCTCGCGTCCGGCGACGATACGGCGGGCCTTGCAGTCGAGCCGATTCTCGCGACCTGCCGGCGGCTGGCCCGGGTAGCGCGGATCGAAGACGAGGCGATTGCGCGCCGGGCGGCCGATCTCGGCGTCCAATTCGAACCGTCAGGGGTCGTGACATTCAGACTCTTTGCGCCGGCGCCGGACTTTGATGCGCCGCTGCTGGCCCGCGCCATCCATGCGGTTTCGGGCGGGATTTGGCCGCCGTCCGACGCCGCCGCGGCTGATGCGCTTGGCGAGATCGTTGGCGGCGCCCGGAAACTCTCGCTTGGCGGCGCGATTGTTGAGGCCGCGCCTGCCGGTCTTATGGACAGGAACGGCGGCTGGCGGATCCGCGCCTATCGCGAGCCGTCGGCGATTCTTGGCCGGGCGGGCGTCTCGCCAATCGCGCCGGCAGCGCTCGCGCCCGGCGAGACAATTCTGTGGGACCGGCGGTTCGTGATCGCCAACAGGACCGGGGGCATGCTAACCGCGATGCCTGCAGGCGCCTTGGACGCCGAACCCGCATGCGGTATTGACCCCGCCGGCTCGACGGCGCCGACGCTGGTTGACGAAAGCGGGCGGGTAAGGGCGTCGCCGGAGCAAAGCCCCGAAGCATTCGTCTGGCTCGGGCCGGAACGCTTCCGTGGCGGCGTCGTGCGGTATTGAGGCGCAAGGGAGCGGATTCGCAGCGGGTCAACCTGTCGCGCGCACTTTTATCGGTTGCGGTCATGGCGCCGGACCCCGGGGGCCCCTATCTTCAACCCAAGTCATGGCGGGCTGCCGCATTGGCAGGGAAATAAACGGTCCGGGAACCAGCCGCCGCTAATAAGGGTTTAAGGCCTGACCGGAAAAGCGCATTTTTGCTGCGAAGGTAGCGTTCGCAGCGTCCGGAAACAGCGCGCTGTATGCGGCGCGCGAGAGGAACTTGAAGCATGACCACGCGAAATCTCGTCATCTGGGGCCTGGTGTTCCTCTTCTTCTTTTTGATGCTCCAGATGTTCGAGTTCAGTCCGGCCGGCACGCAGGCGAAGGGGCTGACCTATTCCGAGTTTATAGACCGCGTTGACTCTGGCGCGATCCGGTCAGCCGAAATCGACCGCGAGAAAGTAAAGGGCGTTCTCAGCGACGGCACGCCGTTCGAGACGTCTATCCCCTTTACGGCCGGCGCCGACATCGCCGAGCGGTTGAACGCATCCGGCGCGGACACACAGATTACCCCGGAAGAGGAACTGCCGCTGGCGTTGACGATACTCTTCAACATCCTGCCATTCCTGATCTTTCTCGCATTCTTCTTTTTCATCATGCGCCAGATGCAGGGCGCCGGCGGCAAGGCGATGGGCTTTGGCAAGTCGCGAGCGAAGCTGCTGACCGAACGGCAAGGCCGCGTGACCTTTGAGGACGTGGCCGGCATTGACGAGGCCAAGGAGGAGCTTGAGGAGATCGTCGAGTACCTCAAGGACCCGATGAAGTTTCAGCGCCTCGGCGGCAAGATCCCGAAGGGCGCGCTACTCGTCGGCCCGCCAGGCACCGGCAAGACGCTGCTTGCGCGCGCCATCGCCGGGGAAGCAAATGTTCCATTCTTCACGATTTCCGGTTCTGACTTTGTGGAGATGTTCGTCGGCGTCGGCGCGAGCCGGGTGCGCGACATGTTCGAGCAGGCGAAGAAGAACGCCCCCTGCATTATCTTCATCGACGAAATTGACGCCGTCGGCCGCCATCGTGGCGCCGGCCTCGGCGGCGGCAATGATGAACGCGAGCAGACGCTGAACCAGCTCCTTGTGGAGATGGACGGGTTCGAAGCGAACGAAGGCATCATCCTTATTGCCGCGACGAACCGGCCCGACGTCCTCGATCCGGCGCTGCTCAGGCCAGGCCGCTTCGACCGTCAGGTCGTCGTGCCGAACCCTGACGTCATGGGCCGCGAGAAGATCCTGAACGTTCACGCGAAAAAAGTGCCGCTTGCCCCGGACGTGAACCTGCGGACGATCGCCCGCGGCACGCCCGGATTTTCGGGCGCAGATCTTGCGAACCTCGTTAACGAGGCCGCCCTGCTCGCCGCCCGCAGAGGCAAGAGATACGTCACCGCCAAGGAGTTCGACGACGCCAAGGACAAGGTCCTGATGGGCGCTGAACGGCGGTCGATGGTGATGACAGAAGACGAAAAGGCATTGACCGCCTATCACGAAGCCGGTCACGCGCTCGTCGGCTTGTCGGTGCCTGGAAACGATCCCGTCCACAAGGCGACGATCATTCCGCGCGGGCGGGCGCTCGGGATGGTGCAGTATCTGCCCGAACGCGATCGCTATTCCATGAGCCTCGAACAGATGAAGGCGCGCATCGCGATGGCGATGGGTGGCCGGGTCGCCGAGGAACTGAAGTTCGGCAAGGAAAAAGTGACGTCTGGCGCCCAGCAGGACATTGAGCAGGCGACGAAAATCGCCCGCGCGATGGTGACCCAGTACGGTCTGTCGGAAAAGCTGGGGCCGATCGCCTATGCCGAGGACGAGGGGGAAGTGTTCCTTGGCCAGAGCATCGCCCGGTCGAAGTCAATCTCGACCGATACGGCGAAGCTGATCGAGGACGAGATCAAGCGCTTCATTACCGAAGGCTATGACAAGGCGCGCGAGATCTTGACCGAGCGTCGCTCGGATTGGGAGAAGCTCGCCGAGGCGCTGCTGGAGTACGAAACGCTGACCGGCGAGGAAATCAGCAAGCTGATGCGCGGGGAAGCGATCGTTCGGGAAGATCCATCGGACACGATGACGCCGCCATCGGCTTCGGTGCCTTCGACGGATGACCCGTCAGGTTCGACGTCGAAAAAGGACCCGGACAGCGGATTTGAACCAAGCCCTGTCGTCTAGGGCGAACCCGCCCCCCGCCACGGCCCCCCAAGTGTTCTTGCAGGTCAGGACCAGGTGGCCCGGCCATTAAGGTTCCAAGGCTTTGCCGGGTGCCAGGCGCTCGCATGCGCTGGCAAGTGCGCATTGTTGTGAGCTCTGCGCCGCCGCCATTATCCCGACAATCTCGGCGTGATTGGTTAAAGGAGCCTCGCCTCGGCCAGGGGTGCAGGCGGAGGCGCCAGCAGTTCTGCATCGTCGTCACTTCTTGTATGTCACTCTTGGACCGGCAAAGCAGTGGGCGGTAAATTACAGCTGTATGTGAGCGGCCTCCAAGCCCCATGCCGCCTCAACGTAAAGTCAGTGCGGACGGACAGGACAAAATGGCCCGCGCTGCTGGTAAGCAATCCGCTTTCCGTGGCCCGGCCTATCGACGCGATGCCGTCGCGCGAACCTTCGACGTTCGTCAGCTTCGCCATGACGTCGCTCGCCTGGACGGCGTCAACATGGCCAATAAAAAACCGCCGGCTCGTTTTGAGCCGGCGGTTTCAGCTTTGGCCTTAATGACCGACTGATTGGGGGTTGGCTAACTCCAGTCGCAATCAGATTTCCGACTTGCGACGACGGGTCCAGCCGAACAGCGCCATGCCGGTAAGCATGAGCGGCAGCGCGCCGGGAAGCGGGATTTCAGGCGTGATCTCGCGACCGAGCTTCTCGATGATCGCCGCGCCAAAGGCATCGAAATCGGCGGCAAAGACCGTGAACGCGCCCGTGCCGCCAATCACGTTGGCGTTGAAGTAATCGACGAGGCTCATGCTGCCGATCGCAAGCGCATTGATCGCATCGACGCCCGCAGCCAGCGCAGCGTCGCGCGCGGTAGCGGGAGCAACGTTGCCCGAATTGTCTTGTCCGTCACCCGACAGGTCGATGACCTGGCGCGTGCCGTCGAAATCATTCGTATCAAAGCGTGGCGCACCGAAGGCAAGCGCTTCGCCCACACCGGTGTTGCCGTTGTAAGGACGTGTCGTTGCGTCGATTGCGTCTGCGAACGCATTGGCTGAAGCCACGCTGTCAATCAGCGCCCAACCGGTGGCGACGTTCTGCTGGTTCGAGCTCGACCAGTAGATCAGTTCGACGGCGATCTTGCCGATAACGCCATTCAGGATCTGGTTCTGGATCGTCGCGTTGCGGAACGCGTTCGAATACCCGGTCCTCTGAAGGTTGAATTCGCCCGTGCTGATTGAATTCGAAACGTCGACAAGAAGCTGAAGCTCAAGGTCGACCGCGACCGGGGCCGCATTCGCTTGTTGAGCGCCGAGGGCGGACATAATCGCCGCACCGGCGGCGACGGCAATGTGCTTGAATTTAATCATTGGACTCCCCCAATTGGTTACACTGGATCACGCTACCTGATTTTTAGTCAAATACGAAGCTTTCGATGCCGAAAAAATGCGGTTTGGCCGATGATTTTTCCGATTTTTGCTGATTGCCGACAAGCGATGCGAATTAGACGCACTGTTTGCGCAACCGTGACGGATGCCGGATGACCGGCATTCAACCGGCGGGGTCAGTTGCGTCTGAACCGGCCTTACGGATCATGGCGATCCTGAATGTGACGCCGGACAGCTTTTCCGACGGCGGGCGCTATTCCGACCCGCAAAAGGCGGCAGAGGCGGCGCTGCGACTGGTTGATGACGGCGCGGACATCATCGACGTCGGCGGAGAGTCGACCCGGCCGGGCGCTGAGCCGGTGTCGACCGACCAGGAACTCGGACGGGTGATCCCGGTTATCGAGGCGATTCGCGCGCGAATTGCGGCGCCAATTTCCATCGATACGAGAAAGCCGGAGGTCGCGCGGCTGGCTATCGCTGCCGGCGCATCGATCTGGAACGACGTCTCGGCCCTCACCTGTTCCGCCGAAAGCCCGGACCTTGCCGCTCGCCTCGGCTGCGACGTCGTTCTCATGCATGCCCAGGGCGATCCGCAAACCATGCAGCGCGCGCCATCCTATAGTGATGTGGTTGGGGAGGTGCACGACTTTCTCGAGGCGAGGGTGACCGCCTGCTTGGCCGCCGGCATCGCCCGAGAAAGGATTTACGTCGATCCGGGCATCGGTTTCGGGAAAACCCTCGAGCATAATCTCGCGCTCTTGCGAGCGCTGCCGCGGTTCAAGGCGATCGCGCCTGTGCTCCTCGGGGCGTCACGAAAGCGGTTCATTGCCGGGTTGGACCGCGACGTCGCGCCAACAGACCGGATAGGAGGATCAATCGCCGCGGCGCTTGCGGGCGCTGCCGCCGGGGTTGCAGTCGTCAGGGTGCACGATGTCGCTGAAACGCGCCAGGCGCTCGCCGTTTGGTCGGCAATCAGCCCTATGCAACGGTCTCAATGAAGGCGTCCGCATGGGTCCAGAATTCATGGCGCAGTTCGTCGCGCTCGATCAGGATTTCATGGCGGGCCTCGGCGACCAGTCGCCGCTCGATCCGCTCGGACGAGGCCGCCAACAGGGCATGATCGTCAGAGTCCACCAGGCGGTCGATGCCGGCGGAAATCATTAATGCCCGAGCTGACATTGCCTTGAAGCGATCCGGCCGGTGCAAATCATCGCTGGCGGCGATTGCCGCCTTCAGCCAGCCGAACGTTGGCCGTCTGACCTGGGCGTTTGGTTCCGCTTTTTGCAGGCGGACGAAGAGATCGTGGCGCGCAGGGTCTGACGTAAGAGAGTTCTCGCCGAACGGCTCCAATTCGTCAGGCCAGCCCGGGATGCTTGACCTTGCCGCCCCTAGCGCCGTCGCCACGCCGACGCCGAGACGCGCCAGCGCCGTCTGCGCCGCACCCGCCTTCAGCCTGGTCAGCGGCGCGCACAAAACTGCCGCGCGAATGTCGTCGCGGCCGTCCGCGAGCCGCTGCAGCATAGGCGCGCCTCCCATGGAGTGGGTCAGCGCATAGAACGGCCGCGGCATGCCGTCGTCCGCCATTCGCTTCAGCATTAGGTCGATGTCCGCGCGGAACAGGGCGAAGTCCTCGATGTGGCTTGTGGTGCCGCGTTTGGCGAAACGCTCCGACAATCCTTGTCCGCGCCAGTCCATGGACATGCAGGCGAATCCGCGGGCGTGGAGGTCTCGAACGGTCTCGAAGTACTTCTCCATGAATTCCGACCAGCCCGTGAGCACCAGGAAGGTGCCGCGGGCGCCGTCCCGGGGAAAGGCGCCTATCCGCAATTTCGCGCCGTCGCCGGCAACAAGGTTGTGGGCGCTCGCGCCGTCGGGGACGGGATTGCCGTCGACAACGATAAAATGCGCCACGGCAGATTCCTTCCTTTTGGCTGCAAAGGGCGCTCGGCCGTCGCGGCTAATCGCACTTCATAACGAGGCGGGCCATAACGCTCATGTCGCCGCCAATGACGAGACGCCCCGAGAGATAGGCGTTTTCGAGTGCGCGCTTGCGCTGGAAGATCGAGATCAGCGTCGCCGGGGGCGATCGCCAGGTGCAGTCAGCCTCGGCCGGACGATCGCTGAAGATCGTCGCGACGGGCCCACGGCCGTCAACGAAAAACGGATCGCAACCGTCCGGCGTGATCTCGATGACGCCCTCAAAGCCGTCGCCGAACGCGTCGGCAGCGGCGGCCATAAGGGCTTCGCGCCCCATATCGATCGACGCCGTCACTCCTCGCCGGTCGCCATCTCGGTTGCCCCGTCTGACTGCTCGTCAGGTTCGGCGCCACCAGGCTTTCTGAAGCGGAGCGTCATCCGGTCGCTTTCCCCGATCGCCAGATACTCTTCGGCGTCGACCTCCGCCGGCAGGCCCGGGGCCGGCGCTGTGCGGGAGACCGGCGGCAGGGTCCATACGCCAAATGGGTGGTCGCGATCGTCGGCGGAATTTGCATTGATGTCGCTGCGCGCCTCAAGAACGAAGCCGGCCTTTTCCGCGAGGTCAATGGCCGTCCTTTCAGTGACGTAGCCACCGTGCGACTTGCCATCCTCGGCCGTCGGGTCCGCCCGATGTTCGACAAATCCGAGGACGCCGCCGGGCTTAAGCGCAGCGAACATTGTCGCGAATGCGTCCTCCGCTGCATCGCCGCCCAGCCAGTTATGGAGATTCCGGAACGTCACGACGGCATCAGCGGCCCCTGGCGCCAGCGTCGAGGATGGTTCCTTGCCGGGCGCGAAGATCGCGAATTCGACCCGGCCGAAACGCGCCGCATCGTCGGTCAGCGCGGTAAGGCGCGCATGGTTGGCGCGCGTGTAGTCGGAGGTTTCCGGATCGACCGAGGCCAGAATGAGCGTCCCGCCGCCGGATTTGAGGTAGGGGCCCAGGATGCCGGTGTACCAGCCGCCGCCGGGCCAGATCTCGACGACTGTCATCTCTGGCTCGACGCCAAAAAAGCCGAGCGTTTCATAAGGATGACGCCATTTATCGCGGCTGCGCTCAGCTTCGGAGCGCATCGGACTGTCGATGGCCGCCGCGAGGAGGTCGCCGACCGGCTCGGATTCATCGCTTACCACCCCAGGCGCGGACTCTTCCGCGCCGCCGCAACCGGCAAGCGTTAATCCGGCAAGCGCGATCCCGCCAAGGAAGCTTTTTCGCACGTCAGTTTTCATTCGCTGGATCCCTAAATTGCGTCGCTTAGACTCTCGGTTGCGTGGCGCGTTCGTGGAAGATGGGGCGGAATGCGGCGGAAGGCTACTGGCGCCCGGATGAATCGTTCGGTCAGCCGATGCCCCTCTTGAATCCAGTTTAAGCAGTCGCATGTAAGGGCCGAGGGCGGCCGCAACGGCGCTCTCCCGGGTAAAGGTCGAACAGGGCGGGCCCACAAGGCCGCTCCAGCGAGGTCATTATTCCGGAACGTTAATTCCTTGCTTGATCAAGAAGGAGCTAGACTTATGCGAAACTACGATCTCACCCCGCTATACCGGAACTCTGTCGGATTCGACCGGATGTTCGACCTCCTGGAGAATCTCGGGAAGGTTGAGGCGGGCGGCGGTTACCCCCCATACAACATCGAGCGCCTCGACGACGATCAGTACCGCATCACCCTCGCGGTTGCGGGCTTCAGCGCGAACGACCTTGACATCGAGATTCACGAAAACTCGCTCAAGGTGTCGGGCGCCCGGAACGAAGGCGATGAAGGCCGAACGTTCCTGCATCAAGGTATCGCCGGTCGGTCCTTCGAGCGTAGGTTCCAGCTTGCGGACCATGTGAAGATCGAAACCGCCACGCTGGCGAACGGTCTTCTGAACATTGATCTTCGTCGGGAAATTCCCGAAGCGAACAAGCCGCGCAAGATCGAGATCAACGCCGCGGCGGAATCGAAACTGAAGGTCATCGACGATAACAAGTCGGCCGCCTGACGCGTCGTTCCATCCCCCCGGGAACGTTGCTCCGCGGCGCGCATCGCGCGCCGCGTCGGTCGACGAGCAGCGCTGCGCCGATCAAGCATAGGCGCAGCGTCTGATTGGTCGGCGTCCTGCCGAGGCGCATTATTACGCAGCCTACTGATTAAATCTGGCGTCTTCGGCAATGCGCGCCGATGCGTGGACTGTTGCAGCGTATCCGGCCCGTAGCGCGCCGACCGTCGCGCGCGGCGTCAAGACCGGGGCTTCAACCTCAAACGATAGGCCCCACGGCGCACTCCGATACCCTTCGAATGTCCATTCGTACAATCTCCCTCCGAACCAGAGGTGCGGCGATCTCGCGATGTCGACAATTGTTCCGTCCGGCAGGTCAGTTGGGCGTGCCTGCCACGCGGCCTCTTCGCCGATGACCGCGCGCCGGCCCCCGTGCAGGATCGCGTCCACTTCCGGCGCTTTCATCGACGTCGCGCCTGTCGCCCTGGCGAAAGCCCGTACGTAGTTCAGGGCGTCTTCCCGCCTGCACTCAAAGCACGGCCGTTGCCCGGCCGCGAGCGCAGTCGCTTCGTCGAGGAAAAACAGCTCCGTATAGCGACCAGGCGCCATTACCTGACGGCGATGATCATTGAACTCCAACCGGCAAGCTATCCATGCCCTGGATGCCCAGCGCCGGCGCTCTAGATCGCCAGAATCGTCATGGATGCAGCCGCCGCGATTGCCCATCAACGTCCCGCGCGCCGGGTTCGCGACAATCTCGCCATAGGGCGATACCCGATTTTGGCGCGTCATTCCGATACGATAGGCGCGAGGCAGTGCCGGTCGCCTGCGCGCGCGACGCCGAAGCCGAGGTTCTCGACCTGCCGTGAGTGCGGCGACGCGCGATGCCTGATCGGGTTCGTGTGATTGTAGTGAATGAACCGCACCTTTGCCTTGTCTGCAGCAGGCAAAGCGGCAAGCCGTTCCATTGTCGCTGCAACGCGCGGGTGCGGAATATCCGACATGTCCCTGTTGGCAAGCTCACCGTCCATGAAGAATGTCGCATCGATGAACGCGACGTGCGCATTGCGCACGACGTCGGCGATATCGATCCCGGCAACGTCCCGCCACGAGTCCCAGCTGTCGATGTCCGGCAGGAAAAATGCGCGGGCGGCTGCGGCGTCGATCCAGTAGCCGACAGTTTCGGAATACTCGTCGCGGTGGGGAACCGGGATGGGCGTCACAGAGACTACGTCGTCGATCCGGGTCGTCGCGTTTGCGGACAATGGCCGTATGTCGATATTCCGTAGCGTGACGAGCTGGGCCCACGGAGCGTTCTCTTCAAGGAATGCCTTCATTCGCGGCATGGCGTAGACCGGGACGTCCCTGGCGCCGGCTGCTTCGCGGCCAAGGAACATGAGCCCCGTATAGTGGCCGATATGCGCGTGGGTCAGGAAGATCCCATCGACGCCGAGATCCGCGCCCTTGTCGCCATTTCGCGGCGCAACGTCGTCAAGCGCTTTCAAGTGATCCCGGATTTCCGGCGCCGCGTCGAAGATGAAGCGCGCGCCATGTCGACGGTTGACCAGTCCGAGAGATGTCGCCGTGAGGCTGAGGGCGCGATCCTCCCAGGCCGGATCATCAGACCTGCCGATCTGCGGCGCGCCAGCGTCCTGCCCAGCTCCAAGGACCACAATCTCGACGTCGCAGGTCTCGGGTCGCGCCGTCGGACCGTTGGCCAGACTGAGGGAAAGAGCGGCAAGGGCCTCTAGCATCACGCCCCGGCTTCCGCCTTGCCGAGAATGAGGTCGCGAGCGGCATCGAACAATTCACCATTGGTGGCCAGGATTGACGGGCCATGCAAGGGGTCTCCCCGGGGCTCCTCGACGGCGCCCACAATGCCGCCCGCCTCCCGCACCAGGACGATGCCGGCGCCGACGTCCCAGGGGTTAAGGTCCCACTCCCAGTAGGCGTCAAAACGGCCGGCCGCGGTGTAGGCGAGGTCAAGAGCAGCCGATCCGAATCGCCGGATGCCCGCCGTGGCGGCGAGCACGCGCTCGGTCTCTTTCATTGCTCGCGGACGGCCCGAGCGGCCACGGAATGGCAGGCCGGTCGCAAAAAGCGTTTCGGCGATGTCGCGTCGCGCGGAAACGCGCAGGCGGCGGTCGTTGAGCCATGCGCCTTCGCCCTTCTCCGCCCAGAAAAGCTCGTCGCTCGCCGGGTTGTAGATGACGCCGGCATATGGTTTTCGGTCCCGTTCAAGGCAGATTGAAATCGCGAACTGCGGCAGGGCGTGCAGATAGTTCGTCGTGCCGTCGAGCGGATCGACGATCCAGCGGTTGGAGTTGTCTACGCCGTCAATCTCGCCGCGTTCTTCCATGACGAAGCCGTATTTCGGGCGGGCCTTCGACAGTTCTTCAAAAATCGTCTGCTCTGCGCGCAGGTCGGCGGCAGTGACGAAATCCGACGCGCCTTTCTTTGACACCTGGAGAGCGTCAAGCTCCCCGAAGTCGCGGGAGAGACCGCGTGCGGCCTTGCGGGCGGCGGCGACCATCACTGTGATCAGGGCGGAGGCGTGTGCCATCGGACGGGAGACTTTCCACTGAGGGGCAAAGAGCGCGCAACATAGGGGCGGACTGCCCCGAGGCAAGCTCGTTGGCGCGCTGCTGGCCGCCAAGTCCGCGACTTTTTGGCCAGTCGGCGTCTGCGGCTCGCGCTTTACACCTTCGCTTGGCCTGTCTTGATGAAACAAAATGACCCAAAGGGAGGAATAGAAAGACATGCCCGAACAGACGGCCGCCGCCAGGACGACGCCTGCGATCGACAATGACGCCTATCTCGATCCAATGAAAACGGCGACAGCGGCCATGCGCTTCCTGAGCCAGGACGCGCGGTTCAAGGTCACCGAAGCGACCATTCGCGGCAACGTCTATCGGGTCTTCGAGAATGCGCCGAAGAGCCTTGTCGGGCTATTCGAGCAGGGCGCCGCCCACAGCGACCGGGACTTCATCATCTTTGGCGAGGAAAAGACGACGTTCCAGGGGATGTGGGATGACGCGCGCCGGTTCGCGAACGGTCTGCGGGAGCGCTACGGCATCGGCAAGGGCGATCGCGTCGGCATCGCCATGCGGAATTATCCGGAATGGTGCATTGCCTATTTCGGCGTGATTTCCCTCGGCGCCATTGTTGTGCCGTTGAACGCTTGGTGGAAGACCGAAGAGCTCGCTTATGCAATCCAGGACGCAGACGTCAAAACGCTGGTGGTCGACGCCAGGCGGCTCGACTTCCTGAAGCCAATAAGGGCTGCTGTCGGCCTGACGCTCATCCTGGCTCGCGAAGAGGCTGAAGGGGCGGACGCTCGCTTTGAGGATATTGTCGCGTCGGGCGACCCTAAGACCCCTGATGTGGACATCGACCCCGACGACGATTTCTGCATCGTCTACACCTCTGGATCGACCGGCAACCCGAAAGGGGTCGTCCTGACCCACCGCGGCGCGGTCTCGGCGATCATGTCGTACGTGTTTCTCTCGGAGGTCGTCCAGGAAGCGCGCGACGGTCGGCCTACCTTTGGCGAAAACCCGGGCATTCTTCTTGCAGTGCCGCTATTCCACGTGACCGGCAGCCACGCGATTTTCCTGTTGTCCTGGGTCGTCGGCAGACGGATCGTCATGATGTATCGGTGGGACGCAAACGAAGCCTGCGAGCTCATTCGCAAGCATGAGCTCAAGAATTTCGTCGGCGTGCCGGCGCAGTCATTTGAGATGATTGACGCCGCAGGGCCGGAAGGATTGCCGAGCATCCTCGATCTCGGCTCAGGCGGCGCAAAGCGTCCGCCAGAGCACGTCCGCCGGCTGAAGGAACGGTTTCCGAACGTCAATCCGTCGTCCGGTTACGGACTTTCTGAGACAAATGCAATCGGCACGGTCTGTTCTCTGAGCGACTACCAGCGCAAGCCGGATGCGGCCGGGCGTCCATTGCCGCCGCTGATGGACGTCAAGATCGTCGACGGCGACGGCCGCGATGCGGCGGTCGGCGAAGTAGGCGAAGTGTGTCTCAGGTCGGCTGCAAATTTCCGTGGCTACCACAATCTTCCCGAAGAGACTGCGCGGGCGATCACGCCGGACGGCTGGTTCCGAACCGGCGATCTCGGCAAACTCGATGAAGAGGGATTCCTTTACATAGTCGATCGTCTCAAGGACCTAATTATTCGCGGCGGCGAAAACATTTCCTGCCTTGAGGTTGAAGCGCGGGCATACGAACACCCGGCGGTCGCCGAAGCTTGCGCCTTTGCGGTGCCGGACGACGTGATGAACGAGCGAGTAGGTCTCGTCGTTTACGCAAAACAAGGGGAGGCCGTGGATCCGAAAGAACTCCGCGATTTCATGGCGGAAGACCTCGCCGGCTTCAAGCTGCCGGAGCGGATCTGGCTTTCGCCGCAACAATTGCCACGTCTCGGCACGGCAAAGATTGACAAGATCACAATCAAGAAGGTCGCGCTGCAGCAACCGCCGAACTGGAAAGCCTGACGCTGTCGCGCCGCGCTGGTTGCCTCAAGTCAACACTACCGGCGCCTCGCAGGAACAAAGAATGCTCGAGATCCGACAGAATTGCGAACTGTGCGACAAGGATCTCGCGCCCCAGGCCGAAGACGCGATGATCTGCTCATACGAATGCACGTTCTGCGTCGCGTGCGTGGCCGGCGTGCTCCGGAACGTCTGCCCGAATTGCGGCGGCGGCTTTGTAGCGCGGCCGATTAGGCCCTCGACAGAGCGGCGGGAAGGGGTCAGTCTCCGTCAACATCCGCCGAATGGGACGCGCGTCCTAACCCGGTGGACGCGCGAGGAGATCGAGGCCTTCGCCGCCGAGCACGCCCATGTTCCCCCGGCGCGCCGGTAAGTGGACAGCGATCTCCGAGCAGAGACGAGCCGGCGCAAAAACGACGCCCGAACGCGACGCCGGCAAGAGCAAAGAACGACCGTCCGAAAGGTGACTCACATGGCTGATATTGAAACCTTCCGCGCCGCCGCTCGCACCTGGCTTGAGGAAAACTGCCCGCCGGAAATGCGCGGGGGCGAGCAGGACGAAACGACCATCTGCTGGGGCGGCAAGCGATGGACGTTCAAGTCCGAAGCGCAAAAAATCTGGCTGGAACGGATGGCGGCGAAGGGCTGGACCGTGCCGGCATGGCCAAAGGAATACGGCGGCGCCGGACTGTCAAAGGAAGAAGTGAAAGTCCTCAAGGACGAGATGCGGCGCATTAAGGCGCGCTCGCCCCTCGAAAGCTTCGGCATCTGGATGCTTGGACCGGCGCTGCTGAAGTACGGGACGCACGAGCAGAAAGCGCACTTCCTGCCGCCTATCGCCCGCGGCGAAGTTCGCTGGTGTCAGGGCTATTCCGAGCCAAACGCCGGTTCCGACCTCGCCTCGCTCCAGTGCAAGTGCGAGGACAAGGGCGATCACTGGGCGTTGAATGGCCAGAAAATCTGGACGTCATATGCGGATGAATCCGACTGGATTTTCGTCCTTGTAAGGACCGACCCGACCGCGACCAAGCACAACGGTATTTCCTTCGTTCTTGTCGACATGGATCAGGAAGGCGTTTCCACGAAGCCGATCAAGCTGATTTCCGGCAAGTCTCCTTTCTGCGAGACGTTCTTCGATGACGCGACGGCGCCGAAAGAGCACGCGCCGGGCGTGTCGGCGATTGTGGGCGAACTCAATCGCGGCTGGGACGTCGCAAAGTATCTCCTCACCCATGAACGCGAAATGATTGGCGGCGGCGGCGGCGGCCTGCTCGGCGGCCGCGGTCTTGGCGAGGTCATCGCGAATGAACTGGGCGTCGATGAAAACGGCCGGCTCAACGATCCGATCCTGCGCGGCAAGGTCGCGCAGGCCGAGGTCGACGGCTGGGCGTTCCTCTTGACAATGGAGCGCATGAAGGACGAAGCGAAAGCTGGACAGGGCGTTGGCGCGAATTCGTCAATGCTGAAGTACTACGGCACCGAGTTCAACAAGCGCCGCTATGAGTTGTTCATGGACGCGGCCGGCTCCGACGGCCTTGAGTGGGAAGGCGAACGCTCCGAGGACGGAAAGCTTGCAAAGAGTTGGCTTCGAACGAAAGCGAACTCGATCGAGGGCGGCACGTCGGAGGTGCAGCTCAATATCATTGCCAAGCGGATACTCGATCTGCCAGGCGCCTGACGGCCGCGACATTCGCCGCCGGAAAGCCGCCCGTCACAGAATGCCAGGGCTGAGCAAATGACCGTATTCGATTGGCTGTCGCTTAGCGTTGGACTCTATGTCGTAAACATCTTCGTCCAGGCGGCGTTCGCTAACCGCCGCTACGATCCAAAGACGCTCCTCGGCAATCGCGATGATTTCGAGCCGGACGATGTCCATCTTGGCCGCGCAAGGCGCGCACAGGCCAACCTTACCGAGGCTATGATCATCTTCACGCCGCTCGCGCTCGGCGCCGAAAGCATGGGCAAGGGCGATGGGCTCGCCGCGATCGGCGGCGCTGTCTTTTTCGTTTCACGGGTCGCCTATCTCGTGATTTACGTCGCCGGCGTGCCGACGCTCCGATCGATTGTATGGGCGACCGGGATGATCGGCGCTGGGCTGGTATTTTGGGTGGTTGCGCCCTTTAATTAGGTCGCGCGTCCCAATAGTCTGACAATTGCTGAGATTTCAGGCCCATCAGGGGCCATTCCGCCGTCAAGAGGAGTCGCCTTAAGTGCCTTTAGTTCTCAATGAAGAGCAAGAAATGCTGAGGGAGTCGGCTGAGGGATTCCTCGCCGAACGCGCGCCGGTTGCCGCGCTACGAAAGCTTCGGGATTCCGGCGACGCGACAGGTTTCGACCGCGGCCTCTGGAAAGAAATGGCCGATATGGGCTGGGCCGGCATCCTCGTCGACGAAGATTACGGCGGTTCCGGATTCGGTTTCGTCGGCGCGGGCGTGATCGCCGAAGAAATCGGACGCAACCTGACGGCGTCGCCTTTCTTGTCGACGTCGATACTGGCGGCGACCGCACTCCAGAAGTTTGCGAGCGACGCCCAGAAGAAAGAGATTCTGCCGAAGATTTCAGCCGGCGACCTCGTGATGGCGCTCGCCGTCGACGAGGGCAAGAAGCATGCGCCAAGCCAGACCGCTCTCGTCGCAGAAAAGTCCGGCAATGGATTTAAATTGTCCGGTGACAAGGCGTTTGTGTCCGACGGCCATGTCGCGGACAAAGTGATTGTCTCCGCACGAACCGCCGGCGCGCCGGGCGAGGAAAGTGGAATAACGCTGTTCCTTGTCAACGCGCAGGCCAAAGGCATTGCGATCGAGCGCACCGCCATGGTCGACAGTCGAAACGCCGCGCGGATGACATTCGACAAAGTTGACGCCACGGGCGATGACGTCATCGGCGAAGTCGACGGCGGCTATATGGCGCTCGAAGGCGTCCTCGCCGCCGGACGCGCGGGGCTGTCAGCGGAGATGTCAGGCGCGGCGCAGGCGGCATTCCGTATGACTACGGACTACTTAAAGGAACGCAAGCAATTCGGAACAGAGATCGGCCGCTTCCAGGCCCTTCAGCATCGCGCGGCGCATCTATATTCCGAAATTGAGCTGATGAAGTCGGTCGTCCTGAAAGCGCTTCAGGACCTCGACAACGCCTTTGGCATGGCAGGCGTGACCTGCTCGCTGGCGAAAGCCAAGGCGGGCGACGTGGCCAAACTCGCTGCGCTGGAGGCGGTGCAAATGCACGGCGGCATAGGCATGACCGATGAGTACGACATCGGCCTTTACCTGAAGCGGATCCGGGTCGCTCAGGAAATGTTTGGCGACACAGCCTACCATGCTGACCGCATTGCGCGGCTCAGGGGCTATTGATCGACGCCCTTTTGATCAGATGAAGGAAGATTCGTGATGCCAGAAGTGCAACCGTCCGACGCGCCAACATGGGTTGGCAAGGAAACCGGGGTCTCCGACTGGGTTCTGATCGACCAGGCGCGCATCAACGCTTTCGCGGATGTGACCGAAGACTGGCAGTTCATACATGTAGAGCCGGAAAAAGCCGCGGCGACACCCTTCGGCGGCGCGATCGCCCATGGTTTCCTGACGCTGTCGATGTTGTCAAAGCTGGCGAGCGAATGCGTGCTGCGCCTCGACGGCGTCAAGATGGGTGTCAATTACGGCTTTGAGAAGGTCCGCATGATGAGCCCGGTGCGAGCCGGCAAGCGCATCCGCGGGCGCTTCGTGCTTGCCGAAGCGGATGAACGCGGTCCCGGCCAATGGCGCTTCAAGTACAATGTGAAGGTCGAGATCGAAGACGAAGAAAAGCCCGCGCTCATAGCGGAATGGGTGACGATGCAGTTCGTCTGATGCCGGAACGGGGCGGGCGCCATGGCGGAGCATATCGCCGAAATCATCTGGCGGCGAGATACGGAAAGCTTCGCATACGAAGCCTATGGCCGGTCGCATGACTGGCGCTTCGACAATGGACTTGTCGTGCGCGCCGCCGCCGCGCCTGAATTTCGAGGCGACCCCGCTAATGTCGATCCGGAGGAGGCGTTCGTGGCCTCGATCGCCAGTTGCCACATGTTGACCTTCCTGGCGATCTGTTCGCGGAAACGCATCGTCATCGACGCCTATGAAGACCGGGCCGTCGGCGCGATGTCGAAGAATGCCGCCGGCAAGCTCTTTGTGTCGCGCATCGACCTTCGTCCACGGATCTCATTCGCCGGTTCGCCGCCGTCTCGCGACAGCCTATCGGCCCTGCATCGGCAGTCGCATGCGGAGTGCTTTATCGCCAACTCCGTCATGACTGAAATAATCGTGCATCAAGATGAGTAAGGAGACGTAACCATGTCCGACATCCGGTTCGACGGAAAGGTCGCTATCATCACCGGCGCGGGGGGCGGCCTTGGTCGGTCGCATGCGCTTGCTCTCGCTGCGCGCGGCGCCAAGGTGGTCATCAACGATCTAGGTGGGGCCCGCGACGGATCCGGCGGGTCGCTTGGACCAGCTGAAACGGTCGTCAAGGAGATAACTGAGGCTGGCGGCGAGGCGATCGCAGACGGCGCAAACGTGACCAACGACGCGGAAGTCCAGGGGATGGTCAAGGCGACGCTCGACAAATGGGGCCGCGTCGACATTCTCGTCAACAACGCCGGCATCCTCCGTGACAAGACGTTCCACAAGATGGAGTTCAAGGACTACCGCGCCGTTATCGACGTGCACCTCATCGGGACCGCGCTGTGCACCCACTCGGTCTGGAACGTCATGCGGGACCAGGGTTATGGCCGCATCATCTGCACGTCGTCGCCATCTGGTTTGCACGGCATTTTCGGCCAGGCCAACTATGGCGCAGCGAAGGCCGGCATGATCGGATTTATGAACGCCCTGCACCTTGAGGGCGCCAAGTACAATATACGGATCAATCTGCTATCGCCGTCGGCGAAGACGCGAATGACCGAGGATCTCGGCTTCCCGCCGGAACTGCTCGACATGCTGACGCCGGAGGCCATTACTGCCGCGTGCCTTTTTCTCGTCTCGGAGGATGCGCCGAGCCGGCAGATCATTTCCTGCGCCGGCGGCGGCTACGCGGCGGGCTTTATTGTTGAAACGGGCGGGGTATTCCTCCCGCCAGCGAAACAAACGCCCGAAGCGATCCGCGACAACTGGGACCAGATCGCGGACAGGTCTGATGTGCACTTCTACGAAAACTCCAGCGGCCCGATGCAAAACTTCATGGGCAAGGCGCAAGCCGCAGGCGGCGGCGAATGAGACAACGGCAATCTCTCGCGGGACTTGTGGGTCTCGCAACCATGGCGGGAGCGTCCGCGTCTGCCCAATCCCCAACCTCGACTGGGCCGATGGCCGCCGAGCCGGATGAAGGCGCAATTCTGACCGTTGTCGATGCTTTCTTCCTTGCAATGGCAGCAAAGGACTCCGACGCGTTCCCGGCGATCGTAGCGCCCGGTGCAACGATGGTTGCGCTCGGCTATGGCGACGATGGTGCGCTGCCGCCGCGCCGCACCGCCGTCCAGGAATTCATCGATCGTCTCGACGACCGCGACTCCGCTGATCGTCTTGAAGAAGCCTATTGGGTGCCGACCGTGCTTCAAAGAGCGGACCTTGCAGTTGTCTGGACGCCCTATCGCATCGACCTGTCGGGCAAACGGATTCATTGCGGCATCGATGTGTTCAATCTATCGCGAGAAGCCGGACGTTGGCTCATCGATTCAATAAGCTTCACAATGGAGCCTGACGCGTGCCCCGAGCTTGAGCCGGCGGGCGTTGTCGCGCGCCCCGCGTTCGAAGACTGATTCTCTGTATTGAAATGGATGGCGCAAACCCCGCGCCAATGACCCCAAGGAGACCGCCATGAGAGAAGCCGTTATCGTTTCCACCGCGCGGACGCCGATCGGCAAGGCCTATCGCGGCGCCTTCAACAATACGACCGCGCCGGCACTTGGCGCCCACGCCATCCGACATGCCGCGGCGCGCGCTGGCGTCGATCCGGGCGAGGTCGAAGACGTCGTCATGGGCGCGGCATTGCAGCAAGGGACGGCGTTTCAGAACGTCGCGCGCCAGTCGGCCCTGCGCGCCGGCTTCCCCATCGGGGTTTCAGGCATGTCGGTCGATCGTCAGTGTGCATCAGGGATGATGGGAATCGCGATCGCGGCCAAGCAGGTGATCGCCGACGGCATGCAAGTCGCGGTGGGCGGCGGACTCGACTCCATTTCCACGAACCAGACTTCGGGCATGTTCGTCATTCCCGACCCGTGGCTGCTGGAGAATTTGCCGGCGACTTACATGCAGATGATCGAGACCGCCGAGATCGTCGCAGAGCGCTATGGCGTGTCGCGCGAGGCGCAGGACGAGTACTCGCTACAGTCGCAGCAGCGCACCGCAGCGGCGCAACAGGCAGGTAAGTTCGATGACGAAATCGTGCCCCTCGCTTCAACGATGATCCGTCTCAATAAGGAAACCGGCGAGAAGTCCGAGGTCGCGGTCAATCTCGAGAAGGACGAGGGCAATCGTCCGGAGACGACGCTTGAGGGCCTTTCCGGCCTCCAGCCGGTGTTCAAGGGCGGCCAGAAAATTCAGGCCGGCAAGCACATCACCGCTGGCAATGCCTCACAGCTGTCCGACGGCGCGTCCGCCGCCGTGGTTATGGAGGCAAAGGAAGCATCGAAGCGCGGGCTTCAGCCGCTCGGGATCTATCGCGGCATCGCTGTCGCGGGGACGGACCCGGATGAAATGGGCATCGGGCCGGTCTATGCCGTGCCGCGCCTCCTCGAAAAGGCCGGCTTGAAGATGAACGATATCGGCCTGTGGGAACTGAACGAGGCGTTCGCCGTGCAGGTTCTCTATTGCCGCGACAAGCTCGGCATCCCGAACGATATCCTCAACGTCAATGGCGGGGCGATTTCGATTGGCCATCCCTACGGCATGTCCGGCGCACGGATGGTTGGCCACGCCCTTATCGAAGGCAAGCGCCGCGGCGCGAAGTATGTTGTCTGCACCATGTGCGTCGGGGGGGGCATGGGCGCGGCCGGCCTTTTCGAAGTCGCGTAAGCGACAAAGAAAAGGTCGGGATACGCGCCCATTGATTTTGCACTGAGCCATTTCGGCCGTTGGCCGAACTGGCGGGCGCGGCCTAACGTGACCGCGCGCCGCGGAAGACGATCGCCGCGGCGATCGCCAACAGGAGGATGGCGCCCGCCTCGAATACGATGTTTTCCGGCGCCATATCCTTGCCTTGCAACACAATGAGTCGGGCGAGCGCGGTCATTGCGATGAATATCGGATAGACAAATGGCGAAGAATCCTCGCCCTGGTAAAACACCGCGATCATGCCCATGACTTCGAGGTAAAGGAACATCAGCAGGATATCGGCAAGGCCGATTGTCCGGTTCGAGACGACCTCGTGGATTTCAACGCCCGCGGCTGCGACTGTCATCAGGGCAATGACGATGAGAAATGCGCGTTCGACGAACGTGAACGCTCGCTCGCTGCCGGTCATATCCTTGTTGCGATGCTCGACGATGTTGGTGTTTGATGATTTGTCGCTGGCCATCATGATATCCGCCATAGTGCGCGTCATGCTTACGGGAGCCGACGCCAGTCCGGATTGGTCCTATCGCCGGATTCGTCTGACGATGTCTGCAATCGCAGCGCCAACTACCGCGGCCAGGCCAAGGCCCATGCCGCCAAACCCAGTCGCAAGCTTAATTGTCGTCGCGGCTTGCTGGACGATCGCTGGCGTTCCGTTCGGTGCAAGCGCGTCGAGCGCGAATGCCGCGACCATCGCGTTCTCCACACACTCGGCAGCAAAGTAGGCCAGCGGCAGCCACAAGGCGAGGCGAAGGATCGAACCCTGAAGGCCGGCCTTTCTGAGAAGCAGCGCTATCGCCGCAGTAATAACGATGACATTCAACACGGCATAGGGAATGTCGATCAGCTGCCAGAGGACATAATCGGCGACGCCGCTGTTCGCCTGGATTGCGTCGATCGACCGCTGCGGTTCAATTGCGACAAGGCCGGGCTGCTCTTCCGGCAGCCGACCGCCGCCTGCGGCCAACGCCTTTTCCCAAGCGGAGCCCTCGCCGTTCAGGAAGACAAGAGAGAACGCTGATTGCGCAACGACCGCCGCCACAAACAGGAGCCAGCTCGCTCGCTCGCGCCAGAACCGAAACCACGCCGCCATCAGAAGAGCCATTGCTCCTTGAAGCTGATGCCTGTCGCAGCGTCAAAGGCGGCTACGCCAGATTTTTTCCGGATACTGAATGCTGCCTGCTGGTACGCGTTGTAATTTGTCGACTCGATCGTGTCGACCGCCATGAAGCGCGCATCGACGCCGTCGCGCCGGACTTCCAGATCGATGTAGCCGTGGCTTGCGCCCGAAAGATAGCGCACAGACGGGTTTTCCTGGTTGGTGAGCAGCGCGTATTCGGCGCCCTTGCCGCCGAGAAACTCCGGGCGGTAAGGCGACGGCGAGGAAACTGACGATACGCCAAGCTCGACTCCCATCGGCGTCCCGTCCTGATCGGCGAGGTCGTTCGCCCACCAGGTGTGGGTGTCGCCGGTAACGACGATCATGCCTTCCGCGGCGGTCGTCTTTGCGATCTCGTAGAGACGCTCGCGCGCGGCTGGATAACCGTCCCATGCATCAAGATTTATCGGCAGGCCAAGCTTTGAGAACTCAATGAATGCCCGGGCCTGATCCCATTCCTTCTCCAGGACGGCGATGTCTTCTTCTGTGACGTACTCGGACAGATTGGGCGCGATGACTTTCGCCATGATGACCTGATTGGCGACGAGCCGCCAAGGACGCTTTGCCTCGCGCGCGCGTTCGAATGCGTTCGCGACATAGTCAAGCTGCGGCTGGCCCATCATCTCGCGGGCGCCATCCCAAAGTACATTGTCGCGGAAATTGGCCACGTCCTCGGCGCTCTTGAGGGTTGGGACGATTTCCGAGTATTCGAACTGCCGTGAACGCGCCATCAGCCTCGTTTCAAGCGAAACGAGCGTCAGAAGATCGCCATAGTCGTAGGCGCGGAATAGCCACTCTTCGGGACGTCCTTCGGCCGGATCACGCACCGGCATCCACTCATAATAGGCCTGAAGCGCGGCGCGCCGCCGCGCATCCCAATCGCCTTCCGTCTCAGGCTGGTGGTTTTCCGCGCCGTCTTTCCACGAATTGTTGCTGGTTTCGTGGTCATCCCACATCGGAATCATTGGCGCCGACGCATGCATCGCCTGCGATGAAGGGTCAGCCTTGTATTGGGCGTGACGCGTTCGGTAGTCTGTGAGGGTCACGAGTTCATTCGTAGGCGCATGGATACGGCCGAGTTGTTCGCCGATGGCGCCGCCATAGCCACCTGTATCATATTCATAAAGATAATCGCCGAGGTGCAGGATTGCGTCCAGATCGTCGCGACGCGCGATCTGGTCGTATACATTGAAATAGCCAAATGGGTAGTTCGAGCACGACACAACCGCAAAGCGGGCGAGGTTGACCGGGCCGCTCGGTAGGGTCTTCGCGCGACCGACCGGCGATGAGGCCCCGAACGCTGCGAATCGGTAGTAGCAGACGCTGCCAGGGGGCAGAGCGCGGGCGACGGCCTTTGCCGTCCAGTCTCTGCTCTTCCCAGTCAGCGTGACGCCGGCCGAGATGACCGTTGAGAAAGTTTCGTCCGTCGCCACCTCCCAGCGCACTTCGGTCTGCCCTGAGGCCGGATCAGGCGGCGTAACCCGGGTCCAGATCACTACCGAACTGGCGTCCGGGTCACCGCTTGCGACCCCATGCCGGAAAACATCGTTGCCTGCGGCGGCGGGTCGCGCCGTGAAAGGCGTCATTTTCGGCGCGCCCGCGCAGGCGGCGGCGGCGCTCAAAAGCCCGGCATTGAGGGCCGCGCGGCGAGTGATGCTGGTCATGTCGATGGTCCCCTCAGTCCGATTGGTCACGCCGGCCAGTCCGGCCGCGCCCCTTTCATTGCCGTAATTTTTGCGCAACGATCAATGCCATCAAGCGTCGCCCGCGGGGCAAGCATTCGCATTGCGCGGCGCATCATCCCTGACGGATACGACAGAATTATGCGAACGACGACACAAGCCCGCATGGTGCGACGCACACTCAAGACCGGAGCGGCCGCCGCCGCGGCATTCGGCCTGGCCGGTTGCGACGCCCTCAAGCAAGCCGCCCTCGGTGAGGACGCCGTCGCTCAAACGACCGCGGCGGATGAGGTCGAAGTAGGTGGCGGCGGCTCTGGGCAGGCTGACGCCCGCGAAAGAGCAGGCGGCGACCAGGAAGGCGTTCGGCCCGATCCGGACCCTTTCCCATCGACCTACCAACCCTATCCGTCCCGCCCGACCGCGATTATCGGCGCAACGATCTATGACGGCGCGGGCGCAGTCCTTAACGACGGCGTTGTTGTCCTGCAGGACGGAAAGATCATGGCTGTCGGGCCAGCCGATGGCGTGTCCATCCCGGAAGGCGCGATAAGGGTGGAAGCGGACGGAAAGTTCGTGACGCCCGGCATCATCGACATCCATTCGCACCTTGGCGACTATCCTTCGCCGTCGACCCAATCGACGTCCGACGGCAACGAGGCGACGGCCGCCAACACCGCTGGGGTATGGGCGGAACATTCGGTCTGGCCACAAGACCCCGGATTCACCCGCGCCATCGCTGGCGGGATTACGAGCCTTCAAGTCCTGCCGGGTTCCGCCAACCTGTTTGGCGGTCGTTCTGTCATCCTGAAAAACGTCCCGGCCCGGACGGTGCAGGCGATGAAGTTTCCGGGCGCGCCCTACGGTCTCAAGATGGCCTGCGGCGAAAACCCCAAGCGGGTTTATGCGGAGAAGGGCGGCCCCTCAACCCGGATGGGCAATTTTCGCGGGTACCGTGAAGGCTGGACTGAGGCTGCCGCCTATCGCGATAAATGGGACGCTTACGAACGAAAATACAGGAAATGGGCGGATGGCGGCAAGAAGGATGCGGATCGACCCGACGCCCCGACGCGGGATCTGAAGCTGGAAACGCTCGCCGCCGCGCTCGAAGGCGACATCATCGTGAACATGCATTGTTATCGCGCCGACGAAATGGTGCAGGTTCTCGATATGGCGCGAGAGTTCGGCTACAAGGTGCGCACATTCCACCACGCCGTCGAAGCATACAAAGTTGCCGACGTGCTCGCCGAGAATAACGTTTGCGCGGCGGTCTGGGCGGACTGGTGGGGCTTCAAGCTTGAGGCGTACGACGCAGTTCGCGAGAACGCTGCGCTCGTTCACGCCCAGCCTGGTGGATGCGCCATCATTCATTCCGACGACGCCAATGGCATACAGAGGTTGAATCAGGAAGCCGGCAAGGCGCTTGCCGATGGCAACCTGATGGGCCTTGACATCTCAAAGGCGACAGCGATGACGTGGCTGACGCTTAATCCGGCCAAGGCCATGGGCATCGACGACCAGACTGGCTCGCTTGAACCTGGCAAGATGGCTGACGTCGTGATCTGGTCAGGCGATCCGTTCTCGGTCTATTCGCAGGCGGAGAAAGTTTACATTGATGGCGCGCTGATGTTCGATCGTTACGATCCGGCCTATCAAGCGCGAACGGACTTCGAACTTGGACAAGCCGTGTCGGACGATGCGGGAGGGGCCGGCAAATGAGCAAGCGTTCCACCAATCTCAACGCCGCGACCTCGGCTGCAATCGCCGCCACGCTATCGATCTCGCTCGCGCCGGCCGCTGCGCGCGCAGCCGATGTTTTGATCGACAATGGCCGGTTGCACCTGTTGACTGGCGCCGACCATGGCGACGTTCTCGCGACTGGCGATATTCTCGTGCGTGACGGCAGGATCGTGGAGGTTGCGGCGGAAATTCCGGCCCCAGACGGCGCATCCGTTATCGACGCCTCCGGTTCGATCGTTACGCCAGGGTTCATCGCGGCTTGGTCGCAGATTGGCCTTGTCGAAATTGGCCTCGACGCGGAAGCAAATGACGCAAGCCCCGAAGGACCATTTGCGCTCTCGGCGGCGCTCGACGCGCGCGACGCATTCAATTCGGCCTCAACGCTGATCCCAATCAGCCGCGCCGGCGGCATCACGCGCGCGCTCTCTGCGCCAACGCCGGGCGCAAAGATGTTCGGCGGCCAGGCGGCGATTGTCGCCCTTGACGGGGATCCGGCGACGTCGATCGTAAGAGGCGGCGCGGCTCAGTCCGTTGTGCTCGGTTATGGCGGCGCAGCGCGCGCCGGCGACACACGGATGGGCGCATGGGGTGAACTTCGCGCCTACGTCGCCGAAGCGAGAGCCTTTGCCGTCGACCCGGAAAGCTACCGTGGACGGACGATCGATCTCGCTCGATTCTCGTTGGCGGATCTCGAGGCGCTGCGACCGGTCATCAGCGGCGAGCAGCTCCTGATCGCACAGGTTCACGGTGCCGCCGAAATTCGAACTCTGCTCCGCTTCGCGGCAACCGAGAAGATAAAGGTCGCAATTCTTGGCGGTGACGAAGCGTGGGTCGTGGCCGACGAGATTGCCGCGGCGGGGGCGCCGGTCATCCTCGACCCATTGTCCAACCTCCCGGGCAACTTCCACCGTCTTGGCGCGACGCTTGAGAACGCGGCCCGACTTCAGGCGGCAGGCGTGAAGATCGCCTTTGAAGCGCCAGGCACTCACAACCTTCGCCTCTTGCCACAATCGGCCGGCAATGCGGTCGCTAATGGCCTGCCATTCGAAGCGGCGCTCGCCGCGCTTACTATCAACCCGGCCGAGATTCTTGGCATTGGTAGCGAGGTGGGCACAATCGAGCCCGGCAAGATTGCCGATTTGGTCATCTGGAATGGCGACCCGCTGGAGCTGTCGTCGCGGCCGACTGCTGTGCTTATTAATGGTGAGCCGCAATCCTTAGAGACGCGTTCAACGAAGCTGCGCGACAGGTATGCCGACCCGAAGCCGTCTGCTCGGCCTCTCGCCTACCCAGCCGACGAATAGGCGTTTTTGCATCTTTCTGCCATTCGAACACGATCCTGCATTTATCTTTAATTGATATCCACGTAGTTTTTGGCGAAAAAACGCGCATGGGAATTTCTTCGATCGTCGATTGTCGATTAAACTGCGGCCGAACAATCGGCGGGCTAGCGTCAGCCGCTGACTGACGGGAATACTCCCTTGACCGAACGTATGTTGACCTTCGTCTCGCGGGAACGCGAGACCCCGACGAAGCGCCCGGCCGATGAGCGCCGGAGCGACTTCGACGAGATTTATCTGAGCTTCACTGAAGAACGAGCCGAGTTG
This sequence comes from Alphaproteobacteria bacterium, assembly GCA_016125455.1. Classification (GTDB taxonomy): domain Bacteria; phylum Pseudomonadota; class Alphaproteobacteria; order Caulobacterales; family Parvularculaceae; genus MED-G105. Next base: position 34,055 of record WGLS01000013.1, read on the forward strand.
CAGGCGTCACGCTGCTCTCAGTGCGGCGTGCCATTCTGCCAGCATCATTGCCCGCTCGGGAACGACATCCCCGACTGGCTTCGGCTGGTCGCCGAAGGGCGACTGGAAGAAGCGTACGCCCTTTCCGCAGCGACGAACAACATGCCCGAAGTGTGCGGCAGGATCTGTCCCCAGGATCGCCTCTGCGAAGGCTCCTGCGTGATCGAGCAGTCCGGACACGGAACGGTGACGATCGGCTCGGTCGAGACCTACATCACTGAAAAGGCCTTCGAAAACGGCTGGGTCCCGCCGATCCGGCCCGAGGTCGAACGCACAGAAACCGTCGGCATCATCGGCGCTGGCCCAGCTGGCCTCGCCGCGGCCGAGGAGCTGCGCAGTGAAGGTTTTGGCGTCGTCGTCTATGATCGGTACGACCGGGCTGGTGGACTCCTCATCTATGGCATTCCGAATTTCAAGCTTGAGAAATCGGTCGTGGAGAGGCGAACGGAGCGGCTTCGAGACGGCGGCGTTGAATTCCAGCTGAATTTCGACGTCGGCCGTGACGCCACGCTCGACGAGCTGCGGTCGAAGCACGATGCGATCCTTATCGCCACCGGCGTCTACAAGGCGCGCGCGCTGGAATGTCCGGTGGATGCCGACGCAGGTCTTGTGCCGGCGCTCGACTATCTGACGGCATCGAACCGGAGGGGGCTCGGCGACGACGTTGTCGACAATTTGGGAGTGGCGAAAGACAAGTCCGTCGTTGTCATCGGCGGTGGCGACACCGCAATGGATTGCGTACGCACCGCCGTGCGCCAGGGCGCGTCGTCCGTTCGCTGTCTATACCGTCGTGACCGCGCAAACCTGCCGGGATCGCAGCGCGAGGTCGCTCACGCCGAAGAAGAGGGCGTCGTTTTTGAATGGCTGTCCGCACCCAAGTCGGTGATCCGCGGGCGTGTCGCTGCAATGCGCATGCGTCTTGGCGATGCCGACGAAAGCGGTCGCCGTAGGCCTGAATTGGTCCCCGGCAGCGAACGTGATCTCGAGGCCGGTCTTGTCATCGCGGCGCTGGGTTTTGAGCCGGAGGACCTGCAGACGATTTTCGGCGAGCCGGCGCTTGCCGTTACTCGTCGTGGCACGTTGAAGGTAGATGGCGCGACCCTCGAAACGTCGCTGCCGGGGGTTTATGCCGCAGGTGATATCGTTCGGGGCGCATCATTGGTTGTGTGGGCGATTCGGGATGGCCGCCTCGCGGCAGCCTCCATATCGGCGCGGTTGAAACAAGCCGCCTGTGGGGCCCTCACGACGTCAATTGCTGCGGAATAGGACGCGGCGAAATGGACCTTAACCAGGTGACGATCGATGTCGCTGATCTGGCGCGCGCCGCCGCGTTCTACGAGCGATTGGGCCTTAAGCGGATCGTCTGGTCGCCGCCGCGCTATGCGCGCTATGAGTGTCCGTCGGGCGCATCGACCATCTCGCTCCATATCGCTGATGGTCCGGTCGCGAGCGGCGTGTCGCTCTATTTCGAAGTCGACGATGTTGACCTCGAAGTTGAGAGACTTCTTGCGTTAGGCATCGGATTCGATGCGCTGCCGAAGGATCAGGAGTGGCGCTGGCGTGAGGCATGGACCTGCGATCCTGACGGCCACCGCGTCTGCGTCTTTCACGCCGGGCTGGATCGCCGCTTTCCGCCGTGGCGCGTTGCGGCCGATGATGGAGCGAAGCGATGACGTACGCTGATCAGCTGAAGATGCGCGATTGCGCCGAAGCGTTCGGCCTTTATGATCCCGCTGATGAACGCGATGCCTGCGGCGTCGGACTCATTGTCGCGCTTGATGGGACGCCTCGCCGCGAGATTGTTGATCTCGCGATCAAGTCGCTCAAGGCTGTCTGGCATCGTGGGGCGGTCGACGCCGACGGCAAGACCGGCGATGGCGCCGGCGTTCGTCTAAATGTGCCACAGGCCTTGTTTCGCGATTATGTCGCGCGAACGGGCCATGCGCCGGCCGAGGCTGAGATCGGCGTCGGGCAATTATTCCTGCCGCGCACGGATTTCGCGGCTCAGGACGCGGCCCGGGCGATCGTCGAGGCTGAGATCCTTCGAGAGGGATTATTTCTCTATGGTTGGCGCCAGACGCCCGTCGATGCATCGGTCCTCGGTGATAAGGCAAATCTGACTCGGCCCGCAATCGAGCAGATATTGTTCTTTGATCCACAGGAGCGCGACAGGGAGACGCTCGCGCGAACCCTTTATACTATCCGCCGTCGGATCGAAAAACGGTGTCGCATCGACAGCATACCAGACCTCTACGTCTGTTCTCTCTCAACGGACGATATCGTCTACAAGGGCATGTTCCTTGCTGAGTCGATCGACAGGTTCTATCCAGATCTCAGAGATCCGCGATTCGCGTCGCGAGTAGCGATTTTCCATCAGCGCTATTCGACGAATACCTTCCCGCAATGGCGGCTTGCGCAACCATTCCGTATGCTGGCCCACAACGGCGAGATCAATACGCTACGCGGCAACATCAACTGGATGCGCAGCCATGAAATCCGAATGGCGAGCGCGGCATTCGAGGACGAAGGCGAAGACCTGCGTCCGATTATTCAACCGGGCGCGTCCGATTCCGCAGCGCTCGATCAGGTTTTCGAGCTGATCGTCCGTGCAGGGCGTGCCGGCCCGATGGCGAAGTGCCTCCTCATGCCCGAAGCGTGGTCGAAACGCTCTGAGGTAATGAAAACAGAGCATCGCGCGCTCTACGAATACTGCAATGCCGTTATGGAGCCATGGGATGGCCCGGCGGCCCTGTCCGCCTATGACGGACGATGGGCGCTGGCTGGCCTCGATCGCAATGGTCTTCGGCCAATGCGATATTCGATCACTTCCGACAATGTCCTCGCCGTAGGATCGGAGACGGGCATGTGTCCGCTCGATCCGGATCGTGTCGTCCGTCGAGGGGCGCTGGAGGCGGGCGGCATGCTTGCTTTCGATTTCGATGAAAAGCGCCTCTACGGCCACGGCCAGATCCTTGATCGGCTATCCTCAAGACATCCGTACAAGGAGTGGCTTGAAAACATCGTCGAGCTGGAGCCGATGATCGGTCCGGGGCCGGAGCCTGTCGCCTGGACCGGCGGCGAGCTTCGGCGTCGGCAGGCTGCCGCGGGATATTCGCTTGAAGAGATTGATCTCGTCCTGAAGCCGATGGCGACCGAGGCTAAAGAAGCCGTTGGCTCAATGGGCGACGACACGCCGCTGGCTGTGCTTTCCGACCGCTATCGTCCGCTATCGCACTACCTACGGCAAAAGTTCAGTCAGGTGACAAACCCGCCAATTGACCCGCTTCGCGAAGCGCGGGTCATGAGCCTAAAGACTCGGTTCAAGAACCTTGGCAATATCCTTGTCGAAAATGAAGCGCAGACGAGCGTTTTTGTCCTTGAAAGCCCGTTTCTCTCGAACGGCATGTTTGACAGGTTTGTCGACTTCGTCGGCGCCGCTGCGGCGCGCATCGACTGCACCTATCCCGCAGCAGGGGCGGATGGTTCGGGAAAGTCCTTGTCGAAAGCTATCGCCCGCATCCGTCGCGACGCAGTCAAGGCGGTTTCCACTGGCGCCGAGCATGTCATCCTTTCTGATGAAGCCGTTGGGCCGGACCGCGTCGCCGCGCCAATGATCCTTGCCGCCGCAGCCGCCCACACTCACCTCGTGAACAAGGCAAAGCGCGCATTCTGTTCGATTATCGTCCGATCGGCGGAATGCGTCGATCCGCACTACGCAGCCATGCTTGTCGCGGTCGGGGCGACGGCGGTCAATCCCTATCTGGCGTGCGATTCGATCTCCGAGCTTCAGGCCAAAGGCGCGCTTGGATCGCTCGGCGTTGGCGCGGCGATCCTGAACTACAAGAAAGCGATTGAGACGGGTCTGATGAAGATCCTCGCGAAGGCGGGCATCTCGGTCATTTCGTCTTATCGTGGCGGATGCAATTTCGAGGCGCTTGGCATCTCGCGTGCGCTTGCTCGGGAATACTTCCCAGGCGCCGCGGCCCGAATCTCCGGCATCGGCATGCCCTTCCTCGAACGCAAGACGCGGGAGATCCACGCTCAGGCCTATCAGTCGAATGCCGCATTGCCCGTTGGCGGCTTCTACCGGCAACGCCGTCGGGGGGAAGCGCACGCGCTTGAAGCTTCTATTGTCGCTGATCTTCAGCGTGCGGTTCGTAACGAAGATTATGACGCTTACAAAGCATTTGTCGCAAAGGCGAATGGCCCGACGCCGTTTCAATTGCGCGATCTGCTCGGATTTCGACCGCTCGGCGCGCCGCGTGACGTCTCGGAAGTAGAATCGATAAACGCTATCCGCCAACGCTTCGTGACGCCGGGCATGTCGCTTGGCGCGTTGTCGCCCGAAGCGCACGGCGCGTTGAACATTGCGATGAACCGTATTGGCGCGAAATCCGTGTCCGGCGAAGGCGGCGAGGATCCTGCTCGCTACAAGCCTTATGCGAACGGCGATAATGCTAACTCCGCGGTAAAGCAGATCGCGAGCGGACGCTTTGGCGTCACGACGGAATACCTGAACCAGTGCCGCGAGATCGAAATCAAGGTCGCCCAGGGAGCGAAGCCTGGCGAGGGCGGCCAGCTGCCCGGCTTCAAAGTGACTGAGTTCATCGCCCGCATGCGGCATTCAACGCCTGGCGTTACACTGATTTCACCGCCGCCGCACCATGACATCTATTCGATCGAAGATCTCGCCCAACTAATCTATGACCTGAAGAATGTCAGCCCTTCGGCTAGGGTCTGCGTAAAGCTGGTCTCGGCGGCCGGCATTGGCACAATCGCCGCGGGCGTGGCGAAGGCGAACGCGGACGTAATCCTCGTCTCCGGCAATGTCGGCGGCACGGGCGCATCGGCCCTGACGTCGATCAAGTTTGCTGGCGGACCCTGGGAACTTGGCCTGTCAGAAGCCCACCAGGTGCTGACGGTGAACAATCTTCGCGAGAAGATCACGCTACGGACGGATGGCGGGATCCGCACCGGGCGCGATGTCGTGATTGCCGCCATGCTCGGTGCGGAAGAATTCGGCATTGGCACGACCTCGCTAGTCGCGATGGGTTGCCTGATGGTCCGTCAGTGTCATTCGAATACCTGCCCGGTTGGCGTGTGCACACAGGACGAGAACCTCCGCGCCCGATTCCCGGGCAAGCCGGAACATGTCGTCGCTCTCATGTCGTTCATAGCCGAGGACGTTCGTGAAACCCTGGCCTCGATCGGCGCCTCGTCGATCGAGGACGTCATCGGCCGCTCGGATCTCCTGTATCAGGAAACCCGCGGCGCGCCCGACCTCGACGATCTCGATCTGAACCCCATGTTAACCCGCGTCGATGCGGGCGGCGCGCCAAAGCGTTCAACGCGGATCGGCCGATCAGAACCGACCCCGACGCTCGACGACCAGATTTTGAAGGACGCGGCGCCGACGTTCGAACGCGGCGAAAAAATGCAGCTGACTTACTCTGTTCGAAATACGCAACGGTCGATTGGCGCTCGAACTTCGTCGGCAATCATCCGGCAGTTCGGGCGGGACGCATTGCCGGAAGGCCAGCTCACGGTTCGGCTTCGCGGCAGCGCAGGTCAGTCGCTTGGCTGTTTCGCCGCAACCGGCCTGAGGCTCGAACTCGTCGGCGACGCCAACGACTATGTCGGCAAGGGGCTGTCCGGCGGGATCATTGTCGTGCGGCCATCCAAACGTGCGATGGAGATTATTGATCCGGCCTATGACGACGCCACGGAATCGGATGGCGGGGCAATCATCGGCAACACCTGTCTTTATGGCGCGACTGCCGGCGCGCTCTACGCCGCCGGCCGGGCGGGAACGAGATTTGCCGTACGCAACTCTGGCGCTGACGCGGTCATCGAAGGTTGCGGCGCAAACGGCTGCGAGTACATGACCGGCGGCGAAGTGGCGATCCTCGGCCCGGTTGGCGACAATTTCGCGGCCGGCATGACCGGCGGCCGGGCCTATGTCTACGACCCGGAAAAACGTCTCAATGCCCGCATAAATCCTGACAACGTCATTGCCAGGCCGCTAGGCGAGAAGGCGAACGTCCGCGCACTGGCGCTTATTGAACGGCATTTTGCCGAAACCCGGTCCGCCGTTGCGGAGAAGCTGCTGACGGACTGGACAGCCGCGGCGGCGGATTTCGTGGAGATTGCGCCCGTCGACATCCTGCCGCTGGAGGAAGGCGCGGAGGCGGCGGCATGAGCGCGCCTTGCGCGTCGCGGCGGTTGAGCGTCTAACGCCGGCCATGTTGTCCGAACTCTCCATAGCCGTTTGCCAGATCGAGCCGTCAGTCGGCGATCTCGAAGGCAATTGCGAGAAAATCAGGGCCGCCCGGGCGGGAGCGGCGGCGGCGGGCGCTGACCTCGCCGTCTTCTGTGAACTTGTAATTTGCGGCTATCCGCCGGAGGACCTCGTGCGGAAGCCGGCTTTCCGTCGAGCGTGTCGCGAGTCGGTTGAGGCGCTTGCTGCGGAAACCGCCGACGGCGGCCCGGCGATGATTGTCGGCGCGCCTTGGGCCGAGGGCGATGCGCTCTATAATGCGTGTTTCCTGCTCAATGATGGCCGGATCGAGGCGATCGTCCGCAAGGCCCGTCTGCCGAATTACGGCGTCTTCGACGAGCCTCGCGTCTTCGCGCCGGCGCCATCTTTCCCAGCTCCAATCGAGTTCTCGGGCGCAAAGCTCGGGCTGTTGATTTGCGAGGACCTATGGTTGCCGGGCGTGGGAGAGCATCTCGCCGCGAATGGAGCCGATCTGCTGATCGCTCCGCACGGATCACCTTTCCGCCGCACTGCGCTTGCTGAACGGCTGGCGGCTGCTCGCGAACGCTCGGCGTCGACGGGACTCGACGTCCTTTTCGTTAATCAGCTGGCGGGTCAGGATGAGATCGTTTTCGATGGCGCCAGTTTTGCCATTCGACCAGATGGCGAGACGCCCTTCCGCGCGCCGCAGTTCGAGCCGGCGATCGAACTGACAACCTGGCGCAGGGGCGAGACCGGTTTCAGGTGCATTGAAACGCAGCAGGCGACCTGGCCGGGCGGGAACGAAGAAATCTACCGCGCTGTCACGCTCGGCGTGCGCGACTATGTCGAAAAGAACCGCTTTCCGGGCGTTGTCATTGGTCTGTCCGGCGGCGTCGATTCGGCGCTGACCGCGGCGTTCGCCGTCGACGCTCTGGGGCCTGAACGAGTGCGCTGCGTAATGCTGCCGTCGCGGTACACCTCGCGGGATAGCCTTGTGGATGCCGAAGCCTGCGCAGGCGCCCTCGGCGTCGCGTTCGAGACAATTCCAATCGAACCGGCTGTTGAGGCCTTCGCCGCAATGCTCGCGCCTGTCTTCAAGGGGCGTGCGCCGGACGTGACCGAAGAGAATGTTCAGTCGCGCATTCGCGGCCTTATCCTGATGGCGCTGTCGAACAAGTTTGGCGAGATGGTGCTGACGACCGGCAACAAATCTGAAATGTCGGTTGGCTATGCGACTCTTTATGGCGACATGAATGGCGGATACAATCCGCTTAAGGATATTTACAAGACCGATGTCTATCGCCTCTGCCAATGGCGCAATGGCGCTGAGCCTGTGGGCCTGAAAGGGCCGGCTGGGGAGGTTATTCCGACCAGCATCATCACTAAACCGCCCTCGGCCGAGCTTCGCTTCGATCAGACCGATCAGGACAGCCTGCCTGACTACAATACTCTCGACGCAATCCTTCAGGCGCTCGTCGAGGAAGAAAAAGCCGTCTCGGAAATTGTTGCCGGCGGCTATGACGAAGAGGTCGTGCGCCGTGTCGAAAACCTCCTTTATGTCGCGGAATACAAGCGTCGCCAGGCGCCCCCCGGGCCCAAAGTGACGCGGATCAATTTCGGACGCGATCGGCGTTATCCAATCACGAATTCGTGGCGGTCGGGGCGTTGAAGCCTCGCGCGCGTCGCGTCGAAATAGACGCCTCTTGATCGTCTCAGTGTCGGGTGGTCGGCGACAACGCCGCCACGCGCCAAAACAAGGAAACCGGCCATGAAAATCTACGGAAATTTTCTATCCCCGCCCGCCAACCAGGTGCGGCTCACCGCGAGCGCTCTTGGCGTCGACCATGAGTACCTCCATGTCGATCTGACCAAGGGCGAACAACGCGGCGCGGACTTCCTCGCAGTCAATCCATTTGGGAAGGTGCCCGCGCTTGTCGATGGCGACTTCAGGCTTGCTGAGAGCAATGCGATTTCTCGCTATCTCGCTTGCCGCGATGGGTCTGATTGCGCATTTTATCCCAATGACATTCGCCAGCGCGCCACCATCGACAAATGGATGGATCATGCCGGCCAGAACGTCCGAACCCAGACTGGCAAAGTCCTGTTCAACAAGGTCTTTGCGCCGATGCTTGGCATGCCGGTGGATGACAAGGCGCTGGCGGAAGGGCGCGAACAGCTTGGCGTCGCCCTAGGCGTCATCGACGCGGAACTGGCGGATCGGCCGTATCTTGCCGGCGACACGGCGACCATCGGGGACATCGCGATGATCGCCGCGATGGAGCCGTTCGAGATGGTCGAGTTCGACATTGCGCGCTTCGCCAACGTCAAGCGTTGGCGCGATGGCCTCATGGCCCAGGCCTGGTACACGGCCGTCCATGCCCGCTACGGCGCGGAGATGGCGGGTTAGGCCGGGGTCCTCCGCCCGCCCGGGTCATCATTTGACCTCCGGAACGCGAGGGCGTACCTCGCGCGGGTTTTAACGGCTTCGCTTTTTTCGTTGACAGGACCGCCGCCAATGACAGTCACAGTTCGGTTTGCGCCGTCGCCGACAGGCAAGCTGCACGTTGGTAATGTGCGTGCCGCGCTTTGGAACTGGCTGTTCGCGCGCCGCGAAGGTGGCAGGTTCCTGCTGCGCATCGACGACACGGACCGGGAGCGTTCAACCAGCGAGTACGAGGACGGCATCAGGGCCGATCTTGAATGGCTCGGGCTGAACTGGGACGATACGTTTCGTCAGTCAGCGCGATTCGTCGAATACGACATGGTCTGCGACGCGCTGAAGGCGGATGGCCTGCTTTACCCTTGCTATGAGACGCCCGAGGAACTTGACCGCAAGCGGCGATTGCAGCGTGCTAGAGGCTTGCCGCCGGTCTATGATCGCGCTGCGCTTTCGTATACTGATGATCAACTGGCCGCCTTTGAAGCGGAAGGGCGAAAGCCGCACTGGCGTTTCAGGCTATCGCAGACCGAAGTCCAGTGGCGCGACCTCATTCGTGGTGAAGTCGTCGTAGATACGTCGAATGTGTCTGATCCGGTGCTGATCCGCGCTGACGGCGTTTATCTCTACACACTGCCGAGTTGCATCGACGACGTCGACTATCGGATCACTCATGTGATCCGCGGCGAGGACCACGTCACGAATACGGCCGTGCAGATCGAAATATTCCGGGTCTTGACGAAAATGCGTGGCGGCAATGTGCCGATTTTCGCGCACCATTCGCTGCTCGTCGGGGCGGACGGGCAGGGGCTTTCGAAGCGCCTCGGCGGCCTGTCGATCGAAAGCTTCAGGGCGCGCGGCATCGAACCGGAAGCCGTGACGAGCCTGATGGCGCGGCTTGGCACCGCACAGGCGGTCGCGCCGGAACGCTCGCTTCAGGCGCTGGCCGACACTTTTTCGTTCGAAACGGTCGGGCGCGCGCCGGCCCGCTTTGATGAGGCGGAGCTTGCTGCGCTGAACGCCAAGCTCCTCCACGAGACGCCGTTCGACGCAGTTTCGGACCGGCTTGCGCAGATGGGCGTCGATGCTGCTCTCTGGGACGTTGTTCGCGGTAACATCGAGACGCTGGCGGAAGCCTCGGAATGGCGGGATGTCGCCTATGGAGCTATAGACCCCGTCATCGAAGATGAACCGCTGACGACCGCCGCCGCCGCCCTTGTGCCTGACGATCCTTTGTCCGAGGAAAGCTGGTCAGCCTTTACGAACGCGGTCAAGGACAAGACCGGCGCAAAAGGCAAAGCGCTTTTCATGCCCTTGCGTCATGCGCTCACCGGCCGTGCGCGCGGGCCCGAGATGGCGGCCATTTTTCCGTTGATTGGCGCGGTCCGCGCAAGGGCCCGCTTGGCCGGCCAGCGGAGCTAGACGACGGCCCTCAGGAGACGTTTCTCGGCGCAGGAGAAAACGTCCTCCACATTATCGACGAGGATGACGTCGGACAGTAGTTCGCGATCAGCAAATCCTTCGCCGACTATATGATCGAACAACTGTTTCAGCGGCGCCCAATAGCCTTCGATGTTCAAAAGAATGATCGGCTTGCGGTGCAATTGCAGGCGCGCCCATGAAACCGTCTCGACAACCTCTTCGAGCGTGCCGATGCCGCCAGGCAACGTAACGATCGCGTCGGCCGCCTCGAACATTTTCATCTTGCGTTCGTGCATGGTTTCGACAACGTCGTGATCCACTCCGTCGAGGATCCCTTCAAGTTCAACGAGAAAGTTCGGAATGACGCCGTACACTGCGCCGCCGGCGTCACGTGCGGCGCCGGCAGCGGCCCCCATGAGCCCGAGGCGGCCGCCGCCATAGACAATGCGCCAGTCGCGTTCGGCGGCCATCCGGCCCAGGGTTTCCGCGGCTGCCTTGTGGTGCGGATTGAGGCCGAATTTCGAGCCGCAATAGACGCAAAGAGACCGTTTGAATGTTCGCATTTTTGACATTCTACCAGATTATCGCATCGGCGATATGGATAGGGTTAACGGCACCCAAAACGAATGGACGAAACCGCCGGTTCGCGTAAAGCGCGAAGATGCGTGCGGCCGCTGACGTTTGCCGCTAAGATGTCCGGGGTTGATCCTTGGGGGCGGCCGCCGCCGGCGTTTTCAGATTGGCAGGCGGCGGCGTTGAAATCTGGAGGGCGCGCGATGCGGGTCATCATCATCTTCATCCTATTGGTGGCGCTCGGCGTCATCGGCTGGAAAATCGCCGAACGGTATGGCGTTGCGCCGCCAATCGAGGAAATCGTCGCGCCACAGGCGGACAGGCCCATCCCGTCGTCAGAGCCGGAACAGGAAGCGCCTGGCGCGCGGCTCCCGAGCTTTGACATTGTTCGAATTGACCGGTCGGGTGACGCCGTGATCGCTGGCCGCGCAGCGCCGCGCTCGAAGGTGACCGTCGACGCCAACGGCAAGCCACTTGCGACAGAAGAGGCGGCGACTGACGGCAATTGGGCGATTGTCACGGAAACGCCGCTCGAAGCGGGGACGGTCGAACTTACCCTCGAAATGACGACGGTCGATGGCCTCACTGTGAGATCGGACGAAACAGTCGTTGTTTATGTGCCCGAGCGCGCCGGCGACCGTCCGCTGATCCTGCGAACAACGCCGGGCGGCGCGACCGAAATCCTGCAGGATCCGCGGGACGCCGCACCTGGCCTTGGGCCACTCACGATCGAGTCGATCGACTATGATGATAGCGGCAGCGTAATCTTCGCCGGCCGCGCTGTGCCCGAACGGATTGTCGTCCTATCGACGGATCGGGGCCGGATCGGACGGACGACCTCGAATGGATCGGGGCGCTGGACGCTGACGTCGACCTCGATACCCCCTGGACAGTACACTCTGCGGATCACCCAGCTCGACGCCGAAGGGAAGCCCGCCTACGTCATCGAAATTCCTTTTGAACGCGTTGCGCCAGGCGATGTCGACATTCGCGAAGGTCGGGTCGTCGTTCAGCCGGGAAACAGCCTTTGGCGCATTGCGCGACGCGTTTATGGCTCCGGCTTTCAGTATACGGTCATTTACGAGGCGAATGTTGGCCAGATACGCGATCCTGATCTCATCTACCCCGGGCAGATATTCAATCTGCCTGAAGAGAGCGTCGACGACGCCGAGGATGACGAAGGCTGAACCGACTCCGTGTCACGCGCGCCCTATTCGGCGGCGCGAGCCGAAGTGGTAGCATCAGCCTGAAAGGCGTCGGCGCGGCGCTCGTCGCCGCCGCTCCCGACGAGGCGTTTCTTAATGACCGTGGGCGCTGCTAGAAGCACCGGCGTGAGAACCAGAGTCAGGACCGTTGAGAAGGCAAGGCCGTAGACGACCGCCGACGACAGGAGGACCCACCAATCCGACGTGGTCGAGCCGCGCGAAATTACGCCTGCAGCGAAGTCGACATTCAACTCAAACACCATCGGCAGGAGTCCGAGGATCGTTGTTGTCGTGGTCAACATGACCGGGCGCAGTCGCTGCGTTGCGGTTCGAATGACGGCTACTTCGACCGACAGTCCGCGCCCCCTTAGGTACTGGAAGGTATCTATCAGGACGATGTTGTTGTTCACGACAATGCCTGCAAGCGCGACAATGCCGACGCCGGTCATGATTATCGAAAGATACTGTCCCGACAGCGCCACTCCGAGAAGTACGCCGAATACGGAAAAGATGACGGCCGTCAAGGTCAGGGCCGAATGATAGAAGTTATTGAATTCAAGCAGAAGGATCATCGCGATCATGAACAGTGAGGCGACCATCGCGGCTTCGAAAAAAGCAGCCGCTGCTGCCGTTTCTTCGTCAGCGCCCTTTAGCGTCGCCGATACGCCCGGTCCAAGGTCCGTTTCGGCCAGCCAAGCCTTCATTTCGTTGATCGCCTGATCCTGGCTCACTTCCCTGCCTTCAAACAGGGTGTTCGCATTGGCCTTGACGTCGATTACGCGTTTGCCGTCGCGCCGGACAATGCGATCCACTTGCGGCTCCGCCGTGCGCTGAACGAAATTCGTAATGGGAACGGAGCCGTTCGGGGTTTGCACGCGCACTGCGTCAAGCGCGAAAATGTTGCGGTTTTTTTCAGGGTAGCGCACGCGGACGTCAATTTCGTCGTCGGCGTCGTCGGGGCGGACGCGGTCGACGAGCAGCCCATCGGTCACGAGTTGAAGCATGGCGCCGGCCTGCTGCACTGACAGGCCGTACTGGCCAGCAAGCGCGCGATCCATTTCAATTGACCACTCAATGCCAGGCAGAGGCAGGGAATCCTCGTTGTCCATATAGACTGGCGTTTCAACGCCATTAATTGGCAAGGTCGCCGTCTCGACATGTTCGCGAACGCGTTTGGCGGCGGCGACCATGCGGTCGAAACTTGTCGCAGAGATCTCTACCTGAACGTCCTTGCCGATTGGCGGTCCGCCTTCACGCTGGCGCACCTCGACCAACGCGCCAGGCACGTCGGCCACCAGCTTCCGGAACTCCTCGACCAATACGCGCGAATGTTGGCGTTCGGAGTAGTTCAGCAGATCGATCCCGACCTGACCGATCGCTTCGGCCGGTATGTCGGTTGATCGGCCAAACGTCGGTCCGGTTTGTAGGTACAGGCTCTCAATCGCCGGATGCCCTTCGACCCTTGCGGCGACTTCCTCGACAAGCTCGATCTTCTGCTGGGCTGACATGTTGCCCCGCGCGAGAACAATCAGGAGAACTTCTTCGTTGTCGCTGCGGATGAAGTACTCAACATCAGGGCTGGCGATCCTGAAACTCAAAATGCACAGGCCGAGCACTACTGTCGCCGCCGTCATGACAAGGATCGGGCGTTGCACAAGGCTAGCCATCAGGCGCGCGTAGCGGCCGAGCAGGTTGTCGAGGGTTGTCGGGTCGACCTCTTCGATATCAAGCGAGGTCGCGCCGTCGGTCTTGCCCTTAACCTTGAGGGCGTCTTTCGCCCATCTCGGCAGGCCGAATACCGACCCAAGCACCGGCAAAAATATAAGAGCGACAACCAGCGATGCCGTCAGAACAAAGATCAGCGTCAGCGGCAGGAACTTCATGAACTCGCCAGTCACGTCCTGCCAAAAAAGAAAGGGAAAAAAAGCCGCCAGGGTCGTCGCCGTTGACGTGATCACCGGCCAGAACATCCGTTTCGACGCTTCTGCGTAGGCAGTGGTCCGGTCGGCGCCTTCGGCCATGCGCCTGTCAGCGAACTCAATAATGACGATCGCGCCATCGACAAGCATTCCGACGGCGAGCACGAGGCCGAACATGACCATCATGTTCAGTGTATAGCCAAACAACGACAACAGCAGAAAGCCAATGAGGAACGATGTCGGGATCGCAATGCCGACCATCACCGCGGACCGCAGGCCGAGCGCCGCCACAATGACGATCATGACAAGGAGGACCGCCGTCATCACGGAAGATGTCAGGCCTTCGAGATTATCCTTCACCATGACGCTTCGATCGCCAAGGAAAGCGTAGTGAACGGTAACCGGCCAGGTTTCGGCATCGGCCTCGACAAGCAGTTTCGCCTGTTCGATCGTCTCGACGATATTGAAGCCGGCGCGTTTGGTGATTTCGATGCCGATCGCTGGCTCGCCGTTGAAGATCGCGTAGCCTGTGCGATCAACGAACGTGCGACGGACCTCGCCAAGATCGCCGATCGTAACAACGTCTTCGCCGTTCGAGCGAACAGGAACCGACATCAGGTCTTCGGCGGTCTTGATCAGTCCCGGCACCTTGATCGCAAAGCTGGAGTCGTCGAGGTCCACCGACCCCGCCGTGATCAGACGGTTGTTGGAAGTTATGGCGTTTGCGACTTCAAGTTCATTTAATCCATAGCTCTCGAGCGTTTCGGGATCGATAATAGCTTCAATAAGTTCGTCGCGCGCGCCAGTCAGGCGGGCTTCGAGGACGCCCCCGATCGTTTCGAGCCGGTCCTTAAGGCGTTGCGCCGTGCGATACAGCGCGCGCTCCGGCGCATCGCCAGACAGGATGATGGTCAGTATCGGGAACTGGTTCTGGGTGTTGAATTCAGTGACCGTCGGTTCTTCGGCGTCATCGGGATATTCCGCCTTCGCCCGATCGACGGCTTCGCGCACGTCGAGAACGGCCTGATCGACGTCTATCGTGGTCTTGAACTCGACAATGATTTGCGCCGCGCCGTCGTAGGCGATGGAATCGATCTGCTCAACGCCTTCCACGTTCTGCAGTTCCAGCTCCGTTGGCCGCACAAGGAGGCGTTCGCCATCTTCGGGCGATATGCCTGGCAACGGCGCCGTGACGAGAACGAACGGGGCCGGAATGTCGGGCTCCGCCTCGCGCGGGATGCTTTTGTAGGCGGACAGTCCGAGCAGGATGAGCACGACCATCGCGGTCAGGACGACCCTGACGCGCGAGAATGCGGCGTCAATCAGGGCGTTCATCCGGCGCTCCTTGCGAATTCATCCGCCGCGGCGGCGGGGCGAGGCGCCACTTTCACCTTCTGGCCGGCTCGAACGAAATCCTGTCCACGGAGGATAACAGTCGGCGCGCCATCGAGTCCGTCGACCCAGACACCCTCAGGACCGTCGCCAAGCAGGTTCACCGGCGTGAAGGCTACGGATTGATCGCTCATCACGGTCCGCACGCCGATTCGCCCTTCATCATCGAGGGTCAGCGCGGACCGCGGCAACAGATGAGCCGCGCCCGACGTGGCATAGACTTCGAAGTCAGCCGTCACGCCGTCGCGCACCGCGCCTTCTTCATTGGAAACTTCCAATTCAACATCAAATGTACGGGTGGCCGGATCGGCGGCGGCGGCAACAAACCGAACCTTGCCTTCCACCGTCTCGCCAGTAGCGAGACGCGCCACGCCTCGGTCGCCGACTTTCAGTTTGGCGACGTCTTTCTCTGAAATGCCGCCAACAATAAGGACCGGTGACTGTTGAATGACGACGCCGCATGGGTCGCCAACGCGGAGAAAGTCGCCGACTTCGGCAAGGCGCTCGTTGAAGGCGCCATCGAACGGCGCGGTTATGTCGATGCGATCGAGGTCGAGTTCGGCGCGTTCCACCGATGCGTTGGCCAGATCGAGCGCGGCGCGCAAGGCGGCGACGGAGGTGTCCGATCTGAAGCCTTCGTCGGCTAGTTTGGAGGCGGCGTCGAAGTCGAGACGCGCCCGCTTCTGAGCGGCGCGGGCTTCGGCAAGCGCCGCTTGTCGCGCGTCGACCCGCAACCGACAAAGCACGTCGCCTTCCTTGACTACATCCCCTTCAACAGCGGGCGTCTCGGCGACGACGCCATTGGTCTCCGCTTTGACGCTGACCGTCCGGATCGCCTTTGTGCGGCCGCGCAGCCGGACCACGTCGCGCCACTCCTGGGCTTCGATCGGTTCCGCAACTACGGTGAAGACATCCGAGATCGTTTCAGCTTTGCCTTCGGGGGCGTTTTGATCGCCAAACACGCCCCTCACCAGAAAGTACAGGAACACCACGCCCGCTATGGTCAGGGCGGCAGTGACCGATGAACTCAGCTTAAGAGGCGACATCGTTGTTTTATCCCGATCTATCTCGGCGCTCGCCGCCGGTCTGCCGGCGCGCTGGCGCGACAAGTAAACCAGCTAGTATACCTCGGACATTAATACGCTTTTTCAATGTCGGTTCGACCACCACGGCTCGACATGAATCACATTCAGGCACTATGTAGCCGGAATGTCGCGAGGCGGGCCTAATAGTAGGCGTTGGCCGCGGTTATGTCGGGCGCCTTGTTCAGGACGGTTCCGATGACATTAACGTCCTTCAGGAGCCGCCGGGCTTCGGTCAGGTCCCTGGCCCGGGTGTGGCCGCTTGCGGCAACGATCAGGGCGCAATCGACTTTCGGCAGAAATGCAATGGCGTCATCGCACCCTAGAATTGGCGAAATGTCGAAGATAACCGCCCGGGAGCCGTAATCTTCGACCGCGGTGCGGATCATCTCGTCAGCTTTCGCTGTTGTAAGATGTTCGGCCCCTCGGCGCGTGACGCGCTCGTTCGCAACCAGCAGCGTATTTGCCAGGTCGATCTTGACCGACACCTCCGGCAACGTGCGCGTTCCCTCGAAGTAATCAAGGCTCGAAGGAGGATCCTGGATGCCGAGATATCGGGCAACGCTCGGACGATAGAAGTCGAGGTCGATCAGCGTTGAACGCGAGCCTGCCTTCGATCCGATCGCGATCGCAAGATTGATGGCCGTCACGGTTTTGCCCGCCCCTGACGTTGCAGAAACGACCGCGAGCGTTCGCCACCCATTACGTTCCATTGCCTGCAGGGTGCGGGTCCGCAGCACGCGATAGGCGTTCAGCGCAGGATCCTGCTCATTGGCGATGATCCTGTGTCTGCCAATGGCGGAACGGTCGCAAGTAATTTCGCGGAATGCGGGAAGGCTTGTTGAACCGCTCGCCGGACGGGGCGAAGCGGCGCCAGCGTCCGTGCGCGGCGCCGGCGCCTCGCGGGATTCCTTCTTGCGACTGACGGCTTCCTGGATACGGTCCATGGGTTCTTCTTAGACTCGTTCGCGAGACAAACCGTTAACTCCGACGCGCGGCTGGTTCAGGCCGCGGCCGGACTGCGCTTGCCTTGGCTTGTCGGCACGAACGACGTCAAGAGAAAACGCCGTTCGCCTTCGGCCGGAATATAGGGGATGACGGCAATCGGCTGTTCGTCGGTTATCGTCGCAAGATGGGACTTCCCGCGCAACGTGCCGCCGATGATTTCCGCTGCGCCAGCGCAGGCGCCTCCTGCGCCAAACGCCACAAAAACCGCGAGGATCGAGAGCTTCAACCGATCGGGCGACGACGGCGTTTCCGGCGGCACGGCCGGTTCGAGGATCGAGAATTTCTCAGCCTTCTGGCCATCCTCGAGGTTTTCGGCCGTAATCGCCTGTTGCCGCTTGCCCTGGGTCAACTGGTATTGCTTTTCAAGGTTGGCCTGATCGCGCACCAAAACGCCCAGCCCGCGAGCCACGTCAGGCGTCCGTGCGATCTGGTCTTGCAGAGTTTCGATTTCGTCCTGCAGTTCGGCGATCTCGGCGATTGTCGATTCATAGCGACTGGCGATGATCTCAAGCCGGCTCTGCATTTGCGCAACGACAAAATCACCCGATCCAGATGACGCCTCCTTGATCAACTGCTGGCCGAGCTCCTGCCGAAACCTGATAGCCTTCGTTCGCAATTCGGCGACAAGGTCGACGTCTTCCGCGGCTAGCGCCGCGGCAATCTTTGCGTCCTGTTCCTCAAGCGCCGCTCGCAGTTCCACAATCTTCGCGCTCGGTCCCGCCTGCCGTTCGAGTGCGGCGATCTGGGTCCTGATCGCGGCGACATCCGGGTGCGCTTCGGTCTTTTCGGCTCGAAGCGTCGCCAGTTGAGACTTCAGCTTGGCGAGTTCCTGCGCCGGGCCGGTCGGGCCAAGGTTTGAGCCAGAAATATAACTCGACAGCTGGGACTCAAGCGCGCGGCGCTCCTCGTCGAGCAGCGCCAATTGATCTTCCGCGTCGGAAAGCTCCTGGGTCTTTCGGTCAAGGGTGCGCGTGCGAAGATCGAGGTGTTCCGGCAGGGCGTCCGAATTCGCCTCGCGAAATGCCGAAATCCGGGTCTCGAGTTCGTCAACAGCCGCGCGCATGCGGCGCGCCTCCTGATCGAAAAACTCGGTCGTGTCGGAAGCGCCTTCTTTACGGGTCCTGACGTCTTCGGTCAGGAACAGCGTCATGAATTCGTTCGCGACGAGGTATGCCTTCTGCGGGGAACGATCCGAATAAAAGATTTCAAAAGCGATCGTCCCGTCCTGCTGCCTGTAGCGATTGCCTGGGTTGACCGAGATCAGGCGGACGCCGAGATGGGCGCGCATGTCGGCGACTTTTTCAGAGCCCGACATGTCTGGCCGGTCGTCATAAAGCTTGTACTTTGCGGCGACGCTGAGCAGCCGTTCGCGGGTCATTACCCGTTGCCTGATCACCTGGATGCGCTCCTGCGCATACGAATTTATCGTCGAAGGCACAAACTCCTCAGGAATCTGCTGGGATTCGACCAGGATCGTTCCTTGCGCCATGTATTGCGGCGGCAGAAGCATGACCGCGATCAGGCCGATCGGTGTCAATACGATTACCGGGATGAGAAAGAACAGGATCCTGCGTCTGATGATGATCAGGATGTCTTCGAGCTGAAACTCGTCACTGTTCATTCTCGGCTCTCCGCCTTCCTTCATCGCCACGCCGGCTTTGCGGCCAACCTGTCGCCCGGCAGCCCGACCCGTCCCAGGGGAAGGGCCCGCGCCCTATTCGCCCGCGATGCGGCCTTCGTATGCGAGCATCGTACCATTCGGGCGAGGCGACGAACAATTGTTCTCGTTCAGCGGCCCGGACTCCCGACATCTATAACAGGAACGTGGCGAAATTACTGGCGGGATTGCCTTGCCCGTTGATTTCGGCGCGATTCTTCGAATCCGGGCCGCCATTATTCCGGGAGATGCAATTTCAAATCCTTCCTACGTCTTCAATTAAGGTTAATCTAGCGCGACGTTGATCGGGACAGCCTCGAGACGGCCGTTTGGCGCCGCCGTTTTCCGGCGCTGCCCGGCGACGCTCACGTCTGGCGCGAGTTTTGCTGCCGACAGGTCGCCGGGACCGGGAATTCAGCCCAGCCGGCAGCCAATGGGACGAGGGCATCAGTTGACTAACGCATCCAGAGATGAACTGGCGGCGCCTTCGGCGGGCGAGACGCGGGTCTTTGCCTTGGCGGACAATGGGGGTGGCGTCCGGAATGTTGCGGCGACCGCCAGCTTGTCCGACGAATTCGATCGCGATGTCTGGAACTTGTTCGGGCTTCCGGTCGATGCCGTAAACCTTGCGGCCGCCGCATCCCAAGTCGAGGCCGCCGCGCGCGCTGGGCGGCGGCTGCGGATCGTCACGCCCAACGTCAACTTTCTTTGCATGGCGCGAGACGATGCCGTCGTACGTCGTGACGTCATCGACAACGAAATCTCGTTGGTGGACGGCGCGCCGCTGCTCTTGCTGGCGCGACTCGCCGGCGCGCCATTCCCGGAGCGCGTTGCGGGCTCCGACCTGTTTGACGTCCTTCGCCGTCGGCCGGCCCCACGCGGCCGCAAGCTGCGCGTTTTCTTCTTTGGGGGCCTTGATGGCGCCGGTGCGCGCGCCTGCGCCGCGTTGAATGCGGATGTCGGCGGCGGCATGGAATGCGTCGGCAGTCTCGATCCCGGCGTCGGCGGCGCCGACGAGATGAGCGGAGACTCGCTCATCAACGCGATCAACGCCGCCCGACCCGATTTTGTCGTCGCGGCTCTCGGCGCAAGAAAAGGCCTCGCATGGATTGCCAGCGCCGCTGCGAGGCTTGATGCGCCCGTGATTTCGCACCTCGGCGCTGTCGTGAATTTTGTCGGCGGCGACGTTCGCCGCGCGCCTCGCTTCCTGCAGCGGCTCGGTCTTGAGTGGGCATGGCGGATCCTGCAGGAACCTGCGCTCTGGCGCCGATACTGGAGCGATGCGAAAACGCTCGCCGACATCATGATCCGACAGGCTCTGCCGCTTGCGCTAAATCCCGCCACGCCGACCGGCGCAGCGCCTGTAGCAGTTGTAAGTTCGGCTGGCGGCGAGCTTGAGATAGCCGTCGCCGGCGACCAGCTGGCAGGGAAACTCGAGGCGCTGCGCCGCGCGCTTCGGCAGGCGGTTTCAGTGAGCGCGCCGGTGACGGTCGACCTTTCGCGCATCGGCGCATTCGATGGCGCTTTCCTTGGCCAGCTCTTAATGCTTGAGAAAGCGCTGATGCCTCAAAATCGACGCTTCACGATGCGTGGACTGGATCGTGCGGCTCGACGACGGCTGAAATGGCACGGATTCGCATTTGCCGAGGGGCGGGCGGCGCCTCGCGGCGAGGCCGTGGACGGTACGGAGAGCGACATTGCGGGCGGCCGTCAAACCGCCTAGTCATGCTCGAAAGATCTAGTTGGAATGATCAGGGAACGGACTGCGCAAATGACAAAGAACGATGCAATTTTCGACGCGCGCCAGACGAGCGGCGCCGCCATCTCGGCGCGGAACGTCGCTTGCGGGAGCCGTCGCAAGCGGTTGTTGCCTCTTATTGCGGCCGTTGCCGTGGCGCCAATGATCTCCGCGTGCGCTTCGCCCGAACAGAAAATGCAACGTTACACCGAAAGCGGACAGGAATTCCTTGAAAAGGGAGATCTCGGAAAGGCGAATATCCAGTTCCGAAACGCCCTGAAGATCGACGAAGACCATGTGCCTGCGCTGTTGGGGCTCTACGAAATCGTCGAATCCAACAATCAGCCGCAACAGATGTTCGGTCTCCTGCAGCAAATCACGCGTCTCGATCCAACAAATGCCGAGGCCCTGACAGACCTTTCCAAGCTTTATCTGCTGTCCGGCGATGAAGCGACGTCGCTTGAAACGATTGATGCCGCACTTTCGTATAAGCCTGACGCTGCGGACACGATTGGCACGAAGGCCGCGATACTTTTCCGGATGGGCGACCGCGAGGAATCCATAGGGCTGGCCGAGCGGGCGCTTGAGCTGGATCCGACGATTCAGGAAGCTTCGACGGTCGTCGCGACGAATTACATCCTTGAGGAAAAACCCGACGAAGCAATCGCCGTGCTTGATCGAGCGCTGGAGGCGAATCCAAAGGCCGCTGTCCTTCATCTCCTCCGGGTACAAATCTATGCGTCGCAGAACAGGTCGGAGGATATCACTGCGGCCTACGACGCGTTGATTCAGGAATTCCCTGACGAGCCCGCCTACCGGCGGCTTTATATCTCTCAGCTTGTTCGTGAAGAGAAGTTCGCTGAAGCTCGCGCCGAGCTGATGGAAGTCGTCAAGCTCCGGCCAAACGAAACCGAAGGCTATATCGACATTGCGCGTCTCGATCGACGCATTGACGGCGACGAGAAGGCGCGTGAAACGCTGAAGTCGTTCGCGGACGAAAACCCTGACAAGCCGGACCTTGCGTTCGCTTATGCGGCCTACCTGAGGGAATCCGGCGACGCCGACGCGGCGCGGGGCGTTTACCAACAGGTCATCGGCAACGCAAAGACTGACGAGCTTGCGCTTCGGGCGAAAAATGAACTTGCCAACATGATGCTTCTTGACGGCGATCGAAGCGGCGCCGAGACGCTTATTGCTGAAATTCTAAATAGGGACGCGCGAAACTCCGGCGGCCTCATCAAGACCGCAAGCATCAAGCTCATGGACGGCGATACGGACGGCGCTATCAACGATCTGCGCCTCGTTCTCGCCGACCAGCCCGACTCCGTCCAGGCTAAGCTGCTCATGGCGTCGGCCTACGAACGGCGCGGCGACAATGCATCCGCCGAACGTCAGTACCAGGAAGCGTTTGATTCAACTGAAGACAAGGCTTCGGTAGGCAACGGGTTCGCCCGTTTCCTTATCCGGCGTGGTGATACAAAGCGCGCGGAAGGAATTCTGAGCCGGGCTCTCGAAGTAAATCCGCGTAATGAGGAAAATCTCAAACTCCTCGCGGCGGTGCGTTTGCAACAACAGGACTGGCGCGGCGCGGAGGAAGTCGCCCGGATGATTGAATCCGTTAAACAGGACGATGCGATCGTGGATCGCATCCTCGGCGCCGCCTATACGGGGCTGCAGGATTATGCCGGCGCCATTTCGGTGCTCGAGAAGATGAACGAAAACGAGCCTTTGGAGGTCAACTCTCTGGCGACCCTCGTTAACGCGTACGTCAATGCCGGCCGTTCCGAAGAGGCGGAGCGCCTTCTCAACACCAAGATTGAAAACGGCCAGGACGCTTATGAGGCGAACTTGCTGCTCGCAAACGTGCTCGCGTCGCAGAACCGCGCCGAAGAAGCCAAGTCAAAAATGCGCAGCGCCATCGACCTGGCGCCGGAGCGGCCGCAGGCATACGAACGCCTGTATCGCCTGTACATGGGTGAAGGGCGTCGCGAAGACGCGCGAACGGTTCTTGAGCAGGGGCTGGGCGAGGCGCCGACCAATGATGGCCTGAAAGTGCTGCGCGCGGATATGCACATGTCGGCCGGCGAGTTTGAGGAAGCCGTGGCGATCTATGAAGACATTCTAACGCGTCGACCCGAGGACGTTCTTGTGCTGAATAACTACGCAGCGCTGGTGTCGGACATTCGGACCGACAAGGCGAGCCTCGATCGCGCGGTGGAGCTGTCGCGGCCGCTGCTCGAAACGGACAATGCGAACTTTCTTGATACGCATGGATGGGCGCTCGTGCGTGCGGGCCGACTTGCTGAGGGCATCGACGTGCTCGATCGCGCCGTCGGCCTGGCGCCAAAGTTCCCGGATGCGCTTTATCACCTCGGCGCCGCGCAGAAACAGGCGGGCGATTCCGTCGCGGCGGAACGGGCGTTGAAGCGCGCTATTGAAGCTGCGGGCTCAACGCGTCCCGATATCGTCGAGAAGGCGAAAAAGCTGTTGGACGAGTAATCCTCGATCGACCGATCATGTCGCGCTGCTGTTCGTGGATGGATGTCGTCTCGATCGGCTGCAAACAGTATGCGTGCGAACGGTAGGGTATGTACGAAGAATTCTACGGCCTCAAAGAGAAGCCATTCTCGATTCAGCCGGACCCGTCCTTTCTCTACTGGGGACGGACGCACCGGCTTGCCTATGCCATGCTCGAGTATGGCGTCATAAATCAGGCTGGGATTTCTATCGTCACCGGTGAGGTTGGTTGCGGCAAGACGACCCTTATTCACCGGTTGCTCGAGCAATTGTCCGACACCCACTCGGTCGCGCTCCTGTCGAACATCCAGCGTGATCGAGGCGATCTTCTGAGCTGGGTTTTGATGGGCTTTGGCCAGCCATTCGCCGGCATGGACCATGTCGAGAGGTTTGCGGCGCTCCAGCGATTCTTTATCGCGGAGTACGGAAAGGGGCGGCGCGTTGTCCTCATCATCGATGAAGCGCAGAATCTGTCGATCGACATGCTTGAGGAAATCCGCATGTTGTCGAACATTAACGCCGGCAAGCATCAGCTTCTGCAGCTGATACTCATTGGCCAGCCGCAATTGAAGCAATTGCTGAACCGGCCGGACATGCTGCAGCTCGCGCAGCGCGTCGGCGCGGACTTTCACCTAAGCCCGCTCAATCGAGACGAAGTTCACGCCTATGTTGATACGCGTCTCGCGATCGCCGGCGCAAAGCGGGCGATCTTCACTGCTGCGGCAATTGATCAGATTGCAGCTGAATCGAAGGGCGTGCCGCGCGTCATCAACATTATCGCCGACACTGCGCTCGTCTATGGATTCTCTGCGGGCGACGCCATGGTCGACAGAGACAGTATTGTTTCGGTGATTGCCGACAAAGGCAATTATGGCGTCTTCGGCATAGCGAGCGATGACGATCTTCAGTTGTCTGAGGCGCCTGATGCAGGGCCAACCTCGTTCATCAAGACGCCTGCCAGCAGCGGCGCGCGATTGAACGTCGCCGAGAGCGGCGGCGAGGCGATCAAGGCTGCCGCGCCCGGCGGTTTTGGCGATGTGGGTTCGTCGGGCGTCGCGCCGACCGGCGGGCCGACGACATTGTTTCCCGACCTGGAGCAGCCCGCAACCGGCGCGGCAAGCGCCGTGACGGCCGAACCGCGGCGCGAACCTGAAGATGGCGTTGCTGCTTTCCGTGCGGTGCGTCCGGCGGTTGGCCAATCGCCCCAGAGCGGCGCCTTTCCGCGCTGGGAGCGCGCCATTGCCGAGCCTGCCGTTGAAAGCGGCAAGCGCGACGACGCCGCCGCAGCCGGCCCAATCGGCGTGATCCTCTATGGCTACAGCCAGAGCAGCGAGACGCCGGGGACGTTCGGCGCCAATGTGACTCAGGTCATCCTTGTACGTAGCGCACGACCCGGCGCGGTTTTCGATCCCCCCGATGGCGTCGACATTGTCGACCTTGGCGGCGATGACGCAAGCCCCGGCCGCGCGCGCAACGCTGGCTACCGTCGAATGAAGAAACTTGCGCCAAATGTCCGATTTGTTCAGTTCCTTGGCCCTCAGGCGCGGCTTGATCCGAAATGGCTGGAAGCGGCCACGGCATTCATGGCGCGCCGCCCGGAAGTCGCGGCGATATCCGGCGTTGAGGCGCTCGCCGAGGGCGAACGGAGGCTGTTTCAGAAGCTCAGGTCCATTCGATTGCGCAAAGAGCCTGGCGAAGCAATTTTCACGAGCGAGAACTTCTTCGTGCGGGCCGCTGCGTTCGAAACGGCCGGAGGATTTCGCGGCGATATTCCTGGCGCTGAAACGGCAGACCTTTGCGTGCGCCTACGCCGTCGCGGCGCTCATATCTGGCGTGTCGAGGATACGATGACGCTGATCGCGCCGGCGGTAAAAGGCGCAGGCGGATGGTTTGCGGCGTGCGCCAGGGACGGAAAGTCGTTCGCCCTCAGGGCCGCATTGCATGGCGCGCCGCCGGAGCGATTGTGCGCTCTTGAAAGATCACGCGCCATTTTCTGGGGCGCCGTGATTCCGACTTTGATGGTTGGTTCGGCATCGCTTTTCGGCGCCGTCGCCTATGTCGCGGATCGCGGTCTTGACTATCGGGTCGCGATAGCGGCGCCAATTGGCGCTGGCATGCTTGCTTATCTGGTGAAAATCGTCGCAAGCGCATTCAAGCACGGCCCATTCCGCCCGAGCTCGTGGGCATACGGCGTATTTTCGACCATCGGCCACTTTGCGGAATTCATCGGTATACTGCAGGCGGGCGGCATTGTGAAGGAAGTCAGCCAGTCCCGTCGTCGATAATGGCGGTTGCGCCGCATCCGCTCCTCGGCGAACGTTCAACTCTGGCGCTCCAGCCATTCCTCGCGAACTTCCGGATCAGGTTCGGTTCGCTGCCGCGCGGCGGCTTCGCGGTTGGTTTCGGCCACTGGCGCTAGTCGTCGAAACGCCCATGTCGCTGCGCCGCGGACAAGCGGCGAGGCGTCATCAAGGCCACGGCGCGCTGCGTCAAGAAGCGCCGGATCGCCGGAATTTCCGATTGCAATCATCACATTACGGACAAAACGGTCGCGACCGGTTCGCTTGATCGGCGAGCCGGCAAACGTGCGCCTGAAGGTTTCTTCGTCGAGACATGCAAGCTGGTCGAGACGCTCGGGCGTCGCATGCTCGCGAGCGCGCAGTTTCGCCTCTGACGCGACGGACGCGAACTTGTTCCACGGGCACACTGCGAGGCAGTCATCGCATCCGAATATGCGATTGCCGATGCCTGCCCTCAAATCGCGCGGGATCGACCCCTTGTGTTCAATGGTAAGGTAGGCAATGCACCGACGGGCGTCGAGCTGGTAAGGGGCAGGGAACGCATCGGTCGGGCAAATCTCAAGGCATCGTACGCATGCG
Organism: Alphaproteobacteria bacterium; assembly: GCA_016125455.1. GTDB lineage: Bacteria > Pseudomonadota > Alphaproteobacteria > Caulobacterales > Parvularculaceae > MED-G105. The sequence goes on from WGLS01000013.1 coordinate 60,161, forward strand.
CCGCAATGATCGATCTCGGGCGGATCTGCGGGTAGTTTGAGCGTGGTATAGATGGCGCCAAGAAACAGCCATGACCCGAACTCGCGCGACACAAGATTGGTGTGCTTGCCTTGCCAGCCAACGCCGGCAGCCTGACCAAGTGGTTTCTCCATTACCGGCGCCGTGTCAACGAAGACCTTCACTTCGCCGCCATAAGTAGCGACGATTGACCGGGCTAGGGCCTTCAGCCGTTTCTTGAAAACGTCATGGTAGTCGCGCCCGTGTGCGTATACGGAGATTGCGCCGCGCGAACCGTTCCGAAGGGCTAGTCGCGGGTCGGTGTCCGGTCCATAGTTCATGCCGGCCATGATCACCGCGTTGGCGGCTGGCCAGAGCGCCCTTGGCGACGCCCGCTCAATCCGTCTTTCGGCGAGCCAACTCATCTCGCCATGCCGCCCGGCTGCAAGAAACTCACTCAACCTGGCCGAGACGGCCGGATCGAGGTCAGGCGGCGCGACGCCGAGCGCATCGATCCCCAGTGTTTGGGCAAGGCGCCGGATCGCCTCCTTGGTTGCTGCGCCTGTCGGGTCAGGTTGCGTCTTCGACATTTCAGAAATCAAGGTCGTGGTAGTGCAAGGCGGGAGCCCGTCGCGGATGCGCATCAAGGAGAACTGCTCTCATGGAGGGCCTGCACTTGATCCGGCGATACCAATCTGCGATCTCCGGAAAATCCTTCCACGGTGCATTGCCAAAATAGTCGTGTACGGAAATACACGCCACGGCGGCGAGATCCGCCGCTGTCAATCGATCGCAGGCGAGGTGCGCTCGCCGTTCGAGCAACCACTGCATGTAGTCGAAATGCCATCGCATCGCCGCTCGCGCGTCCGCTCGCGCCCGCTCGTCGCTCGTTGTCGCAAGCGCCTGTGTTTCAGGGTCAAACTTTTGAAGAAACCAGGAAACAAGGCGACGCGCTTCCGCGCGCCCAGCGGCCGTATGCGGAAAAAGCGTCGGATCCGGCTGAATTTCGTCAAGGTATTCGATGGCCGCGGTCGCCGGACAGATCGACGCCTCTTCGCCGGACGATGTTTCGTCGATAAGGACCGGCAATGACATTGCGGGATTGGCGGCGGCAAGTTGCGCGCGCGCGACGTCGTCAAGCGCAGCTGGGTCAAGGGCGATCAGGCGATAGGCCAGCCGTTTCTCTTCGAGCGTTAACCTTACCGCTCGCGAAGCGGGATCGAAGGCGTTGTGAATCAGCGTTCGCATGCGCCGGAAATAGACTGGGGCGAGGATCGAAGAAAGGCCATCGGCTCTTCGCGCCAATCGCGCGCGGTGCCGGCGCTGCGCGTCATTGGGGCGAAGCTGCCTTGTCGCTCGCCGCAACCGGCAGGGATTTTGCGAGGCGAGGTCCGAGTCGTTTCAGATCGGACAGGCTGGCGCCATGACAGCGGAAATTCTCACATCTGACGAAGAATGCGCCTCCTGGAGGCGTCCGGCCCCTCGCGCGCGCCGCGCGGTCATGGCGTTGTACAGCTGGAAGGACCCGGGCTGGGTCTTTCTTGTTGCAGTTCTGGCGGCGACGCCGTTCATCTGCGCGTCAGCGATGGCGCCGGCGTTACTCAGTTTTGCGCCGACCGTGGAACCGGTCGGGCAGGTAGCCGACGCGAGGGCATTTGCCGCCGGCGCTAGCAGCATCGGCGACGAGGCCGCGCCGTTTCAGCTCATGCTGTTGACACTGGCAGACCGTTTTGCCGATGCGCCTGGCCGCATCCAGCTCATAGCCAAGGCGATTGCGGCCGTCCTCGCTGCGTATCCTCTCGCATACTTCGCGTCAGTAAGATTGCCGACAGTGCTTGCGGTGGCGATGACCGCGGCGATCGCGTCGTTCATAGTCGCGCCATTTTCCGGGCCAAGCGATCTGGCGCTGGCGCTGTTTCTTGTCGCCTCGACCGCGCTTGCCTTGTCTCCTGCCGACGAAGGATGGGATCGCGCGATATTTGAAGGCTTGCTCGTCGGCGGCATCATGTTCGCTCTATGGCTACTTAATCCGGTGTTCACGCTGGCGGGCTTCGCCGTTCTGTCCGCGTGTCCGTTCCTCACCGGCCTTGCTGGATTTTCGCGTTACGCGACAGCCTTTGGCACGTTCGTCGTCTTCGCGATTGTGGCTGAAATTGCCGTGCCCGGCCTGAACGGGGCAAGGGCGGAAATCGCCTCGGCGATGGTTGCAGAAGGGCTTGTGAATACCGCGAGAATGGTCGGTGCATGGGGGCTCGCCGGCGTCGCCGCGTCCAGCCTCGTGGTGATTGGCGCAACCGCTGTTTTCGGTGGGCGGGAACACGCGCGCGGTTGGGCCGCCGGCGCCGGATTTCTGGCCATCGCCGCGCTAGCTTCCGCCCTCTCGGGCGCTCAGCCTGCGCTGGCGTTCGCTTTCGCCGGGGCGATGGCGGTCTTTTCGATCCATTCGCCTTTTTACGATGGCATATTTCGCGATCACGACCGAGGATCGATTGCGGCCGCTGGCGCCGTCGGGGCGCTGGTCCTGTTCTGGTTTGCGTTGACGGGCGTCGACGGCGCGTCCCAGTTGAAGTCTCAGTGGCAGGCCGGCGCGCGCCAGGAATCCGGCGCCGCCGCTGCGCTCGCTATCGCTTATCCGACTGTCAACCAGCAGGCATCTTGGGCGCGGGCCATAAGCGGCTTTCGCGGCGGTCAATCCTTGGTCGGGAACGCGCCGATGGATCAGTCGGAAATGATGTTCGAGGCGGCGACCCGCGCCAAGGCGATTTCGAAAGCCGGCGCTCCGATTGCGTTCCTTACGGGCGACGACACCGCTTGCGTCTTCGCCGGCGGTCGGCGCTGCCGGTCAGATGCCCGCGCGGCGGCGGCCGACGCAAGCGTCGTGTTCGTGCCGCGACTTGATCTGTCTGAGGCGACGCGCAAGCAGAAGGATCACGCTGAAGCGTTTCTGTACACGGAATTCAAGCTGGCGGAGCGAACGCAGTTTTGGGAGCTGTGGGTGCGTCGCGGCGCGCTCATTCCGGACGCAGCGATCGAATTCGGGCAAGGCCTTTAGCTGCAGGCATCCCCTGCGGACGCCGCTCTTTCTGGATCTCCCCAGGCGACAAAGAACGGGTTGTCGTAGCCTCGCGCGGCCTTTCCGTACGACAGCGGCGACCATGAAGACGCCTCCAGCACTGTCCCGCCGGCTGCCTGCAGGACGGCCTGACCAGCGCCTGTGTCCCATTCCATCGTTCGTCCGAAACGCGGGTAGACATCCGCTGCGCCTTCAGCGATCCGGCAGAACTTGAGCGACGAGCCGGCTTTTAGAAAGTCGGCGATTGGCAGCCTGGCGAGAAACACTTCGGTGGCGTCCGACCCATGGCTGCGGCTGCCAACGGCTATCAACTCGGTCGGGGCTGGCCGACGGGTCATTATTGGTTCCCAGTCGCCGGCGACGCATTTCGGCGCTTCGGCTCTCCAGGCGCCGGCGCCTGCAATCCCGAGGTAAATGGCGCCAAGCGCAGGCGCGACCACAACGCCCTGAACCGGCGCGCCCTTCCGAACAAGGGCGATATTGACCGTGAACTCGCCAGAGCCGCTGATAAATTCCTTCGTGCCGTCAAGTGGGTCGACCAGGAAAAACGGTCCCTCGGCATCCAGGCCCAGCGCCGGAAACGATCCGGTCGACGCCGCTTCCTCCGCGAGAATTGGGATTTCGGGGAACGCTTGCGCCAATCCGCTAGTGATAATGTCTTCGCCGTGGCGGTCGGCGTCGGTCACCGGCGAGGCGTCGTTCTTGCGATCCACAGAGACGTCAGAGCGAAAGTAGCCGAGAATGGTGCGGCCTGCTTTCAGGCTGATCGCGGCGATTTCCAGAGCATCCTCAGGTATGTCTCGCAGCACAGGCAAGGCTCCTCTCACCACGGCCAATTGCCCGCGGCGACGGCCAGGCCGACGGCTACAGAATTCGGCGCTCGCAGGGAAGCCCGAATGCCCCGAAAGCCGCCCATGATCGTGTGGGTGCGCGCAGGCGCGTCAATTATTTGAACGCCACGATAGTGAACGCCGCGCACTGTTTCGCGGTAATCCCGCCGGCTGGAAGGATCCGATCGATGATCCAGCCCGCTTCCGCTAGTTCGCCGAGTTTATCTTCCAGCGCCGCCGCTGCAGCCGCCGCGTAGCTGTTTTCGTGCACGAAAATGCCCAGTGGCCGGTTCTTGGCGTCCCGCCATGAAACAAAGTGCGTGGAATACTGTTTACTCATTGGCTGTTTCCAACGCGACGACGATGCGTCGACTCCAGTTTTCAGTGTCCATTGCCATGATGACAGCAAGAAACTCGCCTTATGGGCAACCGGCGGCGTTGCAATGTGATATCTGGCCGATCAAGCGCAAATTTTGCAAAAGTTTTGGTATTGGGCGTCAGTATCTGCCGAATTGTCGTTCGCATTTGCGGGAAGTAGACGTTGAAAGAGGGCGATGCTATCGCAAGCGTGGGGGGCGACGGGCGTTGTGCAGCAGCGCCGAACGTCGATGTGCGCTTTATGCCTGATCAAGACTTCCCCTCCGCGGCCAAGGCCATGGCGACTGGGCCGTCCTCGTCAGGCGCTGCGTCGGAGAGGCGGGGGCGTTCGGCGCTGCCGCATTTCATTTACGGCGACATCATTCAATTCGTTGATTTCGTTACTATTTCGCTCAATGCGGTCTTGGTCTCCTATATCTACCACATCGAGGTGCTGATCGCTGATTTTGACTATCAGCTCTACGCCAGCGCTGGCATTATCGGCGCGACTGGCCTGACCGCCCTCCTCAGGCGTGACGGGTGCTACGACTTTGAAAGGCTGCTCTCATCTAGTCGCGGCATCCCGGCCATTCTGACGCGTTGGGCCATGGTCCTGCTCGGGCTGATCGCATTTGCGTTCACGCTGAAGATTTCCGGCGTCTATTCGCGCATCTGGCTGTTCACATGGGCCGCATCGACAATCGTCATTCTTGCTGGCGTCAGGGTTGCCGCCAGCGCCTATCTCCGCCGCGAAGCGAAAGCGGGCGGCGTTTTCGGTCGCCGCGTAGCCCTGATCGGCGCAAAAGACACCTGCGAGGCGTTTCAATCGCAGCTTAATGATGGCGGGCTCGGCGTCACGGTCGTGGATGCGTTTTCCATCGACGACGCCGGCGAGAGCTGCGGTCATAATCTGTTCGCCGACGAGGTGCGTTCGATCGTCAAGCTGGCGCGCGATGGCGCTGTTGACGATGTCCTGATTGCGCCGCGAAACATGGACCGCGAAACAATGCGGCGGCTCATAAATCAGCTGTCGGACCTGCCGGTATCCGTCGCTGTCTTGTCGAGCGTGCATTGGCTCGACCACCGGGGCGGGGAAGTCATCAGGATCGGCGGCGCTCCTGCCCTCAGGCTTTATCGGCGTCCGCTCGAAGGTTGGGGAAGCTTCGTCAAGACGCTTGAAGACCGGATCCTTGGAACCCTGATCTTTATCGCAGCGTCGCCAATCCTTGTTGCCTGTGCGATTGCGTTGATGATTCAAGGCGGAGGGCCGATCCTGTTCGTGCAACAGCGGCACGGGTTCAACCACGAAGTGTTCCGCATCTACAAGTTCCGGACAATGACCGTTGCCGAAGACGGCGATTCAGTCACACAGGCCACCAGAAACGATGCGCGTGTGACTAAAGTCGGGGCGTTCCTTCGAAAATGGAGCCTTGATGAACTGCCTCAACTGATAAATGTCCTGAAGGGCGAGATGTCCCTTGTCGGCCCGCGACCGCACGCGTTGGCGCACAATGACGCCTATGCCCGGACGGTCGTGAATTACTCCGGGCGTCACAAGGTGAAGCCGGGCATCACCGGCTGGGCCCAGGTGAACGGGTATCGGGGTGAGACCTCGGAGAACGAGCACATGGCGATGCGGGTCAAATACGACCTTGAATACATCGACAACTGGTCGCTGTGGTTTGACTTCAAAATCATCGCTTTGACCGTTTCAGCGGTGCTGTTTCCAAGGAACGCCTACTAGGGCGCCGCTTTCGCCCGAAGCTTCGGCCGGTCTCGACCTAGATCACGCCTTCGGTTAGTACGCCCGGTCAACTGGACTCGTGCAAGGGAGGCCGCTGTGAAGGTCGCGATCGTCGGATCAGGATATGTCGGTCTCGTCTCCGGCGCGTGTTTTGCGGATTTTGGCCATACAGTCGTTTGCATCGACAAGGACACGGCCAAGATTGACGCGCTGACGCGGGGGGAAATCCCGATCTACGAGCCTGGCCTGGATCAGCTCGTGGCTGAAAATGTCGCCGCAAAGCGGCTTTCCTTTACCACCGATCTCGCTGAGGCGACGCGGCAGGCCGAGGCCGTCTTCATTGCGGTGGGCACTCCTTCGCGCCGCGGCGACGGCTTTGCCGATCTCAGCTATGTTTACGCGGCTGCCGAAGAGATCGCGGCGTCGATCGAGGGATTCACCGTCATCGTCACCAAGTCGACCGTACCGGTTGGCACAGGGTCGGAGGTCGATGGGATTATCAGACGAACTCGTCCGGATGCGGACTTCGCAGTAGTCTCAAATCCGGAATTCCTGCGCGAGGGCGCGGCGATCGAAGATTTCAAGCGGCCCGATCGCGTCGTGGTCGGGACAGAAGACGACAGGGCGATCGAAGTGATGCGGGAGTTATACCGCCCACTGTACATAAATGAAACGCCAATTCTCTTCACCAACCGGACGACGTCCGAGCTGATAAAGTACGCCGCCAACGCCTTTCTGGCGACGAAGATTACCTTCATCAACGAAATGGCGGACCTTTGCGAACAGGTTGGCGCCGACGTTCAGCAGGTTGCGCGCGGGATCGGCCTCGACAGGCGCATCGGGCCGAAATTCCTCCACGCAGGCCCGGGTTACGGCGGATCATGCTTTCCGAAGGATACGCTTGCCCTGGTGCGAACGGCGCAATCAGCGGGCGTGCCGACCAAGATTGTTGAGGCCGTCGTTGAAATCAACGACAGGCGCAAGCGGCAGATGGCCGAACGCATCATCGCTGCGGCCGGCGGCTCCGTGTCCGGGAAGACGATCGCCGTGCTTGGGCTGACCTTCAAGCCGGATACGGACGATATGCGCGAGGCGCCGTCGCTGTCGATTGTGCCGGCGCTTCTTGAGGCGGGCGCTAAGATTCGAGCGTTTGATCCGGCCGGCATGGAGGAAGCGCGTCCGCTGTTGCCGGCCGTGACTTTCTGCGAAGGTCCATATGACACCATGGATGGCGCGGAGGTGTCGGTGCTTGTCACCGAATGGGACGAGTTTCGCGCGCTTGATTTTGCGCGCGTCAAGGAACTGATGCGTACGCCGGTTTTTGTCGATCTGCGGAATGTGTACCGACCGGAAAAGATCCGGGAACACGGCTTTAGCTATTTTTCCATTGGACGGGCTTGAGCGACGCCGGCGTCAGGCTGCGCGGAGCTTGTTGAGAACGGTCGATTTGCGCTGGGAAGCCGATCGTGCTGGCGCAATGTCGAGACCGGCCCTGGCGAAAATGTCCGTCGCCACCATCGGGTGCTCCGATCTGAAGACGGTGCGACCGCGGTCGTCGACGAAAATAACGTAGAAACCGTCTTCAGCGTCCATCGCATGTCTCAGCAGCGCCGGGTCGAGCCAGCTCAGGGGATCGCCGTTGAGTCGCGCTGTCGCGTCGCCGTAGATTTCAATCACCTTGACGTCTTCGCGGATAACCAGCGGTATGGCTGGCTTAAGCAGCCGGCGCTGCAGCCTGCAGGCGGCGTGGTCGGCTGTCGGGCCGATGATGAAAAGCGTGTTTCGCGGCGAAAAGCGCCGGATGTCCTCCGCGGAAATCGGCCTCGGTATTTCCGGCAGGTCTATCGGCCCGCGCGCCAGCATGGCCGCGATGCCGCCGAACGCTACGCAAAGACCGACAAAGAAAAGCGTTAGGCCCATTGCTCTGATCTAACCGATTGGCGCTTGCGGTTTATTTAACGCAAAAACGCAGAAAAACTTCGTCGGCAATTGCCGCCGGCCTTTTCTGGCTACCGCTGGCGCGTTCCTTCCTGCGACTCTGAGAGGCAAGAAGTGTTCCATTCACCATGTCCCTCAATATGGACGATCGCCCTTAGCCGGTTCGAACGAACCCGATGGCAACAACGCCCATCGCGAGATCATGATGGCGCCAACCGCCAACATGGCGAGGCCGGCGAACAGGAAGGCCCGTTCAGGCGGCGCGTTCGTGCGGGTGATGTAAAGGGTCGACATTGACCCGGGGATGGCGAAGACGGCGTTGGTCAGGACGGCAGTCGCCATGATCCGCGCCCGCACGCCGCCGGGCGCGCGTCGCTGCATTGCAGCCTGTAGCGGCGCGATAAAGAGGCCCATGGAAGCGGACGCGAGAAGGAACCCGCCGCCGAGGACGAGACCCTCGCGAGTGGTGAAAAGGTCATCAATCGTAAAGGCGGCTTTGGCCGCCGACAGCGACGGCGCAATCAGATAGATCGCAATGGCGACGATGCCGGCTGCAATGATTGCCAGCGTCGATATGGCGAGTCCGTTCGACCGCTTTGAGATCAGGGTCGCGCCGATCGCGCCCAGCCCGGCCCCTATCGCGAAGAGGGCGTTGAGCGCCGTCGCGGTCAATGCGTCGCCATTCATCGTATCCCGGGCGAAAAGCGGCAACGCGACGGTGACGGCCGTGGACAGAAAAAAGAACGCGCCGACGCCGACCATTGGCGCAGCCACGCCGGGGGCTTTGCGCGTTTCCGCCAGCATTCGCCAGGCAAGTCGGGGCCAATTGACGCTGAGGGCGAGGTCCGGCGCGTCCGGCGGGCGTTCGGTAAGTCGTCGGGCCGCGAGGAATCCGAGGCTGGATGCCGCAAGAACCACCGCCCCGACGAACAACCCGCCATTCGGCGCCACAATCAACGATCCGCCGACGGCGTATCCAATCAGGATCGCCGCAAAAAGGCCTGCATTGCAGATGCCGTTGCCACGGACGAGTTCGTCCATCTGGAGGTATTTCGGCATCGCGGCGATTCGGGCCGGCGAGAAGAATGCCGACTGCGAGCCCATGGCAAAGAACGCCAGGATCGCGAGCTCGCCGTTGCCGGTCGCGAATGCAAACGCCGATACGGCCATTAGCGAGACTTCGATAGCCTTCAGTCGACGGATCAGGAGCGCCGGCGCGACCTTGTCGGCGACCTGGCCGGCAAGGGGCGACGACAGGAAAATCGCGAGGGGCAAGAGCGCTCCGATAATGGGAACGGCATCATCGGAATTTTGCAGGAATGGGACGTAAATGACCCCATACGGGATGCCGATCAGCAGCGCCTGACGCGGGACATTGTCGGCGAACGCGCCAAGCGTCACGGTCGTCCAGATCGGCCAGAAGCGTCCTTGCAGCGCCAGCGGCCGGGCCTGACCGGAACGCCCGGCAATAGCTTTTTGGTCTTCGATGGCGATTTCCCCAATCCTTATCTTTACCATGCCATGTTCAAATGTCCGCGACGAGCGACCGATGTCGTAAAATTCATTTGCGATTGCCGACGGTCGCCCACACGTCATCGCGCCGAAGGAAGGGGAACCTGATGCAACCTGAATTGAACTTGCGTCGGCTTGTCGCCGCCTGCCTGCTCCTGCTTCCCTGCACGGCTCTTGCGGAAGAGGAAGATGCAATGGGCGACGGCGTTCGTGGGGAGGTCATTACCCTAGGCTACCTCGAAGACGTGCGGGTCGGCGCGCTGGGGCTGTCTATGAAAGGGAAGCTCGATACTGGCGCCGACACCAGTTCCGTTTACGCTCGCGATATCGAGCTTTACGAACGCAAGAAAAACGACAACTGGGTTCGGTTCCGGCTCGTCGGCAAGAACGGCCGGTCGATACGTTATGACCAGAACGTAATCCGCTTTGCGAGCATCAAGGACAAGCGCGGCGGCCGTATCCGAAGACCTGTCATTCACCTGCCGATCTGCGTTGGCGGGAAGGAAGGCGTCGCGGAAATCAATCTCGCGGACCGATCTGAATTCGACTACGACATTCTTGTCGGCCGCGAATTCCTGGCGCACCGGATCGCTGTGGATTCCTCTCGGACCTTCGCCTCCGACGAGCCTTGCACCGAAGAACAAGACGAGGAGCAGGACGGCGCCACGGCGGCCGGGCCCTCTGAGGAATAGGGGCCGGTTGCGGCCATGAAATCGAACGCCCTTCACGCCACTGCGCTTGCCATCTTCCTCATGCTCGTCGGCGCGTCGATATTTCTCGTCAAGGTCGTCCGCTTCGACTATCCGGTCCGTCCCGGAACGACGGCCTCGGTCTGGACGGTCGAAGCGTTCATCGATTTCCGCGCGCGGGACGAACCCGCCCGCATTGACCTGTTCATCCCAACCCAGGCGGCCGAACGAGAAGTCACAGGCGAGCAATTCTACAATGGTCCGTTCGGCCTCAATCTGACCGGTGAAGCGCAAACCGGAAATCGCCGTGCGGTATGGTCGTATCGGTTTCCGAGCAATCGCAAGGTGTTGCGCTACTCTGCGCAAACCGTCGGCGAATCGCCGTCGACGCCTTTGCCGGCGCTGTTCAGGGAAACAGCGGACCGGGCAACGCCTTTTGAGGCGGATCCAGTCAAGCGACAGGCGTTTATCGTCTGGACCCAGAGTCTGCGGCGCCGCTCCGCTGACGATGCAACCTTTACGGAGCTTATGCTCACCGAGCTGTTCGGACCCGCTTCGCGTCGCGGCGAAGAAGCGGATGAACAGGAAGTGTTGCTAAAGCAGTTGCCGCCGCCGCTCGACCGGCTGGAACTGGCGCGGCAAACTCTCGCGTCCCAGGGGATCCAGGCGCGGATCGCCAATGGCGTGAAACTGATTGATGACACGCGACGGGCGGAGACGATCAGCTGGCTTGAATACCGGGTCGGGAACGAAGACGGCCGGTTTTTTCCGGACGGGACGCCGTCGCGGTTCCTGACAATCTGGCGCGGCGCCGATGGGCCATTGAAGGCGTCCGGCGTTTCCGAACTCGACTTTCAAATTGCGGTGTCCTCGGAGCGGTCTTCCGCCGCGGCGCTTGCCCGGCGAGCCGGCGCCAGGGACGCGCCAGTCGCGACGTTCTTTGGTTTTGGCGATCTGCCGCTAACGACGCAGCTTGTTTATAAGACGCTCGTAACAATCCCGATCGGGATTACGTTGCTGGTATTTCTGCGCCAGTTCGTCGGGGTGCAGACCCTTGGCACTTTCATGCCGGTCCTGATCGGGATCGCATTCCGCGAAACTGCGCTCGTTAATGGGATTATTCTCTTTTCAGCACTGATCGCGATGGGGCTTGCCGTCCGTTTCTATCTGGAACGCCTGCAACTGCTGCTTGTCCCAAGACTGGCTGTCGTCCTGATTTTTATCGTTATCGCGATGGCAGGCGTCACCATCCTGTTGACCGGTTCAAATCAGTCGATCGGCCTTTCCGTATCGTTGTTCCCTATGGTGATCATCACGATGACAATCGAACGGATGTCGATCATCTGGGAGGAGTCCTCCGCGAGCGCCGCCTTGAAGCAGGGCGTCGGGAGCCTCGTTGTCGCAAGCCTTACCTACCTTGTGATGTCCAATCCACATGTCGAATATCTAATGTACAATTTCCCGGAGCTTCTGTTCATTTTAATGGGAATGTGCGTATTGATGGGCAGATACACTGGGCTTCGCCTAAGCGAACTCTGGCGATTCCGTGGTCTTGCGAATTCGTAATGTTGCGGGTGTTCCGATGATCAGTACATGGCGAAAACTTCGCGAAAAAGGCGTCATCGGCATCAACGAGCGCAATGTAATGTTCGTTTCCGCGAAGAATCCGCGCCGGTTCATGCGCCGGGTTGACGACAAGGTTGAAACCAAACGGCTTGCGGACATCGCCGGCATTCCGAACCCAGAGCTTTACGGCGTCATCGAGACCGCGCGGGACATGAAAGCGCTGCCGGCGCTGCTGGCGAAACCTGACGGCTGCGTCATCAAGCCGGCCTGTGGTTCGCAAGGCAAGGGCATTATCGTCATAGACGGGCCTCTTCGCGAAGGCTGGCGCCTGTCGAGCGGCAAACGAATTACGCGGGACGCGATCAACCACCACGTGAATAATATCCGCTCAGGGATGTATTCTCTTGGCGGACAGACCGACAAGGCGGTCATCGAGTACAGGGTCAAGTTTGACCCCGTGTTCGGAAGAATCTCATTCAAGGGCGTGCCCGATATCCGGGTCATCGTATTGAACGGCGTGCCGGCATTCGCCATGCTGCGTCTTCCCACGGCCGAATCGGACGGCAAGGCGAACTTGCATCGTGGCGGCGTAGGCGTTGGCGTATCGATTGTGGATGGGACCACGCGCTGCGGCATGCAGTTCGACCGTCAGGTCGTTGTGCATCCGGACACGGGCGAAACGCTGACCGGGATAACTGTTCCGCATTGGGATGACATTCTTGTAATGGCGGCTCGATCCTACGACGTGACTGGCCTTGGCTATATCGGGGTCGATGTTGTGCTTGACGAAAAGCGCGGTCCGCTACTGCTCGAATTGAACGGCCGGCCAGGCCTTTCAATCCAGATCGCCAATCAGCGCGGCTTACGGCGTCATCTGGCCGCGATCTCGGCGCTCGACGTCGCCGGCGCATCTCCGGAATCGCGTGTCCGACTGGCGCAAAAAGTCTACGGCGAAAGCTACGAAGGGGGCGCGCTTGCGCCGGCGCCCGTCAGCGGCAAGCCTGTGCTTGACGTCCTCGAAGGCGGCCTCGCCAGCGCCGCAGCCTGACGCAATACCCTTCGGCTGACCAGCTTCTTTTGCCTCAATTCCCGCGGATTTGGCCTTGCGGACCGCGGCGAGAGACATCTTGCTTTGCATACCCCATGCCCCTATAGGGTATGTGATGATGAAACCGGATACCAAAGCTTCCGTCGGGAAGCGGCTTGCACGCATAGAAGGTCAAATTCGCGGCGTCGCGAAAATGATCGAAGAGGATCGGTATTGCATCGACGTCGTCCGGCAGGTGCAAGCGATCAAGGCGGCGCTGACGGGCCTTGAGGGCGTTATTATTGACGACCACCTTGAGACCTGCGTCGAACATGCCCTGACCGGCGACAACATCGAGGCGCGCCGCGAAAAGGTCGAGGAACTTGTCGCCGTCCTTGGCGGGCGCAAGAAGTGACGTATTCCAGGTCGCCCGCACTCATGGGCCTTGCGCTAGCATTGGCTTCTGGCCCGGCGGCGAACGCTCGGCCAGTGTCCTATGAAGGCGGTTGGACGTTGATCGAGGCGACCGATCGCCAATCGACGTCGCTGCTCGTCCACCACACCGTCGATCCGAAGTTCTCGATTGGCGTGCGGAGTGAATGGGACCGAAAGCAGGATTTCGTCCTGAACGGGGTTCAGGCCACGTATCTCGCGAAGCGTTGGTTCGGTGAAAATTACCAGGCCAATCTATACGTCTACGGCGGGGTCGGCGCGGCGACTGGCGTTGGCGCAAATCAGGCCGGAACAAACGCCGCTGGCTTTGTCGGCGTGATGGCGGATTGGGAAACGCGGCGCCTGTTCGCCTCCTACCGGGCCCGCGCGCTGGCGGCTGGGGATGTAGACTCCAGCTTCATGCAGGCGGCGCGCGTAGGTTTTGCGCCTTATGAAGGCGACACAGGCGATCTACATGCCTGGTTGATGGTCGAGGTTGATCACCGCCCTGACAATGCTGACGCCGTCGGCGTTACGCCGCTCGTTCGTTTCTTCAAAGGACCGGCGCTTCTCGAACTTGGCTGGAGCGTGATCGATAATGAACCGCTGGCAAACTTTACGTATCGTTTCTGAAAGGAACGCGAGATGACCCGATGCATTGCCATTGCCGCTTTGGCAGTATTGACAACAGCGACGCCTGGTGCGGCTGCGCCGCACGAAGGCCATGCAGAGATTGCAGTGGAACGCGCGCACGCGTCTGAAGGCGATGCGATGCAGGGCGATCACGAGGGCCATGCAGATCATGGAAAAGGCGGGCATGGGCACGAACACGATCATGCCGAGACGTCGTCATCGGCCGATGATGCGCCTCGCGACGTGGCGTTGATCGTCCGTACCGACGCAATTGTCGCGGCTATTGCAGGAGGCGGCGAGCCAGTTGTCGTCGACGTCCTCGGGGTCGTTTGCGATTTTTGCGCCAAAGCGATGAACAAGACATTCGGCAAACGGAAAGAAATTGCGGCCGTATACGTCGACCTCGACCTGAAGACCCTTAACCTGGTCATCGAGCCCGGCGCCGAACTGGATGACGCAATGATCGAGGAACTGGTCAGAAAGGCGGGCTACAAGACGTCAGCAATCCGCCGCGGCGCCGCCGCTCTAGGAGAAGGATGACATGCGATTGATGATGCGCGAGGCCGCGGCCCCAACGATCGCTCTGTTTGCCAGCCTGTCGACTCTGGTGTGCTGCGCCTTGCCGGCGCTGCTTGTCACGATCGGCGCCGGGGCGGTGATGGCCGGTCTTGCGGCAAACGTGCCGGGGCTGGTCTGGCTGACGGTCCACAAGGCGGCGCTGTTTATCGTCGCCGGTGCCTTGCTCCTCGGCGCCGGCGTCGCCAAGTGGTCGGTACGGAACGCCCCATGTCCGATTGATCCTGACCAGGCCCGCGCGTGCATGCGCATGCGTCGTGCCGGCTCGTTCATCCTCGGCGTCGCCGCTGTCGCCTATGTGGTTGGCGGCTTCTTCGCGTTCTTCGCCGCTGACGTCCTGCTCTGATATCCTTATTCCGTCCGTTCACCCTTTTTTCCGGACGCGGGCTTAGCTATCGGCATGGGACGGTACCTGCCCAGCCGGAGGCCGCATGCCACTCGTTCAGCTTATCGTGCTCGCAATCGTGCAGGGCGTAACGGAATTCCTGCCGATTTCGTCGTCAGCCCACCTGATACTCGCCCCGCTTCTGGTCCCAGGATGGGACGACCAGGGCGCGTTGATTGACGTCGCAAGTCATGTCGGCACGTTGCTCGCGGTGCTTGTCTATTTCCGTTCCGAAACGCTTATGCTGGTCCGCGGCGGTCTGGACGCAGTCTCCTTTCGACCGAGTGACGACCGGAAGCTGTTTCTTCAAGTCGCAGCGGCGAGCGTTCCGATAATCATCATCGGCGGCCTTGTCGCGGCGACCGGCGCCATCGATGCGCTGCGGAACCCATACGTCATTGGCGTCGCAAGCATCGTCTTTGGCGTCGCGCTCTGGCACGGCGACCGGGCGGCGACGACGAAGGAGGGTCTGGACCGCATATCCTGGCGAGAGGCGCTGGCGATTGGCGCGGCGCAACTTCTCGCGATCATCCCGGGCGCAAGCCGATCGGGCGTCACCATGACGGCGGCGCGCTATCTCGGCTGGTCCCGGCAGGAGGCGGCGAGATTTTCGATGCTGCTCGCAATTCCGACGATCCTCGCTGTCGGCGGCTTCGCCGCGATTGAGCTTGCGATGGAGGGGACGAACGAAGACTTTCGAGCCGCCGCAATCGTCCTTGTGCTGTCGTTTCTGGTGGCCTGGGGCGTTGTCGCGCTTTTCATGAGATATACGCAACGAATGAATTTTACGCCCTTCGTGATCTATCGTATCCTGATGGGAGTCGCGGTGATCGGGCTGACGTGGCGCTTTGGACTGACGGTTTGACGACCGGCGCGCGGCTTTGCCGCAATCCGTGGAGATGTGAATGAACAATGCATCCGTGACGGCTATGCTACGTGCGCCGACTGCCGATGGGGTCCGCGTCGCGGCGGAAAGGCTTGCCGGAAAGGTGATCCTGACGCCGTTGATGGAGGACGAGTTCATCAATGACGCGGTAGGCGGCCGCGTCCTTTTCAAGGCGGAGGTTCTACAGCGCGGCGGCGCGTTTAAGCTCCGCGGGGCCTACAATTTCATGGCGATGGTGCCCGACGCGGATCGCCACAAGGGAGTCGTCGCGTGGTCGTCCGGCAACCACGCCCAGGGCGTCGCGATCGCCGCGAGAATGTTCGGGATGAGCGCGACGATCGTGATGCCGGCCGACGCGCCTCGCATCAAGCTGGAGGCGGTGCGGCGCTACGGCGCCGACATCGTTACGTACGATCGCTATTCCAGTGACCGGGAGGAAATTGGCCGTCGGCTTGTCGGCGAGACCGGCGCAGCTCTGGCGCCTTCCTATGACCATCCATTGATCATTGAAGGGCAGGGGACCGCGTCGCGTGAAGCGGCCGCCCAGGCTGCCGATCTGGGCGTCTCGATCGACCAGTTCATTTATTGCTGTGGTGGCGGCGGACTTGCCGCCGGCGGCGCGCTCGCGCTTGAAATCGCGTCGCCGGAAACAAAGGTCTTCGTCGCGGAGCCTGAGGGCTATGACGATACGATCCGGTCGCTCGCGGCTGGAAAGAGGTTATCGGCAGACACATCGCGACCGACGATCTGTGACGCCATTGCCACGCCAAGTCCCGGCGAGCTGACCTTTCCGGTTCTGGCGAGGCGAGCCGCTGGCGGAGCCGCTGTCACGGAAGCGGAGGTCGCCGCGGCCATGGCAATGGCGTTTGAGCGGCTCAAGGTTGTTGTTGAGCCAGGCGGGGCGGTGGCCTTCGCGGCGGTCCTCTCCGGCCGTATTGACGGTCGCGGCAAGACCACGTGCGTTACGCTTTCTGGCGGTAATGTCGATGCCGGAACATTCACCAAGTTGTTATCGACGCGGTATACGGGTTCAAAATAAAGGCTGCTTTCGGCCATTGAACCGTTATAATGTATCGCTACCTCTTGACTGAGACGGCGTCGGCTTCATCGTTTTCTAGGCTTTCGCCGGCAATCTTGACGCGATGCCGCGTGCGGACGGCTGGTTTTCCGCCCGACCGCCCTTTGGAGGTTCCCCGCAATGAATAACCGACACGAACGCTTGCGGCGCTTTGGCGCCGACTCGTCGGCGATGACCCGTCGCGAATTCGAGGAACTGGGCGGCAAGAAACTGGTTTATGTGCGGCCGGTGATGGTCGCGGACGTGGCGGATGACCTCGTCGACGAGGAAAGCGACCTGACGATTGATTTGCCGGACGACGCCATCCTGTATTCGGTCCATGCAGCCAACGGCGAGCGGATAGCGCTCGTAGGCGACAGGGCGCTCGCGTTTGCCGCTGCGCGCCAACACGAAATGAACCCGGTCAGCGTTCACTAGTTGATTGATTTGGCTTTAGAAAAACCCGGCCGCAAGGCCGGGTTTTTTTTGCCTAGGCCGTCAGGCGGCGTTCGAAGTCGCCGTTTCGGTCAAGATCGCGTAGATCGCCTCTTTCGTGTCAGCCCCGCGCAGGGAGTTGCGGACGCTTTCGTCACGGAGCAGACGCGATGCCTTGGCCAGCGCCTTGAGGTGGGCCGCAGTCGCTTCTTCCGGCGCCAGCAGCATGAATACGATGTCGACGGGCGCGTCATCTATAGCGTCAAATTCCAGCGGCGCGTCCAGTTGGGCAAAAAGCGCCGTAATTTCCGTAAGGTCGCCAATCTTGCCGTGGGGAATGGCGACGCCATGGCCGACCCCGGTTGACCCGAGATGCTCTCGGGTCATGAGCGCTTCCTCGATCGTTTCGGCGTCAACGCCGGTGATCTCGGCGGCCCGGCGCGCAAGTATGGCCAGAGCCTCGCGTTTACATCGGGCATGCAGATTCGGGACAATCCCGTCCAGCGCCAGATACTCACTCAAACCCATCTCGATACCTCTTGCGGCGCTAAAAAGTGACGCCCGTCACGGATGCCGGCCCCGGGTTCCGGAATGCCCCCCGGGAAGGCCTGCTCACCCTTGTTTGGGCGGCGCTTCTAACGCCGATTGAACAAAAGCACAAAGGTCTTAATGCGTAGACCAGAATGCAAGAGTTCTACCGTGTCGGGTCGATCCATCCGATATGACCGTCACGCCGCCGGTAGACGACATTCAGGGCCCCGGTTGCCGCATTCTTGAACATGATGGCGGGATCGTCGACCAGATCCAGTTGCATGACAGCCGCGCTGACCGTCATTTCCACAACCTTGGTCGTGCTTTCCGCAATCACGAGCGGCGCGCCCTCGTCCGCTGAAGCGGCATCCTCGTCGGAAGGCGACGCCAGGGTGAAGTAGGCGGCGTTTTCTGCAGGTAGAGGGTCCTTCGCGGTTGCGTGATGGTCTTTCAACCGGCGCTTGTATCGCCGTACGCGTTTTTCCAGCTTGGCCAGCGCCCGGTCGAACGCGCCATAGGCGTCGTCGGCTTCGTCATGGGCGGTGAGAAATACCCCGGAGGCCAGGTGAGCGGTCATCTCGCACTCAATCAGATGACGTTCTTTGGTGAACGTCACGATCGCATCGGCGCCGCGTTCGAAATACTTTGTCACGCCGTCCTCGAGTTTATCCTGGACGTAGACCTGCAGGGCGTCGCCAAGGTCCATGTTCTTGCCGGTGACTTGAATTTCCATAAGGCCTCCAGACTCCGCCTGGTGCGTGGCGGTTGTCTAATATCGAGTGAAACAGGACGAGTTCCAAGGCCCCAGGGTGCTTGAAAACGTCGTCATCGCAGGCCTCGCGGGTCGCCGGCCGGCCGGCGCTCAGATCGCCGAACGCACTGCATCGCGGCGCCGCTGGACGGAAGATGGAATGCCGAGGGTCTCGCGATACTTGGCAACCGTCCGGCGGGCAATGTCGATACCCTCCGCGCCGAGAAGTTCGACGAGCTTGTCATCGGAAAGTATCGTTTCCGGCGTCTCCGCCGCGATAAATTCTTTGATCCGATGACGAACCGCTTCCGCTGAGTATGCATCGCCGCCATTGTTGGAAGCGATCGACGCGGTAAAGAAGTACTTCAGTTCGAAGACGCCGCGCGGCGTGGCCACATACTTGTTCGACGTGACGCGCGACACGGTCGATTCGTGCATTTCAATTGCGTCGGCGACCGCGCGAAGGTTGAGCGGCCTAAGGTGTTTGACGCCATACGCGAGGAATGCGTCCTGTTGCCGGACAATCTCCTCAGCGACCTTCAGAATTGTCCTTGCTCTTTGGTCGAGACTCTTGGCGAGCCAGCTTGCATTAGCGAACTGCTCGTGAAGGTACGATGCGTCCTTGTCCTTGGCCTTGTTCTTCGACACTTCAGCGTAATAGTGCTGATTGACAAGGATCTTTGGCAGCGTGTCGTTGTTGAGTTCCACCCGCCATCCGCCATCCGCAGCCTTCCGTACAAAGACGTCTGGCGCGACCACCTGTACGGGGTCGGACCCGTACGCGTAGCCGGGCTTCGGGTTGAGCGCCCGCACCTCGGCGATCATGTCGCGCACGTCGTCTTCATCGGCGCGCGTTGCCCGCATCAGGCCTTTAAGGTCGCCCTTCGCGAGCATTTCGAGATTGTCGATGAAAGACGCCATCGCAGGGTCAAGCCGGTCGCGATCAATAAGCTGCAGGCGCAGGCATTCCTGGAGATCGCGGGCGCCGACGCCGCTCGGGTCGAATGTCTGGATGAGGCGCAGCGTGTCTTCGACGGTCGCTCTATCTGCGCCTAGTCGCAAAGCGATGTCGTCAACAGCTTCTCGCAAATACCCGGCGTCATCGACGAGATCGATGATATAGGCCCCGACAAACAGCGACTGAGGATCGGATGTTGCGACCTGCAACTGGTTTGTCAGGTGTTCTTTAAGCGTAATGTCGCTGACGTGCGTCTCGCCGAACTCGCGATCGTCGTCGAAGCCTCGTCCCCCGCCGACGCTCGCCCATTCATTGACTGCGTAGCCGCCATCGTCGCCGTCCGCGGACGCCCGTCCGTCATCGTCGAACGCGGCGTCAATGGCTTCCTCGGCCCGCGCGTGCGCGTCCTCGCTGGAAAGGTCGATGCCGTCGGCATCCTTTGGCTCCGCGTCGGCCGAGCTGACTTCCTGTCCATTCGGCGCGGCGTCGGCCTGACCGGCGGGCCGGTCGTCGGCGCGTTCTTCAGGACGCTCAAGGAACGGATTTTCTTCTAGCTGTTGTTCAACGAACTCCGCGAGCTCAAGATTCGAAAGCTGCAGCAGCTTGATCGCCTGCTGCAACTGCGGCGTCATCACCAGCTGTTGCGACTGCCTGAGTTCGAGTCTCGGAGCTAACGCCACATTGCCCCCATCCCGCCGATCACATCTGGAAGCTGTCGCCGAGGTAGACGCGACGCACGTCCTTGTCCCCGACGATGTCGCCCGGCGCGCCTTCGATCAGCACCTGGCCTTCGTGGATGATGTAGGCGCGATCGATGATGTCGAGGGTTTCGCGGACGTTATGATCCGTGATCAGAACGCCGAGGCCGCGATCCTTCAGGTGCATCACCAGTTCGCGAATATCTGAAATTGCGAGCGGATCAATGCCCGCGAAGGGTTCATCCAGGAGCATGAACGCCGGACCGGTCGCGAGCGCCCGGGCGATTTCGACCCGGCGTCGCTCGCCGCCCGACAGCGCCAGCGCCGGCGCTGAGCGGATGTGCGTGATATTGAACTCCGTGAGCAGATCGTCGATCAGCGCCTGCTGCTTGTCCTTGTTCTTGTGCACGAGTTCGACGACTGCCCGCAAATTCTGCTCGACCGTCAACCCACGGAAAATAGATGCTTCCTGCGGCAGGTAGCCGACGCCAAGGCGCGCGCGCTGGTACATCGGCAGGCTGGTCACGTCATGGCCGTCGATCTTGATCGAACCGAAATCCGCAGGGATCAGGCCGGTGATCATGTAGAAACAGGTGGTCTTGCCGGCGCCGTTCGGCCCGAGCAGTCCAACCACCTCGCCGCGATTGACCCGCATTGAAACGTCACGGACCACGGGACGGCGCTTGAAGCTTTTCCCAAGATGGGACGCAATGAGGCCGCCGTCGCCTTCAACCACTTTGGGTTGAAGGGGCTTTTTCGTCGCGCTGTCGCCGGTGCCGTTCCGCTGGTTCATCTTGGTCTCCGAATTAGCGCCGAACCCCTTAAGGTTCGATAACGCCAGCGTCAGGATTGGTTATCAAGTGATTGCGTCTTGAAGACGCCGCGCACGCGTTGGCCGTCCCGGGCCGCGAAATGCGTCTTGCCGGTGTCGATCCAGTAGGTGAGATCGTCACCGGTCAGGACCTGTTCGCCCTGGGTGATCACCACGTCGCCGCGCATCCGGATGGTGCGTGAGGTCTCGGTGTAAATTGCAACGTCGCCACGGATCGCTTCCTTGCCGTTGGAATACCGGACATCGCCGACCGCCCGGATCTCTTCGATGCCGCCATCGTCCGTCTGGGTAATGATCAATCGTTCCGAGGTGAGGATGGACTCGCCCTGAACGACCCGCACCTCGCCAATCCAGGTCGCGATGTTGTTTTCGGTCTCCAGGCGATCGCTCGTTATATCGAGAGGTTCGTCGGAGTCCGCCGATAGCTGGGCGGCGGCCGGGGATCCCGCGAGCGCCGCCAGGGCGGTCGCAACAATGACGATCTGAAAATATTCAGCGCGGTTGCGCCGGGCGTGTCGAACATCGCGCATCAGCGGTTCTCCCTGATCGTCGGCTCCGGTGAAACCTTACCATCCTCGCCGGCGCTTCGCTTGCAATTTTCCCCAGGGTCGCGCTCGCCGACCGGCGCGCCGAATCTGGGCAAGCAGTCGCCCTCTTCCCGGCTGGGATAGATACGCACCTTGACGTTGCCCTCGAAAACGACCCGCTTGTCTTCGTTGTTTGCGGTCATCTTGTCGGCCTCAAGGGTCGCGCCGCGCGGGCCCTGGCCGCGAACGCCGGCGTCGCTGGTAACTTTGTCCTCGTCGATGAGGAACGTCGCGGACGGCGTCTTCATGACATAGTCGTCGGCGCCAACCCGGCGTTCAAACGTCACGTCCTCGGTGAGCACAAGCGTCTTTGAATTGGAATCGAATTCGCCGCGGATGGCCGACAGGATGGATCGGTCGTCGCCGTTTGCGCCCGAGACCGCCCGTGGTCCCTCAAGGCCGATCCGCTTGGAATCGCCGGCCGCCTGGGTCGCCGCGTCGGCCGTAATGTCGAATGGGCGACCGTCAGCGTCGACGCCGGAGAAATGCGGCCGCGCCATTCGCAGTTCCTCTGTCGCGGCTTCAAGATCCTTGAATTGATCGAGGAAAACGTCGGCCGGGCCCTCGCCTCGGGTATTCGCCAGGAATACTCCAACGAGCACGGCGCCAATGGTCGGCAGGGCGATTCTTAGTCGTCGGACGTTGGCGGAATGGGCCGCGGCTTCTTTGCCCGTAAGGCGAGGCGCCGAGGGAAGATTGTCGAGCCGCCCTTTTTTTCCTGATGTTTCCGACATGTAACGAACTTAGTCACGCTGGCCGCGAAGTCGAGCGACTTTGCCGGCAATGCTTCAGGAATGAGCAAAAATGTCGACCTCTGGCCATCCGGCAAGGTCGAGGGCGGCGCGCGTCGGCAGAAAGTCGAAACAGGACCGCGCGAGCGCGTCGCGGCCTTCGCGGACGAGGAGTGCGTCGAGCTTTTCCTTTAGGGCGTGTAGGTGAAGCACGTCCGAGGCGGCATAGGCGATCTGGGCGTCCGTGAGGTCGCTCGCGCCCCAGTCTGACGACTGCTGTTGTTTGGAAAGCTCGACGCCGAGCAACTCGCGCGTGATGTCTTTCAGGCCGTGCTTGTCGGTGTAGGTGCGGACCAGCTTTGACGCGATTTTGGTGCAGTAGATCGGCGTCGTGGTCACGTCGAGCCACTGCATGAAGACGGCGACGTCGAAGCGCGCGAAATGGAATATCTTGAGGACGTTCTCGTCGCCGAGCAGGCGCGCCAGGTTCGGCGCGTCGTAGCGGGACCGGTCGAGCTGTACGACATGGGCGTCGCCGTCGCCCGCCGATAGTTGCACGACGCACAACGGATCCCGGTGGGGGATGAGGCCGAGGGTTTCGGAATCCACGGCGACGGCGTCGCCGAAATCGATGTCGGGCGGCAGGTCGCCGCGGTGCAGATAGTTCGTCATGGCGGGCTTCTAGCTCATTTTTCATCGCCGTCGACGCCTTCTTTGCGTCTGGGCCCTCCTTTGCGCCTGTTTGGCGTTTGACTTTCGGCCGAGGTCGGGTGGCGAAGACTTTCTGCAGGCCGGAGCGGGTGTGGAGGGTTCGCGAAGAAATCCCGTTGACTCAAAAGTTCATGTTTTGTTCTATTGAGGCATGCGATGGCCGCACGGACGCCCTGAGCGTCGCGTTACGGCGCGCGGATCGGGGAAGAGCTTTTTGGGGAAGGCTCTTTTCAGGGGGAGGCCGGACGGCCTGATTGTTCTGGTTGCGTTCGATCCTTCGACGGGTCCGGAACGCCAGGCCGTCCGTCGTCTCCCTCTGAAGGCGTCAGGCGGCGCAATGGGTCGGGGCCATTTGGGGCCTTGTGGGCAGTAGGTGGATCGGATGGCCAACAACATGGCCAGCAATAGTCGTCGAACAAAAGATTCTCCGCTTAGGCGGCATCGCGAGATTGACCGCTTGCGGGCGCGGATCGCCGAGATTGAACGCCGCACGCCGGTTCTCGCTGACCCTCTGGGCGATTGGCGCCGGGATGCGCCGATGGCGGCTGCCGGCGACAATCCAGGTGCGTACTGGGGGTCCGCCTTTGGCGCCCGTGGCGTGCTTCACGAGGTGCGGTTCGCCAGCCTTGGGCGCGCCCAATGCGATGATGGCGGGACGCCGGATCACCGCGCCGCCGCGGCCGCCCTCAGTTTTGCGATCGCACTGTCGGCTGGCGCCGAGCCTGCGCGCGCCGCGCCGCGGGTTTTCATTGAAAGAATCCATGAGGCGGCGGGGGAAGGGGCGATCCATGCGCCCGGTCTTGCGCCCCTCGGCGTCGCGGCGGGACGGTGCCTGTTCGTGCGCGCCCGCTCCGATCGCGAGGCCCTGTGGGCTGCTGAGGAGGCCCTGAGGGCGACGGGCGAGGGCGGGCGGTTTTCCGTAATCGCGCTTTTGCGCCAGCCAGGCCGCGAGGTGAATCTGAAGGCGACGCGACGGCTGCATCTCGCCGCCGAGGGAACTGGCGCACAATGCGTGCTCGTAAGGGGCGGCGCCGGGGAACCCTCTTGCGCCCCCTATCGCTGGCGCGTGGGGCCGCAGCCCAGCCGTCCCATGGCGGATGATCCACGGGGACCCGGCCTTCCGGCGGTTCTCGTCGCCCTTGAGAAAGGCGGCGCGGTCCGGCCGGCCGTCACTCTTGAAATGAACCGCAGCGGCGCACGGCTGCAGGCAGAACATACGTATAAAGACGAAGTAGCGACTGGCTCTTTCCATCCCGTCCCGCTCGCTGTTGCGGGAGGGCAATGATGGGCGCCGCTCTCTCCGGGCGCGGACGCAGGCGGCGCATTCTCGCCGTTGCATTCCCCGACCTCGCCATCGACCTTTTCGCGCGCCGCGCCGGCGGCAAGCATTCGCCGGATGAGCCCTTTGTCCTTTATGACCGCGTGAACAACGCTCTTCGCATCGCCCATGCGAACGTCGCCGCGCGCGCCGGAGGGCTTTATGCGGGACAGCCCTTCGCCGAAGCGCGTGCGATCATCCCGACCTTGCGCGCCGCGCCGCACAGGCCTCAAGCTGACGCCGCCGACTTCGAAAAAATCGTTTACGGATTTTTTCGTTATGGTCCCCATGTCGGAACTCCCGCTATCGCTTGCGTCTGTCTTGACGTCGCAGGCTCCGCGCATCTCTTTGGCGGCGAAGCCGGCCTGCTGGCTGATCTTGAAGCCCGGCTTGCGCGCGCACGTCTCGCTGCTGCGGCGGCGATTGCCGATACGCCCGCTGCCGCATTCGCCATTGCAAATTGCGTTTCGCCTGTCACAGGGCGCGCGCCGCGATCCGCGTTTGCATCGACGGGCGGGCGAGGCGGCCGCAACCCCGGCTGGCGCGGAGAGCTTGTCGGCGGATGCTCCGCTGCGCCATCGAAAGGGGTCGGTTTCGCTGCGCGCATATCTGCGCCCGGCGGCGACGCGGACATCATCGCCGGGTTGCCGATCGAGGCCCTTGGACTTGATCCTGATACGGCTCAAACGTTGCGTACGCTCGGCCTCAAGACCGTTGACGCCGTGCGCCGCCAACCTGTGGCGGCGTTGACGAAGCGTTTCGGCGCGACCCTCTCCCGTCGCCTTGCGGCGGCGGCGGGCGACCTCTTCGAAAGCGTTTCGCCGATTGCGGAACGGCCTGAATATAGCGTTCTTCAACGTTCGCCTTCGCCAGTGATGACGGTCGACGCGACGCTTGCGGCGACGCGCGGGCTTGCGGAAAAGCTTGCGCGGATGCTGGAGCGCGATGGCGTCGGCGCGCGCAGGTTCGAGCTGCGTCTCTTCCGACTGGATAACTCATTCGTCATTGAAACGATCGATTTCGCTGCGCCAGCGCGAGACCCGGCGGCGATCGCGAGGCTTTTTCGGCTGAAATTTGAAAAGGGGGACCGGCCGGTTGATCCGGGCTTTGGATTTGACGCATTGCGACTGACGGCGAACCGGCTTGCGCCCATCGCGCCCGAACAGCGAACCTCGCTAAAGAGCCTTGTGGACGATGCGCGCCGCGACGGCGACATTGCGCTCACCCGTCTTGCTGACCGCCTCGGCGCGGTTCTCGGCGCCGACGCCGTCGCTTTCGCCGAGTCATGCAACGCGCATGCGCCGGAACGCGCCGTACGAATGACGCCGGCGCTCAAGGGCGCCGGCCGTGCGCAGGACTGGCCAGCGGCCGCCTCGCCCGACGGCGTTCCATGGCGGCCGCTTTTCCTCTCGCCGGCGCCTGAGCCGGTCGAGGTGATGGCGCTCGCCCCTGACGGTCCCCCGGCGCGCTTCATCTGGCGGCGCATACCCTATCGCGTGCGGCGCGCGACGGGCCCTGAGCGCATGCTCGGCGAATGGCGGCTTGGGCAGGCGCGCGTGCGCGATTATTACCGGGTTGAGGATGACGCCGGCCGCCGCTTCTGGATCTACCGGGAGGGCGAGATGGGAGAAGCGGGCGCGCACTGGCGCCTGCACGGGATCTTCGCATGATCTCCCCCGCCGCGCATGGTGGCTATGCGGAGCTATCCACCTTCACAAACTTCTCGTTTCTACGCGGAGCGTCGCATCCGGATGAAATGATCGCTCAGGCCGCTGCGCTGGGACTTGCCGCCGTTGCGATCACGGATGTCAATTCCTTCGCCGGCATCGTTCGCGCCCATGTCGCCGCCCGGCAGGCTGGCGTGCGGCTTGTCGTTGGTGTGCGGCTACAACTTTCCGACGAGGCGCCAGACATTCTCGCCTGGCCGCAGGACCGCACAGCTTACGGACGGATTTGCCGGCTTCTCACCCGGGGAAAGCGGCGGGCGGCGAAGGGAAATTGCCTTGTCGCGACTGCCGACATTCTGGAGCTTGGCGCAGGAACCCTTTTTGCAGTCGCGCCGGAAACCCCGGAAGATGAGGGGCTTTTACCGCTCATCCGCCATCTTAGGGAGGCGTTTCCCGGCGATGTCTGGCTCGCCGCGGCAAGGACGTTCGGTCCCGACGACGTCCGGCGGCTCAACGGACTCGCCCGCATTGCCGCTGCGGCGGGCGTTCCTCTGCTTGCGGTCAACCATGCGCTTTATCATGACCCGGTTCGCCGATGTCTGCAGGATGTGCTGACGTGCATCCGTGAAAAGACGACAATTGATGCGGCCGGGCGCCTGCTTGAGGCGAACGCCGAACGTTGCCTTAAGTCGCCGGCCGAAATGGCGCGCCTTTTCGCGGACTATCCGGATGCTGTGCGCCAGTCGCTCGAAATAGCCGATCGCGCGCGGTTTTCCCTCGACGAGCTTCGCTACGAATACCCAAAAGAGACTTCCGACGGCGAGGACCCACAGGAGGCGCTGGAGCGGCTCGCCTGGATCGGCGCGCGGGGCCGGTTTCCTGATGGCTTGCCCGACAAGGTCCGCACTGCGCTCGTTCATGAGCTCGGCCTTATCGCCAGACTTCAGTATGCGCCTTACTTTCTCACCGTTTACGACATCGTCCGCTACGCAAGGTCCAGGGGAATTCTGTGTCAGGGGCGTGGATCGGCGGCGAATTCGGCCGTCTGCTACTGCCTTGGCATTACCGCAGTCGATCCATCCCGCATGGATCTTCTGTTCGAACGGTTCATCTCCGAAGAGCGGCGCGAGCCGCCGGACATTGATGTCGATTTCGAGCACCAGCGGCGCGAAGAAGTCATTCAGTACATTTATGAAAAGTATGGCCGTGAGCGAGCCGGCATTGCCGCCACAGTCATCTGTTATCGTGCGCGCTCGGCGTTGCGTGAAACTGGCAAGGCGATGGGGCTCACCGAAGACGCCGTCGCGGCGCTTTCCGGCATGACGCGCGCCTGGCGCGATGGGCGCATCCGGGACGAAGCCGCGTCCGACAGCGGGCTTGATGTTTCAGCGCCGCGGGTCGCGATGACGCTCGCGCTTGCGCGTGAGTTAATGGGCTTTCCGCGCCACCTGTCGCAGCACACGGGCGGGTTCGTCGTGACCGACGGGCCGCTTGAGGAGACGATCCCCATCGGCAATGGGGCGATGCCCGACCGCACATTCGTTGAATGGGACAAGGACGACCTCGACGCCCTCGGGATTATAAAGGTCGACGTGCTTGGCCTCGGGATGCTGTCCTGCATTGCGAAATCATTCGCTTTCCTAAGGGCGCACTACGGCGTCAATCTCGATCTCGCCACGACGCCGGCGGAGGAGTCGGCAGTATACGACATGATCTGCCGCGCGGATACGCTTGGCGTCTTCCAGATCGAGAGCCGCGCCCAGATGACGATGCTGCCGCGGCTTCGGCCGCGGACATTTTATGACCTCGTCATCGAAGTCGCGATTGTTCGTCCGGGACCGATCCAGGGAGACATGGTGCACCCCTATCTTCGCCGCCGCCGTGGCGAAGAGAAAGTCGAATTTCCGTCGAAGGACCTTGAGAAGGTTCTCGGCAAGACGCTTGGAGTGCCGCTGTTCCAGGAGCAGGCGATGAAAATCGCCATCATCGCTGGCGGCTTTACGCCGACCGAGGCGGATCAGCTTCGCCGCGCGATGGCGACCTTTCGGAAGACTGGCACGATACACACGTTCGGCGAAAAGCTCGTGGAGGGGATGAAGGCGCGAGGATACGATGCCGCTTTCGCCGAGCGTTGCTTCAAGCAGATCGAGGGCTTTGGGGAATACGGCTTTCCCGAGAGTCATGCCGCGAGCTTTGCGCTCATCGTTTATGTCTCATGCTGGCTGAAATGCCGGTATCCGGATGTATTTCTCGCCGCGATGCTGAATGCGCAGCCGCTGGGGTTTTATGCGCCGGCGCAGCTCGTTCGCGACGCGCGGGAGCATGGCGTTGACGTGCGACGCGTCGACGTCAATTCGTCCGGATGGGACGCCACGCTTGAGCTCAATGCCGCGAATGCGCAGCCAATCGGCGAACGTCTGCATCCGTCTCATTTAGAAATGACTGGTGAAATTCGGACCCATCATGCCGTCCGACTCGGCTTTCGTCAGATCAAGGGCGCGTCCGAAGACGCAGCTGTCCGCATCTGCGCGGCGCGCGCCGCCGGCGGCCCGTTCGATTCCGTTCGAGACTTGTGGTTGCGGGCCGGCGTATCGCGCGCCTTTGTCGAACGGCTCGCCGACGCGGACGCCTTCGGATCGATCGGGCTATCGCGCCGTGATGCGCTTTGGGCGGCGAAAGGCCTTGATGCCGGGACCGGGCGCGACGAAAAGCCGTTGTTCCTCCATGCCGCAACCATGGACTTCGAGGCGGAAGCGTCGTTGCCGACGATGCCGATGGGCGAGGAGGTGATTCACGACTACCGCACGCTCCGCCTTTCGCTGAAGGCTCACCCGATCATTTTCCTGCGCGATAACCTTGATCGGCGCCAGTTTATTCGTAACGAGATTTTATCGGATACGGCGGATGGAAGGCTCGTTCGCGTCGGCGGCCTGGTTCTTGTCCGACAGCGTCCGGGAACGGCGTCCGGCGTGATCTTCGCAACTCTCGAAGACGAAACCGGCGTCGCCAATATCGTCATCTGGCCGCGCGTTTTCGAACGCTTCCGGCGCGTCGTGCTTGCGGCGCGGTTCATGGGAATTGAAGGGCGGGTTCAGCGCGAAGGCGAGGTCATCCATGTGGTCGCCGATCGGTTGGTCGACCTGACGCCCATGTTGTCAATCCTGTCGGAGGACTATGGCGAGGCCGCCGAAGCCTATGCCCGCGCCGACGAATTCCGCCATGGCGGCGAGCGCGCGGACCCTCGCATTGCGGCAAGCGAGAAAAAGGCCGCGAGCAAGGAGCGGCTGATGACCATCCTGCCGAAGTCGCGAGATTTTCATTGATGCTTCAGCAGAAGAGCGTTATCCGGCGACCCTGCGGCTCGCGACGAAACCATCGCTGTGCGCGATCGCCTGCGGCTTTGTCGCAAGGCTGACGACAACAAGCACAGGGACATGGACAAGAAGGCCGAGAACGCCTTCGTGAAGGCCGAATGGCCGCAACTCGTTCCCCAGGAAACCACTCAGGAAAAAGAACAACGCCGTCGCGGATCCGGCGGCGAAGCCCGCGATCACGCCCGTCGTGGTCGCCCGCCGCCAATAAAGCGCAGCGACAATTGGCGGCGCGAGCTGGCAGATAAGGCCGTAAGCCGTCAGTAACAGGACGACAAGGGACGCAGACCCCGAAACCGCAAAGTAGTATGCGAGCGCGCCAAATGCGAGGACGAACGCCTGTATAAGGCGGCGCTGAAAAGCGTCGCTCAGCTTACGGAATGGGCCTATGGCGTCTTCCACAATGACCGAACCGGCGGCGTGCAGCAGAGCATCGCCGGTTGACATAGACGCAGAGAGGGCGCCCGCGCAGAACAACCCGACAATCAGCGCCGGGAGGTCGGCATTGAGGATCATGAACGGCATGATGAAATCCGGCGACGGCGCCTTCTCTGGGTACAGAACGCCCGCAAATCCAATCAGAAAAACTGGTATCAGGAATATCTGGAAGGTCGGAAAGAGGAACACGGTCTGCTTGAGCGTCCGGTCGCTGCGAGCGGTAAACGCCTTCATGAAAAGATGCGGCCACATCATGAGGCCGACGGCCGAAACGACGATCGCGCTCGAATAGGCGCCCCGGGTCCAGGGCGTTCCGTCGGCAGTGAGGCCGGGCGCTGTCAGGAGTTCCGGTCGCTCCGCGAGCAGACGCTCAAACATCTCGCCGACGCCGCCATAAAGAGCAGTCGGAAGATATAGTCCCAGCGACCAAGCGATCGCCAGCATGAACAGGCCCTGGAACGTATTCGTCCAGCCGACCGCTTTTGCGCCGCTCGTCAGCACATAGAGCATCACGACGCCGTAGGCGACGCCTGCGCCGAGCCACAAAGGCACGTGTCCTTCGGTCACCGCCTCAATGACGATCCCGGCGCCGCGCATCTGCAAGGTGATGTACGGCACGAAAGCAACGAGCGTCATGGCGGCGATGAGCAGCGACAGGAGGCGGGACGGGAACCGTCCGCATATCAACTGCGCCTGAGTGACGTATCCATTGGCGCGTCCGAGCGCGGCCGCTTTCGGACCGATGAAGAAATAGGGCGCCATGCCAAGGACGCCATAGGAAAGAATGTAGTACGCGGCTGCGCCGCGTGAATAGGTCCATCCCGGCCCGCCGAGAAACGCGAACGCCGAAAACACCGACGCGCCAAGGACGAAGTACATGACGAGCAGTCCGAAATCCCGGTCTCCCGCGACGTACCCGGCGACGCTCTTTGACGCGCCGCGCCCGGAAATCAGGCCGATCGCCAGCGTCAAGATGAGATAGGCGGCGATGACGCCGGAAACGATTTGCCAGCGTTCCATCGGCGTCAATCCTTGTCGCTAAGGTAGAGCGCGAAAAGAACGGCCATTCCGGCCAGAACCAGAATCGCAATCGCAAAAAGATTGAACGGCAGCCCTAGGACAATCGGCGTCGGGCGGTTAACGAGCTCAAATCCTGGCCACGTGACAGCGACTAGAAAGAATAGGAAGAAAATCAGGGAAAAAAGTCGCAATGCGCCGCCTCGCCAGACCCAATTGCGGTTGAGACTAGTCCGGCGTCGCCGTCCCCGGCAACCTGTCGTCGCGCAGTGCCGCCGTTAGAGCTCGTCGTTTGACGCCGCCGACCTCGCCAGCGGGCGGCGCCGCCGCTTGGTCCCCGGCGCGCTGTTCGTCGCGGTCAATCCATGCTTTTCTCCCCGGTTCCGTAGCCCGTCACTCAAAGCGGCGCGGCCGTGAGGAGCTTGCATGTCCATGCTCATCTGGATCATTGCCTTATATGTCCTCGCCCAGATTGCGATCTCCGCATGGGTTGCGCGCCGCACCAGGACGGATGCCGACTATCTTGTCGCCGGCCGTCGGCTCGGCGTTTTCCCGGTCGGCATGTCTCTCTTTGCAACATGGTTCGCCGCTGAGAGCGTTATCGCCACGTCTGCAGAAACCGCAATGAATGGGCTCGCTGGCGCCCGGATAGAGCCGTTCGCGTTCGGTCTCGGAATTCTATTGCTGGGCCTTTTCGTCGCCAAGGAGATCCGGAAAGGCGGGCACATGACGCTTGCGGATTATATTGGAGCGCGCTTTGGCGTCGCGGCTGAAACGCTAAGCGCTCTTGCGATCGCGCTAAGCGGCACGGTATGGGCGGCGGCGCAGTTGTACGCACTGGCGACGATCATCGCCGGCGCCGTGGGAACCGGCTTCCTCCCGGCCCTCGTTGCGGCTACGGCGGTTGTGCTCGTCTACACGCTGATCGGCGGCTTGATGGGCGATATCGCGACGGATATCATCCAGGGCGCGGTCCTCGTTGTCGGCGTCCTTATTCTTTTCTTCCTGATACTGAGCGCGTCGGGCGGCATAGGCGCCGCGATAGACGCCGTTCCCCCGGCCCGGCTGAATTTCACCGCGCCAGGCGAGAGTATCCTTGATCAGATCGAAATTTGGCTCATCCCGATTTTCGCGTCGATTGTAGCGCAAGAAGCGATTTCCCGCACCCTCGCTGCGCGGACCCCGGAGATAGCCCGCAATGGCGCAGTTCTTGGATCGGCGATCTATGTGGTCGTCGGCCTGGTGCCGGTGATGTTTGGCCTCTTTGCTCCGCAGCTCGACCTGGCGCTTGGCGAGGGCGATCAGTTCCTTCCAAGCCTCGCCGAGGCGCTTCTGCCATCCTGGGCGTATGTGGTCTTCACCGGCGCCCTGTTGTCCGCGATTCTGTCGTCGGTAGATTCGGCGCTGCTTGCCGTTTCGGCGGTCGCGACGGAAACCGGCTACAGACGGTTTCGTCCCCGGACAACGCCGGAGCAAAGTCTCGTGGTCGCGCGCCTGGCAACCACGATTGCCGGTCTCGTCGCTTTCGCCGTTGCAGCGTCCGGCGAAAGCCTGCGCGAGATCGTACTTTCCGCGGCGTCCGTCGGCGGCGTCCTCGCGGCGCCAATACTCCTGACAATCGTCAGTCAGGGGAAGTTTGGCGGACCGATTGCAGCGACCGCATCCATCGCGATCCAGATCATTTGTCTCGGGGTGCTTGATTGGACGCTTGGCATTTCCGGCGCAGTCGTCATCACGTTTGCCGCAGGCTTTGCCACCTATATCGGGTTGGCGCTTGCCGCGTTCCTCGCAAGGTCGGTCAATTCCGCGTCAGCGGCGTAGAGGAGTGATGCGAATCAATCGGCCGATGCGCGCTTGTCTGCGCCGCGGCGAAGGTTCTGGCCTCTTGGAAAAGGCCGCGTTGCGCATGGCTGCCGCCTATAAGGTGAAGGTGGGGTTCAGCGGCGGCAAATGCCGCAGCGGCCGCTGCAAGGTCGCCGCGGGCGAAGGCAATCGCGCCATCCGCCGCCGGCAGGAGCGCCAATTTCCAAGTAGAAGCCGCCGGCCCATTGAGCGCCATGGCGTGCGCGCCGATCCTGTTTCTCATCGCATCCGCCTCGCCCGGCTCGCCGGCCCGTGCGAGAGCGTAGAGGTAATGAACGTCATGAAAAGGAAAGATATGCTCGTCGGCGCGCGCCCGCGCTTGCGACACGACGGGCGCCCAGCGATCGCCCACGTCTATGCCGCGCATCTCCAGGCGCCAGAGCATTGAAACTGCGCCGATCTGTTCCTGGGGAAACTCTGGCCAGGCGCCCCACAGGCGCTCGTCGAAGATGGCGAGCGCGCCCGCGTCGTCGCCGGCGTTCAGATGGAACAGCGCCGTGTGCCACCAGTTGTGATCTCGAATGAAGACGCCCTTGGCGTCCCACGTGTGGGCGCATCGGGCCATCCATCGCGCGCCTTTTTCAGGATGACCGCGCGTTTCGTGGACGTGCGCGATTGCGTGATGCGCCCAGGCGTCGTCGATGGCGATTTCACATGCGCGCAGGCCTTCCGCCATGGCGGCGTCGAGGTCATGGTTCTGTTCAAGCGCAAAAGCGATCATTCCGTGGGCGTACGGACGGCCCTCATGGGCGATCCGCGCACGTCGCGCAAGGCGCAGAAGCGCAGGCTGATCGCCGAGATTGAAGGCGTGATACTGGGCCCATTTGATGGCGCACAGGTCGGCTGGCCAGCGAACCGATAACTCGTCAAGGTGTCCGAGAGCCCAATGGAAATCCTTGTTGGCCCAAGCGTCGACGGCCGCACAAAAGAGGCGCTCGCGCTCGCTTGCCGACGAACCTGCCCGCATCCGTTCGAGATACGGACGCGCATTGGTCCAGCCTTCGGCGCCTTCGAATGCGAGATGAAGCGCGGCGGCGTGCGCATTGATCAAGGGGGCGTCAGGCGCGGCATCAGCGACGGCGAACAGATCCCGAAGTCTCGCCCCGTAGGAGAGAAACTCCGTCACGTAGGCGTCATACCCGCGTGCAGTGGCCCCATCAGCGGCGGTGATAGTCAGGTCGGATGCATCTCGTGCCATGCGGTCGAGCGGTAGCCGACAGTTGGGTGCGGCGCCAGCGCAAATCGCTCGCGATCGTTCACGACATTGTCGGCATGTGGCGCCATTGCCCCGGGCGGCGCAAAAAGGACCCCCGCAAGCGGCGCTTGCGGGGGTCCTTTCTGCGCCTTGGGTGGCGAACCTAGTCGCGCATGATTCCGAGAATGTTCAGGATGTGGATGAACAGGGTCACGAACGACCCGTAAAGGGCGAACGCGCCGAAGATCGCAGCGCGGTCGTTTGCCGCCCCGCCGTCGACATACATCGACTTGATCGTCTGGGTTTCCCAGGCTGTTATCCCCGAAAACACGAGGACCACCGCGCATGACGTCAGCAGGCTGAAGAGGGTCGATCCAATGAACACGTTGACGACGATTGCGATGAGAAGGCCGATTGACGCCATCACAAAGAACCCGTCCATCCCCGACAGGTCGCGCTTGGTCGTGTAGCCATAAAGGCTGACCCCGGCGAAAAGTCCGGCAGTGATGAAGAATGCCCGGTAGATGTCCTGTGCGGCGCCCGCCTGGTTAAACGAGAACAGCATCGGGGCGATCAACAGGCCCCAGAGGCCGGCGTAAAGCCAGTACATGCCGTGGGCCATTGCCTTTGACCCGTTAAACATCACTCGCGGCGCGAACCAGCCAAGGCCGAGCAGGGCGGCAAAGACAACCCACTTCAGCGGCGTGCCGCCAATCGCATAGACAAGGCTCTGCTGGGAGGCGACGAAAAGGGAAACGAGGCCGGTCCCGGCCACGCCGAGCGCCATATAGTTGTAGACGCCCAGCATGTACTGCCGGAGGCCCTCATCAATGGCCCGGGCGCCGGTCGTCGCCGTCGTCGCGCCGTAGCCTTTGCGTAAATCGTTCATGTCAGCTCCAGTTTTGGGTCGAACCAGCGCCACAAGCGCCCGTCGAAGCCTACGTTATATTGGAAGGTTTCCGATCCGTTCAACCGGGATGCGCCGGACCGAATGACGCCGCTGCGCCGGCGTTAACCAACGTCGAAAGCGGCGGCGAAAAAGCCGTCGCAGCCGCCATTTTCCGGCAACATTGCCGGAGACGTGCGAAGCCATCCGTCTTTTGTCGCCGCGCTGCTCAAGTCGCCGAGCATGCCGGGCTCGACTGGCCTCAAGGTCAGATTTGGGTGTCTGGAAAGCGCCGCCGCCGCCTGCGCTTCGCCCTCTTCGGGCTGGAGGGAGCACACGCAGTAGACGAATATTCCCCCGGGCGACGTCAGATTGACGGCGCGGTCGATGAGTTTTGACTGGAGCGCGGCCAGCGCGGCGAGGCTGTCCGGCGACTTCGACCACATTACGTCCGGGTGTCGCCGGATTGTGCCCGTTGCGGTGCAGGGCGCATCGAGCAGGACCCGGTCGAATGGCGCAGCGGGGGCGTATGTCCGTGCGTCCTCTTTCAGGGTTTCCGCTTCGAGCTTGGTCCGGGCAAGGTTGTCAGCCAAGCGTTTCAGGCGTGGCCCGGACTGGTCAAGCGCGACGACGCGCGCGCCGCCGGCGGCCAGCTGCAATGTCTTGCCGCCAGGCGCCGCGCACATGTCGAGGGCGGCCAGGCCGTTGACGTCGCCAAAGAGCTTTACGGGCAGCGCCGCAGCAGCGTCCTGCACCCACCAGTCGCCATTGGCGTACCCCGGCAAGTCGGGGACATTCGGTTCGTGGAACAGCCGGATTGATCCGGCGCCAATTGCGACGCCGCCGGTTCGTTCGATGAATTCAATCAGCCTGCCCGGGTCCTTGACCGTCAGGTCGAGGGGCGGCGGCGACTTGCTGTGGGCGTCGGCAATCCGCCGCGCCCCGGCTGGTCCGTATGCGCGTTCCCAGCTGCGCCAGAGCCAGCCCGCCGTATCCACTCGCGCCGGCAACGCAGCGAGACGCGATTTCCCGGTCTCCGCAATGCGTCGGCAGATCGCGTTGATTACGCCAGCGAGCGACGCCGTCTCGCGATAGGCCTGGGCTAACGCCACCGCAGTCGAGGCGGCGGCGTGGGGGGCGGTGTCGAGGAACAGCATTTGCGCGGCGGCGGAGCGAAGAATGAGCATCGCGCGTCGCGCGCGCTTTGGGAAAGGCCTGTCGAGATGATCCCCGATAATTGCGTCGATCGATCCGCGGCGCCTAAGCGTCGTTGACGCGATGGCGCGTGCGAATGCGCGATCGGCGCCTTCCAGCTGCGCGAATGCCCGGGACGCCGACAGGGCCTCTTCGAGGGTCAGGTCGCGCTCCGTCATGAAGAGAAGATCGACAGCGGCGGCGCGCGCCGGCCCGCCGGCAATCATCGAAAAGTCCGGCGGCGGCGCGGCCTCATGCTCGACGTCGCGATCCTCGTCCTTGTCCCGTCGCTTGCCTTTGGGGCTTCTACGGTCGGCGCCGCCGCCGGGACGCGATGGCCGTCTGTCGGCGGCGCTGCGGGACTCGGGTCGCCCGGCGGCGCGCTTTACGCGATCAGTCATCCGAACCAGCCTTGCCTGTCAGCGGAATGACGATCGTCCTTTCCGGATCCCGGTCGATTTCGATCGTTCGAATGAACTGCAGCGATCCGGCGTCCACGACCAGAATTGCATTGTCGTCCGGCACGGTCACGAAGGCTTGCGCGCCATCCGGCGCGAACGAGATCCACGAGCCCTTGCCTGGCATACGCATGTGCCCCTTTGCCGGAAAATCGCCCTTCTCGATGAGGTGCACGTTCAGGTTCTTGCCGCAGGTCGACCAGACCTCTCTTTCGCCAGGCCTCACGGCGAGGCCTTCGCAGCGATTGAAGCCGTTAAAGTCCAGAAACCCGAATTCGCGGATCAGGCTGGGCAGTCCAAGGCTGCGCTCATGCTTTACTCGCCGGACATCGCCATCGCCGTCGGCTTCGGCGACCTTGAAGCCGTTATAGCCGTTGACTTGCGCAAAAATCAGCCCGTGCTTTTCGGCGACCGCCATTTTCACGATCCCGCCGCCGAAATCGATCATGGCGAGGTCGGACGGGTCCAGGTGTTCGGAGGCGTTTGGGTTCAGGCTGGCAACGCGGCTCCTCGCGCTGCGTGGCGACATGACGATGCGCCCCCGAGTATCAGCGTGAGCGAGAATGCCAGGCCGGAAAGGCAGCTTCCCGCCGCTCAGCCTCCCGCCGGTTGCGGCACCCAGACGGGCGAAACCGCCATTGGCGCCAGCGGCAATGATCTGACCGTCCGCGCTGGTGGTCAGGCCGGCGATTTCGAAGCCGACCGTCGTTCGCCAAATCTCGCCGCCATTAAGCGCGGAAAGCGCCAGGATGTCGCCTTGTCCGCCGTCTAGGGCGACAATCACGGACTGCTTGTAGCCGACAATATCGACCGGCTTGGCCTCAAAGGCCACATTGGAGAATGCCTCGCCCGTCATGGCGTCGAAGAATGCCGCCGTCGCATTGTCGCTCACCACGACCAGCGCGGCCGGTTGGCGCTCGCCCGCAACCGCAGGCAAGGCGGGCCCGATGCCAAGGAGCAAGAAAAGCCAGCACCTCAGAATCTCTATGGTTGCCGGCTTGGAGGTCTGGTCGAGGCGGGGATGGATATGCAGCTCCTGAAGATCTGCGCGGCGTCCGGCATTTGGCGTTGGATAGCCGAAACCCATGGACGCGCGCGCTGCGATTGACAAGGCGACCCCCGCCAATTACGCCGCCGCATCCATAGATGACGGGCAGGTGCGCTGCCGCCGTTGCAATCGTCCCGCGGATCGGCCGCGGGACCGGGGCGCGCCAAAGAGGTAGACAATGTCGAAGCGTATCAGCGCGAAATACAAGCTGGACCGCCGGGTTGGCGAAAACGTGTGGGGCCGCCCCAAGTCGCCGTTCAACAAGCGCGACTATGGCCCGGGGATGCATGGCCAGCGTCGGAAGGGCAAGCTTTCCGACTTCGGCCTGCAACTGATGGCGAAGCAGAAACTCAAGGGCTACTACGGCAACATCTCCGAAAAGCACTTCGAAAAAATCTACGTCGAGGCCGTGCGCCGTCGTGGCAACACGGCGGAAAACCTGATTGGTCTGCTTGAAAGCCGCCTCGACGCTCTCGTTTATCGGTCAAAGTTCGTGCCGACGGTGTTTGCGGCGCGCCAGTTCGTCAATCACGGGCATGTAAAGGTGAACGGCGTTCGCACGAACATCCCGTCGTTCCGCTGCAAGCCGGGCGATGTGATCGAGGTCCGGGAAAAGTCGCGGAACATGGCGCTTGTCCTCGAAGCGTTGCAGAGCGCTGAAAGGGACATTCCGGACTATATCGACGTCGACCCCAAGAAAATGACCGCAACCTTCGTGCGCGTGCCGGAATTCGCCGAGGTGCCGTATCCCTGCACGATGGAACCGAACCTGGTCATCGAATACTATTCGTCGTGATCCCCGGCGCGCTCGCGCCGAACGGGAAAATATCCGGAAGGCGGCCGCTTTGGCCGCCTTTCGCTATTTGTGGGCCGTGGAAATTTAAACTACCATGTCGCTGGCAGGTTCGGCCTGAATGGAGGGGCGATTATGGTGGGCATTAAGGTAGGCGCGGCGGCAATCGGCATGATGGCCGCGACGATCGGATTGGCGGCGGCGCAGGACGCTGAGATCTCGAAGCCGCGCGGCATTGTCGCCAACTTCGACGCCACCCATCTCGGCCCGGTCCTTGATGAACTCGGGATCGCCTGGCAGGAACGGCGGACCGATGATGGCGGCCGTTACATCCGCGCCAGCGTCGGCACGGCGTTCGCCTTCAACATTGTGCCATCTGCATGCGGAGATTCGGTCGCCCTCACCGACTGCGTCGGCGTGAGCTTTATTGCTCTGTATGGCGGGCCGCAGATGAATTATCAGACGGTGTCCGCATTCAATCAACGCTATGCGTTTACGACCGCCGGCGTATTGCCGGGCGGCCGGGACGCCTTCATCAGCCGGTATGAAATCGCCGACTACGGGATCGCCCGGGGGAACGTCGCGTCGAGCATCGCGAATTTCGCTTACCTCGCCGACCGGTTCAAGAATGAGATTTCAAGCGGCGTGACGACCGTGGCGCAGGAGGGATTCGTCTCTGACATGTCCGAGAACGCGCTCAATCGCAAGGTCGCAGTCGCAATGGGCGGTGAGGATGAGGCGCTTGCCCATGCTGCGCCGGCCGTGCGGCACCGCGCGGCCTTCGAAGCGGTTGCCGAAGCTGTCCGGATGCTGAACGCTACGGAGCAGGCGCCGAAGAACAAGATCCAGAACGCCGTCGCAAAAAATTAGGACAACGAAGGCGTCGTCAGTCGCAAGAGGTCGATGTCCGGCAATACTGGACCCTGAGGGCGCGTCGCGGCCATCTGGTCGCTATGCGTTCCATGTCGATCGACTTGATCAGAAGTTTCGACAACCCGGACGTATAGGCGAATTCGGTCTCGGCGACGATCAGGGAAGACGCGTCGTCAAGAAGCGTTGCATCCGGCAGGTCGGCATACGCCGACCCTTTTGAATAGGGCGTGCCGCCATTGTCGTCGCGGCTCCAGTCGACCTCCACCCTGTCATCGTCCGGGTCGTAGACAACGCTGATCACGCGAAAAGTCGTAGCGGCGTCCGTTGCGCCGGCGATCATTTCCATGCCGGCGAAAAGGCCGTCGAGATCGGCTTCCGTAATCTGGGATTCCTGCGCGACAAGATCGGCCAGCGTATTAGCCGCAAGCGTGATCCGCCGGCTGGCCGCAAGGGCGTCCGAACCTTCGACGACGGCGAAAAAGAGGAAGGCCATCACGGGCGCAATGAAAGCGAACTCCGTGGCGGCGATGCCGCGCCGGCAGGCCGCAAAGGACATCAACTGTCGACGAATGGCGTTCAAGTGCTTCCCTCCGTCAACCGCCGAACGGTTCGTTTCTGAAGACCGATGTCGAAATCATCTTGTGCGCTCCCCCGTCAGCCTTTTTCAGGTTGAAGCCAATTGCCGGGTTGAAGCTGTCGTAGAGATAGCAAATCCGTACTCTGACGATATCCCGGGCGCCGCCGGACTGGTACGGCCTGTCGGCCGGGTCCGGTTCGCCCGCTGATGGGTCTGAGTCCCGGCAGACGGGGTTGGCGATGTCCGCCGCGAGGTCGGCGAAATTGTCATACCGCTCCACGTCCACGGTAAGGCGGGCGTCGCAGTCGCCGAAATGCGAAACAACCTCGCAGACCTCGTCGAAGAAGGCGTCGCGCGAAATGGCGCCGTCCTGTGTCTGTCCCGTCCGGATCAGGCGAGAGGCCTTGGCGTTTGCGGCGTCAACAGATGATGAAATGAAGAAGTAGATGCCCGCCTCGAGGATCGAGAACAGCAGCATGAAGAAAACGGGGGCGACGATCGCGAATTCAACAGCCGCTGCGCCTCGGCGGTTCGCGACGAAACGTCCGACGCCGACAAGCCGCCTGGCCGTAGCTTGCGCCCCATCCTTTCCGAGCGTCCGCTGCATGTCGCCTCCCTGTCCCTGCGCGAGCCGCGCGGGAGCGAGCATGGTTAGCAGGCCGGGCTTTAACGCTGCGTAATTGGCGATGGTTAACGCGGCCGTCGCCGCTCACAAAAAAACCCCCGCCAGGGGCGGGGGCCGAGAAGTCCCGGCCAGCCGGCCAAAGGCCGACTGGCGGCGTTCCACGTATTCGATCAGAAGTCCTTGCGGATCGAAACGCCATAGGTCCGCGGGGTCGTCACGTAGCCGTTGAGCGACCCGACCTGCGCAACCGACGGGAACGCCGTGATCAGGGCGTCGTCGTTGTTAAGGTTGCGGCCCCAGAGGTTAACGCTGAAGCCGTTTTCCATCGCGAATGCGATGTTGGCGTTGATCTGGCTGACCTTGCGGGTCGGGGCCAGGGCGTTGCCGTCCGCGAACAGGTCGGTTTCGCTCTCGAAGAGGTACTCGATCCGCGGCGTCAGCGTATTGCTGCCGAACACGAACTCGTAGCTCGCCGAGGTCGAGATGCTGACCGGGTGAATGCCGCTCGGGTTCGTTCCCGTCCGGTCGATCGTTGACACGCCCGGCACCGCACACGCTGCGACGACGGCCGGATCAGTGAACGGCGCAACCCCCGCCGCCGGGCAGGCGGCCGCGGTGAACGAGTCGAAGTTCGGGTCGAGGTAGGTGAGGCCGAAGGTCAGCGTCATCGGGTCGACCGGCGAGTAAAGAGCGTCGACTTCAAAGCCGCGCACCGATTGTTCGCCGGCGTTGGCGAAGATGAAACCGGTGCCGGTGAAGGCGTTGGACTGGAAGTCCTCGACCTTCTGGTCGAACAGAGCGACGTTCAGGAAGCCGCCGTCAAAGCGCATCTTGCCGCCTATCTCGAAAACGCGAACGTTTTCCGCGAAGGCGAACCGGCCGACCGCCCGGCCATCCGGGTTCAGCGACGGCGGACGCGCATCCTGCGACAGGTTGATCGCCGGCGCTTTGTAACCCGTGGCATAGCTGAAATAGACATTCAGGCTGTCCGTAAGGTCATAGGCGAGGCGCGCGGTAACGTTGATTGCATCGTCGACCACGTAACCGTCGTCGCTGAGCGTTATGCCGTCGTCCCGAACCGCCGTCGGCTGCGGGAACGAGGTTTGCGGCGGGATGAACTGGAACCCCGTGAGGCCAGCAAATGTGGCGAGCGGGTTCAGTGTCGGGTCAGCCGTTACTGCTGCGGTCGTGCCGGCGACGACCGCCGAACGCGTTGCAGCGAAGGCCGGGTTGGTCGCCGCCTCGATGCCGAGTGCGGTCAGGTAGCCTGTCGTGTCGGCGAAGAGCGCGCCGACGCCAGCCGCCGGGCTCGGCGCAAGGCCAAGAGCGGCGCCGAGGCTGCCGGCCGCCAGGATCGACGAGCCTGTGCCAACGCCCGCCGGGCTGCCCGACGCCGCGAAGAACTGCGTCAGGTCGGCGTTGTAGAACGGCTCGTTGTTGATCGTGTTGCCAACGGCCTTCTTGCGGTCGTTGGTGTACGACACGCCGCCGGTCAGGGTCAGCCGTTCGGTGACCTCCCAGTCGGTCTGGAAGAAGAACGAGTAGGAACGGTTCTCGAGGTCATAAGACCCGCTGAAGCCGCGGCCAGGCTGGAACGAATCGCCGATGCCAAGGATCGTCGGGTTCGCCGCGCCGAATTCCGGGAACAGCGCCGTCGGGCCCTGGGTCAGCGCCGCAACGATCTGCGAACCGCCCTCGACGTCGGCGAAGCCGTTGCCGCCGATCAGCAGGTTGCCGAAGTCGCGGAACTGGGTTCCGGCCAGTGTCGACTGCTGGAAGTTGACTTCTTCATTGAACAGGAAGCCGCCCGCGAGCCAGTTGAACACGCCAATGCCGGACTCGAATTCACCGGCGAGACGCAGTTCCTGGGTGAAGGTTTCGTACTCGACTTCCTGCGGCTGCACGGCGATATCCGCCGCCGTGAAGTCAACGTCGGTGTCGTTGCGGTCGCGCTGTTCGCGCACGCTGGTAATCGAGGTCAGCACCGCGAAGCCGAGATCCCAGTCGCCCTGTAGCGAAACGCCCCGGCCTTCCAGTTCGTTCGGCGGCTCAAGGTTAAGCGCGGCAAGGCGGTCGCCCGGATCGGTCGACGGCGGGATGACCTCGCCCAGACCGACGCCGATGACGCCAGCCGTGACCGGGCCGTTTACGAGCAGCACCGTACCGCAGCAGGCTTCGTCGATCTTGTTGTAGTCCGCGATGGCGCGGAAGCGCAGGGTCTCGGTCGGTTCCCAAAGGAGCTGGCCGCGGACCGCCCAGCGGTCGCGCTCGTTGAGATTGTCCTGGCCGTTGAAAACGTTGGTGTAGGTGCCGTCGCGATTGTTCGTCGAACCGGAGACGCGGAACGCCAGGGTATCGCTGATCGGCCCGGAGAGCGTGCCCCTGAACCGCTTCGTCCCGAGGTTGCCATAGGTTGCTTCTGCGGTGGCTTCCCATTCGAACGACGGCAGCTGGGTCGTGATCGAGATCGCGCCGACGGACACGTTCTTGCCGAACAGGGTCGACTGCGGTCCGCGCAGGACTTCGACCCGCTCGATTTCCGGCAGGTCAAGAAGCGCCGCGGCGGATCGTGAACGATAGACGCCGTCGATGAAGACGCCGACCGACGGTTCGATGCCGGGGTTGTTCGCGCCGTTGCCGAAGCCGCGGATGATGAAGTTGGTCTGGGAAGCGTTCTGCTGCTGCGTCACGCGAAGGGACGGCACCGACGCCTGCAGGTCAATAATATCGACGATCTGCGCGTCCTGGATTGTTTCCGCACCGACAACGCTGACGGCGATTGGCACTTCCTGAAGGGTTTGCTCCCGCTTGGTCGCCGTTACGACGATTTCGTCGTTTTGCGCATAAGCGTTGGTTGCGGCCCCCGTTGCGGCCATCGCGGCGAGGCCCGCGCCGGCGAGCAGTCTGCTCGAAATTTTCATGGTGCTCCTCATGTACGACCCCTGTTATTTCGCCCCTCCCTGAATGCGCTGGGGCGGACATGCGCGACTTGAACGTCGACGATCACGCCATCGACTACTCATCTTCTCTCGCCGCCGCATAGTCTAGTGGCGAGGCCCGGCGCCCGTTGTCGCTGCGCCGCGAAGTAGCAAAAATGCAACAAAAGCCGCACTTTTTGCTGCGGCGCAGCAGAGCCGATTTCACTCCGCCTACGCCCTTAATCATCGCGCCACCTAATGCCTCTATGGTGAACGAGAAATTAACCGCCGAGATTTTGGGCCACCCTAAAGCTCTCGTGATGCCGGATGGCATCACTCTCAGGAACCGGAAGCCTCTTGGCCCTATGGCGGGCTGAGTTGGCGCTTGACGCTGATGATGGTGGCGGTGAAACGACACGCCCTGCACCTGACCCCCGCGCGCGACAGGTTGGCGGGCGGCATTGCGCAAAAAAAAAATTAAAAGAAAAATGGTGGGCGCGGCTGGGATTGAACCAGCGACCCCTACGGTGTGAACGTAGTGCTCTCCCGCTGAGCTACGCGCCCGGAGCGTCGCGCCGTTGCGGCGCGCGCCGGAGGCTCATCACTAGCGGACAAC
Organism: Alphaproteobacteria bacterium; assembly: GCA_016125455.1. GTDB lineage: Bacteria > Pseudomonadota > Alphaproteobacteria > Caulobacterales > Parvularculaceae > MED-G105. The sequence continues at coordinate 103,954 of WGLS01000013.1, forward strand.
CGGGAGGGGTCAAGGGCATTTTCGGGCGGGCGCACAGGGCGTTGAACGCCTCAAGTGACGCCCGCCCTTCGCCCCACGTTGGATCAGACGAGCGACATGTTCAGGCGCTGGCTCTGCCGCGATGCGAGGTCGCGCCCACCGCGGTGTCCGCAGCCACGGAGCCGACTGCGAGCCGTTTTTTTGGAAATACCAGAATTGCGCAAACACCCTTGTCCGGCGCCGTCTCAAGTTTGAATCGAGCGCCATGGGCGGAGGCAATCGCCTGGACAAGGGGCAAGCCCAGTCCGAGCCCTTCCTTGGAGCGCTGCAGCGACATATCGAGTTGCGTGAACGGCTGGGTCGCCGCTTTCACTTTCTCCGGCGCCATGCCCGGGCCGTTGTCCTTGACGACAATCGCGAGATCGCCGTCGCCGACAATCGCCGTTGCGACAATGATTTCGACGCCGCGCTCGGCGAACTTGATCGAGTTATCGATCAGTTTGCCGATCGCCCGACCGACCAGCAGTCGGTCGCACCTGATCTCCAAGTCAGGATCATGGAGCATGAAGTTTATCTTCGCGTCCGCCACCGACGCGACTTTCTCCGTCTGCGCGAGGGCGAGGTCCGCAACGTCCTGAAGAGAGCAGTCAACGTCGTTGATCGTTATCGGCCCGGTGCGAGCGTCCGAAGCCAGAAGCATGTCGGATACGGAATTCAACAGCCGCTTGCCGCCATCGACAATGTAGTCAGCGTACTCGCGATGAACGGGGTCGTGCGCCTTTTCGAACCGTTCGCCCAAAATCTGGCCAAACCCGATGATCGCATTCAGCGGCGTGCGCAGTTCATGGCTCATCAGCGACATAAGGCTGTCGCGAAACCGCGCGCCCGCTTCGGCCTGGTCGCGCGCCACCCGAAGCGCCTTTTGGTCGCGAGCCGCCCGCAACACGAACTTCGCTGCGTGACTGAGAAGGGACCAGTTGACCGGTTTGGCGAGGAATGACGTCGCGCCGACCGCAAAGGCGCGGTCGACGGCTTCGGCATGGTCGCTTCCCGTGATCACGATCACAGGGGTTTGCCGGAACGCCCGGGACGCGCGCATTTTTTCGGTCAGCTCGTAGCCGGTCATGACCGGCATATCGAGGTCCGCGATCACAAGTTCGGCCGGCGCGACCTGAAGCCTCGTCCATGCCTCCTCGCCATTGCCGGCGCAGTCGACCTCATAGCCCGCATCGGCCAGCTTGGCGCTGGCGAGCTCACGCATGAGGGGATCGTCGTCGACGATCAGAATTCTGGTGTTGCGGGTCATCTGCACCTTTGTCGGCAGGTCGCCGTTCGCAAGTCGCCAGCGCGCGCTCGCCCGTCCACGGACATGTCAGCGCGCCCTGAAGCGCCGACCATATAAAGCTGGTCGTTAACATCGCCTTGCCGGCCCGAATGAGCATCAACGTCGGGCAAGCAATTTGAAACTCTTTCTGGCGAAACAGTCATAGTGGAAAATTGCGTCCGGGAGGCGCAGAAAGCGCCGTGGTCAGGCAGACGCAATCTCTGAGAAGTCGCCTCACGCTACTCGTGATTGTTGCGATCCTTGGGGCGGTTTTTGTCGCCAGCGGCTCATCGGTATGGCGCGAAATTCGGCAATACCGGATTGACGAAGCGGCAAAGCTCAACACCACCGCAGCCTTCTTTGCGTCCGCTCTTGCCGACCCTGTCGGGAACGGCGACCGACGTTTGACCCAGGAAGCGCTTATCGCCGTGGCCAGGCTGCCAAACGTCGTCCACGTTCGGATTGAAGATCCGGATGGAAATGAAATTGCGAGTCTTGGCCGCGCTATAGCCGTGACGTCAGATTCGTCCGCGTCAGGTCCGATGAACGCGATGGTTCGCGAGCGAGCGGTCGCGAGCGCGAGAATTCAGAGCGGCGGTCGCGACGTCGGCGAATTGACCGTCGTCGCGGAAGTGGAGCCTCTATTCATCAGGATCCGCGATTTGCTTTGGGACGCCATGTTCGCCGCTGTTTTTGCGACGGCGCTCGGGCTCCTGATCGCGCTTCGCATGCAGCGCGCGGTGACGAAGCCGATTTTCGAGCTTGCGCGCGTCATGACCGCCGTTCGCCGCACCGGCGACTTCGGGCGACGCGCGGTCAGGCTCAGCAACGACGAAGTTGGCTATCTTGTCGACACCTTCAACGAGATGCTCAATGAAATCCAGGAGCGCGATGCAAAACTGCTGGCCCATCAGCAGAACCTGCAAAAGATAGTTCGTAAACGCACCAATGAACTGAAAGTCGCGAAAGAGGCGGCGGAGGACGCGAGCCAGGCAAAGTCAGAATTCCTCGCTACAATGAGTCATGAGATCAGAACGCCAATGAACGGCATGCTCGTTATGGCGGAATTGCTCAGCAACGCCGACCTTCAGCCGCGTCTGAAGCGATATGCCGATGTCATCGTGAAGTCTGGACAGAGCCTTCTGACCATCATCAATGACATCCTCGATTTTTCGAAGATCGAGGCCGGGCGGCTCGAACTGGAAGCCATCGCCGTAAAGCCCTCCGAGCTCATCAATGACGTCATCGGACTGTTCTGGGAACGGGCGAGCACGTCGGGCGTCGACCTTGCCTCCTATGTCGGGCCTGACGTGCCGGAAGTTATCGAAGGAGATCCAGTAAGGCTCAACCAGATCCTGTCGAACCTCGTCAACAACTCACTGAAATTCACGCAGGAAGGCAGCGTCATCGTCACCGCCAAAATGATCCCGTCCGAAAGCGGCGATTGCGTCATCGAGTTTTCGGTGACGGATACCGGCGTTGGGATCCCGCTTGAAAAGCAGCGCGCGATATTCGAAGCCTTCTCGCAGGTCGACCAGACAACGACGCGCAAGTTCGGCGGCACGGGACTCGGTCTCGCCATCTGCCGCAAACTGGTGGAACGGATGGGCGGCGAGATTGGGGTGAATTCCCGAGAGGGAAAGGGCGCGCGTTTCTATATCAACATCCCGACCCGGATAATCTCGCCGGCGGCCCGCATGGTGGAAGCGCCCCGCGATCAGTCCGCAATCGTCTCAATTCCGGGGCGGGCGAGCGCCGTGATGATTTCCCGCTATCTTGAGGAGGCGGGCTTCGCTGTCCAGATCGTTGAGCAAGACAGCCTGGCGGCTGCTGCGCCGTCGTTGGCGAGCGCCGACGTGATATTCGGCTCGGCGCGGTTTCTGGAGGCGTTCGCCGCCCTTGCCCACGAAAGTCAGGACGACTGGCTTCCGGCCCGGATCTGCGTCAGCGAGCTTGGCGATTCTGCTCCTGACCGGTTGCTTGAAACGCAGCTTGCGGAAGATCTACTCATAAAGCCATTCTCCCGGGCGGATGTCGTCGACCTGATCGGCCGAGCTCTTGAAGGCCGGCTGCGAGGGCGCGCGGCGGTGCGGGCGGTCGCCAGCGGCGAAGCTTCGTTGCCGATGTTCGACGGCCGTAAGGTGCTTGCCGCAGATGACAGCGCCGTCAATCGCGAGGTCGTCAAGGAGGCGCTCCGGCGTCTGGGCCTTGAGCCAACGATCGTCAATGACGGTCTCATGGCCAGCGACGCCGTCAAGAACGGGAATTTCGACCTGGTGCTGATGGACTGTTCAATGCCGGTCATGGACGGCTTTGCCGCCACGCGCGCCATCCGGGAGTGGGAAAACGCCACCGGTGCGCCGAGGATACCGATTCTGGCGCTGACCGCCCATGTGGCGGGCCCTGCGGATGAATGGCGATCAGCGGGCATGGATAACTACCTGACGAAACCATTCACGATTTCGATGCTTGCAAACGCCATTGGCGCCTATCTCCCGCCGATCGACGGCGCCACGGCGCTTGAGCTTCAGCGTCGCGGAGAAAATGCGCGGCAGGCGGAAAATCAGGAAATCGCCGATCACGAGCGCGAGCTTGCGCGGCCCATTGACCCCGGCGACGAAGGCGCGCTCAGCGCATTCGACCTGAAGGTTCTTGCCAGCCTCGCCGAAATGGACAGCGGCAATGGCGATCTCATTCAGCGTGCGATCAACCTTTTTGAGGAGCATTCAAAGCCGGCAATCCTGCGGATTGCCCAGGCGGCGCACCATGGCGACAAGCAGGAAATTGCAAAGGCCGCACACGCGCTCAAGTCGATGAGCCTAAATCTTGGCGCGACGCAACTTGCCGCGGCCTGCAAGGAAATCGAAATGACCGCAGCCGCAGGCGCGGAGACCGCTCACCTGATCAGGGATCTTCGCGACGCATTCGCCGCCACCCACGACGCGCTCCCGGAGCTGCGTCGCAGGTTCCGGAAATCGGCCGCCTAGGCCCTCAACCCTCGAAAGCGCGCCGCCGCCGGCCCTGATGGAACTGGATCGCCGCCCTCGCGCAGCCGATCACTTCGAATGTGGTCGCCGGTCTCGCCGATGGGGCGACGCGAAGCCCATTCGCCATCGGCGCCGCCGGACATGTCACCAGCCGCCTAGGCCGGTCGCGCCAGATTCGCAACGCGGGCCGGCCGTCCACGGTCGCCAGGCAAAGGCCGCCATCTTGTGGGCGTCGATCGAGATAGTCGATGATGACAAGGCTCTCGCGCGGGACGATGCCGGTGATCTCCGCGTCGTCGGCGTGAACCGCAACAAGCGTCGATGATGCAAGCGCCACCGGCACGTAATCCTGGGCGAACGCATGTGGGTCTTCCGGCGGCATGGCGAGAAGCCTGACCGACGTTTCAAGCGCGATCACGGGCGCATGGACAAGGCCGGCCTTGAGGTAGCGGGCCTGAAGGTCCTGGCGCGCAGCGGGTTCGCGTTGTTCCCCCGCGAGCCACTCAGGGGCGACGCCAAGGGCGGTCGCAACCCGGTCAAGCGTCGCCGCTCGCGGCCCGTGCGCGCCATTTTCCCAATTTGCGACGGAAGCCTGGGTGACGCCGACCAGCTTGCCAAGGGTCGACTGCTTCAGGCCGGACCGCTTGCGCGCAAGCCTTATCCTCGCGCCGGTCGTCAGATAATTTTTGTGCGGAACATCTGCACCCGTCAGTCCGCCAGATTTCTTTCCCGCCATTGCCTCCCCCATTGCGGGATCGATTTATAGGATCGAGAAATAACGCGCGCCAGCGTGTTGCGCCGCAGCATAAGCTATTCAAATCAAAAGATGTTTTATGCCGCGGCCCCGAAATTCGGATCATTTTTCGCTTGAAAAAATTAGCCCTGCTTATAATCTTTCCCGCGATGTGACGCACTGCACGCGACTGGGGTGATTGCATGTCAGACTTTTGCGATGAAGACGGCGCGGCGCGTATTGCCGCTAAGATTCGCGAGTTTTGGCGTAAAAAGGGGTTCGATGTCGACGTCGAGATGAAGCCTGAAGGCTTCGTGTCGACCATGCGCTCCGCTCGAACCGACGTACGTAGTGATATGGTCAACGGCATGCCAAGGCGATCAGCCTCTGCGCAGGCCTGAACGTTTCGGCGGCGCTGCGCGAACCACGCGGCGTCGCCGTCGACCCAAGCTCATTCAGCCAACGCCCGAATTGCGTTCGCGTAGAGGCGTTCAACGCGCTCGCACGCGCGTGGTGGTCATTCGTGGTCGAATGATCCAGCGCCCTGGAGCGGTGCGTTGCCGGATCGCACGCTCTCAGCCATTTGACGGGGCGCTGCGGCGCGCTGCGTCCGCAACAAGGTCGGGAACCGCGCCGAAATTTGAGAACGTCGCGAAAGCGCGGTCGCGCAGGGTCAGCGGGCCATAGCCGAACTCCGCCACAAGGCAGGGCGCGCCCGCCGCCATTGCGGCGAGAATATCCGTGTCGCTATCGCCGATGAACACGCAAGTCGCGCCGCCGGCGCGCTTTACCGCCAGTTCCACTGGGGAGGGGTCAGGTTTGGGGCCGGCCGCCGTATCGCCCCCTACAATTGCGTCAAAAATCCCTGACAGCCCAAGTCGCTCGATCAGCAGCCGGGCCGGGCGCTCGCGCTTGTTTGTGCAAATCGCCGTTCGGCAGCCGGCGCGGCGGAGCCGGTCGATTGCTTCCAGCGCGCCGTCAAACGGCTTCGACAGGTCATCGATATGCGCCTCGTAATAGGCAAGAAAGTCGGCCAGTCTCGTTTCGAGGTTAGCGTCCCCGGCGTCCCGGCCGTGCGCCCTGTACCCTTCCGCCATCATTGCTTTCGCGCCGTGGCCCACCATGTGGCGAACGCGCGAGGTCGCAAGCGGCGGCAGGCCGTCAAGCGCAAGGGCGTGGTTCATCGCCGCCGCAAGGTCGCCCGCGGTGTCGATCAGCGTTCCATCAAGGTCAAAGACGACAGCGACGCCGTCCAGGCGCGTTTCCATGCTTCGCTCCACCGCGGCGTGACGCTGCGGACTTCAGGGCGGTCTTTTGGCCCAGCCTTCGCGTCGATCGTTCGCATTTACAGTTCAGTTCAACTGTTCGCATCGCCGCGTTGCAGGTTCAAATGGATCATGAAATGAAAGCGGCGGTCATCCGGTTGATGGCGCGAATTGGGAGAAACGTCCATGGCCGAAGTCGCTTTGTCGACCGTCATCCTTGCGGCGGGACATGGCACGCGGATGCGTTCGCGCACGTCGAAGGTTCTGCACGAGATCGCCGGGCGCTCTATGCTTGGGCATGTCATGGCGACGGTCGGCTCGCTGTCGGCCGAACGTCGTGCGGTCGTGATTGGCGATCATGCGCCCGAAGTCGGCGCCGCCGCTCTCGCAGTTGACTCCGGCGTCAACGTTGTCGTTCAGGCCCCGCCGCGCGGCACCGGCGACGCGGTCGCGAAGGCGCAAGCCGCATTTGAAGGCTTTGATGGCGTCGTCGTTGTGCTTTACGCAGACACGCCGTTTGTCCGTGCGTCCACCGTCCGTGCGCTGGCATCCGAAGTGGCCGCCGGCGCGACGCTTGCGGTGCTTGGCTTTACGCCGGACGAACCCGGCGCCTACGGCCGCTTGAAGCGCGACGCCAATGGCGACCTTGTCGCGATCGTCGAAGCGAAGGACGCGACCGCCGAGGAGCGCGCGATTGGTCTCGTCAATTCCGGCGTCATGGCGATAGAATCCTCATTCCTGAGGCGCGGCTTGCCGCAGCTCACGGACAACAACGCAAAAGGCGAATTTTATCTCACCGACCTTGCCGCTATCGCAGCGCGCGAAGGCGGACGCTGCGCCGTTATTGAAGTGGCACCCGATGAAGTTATGGGAGTCAATGCCCGCGACGAACTGGCGAAGGCGGAGAAAATATTCCAGGCGACGCGCAGGGCCGAAGCAATGGCGGCCGGCGTCACGCTCATTGATCCTGATACAGTCTATTTCGCGCATGACACCAGTATCGAGGCCGATGTCACGATTGAACCAAATGTTTACTTTGGCGCTGGCGTCTCGATAAAATCCGGCGCCCGCATCAAGGCGTTTTCCCACATTGAAGGCGCCGCCATCGAAAGCGGCGCGCAGATTGGTCCTTTCGCGAGACTGCGTCCGGGAGCGAATGTCGGCCGCGATGCAAGGATCGGCAACTTCGTCGAAATGAAAAATGCCGTGCTGGGCGCAGAAGCCAAGGTTTCGCATCTTAGCTATATTGGCGACGCGACGGTCGGCGCCCGCGCCAATATTGGCGCAGGCGTCATTACCTGCAACTACGACGGACTCAAAAAGCACCGGACCCAGATTGGCGATGACGCATTCATCGGTTCGAACGCCGCGCTGGTCGCCCCGGTGCGGATCGGCGCCGGCGCCTATGTGGGATCGGGTTCGGTCATCACCCGCGAAGTGCCGGACGGCGCGCTTGCGGTGGCTCGCGGCCGGCAGCGCGACATTCCAGGTTGGGCCGAAAAGCTGCGCGGTCGCCGCGACGACGGCTAGCGCTCAATCCTTCGCAACGCCACGAGGCGAAGAGAGTGAGGAATCGAATGGCGAACGAGGCCTACAAGAAAAAGGCGGCGGAGGCGGCGGTCGAACTTGTCGAGACCGGCATGACGCTCGGCCTGGGGACCGGCTCCACCGCCGCCCATTTCATTGCCGCTGTCGGCGCAAAATTCAGCGGGGGCGGATCGATCGCCTGCGTCGTCACCTCTGAGGCGACGCGCCGGGCCGCCCAAGACGCAGGCTTGCGGGTTGTGGAGCCGGATGAGACGACGCAGCTCGACCTTGCGGTTGATGGCGCTGACGAAATCGGTCCCGATGGGGCATTGATCAAGGGCGGCGGCGGCGCGTTGATGCGCGAGAAGATCGTCGCCCAGTCGGCGGCCCGGTTCGTCGTGATTGCGGACGACACGAAGCTTGTCCGGCATCTCGGCGCGTTCGCGCTGCCGGTGGAAATAGAGCCGGCGCTGTTCGGCCTGACAGTCGCCGCCGTACGCCGCGCGCTCGCCGCGTGCGGTTACGACCGTCCAAACATCGCGCTTCGGCGCGCAGCGGACGGGACTGGCCCCTATCTCACCGATGGCGGCCGCTACATCCTTGATGCGGCGCTCGTGAGGATTGACGAGCCGGCTCTCCTCGATGACGCTTTGCGGGCAATCGCTGGCGTAACGGAAACCGGCCTATTCGTCGGTCTCGCGACCGACTGCATCGTCGCCGGCCCCAAGGGCGTCCGACGCATTCCAGTCAAGACGCCGTGAGCCGGTCGCGCGCCGCGTTGACCTTTGCCGCTCGCGCGGGTTCGCTGACCGGCGGGGACGGTTTCGGTTTCCGGCGGCGGAGTGCGCACTCATGAACGGCGACGAGGCAAGGGCGGCTGGCGCCGCCGCCCCAGGCCAATCGCGTTTTGAGGAGCTGCGGGACGCCGTGCGCGGCTATGGCGATGCGGCGTTTCGAAACCTAATCCGTTGCCGCGCATTCGCGCGCGCGATTATCGACGGATTTGCCGCGTTCGAAGGGTGTCCGCCTGGCCAGGTTGTCGCCGTTCCGGCGGTTGGCGCATTCGATCCGCGTAAAGAGTATAAAGACGAAGCGTTCAGCTATCACTCCCGGCCGGTCGTGTTGCTTGAGCCGGTACGGTTTGGCCTCTGCCTCATTGTCGGCGATCTCGAGGATCAGGGCGCCCTCTGGCTCCGTACGCAGATCTCCATAGAAATGAGCGCCGAAGGTTTTGACGTCTATGTCGCCGCCCGACCGCGCATTCGTGCGCCGCTTGAGTTCGGCGTTGCGCTAGAGAGGATCTTCGAGGAAGTTCACGCTGAGTTCCTTGAGACGTTCACACGCGAGCTGAACGACTTCAATGACGTATCCTTTTCCTCCCGTATCGGTTTTGCGCCGGTATGAAGAACCTGAATGATCGCAAGAGCTGACAGGAGCGCGGTCCAATGACCGATTACGACTATGACCTATTCACCATCGGGGCCGGTTCGGGCGGGGTGCGCGCGTCGCGGCTTGCCGCGCGCTATGGCGCGCGCGTTGGCGTAGCGGAAGAATTCCGGGTTGGCGGCACCTGCGTCGTTCGCGGCTGCGTGCCGAAGAAGTTTCTGGTTTATGCGTCCGAATACGGGCGAATGCAGCATGAATCTCTGGGCTACGGATGGTCAGCCTCCGATGTTGGTTTTGACTGGCGCAAGCTTGTTGAAGCCAAAGACGGCGAGATTGATCGCCTCAACGGCATATACATCCGGAATCTGAAGAATGCCGGCGCGGAGATCCATGAATCCCGCGCCGTGCTGAAAGATCGGCATACGATTTATCTGGTCGACCAGGGGCGTGACGTGACGGCGAGGACGATCCTGATCGCCAGCGGCGGCGCTCCCTGGATAGACGAGACTGTCCCCGGCCATGAACTCGGCATCACGTCAAATGAAGTATTTCACCTGGAGACGTTTCCAAGGCACGTGGTAATCGCCGGCGGCGGCTACATCGCCGTCGAGTTTGCCTGCATTTTCAAAGGCCTTGGCGCCGACGTGTGCCTTGTCTACCGGGGCGAGGACATACTGCGCTACTTCGACAGCGATGTTTCGGTGCAGGTGCACGCCGAACTGAAACGCCAGGGTATCCGCGTCATCACGCAGGCGACCTTCACCGAGATCGAAGACCTCGGGGCCGGCGAGCGGCGCGTGCGCCTGTCGAACGGCGCAAAGATCGACGCGGACCTTGTTTTCTGGGCTGTTGGCCGGCGTCCGGCGACCGAAGGGCTCGGCCTAAAGGAGGTTGGCGTCGAGCTTGCGAAGAACGGCGCCGTCAAGGTCGATGAATGGTCCAGAACATCGGTAGACAATATATTCGCGGTCGGCGACGTAACCGACCGTGTCAACCTGACGCCGGTCGCCATTCGCGAGGGCGCCGCGTTTGCCGAGACGGAATTCAATTCGAACCCCCAGAAGATGGACTACGCATTCATAGCCAAGGCGGTCTTTTCGAATCCGCCCGTCGGAACGGTCGGCTACACTGAATCGGAAGCGCGGAAAAAGTATGCGAAGGTCGACGTCTACAAGACCGATTTTCGGCAGATGAAGCATATGCTGACCGGCGACGAGCAGCGTACCCTGATGAAAATCATCGTCGATGGCGAAACCGATGCGGTCGTTGGCGTGCATATCGTCGGCGAGCACGCGCCCGAAATGATCCAGTGCCTTGCAATTGCCGTGAAGGCCGGCGTCAAGAAGGCGGATTTCGACGCTACATGCGCCCTGCATCCCACCGCTGCTGAAGAGCTCGTGACGATGAGAGAAAAATTCACGCCGAAGTTCTGACGCGCGACAAGGAGAGAATTCTTGGAAACAATCGAAACGGACTATCTTGTCATTGGCGCAGGCGCCGTCGGATTGTCATTCGCGGACGCGTTGCTGGCGGAATCGTCTGCGACCATGGTGGTCGTCGATCGGCGCCACGCGCCCGGCGGGCACTGGAACGACGCCTACCCGTTTGTCCGGCTTCATCAACCATCGCTGTTCTATGGCGTCGCATCGATGGAGCTGGGGTCAGGCCGCATCGATGATGCCGGTCCGAACGCCGGCAATTTCGAACTGGCTTCCGGTCCGGAGGTCGTCACGTATTTCGAGCGCGTGATGCGCGAAAGGCTGCTTCCATCCGGACGCGTTCGGTACTTGCCGATGCATGATGTCGTATCGACCGACAACGGCGGCGCCCTCGTCCGCGGACGCCTCGGCGGCGCGGATCGCAAGATTGTCGTCAACCGAAAGATCGTCGACGGAACCTACTACAACACGACGATACCCTCGACTCATCAGCGGAAATTTGACGTTGCGCCCGGCGTTGACTGCATCGCGCCAAACGACTTGCCGCGGCGCGCGCCAGGCGCAGGCCGCTTTGTCATCCTTGGCGGCGGCAAGACGGCGATGGACGTTGGAGTCTGGCTGCTGGAGAATGGCGTCGATCCTGATGCGGTCGTCTGGGTGCGGCCACGCGATTCGTGGCTGATCAACCGTGACACAACGCAGCCGACGTCCAGGTTTTTCCATCAGTCAATCGGTTCGATGGCGACCCAGATGGAGGCGGCCGTCGTCGCAACGTCCGTCGACGACCTCTTTGATCGCCTTGAGGCCGCGGACATAATGCTCCGCATCGATCCCACGACGCGACCGGAGATGTTTCACTACGCGACGATTTCGATTGGGGAAGTCGAGCTGCTTCGTCGGATTGGCGATGTGCGCCGCGGCGCCCGGGTCACCCGTATCGAGCCGGGAGCGCTTGCGTTCACGGACGGCGCGCGGTCCTCAACGCCGCCCGGTGCGCTGTACATTGACTGCACGGCGACGGCCGTGGAGCGCCGTCCGCCGGTTCCGACGTTCAATGGCGACCGCATCACGCTCCAGATGGTCCGCCTGCCAAACCCCGCGTTCAGCGCGGCCCTCGCGGCATATGTCGAAGCTCACTATACAGACGAAGCCGAAAAGAACCGGCTATGCGCAGCATGCCCATTGCCGGATTCGCCAGCGGACTGGCCGGCGGCGACGGTCGCGAACATGATGAACCAGTACGCATGGAATCAGGACAAGACCTTGAGAGACTGGATCACCCGCTGTCGGCTTGACGGTTTTGGCCAGGTCGTTCGGGATGCTGACAAATCCGATCCGGCGCAAGCGGCGGTTCTGCAGCGCCTGAAGGAAGCGATTATGCCGGCGGTGATGAACCTGCAGCGACTGGCGGCGCAGCCTGACGCCGCCTGAGTTTTTCCTCGAAGCAGCCGCAGCCCCGCATCTCTGATTTCCTCAGGTGCTCAAAGTACACATCCAGCGCGCTTCGGATCAGCGCCTGTTGGGGAATGTCGAGCACCGCCGATGCAATTCTAAGGATCTGTCGCTGGCGAGCGCTCAGCTTGACCGCTGTCTTGAAGGCGAGCGGTTCGTCCGGCCTACCGCCTTCGGCGCCGGCCTCGCCATCCGGACGCGGACGTTTGGCGGCGGCGCAGGCCGCAGGGGCTCGACACTGCGAAATGGCGGCTGTGGGTCGGGCAAGCGCGGGCAGGCCAAGACGACTAAGGTCCGTTTCGGCGACTTCTTCCTCGCGTTGCGCCTTCGCCGGTTCGTCGCGAATTGGCAGGTCAAGTTCGCGACTGTTGGCGATCACCTCGCGCCAGTCGATCCCGGTCGGGCCGCTGGCGGCGCCGATATTTCGTCGCGGCTGATCGCCGGCGAGCGGATGCCGGGCGGCAGGTCTGGCGTCGCCCTTGCGGGCAAAAAGGGCGGCAAGGCGCGGTCGCGCATCCGTCATTGACATCTTTCGCCTCGCCTATGAATTTGTCCGACGACCAAAGGTCGGGGGGCGGCGCCGGTCAACGAGACCCGTCGGCGGACCTTGATCCGCGTAGCGACGATCAAGGCCATGCCAGGGCCGGGCGTTGCGATCCTCCTCCACGGCCGCGTGCGACGCCGGCGCATCGGCCCGCGGCTCAAAGTAGGCTGCAGCGGCGCCCGCGGTCTCCAGGGACTTCTCGCGAGATGGCGTTGACGACGGCCCTGATGCCGGCGCTGACCCTGATGCGGAGCCTGATGCGGAGCCTGGCGCCGACGGCGCCACTCGACGACGAAGCTGGCTTGGCGGCTCATCCTCCCCGCCGCGCATCGGCGAAAGCAATTCCACCTCGAAGCCGCGCTCAATTCGCGGCGCGATTTCGCCGCGTTCGATCGACGCTTTTTCCAGGCGCGCGTTCAGATAGCTCCACAGCAGGTCGACCTCCCGCGCTGAACGCGACTTTGGGCTGATCTCGCCGACCGTCCGGCCATCAATCATGCTTGCCGCGAAGTCGACGCGGTTGTGGATCATCACTGGGGTGACGGTTCCGTGTTGTGACAGGGTCACTGCCGTGTCGCTGGTGATCCGAGCCCGCGCCGTTGCGCAGTTGACAACGAATACCAGGGGCTTTTTCTGGCATTCGACGAGATCGACGGTAAGGCCGACCGCGCGCAGATCATGCGGGCTCGGACGTGTCGGGACGATCACAAGATCCGCATGGGAAATGATTTCGGTGATCTGGTTCGTCACCGACGGCGGCGTGTCGATCACGATAAGCTTGATGCCGCTTCGCTTGAGGGTTTCGAGATCGCGGGCCAGGGTGGGCACCGATGTGGTCGCGAAGGCGGGCGTTGACGCCTTGCGGACGTTCCACCACTTCGCGAGGCTGCCTTGCGGATCGGCGTCGACGAGGGCGACGGGGCCTGCGCCCGCCAACTCGGCGGCGACAGCAACGTGTCCGGAAAGAGTTGTCTTGCCTGAGCCGCCCTTTTGGGAGGCGAATACAAGCACCTTCGTCTGAGGAAGAGGGGAATCGATCGCCATGGCGCGGATGGTCCTTTCATTGCGAACGGCCTCAATGAAGACACAGACAACACGGATCAAATTTGCGGCGCGCTAAACTCGCGGCAAAACATTAAGCTAATTTAATAGAAGGTTTGAGGGATCCGACGTCGATTCGGCCCCTAAGGGACCTGAATTGGCGCATTCCGGTCCAGTTCGACGGCTTGCCTGACGATCGCACGAAGCTCGTCGTCGATTTCTGACACCTGGCTCACCTTGACGTGACGAATATTCTTGCCGGTTCCCTCGATCCGGTCTGGCCAGCCCTTCGCGAGGCGGTCGCCGGACCAAAACTGGAGATTGCACCGGCTGGCGTGCGCGATGATCGACGCAATCCTCGTCTCGCCAATCCAGCAAGGAAAACCCCAGGCAAGTTTTCGTGCGGCCTCGGGCGCAGCGTCATCCAGGATCTGCCTCAGCGCGTCGGCTATCTCGCCGACCGCTCCCGTCTGTTTGGCAAAATAAACGTCAAATTCCGAAGACATCGTGCGCGCTATCTCAGCAGCTCATTGATGGAGGTCTTGGACCGGGTGCGCTCGTCAACGCGTTTCACGATGACCGCGCAATAAAGGTTCGGGCCCCCTTTTTCGGACGGCATCGCGCCCGGCACGATGACCGAGTAGGGCGGCGTCTCGCCGTAGAAGATTTCCCCACTCTCTCGGTCGACTATTTTCGTGGAAGCGCCGAGATAGACGCCCATCGACAGGACGCTTCCCCGTCTTACGATGACGCCTTCGGCAACTTCAGAACGCGCTCCAATGAAGACGTCGTCTTCGATGATGACGGGCGCGGCCTGGAGCGGTTCGAGGACGCCGCCTATGCCGACGCCGCCGGAGATATGGCAGTTCGCGCCGATCTGCGCGCACGAACCGACCGTCGCCCAGGTGTCGATCATCGCCCCCGGGCCCACATAAGCGCCGATGTTCACGTAGGAGGGCATCAACACGGCGCCTCGCGCCACGAATGCGCCGCGTCGCACTGCGCAGGGCGGGACGGCCCGAAAACCAGCCGCGTCGAAAGCCTCGCGCCCCCAGCCCTCGAATTTTGAGGGAACCTTGTCCCACCAGGCGCCGGCGACGCCCGGCCCGCCTTCGATTACGTCGTTCAGGTTGAGGCGAAACGACAGCAGCACCGCCTTCTTGAGCCAGTCATGCACGGTCCAGACCGTTGCGTCGCCGCCATCGCCCGGCGACGGCGACGCCACTCTGGCTTCGCCTCGATCGAGAGCGTCAATCGCGGCCGAAACGGCGTCTTTCACGTCCGGCGATCCGAGGGCGTCAGAATCGCTGCGCGCCTCCCACGCTGACTCGATAACGGACCGCGCGGCGTCAAGTCGCGGGGAATCGCCAGTCATGTCTGCCTCCATTCCGGTTCCTCGGCGCCGGCGGGCGCGATGCCGCCAAGGAACGCCGCAAGATCGTCCGTAACATGATGAATGTAGTCCAGTTCGCCGACGTGCGATTTCCGTGCGGGCCGCCTATCCGAAGGTTCGTCCGCCATCCAGTCGGCCTCCGATGCGACGAGAACGGTCCTCATGCCGAGGAACGACGGTTCCTGAAGGTTGATGGCGATATCCTCGAACATCGCCGACTTCTCAGGCAGGGCGCCAACGCGATCAATGAAACGTCGATAGGCCGTTCCATGGGGTTTCGGCGCGTAGCCGGACGCGACGATATCGACGATGTCATCAAATGCGCCGTCAAGGCCAAGCCTGTCGATGACGTTTTCGGCATGGGCGAGCGTGCCGTTCGTGAAGACAAACTTGCGGCCCGGCAAGTCGCCGATCAGCGCGGCGAGCCGGTCGTTCCGCGCGACGACGGAAAGGTCTATGTCGTGGACGAAGGACAGGAAGTCCTCAGGGGGAACGTCGTGCTCGTGCATGAGGCCATTCAGCGTTGTTCCGTACCGGACATAGTAATCCTTCTGAAGCCTGCGCGATTCCGGCGCGCCAAGCCCAAGCCGCGCTTCTATGAAAGAGGCCATGCGCGCGTCGATCTGACGGAAGAGATTGCATTCCGCCGGATACAGAGTGTTGTCGAGGTCGAAAATCCAGTGGTCGATACCCTCGAACGCGGCCTTGAGGGCGACGCCGGCGTGAGCGTCCTGGTGTCGAATGTCGGGCATGACCGGCTTATCGCCCGCCGCCGCGCCGTCGGTCAATAAGGCCGGACGGGCGAGGGGCGGCGCTTACTCCGACGCGGGCTGCGCGGGCGGGCCGACAAAGGCGTCGACCCGGAATTCATAGGTCGCCGAGTTGGCGCTGCCAATCTCGACGCG
Organism: Alphaproteobacteria bacterium; assembly: GCA_016125455.1. GTDB lineage: Bacteria > Pseudomonadota > Alphaproteobacteria > Caulobacterales > Parvularculaceae > MED-G105. The sequence continues at coordinate 119,929 of WGLS01000013.1, forward strand.
GCGGAAAATGGCGCTGTCGAGCTCCTGGTCCTCGCAGCTCACGTCATTCAGGGCGTTGAACTTGATTGCATTCACGCAGAACTCGCGGTCGCCGCCGACCAGCCGTTTTTCAGCGGCGTCGGCGTCGATGAGGCCGTAAACATAATAATGATCGCTCTTAAGCTCGCCCTTGAGGACCTTCACGCAGTCGCCGGCCTCGATCAGCCACCAGCCGCGGGAGCGGTACGTTTCCTCCTCAGGTTCGGCGAACGCCGACCACACGGGCGCGTCCGCCTTGTTGCAGAAGTAAAAGCCGAGCTTGGCTTCGCGGGCGTTTGCGTCTTCGACAAGGGCGGCAATCGTGTCGTCGTCGATGACGGCCCCGTCGCCCAGCGACTTTTTCTGCCGGTAGTTGGCGAGCGCCTGCTGGGTGTTCTTGCCAAGCGACCCGTCGATGCGGCCGGAAAATTCGCCGACGTCGATGAGAAGTCGCTGGATGCCGGCGACTTCGGCGCTGAAAACGCTATAGTTCTCCGCCTCGGCGAAATCGGTCCGCCAGTTGCCCTTGGCGGCCTCGGTCACGTCGACCGTGAAGAAATCGCGCTGCCGCGACGGGTCGTCCTTGCAGACTTCCTGATTGCGGAGGTTGAAGAAACCTTCAGGCTCGACGCAGAGCGGCGTGTCGCCCGACCAGGATCGCAACGGGCCTGCGTGTCCCTGAATCCCCTCCGCGTAGACGAAATACCGGCCCGGATCAGTGCTTTCCGTCAGCACGACCTTGCATTGGCCGGGGTTCAGGCGCCACCAGCCGCGCGTCGCCAGGCGGTCGCCGTCGACATATGCGATGGCGGCTGACAAGACATAGCTCGTCTTGTTGCAGAGGCTGTACTTCGCTTCGGCCGCCCCAAGCAGGCCAAAGGCGAAACCGAATGCGACGGCGGTCAGGCGAAGGACTCGTGACATGAAAAAGCGACCCTATCGACGACGGCGCCGACTGCGGTAATGCCCCCCCTCGCCGACGCCGCGTAATTCACCCGAAACCGGAGCTACGATCAAGCAGCCGTGAAGCTCGATCCCCATTCGCCACCGTCGCCGCGCGTCAGGGTGCTGTTTCCAACCCCCCTCGACAAGCCGTTTGACTACCTTCCGCCCGCTGGCGACCCGCCGGCGCCGGGGGCGTTCGTCGTCGCGCCCTTCGCCGGTCGTTCGCGAATTGGCGTTGTCTGGCCCGATGCGCCTGCTGGGGACCGCGAAACGCCGATCGAAAAGCTGAAGTCGATCGACGCCGTCCTGGCGTCGCCGCCCCTCGGGCCCGACATCATCGATTTCATCGCCTGGGTCGCCGACTACACGATGTCGCCGCTCGGCAGCGCATTGCGGCTCGTCATTCGCAGCGGCGACGTCGCATCGCCGCCGTCGTCGTTGCGCGCCTACCGGGCCGCGGCAATTGGCGCCGGCGCGGACGTCCGGTTGACGGAAGGAAGGCGAAGGGCGCTCATCGCAGCCCAAGGCGCGCCAAAATCCATCACGGCGATCGCCGCCGACGCCGGCGTCGGCGCCGGCGTGGTTCGCGGCCTGCTGAAGAGTGGCCTTCTCGAAAGCGCCGACCTTGATCCGGATGCCCCGTTCGATGCGCCGCGCGCGAGCGCGGCAGGCGCTCCGCTGTCGGACGAACAATCGCGCGCCGCGGCGAAACTGGTCAGCCATGTGCGCGGCGGCGAGGGCGTGATGCTCCTCGACGGCGTCACCGGCGCCGGCAAGACGGAAGTCTATCTGGAGGCCGTCGCTGAAACGGTGCGCGCCGATCCAGAGGCGCAAGTCCTGATCATGATGCCCGAGATCGCGCTGACCCTGCCGTTCCTCAAGCGCATTCAGGCGCGCTTCGGCGCTGAGCCCGCGGCCTGGCACTCGGAACTTGGCGCGGCGGAACGCCGGCGCGCGTGGCGGCGTGCGGCCGACGGCAATGCGCGCATCGTCGTCGGCGCCAGGTCCGCGCTATTTCTTCCGTACAAAAACCTTAAACTCATCGTCGTCGACGAAGAGCACGAAACAGGCTACAAGCAGGAAGATGGCGTCGTCTATCAGGGCCGGGACCTTGCGGTCGCGCGCGGCGCGCGCGCGCGCTTTCCCGTCATTCTGGCGTCCGCGACGCCGTCGCTGGAGACTGTCGTCAACGTCGATCAGGGCCGCTACGGCATCGCCCGCCTTCGCGCGCGCTTCGGCGGCGCGACGACGCCCGACATTCGCCTTGTCGACCTTCGCCGCCGGCCGCCGGAGCGTGAAACGTGGCTGGCGCCCGACGCCGTCGACGCCATCAGCGCGACCATCGGCGCCGGCGAGCAGGCGCTCCTTTTCCTGAACCGGCGCGGATACGCCCCGGTTACCATCTGCCGAAAATGCGGTGAACGGATAAAATCGCCCTGCGCCGACGCCTGGCTCGTCGAGCACCGCTTCGAAAATCGCCTCGTCTGCCACCTTACCGGGTATTCCATGCCGAAGCCCGACGCCTGCCCCTCCTGCAAGGCGGTCGGTTCGCTTGCCCCATGCGGCCCCGGCGTCGAACGGATCGCCGAGGAGTCCCTGCGCCGCTGGCCCGCGGCGCGGCAGGCGATCCTGTCGTCCGACACGGCCCCGACGCCAAGCGCGATGCGCGACACGCTCGACCGCATGGCGGCTGGCGAGATCGACTTACTGATCGCCACCCAGGTGGTCGCGAAGGGGCACCATTTCCCGAACCTGACGCTCGTCGTCGTCGTCGACGCCGACATGGGCCTCGCGGGCGGCGATCTGCGCGCCGGCGAAAAAACCTACCAGCTGATCAGCCAGGTCGCCGGGCGCGCGGGGCGCGCGGCGAAGCCCGGCGCGGCGATCCTGCAGACGCACCAGCCCGAGGCGCCGGTCCTCGCGGCGCTGGCCGCCGGCGATCGGGACGCTTTCCTGGCGGCGGAGGCGGCGGGCCGCGAGGCGCACGGCTTTCCGCCCTATGGGCGCCTTGCGGCGATCATTCTTCGGTCCAAGGATGAAACGGCGTTGCGGGCGAGCGCGGCGGCCCACCGCGACGCGCTTTTTCCCGCTGACGGCGTCGAGGTGATGGGCCCGGCGCCCGCGCCGATCTATCGCCTGCGCGGCGAAATGCGGATGCGCTTTCTCGTCAAAGCCCGCCGCAACGTGCATGTCCAGCGGTTCCTCGCCGAGTGGCTCGGCCGGGCAAAGCCGCCGAACGCCGTCCGGCGGAACATCGACATTGATCCGTATTCGTTCCTGTGAGGGGGGGGCGACATTGCCGATAATTTTGATTATCGGACATATCTTATTTGGTGCATTACAAACCGGGCTTTTCATGGATGCGGGCTGTGGGGCGGCCTAAAATCAACATTTTGACGTCTATTTGAAACGCCATGCGGTCTGGCCATTCGGTAGTGGAATGCGTTCGATCGCATCCAAGTCAGCGACGTGCAAAAACTTTTCTTTCCTACACGCCAGGTCATAGACAGTGTAGAACTCCCCTTTCGGGGCGTCAGGAAGGTCTGCATTTATTGTCATTGATAGGATCGGCCAGACGGCAGCTCCGTAGCTAATTGGATCGGCACCATCTTCGACATCATAGCCGGACGCGATTACACCACATAATTCACCTGCACTATTGAAAATTGGGCCGCCACTCATTCCAGAATCGAATCGGCAACTTGTTTGAAAGCACGGGAACGGCATTAACTTGTCGCGTCCACTCGGATGGACGGCATTGACTATGCCTTCACTTGTGTATGACATCAGTCTGATAGCCAATTTTTCAGGAGACGCGGTCAGAATATCAGATCCCGCGAATCCATAGGCGAATACTTTTTCGCCCTCTTGTGGAAGAGCCAGGCGAATTTTCGCAACTCCAATCTTTTTATCGTCAAGCCGCTGCGCGCCTTCGCTAGCTGGGGCTACAAGCAGAAGCGCTAGATCGGAGTCACTACATCGAAAGGTGCGACGGATAGACCAGAGCGCTGCCTCCGTCTCGGTATGTTGGATGCCAGTCAGCGAAAAACCGGCATTGCTTTGCGTCACCATTCCGATCGCAGTGTCTTTTTCCGTAACAGGAGTACCTGTTCCAAGCCTGTCGATAAAATCATCAAGCGTGTGACGACAGGTTATTGCTAGGCGCCCATTCACAAAGGTTGCAACGCCGCCAGCCTTTACGCTCTCGCGCGAGGGAGGCGTCGATTGTGCAACGTAAACGAACGAAACATAGTCTACTGCACATGGCTCGTCATGTTTAATGAAGTTCATCGCCTATTTACCGCCTTACGTCGAATTCAATGCTAAGCGTCCGTCGCGTCATCTATGATTTACTGAACCGCCGACTTGTTGCATAACTCAACACTCTTGCAACGCGCCCTCACGCCAACAAAGACCAGGGGTTAGCTGTTGCGCAAATTCGTTGCGCAATCCCGGTGCGTCTGCGCCTGCGCGGCGGCAAGCGCGTCCGGGGTCATTGGCGTCAGGGTCAATGGCGTCAGGATTGATTGCGCGACGCCGTCGTCGCGATGCGCCGCCACGCCTTGCCGTCCCCATTCCGCCCAGCATTCGTTAACCGCGACGGCGATAAACTCGCGGCATGGCGATCGCCGCGAACACGGATGGCCGGCATGCCGGCCCAAAGGAGAGGCCGGCCGGCGCGCGAAAGGCCCGCACCCTCGCCGAGGCGTGGAACGCCTCGCGTGAAGGTGGCCGCGCGCGGGCGCGCAATAATTTCGACGCGATCCGCCTCGTCGCCGCGGTGGCGGTTGTTCTCTCTCATTCCTTTGAAATCGTCGCCGGCGACCGGTCGACCGAGCCCCTGTTCCGCCTGACGGGGCAGATCTCCCTCGGCGAACTCGCGGTTCTCGTCTTCTTCGCGGCGAGCGGCTTTCTCATCGCTGACAGCTGGCGGCGGCGGCCGGACCTCGCCGACTTTGCGGCCCGGCGCGCGGCGCGCATCTTTCCGGCGCTTTGGATCAATGTGGCGGCGCTGGCGTTCATCATCGGGCCGATGGTTTCGCGCCTCGATGCCGGCGTCTATTTCGCCGACCCGCAGGTGGCGCGCTTCCTGCCGGCGGCCTTGCTGGTCAACATCGGCTGGACGCTGCCGGGGGTGTTCGAGACCGCGCCGATCGCCGGCGCTGTCAACTATCCGCTCTGGTCGCTGGCGTTCGAGGCGATGGGTTATGGGCTCATCGCGGCCCTTGGCGCGATGCGCCGCATGTCGCCCGCGAGCCTGGGCGTCGCCTTCGCAGCCCTGATGGCGCTGCACCTGTCGCCGCCGGGCGAGGGCGCCGATGCAATGGCGGTACTGGCCTATCGAATGAGCCTCGTCCTGCCGACATTCTGCGCCGGCGCGATTGCGGCCTGCGTCGCGCCCGCCATCAAGATGACCTGGCGCCGGGCGTTCCTGGCGTTGGGCGCGCTAGCGCTGACCGGCGCAGTCGGCGGCATGGTTGCGGCGTTCTCGATCGCCGGCACCTATCTCGTGCTGTTCGTCGCCACCGTCGACCTGGGACCCGTCGCGGCGGCCGGGCGCCGGGGCGATTTTTCCTACGGCATCTATCTTTGGGGGTGGCCGGCGCAGCAATTCGTCCAGACGATCCTTGCGCCTGCCCACTGGGCGGCGAACTTCGCCCTGGCGGCGCCCATTGTCGGGGCGCTCGCCTATCTCAGCTGGCGGTTTGTCGAGCGGCCCGCCCTTATCAGTATACGGCATAAGGCGCCGCCGCGTGAAAATCGCGAGCCTTCGACGCCGTAACCTACTTCCTGCTGACAAGCTCCAGCCGCTTGGACGCGGCATCGTAAAGATAGAACTCGTCGCCGCCTTCGCTGCGCAGCACCCGCGCAATCGCGCGCACGCCGTCTTTCGAGGTGGAGGTTATAATGACCGGCGCGCCGCCGAGCGCGCGCTCCAGCGAGCCCTGCAGGGCGCGAAGGTCTTCGTCCAGATAATAATGGGCGATCATGCCGCCCGCCCGGTGGATCACCGCCGTCACCGCGGCTTTGGCGGGGTCGAATGACCACCCGATCGGCACGAGGTCCGCGTCCGTGACAAGCGACCCGGACACCGCGCCGCTGTTCTGGTCGACGCCGACAAGATCAAACCCGCCGTCGGATTTCCCGATCCAGGCCTGCAAGGCGCCGGTCGCCGGATCGACGCCGACGATGCGGTCCCGACGGCGGCCGTCCGCCGCGCGCGGGAGTTCGAGCTTCAGGTCAAACCGCCCCTGGCCATCCCGCTTTACGAAGACCTTGTCGACGGCGCGCGGCTGGTCAAAGTCGATCCGGGCGACAATGTCGCCGTTCGCGTTGGCGACCCAGTCGATCGTATCGCCGCTGCCGCGTTCAAGGCGCGTCTTGCGCGTGCGTTCAAGGTCGGCCTTGAAGGCGGAGTAGACGACTTCGTCGCTGCCGCCAGTGAAGCGCGAGGCTTCAACCCGGATGATCTTGATCTCCGGCGCTGCGAATATGGCGTCGCCGACCGAATTCGGCGTCGTGGCCATCAGTTTGCCGGAGCCTTCGAAGAAGTACGTATATTGACGGCCGCCCTGCGGGGCCACGTCGATTACGTCGAACTTCTCGGACTTCCGCGAAAAGGTAAGCCACCGTTCCAGCTGGACCGTTTGCAGGCCAGCTACGGTTTCCTGCTGGATCTCCTGACCTTCGCCCCTGAGGATAAGCGTCTCGTCATCAGCCCACAGAACCGCGGAAACGTCGATGTCGCCAATCAGGTAGGCTCTTGGGGCCACGCTGGCGTCTTCCACCGAGTAGAAGACAAGGGCCGGCTGATTCTGGACCGTCCGGATTTCGGCGTAGCGCTGGCCATCGGGAGAAATGACAATGTTGGCGTCGAAGTGATCCTTGCTGGCGTCCTCCGCCAGCGATGCGTCCGGTTCCCCGCGATTGACAGCGCCGGCGCGCTGCTGTGCGGACGCGGTCCCCGCGGCAAGGACCATGGCGGCGGCGGCGGCCAAAATACGGCGGTTGCAGGTGAACTGGCTGCTTGAACCCGACATTCCGGCGCGCCCCTGTCTGACTGAATGTTGTCGCGAGACTAGAAGCCGACTGCGGCTGACGCCATTGGCGAATGGCCGAAGTGACCCTGCGACGGGCCGATCCGTTCCGGCGACCCCGCTCGGGCGTCGCCGTCGGCGCTCCGGGAGCCCGGTCGTATCGATTCCGGGCAAACGCCTGCGACCTTCCGCCCCCCGCGAGAGCTCATGTTGCGCAGGCGAAGGGTGCATGGTAAGGCGCGCCGATAGTCGGGGGCCGGCGGCCAGCGTCCCGATCGCAATTGTTTTTCCTGAGGGTCCTGTTCGGCCTAACGCGTCGCCGTTGAATGCCATCCGGGATTCAGGCGGGCGAGACCGGAACGAGCCTGTCAAACGAACCAGTCAACGGCCGCGTGAACAGTCCTTTCAGGAGAGTTGTCTCCGGCATGCCCGCAAGCGCAGAAACCCTTTCCGGACCCCGACTGTCAGCCGCAGCCTTGCGCTATGCCGACGCCATTTTCGATCTGGCGGTGGAGCAGGGCGCTGTCGAGGTTGTCGAAGATGACTTCAGGTCCTTGAAGTCAATGGTCGCCGGCGGCGGGGATTTCCGAGGGTTTCTGAAGAGCCCTGTTTATGACGCCGAAGACAAGGCCGCGGCGATCGCCGCAGTCGCCGAGCGCGCCGGCCTCAGCCAGCTGACCTCGAATTTCCTCAAGCTGGTCGCGCGCAATCGCCGGCTTTTCGCGCTGGAGGAAATGGTCGCCGCGTTTTTTGCCCGGCTGTCCGACTATCGCGGCGAAGTCGCCGCCGAGGCGATCTCGGCGGCCCCGCTGAACGACGATCAGGCCAAACGGCTGCGCGGCGAAATCGAACGCTATGTCGGCAAGGCCGTGAACCTCTCGACATCCGTAGATCCGGACCTGCTCGGCGGCATCGTCGTCAAGGTAGGTTCGACGATGGTCGATTCATCCCTGCGGTCGAAGCTCAATCGACTGAAAACAAAACTGAAAGAGGCGTAATCCCCATGGAGCTCCAGGCGGCGGAAATCTCGTCCATCCTGAAACAACAGATCAAGGACTTCGGCAAGGACGCCGAGGTTTCCGAGATTGGCCAGGTCCTGTCGGTTGGCGACGGCATCGCTCGCGTCTACGGGCTCGACAACGTCCAGGCGGGCGAAATGGTCGAGTTCTCGAATGGCGTGAAAGGCATGGCGCTCAACCTCGAGCGCGACAATGTCGGCGTCGTGATTTTCGGCGAAGACCGCGACATCAAGGAAGGCGACACGGTCAAGCGGACCAAGACGATCGTCGACGTGCCGGTGGGCAAGGGCCTGCTCGGTCGCGTCGTAGACCCGCTTGGCAGCCCGATTGACGGCAAGGGCCCGATCGACGCCGCTGAGCGTCGCCTTGTCGACGTCAAGGCGCCCGGCATCCTGCCGCGCAAGTCCGTCCACGAACCGGTTCAGACGGGCATCAAGGCGATCGATTCCATGATCCCTATCGGCCGCGGCCAGCGCGAGCTCGTGATTGGCGACCGGCAGACCGGCAAGACAGCCATCTGCATTGACGCAATTCTCAACCAGAAGGCCGCGAACCAGGGCGACGACGAAACGAAGAAACTGTACTGCGTCTATGTCGCCATTGGCCAGAAGCGCTCGACCGTCGCGCAGATCGTCAAGACGCTCGAGGACAACGGCGCGCTCGACTATACCATCGTCGTCGCGGCGACCGCGTCCGAGCCAGCCCCGCTTCAGTTCCTTGCGCCGTTTGCCGGCTGCGCCATGGGCGAGTACTTCCGCGACAACGCGATGCACGCCCTCATCATCTATGACGACCTGTCGAAACAGGCCGTCTCGTACCGCCAGATGTCGCTGCTGCTGCGCCGCCCGCCGGGCCGCGAAGCCTATCCCGGCGACGTCTTCTACCTGCACTCGCGCCTGCTTGAGCGAGCGGCGAAACTGAACGAGGACAACGGCCTCGGCTCGCTCACCGCGCTTCCGATCATCGAGACCCAGGCGAACGACGTGTCGGCCTACATCCCGACCAACGTCATCTCGATCACCGACGGCCAGATCTTTCTTGAGACGGATCTGTTCTACCAGGGCATCCGTCCGGCGGTTAACGTCGGCCTGTCGGTCAGCCGCGTCGGCTCGGCCGCGCAGATCAAGGCGATGAAGCAGGTCGCCGGCAAGATCAAAGGCGAGCTCGCCCAGTATCGCGAACTCGCCGCGTTCGCGCAGTTCGGCTCGGAACTCGACGCCACGACCCAGTCGATCCTGAACCGCGGCGACCGCCTGACGGAGCTCATGAAGCAGCCGCAGTACTCGCCGCTCCTCGTCGAAGAGCAGGTCTGCGTCATCTTCGCGGGCGTGCGCGGCTATCTCGACAAGATCAAGAAGGACAAGGTCGGCGACTTCGAGGAGGAATTCCTCCGCAAGCTGAGGGGCGACCACGCCGATATTCTTTCGTCGATCCGTGAAAGCGGCAAGCTCGACGACGAGACCGAGAAAAAGCTCATCGCCGCGCTCGATGCGTTCGCGAAGAACTTCGCGTAGCGGAAGTGGCTCCGGACGTCGAAATGCGATCCGGGGCCGGATGGCAAGTGAACCTTTGATGCGAACCCGGGCGACATTGATGGCGGCGATGACGGCGGCTACTGGCGTCGCCTCGGCGTGTTCGTCGAAAGGCGACCCGACGCCGGCAAATGAGCCGGCCGAGGCCGCTGGCGAGTGCCCTGCCGCCGACTATGCTTCGCTTGTCGGGACAAACATGGCTGCGGTGACGCTGCCGGCCGACCTCAAGCGCCGCATGATCGGTCCGGATACGATCGTGACCATGGATTACAAGCCTGAGCGTCTGAATATTTACACGGACGAAGACGGCGTCGTCGAACGCGTCGCTTGCGGTTAGGAAGAGCGTCAGACAAATGCCCTCACTCAAGGACCTCAAGAACCGAATCAACTCGGTCAAGTCGACCAAGAAGATCACCAAGGCGAAGCAGATGGTCGCTGCGGCGAAGTTGCGCCGCGCCGAAGAGGCCGCGACGGCGGCTCGTCCCTATGCGGAGCGGATGGAAGGCGTGCTCGCCAACCTCGCCGCCGCCGCGAAGGACAATCCGAACGCGCCGAAGCTTCTCGCCGGCACGGGCAAGGATGACACGCATCTCCTGATCGTCGCGACGGCCGACAAGGGTCTTTGCGGCGCGTTCAACTCGAACATCGTCCGCCTCGCGCGCGAGCGGATCGTCAAGCTTCAGGGCGAGGGCAAGACGGTCAAGATCATCTGCGTCGGCCGCAAGGGCTTCGACCAGCTGAAGCGCCTTTATGGCTCGCTGATCGTCTGGAAAACGAATTTCGTGGAGATTCGGAAGATCGGTTTCGGCGAAGCGCATGAGATCGCCGAAAAGGCCCTTGAGCTGTTCGAGGCGGGCGAGTTCGACGTCGCGACCCTGTTTTACGGTCAGTACAAGAATGTTGTCAGCCAGGTGCCGACGGCCCAGCAGATCATTCCCGCCATTGCGCCAGGCGCCTCCGGAGAGGGCGGCGCGCCAACGCCGGATCTCAGGGGCGCGGTCTATGAGTATGAACCTTCGGAGGAGGAGATCCTCGAAACGCTTCTGCCTCGTTACGTCGCGATACAGGTGTTCCGCGCCTTGCTTGAAAATGTCGCCTCGGAGCAGGCCGCTTCGATGACGGCCATGGACAATGCGACGCGCAATGCCGGCGACCTGATCGACAAATTGACGCTCGACTACAATCGCGCCCGCCAGGCGCAGATCACCAAGGAACTTATCGAAATCATCTCCGGCGCGGAGGCCCTTTGAGGGGCTGGCGACGTAGACGGACGAAAGAGGAAGAAAAGCCATGAGCAATGAAGGCCGCATCAGCCAGGTCATCGGCGCCGTCGTCGACGTCGAATTCGACGAAAAACTTCCGGGGATCCTGAACGCCCTGGAAACCGAGAATAACGGGAACCGCCTTGTGCTGGAGGTCGCCCAGCACCTTGGGCAAAATACTGTCCGCACGATCGCGATGGACTCGACCGAAGGCCTCGTCCGCGGACAGCGCGTCCGCGATACGGGCGAATCGATCGCCGTTCCGGTCGGCGAAGGCACGCTTGGCCGGATCATGAACGTGATCGGCGAGCCGGTCGACGACGCCGGCCCCATCCCGCACACGAAAAAGCGCGGCATTCACCAGTCGGCGCCGCCGTTTGTCGAGCAGTCGACGGAATCCGAAGTTCTTGTCACCGGCATCAAGGTCGTTGACCTTCTTTGTCCGTATGCGAAGGGCGGCAAGATTGGCCTGTTCGGCGGCGCGGGCGTCGGCAAAACCGTGCTGATCATGGAGCTGATCAACAACATCGCCAAGACCCATGGCGGCTATTCGGTGTTCGCCGGCGTTGGCGAGCGCACCCGCGAAGGAAACGATCTCTACTGGGAGATGATCGAATCCAAGGTGAACGTGAACCCGAAGGAACACGGCGGGAAGGCCGAAGGCTCCAAGGCGGCGCTTGTCTACGGACAGATGAACGAGCCGCCGGGCGCGCGCGCGCGCGTCGCGCTGACGGGCCTGACCGTGGCTGAGGACTTCCGCGACCAGGGCCAGGACGTTCTATTCTTCGTCGACAACATTTTCCGCTTCACCCAGGCCGGTTCGGAAGTGTCGGCGCTGCTCGGACGCATTCCGTCCGCCGTCGGCTACCAGCCGACGCTCGCGACCGATATGGGCCAGTTGCAGGAACGCATCACGACGACGACGAAGGGGTCGATTACCTCGGTTCAGGCGATCTACGTGCCGGCCGACGACCTGACCGACCCCGCGCCGGCGACGTCGTTCTCGCACCTCGACGCGACGACCGTTCTGAACCGCGCGATTGCGGAAAAGGGCATCTATCCGGCTGTCGACCCACTCGATTCCACCTCGCGCATCCTCGATCCGCGCGTTATCGGCGAAGACCACTATCAGGTCGCCCGCGACGTCCAGGGCATCCTTCAGCGCTACAAGGCGCTGCAGGACATCATCGCCATTCTCGGCATGGATGAACTGTCGGAAGAGGACAAGCTTGTCGTTGCGCGGGCGCGCAAGGTCGAACGCTTCCTCTCGCAACCGTTTGACGTGGCGGAAGTGTTCACCGGCAGCCCTGGCGTTCAGGTGCCGCTGGAGGAGACGATCAAGGGCTTCAAGGGGCTCGTCGCCGGGGAATACGATCATCTGCCCGAAGCGGCCTTTTACATGGTCGGCACGATGGATGAGGCCGTGCGGAAGGCCGCCAAGCTGGCCGCGCAGGCCGCCTAGGCGGGCGGCGCCCGGTTCCCGCGGAGGCTTCGGCGATGGCCGGCGAGGACACGAAAGACATGACGCAGGCGGAGCGGATTTTTGTCCGCATCTCCGTCCTGCAGACATTCCTTGCCGTCGCCGGCCTCTTCACCGGCGCTGTCGCGCTGTGGGCCGCGGTCAATGAGGCTGACGCTGTCCGCAAGCAGCAGCTGGCGACCGTGTGGCCGTACATCAGCGTGTCGCCAATGAACTATGGCTCGCCCGGCGAGGAACGGTTCGAGATCATTGTCCGCAACAAGGGCATCGGTCCGGCGCGGATCAAATCCGTCCGTCTGGAAGTCGACGGCAAGGAAGAGACAAGCTGGTACGACCTCGCGGCTGAACTGTCGGGCGGCAAACAGATCGGCATTTCGAATACGCCGATCGCCAACGAAGTTATTTCGCCGGAGGAGGAATTGACGGCGGTGTCCTTCGACGTCGCCTACGCGCCGAAAGAAGCTGTTTTCGGGTTTCGCGATCTCGTTCGCAACGGGCGCGCCAACATTTTCGTCTGCTATTGTTCCGTCTTTGACGACTGCTGGCGCCTCGACGCGCTGAATGTCGAGACGAGCCCAGTCGACTCGTGTCCGCCGCAGAATGCGGCGTCAAACATTTAGGATCCGCCATGGCCGAAAAACTCCACTTCAATCTCGTGTCGCCGGAGCGGCAGCTTGTGTCCGAAGACGTCGATCAGGTCGATGTTCCGGGTGAAGACGGCATTTTTGGGGTATTGCCGAATCATGCGCCGTTCATGTCCACCCTCGCGCCTGGCGTCGTGAGGGTGATGAACGGCGGGAAGGAAACGCGCGTGTTCGTGCGAGGCGGCTTCGCCGACGTGACCCCGGCCGGCCTGACGGTTCTGGCGGAGGAGGCGGTCTTCGTGGCTGATCTTAACGCCGAGGCGCTGTCGAACCGGATCAGGGCCGCGGAAGCGGCCATGAATGACGAGGAGGCGTTGGCGGAAACCCGCCAGAAGGCGGCGTTTGAAGTCGCGCAGCTGAAGGAACTGCAATCCTCGCTCTAGTCCGATAGCGGCTTCATTCGGGCATTGACGGCCGCAAGGGCCGTGGCCGCGAAAATCCCGACGAGCGACAGGCTCGCCGCCGCCGCCGCAAATCGTCCGTACAGGAATATAGGAATGACCGGCGCCGCCCAGGCCGCCGCGGCCGCGATGGCGAGGCCGCCTCGCAGCCGGCCCGCCGAGTGCAGGGCGATCAGGCCGCAGGCGACGACCGGCCAGTCGTAGATCCACGCGGACGGCGCCACGAGCGGCGTCAGGACAAGGACCCAGCCGATCGTCGCCAGGCCGTCGTCGCGTCTTGCCAATCCGTACACGGCGATCATGGCTGCGACGAGCGCGAGGACAGCGGCGAGGGTCGCTGCGCCTGCAGGCGCGCCTGCCTTTACGAACAGCTGCGCCAGATTGACGGTGCCGCGGTGCATTTCGAGGCCGTGTTGCGCATGAACCGCTGGCATTGCGTCGAAGAACGCCATCCACGACGCCGACCCATGGACAATGAGGGAGCCGCCCACGAAGACCGCTGAAAGGACGGCGCCCCATGCGATTGCACGCCAACGGCCGCTCGCGAGCAGATAGGGCGCAATCAGAACGCCGTATTGCGGCTTGATCGTCAGAAAGCTGAGGAACGCGCCGGCGATGATGGGCCGCCTTTCGGCAAGGCGCATCGCGCCGATCATGGCCCCGGCGACAATCCCACCGAGATTTACCGCAAAGACGCCCGCCAGAAACGCCGGAGACAGGATGGAAATTGACGCCGCCTCCACCGAGCGGCGCCCCGCTGCCAGCATCGCGCCGGCAATCGTCGCTGCGAGCGTCAGGCCTAGCCAGAACGCCTTGGCGACGCTGTAGGGGACGGCGCTGAATGGCGAAAACAATAACGCCGCATGCGGCGGATTCAGCCAGTGGGCGCCCTTGTTTGCGGCCGGCAGCGCCGCGGCGAACGTCGCCGGATCATAGGCGCTTGCAAGCGCATCGCGCGCCGCGAAGTCGCCGATGGCGTGAAAGACCACGAGATCTTCCGGCCCCGCCATAGCGCGATCTGCGGGAAACGCGAAGAACTGGCCGGCGTGCTTTAGCAACAGGATCAGCGTCAGGATCGCCAGCGCGCGCGTCGCCAGCGTGAACGGTGAACCGTCGCCCGCCGTCGCGGCTGGCTGTGGCCGCCATCGGCCGGACAGTGAGGGGTCGGCAATGGTCATCTCTGGACGCGCCTGCTCCGGATCGCGCCATAGCCTGGCGCAAATCCGTGAGCATGGCGTTGACGGGGCGTGCGGTCGCCTCCTGCGGGATCTTCTGATGCGCCGTTAACCATGAATCAAAAAAATCTATCGAACGCCTCAACGCCCCGCCATCACTGGCGTTGAGGGGCTTTTCAGAAAAATCTATCGAACAGGTTTTCCACCCCCCTAAGGTGTTCCTTATCGCCGCGTGGGCGCGGCGGCCGTGAGAATCGCGGCGGGCTCTTTGACAAGTGAATATTTTGCGGCGGCGGGCCTGTCACGGCTGCGCTCCCGGCCAATTTGGCGCGCGCCTGTCGGCACGCTGTCCGGCTGTTGTCGTGGCGCCAGGCCTGAATCGCCAGCAGCTTCTTCCACTTGATGACGGGCGATCAGTAGGGAATGACTATGAAAATGCGCGTGAACGTCGAGAAAATCCGGGGATGGCGAGACGACCGCTGCTGGTCCCAGGAACACCTTGCCGAAGTTGCCGGCGTCAGTCCAAGGACCATCCAGCGGTTGGAGAATGGCGACAGTGTTTCAAGGGAAACAGTGCTTGCCCTCGCCGCTGCGTTCGACGTGCCCGCATCGGCCCTCGCCGCCGATGTGGAGGCCAAAGCGCGCGCGGCGGCTGAACTCGCAGCGAAACGCAAAGGGCAAGACGCCTGGGCCGCTTTCTGGATCCACCTCGCGACCTATGTCGGCGTCATCGCTCTGCTGGTCTGGATCAATGTCGCTTCGGAGCCGGATCGGCTGTGGACGCTCTGGCCGGCAATTGGCTTGGGCATTGGCGTGATCGGTCATGGCGCGGCGCTTATTCTGGCCGACCGATACCCCGCTGCGCCGGATGACGGGCGCTAGACATTCTCGAGGCGGGAGCGTTCGCCAGCAGCAATGAAATCGCGCAGGGGCGCGAAGGCGCGCACCATCTGTTCGTATACCCGTCGCTTGAACGGGACGATGAGATCGGGCGTCGCCTCGAGAGGCGACCATCGCCAGGCGTCGAACTCCTGATGCGCGTCGGCGTTCAGGTCGATTTCATCATCCGTTCCGGTGAACAGCATCGCAGCCCATTTTTGCCGCTGGCCGGCCCACTTCTTCTTGGGGTATTCCGCGGGAAAATCGTACGTGAGCCAGCCCGGCGTGATGGTGAGCAGCGTCGCGGCGCTGACGCCGGTTTCTTCCTTCAGTTCCCTGAAGGCTGCGTCAACAGGCTCTTCACCTGGGTCGATCCCGCCTTGCGGCATTTGCCAGCGGTACTCGCCCATCACTTCCCCCACATCGGCGAAATCGCCAATCCGCCGGCCAAGGAAGACTTCGCCACGCCGATTGAAGAGGGCGACGCCCACATTGCGTCGGTACCGTTCGAGGATTCGGTCGATTTCCGTCGGGTCGTTGCTGCCTGCCATCCGGCCTAACCGTTCGCGCTCGATGTGAGGGCGAAAACAGCCGAGGCGGGGGCGAGGGTCAAGTCGCGATCGGGCAATGTCCGCGCCCAGGCGGCCAACGGCTCGAACGTGTCGGGCGCGACATAGACCTTGCCAAGGGCGACGCCGTCCCGTTCGGCGACTTCCTCTAGCAGAGCGAGTTCGCGCGCCGGGTCGCCGTCGCCAGGCGTCACTAGCTGCGAGACGCCCGCGACGTCGCGCGCCGTCGGCGCGCCCGTTCGGCGAACGGCGCCGGTGTCGTCGAAAAAGTAGAGGCCTGACGCCCGCAGTCGCGCCAGCACCGGGCGAATGGCGTTGCTGTCCGACGCGAACTTGACGCCAAGATAGTTGGTCGCGCCCACATAGCCGCCAAATCTCGCCATCATCCACTCAAGGCGCTTGATGTTGTCGGCGGGCGCGCGGCCAGTGATCAGGCCGGCCGGCCCGAGTTCCTCGGCGCGGCCTGACCCCTGCTCCATGGGCAGTTCGAGAAGGATTTCATGGCCCGCCTCGCGGGCCCTGGCGGTCCAGTAAGGAAGGTCCTTCGCATATGGCGCAAACGAAAGACTGACTTCCGCCGGCAGTTCCTCGATGGCCCTTGCCGTCAGGGTCGCATCGAGGCCGAGGCCCGAAACGATGAGGCCGATATGGGGGGTGTCGGCCTTGACGAAGGAATGGGCATAGGCGCGGTATGGCGCCTCGCCGTCCGGCGCTATTGCGGGCACAGGGCCAAACGGGCTGTCGCGGGTCAGCGCGGGCAACGGTCCGGGAATCGGGCGGGCGGGCCGCGTTCTTGGCCGGCCGAAGGCCCCAGGGGCGGCCGCTGGTTTCCCGTCGATCGTGATCATGATGTCGCCAACCGGACCGCCAGTGTCACCCGAGGCGTCCATGTCGTCCGTGTCGCCCCCGAGGTTGGAGGCCTCGGCTGACAGGCGTCGCCAGCCGCCGCGCCGATCGCCGACCGGCGCATTCAGCGCGTCGGCAATCCGGATGACCTTCGGTCCGCCGCGCGCCGCCCGGGTCGCGGACGGCGACGGGATCTCGCCGTCCTCGGGGCGGGCCGCTGCGGCGAGCGATGGCGCCAGCGCGCCGGTCGAATGGCCGCGGGCCTGCGCCCGGTAGGATCGGGGCGAGTCCGGCATCGGCAGCCGCTCCGCGAGTTCAGGTTGGGCGAGCGGCGCTTCGGCGTGCGCCGGCGCGACCGATTGGGTCGCGGACGCAAACTGTTCGACGTCATCAATATTGACCGCGAATCTCTCCGAGGAGTTGGCCGCGAAGAGTTTCAGGCCAGCGCCCATCGCGCCAAGTCCAATCGCAAGCGACAGCCAGGCAACCGTCAGCCGGCTGAGCACCGGCAGGCTTCGCCGCGAACGACGCTTCGGGATAGTCCTGACCGTCAGGCTATTCGCCATCTGCAGCTGCGCCTTTTGCCTTCGCCGGCCTCGGGTCGAAGAATCGTCTCCCGATACGCGCGGCGCCCGGAAAGTACTGACGCGGTGGTTAACGGAATGAGAACGGGCGACCGACGCGTCAGGCGAAAAAAAACGGGGCCGCAATGGCCCCGTTGGTTGATGTTCGCGAAATACGCGGCCTTTGGCGTCGGCCGTGGACTTACTGCGTCTTGGCGGCGCCTGCGCCGGCGTCCGCCAGGAGCGCCCGAAACGCGGTCGCATCGGATAGAATTTCGATCGCCCGCTCCAATTGGCAGTCCTTGAAGGTTTCGCCGTCTTCTTCGTAACCGCATTCAACAGGCGCAACCCCGTTGTTGTCGTCGTCGCTGGAGGCAATGTCCGTCGGCGGCGTCCCGGCGTCATCCGGGTCGAGCCCGTCGTCTGCATCGCTCGGCACGTCAAGGGCGCCTTCCAGATCGCGTTCGCTCGGGCGCGCCGAGATTTCATCCTGCCCGGGGTAGATCACGGGCATGATGACGTCCGGCATGATGCCTTGGGCCTGAATCGAACGGCCCGATGGCGTATAGTAACGAGCCGTCGTCAGTCGAAGCGCGCCCTGCAGTCCATTGCGCAGGGGGATGACCGTCTGGACGCTTCCTTTGCCAAAGCTCTTGGTGCCGAGCAACAGCGCGCGATTGCGATCCTGCAGCGCGCCCGCCACGATCTCCGACGCCGACGCCGAGCCGCCATTGATCATCACGATCACCGGCTTCCCGGCCGTAAGGTCGCCTCGGCGTCCCATCTCGCGCATGGTGTCGCGAGGATGGCGGCCGCGGGTGGAGACGATTTCGCCGCCTTCAAGGAAGACGTCGGCGACAGCGACCGCCTGGTCGAGAAGGCCGCCCGGGTTCGACCGCAGGTCAAGGACGTACCCCTTCGGCCCGCCCGGCCGTTCCTTCTCGAGGTCGCGTATGGCGTCTTTCAGTTCCCCGCCGGCGCGTTCGGAGAATGTCCGGACGCGGACGTACCCGAAGTCGCCTTCCAGGCGGCTCGTCACGGCTTCGACGCGAACAATGTCCCGAACCAGCTTGAGCGGGAACGGATCCTTCGAGCGGTCGCGGACAACCTTGATGTTGACAGGCGTGCCCTTCTCGCCCTTCAGGAGCGCGATCGCCTCGTCGAGGTTCAGCGGCTTTACGTCCTTGCCGTCGATTTCCACGATCAGGTCGTTGGTCTGGATGCCGGCGCGGGAGGCGGGCGTGCCGTCGATCGGCGCGACCACCTTTACGAAGCCGGCGTCCTCGCCCTCATTGTCCATGACGACCTGGATGCCGAGCCCGGCGAAGCTGCCGCGCGTCTGCTCCTGCATTTTTGCGTAGTCATCGGCGGAAAGATAACTCGAGTGAGGATCCAGCTCGCCCATCATGCCATTGATGGCGCCTTCGATGAGTTCGGCGTCATTCGGTGATTCCACATAGCTGGCGTGAACCTGCTCGAACACTTCGCCGAAGAGGTCGAGCTGGCGGAAAGTGTCCGCCGAAATTGCCGGCCGGGCGATGCCGGAGGTCAGCACGGTCCCGGTGACAAGCGAGCCGGCTATTGCCGCCGCCGCAATGCTCGCCATCGAAACGCTTCGGCGCGTCCCGTTTATGTCTGGCCCATCGGCGCTCGTGTGACGTGGCTTGTTCATGGATTCGCTTCCTGTTCGAGGCGTCGGCTCTCCGGCGCGACCGCCATTAGCGCACGATGGTGGGAAAAAAGTCTAATAACAACACCGTTCCTGGCGGAATTGGTCGATAGGGCGCACCCTCGGCGCGACGAACCGATGGCGACGCCTCAGCCGCCAGTCTTGTCCGCCAGCCACAATACCGGGTTAACGGGGTCGCGGGCGCGTCGAATTTCCATATCCAGCAGGGTCACGTCAGGTCCCATCACGCCAATCGGCTCTCCAGCGGCGACGGTCTGGCCTTCGTCGATCAGAAACGACCCGATGCCCATTAGGAGAATATGATAGCCGTCGCCGACGTCGAGGACGATCAGGTTGCCGGTCACCGGATAGAACTGCGCGAACTTGACGCTCGCGTCATGGGGAGCGGTCACAAGGGCGTTTGGCGCTGCATTGAACCTGACGCCTTCGAAGGTGCCGCCCTCCGGTCGCGGCTTGCCAAATGAACCGATGATATCGCCGACGACTGGCGGGGCCAGCGCGCCGCGGGCGTCATCGAAAGCCTTGGAAGGGCGGAACCGCAAGGACGGCGCCCGAAAACCGGACACATCCTCTCTGTTCGTTGGGGGCTGTTTCGATCTCGGATCGGGTTTGAGGCGCGGCGCGATTTCCCGGGCGAGGCGCTCCAGCGCGCTCAGCACGCCGCGCAGACTCGTCGCCCGCGCGGCGAGCGCCGCGGTTTCGCTCTGGGCTGCCTGGGCGAGCTTTTCCGCGACGCTGCGCTCCTGCTGTTTCGAATTCAAAAGCTCCGCGAGCAATCGCCGTCGCGCGCCGATCTCGTCATTGGTCTTGCGCTCCGCGGCGCGCTCGTCTTCAAGTTGCGATTGCACGGTCGCCAGTCGAGCCAGCGCGGCGCGCAGTTCATCCGCTTTCGCTTTCAGCGCAGGGGCGGCGTCGGCGAGCAGCATGGCCGCCCGCGCTGCGTCGACGGCGTCGCCGGGCGCGGCGAGGAGGGCGGGCGGCTTGGCCCGCTCGAGCGACTGCAGCCCGCCAAGTATGTCGCTGAGGACGCCAGCTTCGGCGTTCAGCTTTGACGAAATCGTCGCCGACTCCGCTTCGAGCGCTTCAATCTCGCTGGTTATCCTTTCGATGCGACGCTCGGCCTGTTGCAGCGCTTCGGCGGTCTCGATCATGTTGTCACGCAAGGTTTCGACCTCGCGCGCCCGCGCCGCGGCCTCATCTTTAAGGCGCGCTTCATCTTGCTGGCGGCGGGCGAGTTCCTTTTCGACCCGCAAGAGTTCCTCGCGGTCCTCGCTGCGCGGGCCGACATCTTCGCGCGTCTGGGCGGCCGCCAACGAGCTGGCCAGGGAAAACCCGCAGGCGGCGACGGACATCAGCGCCAACATCACAGGACGTTTGGCGGCGGGGTTGTCTGGGGCGTCCGGGCGGTCGGCTGAGCGGCTCATTCTCGATGATAAGGATGTCCAGAGAGGATCGTCATGGCCCGATACATCTGTTCGCACAACATGGCGCGCACGAACATATGGGGCCATGTGGCCGGGCCAAGGGAAAGACGAAGGTCTGTCTCCTCAAGGAGGTTCGGGCCATGACCATCCGCGCCGCCGATGATGAACGCCGCTGACCGGCGTCCGTTATCGCGCCAGCTTGCGAGCTGGGCGGCAAAAGCCTCGCTCTTCATCGACTTGCCATGCTCGTCGAGCGCAATCCGGATTTCGCTGTCGACCGAGAATCTGGCGAGTATCGTCGCTTCCGCCGAGACGCGCGCCGCGCCCTGGAGCGACCGGTTTACTTCGCCGTCGCGGATGTCCGGGCCGGAAAAGCCGAGCGACGGCCCGAGCTTTCGGCTCCGCGCCTGGTAGTCGTCGACTAGGGAGCGCAATGGCCCGGCCCGCATGACGCCAATGGCGGCAATGATCAGTTTCACCGTCGATCTCCCGACCGGCATCACATGTTGCGCGAATGTCTTGACGGCGCAACAGCGGCCCGGAGACGACCGCACGCGCCTAGTTGGCGCGCGCTCCCGGCCCATGGGCCGCTTCAGACCAGATCCGTTCGAGATTGTAGAACGAGCGCACTTCCGGCCGGAACAGGTGCAGGATCACATCGCCGGCGTCGATCAGGACCCAGTCGCACGCCGGCTGTCCTTCGGACCTGACGCTTTTTGCGCCGGCATCCTTGAGCCGCCGGATAATCTTGTCAGCCATCGCGCCCACATGGCGCTGCGACCGTCCGGAGGCGACGACCATTGCGTCCGCGATTTCGGTCTTGCCGCCGAGGTCTATGGTCACAACGTCCTCAGCCTTGTTCTCGTCCAGCTCATCGCGGACCAGCTCAAGCAGGGCCTGTGATTTCTCGTTTGGTTCGAGGGAGGACAGATCCATGTCCCTGGCGATCTGACCGACGCTTCTACCTTCGGGGTCGGCGTCCGAGACGTCGGCTTCCGGAACGTCGTTCCCGCCAACGATTTTAAGGGCGGCCGCAGGATCGGCCGCCGGGCTAGGTTCGGAGTTCAGCTCCGCCTCCATGCAAGCGCGGTCACGACGACCGCGTCGCAAGAATAGGGATGTCGCCGGCCGAGGCCAATAGGCGCCGCTACGATTAACCGTTGCCCAGGAGGCACAGGGCGTAGGGGCACGCCTCGTCGATCCAGGTCCGCTCGCGTCGCCAGGGCGTGCTATCGAGAAGTGAATCGAGGCCCTCGAGAGAATACTTCTGCGAGCGGCTGATCTGCATGCGTTCGCCGGCGTCAAACCCATAGGCGCGACCGTCGAGCCTGATCTCGGTCGCGTCGACCGCGGTGACGTACATCTCGATGCGCTGGGGGTTGTCGCGGATGTCGATCTCGTACTTGAACGCCCCGATGTCGAGCGATGCGCCAAGCTCATCCCGGATCCGCGGCAATATGTTCAGAATGAATTCCGCTGTCACGCCGGCAGGTTCATCGTAGGCGAGGCGCAAGACGTCCGGATCCTTTTCAAGGTCGACCCCTAACAGGAAAGCGGCCCCGCGCCCGAGCGTCGCGGCAGCGTTCCGCAGGAGCGCGCCGGCCGCGTCCGTCGAAATGTTGCCAATCGTCGAGCCGGGAAAAAACCCGAGCCATGCGGCCTCCGGATCAATCAAGTCCTTGGGCAGCGTCGCGATGTCGTTGAAATCGGCGCAGACCGCGCCGACCGGCAGGCCGGTTCGGGCGGCGAACGCCTGCATCCCCTCAATCAGGAACTCCCGGCTGATGTCCATGCCGACATAGCCGCGCGGGTCCTGCATCAAGGACAGGAGAAGCTCGATTTTTTCCGGCGAACCGGCGCCGTACTCGAAAACGGCGCGGCCCGGCCCGATCGCCTCGCCGATCGCCCGGGCGTTGTCTTCAAACAGCGAACGCTCCGTCCGCGTCGGATAATAGGTTTCAAGCGTCGTGATCTTCTGAAAGAACAGCGACCCGCGTTCGTCGTAGAGGTACATTGGCGACAACCGCTTTGGCGTCGCGGCAAGTCCCTCGTGGACGTCGTGCCGGAAGTCGGAGGCCGGCGGGTCGAGATCCAGCAGGAAGGCGAGATCGCCGTAAGGCGAGGAAAGGGCGGCCGGAGACGCCGCGCGATCCTGTTCGTGCATTATGCATCCTTCCGCCGCCGGATTTGCGTCGACGACATTTCATTGGCCGTATGCGGATAGAATATCCACGCTGGCGGAGTAGCGTCGAAGATAGCGTCGGCGTCGGCGAGTTCAAGTCGAAAGGGCTTCAATTGCTTCGCGGCCGGGGAGGTTTCGCATGCAAGTTCATCGCCGGGGCGGCTGAAAACGGCGATCGGCGCCCTTTCGGCAATGCCGCGCCAATCCCGCCATTCATGAAAAGAAGCGAGCGAATCCGCGCCCATAAGCCAGATAAAGCGCACGTGTTGCAGTTCGTCCGTAAGCGACCTGATCGTGTCAATGGTATAGGTGATCTGACGCCGGCGTTCATAGTCCGAGATCACGATCCGGTGATGATTGGCGACCCGCCGGGCTTGGGCCAGGCGTTCGTCATACGGAGCATAGTCCGCCTTGTCCTTCAACGGGTTTCCCGGCGACACAAGCCACCACACCGCATCGAGGTTGAAGGCCTTGATCGCTGCGAGCGAGATTTCGCGATGACCCTCGTGCGCCGGATTAAAGGAGCCGCCGAGTAGGCCGATCCGTGGGCCGTCAGCCATGTCCGGATCGCCTGTCATGGCGTCCAGGGGCCGTCATCATGCGGATCGGTCTCGATTTCCGGCTCGATCCCAGCGGCTCGCTTCTTTTCCGTCATTAGAAGCCGCAGGACATTGTCGACGCCCTCGCCGCTTGCGCCCGACACTATGAGCGCGGGCCGTCCCGCCGCCTTCGACAGCGCCCTCAATCGCGCGTCGCGTTCATCGGGGGTCAGCGCGTCGATCTTGTTCAGGGCGACGAATTCCTTCTTGTCGACAAGGCCGCCGCCATAGGCGTCCAGTTCGCCGCGTACGGTGCGGTAGGCGCCTGCGACGTCTTCCTGCGTGCCGTCGACGAGATGCAGCAGCGCCGCGCACCGCTCGACGTGGCCGAGGAAACGGTCGCCGATTCCGGCCCCCTCATGGGCTCCCTCAATCAGGCCGGGGATGTCCGCAAGGACGAAGCTCTCGCCTTCGCCGACGCGAACGACGCCGAGGTTCGGATGAAGCGTCGTAAACGGATAGTCGGCAATCTTCGGTTTGGCGGCGGAAACGCGAGCGAGAAATGTCGACTTTCCGGCGTTCGGCAGCCCGACGAGGCCGAAGTCGGCGATCAGTTTCAGCCGCAACCAGATCGTCCGCATCTCAGCCGGCTGGCCGGGATTGGCGCGTCGGGGGGCCTGGTTGGTGGACGACTTGAATCTGGCGTTGCCCCAACCGCCATTGCCG
Source organism: Alphaproteobacteria bacterium (assembly GCA_016125455.1). GTDB lineage: Bacteria > Pseudomonadota > Alphaproteobacteria > Caulobacterales > Parvularculaceae > MED-G105. The sequence goes on from WGLS01000013.1 coordinate 143,861, forward strand.
CCCTTGGCCAGGAGGACGCGTTCGCCTGCGGTTTCAAGATCGGCGATCAGCGTGTCTTCGTCCTCTTCGAAGATCTGCGTGCCGACGGGGACCTTGATGATCCGATCCGCGCCGTCGGCGCCGGTCCGGTTCGAGCCTTCGCCGGGGCGCCCGTTGTCGGCCCGGAAATGCTGCTGATACCGGAAATCAATCAGGGTGTTCAGGTTTTCGACCGCCTCGGCAAACACATGGCCGCCGCGACCGCCGTCGCCGCCGTTCGGGCCGCCGAACTCGACAAACTTCTCGCGCCGGAACGACAGGCAGCCGTTTCCGCCGGCGCCGGAGGCGAGATAGATCTTTGCGCGATCGAGGAATTTCATGAGGGCTATATAGCGTTTGGCGCGCGGCGCGCCAGCGGCCCCCGGCGATCTGGGGCCCGCGTCTGGCCGTGCGGGATGATCCCGGCTATCGACGCGCCTGGAGCTCGCTGCCGTTTCACCGGAGAACCTGATGACAAAGCCCGTCGATATTCTGTTCAAGCCGTTCGAACACGGCAATATCGCCGTTCCCAACCGGATCGTGATGGCGCCCATGACGCGGTCATTTTCGCCCGGTCACGCGCCAAACGATGACGTCGTCGCCTACTACCGCCGTCGGGCGGCGGCGGGCGTTGGCCTCATCCTTTCCGAGGGCGTGTCGCCGAACGCGACGACGGCCACCGGCACCCCGAACGTGCCGAACCTCGTGTTCGACGAGGCGAAGGCCGGCTGGCGAAAGGTTGCCGACGCGGTCAAGGCGGCCGGCGGGAAAATGGGCCTTCAGATCTGGCACGAGGGCCCATATCGCAACGCGAAGGCCTCCGAACATCCCGATGTCCCGTCCTGGTCGGCTTCAGGCTTCAAGGTTCCAGGCAAGCAGATTGCCGAGCCAATGACGTCCGCCGAGATCGAGATCGCGATATCGGAGTTCGTCGATGCGATCGTCGCGACGAAGGAGCTCGGGTTCTATTGCGCCGAGATCCATGGCGCTCACAGCTATCTTATCGACAGTTTTTTCTGGCGCGAGACAAACCTGCGCGACGATAGCTGGGGCGGCGCATGGGAAGGCCGGACACGAATGGCGGCCGAGATCATTTCGCGGGCGCGGGCCGCAGTCGGGGCTGACTTCCCGATCCTTATCCGGCTCTCCCAGTGGAAGCAGCAGGATTTCAATGCGCTTGCCGCCGAAACGCCCGCGGAACTCGAAAAATGGCTGACGCCGCTTGTCGAAGCTGGCGTTGATGGCTTCCACCTGTCCCAGCGGCGGTTCTGGGAACCGACCTTCGGGCCCGACGTGGCCGGCGTCGGCGGAGATGCCCACCTCAACTTCGCCGGCTGGGCGAAAAAGATCACGGGCAAGCCGTCGATCTCGGTCGGGTCGGTCGGCCTCTCCGGGGAATTCACCGCGATTTATGGCCCGGGGGGCGAGTCGACGCCTGCCTCGCTGGATGCCCTTGTGGACCGGATGGAGGCGGGCGAATTTGACCTGATCGCCGTAGGGCGTGCGCTGCTTCAGGATCCGGAATGGGCGCTGAAGATAAGGGAAGGGCGGACAGACGAACTGATGACCTTCACGAAGGACGCGCTCGCGACCCTCAGCTAGGCTTTCGGGCGATCGACAGGAATCGCCTGAAAGTCTGGTTCCTGAGTGGTCGCGCCGGGTTAGCGAAAAAACCGCGTCGCACTTTTTTCCCCCGGCGCTCTAGGCGCGCGGAGAAAAATCTGTCGGAAGCGGAACCAGCGACGCCCGGGCCTGCGTAACAATCATGAAAACAAGCGGCCGCGTAAACTGACTCGAATGGCCGCCGTCGGCGTTGCTGCCGGCGGAAAAACAAATCCAAGGAGCGGCCGACGTGATTATTGTCCACCATCTGGAAGACTCCCGTTCCCAGCGCATTTTGTGGCTGTTGGAGGAACTGGGGCTCGACTACGAGATCAAGCGCTACCTGAGGGACAAGGAGACGCGTCTGGCGCCCAAGGCCCTGAAGGACGTCCATCCGCTCGGCAAATCGCCGGTCATCGAAGACAACGGAATTGTGGTCGCTGAAACGGGCGCGATCGTGGAGTATCTCGTTGGCGAACATGGCGGCGGCGATATAGTCGCGCCCATGACGGCCGAAGAAAAGCGACAGTATACGTACTGGCTGCATTTCGCGGAAGGTTCGCTGATGCCGCAACTGCTCCTCAAGCTGTTCTTCACGCAAGTGAAGGAAGCGAAGATGCCGTTCTTCGCCAAGCCGATCGCGAAGGGCATCGCCGATCGGGTGCTTGGTTCCTACGTCGATCCCAACATCGAAACCCAATTCGCCTTCATCAACGACCACCTTGCCCGCAATGCCTGGTTCGCCGGCGACGCAATCTCAGGCGCCGACATCATGATGAGCTTTCCGCTTGAGGCGGGCGCGGATCGCGCCGGCGCGGGCAAGCTGAAGGCGATCAAGGGCTACCTTGAAAAAATCCACGCGCGCCCGGCTTACGCCCGCGCGCTTGAACGCGGCGGACCGTACGTATACGCCTGATCATTCGTCGACCGGCTAGAGGTCGCCTTTCAGGTCGGGCACGGCGGCGTCATAGGACTCCGGCTCATCGCGAACCTCAGCGCGGGGGCGCGACGTTGGGGCCTTGTCCGCTTCGTCGGTCGAAACCTCGTTCGTCGGCGGCGCCGACAGAATGACGGCGGTTGGCGTCGCGCTGGTGGCGCTGGCGGGCGCCGCTGCGTCGGTCGCGTCTGCGGGGATGTCCGCAATCGCCGGCTGGACGAGGGCGTTCGCTGGCTCGGCCGCGGCTTGCGTCGCCGCCGCCTTGCGCGACGGCGCCTCGGCCTCGATTGGCGCCAGCACGGCCGGCGCATTCGTTTCCACGCTCGCCTTTTCGATGGGCGTGACGTCGTCCGCTTCGAAATCAGGCGCGTCGATGTCGCTTGGCGAATAGTTCGTCCAGTAGGACGGCTGGACGATCAGGGAACGGAAGTATTCGATATTGCCGTTCGCGATCTGCGGCGGCAGATCCGAACGCGCAAGGCGCTCGGCTTCGGCCATATCGCCCTTGATGGCCAGGACAAGCGCAAGGTTCTGGCGGACGCGCGCGTCCGCGCCTGGCCTTGCCGCGGCTGCGCGCAGGATGCGAGACGCTGAGCCAAGGTCGCCCTGCATGGCGAATGACAGGCCCTTGTTGTTCATGATGTTGACTTGATCCGGCGCGAGGGTAAGGGCGAGCTGGTACTTGGTGCGGGCAATTTCATGCTCGCCGATCTGATCGAGAGCTACGCCGAACGCGGACAAAATCCGCCAGTCGTGCGGACGTCCGGCGTCGGCGTTTTCGAGATGGCGGACGGCCTCGAAGGCGCGGCCCGCTTCAATGAGCGCCTTGCCGGCTTCGAATGCGACGTCCGGCTCGTCTCCGTTCTTGTCTGCGACGGCAACGATGACGCGAACCGCCTGGTCAAGCGAACCCAGCTTGCGCAAAGCCGCGGAATAGTTCACCGCCGCGCGCCAGTCGCTCGGGTCGCGGTCGTAACGAACGCTCCAGAACGCGGCCGCGGCGACCGGATCCATGCCGTTCGGATCGGCGCTGGGGTCCGCGAATGCGGCGATGCTATCCCGGTACCGGGCGTCCTTGCCAGCAGCGTCGAGGTCCTTGCCGGTCGTCTGGCAGGCGGCGAGCGCCAGGCCGAAAGCCGCGGCTGCGCCGGCGCGGAAGGCGGTCCGTGAATTGGTCGGATTTGCGTTGAAGACGGTCATGCTGTTCCTCGTGCGTCGGATCGCGACAACCGGGAAGATTGCTTAATCGTTTCAAGAAAGGCTTAACTCGGCGCTCTTCAGCCCGCCGTCTGCGGCGCGCCGACAGGAAATGCGTCGCCGCTCGTCCCGAAAGCCATCAAATGCCCGCAAGTCGAAGCCCGTTTCCGATCATCCCCGCTGAAGACCCGGCCGCCGTGGCGGCGCGTCCGATCTATCTGGCAAGGCGCGATCCAGCGCTCGATGGGGTTCCGGAAGACTTAAGATCCCTGGCGGAATTGAATGAATTCAAGGGCGACATCGGCGCCGTTCTGGCGGGGCCGGCCGGCGTGTTGGTCGGCAATGGCGATGGATCGGACCCCTTCGCCCTTGCGGCGGCGCCTGAACGGCTATCGAGCGGCGCATTCAGGCTGGCCGTCGATCCTGAAACCGACGACGAATGCCTTTCCCGACTGCTCGCCTGGACCCTCGGCGGCTACCAGTTTGAACGGTATCGACAGGGCGGACAGCGCGCCGCCCGCCTCGTTGCGCCGGCGCGCGCCGATCTGGACCGCGTCCGGCGTCTTGCAGATGCGGTCTGGCTCGCGCGGGACCTCGTCAACACCCCGGCCGGCGACCTGCTGCCGGATGGCCTCGAGGCGGTTGCGCGCGAGATCGCCCTGGAGGCGGGCGCGAAGATCGAGACGACGACCGGCGCGGCGCTACTGGAGCGAAATTTTCCGCTTATCCACGCGGTCGGCCGGGCGTCCGTGGTCGAGCCGCGACTGATCGACATCCGATGGGGCGATCCGGCCGCGCCGAAGGTGACGATCGTCGGCAAAGGCGTGTGCTTTGATTCCGGCGGTCTGAACCTCAAGGGGGCCGGCGGCATGGCCATCATGAAAAAAGACATGGGCGGCGCCGCGAACGCCCTGGCCCTTGGCCGGCTGATCATGGACGCCGGCCTGCCGATCCGCCTCCGCATCCTGATCCCCGCAGTCGAAAACGCCGTTTCCGGCGCCGCCTTCCGGCCCGGCGACATACTGACCAGCCGCAAGGGACTGACGGTCGAGATTGGCAATACCGATGCGGAAGGGCGCCTTGTGCTGGCGGATGCGATGGCGCTTGGCGGCGAGGAACGGCCGGCCCTGATGATTACCCTTGCAACCCTGACTGGCGCGGCGCGGGTCGCTCTCGGACCGGAACTGCCGCCGTTCTACTGCGACGACGACAACTTCGTCGCCGACGTCCTTTCATCCGCGCAACGGGTCGCCGATCCGGTCTGGCGCATGCCCCTTTGGGCCGGCTACGAACAGATGCTCTCGACGCCGATCGCGGACCTGAACAATGCGCCGGGCGGACCGTTCGCAGGCTCCATCCTGGCGGCGCTTTTCCTGAAACGATTTGCGTCGGAAGCGTCTGTCTGGAGCCACTTCGACATTTATGCCTGGCGCGCAAAAGCCGCGCCCGGCCGCCCGGTCGGCGGCGAGGCGCAGGCGATCAGGGCGCTTTTCGACTCGCTTGAGCGACGGTTCGGCTAGAGCGGATTGCAACGAGCGCAGATCGCGGCTTCGCGTTCGCAATCCGCCAAAACAATAGCTTAGAGCGGATTCCATTCAATCTGCATCGTATCCGCAAGCGGCGAAGTAGTTGGCGCATTCGTTGGGGCTGAACAGGCTGACGAGGTGTCCGATGGTGTTCCACAGGGCATCTACGGTGCGTTCGGCAGCTTTTCGCAGGA
>WGLS01000016.1 GCA_016125455.1 Alphaproteobacteria bacterium
CGCCGCCGACATGCCAGCCTGATGCTCCTTCAAGATCCCGATGATCTGCTCTTCGGTAAACCTGCTCTTCCTCATTCATCCGTCTCCTTATCGGAACGGACCTTACCTCAAACTGAGGGCGAATGACGGGGCAAGGTCATTGATGTTCGCTTCCTTCTCGTCAATGCCGATGGCTGCAAGTCGGTCGACCAGCTGGGCGTAGATCACGCCCCGCTTTTTCAATTCCCCTTTCAGGAGATTGCTAACCCGCTTTTCCCACTCCGCTTCCATCTAGGTATCTCCTATAACACTTTTGTCATCGTAGATGATACTTATAGTATTGTAAATGATACCGCAAGAAAGACCGCAAAGGCCGCCTCCTGAAAGAAAACAAGGCAGATAAGCGCCGCTGCGTCGTCGTCGTCCGCGAGCGTGAAGGCAATACAACGTCGATGGTGTTCCGTACAGAAACCGAGGCGAACGCCTGGATCAAGCGCCAAGTCGATCCGGCTACGGTCATTCACGCCGACGAGGCCCCATCATGGAACCCGCTGCACGCCCGTTTTGATGTGCGCCGCATTGACCATGGCGCCGCCCATTCATGGAATGGCGCATGCACTAACCAAGCCGAGTCGTTCTTCTCCCGCCTGCGCCGTGCGGAGCAAGGCCATAACGACTGGATTAGCGGCCTGTACCTTCTCCGCTATGCGCAAGAAGCCTCATGGCGCGAAAATCACCGCCGCCGGTCAAACGGCTGGCAGGTTAAACGCGTCGCCGGGAACGCTCTTGCCAGCAAGCCCAGCGTTGATTTTACTGGCTACTGGCAGTGTTCGGCCTAACGCCGAACCCAAGACAGCGAGAAGGTAAAAATGGCTAATAAAAACAAGGAAAGATCAATATTCCTAAACCAAGATACTTTCGGCGTTCATGTCCAAAACCATGGCAGTTTTGACGCCGTACATGTTCAAGTTAAGGAATGAGAATACCCAAGGGATAGCCCGAAAGTCATCTTGATTTCTCGGGACGCATTAACCCCTGAGGAGTTTGACGTCCATATCGACGAACTCATTGATCTACTCAATGACTTGCGAAAAGTTGGACGTAGAAAACTCGTTGCGATCAAGAGAAAGGAAAGCCGCGAGGCGGCTAAGGCGACAGCGTCCACCTAGCATCACTGCCGATCTTGGCGACCTAGCAGGGCGCGATCCGCCATACGCCTACCGGCTCATTCCCGACTCCTTCAACCACGCCCTTAAGCCTTTGGCGGTCCAGCGTGCGAGATATTTTCAGGCGTAGTTCCCGATTGAAGCGCGTATCATCCGTTTCCCAGCCTTTTTGCTGGCAGACCATTTCGACGATGGTGCGCAGCGCAAGGCCGTCAGGATTCTTGCGCATCAGCGTCAATATGATCCGGGGCAACTCACCCTGATAAAAAAGGCCCGCCGCCATGGGCTTTTTTTGGGCATCTGCTCCGTCCGGATAATAGCCAAGATGGAACAGCGTCGCGACCATGTGGCTGAGGGTGGTTTTGAGGTCGCAGACGATAGCCTCGTGATCCCGAAGCCGGGCCAACACGTTGCGGCGTTCCTTGATCAAAGCGCTGACTATCGGTTCCTTTGCCACATCGCATATCTAACGCGTGGGCGGATTCACTTCTAATGGCGTTTGCGCCATAATGCCGCGGATCCTTATGCCGGTCTCCAGACGCGGTATTCGACCCCGAGGCCCGGCGCAATTCGACCTTCCCCGATAAAGAATGTCGTATTGAGCCAGTCATATCGCGGATCCCCCGTCTCAAATCTGGGGTTCGTATAGAAATGCTGATCGCCGAACCCGGTGCCGGTTCCATTCTCGATTGCGCTTTGGACCGCTGCGTTCATTTCCAGCAGGCCGACATACTGTACATACAAATAGGCGCCGTCGTGCGTCTCGACCTGCGCGCGCACGTCAACCCTCAAATAGCCATCGGGACCTATCAACGCCCACTCGCCGCCGCCGAGCACCTTTCCGCGAAGGCGATCGCCCGCTACCTCGCCTCCAGTCATTTCGTAGTACATGCGGGTCCCGATCGGACCAGCGCCGACTGGAATCGGCGGTTTCAACATCGCGCCGAACGTAAATTCCTGAATCAGTTTCACAATCGAGCCTCTCGCCGCTTCTAGCGAATGTCGCGTAAACTGGTTGCGCCCTGGGCGCACCGAAAATTCTTGTGCACGGCAGTTTCCGGGGATTTTTCCGCCATGCCGACCCGGTCTGTCAGCTGATCGCCGTCCGCGCCCCATCGGCCGCTATTGTTCCGGCGCAGGCCATCGCCTCACAGCGACCGGACGCGCTGCTGACGGCCGCTACAGCGTGCGCGGCGCGGCGGCGCGGGCAAGCCGGTCATTGATCGCGAGGCCGAGCCCTGTCGCCGGCACTGGCGCGACGGCGATGCCGGCAAGGCCGTTCGCGGCGACGAGCGCGTCGAGACGCCAGAGCATCTCGAACAGGTTGGCCGCAGCCTCGTTGAGGTCGCGCGATAGGCTGAGATTCTCCTGGAAACGCCGCTGAGGCGTTTCGCCGAAGGCAAGGAACGCCTCGTCGTCGCGAGGCGCCGTCGCCTCAAGGCGCAGGCGCGCGGCGGGCGCATAGTGGCTTGCAAGTTGTCCCGGCGCGTCAATGACGGCGCCGTCGCGCCGCGCCGGGAGCGAGCGTCCGAGAACGCCTTCGATAACCTCGCGCGACAGGCCGCCCGGCCGCAACAGGACGGCGTCGTCTCCATTGACAAGGACGATGGTCGATTCAACGCCTACGGATGATGGGCCTGCGTCGAGAACCAGCGTCGGGCCGTCGCGCCCCTGGAACCCGTCGACCACGTGGCGCGCGCACGTGGGGCTGAGGCGTCCGGAAGGGTTGGCGCTTGGCGCGACGAGGGGGGCGCCAAAGGCGCTGATGACTCCGCGCGTCGTCTCGTGGGCCGGCGCCCGGACGGCGAGGGTGTCCAGTCCGGCGGCGGCGATAGGCGACACGCCTGCGTCCGCGCGGCGCGGCGCGACGATCGTCAGCGGCCCCGGCCAGAACGCCTCGACGAGCCGCATGGCGAGCGGCGACAGTTCGACCAGCCGCTCCGCCATGTCACAGCCGTCAACATGGGCGATCAGCGGATTGAAGCCGGGACGACCCTTCGCCGCGTAGATCTGCGCGACGGCGCGGTCGTTTCGGGCGTCCGCGGCGAGGCCGTAGACGGTCTCGGTCGGGAGGGCCACAAGCTCGCCGCGCGCCAGCGCCTCAAGGGCGAGGCGGGTCGCGTCCGGCGCGTCCGTAGACAGAATGTCCGGCGTGCGCCCCATCCCTTGGTCAGCGTCCTTTCCCGCGCGCGTCCGCGCCCCCGTCAATCGCGTGGGCCCTCAGCACCTCGATGGGGACGACGGCGAGGGCTTCTTCATGGGTCGCCGCGAGGACGATTGGCGGGGCGACGCCGGCGTCGAGCGCATCCTTCCAGCGGGACAGGCAAACGCACCAGCGCTGGCCAGGCGTCAGTCCCGGAAAGCCGAATTCCGGGCGCGGCGTGGAAAGATCATTCCCGCTGCGGCGTTGGTGGGCAAGAAAATCCGCGGTCACCTCTGCGCAGACGACGTGCATGCCCATATCGAGCCCTTCGGTGTCGCAACAGCCGTCCCGGAACCAGCCCGTCAGCGGGTCGAGCGAACAGGTCTCTAGGGGCCCGCCCAGTACGTTGCGGGCCTCGGCGCGTCTGTCTTGTGTCTTGGTCATTGAATTTGCCATGGTTTTGCGGTCGGCGACCAATTCGTAACGGCTGGCGCCTATGCTCGGCTACTAGCGCCCCGAGCGGCAAGGCGATACCACGAGGCGGTTCGGGACTATAACGGCAGGTTCGCGAAAGGATTCGATGCGCGGCGACGACGATCACGAGGAAAAGCCGGCCGCGCCGACTGGCGAACGCCAGCTTTTCGGCACCGACGGCATTCGCGGGCTCGCCAACGCCGGGCCGATGACGCCGGACGCCATGCTGCGCCTTGGCCTCGCCGCCGGGCAGGTCTTCAGGAACGGGGCCCACCGCCATCGCGTCGTCATCGGCAAGGACACTCGCCTGTCCGGCTACATGATCGAACCGGCGCTGACGGCCGGTTTTGCGGCTTCGGGCATGGACGTCTTCCTGCTTGGCCCGCTGCCGACGCCGGCGATGGCGATGCTGACCCGATCCTTGCGCGCGGACCTTGGCGTCATGATTTCCGCATCTCATAATCCGTATCATGACAATGGCGTCAAGTTCTTCGGCCCTGACGGCTACAAGCTGTCCGACGCCACCGAACTCGAAATTGAACGGCTTATGGCGAGCCGGCTGGAGAAGGGCCTTGCAAAGCCCGAAGAGCTCGGCCGCGTCCAGCGCGTCGACGACGCCGGCGCGCGTTACATCGAATTCGCCAAGAGCGCCTTTCCGAAGCGTCTGTCCCTCGAAGGCCTGCGCGTCGTCATCGACTGCGCCAATGGCGCCGGCTACAAGGTGGCGCCGACCGTGCTCTGGGAGCTTGGCGCAGAGGTGAAAAAGGTCGGGGTTGAGCCGAATGGCTTCAACATAAACCGCGCATGCGGATCAACGTCGACGTCGGCGATGCAGGCGGCGGTCAAGGAGTATCGCGCCGATATCGGCGTGGCGCTCGACGGCGACGCCGACCGGGTGATTATCTGCGATGAAGCCGGACGGATAATCGACGGCGACCAGGTGCTCGCCGTCATCGCCCGGCATCTCGCCTCGCGCAACGGATTGAAAGGCGGCGGCGTCGTGTCGACGATCATGTCGAACATGGGCCTTGAGCGCTTCCTGTCGAACGAAGGGCTGCGTCTTGAACGCACCCGCGTCGGCGACCGCTATGTGGTCGAGGCCATGCGCGCGAAAGGCATGAATGTCGGCGGCGAACCCTCAGGCCACGTCATTCTTTCCGACTACTCGACGACCGGCGACGGCCTTATCACCGCCCTGCAAGTGCTCGCTGTCGTGGCGCAGACCGGCCGTCCGGCAAGCGAAGTGTGCGCCCTTTTTGAACCGTATCCGCAGGTGATGAAGAATGTCCGGCTGAAGGGCGGGGCGCCCCTTGACCATCCCGATGTCACGAAGGCGATCGCCGCCGCCGAGACGCGACTTGGCGAGGCGGGGCGGCTTGTCATCAGAAAGTCGGGCACCGAACCGCTTGTCCGGGTGATGGGCGAAGGCGAGGACCGCAATGTCGTCGAGGACGTGGTCGACGCCGTGGCGGACGCGGTCGCGAAGCACGCCTGAGTCCGCCCCTTCAGTGGCGAGCCGGGTCGGGCGACTCTGGTCGGGACTTCACAAGGGAGGCCTCTCGGCTCCGACCCGAAGCAATCCGGCGCTAGCGGCGGTTGCCCCGCCACTGCCCCCTAACTGCCCCGTGCCTGTCCGGAAAAACGATGAGGGTCCGGCGGGAAGTCTCAGGCCTCCTTGCGACGCAGACGACGGAAGCCGAAGAGGCCCGCCAGGCCTGCGGCGAAGAGAGGCGGAGCCGCGGAATTCAAGCAGAAAAAAGCCGCGGGCGGTCGCGCCCTTGGTTGCGCGCCGCGAATGATCGGCCTTGACTGGCGAAGCCGTCGGCCTATTGACCCAAGCATATGGCTCAGCAGCCGAAACGCGTCCTAATCATCGCCGGCTCCGACCCGTCCGGCGGGGCGGGCGTCCAGGCAGACATCAAGACCGTGACGGCGCTGGGCGGATACGCGATGGCTGCGATCACGGCGCTCACGGTCCAGAATACCCGCCGCGTCTTTGACGTTCTCGACGTCCCGCCTGACTTTGTCGCCGCTCAGATCGAGGCATGCGTCTCGGACATCGGCGTCGATGCCGTGAAGATCGGCATGCTGCCGAACGCCGCGGTGGTTGCTGCGGTGGCGTCGGCCCTCGCCGACGTGACCGCGCCGATCGTCCTCGACCCGGTGCTCATCGCCACGAGCGGCGATGCGCTTGCCGACGGAACGGTCGCCGCCGCCCTTATTGAGAAGCTGGCGCCGCGCGCGGCGATCATTACGCCAAATACGGACGAATTGTCGGCGCTGACGGGCGGCGCGCCGGTGCGGAATGAAGCGGAGGTCCGCCGTGCGGCCGAGCGGCTTTGCGCTGCGGGGGCGAAGGCCGTGCTCGCCAAGGGCGCCCACCTTCCGGGCGAGAGCGTCGTCGACGCGTTGGTGTACGCCGACGGCGCGCGCCGCTTTCAGGGCGAGAGGATCGGGACCCACCCGCTGCACGGCACCGGCTGCACGCTGGCGAGCGCGATCGCGACCCGTCTCGCCCAGGGGAAATCCATCGACCTCGCCGTGGCCGCAGCGATAGAGTATGTTCGCTGCGCGATCCGCGCCGCGCAGCCGCTGGGCCAGGGCGCTCGCCCGCTCGGGGCGTGGCATGACGCGGACACTGAAGATGGCGCCGAAAATGGCGAGATGGCGGAACGGAGATCGACATGACGCGGTCGGTGCGTTTCGAGACCTGGGACGTGTTCACGCGGGAACGGTTCGCCGGCAACCCGCTCGCCGTCGTGAAGGATGCGGACGCGCTGCGGGAGGACGAGCTTGCGGCCATCTCGCGCGAGTTCAACCTGTCCGAGACCGTCTTCCTGTATCCTCCGACGGATACGGACAATATCGCGCGGATCCGCATCTTTACGCCAGGCCGCGAGCTTGCCTTCGCCGGACACCCGACGATCGGCGCTGCGCACGCGATCGCCGCGCAGCGCGCCTCGCGGGCGGCGTTCAATCTCGAGCTGAAGGCTGGCGTATTCGCCATTTCGTTCGATGATGCCGGCGCGACTTTCGTCAATCCGAATCCGCCGACGGCGACGCCTTCGCACGTGACGCGCGCCATGCTCGCCGACGCCCTCGGGCTCGAAAGCGCCGACATTCTCGCAGCGCCCATGGTAGCCGGAGCGCCGACGCCGTTTCTCACCGTCGAGGCGCCCTATGACGCCCTTGGCCGCATGGCCCCGGATATGAGCGCCATCGCCCGTCTCGGGGATGAAATCTACGTGGTCGCGCGGGCGCCAGGCGAGCCGGAGATGTTCCGTACACGAATGTTTGCGCCGTCAATCGGCGTGCCCGAAGACCCCGCGACGGGATCGGCCGCATGCGCCTTGCCAGCCTACGTCGCCGCGACGTCCGGCCTTGCCGATGGCCATTGCGCCTGGACGGTGGAGCAGGGGGTCGAGATGGGGCGGCCATCGCTGATCCGGCTTGCCTTCGACGTCAGCGCCGGGTCGGTTGGCGTCGTCGCGGTTTCAGGGGCGGCGATCCGCATGCAGGCGGGCGAGCTTCATCTCGACGATTGAGCCGGCGGGGCGCCCGCCGGCTTTGTCCACGCAACTTCCATTTTTCCCGCGATTTCCACGTACTGCCTCGCAAGGCCTCGCAAAGCGGTGCGAGCCGGCGTTCCCCGCGCTTGACAACTGGGCCGCGTCGTATTGAATTGAATTCAATTCAGTAGTTGATGGGCGGTGTGGCGCGATGACGGCGGCGCAGGCGAACATTGGCAGCGACGTTCGACTAATCAGGGCGGCGGAGGCGGAGCTCATCGCCAATGATGGCCACGTGGAAATGCTCGCCGTCGCCAAGCGGGCGGGGTTGTCGGTCGGGATCGCGTATCATCATTTCGGGTCGAAGGCGGGGCTGATCGCCGCCGTCGTCGACGGTTTCTACGGGCCATTGCGCGATATATCGTTCGCAGGGCCGACCGCCGGGGTCGACTGGGCGACACGGGAGCGGGACCGCACCCGCGCCTTCATAGACTATTTTTACGATCATCCGTTTGCGCCGCTTGTAGTTGGCCGCCTCGGGCGCGAGCCTGCGGTTATAGATATCGAAAGCGCTCACCTGCGTCAGATGCTCGACGTCGGCGCCCGGAATATCCGGGCCGGGCAGAAAGACGGCGCCATTCCCGGCGAGATCGACGCCGACGTCGCGATATCGTTCGTCCTTGGCGGGTTGTGGCGCGCGGTCGGCGATGCCGTGCTTTCCGAACCGCGGCCGTCCCGCAAGCGGCTTGTCGAGCAGGCATGGTCATTCGTCGAGAGCGCCTTGCAGGCGCGGCCGCCGAGCCTCGGCGCTGCGGCCGCGAAGCGCGGCCAGCCCGTCGATGCGCGCAAGAGATCGGGAAGGAAGCCATGACAGCGAGAGCGGATCAGTTCGACGGGGATGCGGGGGCGGTTTGCCATTCGCTGAAGGACGCCTTCGAGCGCGACGGTTATGTAATTGTGCCAGATGTGCTGTCAGCGGATGTTCTCTCGCGGGTGCGCGCCGCGCTCGACCCCTATCTCCGCGCCGGACCAAAGGGGCGCAATGAATTCGAAGGCCGCGAAACAAACCGCGTCTATGCGCTCCTCGCCAAGGACGACGTTTTCGCCGAGCTGGCGACGCACCCGCTCGCCCTCGCGTTCGTGGAACGGGACCTTGGGCCAAGCTGTCTGTTGTCGGCGTTTCTGGCGATCAACCTGCAGCCAGGCGAAACGGCCCAGCCATGGCACCATGACGACGCCCACATCTCGCTGCCGCGACCAAGGCGTCGATGCGGGGTCAGCGTTTTCTGGGCGATCGATCCGATGACTGAGGAAAATGGCGCGACTGAATTGCTGCCCGGCAGCCATTTGTGGGGCGAGGAAAACCCGAACGGCGCCTTGTCGGACGAGGACTTTTCGCCGCAGGCGCGGCGGGACGGCGACCCGGGCGCGCGACCGGACGCAGTGAAGGCCGTCATGCCCGCCGGCGCCATGATGGCCCTGAAGGGCGATCTGTGGCACCGCGGCGGCGCGAACCTGTCGGCGTCGTCCCGCCTTATCCTCACGCCGCAATACTGCGCCGGCTGGGCTCGGCCGCTCGAAAACATGCTTCTTGCGACGCCGCCCGCGCGCGCTGCTCAACTCAGCGAGCGCGCCCGCGAGCTTGTCGGCTATTCAATCCATCCGCCGTTCATGGGTTATGTGGATGGCGTCCACCCGCGCAAGACGTTGCCCCGCTAATCGGCGGGGTCCGGCAGGGCGCCCGTGCGCCCTTTATGGACTGGCGACGCCTTGCGCTGGCTGACGAAGACGCCCGTGAGGATGATTGCAAGGGCGGCGAATGCGGACGGCGACAGGCGCTCGGCAAAGAGCAGCGCGCCGAGCGTGACCGACCACAGCGGCGTGACGTAATTCGCGAGCGCCATGAACGTCGCGCCTACCCGCCGGATAATGATGATGATGAACAGGCTGCCGATGCCGGAGGGCCCCACGCCGAGGCCGATCACGGCGGCGATCGCAGACGGCGTCAGCGCGCCTTCAGGGATTGTCGTGAACAACAGCGCCGGCGTCGCGGCGATGGCCGCGGTCAGCACGACCCCGGCGGTATAGGTCCGTGGACGGACGGGCGGCGCCCGGCGCGCCAGAACCGCCGACGCCGCATAGCCAATGGTCGCGAGCAGCATGGCCCCCTGCGCCAGGAGCGAGGACGACGCCACGCCTTTCATGGCCTCCGGTCCCATGAGGATGAGCACGCCGGCAAGGCCCATGGCGAATCCAAGCGCCTTGTTCCGCGTCAGGCGTTCGGCAGCGAAAACGTAGGCGAGGCCGAGCGTCCAGATCGGCATGAACGCCATGTAAACGCCGGCGAGGCCGCTTTCCACATGCTGCTGCGCCCAAGGAAACAGAAAGAACGGGATCGTATTGCCGACAATGCCGACGGCGGCCATCGAGGCCCAGGCGCGGTGGAGCCGAAGGCCGCGCGGCGTGCGGACGAGCGCTGCCGGAAAGCGTCGGCCCTTCGCTTTCATCATGACGTAGAGCAGTCCCGCGGCGACCCACAGCCGGCCGGCCATGATCGCGGCGGGCGGCAATGTCTCGACAGCGGTGCGGATCATCGCAAACGACGACCCGCCAATCATGACAACCAGTCCGAGGAGAAGCCAGTCGAAGCGATTCGGGTCGCGCAGGGCGCGCGGCGCGCGCCGGCCGAGTCGCGCAATGGCGCCCGTTGCGCCCGAAACTGCGCCTTGCCGCGCGACCTCGTCGCGGGGTGATTGCGCCTCGCCCGATATGCCCGCGTCGCGTCCCGTGTCGTTCAGCATGCGGCGTATCGGTCCTTAGCCCTATTCCTTGTCGCCGTTCGCGCCCTTGTCCTCTTGGCAGGACGTTCATAGGCGTTAACCAGGACGGCGAATACCCGCGACCTGCTCGCCGTCGCGTGGCCGCCTCGCGCTCGCCCCGGCGGGCGAACAGCTGCTTGGCCGATTCGTCCAGCGCTTGCGATTTCTCTCTTTTTTGACGGCCTTATTGACCCGGTAACCCGGAGAGGCGCAGAAGCAAAGCGGGCCACGCTTCCCCAACGAAGCGCGACCCATCTGTGAGGATGGGAGACATCAATGACAAATATTCCTGGCGTGCGGCCGGCGCGTCCGCATTTTTCGTCCGGTCCCTGCGCAAAACGTCCCGGATGGGACGCCGCGCAACTTCCAACATCGGCTCTGGGACGCTCGCACCGCTCAAGCATCGGCAAGACGCGGCTGAAGGACGCGATTGACCGGACGAGGGCGGTCCTTGCCGTTCCCGACGACTACCTGATCGGCATTGTTCCGGCATCCGATACGGGCGCCGTGGAAATGGCCATGTGGTCGCTTCTCGGACCCCGCAAGGTCGACCTGCTTGCGTGGGAGAGCTTCGGCGCGGGCTGGGTGACGGACGCGGTCAAGCAGCTGAAGCTGGATGCCCGGACGATGACCGCCGGCTATGGCGACATCCCTGACCTTTCGGCAGTCGACCCAGCCCATGATGTCGTGTTCACGTGGAATGGCACGACCTCGGGCGTTCGCGTGCCGGATGCCGACTGGATCGCGGCGGATCGTGAGGGGCTGACGATCTGCGACGCAACGTCGGCGGCGTTCGCGCAGAAGCTCGACTGGGCCAAGCTCGATGTCGTGACGTTTTCCTTCCAGAAGGCGCTTGGGGGCGAGGCGGCCCATGGCGTGCTCATTCTGGGGCCGCGCGCGGTTGAAAGGCTCGAGAGCTATTCGCCGCCATGGCCGCTGCCGAAGATTTTCCGCCTCACCAAGGGCGGGAAGCTGATCGACGGTATATTCCGTGGCGAGACGATCAACACGCCGTCCATGCTGGTCATCGAAGATTACATCGACGCCCTGAAGTGGGCGGCCGGCCTCGGCGGGCTCGATGCGCTCGTGGCCCGCGCCGACGAAAATCTTTCCGTCCTGGAGCGGTGGGTCGCCGTCACGCCGTGGGTCGACTTTCTCGCAGCGGATCCGGCAATCCGGTCGAACACGTCCGTGTGCCTGAAGATTGTCGACGAGGGCGTTGCGGCTCTGGATGAAGACGCCCAGCGGAAGTTCGTGAAGGAAATGGAGGCTCTCCTCTCCCGGGAAGAAGCCGCCTTTGACATTGGCGGCTACCGAGATGCGCCGCCTGGCCTTCGCATCTGGTGCGGCGCGACGGTCGAGACATCGGATGTCCAGGCGTTGACGCCGTGGCTCGACTGGGCGTTCGCCGAGGCGAAGAAAACCCTCTCCTGACGCCGCCATGGCGCGGCGCCGGCCCGGCAGTAAAGCCGCCGCGCCGGCTGGCGATGCGACGCGCCGATCAATATCCAATTCAACATTCAATATACGGATTGACCCATGCCAAAAGTTCTGATCTCGGACCAACTGAGCGATACAGCCGTCGCTATCTTCAGGGATCGCGGGGTTGAGGTGATCTTTGAGCCGGACCTCGGCAAGAAGCCGGACGCCCTGAAGGCGACGGTCAAGGACGTCGATGGCCTCGCCATCAGGTCCGCGACCAAGGTCACCGCCGACGTGCTTGACGCCGCGGGGCGGCTGAGGGTCGTCGGGCGCGCCGGGATCGGCGTCGACAATGTCGACATTCCCGCCGCCACCGCCAAGGGCGTCGTCGTCATGAACACGCCCTATGGCAACGCCATCACCACGGCGGAGCACGCGATCGCGCTCATGTTCGCTCTCGCCCGCCAAATTCCGCAGGCGAATGAATCGACCCATGCCGGCAAGTGGGAAAAGTCGAAATTCATGGGCGCGGAGCTGTTCGGCAAGACGCTCGGCGTGATCGGTTGCGGCAATATCGGCGCGAATGTCGCCGAGCGCGCCGTGGGCCTGAAAATGCGCGTCATCGCCTATGACCCCTACCTTTCGGAGGCGAGGGCCGAGGAGCTCGGCGTCGCCAAGGTGGACCTCGCGCAGCTTCTCGCGAAGTCCGACGTCATCACCCTTCACACGCCGCTGACCGACCAGACCCGGAACATCCTCTCCGCGGAGGCCCTCGCCCAGACGCGGCCGGGCGTCTTCGTCGTGAACTGCGCCCGCGGCGGGCTGGTCGATGAGGACGCGCTCGGCGACGCGCTGGACAGCGGCCACGTCGCCGGCGCGGCGCTCGACGTATTCGCGGAGGAGCCGGCGAAGTCGCACCGGTTGTTCGGGCACGAACGCGTGGTCGCCACGCCGCATCTTGGCGCATCGACCCGC
Source organism: Alphaproteobacteria bacterium (assembly GCA_016125455.1). Classification (GTDB taxonomy): domain Bacteria; phylum Pseudomonadota; class Alphaproteobacteria; order Caulobacterales; family Parvularculaceae; genus MED-G105. The sequence continues at coordinate 12,488 of WGLS01000016.1, forward strand.
GAGGCCCAGGAAAACGTCGCGATCCAGGTCGCGGAGCAGATGTCGGAATACCTTCTGCGCGGCGCCGTGACGAACGCGCTCAACATGCCGTCCATCACCGCGGAAGAAGCGCCGCGGCTAAAGCCCTTCATCGCGCTCGCCGAAGCGCTTGGCGCGTTCGCCGGTCAATTGACCGAAACGAGCGTCAAGGCGATCGAGGTCACCTATGCGGGCGGCGTCGCCAAGCTGAACCCGCGCCCGATGACCGCGTCGGCGATTGCAGGCGTTCTCAGGCCGATGCTAGGCGACGTCAATATTGTCAATGCGCCTGTGATCGCCAAGGAGCGAGGCGTCGCCATCGCGGAAACCTTCCGGGATACGGCGGAGAACTATGAGAGCGTCATTCGCCTGCGGATCGTCACCGAGCGCATGGATCGCGTCGTCGCTGGCGCGCTTTTCGGGAAGACGCCGCGCATAGTCGAGGTCAATGGAGTCGAAATGGAGGCGGCATTCGCGCCGCACATGCTGTTCGTCACCAATGACGACAAGCCCGGCTTCATCGGCGCACTTGGCCGCACCTTGGGCGAAAAGGGCGTGAACATCGCCACTTTCAATCTTGGCCGGGCGACGCCGGGCGGCGACGCCATCGCGCTCCTGGCCGTCGACGACCCCGTCGCCGAGGACGTGCTGAAAGAAGTTCGCGCCCTGCCGCTCGTCAACCGGGCGAAGGCGCTGGCGTTCTGAGGCGGACGATGACTGGACGAGGCGCAGGAAGGCTGGCGGGCAAGACCTGCCTTGTCACGGGCGCGGCGAGGGGCATCGGCCGCTCGACCGCCGAAGCGTTCGCCCGCGAAGGGGCGGCCGTTGTGCTGACGGATGTCAGGGTCGAAGAGGGCGAAGCGGCCGCCGCCGAGTTCGGCCAGCGTTTCCTGAAACTTGACGTGGCGGAGGAGGCTGACTGGGCGCAGCTTGCGAGGGCGCTGCCGGCCGTTGACGTTGTCGTCAACAATGCCGGGATCACGGGATTCGAAGACGGCCGGGGCCCCCACGATCCGGAGAATGCTTCGCTTGCCGATTGGCGGGCGGTTCACCGCGTGAATCTCGACGGCGTATTTCTTGGCTGCCGTTACGCCATTGGCGCCATGAAGGCTGCGGGCGCCGGATCAATCATCAATATTTCCTCCCGGTCCGGACTGGTCGGAATTGCCGGCGCCGCCGCCTATGCGAGTTCGAAGGCGGCGGTTCGCAATCACACCAAAACAGTCGCGCTCTACTGCGCTGAACAGGGATGGTCGATCCGCTGCAATTCCGTGCACCCTGCGGCGGTGATGACGCCGATGTGGGCGCCGATGCTGGGCGACGGACCGGACCGCGCCGAACGCGAGGCGGCGTTCGTCCATGATACGCCCCTGCGGCGGTTCGGGCGACCCGAGGAAGTGGCCGCCATCTGCGTCATGCTAGCCTCCGATGAGGCCGCCTATATGACGGGATCGGAGCTTTCCATCGATGGCGGCATCCTCGCCGGCAGCTCTGCGACGCCGCGTCAGTAATGCCTTGGCGCGAAGCCGCCCCCGGGCATCAGGCAACCAGGGGCGGCGTGCGGCTGCATTCAGCTTTTTCCTAGGCGGCGAGGCTGTCTGCCGCCGGGAAGTCGACTTCGGTGCCGAGCGCCTCGTTCACATAGTTCGTGAGCGTATTGAGCGCCACATGGGCGACGATCTCGACGATCTCGGCGTCGGAATAGCCGGCGGCCTTGACCGCCTCGACGCTGGCGGCGGGAACAGCGCCTCTTGCGTTCACGACATCTACGGCGAAGCGCACGGCGGCATCGGCTCTGGCGTCGCTCGAACCGCCGCGGCGATTTTGCAGGATTTCAGCGCCGGTCAGCTTCGCGACGTTCTTGCCAAGATAAGTGTGGGCGGCGAGACAATAGTCGCAACCATTGATCTGCGCGACGGCGAGGGCGATCCGTTCCCGGGTCGCCGCGTCAAGGGCGCCTTTCGAGAGGGCGCCGGAGAGGCCGAGATACCCTTCGAGCGCCGCAGGGCTGTTCGAGACGATCCGGAACAGGTTCGGCGCCGAGCCTAGCGACTTCTTCACGTTTTCGAGAAGCGGGCGAGAAGCGGCGGGCGCGGCGTCAATGGTCGCGGGGGTGTTAATGCGTGACATGCAGTCCTCCTTGGGGTTCGTGTCTTTCCTTGGCGTCGGCAATTTCGGCGTGAACCGTTTCGTCCGACGCTCCGGATATTGGGCATTCCGGTTTCCGGCGGAATGCGCTTTGATTGGAAGACTGAATTCCGGAATCCGGAACAATGGAGCCCGCCATGGATCGTCTGCGCGCCCTGGAAACGTTCATCGCGGTTGCGGATGGCGGCGGCTTCGCGGCGGCCGGGCGTTCGCTCGGAATGAGCCCGCCTTCGGTGACGCGCCTTGTCAGTGAATTCGAAGGGGAGATTGGCGCGACCCTGTTTCATCGCACGACGCGGCAGGTGACGTTGACCGAAGCCGGAGAGACGATGCTCGTCGAGGCGAAACGGATATTGTCCGCATACGACAGCGCGGTCGACGTGGCCCGCGGCGCATTTGCCGCGCCGAAGGGCCTGCTTCGCGTGACGGCGCCGAACCTGTTCGGCTGTTTCTATGTGACGCCGCTCTTGCGCGCATACCTCGATCGCTATCCGGACGCCAGCGTCGAGGCGGTCTACCTCGACCGGGTCGTCAATATCGTGGAGGAAGGCTTCGACCTGGCGGTGCGCATTGGCGATCTCCCGGATTCAACGCTGATGGCGACGCGCGTTGGCGCCGTGCGGCGCGTCGTTTGCGGCGCGCCCGGCTATTTCGGCCGACGCGGCGCGCCTTTGGCGCCGGAGGAGCTGTCGGAGCATGACGTCATCAACGCCCGCGCGGTCACGCCGACGCCGACATGGCGGTTCGCCGGCGGGCGGTCGGTTGAGGTTCGCCCGCGCCTGACGGTTTCATCCGTATCGGCAGCAATTGACGGCGCGAAGGAGGGGTGGGGCCTGACCCGCGTGCTTTCCTATCAGATAGCGTCGGAACTCGATGCCGGCGCGCTCAAGACCGTGCTGTCCGAATTCGAACCGGAACCGCTTCCGGTGCATGTCCTCCATGCCGGCGGCGTGCGTCCGCCCGCGAAGGTTTGCGCGTTTCTTGCGCTCGCGCGCGAGACGTTGCGCGCCAACCCGCACCTGAACTGAATTCAACCCTCGATCGCTTCCCGCTTCATTTCGAGCGACAGCCATTCTTCTTCGGCATCGGCGAGCGAGCGTTCGGCGTCGGCGAGTTCCGCCGCCTTGCGGTTGAAGGCGGCGGCGTCTTTCGCAAACAGGCCGGGCGCGCCGAGGTCCGCTTTCAGGCCGGCGATTCTCGCTTCAAGGTCGGCTATCCGGCCCGGCAACTGTTCGAGGGCGTACTTTTCCTTGTAGCTCAGCTTTGCCCGGGAGCCGCCTGTGCGATCGGCTGTCGGCGCAGGCTTTCCAGGGGCCCCGACGTCCGCCGCCTTGCGGGCTGCGGCGCCAACAGGCGGCCGCCCGCGCTGGGCGACCATGTCCGAGTACCCGCCCACATACTCCGTCCACGACCCTTCTTCGCCGTCAGGCGTCGGCGCAATGACGGCGGTCGCCACGCGATCGATGAAGCTGCGGTCGTGGCTGACGAGGAGAAGCGTTCCGGCGTAGTCGGCCAGGGTTTCCTCAAGCAGGTCGAGGGTTTCAAGATCGAGATCGTTCGTCGGCTCGTCAAGCACGAGAAGGTTGGATGGCTTGGCGAGGATCGCGGCCAGCGCAAGCCGCCCGCGTTCGCCGCCGGACAGGGCCGAGACGGGCGACCTGAATTGCGCCGGCGCAAACAGGAAGTCCTTGAGATACGATGCGACGTGCTTTTTCTCCTCGCCGAAGGTGACCCAGTCGCCGCGGCCGTCTGTAATGGCGTCGGCGACCCGCATCGACGGATCGAGGTCCGCGCGGTTCTGGTCGAGGGCGACCAAGTCGACCGACTCGCCAATGACCGTTTCGCCCTCGTCCGGCTGGAGCGCGCCCGTCAGCATCTTCAATAGCGTTGTCTTGCCGGCGCCATTCGGTCCGACCAGCGCGACTCGATCGCCACGAACGATTTCGACTGAAAAATCGCGCACGACGGTCCGGTCGCCAAACGACTTCGATATGTTTCGGGCACGGATGACGCGTGCGCTCGATGCGGCGTTCTCCGCGACGGAAAAGTTCACCTGGCCGACCGCCTTGCGCGCTGCCCGCCGTGACTGGCGCAGCTCGGCCAGCTCCGCCATCCGGCGAACGTTCCTCTTGCGCCGCGCGGTGACGCCGTATCGCACCCAGTCTTCCTCGGCGGCGATCTTTCGGTCGAGCTTGTGGGCGTCGCGCGCTTCCTGTTCGAGATAGTCGTCGCGCCAGGCTTCGAAATCACGAAATCCCTTGTCGATCTGAAGCGTCCGTCCACGGTCTATCCAGAGGGTTTCATCGGTCGTGGCCTCAAGCAGCCGCCGGTCGTGGCTGATCATCACGATTGCGCCGCGAAAGGCGCGGATATGCCGTTCCAGCCAGTCGATCGCCCCGAGATCGAGGTGGTTGGTCGGCTCGTCGAGGAGAATGAGGTCGGGGGCCGCGGCGAAGGCGCGGGCGAGGGCGGCGCGCCGTCGCTCGCCGCCCGATGCGCTGTCGGGGCTTGCGTCGAGCCGCACGTCGAGGTCTGCGGCGATGCGTGCGACGAGCCCTTCATCGGCGGCTGCCGGGCGGCCGGCGTCCACGTAGTCGCGAAGGCTGGCGTAACCGCTGAGGTCCGGCTCCTGATCGAGATAGGCGAGCGCGCATTTCGGATCGACATAACGCTCGCCCTGGTCGGGCGCGATGATGCCGGCCGCTATCTTCAAAAGCGTCGATTTGCCCGAACCGTTGCGGCCGACGACGGCGATGCGCGCGCGCGGACCGACGATCAACCCCGCGTTCGCCAGAAGCGGGTCGCCGCCGAAACCGAGTCGGATCGCATCAAGGGAGAGGATATGCGTCGGCATTGAACGATTGGGTTAAGGGATTGTTGAAGCATCGGGCGGCACGCTGCTTTCGCATGGAGCCGGTTCGCCGGCAATTGCGCCCGACCGAAGGGCGGTGTCACATCGTCAGAGTTTGCGCCAATGTCTGCGCTCTATAGACTGAGAGCTTACCTGTCTTCCAGCGACGAAAGCCTGCTGGCGTTCGGGCGCCGCACCGCCGTCGACCCCGTGCATATTCTCGAAGCGGCCGAAGGTCGACGGGCGCTGACCCTTGTCGAGGCGCGGCGGGTCGAAGCCGCGTCTGATGGCGCCGTCGCCAGCGAGGACCTCATTCAGGCGCCCGGCGGCGCTTCGGCAGAGGTCAGCGATCTTGCCAATCGGCGCAAGCGCGGCGTCAGCGCAACTTCCGGTGGCAACATCTTGCCGGATGATTTCGCGTCGATGTTGCGCCCGGAACTCGTCCGGGCCGTCGGCGTCAGGGATGGCGAAGCGACCGCCCTCGTCAATCTCGCTTGCGATGCGGTCCGTCACACGACTCTTGCCGTGGCGGCTGATTCTGCGGCGGCTCGCGCTGAGGTTCTTCCTCGAGTTCTGCGGCTAGTTCTGACAGAAATTCTCGAAGAGTTTGCGGCGAACCGTGATCGCCCTGAAGGGCCGAACCGTCAGGCGGCGGAGATATCGAACCGGATCCTGGGCGGCGCCCGCTACTGACCGGCGCCGTCGCCGTCCGTCGCTCGCCCAGCAGCGCCGAGCGCGCCTTGCGCTTCGCCATGCGCCACATCGTTCGCGCGATGCGAGCAGCGTAGGCTTCTTCGTCGGCTCCCTTGTCCTCGGACATTCAACGCTCCGTAACGCCGCGGCGAAAAGGCCGCAGCCGTGAGCTGCAATACCAACTATCGGTTGCGCTCGTATTAGTATAATCCGTCTTATTGCTAGCGCAAAAGTTGCATCGCGATCGCAACGTCTTTAACGGAGTTGCATCGAAAAGATGACCAAAGACGTAAAAAAAGAGCAAATCGAACTGTTGCGTTTTGAAAGGAAACTCGTTGGTCTGGCGGCTGTTCTGGCGGCGGCGGGCCCGACGGTCGCTTCGGCGGCGGAGAAAACGGGGGGCGATGCGTCGCTTGGCGCGTATCGGGAAATTTCCGACGCCCTTGTGAAACTGGCTGACGCCACGACCGCCGCCCACCAGGCGGTTGAGGCGGCCGCGACGCAGGCGGGCGTCGACTTCATGCAGGCGAACGGCTTGCCGAAGGCGCCGCCTGCGGCGGAGGTCGTCCGATCACTGCTTGGGATTGGCTGACGGTTTCATTCTACGCGGCGGCCTTAACCGTCGCGTTTGCCTTGTCGCGGTCGTCCCGGTCAGCGTCGCTGGTCGGGGCGGCTGCGGCGCTGGCGGTCTGCTGGGTGGCGTGCCTCATTGCGTATTTCTTGCTGGATGGGGCCGAGTCGCTTTTCGCAGCGCTTATACTGTTGAACGCTGCGATGGCGATATATTTCTATCGGCGATCGCGCGGGTCGTGGTTGCCCGTGCCGCTGTGCTTCGCCCATGGGGCGTTGTGCTCGTGGTACGCAGCGCTTTGCATTTTCGAACTCGACGTTCGCGGCGCGTGGTTGTGGACGGCCGCAACGGCGAACAGGATATTCGACCTGGAAATCCTGTACGTGATCGGCGCGGCGTCCTACCGGCGGGCCCGACTGGAAGCGCGGGCGAGAACCGGCGAACGATCCTAGATCATGGGTACAAAGATGGCATGGACGATCGGTCGACGATCCTATGGCGTCAGAAGTCGACCTTCCAGTTCGCCGACACCGTCTGGTCGCCGTCCTGTTTGAGTTCGGTTTCCACCGTGATCGAATTGGTCAGTTCGTACTCGACGCGCACGGCGCCTTCGTCGCCGCGGGCGCTCTGGGTCGCTGAAACAAAGAGGCCGTCGGCGACGTATTTGCCCACCGTCAGCGACTGGGAGCCGGACGCGTTGTCGAGGTCGAGGTTCAGCATGTCGAGACCAAGCGCTGCGCGCGCCTTGCCTGTGACGCCGCCGCCGCCGCCGCCGAACGGACCTGCGCCGGAAAGCTGGGCGAGGGTCTGGGCGATTTGCAGGGATTCAACGGCCGTCAGGTCGCGAGCAGGCTTGCCGAACAAAATGAGCGCCATGATGTCCTCTCGCGGCAAAGACGGCGACGAGCTCAAGGTTATCTCCGGCGCCGTCGCTCGCCCGCCGACGTTCAACGCCGCAACGACATCGTTTGGCGTCTCGTACTCCGCAACGATTCTGAGTCGCGGATTGTTAGCTTGCAGGCGATCAAAGATGATTTCGCCGTCGGCAATCGCAAAGCGCCGCCCGGCGAAATCGAGCGCGCCACGGCGCAGATCAATTCGTCCGAGGACAGATGGCTCTGCGCTCGTTCCGGCGACGTTGAGGTCGGCCTGCCATTCGCTTTCCAGGCCGAGCCCCCTGACAAAAAGCTCCTGCGGCGCGGTTATTTTCAGGTCGAGGCGGATGGGGGATCCGGCCGCCGCCTCGCCAGCGCCCGCAACGTTGCCTCGAGCTGTCCCATTGCCGGCTGAATTTCCAGTCCCGGCGCCAAGGTCCCCCGCAACGCCGCTTTCGCCGGGGGCGGCGTCAATGATTTCCACGGGCGTAAATCCGCCGGCCGGCGGCGGCGCCAAGGCTACGTTCAGCGCATCGATCTTGATGGCGCCAACCGCCGCGAGGTCGTCAAGCGCGCCGGCGAGCTCGATCTTTCCGGTCGCCTTTAGGCTCTCGACCATCTGCGCAGAAACTTCCGCGCCCTCAAGACGCAATTCCGACCGCAGTGAAGACGCGTCGCCAAGGTCGAGATCGCCCGTCAGAAACATCGTCGGCTGGTCCTGCGCAGCGCCCGAGGCTTCGCCTTCGAACGTGACGTGCGTGCCCTCCCGCCGAGCCGCAGCTTTGGCGCGGGCCCCGATATTCACGAGGCTGAGGCCGCTGGCCGTTTCGGTATAGGCGCCGTTTGCGAGCGAGAGGTCGCCGTCGATCTGGGGCTCGGCCAGCGAGCCGGCGAGGGTTAGCGCAAGTGCAGCGTCGCCTTCGAGAGGTTGCGCCGCCGGCGGTCCGAGTTGGGCAATTGTCTCCGCTCGGCCCTCGTATTCGACCGTGCCGGCAAGCGCGCCGGACGTGTCGATCGAAAGGCTTTCGCCCCGGACAAGGCGGAGCGGCAGGGCGACATCCAGCTTCAGGCCTTCGACGCCGCCATCGACCGCCGCATCGACGATGTTGAGGGACGCGCCGTCCCACAACAGGTCGACCGCCACCGGCGACGCTGTTTGGTCTGCGAAGATCGGACGCGCGACGAGACTGCCCATCCCGGCCTGTGGTTCATCCGTATCCGCCGAAAATCTCAGGTCTATAGCCGCCGGCGATCCGGGGGGCGCGAACCCTTTCGTCATGATTTCGCCGCGCCAACGAGTCGACGCAATCCGGGCGTCAATCGCGATGTCGCCGCTGACGCCGAGATTGAGCTTCAGCCCGGCGATTGAGACCCCGTCGTCAAAGGTGAACAAGGCCGGCTGGACCAGCTTGTAGGGCTCGCGGTCGACGGTCGCGGAGAAGCTATCGAGCCGAAGGCTCGTTGCATTCGACAGCGAGAGGACGCCCTCCAGCGATAGGACGTTGACGGACGGTCCGCCGCTGGCGATCGACTGGGCAGCAAGGGTCAAGGGCGCCGCGTCGAGCGGTCCGCCGATTTCAAAGCGCAGACCCTCGATGCCGGCGCCGGCGATGGCGAGGCGTTCTGCGCTGACAAGGGCGGCGACATTGTCGTTCGCCGTCGAATAGCTCGCTTCGAGGGCGATGTCGCCGACCACGGAAAGGCCGGGGAACGGCGTCGCGCCCTCATTGCCGGAATAGGTGAAGGCCGCGCGGAATTCATCGAGGGTCCTTGAGGCCACGGCATTGCCCGAGAGGCGAAAGTTCTGGCCAAGTAAAGAAATGACAGGAGCGGCCACGGCGCCGTCGTCCATGGTTTCCACTTCCGCGGTCAGCCTTCCGTCGCCGGCCGCGGCGCGGGCATCGACGCGGCCAGTGGGTCGCGACGGCAAGCCGCGAAGGGCGATGGTCGTCGCGGCTGCTGGAATTGCGTCGTCGTTGATGGCGATCCTTGGCGTCGCGAGACTGGCGTCGACCGCGAGATCTGACAGCGCGCCGCGAATGCTTGCGTCGCCGGATATCACGCCTGAGGGCGCTATATCCTGCGCAAAGACCGCTATGAGCGACGGCCGCAGGGACAGGGTCACAGCGGCATCAATTTCCTCTGAAGCCTGGCTGAATGCGGCGCGGCCGGCGCCAACCGGTTCGCCGGCGAATGACGCCGCAAGGTCGGCGACCTCGATGACGCCTCCTGCGTCGGCATCAAGCCGGAACGTAATGCTGGCGGGCCCGACAGGCGATTGAGCGGGGCCGAGAAGCGTCGCCAGCTCCGGCGCGTCGAGCGAAACGAGACCTTCGATTTCGGACGCAAGGTCGGTGCGGCCGTCGGCGACCTTCAGCGACAAGGCCGATGCGGCGACGTCGAAGGCGATGGAATAGGGCAGGCCGCGCCGACCAGCGGCGGCAATCTCGGCGCGCGCCTCGATGGTCTCGCCGAGTCGTTCGCGCACAAGCGCCGGCGCGAGTGGGCCGGGCGTCACGGTAAACGTTGCGCGCGCGGCGTCGAGATCCCCGCCGCGGCCGGGCCAGATTTCAATTTCGCCGTTTGCGGTCGCAATGTCGGCGCGGATTTCGTCAATCGACAGCCTCAACCCCTGAACCCTTCCGCGTTCGACGGTTTCAGCTGTTGCAACCATTGAGATCCGGGGGCCGACGGCGTCACGGATTGCGGCAAGATCATCGCCCGGCCGCGCGTCGCCGACGATCCTGAGCGTTGAGAAGTCCAGGAGATCCAGCTCAAGTTCGACATCAATTGCCGCAAGCGCGCCGACTTCGACGTCGATGCCGGCATTGAATGAGCTTGCCGGCGCGTCGCCATTGATCCGAACGGATGTCGGTCCGTTCGCGTTGAGCAGTTGCGAAATTGCGCCGTCCGCCTCGCTGTCCGCTTCGATGTCGAGGGCGACGCGGCCGCTTTGCCGATCGTATCCGATCGTCGCTGTGACGATATCGGAGCCTCCCGCCTCGATGATGGTTGCGCCAATATCGACCGCGCCGTTTGAAATCCGTGCGGCGCCTTCCGCCGACAGAGAATAGGCGCGGCCCGCGACTGCTGGCGCAACGGTGAATTCAGAGACCTGGAGAGCGCCGATCTCGATGTTGGGCAGGTCATCGGGCAGCGTCGGCAGTTCAACCGGTCCGTCATCGGACGGGTGGGCGTCGGCCGGCCGGGACGGCGGCGGACGGAGCAGGCGCCCACCGTCGATTGCGGCCAGGTCGACCAAGACCTTCTTTGAAACAAGAGCGGTCGGCCGCCATCTCGCTTCGATCCGGTCAATGATTAGCCAGGGGCCTTCCGAATCCGAAAGAACCACGTCTTCGATGACGAGCACGCCCGGCAGCGGGCCGGTCAGTCGCCCGATCGTCGCCTCGCCCCCGAGCGCATTCGCGATCTGGCCCTCCGCGACGCTGGCGAGGAAACCCCGGCCAGCGCTCGTGTAAAGCGTCGACGCGACGATCATGACGAGGGACGCCGCGAGCACGAGGACGCTGAACGCGATGATGACAAATGCCTTTTTCATCAGAAAGGTTGTCCCAGAGAGATGTAGAGCTGCCAGGCGCGATCCGACGACCTGCGTTCAAGCGGCAGCGCAAAGTCGACGCGCAACGGACCGATCGCGGAAAGATATCGGGCGCCCACGCCGGCCCCGACGAGGTAGTCGCCGGCAATGTCGGGCGTTGACTGCGAGCTCACCGTGCCCGCGTCGATGAATGCCGCGGCCTGAATCGAACTCGTAACCTTGTAGCGCGTCTCCAAGGCCGCCTCCACCACCGACCGTCCGCCGATAGGTATCGTGTCGCGAAGCAGCGGGCCGACGGCCTGGAAGTCGTAGCCGCGCACCGAAGATCCGCCACCGGAATAAAATCTCCGGTCGAGGGGAATGTCGTCGAGCCCGGCGCCGAAGATTGATCCAACACGAACGCGCCCGGCGACGGTGAACTTCTCCTCGTTTCCGAAATTGCGTCGCGTTCGCGCGGCAAGTTCGGCTTGCGTGAAGACTGACGAACCGAAATACGGCGTAAGCGACACGCTCGCGCGCGCGCCCTTCGACAGGGCAAGCGGGTCATCCTCCGTGTCCCACACCGCAAGCAGCGGGAAAGAAACAAAATAGGTGCGCTGGTTCACGCCCTCCGCTTCGATCCGGGAGGTTTCGAGCGATATGCCGCCGCGCGTCTCAAGCCGCCGCTCGAACCAGAATTTCGATACGCCTGCCCCGATCGAAAAGGTTCGTGCGTCAAACGCTTCGGTGGTGCTGTTGGTGAAGCTCGTGGAGGCGTAGGCCGACCCGGGCAGAACGGGAAACGGCTTGTTGAAGGTGACCGTGGCTTCCTGTTCGATCTCGCTTGCCGCGACGTCGAAGCGCGCGGTTTCGCCGGCGCCGAAGACATTGCGGTATTCGAGGAAAAGACGCCCGCCGACGCCTTCGACAGTGGAAAACGATACGCCGACGCCGAACGTCCGGGGTTTGCGTTCCTCGACCGTCGCGACGACCGGCGCCTCGCCATCGTCGTCTGGCGCGCCCGGGGCGACATCGACGCTGGAAAAGATATTGGTCGCGATCAGCCGATTCTGGAATGCGATCAGCTTTCCCTGGTCGAATTGCTCGCCGTCCCGCCAGGTGGCGAGCTTGCGAAGATAGTCTTCATCCGTGCGCCGCGTTCCTTGCAACTCAAGCTGGCCGAACGAGGCGCGAGGGCCGCTTTCAATCTCATAGATGGCTCGGGCGCGCGCCGAGCCGCCGATAAGTTCAACTTTCCGGCCGACGGCGCGCGCCTGCGGATAGCCAGCGTTCCAGAAGCCCTGCACGAGCGCCCGTTGGACGGCGGCAAGCGCTTCGCCATTTGGCGCTGGCGTCGTGTCGACGCCAAGCTCGCTTGCGGATCGCGGTCGATCCTCCGGACCGTCATCGAGGAAAACGACGACATGTTCGGCAATCTCGTATCGCGGGCCCGGCTCCGCGACGATAGTGGCGTTGATCTTTTCCTCGCCTTCGGCCGTGACGAGGTTCAAGCGCGCCGTCGCCTTGTAGTAACCGGAAGCCTTCAGCGCATTGGCGATGGCCAGGGCGTCATTTCGGCCGGCGCGCCGGACGGCTGCCGAGGTTGGAAACGCTCGCTCCTCGCGGGCCAGATCTGACAAGGCCAGCAGCCGCTCCCTCAGCTCTTCCGGCGCGCCTTCTAGCTTGATGTCATAGCGTTCAGCGGCCTCGGCGACGCCATAGAGCGCAAGGCTTGCCCAGACGCCCGTCGCCGAACCGATCCGCAAGCCGTGGCGACGACGTGTTTGACTGTCTCGCGGCCCGGCCGTCTGGATCATTGCTCACCGAAAAACACATACTTGATTGATATTTTGAATATCCCGCGTCGGCATCCAACGCCACACCTGCGGCGCCATTGCGTCTCTGGCGACCCGTGCGGCGAATGCGCCGCGCCCGCCGTGACAAGGCAGGCGGTCTTGGGGTAGGCGACCCGTTGATCGCCGCGTCAGGATCGGCCCGGCGCTTCGAAGGACCCTCAGTTATGGCTCACCCGCTAAGCGGCTCTGACCCCGCCACGCTCGCCGCTGTGTTGCGTCGGGCCGGCGCGCCGACCAAGATGCTCACATTCACCGGGATTGCCGCGTCGATCGTCGCTCGCCAGCCCTTCTCCATTGGCGAGCGCATCGTGATGGACTCGCGCCTGCCGCGAAAGGACGACCTGCCGCCGCCGATATTCCTGCTGGGGCATTGGCGTTCAGGAACGACCCACCTCTACAATATACTGACAAAGAGCGGGGACTTCGGCTATGTCCCGCCGATCGCCACCGGGTTGCCATGGGACCTTTTCGGCATTGCTCGCGCCCTTCGGCCAGCGCTTGAGCGCGCGTTGCCAAAGCACCGCTATATCGACAAGATTCCGGTTAACCCGGACAGCCCGCAAGAAGACGAAATCGCGATCGCGAACATGTCGGAGCTGTCGTTCTATCACGGCATCTACTTTCCCCGGGCGTTTGCCGAGTTCCTTCATCGCGGCCTTTTCTTTGACGGCTGCCGGCCCGATGAGATCGAACAGTGGCAGGCGCGTTTCATTTATCTCCTGCGCAAGCTGTCCAAGCTGCAGGGCGACAAGCCAATGATGATCAAAAACCCGGTCTACACCGGGCGGTTCGCGATGCTGATGGAAATGTTCCCGTCTGCGAAGTTCGTTCATATCCATCGAAACCCCTACGATGTCTTTGTTTCGATGAGAAATTTCTATCGCAAGCTTTTGCAGGAATTCGCCCTGCAGGATTATGGGCACGTCGATATCGATGAGACGATCTTCAGCGTCTACGATCGCATGATGCGCAACCTGGAACGGGATGCTGCGGACGCGTCGCCAAACAGGTATGTGGAACTGCGCTACGACGATCTCGATGCTGACCCCATGGCGGCAATAGACGAGGTCTACCGGCGCCTGGCATTGCCCGGATTTGAGGCTGCCCGGCCGAAATTCGAGGCTTATCTGGCGTCGGTGAAGACGTTCGAGAAGAACCGTTTCACTTATGACGAGACGGACGCGGCGAAAGTCGCCGACCGGATGGCCCATTTCATCGACAAGTGGGGTTACACGGCGCCCGATCGTCGATAATCTTTGCATTCGGGGAAACGGGTTCGAGCGGGGCTATGTTGGGGGAAGCAACCAAACGTGACGGCTGGCCTCGGGCAATCGGGGCACGCTTTTCAGGCGCTGCGCTCGTGCTGGCGGTCATGGTCGCTGGCTGTGTGGACCAGGTCGACGAAGCGCCGCTGGTCTCGGCGGACGCGTGTCAGCTGATCGATCTCTACGACGAACGGACCGGCGACCGGATTGTCGGGGCGGAGGATCTCGCCGTCGATCGGATTGGCGGCCGGTTGTTCGTTTCCGCCTATGATCGCCGTGCGGTTGAAAAGGCGGTTGGCCAGCGGTCTTTCCTGCTGCCGGAAGGCGGCCTCTACGAGTTGCCGTTGTCGCGGCTGCAGGAGGCTGGCGGCCGTCTCGTTGCGGCGACGCCCGTCATCTCCGGTAACGACGTGCCTGGCGGCCTCCGCCCGCACGGCATCGACTATGACCCGGTGACCGGCGACCTCGCGTTCATCAATCGCGCCTACCAGAAGATTAACGGCCACTGGCGGCGCTCGAGCCGGCTTGAACGGGTCAACGTCTCGTCGGGGCCGCGCCATGAACGTCTCGACATGTCCGCGCAATTCGGCGTCGCGGACGGATGGTCTCCGCAGTTGAGCGATGGCGAACCCCATTGCGCCGCAAACGACGTCGTCGAGATCGGCGGCGAGGCCCTTGTTTCATTCGATCATGGCGCATGCGGATGGCGGGCGGCCGTTGAAGACGCTTTCGGCTTCGCGCACGCCGGGATCGCCGCCGAACGCGGCGGCGCTATCTTTTCCGGCGCGCGGTTCGCCAACGGCGTCGCCCAGTCGGTGACCGGCGAGATCGTGCTTGCGCAAACGCGCGACAAGTCGATCGCATTCATCACGGATGCTGGCCGCGGGCTTGCGGAAACGAGAAGAGCCGAAACGCCAGGGGGCCCGGACAATCTGACGATCGGCCCCGATGGCGGCATCATTGCGGCGGTCCACCCGTCATTGCCCTGGATCGGCCTGCACCGGCATTTTGGCGTGCCGCGCGCGCCATCGCGGATTGTCCGCGTCGATCCGGAAAGCCTTGAGGTGACCCTTCTCTACGAAGACCTGCGCGGCGATTACTTTCCGGCGGCGACCGTGGCGGTCGAAACGGAGAACAACCTTATTCTCGGATCGGTGACCGCGCCCGGCGTCTTGGTCTGCGATCTGCCGCGTACGGACGGCGGAGGGAATTGACCGGACTGGACCTCGTCACCGGCGGTGCGGGATTTGTCGGCAGGGCGCTTGTCGCGCAATTGCGCGCGCGTGGGCGCCGCGTGCGGGTTCTGGATCTGAAAGCCGATGGACCCGATGCGATCCGCGGGTCCGTCACTGACGCGGATGCCGTCGCCCGGGCCGTCGACGGGGCGGAGGGCGTGTATCATCTGGCCGGCATTGCCGACTTGTGGCGCCGTTCGCCTGCTGACTTCGACGACATCAATCATCAGGGAACGAGATACGTTCTCGATGCGGCGCGCCGGGCGGGCGCGAGGCGTTTTTTACTGTGTTCATCCGCCACGACGCTGGTGGCCGGGTCAACGCCGATCGGCGACAGCACGATCGACGAAACGGTCGCCCACGCGCCCTCGGCGCTCCTTGGCCCGTACCCGGCGTCCAAGCGACGGGCGGAGCTTTATGCGCAGGACGCCGCCGCTGAAGGCTTCAATGCCGTTATCGTCAACCCGACGGAGCCGATTGGCGCAGGCGACGACGCCATCACGCCGCCGACGCGGATGATGCTCGATTTTCTGAATGGCGCAAACCCGGCCTATGTGGACTGCCTGCTGAACTTTGCGCCTACAGTCGACCTTGCCGAAGGCATGATCGCCGCCATGGCCCGCGGCAGGTCCGGCGAGCGATATATTCTCGCAGGCGAGGACATCAGCCTGGGCAATCTCCTCCGGTTGCTGACCGATTTGACCGGACGTCCGACGCCCGAAACGAAGTTGCCCTACGCCATCGCGCTCGCCGTCGGGGGCGTTGAAACAGGACTGGTCGCGGCGCTCACTGGCAAGCCGCCGCGGGCGCCGCTGACCGGCGTGCGGCTTGCCGGCCGGCGCGTCGTGTTTTCGTCGGGCAAGGCGGCCAATGAACTCGGCTGGCGCGCCGGGCCGCTACGGCTGGCGCTGCAGGAGATGCTGGAGTGGGCGGCCGCAAAAGGACTTCTTGCGCCGGCGAAGGGCCCATAGTCGGCTCTGCGGCTATTCCGGAATCGGAGGATCGCCGTCGACCGTCAGGTACCATGGCGTTTCGCCGTAGGTCTCGGCTGGAATGGCAAACATCCAGCGCAACGCGTCGCGCGCGGCGTGGTGGTAGATCGACGCGTGGGTGTCGCTTGCGCTTCGGTCGACAAATTTCACTTCGACATTCGGCGCGTCGGTCCCAAGCGCCGCGACAAGTTCATCGAGACCAAGGCGCATGGCGCCGCCTTCGTCAGCCATCGTCAGATACAAGCGGCGGCCGCGATGATCGCCGCCTCGCAGCAGCCGGGCGGCATCCTTCGACAGCCGGCGATCATCCCACCAGAGGCTAGGGCTCACGGCGACATAGTCGTCGAATGTCGCCGGCGCCTTCAGGAATGTATCGACAACGAACAGGCCAGCGAGGGATTCGCCCATCAGCACGGCGCGGCCGACGTCGTGGCGCGCCTCAATGAACGGCATCACTTCTTCGACAATGTGCCGCCTGAATTGCTCCGCGCCGCCCCACCCGTCAAATTCGCCCGACGCGTATCTTGGATCGACCGCCGCCGGCACGATTTCCCGTCGGCGATTGTATGTCCGTATGCCAACGATAATGGCCGGCTGGCGCTCCGCGTTGACGAGCGTCAGCTGTGAAAGGCCGGCAATATGGAAGAAATCCTGATCGGCGCCGCCATCAATGAGAATGACCACAGGCAATGGCCGCTTGAACAAGTCCTCGCCCCATTCAGGCAGGGACGGCGCGTAAACATTGATTTCGCGATCCTGTCCATAGATGTCGGAGCGCAGTTGATAGGTGACGCCAAATGGCAGCGGCGCGGCGCCGGCGGATTCGTCGGCGCTTACAGGCGCCGCTTCTATTTCGTCCGCATGCGCGGCTGCGGCTGAGGCGATGGCCGCGACGCCAAGCGAAGCGACCGCGATGCGCCGAATAGCGGACAGCGAATCGGGTCGACGCAATCGTGCGCGCCTGCGTTCAGAGGTCGCTTGAAAACCGAACAAAATAGTGTTCCTTGTCATAAAGACGGTGAAGCAGCCATGGCGGCATGCCATAGGTTCGCTGGACGTACTGGCCTTGCGAAGCGTGGATTCTCCAACCGCGGATTTTCGCTTCCGGCTCGCCGGGCATCGCGTGGGTCGCCGGCGGTTGATTGGCGACGACGAGGCGGCCGCGTTCGCCGCCAAACCGTCTCATCATGCGCGACGGCGCCAGCGCATAGGCAATAGCCTTTGGCGCGGTCGCCGGATCCTCCTGGACGCGGCGGCGAACCGCTTCGCTCGCCGTGCGGCCGACTTCCATGTGGTCCGGGTGATTGGAAAACCCGCTGTCAGGCCAGAACGTCACGACAAGATCCGGGCGCCATTCCGCCAACAGGGCCTCAACCCTCGACACCCTTTCCTCAAAGTCCGTATCGGGAACGCCGCCATCCGGGTAGTCCCAGACGCGCTGTTGATCCAGCCCAAGCGCAAATCCGCTTTTCAGGAGCTCCGCATGCCGCACGACGCCGAGGTCTTCCTGCCGCGCGATGCGCGGCATCTGGGTCCCTGCCTCGCCCTTGGTGAAGGTGATCATCCCCACCCGCGCGCCATCGCGCGCATTGGCGCGGATGAGAAGCCCCGTGACAAGTTGCTCGTCATCCGGGTGCGCGAAGATCGCCAGAACCGAGGAGGCGGCAAGCTCGCCAGCGAGCGAGGGGACGAACTTTGCGTCCGGCGCCTCAAACTGGCGGTCAAGCCAGAAAACGCCGGCCGCCAGAGCGGCGAACAGGAAGGCGACGGCGAGGCGGAAACGTCGATCGAACATGGTCGCTCGTTATCGTCGCGTCAGGTCGCGCATGCGGGGCAGGTCCATCATGCTCCGTACTCCCCTCATGAATTCGCAGGCGCCGGCAGGCGTCGATCGCTTCGCAGCGCGTAAAGCATCCTGTCGTTGCAGACCGATACGGGCATCGCGCGCCTGCCGGAAAGCTTAGGCAGGCCAGCGACGGAAGCCAACTCTACCCGCGGGCGTATGTGCGCCCTTTCCATCGTCCGCCTTCGCCCCGCGCATGGTTGATGGCCGAAGTAACCGTCATCGCAACGTAAAGCGCGCCGGCGACAGGCAGGGCGGCGGCCAGCAGCGCCGGCTTGCCATAGCTGCGCACGGTCGGCGCAAAGGTCCAGGCCATCATTGCCCACCCGATTGCGCCCGCAATGCAAAGCGCGGCGCGGCCGCTGACTAGGCCTGCGAGGGCTGCGATGGGCGGCATTAGGTAAAGGATCGCCATGCCGACGACGCACCCTGCAAGCAGGAACCAGGAATGTTCGAGCTGGGCGAACGCCGTCCGCGCCACCATCGACCAGATGGATCCCGGCGAACGGTTGTCGCGCAATGAAAGGGCGCTGTCGCCGGCATGTCCGAGCCAGATCCGTCGCGGGCCGCCGGGGCCCTTCTTCAGCAGCGCGGCAAGCGCGCAGTCATCGATAAGTTTGCCCCTGATGGCCTCAATCCCGCCCGCCGCGGCGAGATCCGCGTTGCGCACCAGCATGCAGCCGCCCGCCGCGCCGGCGACGCCGCTTGCCGGGTCGGCGATGGCGGGGAAGGGGTAGAGCTTCTGAAAGAAGTAGATAAACGCCGGGATCAACAGCGACGCCCACGCGCCACGGGCGTCGAGCCGCGCCATCAGAGACGTGAGCGCAAGGCCGTCCTTCTCCGCGCTGGCGACAAGTCGGGACAAGGTCGTCGGTGCAAGGAGGATATCCGCATCGCAAAGCAGGAGATAGGCAGGGTCGGCCGGTCGGGACGCCCGTATGCCGGCTGCCACGGCGTTCAGTTTGCCAGTCCATCCGGTGTTGAGCGGCGGCGCCTCGATGACCTCGAGCGACCGGATGGCGCCCCTTCCGCGACCAGCCGTCGCCTCGCTCGCGGCGCGGGCGATCTCGCCGGTTCCGTCGCTCGACGCATCATCCACGACGATCACGCTCACCGCGCCCGGATAGTCGCAGGCAAGATGCGCGCGCGTCACGTCGCCGATCGTTCCGGCTTCATCTCGCGCAGGGATGACGATCGCGACATCCGGCGCTGGCTTCGGCCGCGCGCCCGCGGGAAGGCGCGGCTCGCCGCGCCAGAAATCGCGCCGTAAGAAGGTCAGGTAGCACCAGCCGGCGAGAGCAATAATTGCCAACAAAAACATGTATCCAGCGCCTGATTTCGCGGCGTTGCACCGGCTATCGCCGGTATTTGCCGCATGGCCGAAAACCACCTACTAAGTGGCGGAGTCAATTGCGAGGGGCCAGTTGGAGCGTCCGATGTCGTCCGCGACCACTAAGATTGCCGGACCAGAACCGCACCGGGAAAACGCCGCCTTTGCGGCGGTGGACGCTGCGCTCGGCGTCGAGAAGCCGTCGGGCAAAGGCGCGAAAGACGAGAATTTCCCCGTCGGGTCCTTCCTTATTGATGCGAAGCTGCGCCCGCACGTGGCGACCTTCTATGCCTTCGCGCGGGCGATCGACGATATCGCCGACGATGAGGACCTCCCCGACGCTGAGAAAGTCCGACGGCTGCGCCTCATGGACGCCGCCCTGAAGGGCGAAAGCGACGAGACCGGACTTGAAAAGGCGATCGCGCTGCGGCGCAGCCTGTCGTCGCTTGGCGTCACGCCCCGGCACGGCTCTGACCTGATTGCAGCCTTTATACAGGACTGCGAAAAGCGCCGGTACGCTTCCTGGGAGGAACTTATCGGCTATTGCGAGAAGTCCGCCAATCCCGTTGGGCGCTACCTTCTCGACATTCATGGCGAGGATCCGGCCTTCTATCCGCATTCTGATGCTCTTTGCACGGTCTTGCAGATTACCAACCACCTTCAGGACTGCGCAGATGACCGTCGCTCGCTCGACCGGGTCTACCTGATCGAACCGTGGCTGAAGGAAGCGGGCGGCGGCGTGGAAGATCTCGACGGCGCGCATTCTTCCGCGGCGATTGAAGCGACGAAGCAGAGAATGCTCGACGGCTGCCAGGCATTGATGGTTTCCGCTCGCGCCCTGCCGGCGTCGCTGAAGAGCCGACGGCTCGCGATGGAAAGCGGCGTCATCGTGCGGCTCGCCCAACGGCTTATCGATATCCTGCGCGTCGGCGATCCGATCGCCTCGCGCGTGGCGCTGGCGAAAGCGGATTTTGCGCGCGCAAGCGTCGGCGGCGTAGTCGCCGGCTTTTTGTCCGCCGGCGGGAGGGCTCGATGACGGCGGCCCAGGCCATCAGCGCGGACGCCGCCGCGCATGCAAGCGAGACGGTGAAACGGTCCGGCACCTCCTTCGCCGCTGGCATGGCGATCCTGCCAAGGCCGCGCCGCGAGGGCATGCACGCGATCTATGCATTTTGCCGCGAAGTGGACGACATCGCCGACGATGATGGTCTCGAACGCGCGGAACGCCTTGAGCGTCTCAAAGCGTGGCGCGCTGAAGTCGAGCGGATTTATGACGGCGCGCCCGAGACGGCGACTGGACGCGCGCTCGTCTCGCCGGTCCGCGACTTCGATCTTCCGAAGGCTGAGTTCCTCATGATGATCGACGGCATGGAGATGGACGCGAACGGCCCGATTGTTGCGCCGTCGCTCGACGCGTTGTTTGCCTATACCCGGCGGGTCGCGGGGTCGGTGGGACTGCTCTCCATGCCGACATTTGGCGCGCCAAAAGGGCGTGACGCCGACCGATTCGCGCTGGCGCTCGGGGATGCGCTCCAGCTGACGAACATTCTCCGGGACATAGGCGAAGACGCAGCCATTGGACGGCTGTATCTGCCGAGGGAGCTTCTCGAGAAACACAGGGCGCCGACGTCGCCCGGCGACATTGTCGGCGCGCCGGGGCTTGCGAACGTTGCGGAAGAGCTTGGCCAGATGGCGACCGGCAAATTCGGCGAAGCCCGCATGGCCTTGAGGGAGCTCGACTGGCGCATCGTGCGCCCTGCGCTGCTGATGATGGGCGCCTATGAAACCTATCTGTTGCGTCTGAGGCGCCGCGGTTGGGATCAGGTAGGGACGCCGCTGAGCCTGTCGAAGGTTGAAAAATCGCTCATCGCCATGCGTTGGTATGTCGCCCCGCGCCTCGACGCGCCTGCCGCCTGATCTGGGGTTCTGCGGATGATCGCCTATGATGACAGCGGCTACGCCGCCAGACGCCCCATCCGGCCGGACCAGTGGACCGACGTCGCCGGGGACATGCCGCCGGGCCTCGTCGTCGCTACGGGGTCTATGCCGCCGGGCTTTCTCCTGGTGCAGAATTACCTCCCCGCGTCGGCTTGCGACCAGATCGTCGCGGAATGCGAGCGGCGCCCGGGCGTAAAGCAGGGCGTCGCCGCGGGTGAGGCGGATACGAGTTCCGTCATGCGGTCTTCCATGCGCATGTCGGAAGCCGTGGATCCCGGCGAAATGCAGGGCGATCTATATGGACTTGCGCGCCAGGCCTTTCGCCAGACCCTCGCCGGGCACTATGGCGTTCAGTTCGACTGGTTCGAGCGGCCGGAGATCCTGCGATACGATGCTGGCGGCGAATACAAGCCCCACGCGGATGCAGAAAACTGGTTTGCGGCCGAAAAGGCCTGGAAGCGGGTGTTGGACCGGGATTTCTCGATTCTTCTGTACCTCAATGAAGGTTTCGCCGGCGGCGAAATCGCGTTTCCGAATTTCGGACTGAAGCTCTCGCCAAGGAAAGGGCTCCTGATCGCGTTTCCGTCCGATGCTCGGTACCTGCACGCAGCGCTGCCCGTCACTGCCGGACGGCGCTATGCGCTTGTTTCCTGGGCGGCCGTGAAGGGTTCGCCGCGGGCGCTGCCTGCGCCGCCCGCCGATGCCGAACGGATCGGCTGACCCATGGCCACCCTCCATGTCATTGGCGCGGGTCTCGCCGGGCTTGCCGCCGCGGTCGGGGGAGTGGAGCGCGGGTTTCGCGTCCGCGTCTATGAAGGCGCGGGCCATGCGGGCGGCCGCTGTCGCACCTTTCACGACCGCACGCTCGATCGCGAGATCGACAATGGCAATCACCTCATCATGTCGGGGAACCGCTCGGCGCTGAACTTTCTCGAACGGATCGGCGTCAATGCGTCGGACGTGCTGGTCGGGCCGGATCGGGCTGAGTATCCGTTCGTCGACGTGGCGACAGGCGCGCGATGGCGCGTCCGGATCAATGAAGGCTTCATTCCGTTCTGGGTTTTCGACGAACAATGGCGCGTGCCGAATACGCGCGTGATGGACTACCTGAAAGCCGCGAAGATCGCCCTCGCCGAGCCAGGCGACACGGTCAACGACGTTATTGATCGCAACAATCCTCTTTACAAGGCGTTTTGGGAGCCGCTGACGCTCGCGGTGCTGAATACCTCGACGGACCACGGTTCGGCGCGGCTTCTATGGTCGGTCATCCGCGAGACGTTCGCGCTCGGCGGGCAATCCTGCCGGCCGCTCACGGCGCGCACCGGCCTCGGCCACGCATTCATCGAACCGGCGGTAAACTGGCTCGAGGCCCGGGACGCAACCGTCAGCTTCAATACGATGATAAAGGAGCTCAAGTCGGACGGCGATCGCGTCACGGGCTTCAGTTCCGTGACCGAGGACGTGGAACTGGGGCCGGAGGACCGGCTAATTCTCGCAGTTCCGCCGTCCCGGCTCAAATTGCTGCTGCCGGAGCTTGATCCGCCAGCGGATGACGCCTCGATCCTCAATGTCCATTATCGCCTGCCTGGCCTTGCGCCTACGGACAAGCTTGGCCAGTCGCCTTTCATCGGCATGGTGTCGAGCGAGGGGCAGTGGGCGTTCGTGCGCGGCGATGTGGTCAGCCTGACCACCTCGGCAAGCCACAGGATCGGTCTTGACGAGACGCCCAACAAGGAGGCTGCTGACAATATCTGGGCCGAAACCCGGATCGCCCTCGGCCTCCCGGGCGACGCGACCTATGACGCAGTGCGGGTCATCCGCGAACGACGCGCGACGCTGGACCAAAGCCCCGCCGGGGTCGCCAAACGCCTAAAGCCGCGCCAGCGCTGGACGAACCTTGTCCTTGCTGGCGACCACACCGACACCGGCGTGCCGGCAACGATCGAGGGGTCGATCCGTTCGGGCGACCGGGCGGCTGCGATGGCGTTCGACAAATGATCGAACGCGCCCGCGCGCCCCAAACGTCCGGTCGACCGCGGCGTGGACGGAACCGCGGCGCAATGGCGGCGGGGAATCGTCCGGCAGGCAAGCAGCGTTAGGCTGGCATCCATGGATGACTTTGTCGCCATCATCTGCGGACTGAAATCCGAAGGGGCGGTCGTGCGGTCGGCGCTGTCCGATGCCGGGCTCAACGAGAAGCGCTTCCGCATCGGCGTTTCCGGCGCGCGGGCTGCCGAGGCGCGGACAATTGCGGAACGGTACGCATCGGACGGCGCGCGAGTCCTATTGTCCGTTGGCGTTTCCGGTGGTCTCGACCCGTCGCTTATGCCCGGCGACCTGATCGTGACCAGCGACGTTGTTCGCAACGGGGGCGACAGGATCGCGGTTCATGCCGGCTTTCAGAACAAGCTGACCGTCGCAGATTTTCAGATGCAAGAGGGCGGCGAGGAGGCCTGGCGCGCGGGGCCCATACTGGGCTCGGATGTCATCGTTCAGTCAGCTGACGAAAAGGCGCGACTGTTCGCAGAGACCGGTGCGCTCGCCGTCGATATGGAGAGCCACGCCGTCGCCGAAATCGCAGCGGCCCGGGGGCTGTCATTTTTCGCGATCCGCAGCGTCGCTGATCCGTCGGACCGGGCGTTGCCAGCCGCCGCGATGGACGCGGTCGCGCCGGACGGGTCGACGCGGGTCATCCGCACATTGATGAAAGCGGCGTCATCGCCGGCGCAGTTTCCTGCGCTAGTCCAACTGGGGCGCGATTCCGGCGCTGCGTTGAAGCGGCTTCGCACGGCGCTGCCATCCCTTCTGGCCGTAGCCGGCGCCGCCAGCATGGAATGAAAAACGCCGGCCCTGGACGGACCGGCGTTCTTGCGTTCTGACCGTCAGAGACCGGCTTACGCGGCGACTTCGGTGCCCTCCTTGCGCGCCTTCTTCTCGGCTTCGATTTTCGCCATTTCGTCCGCCACGATTTTTTCGTGGACGTCTTCCGCCGGCCGGGCGTTGGACAGGTCGATTTCCGGCGCCATCGGGCCTTCGGTGCGGATCTTGAAGATGTTCGGGAGCTTGAAGAGTTTCAGTGGGTTCTTCACCGCGTCCATCGCCGCCGTCGGCTCGTAGCCGCAGTGCGCCATGCAGTTCGAGCATTTCTCGTACTTGCCCGTGCCGTATTTTTCCCACTCGGTTGTCTCCATCAGTTCCCGGAACGATGAGACATAGCCTTCGCCGAGGAGGTAGCATGGCTTTTGCCAGCCGAATACGTTGCGCGTCGGCGAGCCCCATGGCGTGCACATGTATTCCTGATTGCCGGCGAGGAAATCGAGGAACAGCGTCGAGTGCGAAAGGTTCCACTTGCGCCCGCGTTCCTTCGCCAGCCGGAAGACATCGCGGAAGAGGTTCTTGGTCTTCTCACGCGACAAGAAATGTTCCTTGTCCTCAGCGCGCTCGTAGGCGTAGCCCGGCGAGATCGAGATGCCGACGCCGAGATCGGTCGCATAGTCGAGGTAGTCGGCCACCTGCACGGCCGTCATGTTGTCGAAGATCGTCGCGTTGACGTTGACCTGGAAGCCAGCCTCCTGGGCTTTCTTGATTGCCTCCACGGCGATCTTGAACGTGCCTTTCTGGTCGACCGCCTTGTCGTGTTCCTCCTCCAGGCCGTCGAGGTGGACGGAGAAGAAAAGAAACGGCGACGGCTTGAAAAGATGCAGCTTCTTTTCGAGCAGGAGGGCGTTCGTGCAGAGCGAAACGAACTTCTTGCGTTTCACGATGCCTTCGACGATCTCGCCGATTTCCTTGTGGATGAGCGGCTCGCCGCCGGGCAGGGCGACGACTGGCGCGCCGCATTCATCGACCGCCTCGAGGCACTCCTGAACCGTCAGGCGCTTGTTAAGGATCGGAGCGGGGTAATCGATCTTGCCGCACCCCGGACACGCGAGGTTGCATCGAAAGAGCGGTTCGAGGAACAGCACGAGAGGATACTTCTTGCGGCCGAGCAGGGTTTGCTTGGCCACGTACGCGCCGACACGGACCTGTTGGTGCAGGGAAACCGACATTCGCTCTACTCCGTCCCTTTAAGCTCTATCTGGCATTACGGCGTTCGAACCGCGTCCGATCGCCCGTCGCCAGGAATTTCCAGATCGCGCCGCGGTCAATCGATCGCCCAGGCTTCCGCGGCTTCCTTCGGGCGCGGCACCTCGGCAAGCTCCGGCGGGAGCTTGAAGTGCACGTTTTCCTCAACCCCATCGAGGGTTCTGACTGATACGGCCCGGTATTGGCGCAGGCGCTCGATCGTTTCCCGCACCAGCTTTTCCGGCGCGGACGCCCCGGCGGTCAGCCCGACGCGGTTCACGCCGTCGAGCCATGCCGGAACGAGGTCATCGGCGTTTTGAATCAGGTAGCTCGGCAGCCCGAAATTCTCGCCGATTTCACGCAGCCTGTTGGAATTCGACGAGTTGTGGGCCCCCACGACCAGCAGGAGATCCACTTGCTTGGACATTTCGATGACCGCGGTTTGGCGGTTCTGGGTCGCGTAGCAGATGTCACGGGTATCGGGGCCGATGATGTTCGGATACCGGACCCGCAGTGCAGCAATAACGTCTTTCGTGTCATTCACCGACAGCGTTGTCTGGGTGACGAACGCGACCTGATTCGGATCGCGGACTTCAAGCGAGTCGACTTCGTCCGGCTCTGAAATCACGTGAACGACGCCAGGAATTTGCCCCAGCGTGCCTTCAACTTCCGGATGGCCGAGGTGGCCAATCAGCACGATGTCGTAGCCCCGTTCGGCGTACCGGCGGCCTTCCTTGTGAACCTTCGTCACGAGCGGACAGGTTGCGTCGATCACATCGAGCTGCCGCAGTTCAGCGCTATTCTCGACTTTCTGGGCGACGCCGTGGGCGGAAAATACCGTCACGGCGCCTTCGGGGATTTCATCGACTTCCTCGACGAAAACCGCCCCGCGCGCCTTGAGCGTGTCAACGACGTGTTTGTTGTGGACGATTTCGTGCCGGACGTAGACCGGCGCGCCGTACTTCGCGAGCGCCCGCTCCACGATATCGATCGCCCGTTCGACCCCGGCGCAGAATCCTCTCGGCTGGGCCAGCAGCACCTCAAGCGGCATCATCGAGACGCCGGCTTTAGGGTCGCCAGCGCCATCGTCGCCCGCAACCGGATCGATCGTCGCGGCATCGCGTTCCTGTCCTGCCGTCATCGCCCGCATCCTTGTGCCTGGCCGCTCCCGGGTGCGGGAGAGGCTTCACGGTCCTGAGTATTTCATTCAACGTTCGGTCCGCAACCGCGGATGAGCCCCGCCTTCGCGGAAATGCGATGCGCGCCTCAGGTGTTGCGCGAATTCCATATCCCCGCCCTCGATCCTGTTCTTACCGCGAGTTTTGCCGCAGTGCAAAATAATCGATCCGACCCCTGGCATACATGAATGGCGCCGGCGTTTCGCCTGATCGAACCATCGGCCCGCCGTAAGCGCATAGCCATCGCCCGTCCCGTCGGGTTAGCGTCCGGCAGTCTTATTAGCGGGTCAGATGGAGGGGCAAATGTGGGGAATCAAGAAATTCGGGAGCGAAAGCCGCGCCGTGGCAGCGGAATTCGCGTGGCCGGCGGAGGCGATCCTGTCACAGCTCAGGGGCCGCTATGGCAAGGTCGAGCACCTCGGGACAGAACGTGACGCCGCGATCTACGGCGTTGAGGAGGCTGGCGTCCGGTTTGCGATCGTGCTCATCCGGATTGCCGGTCGCGCGGACATGGTTGGGGAAATCGGCTTCGTTGCGCGCTTCCAGGGCTATTCGCTGACCGACGCGGCCGCGGAATCCCTGAACCGGAACCTTCATATCAGTTTCTTCGCCTTCGACGGCCCAGACGACGCCTATCTGGTTGGCGGGGTCACGCCGGCTGGCGAGTTCAGGGAAGGCGTATTCGGTCTGCTCCTCGATGCCTGGCGTCGGGACCTTGCGGTTACGCTCTATGCCCTCACAGGCGATGAAGCGGCGGCGACGTCGTTTCCCGGCGCGTCTCTCGAAGCTGTCCGGTCATTCACGCTCAATTCGCCAAAGGCCGGCGGCGCTGACCGGTCAGGCTCCACGGCCGCCAGATTTCTTGGCGCGCGGGCCGGCGCAATAGCCACATGCAAGTCATGCGACGGGCGAGGCCGGATTGGCATGGTCGCCCGCTCATGCGACGCCTGCGGGGGATTTGGACTTGCGTTCAATGCCGGTGAAGGCGAGGAGGGTGCCCGTCGACGCTGATGGGAAGACGTTTCTCCGCCAGCAGAAAAAACAGGCGCAAGAATTTGCGGCGGCGCCCACGGGCGAAGGTCGCGGGACGAAACAGCGCCGGCATAAGCGTCGGCGAGCGAAATGAGGGGCCGCCTCGAAGACAGGCGGAATGACGGGCGGCATGACGGGCGGGTTCGAAGCGAAAATCACTGAAACGGCGGGGCTCGTGGAGGCCGCGTTAGATGCGTTCCTGCCGCGCAGCGACGGACCGCTCGGCCGTGTCACGGACGCCATGCGCCATAGCGCGCTGGCCGGCGGCAAGCGCCTGCGGCCGTTCCTCACGATCGCGGCGGCGGACATTTTCGGGGCGCCGCGCGACCGCTCGGTCCGCGTCGGCTGCGCCCTTGAAATGGTGCATTGCTACAGCCTTGTTCACGACGACCTGCCGGCGATGGACGACGCGGACCTGCGCCGCGGACGGCCGTCGGTGCACAAAGCCTTCGACGACGCCACGGCGATTCTTGCCGGGGACGCCTTGCTGACCCAGGCGTTCGAAGTTCTCGCCGACCCCGCTACTCACCCGGACGCTTCCGTTCGGTGCAGGCTGATTGCGGACCTCGCGCAGGCGTCCGGCAAGATTGGCATGGTCGGCGGCCAGATGATTGATATCTATGCGGAACAAAAAGCCTTCGATCTTCACGGGATCGAGGAACTGCAACGGTTAAAGACCGGCGCATTGATCCGATGCGCGACAACATCCGGCGGCGTCGTTGGCGAAGCGTCCAGCGAGGAAATTGCCGCGCTCGAGGCCTACGCCGAGGACCTTGGGCTCGCGTTCCAGATTGTCGATGACCTCCTCGATGCATTTGGCGCCGCTGAGGACCTTGGCAAGCCCGTTGGCCAGGATGCCGATATGGACAAGGCGACGTTCGTGAAGTTGCTCGGCGCCGACGGCGCGCGCCAAAAAGCCCGGGAACTTGTTGATCGCGCAAAGGACCGTCTTTCCCGCTTTGGCGAGGCCGCCGGGCCGCTCGCGGGAGCCGCTGATTTTGTGTTCGTGCGCAAGAATTAGGCAAGGGCGCCTGACCGCGCGATTTCAAGGAGCCGGAAATGGATATTCGCTCTATGTTCCCCGAAAAAATGGTCGCAACCGCGGACGCGCTCGCGACGCATTGCCGCGAGGGAACCACCGATATGGCGCTGGAAAAACTGTATGCGGACGATTGCGTCTCGGTCGAGGCCGCCCTCGGACCGGGCCAGGCAAGCCGCGAAACAGTCGGCCGCGATGGGATAAAGAGCAAGCATGAGTGGTGGTACAGCCAGCATGAGATCCATGACCAGAAAGTCGAAGGGCCTTACCTGCACGGCGATGACAAGTTCGGGCTCATCTTCGAGATCGATGTGACAAACAAGGAAATGGGCATGCGCATGCAGATGCGCGAGTTCGGCCTCTATCAGGTCGATGCCGCCGGAAAGATCACTCGCGAAGAGTTCTTCTACATCGCCTAGCCGCTCAGTGGCGGGCCCGCCTCAGCCAGCGTCGCCGGGCCAGAACCGGACGCGCACCCGGCGCGTATGCGGTGAGAAGCAAAAGAAGGCGCCCGTCAAATGCGTATTTTCGCCGTCATTGCCGTCGCTGTCGCCGCCCTGTCCGCGCCTCCCGCCTGGGCTGAGAATTCCGTCCATGCGTCGGACAACGCTTACGCCTTTGAATTCACGGCGATCGACGGCGGCGCACTTAGTCTTGCCGACTATCGCGGGAGGGCCATGCTCATCGTGAACACCGCCTCTCTATGCGGGTTCACTGACCAGTATAACGGCCTTCAGACGCTCTATGAGCAGTATGCGGATCAGGGTTTCGTGGTGATCGGCGTGCCGTCAAACGATTTCGGCGGCCAGGAGCCGGGCAAGGCATCAGAAATCAAGTCTTTCTGCGAAACGAATTTCAATATCCGGTTTCCCCTCGCAGACAAGACCGCCGTTTCAGGCCAGGACGCGCATCCTTTCTACGTGTGGGCGGCATCCCGCCTCGGGAAAAACGCCGCGCCCAAATGGAACTTCCACAAATACCTGATCGACCGCGACGGCGACATTGCGGCGTCGTTCCCGTCGGCGGTCGATCCATTGTCGCCGAAGATCGCCGCAGCGGTTCAGGCGGCGCTCGTTGGTCGCGAAAGCGTCGACTAGCCTCAGACAAATACCGGCGGCGATGAAAAGGCCGAAAGGTTGGGCAGAGCGGTCGCCAGCTCGGATTCACTGAGGCCGAACCATCGACCCATTGGCGCGGCGAACTGTTCCACCGACGTCGTCGGAATGATCCGCCCGCGACCGGTATCGTATTCGTGATCAAGGTCGTAGGGCGGGACTTCGCCAAAGATCTTGCCGCCGTCGATTGATCCGCCGACGATCAGATGGTGGTTGCCCCATCCATGGTCAGTGCCGGAACCGTTCAGCGTCAGCGTGCGGCCGAAGTCCGATGCAGTGAACAGCAGGACATCGTTCTCGACGCCTATCTCCTGCAAGGCGGCAAAGAACGCGGTAACTGATGCATCGACGTCGGCATGGAGGCCTGGCAGGCTCGTGGCCTGACTGCCGTGCGTGTCATAACCGCCCTTGGCGACCATGAATACCTGGCGGCTGGCGCCCAGCGATCCGCGGGCGGCAATCGTACGCGCGACCGCGCCCAGTTGCCCGCCGAGGCCCGAATTCGGGAACGTCGTGGCGAAGTCGGGCGTCGTTTCAATGGCGTCTTCAAAGGCCGCGTTCGCGGTGTAGGCGCGCTGGGCCACCGACGCGACGTCGCGGGCGAAAAGGTTGGAGGGCGCGTCCGCCGATCTTGAGTAGTGCTCAACAAGCGCAGCTTCGACGGCAGGGTCGCCCTGCGCCGCATTTCGGAACCGGCGACTGACGATTTCCCTGAAATCCTCCGCGCCCTTCGCGCTCGCCTTGTACTGGGAGACGAATTCGCCGGACAGGAACACCTCATTGCCGGTAAATGTCATTGCGGAAAAAGCGGGCTGGGCGTTGGCGTTGGAGACCACGGCCGCGTCGGCGAAGCGCCCCCCCCAGCCGAAACGGACGCCTTCGGTCTCAAGCGCCATCCAGGTCGATTGCTGGTCATTGTGCGAAAACAATTTCTTCGGCCGCAGTCCCGGATTTTCCCGGTACTGAGTGGCGTTGATCGGCGTTCTCAACGGGCCGACATTCGCCATGATGCTGGCGCGACCTGCACTGAAGAGCGAATGGATCCCGCCAAGGGACGGCGGCAGGGCGAATGAGCGGGACCCGAAGCTGGCGGCGTTCAGCGGCGACAGCTCAAGCAGGGCCGACCGGCTACGCTGTGGTCCATCCGCCAGTCCTGAGTCGGCGTCCATGAAGGTGCGGCGAATATCCGCATAGCGATTGTATGACGCCTGGTCGTACGGCAACAGCAGGTCGTGCCCGTCGACCCCGCCCTTAAGAAACAGGCAGACGATCGCCTTGTAGCCGCCAACATTGGCCGCCTGGGCGCCGATCGGGCCGAGGGCGCTCATCAGGCTGGCCCCGGCGGCGCTCGCGCTGATCCCCCGAAGGAAGGTACGCCGATCCATGCGGGCGTTGAATGCGTTGCTCATCTGGGAACTCCCCTCAATCGACATCACTGTTGCACCAGATATTCCGCGCTCGTCACGACGAGCTGAACGGCCATTTCGACGCGCGCGAGACGATCGTCCGCTTCGCGTCCCTCGCGGATCGTCATCGCCTCCAGCACGGATTTGATCCGCAGGCGCGTCGATTCGGCGAGGCGTCCATAGGTAAGGAGCGTGTCGAGACGATCGATCAGGGCGTCAACATTGTCCGCCAGCGCGATTTCATCAGCGTAGTTGGGGCTGAATGCTTCGCCATTCGTATCCTTGCGGCCTGGCGAGTCGTCGCGGACAAAATGGCTCATGAAGTTGGCGTAGCCAACGACGCTCGCCTCATTCTCGATTTGCAGTTCCGGCGCCGTGACGCCTGCGGCGCCCGTTACGGTCCCCGGCGCGACGAAGCCCGGACGGTAAAAGTTGAAGACAGATGGCGAACGGAAGGGGTGCTGGCCCAGGCGTTCGGCAAGGCTCGTGTCCGAAAGCCAGGTCTCCTCATAGGCTCGGGCGTTGCGTACGTCGAAGGCGCGCGCCCAATGGGTGAAGCGCAGCACAGGCTCGCGCACCTTCCCGAAATC
The DNA here is from genome assembly GCA_016125455.1 of Alphaproteobacteria bacterium. Classification (GTDB taxonomy): domain Bacteria; phylum Pseudomonadota; class Alphaproteobacteria; order Caulobacterales; family Parvularculaceae; genus MED-G105. Next base: position 44,066 of record WGLS01000016.1, read on the forward strand.
GGCTGCCGCGGACGCGGGGTCCTGGCGCGCTTCAGTGTCAAGCAGCACCGCCGCCGCCGTCGCCAGCAGATCGCCACGGCGGCCCGACCCGATAGATGACCCGTCCGGCAATCGATAGGACCCGGCGTTAAAGGCGGCCGCCACGCGTGCGACATAGGCTGGCGAAGGGTTGCTCGCTACGAGGCGCTGAATGAGCTGGCGACCGATGAAGGGGCCGACATTCGGGTGATTGAACAGAATGTCGAGCGCGCGATCAATTGATTCCGCAGCCGGAGTGTTTGCCGGAATTGTTTCGCCAAGGAAAGTCTTTTCTTCCGGCGAATGAAATTCCGGGTAAATCTGCATAGCGGAATAGCGTGCGTCCGGCGCAGCGTTGTGGATATTCTTCCGATTTCCTTTGTAGCCGAGACCGGTGAAGACGCGCGACAGGCCGATGACATCTTCATTTGTGTACGTTTCAATGTCGCCTGGGACTGGCGTGCCGTCGAGATTGAGCTCAAGAAGTCCGATCGTGAAGAGCTGCATGATCTCGCGGGCGTAGTTCTCGTCAGGCACGCTGCCGGTTGCTGCATTCGCCTTTTCGTTTCCGAGATACGTGAGCCATAAACCCATCGCCGGCGAATAGGTGATGTCTTCCAGCAGGTCGCGATAGTTGCCGAGGGCGTTCTGGCTGAGCGCGTCGAGATAGTACGCGATGAGTTCCGGCTCGCCCTGCACCGGCGAGCCAGGTCCGTCGCCGACGACAACGATCTGCGACAGGGCGTACATCATGCGCTGTCGCAACTGGTCGCGCCCCTTGACGGCGGCATCCCAGAAGAAGTCGCTCGCGGCGTCTTGCGTCAGATTGGAAGATAGGCCGAGCGTCAGCCGCGCAGCTACGCGTGCGCCGTAATTGGATGGCGATGCGTTTGCTTCCTGCTTGAGCCATGCGGAGTAGCCGAGGTTCTTGATGGCGGCAATGTCGCTATCGGTCGGACCGAATGTCGACTGGACCAGGAACTGGACGGCATCGTCATCGTTGGCGGGAAAGTCGATGGACGAACCGCCTGCGTTCACAGGCGGCGCCGGCGGAGCGGGCGGCGCGCCGGGGCTGGCGACAGGGGCTGGGGCGCTAACGCCGGAGCCGCCGGCGGAGGGCGGCGTTTCGCCCTCGTTACATGCTGCGAGAGCAAAGGCGCCGAGGGCTGCGCCGGCGAAGCGAAAAAGCGGTAAACGTCGAATTTCTGGCGCAATACACATACTTGTTCCCACGAAACCTGACAATTCGAATAAGCAACGTCGCCAATTCGCCTCGCGTGCACATTGCATACGGAGCAAAAAGGATCCGTAAGCGGAACGGCGTCGCGCCCGCTGGATATCAAGCTAGGGTCAAAGGCTTTCCCGGGAGTGAACCGGGCTGTTTCAAATTAAGGTAAACGTGCGTCAGTCGCGTGTCGTTATGGGCTTTTGTGCGGGGTACGCACTATCCGGCGTGCTTATTTTTCCGTAACATTGGCGCAGCGCCGCGAGTTGCGACGTAAACATTTCGTTATTCCATAAAATTTGAAGCAAACTCATCGCGCGGCGCGCAGTCGCGCGGCGCGCAGTCGCGCGTTCTCCGCTTTCAGCGCGGCGATCTCGTCGTGCAGCGGCGCAACCCCGGCGGCGACCTCCTCTGCGGTAAACCGCGGCGTAATGAACTGGGGGCAATTCCAGTCGAATGCCTCGACGTCAAACACAAAGAGGCGCTCCACCTTGCCGCCGCCGTCGATGGCGAGCTTGTTCGCAAGGACGGGGTCATCAGCGGCGTCAGCGACCGTCGCCCGGGCGAGGAGCTTGAGCCGCGCCTGTCGGGGGTAGTCCATCAGGAAGAGCGACGCCCGGTTGTCCGCCGAGAGATTGCCCCGGGAAACGAACTGCCGGTTGCCGCGGTAGTCCGCGAACCCGATCCGGTTGGGCGACAGCACCTTCAGGAATCCGCGCGGTCCGCCCCGGTGTTGCACATAGGGCCAGCCATCCTCGTTGACCGTGCCGAGGTAGAAGCTGTCGCGCGCGCCGATGAATTCGGCCTCCCGCGCCGTTAGCCTGTCCGGCGCGGCGCCGGCCGTCATTTTCGCGTAGGCGTCGCGCGACCCCAGCCGCGCCTGCTCGGCCTTCACCAATGGCGTGAACATGATGTCCCCGAAATGTTTCATGGCGTTCCGCTCCTTATTTGCGGCCGGTCGGGGCACTTGCGGCCCATCGATCAGCAACCCACCCGGACAAGGCGCATGTACCGATCGGTCGGTGCAAATACCAATCACATTCGAGCGACCTGCGCCGCGAGGCGCGGGCCGGCAACCGGACGCAGCAGCGCGCGCGGGACCCACTTATCGGCGCCGAAAAACTCTGCTATCCGCGCGCGCCGCGACAGTCGCCGTTGGCGTCGTCGCGGCATGATGACAGCGCGCCAGAAGCGCCAACAGAACTTCCGCAACCGGATCCACGAGAGAACCAGCCAGAAGAGATGTCGCCGACGCCCTCCATCCAGTCGTCTGGCGATCTGATCGCCGACCGCCGCTACGCCTTCGCGGCCGCGCTGTCCGAAGCGGGCGATCACCTCGCCGCGGCGGACCTCTTGCGCCAGACCCTTGAACTGACGCCGCACTGGGCCGTCGCGTGGCGGGCGCTTGGCCGCGCCCTGTCTGCGGGCGGCGAGATGGCCGGCGCAGCGGCCGCGTACCGAAAGGCGCTCGCTGCCGATCCCGACGATCAGCTGGGGGCCAGCCTGGAGCTTGCGCGCCTCGATGCGGGGGCGGCGGTAAACGCCGCGCCGCCTGCGTGGATCGCCGCGCTGTTCGACGCCTATGCGCCCACCTTCGACAACGCGCTCGTCGAAACCCTCGACTACCGGGCGCCGCAACTCATCGCTGCGCGGCTGGCGGCGCTGATCGGCCGCCCGGCCGGCTGGGGCCGCGCCCTTGATCTCGGCTGCGGCACCGGCCTGATGGCCGAGGCGCTCGCCCGCCGGGCCGGCTGGCTCGAAGGCGTCGACCTCTCGGCAGGGATGCTGGAGGCGGCGCGCGCCAAGAGCCTCTACGACGCTCTTGATCAGGACGATCTGCATGCGGCGCTGATCCGGCGCAGTATGGCGGATGCGCCGGCGTTCGACATCATTCTCGCGGCGGACGTCCTGATCTATGCGGGCGACCTCGCGCCTATTGCAACCGCGGCGGCGGCGCAGCTGGCGCCCGGCGGTCGCATCGCGGTGACGCTCGAGGCGCTTGAACCTGACCTTGCGCCGGACGTCGACTGGCGATTGCGGGAATCGCTCCGCTTTGCCCACTCCCGGGCCTACGCGCGCCGGGTCTTCACCCAGGCCGGGTTGCAGGTCGACGCGCTCGACGCCGTGACGTTGCGGCTTGACCGGGGCGAACCTGTCGCCGGATGGCTGGTGGTTGCGCGCAGGCCCGAGGCGGCCGAAGCGGCCGATGCGGCGGGATGCGGCGTTGCCAAGGCCGCCGCGGAACGCGCCGCACACTGACGGGCGCCGCGCCCCGCTGTCTGTGCGGAACGCGATAGCCGCGCGCTCAAAAATCGTTAGGCTGTCGGATGAACGCAACAAGGAGCAGAAACACATGTCAATCGCCCGCGTAACGGAAATCATCTGTGGCTCTGACAAGAGCTTCAAGGACGCCATCGAAAACGGCATCGAACGCGCCAACAAGACGCTGAAGAATGTTGAAGGCGCGTGGGTGAAGGACCAGAGCGTCATACTCGACAAAGGCAAGATCAGGGAGTATCGCGTCGTCCTGAAAGTGACGTTTGTCCTGGACGACTAGCGGTCGCTGGCCATCGCGGAGGGAGTCGCGGGCCCGCCGTCTCGCGACGCTCCCTTTTCCCGGGAAAGGCAACAGGGCGCGCGCGCAAGGCGTCGCGCACCTTCCATCGATCATCCGCCAATGGCGTTTTTCGCCCGACGGCGTTTCCGCCTCGGGTGTAGTGGCAGTAAGAGGGGGGCGCGGGTCGGATTCATGCATTTCGTCCCGCGCCCGCCATCCGTTTCTCCGTGCAAGCGCTTTCGGCCCGACGGCGTTTCCGCCTCGGGGTTCTTTCAAGGTGAGAATCGGCCCCGCCGCGGAGCGGCAAACCGAACAACCGCCCCGACCGCGCGCATGCGCGGGTCGGATTCATCCATTTCGTCCCGCGCCCGCCATCCGTTTCTCCGTGCAAGCGCTATCGGCCCGACAGCGTTTCCGCCTCGGGTGTAGGGGCAGTAAGAGAAGCGGCGCGGGACGGCC
>WGLS01000025.1 GCA_016125455.1 Alphaproteobacteria bacterium
CCAGCGCCCGAACTCTCAGATCAATCGAAAGCGGCTTCCCCATGACAGGCTGGCCTCCTTCACCAGCCCAAAGAGTGAATCAGGATCCGCATGCCTTGGGAATCCCTAACGATTCAGGTCCCTCGGAAAACGCCCTAGCGTGTTTTCGCAGGCGTTTCGCGAAAATCTATCGAACACGGTTTCGGCGCCCTTATGGTCGTCCATCGAGATCGAGACCCGGAGCAATCGTGACGGCATTGCCGGCGACATTCGAGAACTGGTTCGCTGGCAAGGGCTGGCGGCCGCGACAGCATCAACTCGACTGCCTCGCGGCGGCGCGGGGAGGCCGTTCGCATCTGCTGATCGCGCCGACGGGCGGCGGCAAGACGCTCGCCGGCTTCCTCCCGACTCTCGTTGAGCTTGCTGCATCAAGGGACGCGTCCGCGGCGGCGTCACAGGGCGCATCGCCGCGCGTACACACTCTTTATGTGTCGCCCCTGAAGGCGCTCGCCGTCGACATTGCCCGCAACGTGCAGGCGCCGGTGGACGAGATCGGCCTAGCCGTCAAACTTGAGACCCGCACCGGCGACACCCCGCCCGCCCGGCGCCAGCGCCAGAAGACACACCCGCCGGACATATTGCTGACGACGCCGGAGCAGATCGCGCTCCTACTTACCCACAATGATGCGGGCGACTATTTCGCGGGCCTCAGGCGAGTGATCCTGGACGAACTGCACGCCTTCGCCGACACGAAGCGCGGGCATCTCCTCGCCCTGTCGCTCGCCCGCCTGAAGGCGATCGCGCCGGACGTTCGCCTCACCGGCCTTTCGGCGACCGTGCCAGACCCGGAGGCATTGCTCGACTACCTGACGCCCGCAGCGGGCGCTGAAGCGCGGGCGGCGCTCATCAGGGCCGAGGGCGGCGCGCAGGCCAACGTCTCGGTGCTGAATTCCGAGAACCGCATTCCCTGGTCGGGGCACTCGGCCCGACACGCCTGGGACGAGGTCTATGCGGCCATACGCGACGCCGGCCTGACGCTCGTGTTCGTCAACACGCGCAGCCAGGCCGAGATGACTTTTCAGGCGCTGTGGCGCCTCAATGACGACAATCTGCCGATTGCGCTCCACCATGGCTCCCTCGACGTCGCGCGCCGGCGGAAAGTGGAGGCGGCGATGGCGCGGGGCGAGCTGCGCGCGGTCGTGTGCACCTCGACCCTCGATCTTGGCATCGACTGGGGCGACGTCGACCTCGTTATCCAGATCGGCGCGCCTAAGGGCGCAAGCCGCCTGACCCAGCGCATCGGCCGGGCGAACCACCGGATGAACGAGCCTTCGCGCGCCCTCATGGTGCCGGACAACCGGTTCTCCGTGCTCGAATGTCTTGCCGCGAAGGACGCCATTGAAGAGGGCGCACTCGACGGCGAGCCCTGGCGTGAAGGGACGCTCGACGTCCTTGCCCAGCATATCATGGGCGTCGCGTGCGCCGGGCCGTTCGTGGCGGAGGCTCTCTACAAAGAAGTTATAGCGACTGCGCCCTATGCGAGACTGACGCGCGAGCTGTTCGAGCAGACTCTCGAGTTCGTTGCGACCGGGGGCTACGCCCTGAAGTCCTATGACCGCTACCGGCGGCTCGTTCAGAACCCGGACGGAAGCTGGCGGGTGCGCGACGGACGCGCCGCCCAGCAACACCGCATGAACGCAGGCGTCATCGTCGAGGCCGCCTCGCTCAATGTGCGCCTCGTCAGCGGCAAGGGGCCGAAGCGGGGGGGCGGCCGGTCGCTCGGCACAATGGAGGAATGGTATTTCGAGCGCATGTCGATCGGCGACACCTTCATGTTCGCGGGCGAAGTATTGCGGTTCGAGGGCGTCGCCGGCATGGATGCGCTCGTCACCCGCGCGCCGGGGGCGGAGCCGAAAATTCCCACCTGGGGCGGCGGGCGGTTCCCGCTCTCCTCCTACCTCGCGGATCGCGTTCGCCGGATGATCCAGGACCCCGGTTGCTGGCCGCAACTGCCCGACCCTATCCGGGAGTGGCTGGAGATCCAGAAGATCCGCTCGATCATTCCGAAAGCGAACGAGCTCCTTGTGGAGACGTTCCCGAACGGCAATCGGCATTTCCTCGTCTGCTACCCATTCGACGGCATCCTCGCGCACCAGACCCTCGGCACGCTCGTCACGAAGCGGCTCGAACGCGCGGGCGCCCAGCCCATCGGCATGGTGGCGACGGAGTATTCGCTGTCCGTATGGGGCCGGCGGGACATGGGCGAGGTCGACATGAATGCCCTTTTCGATGAGGACATGCTCGGCGACGATCTTGAGGACTGGCTTGGCCAGTCGATCCTCATGAAGCGGACATTCCGAAATATCGCGGTCATCGCGGGTCTTGTCGAACGGCGCCATCCGGGCGCTGAAAAATCCGGCCGTCAGGTGACGTTCTCCTCGGACCTCATCTTCGACGTGCTGAAGGAGCACGACCCGGACCATATCCTGCTGAAGGCGGCGTGGGCCGACGCGGCGGGCGGCTATCTCGACATCGCGCGGCTGCAGGGCCTTCTTGCACGGGTGCGCGGCCGGGTCGCGCACATACGCCTCGAGCGCGTCTCGCCGCTCGCCGTGCCGGTGATGATGGAGATCAACAAGGACCCCGTCATCGGCGAGGCCCGCGAGGCGATGCTGCGCGAAAGCGCCGATGAGCTGGTGAAGGAGGCGATGGGATGAGGGCGCGCGCGGCCGGAATGGAACCTGAATCTGCGCCGCCAAGCCGGCTTGTTCAGGATGACGTTGGATCGCGGAGACCGGAGCGATGCGCCCGACGGGCGATCTAGCGCCGCGCGGCGGAAATGCTGGCCCGATCGGCCGCGTCGGCGATCCCTGCGTCGCACGCGACGATCACGGCCGGCAGGAAGGCGATCGCCGCGGCGACGGCGTAGCCGCGCACGCCTTCGGTCCGGCCAAGGCCCCGCATGCCCCACCATGCCGCGACGCCGCCAAGGATCGTCCGCGGCAGCATCTCCCGGCTCGAAGATTCCGGGCAGGCGATCTGGCGGCAGATGTCGAGCGCTTCGAGCTCGAAATAATTGTAGATCCAGCCGCCAAGCCCGTCGGTGATGGGGTTCGGCGGGATCGTCAGGTGCTGCAACTGGGTCAGCGCGTAGTAGGCGCTGATCAGGCCTATGGCGGCGAAGACGGAACTGTTCAGGAGCCTCAACATCGCGGGGGATCGTCGCGCCCAAGGCCTAAGGCGGCGCTAACGGCCAGCGCCCGGCGGAACGGCGCCGGCGCGCTCAATGGCGAACCTGGCGGGCAAGAAGTCAGCTTGCGCGTTCTGGCGGAACGCCGGAATGATGCCGCCATGGAGAACGAAGCCCCAATGGACAGCGTCGACCCAACCCCGGCGGCGGCTTTCGAGGTGAATGGCGAAAGGCTTGTGGCGCTTACCGCCGGCGCGGCCTACTGGCCGGCCGAGCGGGCGCTGCTTGTCGCGGACCTGCACTTCGAGAAGGGCACGGCCTACGCGCGCCGCGGCGTTCTCTTGCCGCCGTATGACACCCGGACGACGCTCAGGCGGCTGTCGGTGCTGATCGAGCGCCATCGGCCGCGGACGGTCTATTCCCTGGGCGACGCGTTCCACGACATTGACGCCGAGGCCCGGATGGATCCTGAGGATGCGGGCCTGTTGCAGCTACTGCTCAGGCGGACGCACTGGGTCTGGATCGCCGGCAATCATGATCCCCTGCCGCCAGGCGTCGCCGGCGATATTTGCCTCGAAGCGCGGGTCGGGCGATTGCGCCTCGTGCATGAACCAACCGGCGCGACGGCGGATGCCGAGGTCGCCGGAGAGGTCGCGGGCCATCTCCATCCCTGCGCCAGGGTCCTTGCAGAGGGGAGGTCGATCCGGAGGCGGTGCTTTGCAACGGATGGCCGCCGGCTGATCCTGCCCGCGTTCGGCGCCTATGCGGGAGGGCTTAATGTCCTCGACGAGGCCTATGACGGCATGTTTGACGGACTGACCGCGTGGGTGCTGGGGGGCAGAGGCGTTTACCCGTTCTCGGGCCGCAAGCTGCTATCCGATCGCCGGTCCGCGCCGACAGCGGCGGACCCGCGCCGGGCCGCCGGCGTCTAGGCCGTCAGGCATGTGTTTGAGTTGACAATGATGGGCGCTTACCCTAACCCCCGCGCTTCGAATTCGACCCGGGACCAGACCGATGAAAGTCCGCAGCTCGCTGAAATCGCTGAAGAACCGCCACAAGGATTGCCGCGTCGTGCGGCGCAAGGGGCGGGTCTATGTGATCAACAAGACCCAGAAGCGGTTCAAGGCCCGCCAGGGCTAAGGTTCGCCGTCGTCATCGATAGCGGGTTGCCGCACGCGTCTTGCATCGCAATGCGCCGTGTAGGTAGGCTCCCTCGAATGGCGCGCGGAAACTGTCATTTATCAGCATCCTTCGGGGCCGCCTTGATGGCGGCTCTTTTGTCGTGTCTTGCGGGTCCAGCGCTTGCGGACCAGTACGACGCGCGGCTCGATGGGCTTTTCGAAGAGCTGCAAGCCGGCGCCGCTGACGATGCGCCTGGCCGGATCGATCGAATTCGCCGGATCTGGAGCGATTCACCGAGCGATTCGGTGGATCTCATCTACGCTCGCGCGATGGCGGCGGCCGAAGCCGGCGACGACGCGCTCGCCCAGGCGTTGCTTGACCATGCCCTCGCGCTGACCCCGCACTTTGCTGAAGCCTATGTGCTGCGGGGCGTCGTCAGGCGCGCAGACGGCGATCCGGAAGGCGCGGTCGACGACCTGTTGCGGGCCGTCTCGCTTGAGCCGCGCCACTTCATCGCCAGCCGGATGCTGGCGGACCTAAGTCTCGCCAAGGGCGACAAGCGCGCCGCCTACGACTTTCTGCAGCAGGCCCTGAAGGCGAATCCGCACGATGCCGGCGCCCTGGCGGAAGCGCGACGCCTGGCCCGTGACGTCGAGGGCCAGGAAATCTGAGCGCGCGCAAATCAAAGCCGGCCGACTGCTCGGCTATCGCCGGTTTTCCCCAGGCTGCCTACAACCTTTCCCCATCGGCTTGCGCGCGCTTCCCCCGGCGGGTTCTAGTTCGCGATCCACGATTCATGTTCCAGGCATTCAGTTCAGGGAGCGTCCAATGGCCGACGGCGCCGCAGCCTTAGCAGACACGTCAAGCGCGGGAGCCGTTACGGGCGGCGTCGCCGCAGAGCGGCTGCGCTCGTTCCTTGAGCGCATCGAGCGCCTCGAGGAAGACAAGCAGGCGATCATGGGCGACATGAAGGAAGTCTACGCCGAAGCGAAGGGCGAGGGCTATGACACCAAGATCATCCGCCAGATCATCCGTCTAAGGAAGATGGACCGCGCCGAGCGGCAGGAACAAGAGGCCTTGCTTGACCTTTACCTGTCCGCCCTCGGCGAAGCCTGAAGCGCGTCAGCTCGCCCGCTTCACTTCAATGTCGTGGTCGCGGAGCTTTCGATAGAGCGTCGAGCGGCCCATGCCCAGCCGTCGCGCGACCTCGGTCATCTGCCCGTTGTAGGTCTCGATAGCGAGCTCGATTAGGTCGCGCTCGATGTCCTGTAGCGATCGAAGATGGCCTTCGTCGTCGAAGACTTCCACATCGCAATGGTCAACGGCGGCGCGAAGGGCGCCGGCCGGCCGCGAAAGGTCGCCGATCGGATCCGCCGGGAACCGGTCAATGGCGTCGTCATCGTCGTCGATGAGCGGCGGCCCGTAGTCGACGCCGGCCGCCTCGAATTCGGCCGTCAGTAGCGGGAAGTCCCGCGCCGTCAGGTAGGCCCCTTCGGCCAGCACGACCGCCCTGAAGATCGTGTTCTCCAGCTGGCGAATATTGCCGGGCCATGGCTGGCGCATCAGCACTTCAAGAACTTCGTGCTGAACGCCGCGGACATTGCGCTTTTCCTCGGCATTGTAGCGGCGGATGAAGTGGTCGATCAGCGCCGGTATGTCATCCATGCGGTCGCGCAGAGGCGGCACGTGGACGGGGAAGACGTTGAGACGATAATAGAGGTCCTCGCGGAATCCGCCGCGCTCCACCTCAGCGGCGAGATCGCGGTTGGTCGCGGAGATAATGCGTACGTCAACTTTCACCGGGCGCTTGGCGCCGACAGGGTCGACCTCGCTCTCCTGAAGAACGCGAAGCAGCTTGACCTGCATGTCCGGCGGCAGTTCGCCGACTTCATCGAGGAAGATCGTGCCGCCGTCGGCCTCATGGAACTTGCCCAGATGCTTGCCGGTGGCGCCGGTAAACGAGCCTTTTTCGTGTCCGAAGAGGATGCTCTCTACGAGGTTCTCGGGGATCGCGCCGCAGTTCACGGTCACGAACGGCTTGCGGGCCCGGTCGGACGATCCCTGAATGGCGCGAGCGATCATCTCCTTGCCGACGCCGCTTTCCCCGGTGATGAGGATCGGGATCGTCGACGAGGCGGCGCGTTCGCCGAGGCGGACGACATTGCGCAACGCGCTGGACGCGCCGACGAGATCGGCAAAGCCCATCGCGCCGTCGCGCTTGCGCTTCAGGCGGGAGACTTCGCCCTTGAGCGTCGTCATGTTGAGGGCGTTGTTGATCGAGACGATCACCCGTTCTGGCGAGGCGGGCTTCACAAAGAAATCGGACGCTCCGCTTTGCATGGCCTCTACGACGGTATCGATCCCGCCCTGGGCGGTAAGGACAATCACGGGCAGGTCGTCCTGGGTCGACTTTACGCGCCGCAGCGTTTCCATGCCGCCGAGCCCGGGCATTCTGAGGTCAAGCATGATCAGCGAAACATCGCCGCCCTGTTCGCCCTGAAGGATAGCCAGCGCGGCTTCGCCGCTGTCCGCCTGGACGGTCTGGTAGCCGGCTTTCTCGCAGACCGCTTGCATGAGCCGGCGTTGGGTCGGATCGTCGTCCACGATAAGTATTTTGAGCGCCATGGCGCGGGTTTCCTCGATCTTCGCGAATGATTGGAAACTACGCCCGATGCGGTTAAGGATCGCTTTAAGGCGTTTCATTCCGGGTCAGATCGGCGCGCGCGACGGCGTCGGCGTAACCATTCGTTTACGAAGTTCGCCGTCGGAATGACTGGCCGCCGCGCGCCGCGACCGCGGGAAATGGCGATAGCGCAATGCGAAATGGCGCAAGAGGCGAGACCAATGGGCGAAACGGATGCAGCAACGGCGAAGCCAGGGACGGATGACCGCATCCGTCCGATCGTCCATCTGAAGGGCGAACGTCCGCCTGCGCCCGACTGGTTCAATTGGGCGATCGAGGCCCCGTCCGAAGAGGGCTTCGTGGAGGTCGCGGGCGCCAGGATAAGGTTCTCGGCCTGGGGGCGACGCGGGCTTCCGGGGCTCCTGTTCGTACACGGAGGGCGCGCGCACCGGAACTGGTGGCGACCATTTGCGCCATTTTTCGCCGACCGGCGCCGGGTCGCCGCGCTGGACCTATCGGGCATGGGGGACAGCGACTGGCGCGAGCGCTATACGATGGATTGCGTCATCGATGAGCTCTTTGCGGTCATTGAGGGCGCTGGCCTGAACGACGGCGGCGGCCGCCCGATGGTGGTAGGCCATTCGTTCGGCGGCTGGATGACTCTCGCGGCCGTGGAGCGCAGCGGCGAACAGCTCGCCGGCGCGGTGGTGATCGACAGCCCGATATCCAAGCCGGATCCCGATGAGGGCTATACGATAATGCGCCGGCGCGAGGACAAGGCCGACCCGCCGAGCTTCAGTCGCGTCTACGGGTCGGTCGAGGAACCGGTTTCGCGCTTCCGGTTCCTGCCGAACCAGCCTTGCGAGCAACACTACCTTGTCGACTACATCGCCCGCGAAGGTTTGACGGACCGACCGAAATGCGGCGGTGAGGGCTGGGCATGGAAATTCGATCCCCGCCACGGCGCAAATTTCGAAATTCACTTCGAACGCGATCTCTTTCTTGCCGCCAGGTGTCCGCTCGCCTTTCTCTATGGCAAGCGATCGGCTTTCGCCCAGGGTGAGGGATTCGACGCCCAGAAGGCCGCGCTGCGCGGGCGGGCGCCGTTCATCACCATGCCTGCCGTGCACCATCACCTCATGATGGAGGAGCCAATCGCCTTCATCACGATGCTGCGGACGCTGCTGGCCACCTGGCCGATCCGCGTCGGAGCTTAGCGAATCAGGCAATGGGCTGGCCTGCGCCCGGCAGCACTTGCCGGCGCCAGTGATTTCGGCCAAAACCCAACGCCGAATGGCGGTAAATGAGGAAGATATGTCGGACAGGACCGGCGAACCGAACATGGATGCGGAAGCCCATCGCCAGACCTATCAGGCGGTCATGCGGTTCTCGAGCGAGTTTGGCGTGCCATTCGCGATGGCGTTGACGATGTTCTTTGTGAACCTTGTCCTCGCCAATCACTGGACGCTCGCCCTGGTGGCGGGCCTTGTCACCTATTTCTTCGTTTATTTCGTCGTCAAAGCATTCTTTTCGCACTGAACCGGCGTCAAGGGCGGGCCAAGTCGCCCGTCATGACGTATGAAGCCGGCGACTTGACGTCAGCCGCCGGCGCGGAAAAGCGACGCGCCGCGGCAGTTATCCATGAGGGAGGCGCGGCGCCTCCTTGGCCGACATGGTGGAGGGCTCATGAAAATCGCGGTTTTGCGTGAAACCAAGCCGAACGAGACGCGTGTCGCCGCGTCGCCGGAAACGGTGAAGAAGTTCGTTGGACTTGGGGTCGAGGTCGCCGTCGAGGCGGGCGCAGGCGAGGCGGCGTCGATGCCTGACGCGGCCTACAAGGATGCTGGCGCGACCATTGCCAAGGACGCCAAATCCGCCGCCAAGGGCGCCGCGTTAGCGTTGAAGGTGCTTGGGCCAACTGAAGCGGAAATCGCCGCCTTGCCGCGCGGCTGCGCGATTGTGTCGATCGTCGCGCCGCACGCCAATGGCGACCTCCTGAACGCCGCCGCCAAGGCGGGGATAGACCTCTTCGCCATGGACCTCATGCCGCGCATCACGCGCGCGCAGTCGATGGATGTCCTGTCATCCCAGTCAAACCTCGCCGGCTACAAGGCGGTTATAGACGCAGCGGCCTACATTGGCAGCGCAATGCCGATGATGATGACGGCGGCGGGCACGATTGCGCCGGCGAAAGTCTTTGTCATGGGCGCAGGCGTCGCGGGCCTGCAGGCGATTGCGACAGCCCGCCGACTTGGCGCGGTCGTTTCCGCGACCGACGTCCGCTTTGCGGCAAAGGAACAGGTTGAAAGCCTTGGCGCGACGTTTGTCGTCGTCGATGAGGCGGCCATGAAGGAGGCCGAGACCGAAGGCGGCTACGCCAAGGAAATGTCCCAGGATTTCCAGACGCGCCAGGCCGAGTTCGTCGCAGAGCACATCAAGAAACAGGACATCGTCGTGACGACCGCGCTGATCCCCGGTCGTCCGGCGCCGCGCCTTGTTTCCGAGGAAATGGTGCGGTCGATGCGCAAGGGATCGGTCATCGTCGATCTTGCGGCGGAGCAGGGCGGCAATGTCGCCCTGACCCGGCCCGGCGAAACGGTCGACGTGGATGGCGTATCGATCATCGGGCACCGAAACGTGCCCGGCAGGCTGGCGGCCGATGCGTCCGCGCTGTACGCGCGCAACGTCTTCAATTTTGTCTCGACGTTTTTCGATAAGGACTCCGGCACATTCCCGACCGACTGGGATGACGACATCGTCAAGGCCATAGCGCTGGTCCGAGCGGGTGCGATCATTCACCCGCAATTCGCCGGCGAACCCGCGACCGCAGCGCCCGAAGCCGAGACCGGCGCGGAACCCGAAGATCAGGCCCCGGCCGAAAGCAATGGGGAGACGGACAATGCTTGAGCAATCCCAACAGGAAGTCGAAGAAGCGGCCCGCGCCGTGCAGGACCTCGCCGCAACGGCTGACCAGGCGGCGTCCGGCGCGCTGTCGGACGCGCAAACGGCCCAGGCCGCGGCGGCGCAGGCGCGCGAAATCTCCGAAAAGCTTCTTGCTTACGCTGACATGCTGAATTCGCCGTCTGAGATCGTTTATCTGCTTGGCATTTTCGTACTGGCGATTTTCGTGGGATACTACGTTGTCTGGTCGGTGACGCCGGCGCTGCACACGCCGCTGATGTCGGTCACCAACGCGATTTCCTCGGTCGTGGTCGTTGGCGCGCTGATTGCTCTTGGCGCTGACGTATCCCAGTCGGCTGCGGGTTTCTGGCCGAAGGCCTTCGGCTTTATCGCGGTGTCGCTCGCGAGCGTGAACATTTTCGGCGGGTTCCTCGTCACCCAGCGAATGCTCGCGATGTACAAAAAGAAAGCGCGATAGGGGGCGGACATGGCGCAGAACCTTCCAGCTCTCCTCTACATCGCCTCAGGCGTTCTGTTCATTCTGGCGCTCCGGGGGCTTTCATCCCCGGAGACGGCCCGCGAAGGCAATCGATTTGGCGTCATCGGCATGGGCGTCGCCGTGCTGACGACTCTCTTTGTCCTTGAGAACAAGGGCTTCGGCACCTGGTTCCTGATCCTGATTGCCGTCGGCGCGGGAGCGATTCCCGGCGCCTATATCGCCCGCAAGGTGCCGATGACGGCGATGCCCCAGCTCGTCGCTGCGTTCCACTCGCTTGTTGGCCTTGCAGCGGTGTTCATTGCCTGGGGCGCTTTTCTTGCGCCGCGGGCGTTCGGCATTGGCGAGCCAGGGCATATCCATGCCGGCTCTATCCTCGAGATGTCTCTCGGCGTCGCAATCGGGGCGATTACTTTTTCCGGATCGCTGATCGCGTTTGCAAAGCTAAACGGCAACATGTCGGGCAAGCCGATTATCCTGCCGGCGCGCCACGCGATAAACATCGCCCTTGCTGCGGCGATCGTCTTGTCGATCCTGATCTTGATGAGCGGCGCGCAATCGCCGGTTCTGTTCGCAATCCTGACAGCGCTTGCCTTCGTGATCGGGTTCCTGCTGATCGTTCCGATTGGCGGTG
Source organism: Alphaproteobacteria bacterium (assembly GCA_016125455.1). Classification (GTDB taxonomy): domain Bacteria; phylum Pseudomonadota; class Alphaproteobacteria; order Caulobacterales; family Parvularculaceae; genus MED-G105. The sequence goes on from WGLS01000025.1 coordinate 10,946, forward strand.
CGGACATGCCCGTCGTCGTCTCGATGCTGAATTCTTACTCCGGCTGGGCGGCGGCCGGAATCGGGTTCACGCTTGAGAACATGGCGCTGATCGTAACGGGCGCCCTCGTCGGGTCCTCCGGCGCGATCCTCTCCTATATCATGTGCAAGGGCATGAACCGGTCTTTCATATCGGTCATTCTTGGCGGCTTTGGCGGCGAGGACGCCGGCCCTGCAGGCGGCGGCGCGGATGACCGACCGGTCAAGCAAGGGTCGGCCGACGACGCCGCGTTCGTCATGAAGAACGCCAGCAAGGTCATCATCGTGCCAGGCTATGGCATGGCGGTCGCCCAGGCGCAGCACGCGCTGAAGGAAATGGCCGACGCATTGAAGAAAGAAGGCGTCGACGTCCGGTACGCCATCCATCCGGTCGCCGGCAGGATGCCGGGGCACATGAACGTGCTGTTGGCCGAGGCGCAGGTCCCTTACGATGAAGTCTTCGAACTGGAGGATATCAATTCCGAGTTCAGGACGGCCGATGTCGCTTTCGTCATTGGCGCCAATGACGTCACCAACCCGTCGGCGAAAACCGATCCGGCATCGCCGATTTACGGCATGCCGATCCTCGACGTGGAAAACGCCGGCACTGTGCTATTCATCAAGCGGTCGATGGCGTCCGGGTACGCTGGCGTCCAGAACGAACTCTTCTTCCGCGACAACACGATGATGCTTTTCGGCGACGCGAAGAAGATGTGCGAACAGATCGTCAAGAGCCTTCACTGATCTGGGCTCGAAATTCGGGGAAGCCGGCCAGTACGTTGCAAGACGTCGCCGGCTGAAACAGGGAGAACCTTGCACATGAGAATGATCCTGCTTGGCGGCGTCGCCGCATTAGCGCTGGCGGCTTGCGGCGGCGCTTCGGAAAACGAACCGGCCGCGACCCCGTCGGAAGACGTCGCCGTCGAAGCGGCGGATGATGGGGACGCCGAGGCGCCCGCCGCGGAGCCCTCAGGCCCGACGACAGCCATGGCCGCCCACGCGGGCGACATGGACGCGGTTCTCGCCGACCCGGCGCGAGCGGAAGATGCGGTCCGTGACGCGTATCGTCACCCTAAGGAGACGCTGGCGTTTTTCGGCATCGAACCCGGGATGACGGTGATCGACACGTTGCCAGGCGGGGGCTGGTACACGAAAATACTGATGTCGTATCTCGGCGCCGACGGGACAGTCATCGGAGCGGACTACTCCCGGGAAATGTGGCCGCTGTTCGGCGGCTTTGCGAATGAAGAATTCCTTGAGCGCAAGAAGACCTGGCCGGCCACCTGGTCCGATCAGGCAGCGTCCTGGGTGAACGGCGGCGCTGACGTCGCAGCGTTCCAGTTCGACGAATTGCCCGAGGAAATGGCGGGCACGGCGGATGCGATCTTGTTCATTCGCTCCCTGCACCACCTAAACCGCTTCGAAGAAGAAGGCGATTTTCTGACGAAAGCGCTCGCCGAGACGATGGCGGTCCTGAAGCCCGGCGGCATTGTCGGCGTCGTCCAGCATCGCGGTCCTGAAGGCAATGACGATGTTTGGGCGGAAGGCGATCAGGGCTACTTGAAGCAAAGCCAGGTGATTGCCGCGTTCGAGGGCGCAGGGTTTGAGCTCGTTGACTCCTCTGAGGTGAACGCGAATCCAGCCGACGTGCCGACCAATGACGACATGGTCTGGCGCCTGCCGCCGACCTTGGGCACCAGCGCTGACAACGCGGAGCTTCGCGCTTCAATGGAAGCGATTGGCGAAAGCGACCGGATGACGTTGAAATTCCGCAAGCCGGAGTAATGGGTTCCGCCAAGGCGAGGCCAGCATCGAAAAAGGCGCTTCCGGCAGGAAGCGCCTTTTTTGATGTTCATCCTGCGGCCTAGGTGAAAGTGAACCCGCGGCGGCGCGGCGACCTACATGTCGAAGGTGAATTCACGCATGAGGTGGAAACCAGCGACGAACTGGTCGCGTGAGCCGAACTGATCGATGATCGGCGTATCCGCAATATCCTGGAAGATGCGCCGGTAGCGAACGTAGGGGTTCACTGACCATCTCTTGCCGATATTGATGTAGCCGTTGAAGCTGCCGCCTACATCCCGGAACCCGGCATCCGCGTCGAAAACCGGCAATCCGGAAGCCGCCGCCTGGCCGGGCGTGACCGAAAAGAACGTATCGGCATAGTTATCGTCGACCCAGGTTATGTTGCCGGAAAAGGACGCCGAAAAGCGCTTTGTCGTAAACAGCAGGATCGTCCCCTGGCCGTCAGCGATCCATCCTTCATGTCCGCCAGCAACGCCTTTGCGCAACTTCGCTCGCAACGAGATCCGGTCAAGAAATGTCGTTGCGATGAAGCCGCCAGCTTCGAATGTGAAACCGATGTCGCCGAGCCCGACGAGAGCAGGATTATCTCGCTCCCGGCGGCGACCGGCGATGCGAAGCGACGGGCCAATAGCGAATCCGGAGAACCCGAACAGCGCAAGGTCAGCGCCATCGTCATCGAAAAAGAGGAAATTTCTGAACCGGACATAGACCTGAGGGTCCGGCTGAAATTCGTAGTCATCGGACCCAAAATAGTCGGGCGTGTACTGCGGGCCGACGCCGACGGACAGATTGGTCGTTTCCGGGACCAGAATCGTCAATACGCCTACAAAGCCTCGAAAGGGGTCCCAAGGCTGAGGCTGGTCGTATTCTTCATCGTTCATCGGGCCGACTTCGCGGACTGGCGGCGGCGGCCGCTTGCCGAAAATCGGGTCAAGGGTAGGTTCGTCGATCGTTTGCTGGGCTGCGGCCGGGTTTGCCCAGGCTGCAATGACAGCGACAATCGCCAACAAAGCCCGCTTGGGCGACGGGCGTTCTCCCGACTTCTCGAATGGCATTTTGTATCATCCCCTATTCGCCGCGACGCCAGTCAGGCGGATCAGCCGACGCGACGGCGTATTCTCCGATACCTGCGTCGCGTGAAATTTTCCATATCAGCGCCAGCAAAAACAGGCTGCCTCAGGAAAAGGGGAACGTAAAACGCAATTTTTCGCGACGTGCGTGTCGCCGCTGCGCGAAATGCCCTCAGGAACCGGTCGGCGATAGAGGTCGACGTCGATCTGCCGACGCTTATGCCGCGCCTTCGCGCTGGAGCCGCTTGCGCAGGAGTTTCCGCGCGCGCCTAACTGCCTCCGCCTTCTGCCGGGCGCGCTTTTCGGAAGGCTTCTCGTAAAACTTCCGCCGCTTCATCTCGCGGAACGTGCCTTCGCGCTGCATCTTCTTTTTCAGGGCCCGCAGCGCCTGTTCGACATTATTGTCGCGAACTGAAATTTGAACCAGGGCTCATTCTCCAACAGCTAGAGCGTCGAAAGCGCAATGCCTCGACGCGTAAACCTTTTCGGGCGCGTCCTATACCAATCAGTCACGTTGAAGTCCACGCTGCTTCGGGGCAAATCCGGTGAAGATTTGATCTTTTGGAGCATCCGGGATGACGCAACGACTGGACGACCTGAGGCGCAAACTACTGGAACCTACCCTGGATGCCGTGACCTTCGAAGGGGTCACGCGCGGCGCCCTGAAGCATGGGACGATGGCCGCCGGGGAATCTCCGACGAGCGTTGCCGCCGCCTGGCCGAACGGCGTCGACGACTTTCTGGCGTTCTGGTCGAAAACGGCCGATGACGCTGCGGTTGCGGCGCTGGCGGCGGCAAAGAGCGAGAAGCTGCGGATACGGGATCGTGTCGCGCTCGGCGTCTGGTCGCGGCTTGAGTATTTCGCGCCGCAAAAGGAAGCGGCGCGGCGTGCGGCCGCGGCAATCGCCTTCCCGTACCGCCATTCGTTGGCGGCGCGCCTCATCTGGCGGTCTGCGGATGCGATATGGCGAGGCCTTGGCGATACGTCGACCGATTTCAACTACTATTCAAAACGAGGGATTCTTTCAGGCGTCATTTCAACGACACAGGCGCGCTGGCTGACCGACGACAGTATGGACGCAAGCTTGACCCGGACATATCTGGAGCAACGCATCGACAACGTCATGCAGTTTGAAAAGGTGAAATCGAAACTGAAAGCGCCGGCGATGGACGAGCTGATTTCAAGGGCGGCGAAGCTCCGGCACGGCGGGGCGGGGTCGAACTAGCCGCCGATCGGGACCAGCCTGGTCACATGACCCATTTTGCGGCCAGCGCGGGCGACGTCCTTGCCATAGAGCCTGACGCAGGCAAACGGATCCGCCGCGTGGTCGCGCCACGTTGCGACGTCATCGCCGATAAGGTTGATCATCTCCGCGTTGGCGAAGCGTCGCGTCGACCCCAGTGGCCAGCCGGCGACTGCCCGAATGTGCTGTTCGAACTGGCCAGTGACGCAGGCATCTTCGGTCCAGTGGCCGGAGTTGTGGACCCTCGGCGCGAGCTCGTTGACCAGCAGATCGCCATTGGTCTGAACGAAAAACTCGACTGCGATAACGCCCACATAGTCTAGCCGTTCAAGCAGGTCCGTAACGATCTGGCGACCGGCTTTGATTGACCGCGATGGAACGTTCGCAGGCACAATCGAGGTCCTGAGAATGCCTCCCCGGTGAACGTTTCTTGGGGCATCGTAGATCGCAATCTCCCCATTCCGGCCGCGCGCGCCGATGATCGATATCTCGCAGTCGAAGTCGATCATTCCCTCGAGAATGCACGGCGCGCCAGCGACTTCGCGCCAGGCGTCATCCGCCGCCGTCGCGTCAAGGCCATCGTCGATTGAGGGCAAGCGCACCTGGCCCTTGCCGTCATATCCAAGCCGTCGCGTTTTGAGGATGGTGGGCCCGCCTATATCCCGGGCGGCCGCCACTATGTCGGCTGGGCTGTCGATCTGCCGAAAGGGCGCCGTCACCGCGCCGAGCTCGTTGGCGAAAGTCTTCTCAATCAGGCGATCCTGAGCAACCCTGAGGACTTCGACATTCGGCGCCACCGCCACGCCTTCCAGCGCGAGACTAGCTAACGGTCCGGCCGGCACGTTCTCAAATTCATAGGTAAGAACATCTACGCCAGCGGCGAACCCGCTCAGCGCGTGCGTGTCGTCAAAGGATCCCATGCAAGTCGAAGCCGCCACGAACGACGCCGGCGATCCAGGCGCGTCGGCATAGATATGAGCGGACAGCCCGATACGACTGGCGGCAGCGGCCATCATTCGGCCAAGCTGACCGCCGCCGACGATCCCGATCGAGCCGCCGGGAGGCACGATTGGAAAACCTTCTCCGATATCCATCATTCAACTGTTTCGGGAACTGAGTCCGTCTGCTGCGCTCGCCAGGCACGCAAGGCTTCGGCGACGCCAGTATTCCGTAGGGCGACAATAGACGCAGCGGCAATCCCTGCGTTAGCCGCCCCGCCGTCACCGATCGCGACAGTCAGTACAGGCACGCCCTTCGGCATCTGAACAATCGACAGGAGACTGTCGAGCCCGTTCAGTCGCGCCGATTCCACAGGCACGCCAATCACCGGCAGGTCCGTCAAGGCCGCTGTCATCCCCGGAAGGTGCGCAGCGCCGCCGGCGCCTGCAATAATGACTGACAATCCCCGCGCGGCCGCAGTTTCAGCATAAGAATAAAGGCGTCTCGGCGTGCGATGAGCCGAGATGACCTTCGCTTCGTACGACACCCCGAGCTCATCAAGCATTGCGCAGGCATTTCGCATGGTCGGCCAATCTGACCGCGAGCCCATGATGACGCCGACCAGCGGTCTTGCGCCACGATCTGCGGCATCATCCATGGCTGACCTCCCTTTTGAATTGGGTTCGGCGAAGGGCAGGGCGATACAGCGCGTTCGAGATGATCGCAAGCGCCACCGCGCGCGACGCGTCGGCGCGAGCGTCGCGGGTGACGAAGAAACGCGAAGGCCGCGAGACGGGGGCGAATTCGGCCTCCGCGTTTCTTCTCACTGCGCGCGCTTGGATTACCGGCTGTGGCGTAGCCGTTTTCGGCGAGGAGGGGATCTCCGCCGCGAAACGCGCGTCGCTACAGTTGTCGCTTCGAAAGCGCGCCGCAAGCGTCGTACGGCGAGATGGCCGGTTTGCGGGATGAGCCGTTAAAGTTTCCAGTTTACGGATTTGGTTAACCAGTTGGCCGCAGAATCGTTGACGCTTGCCGCTTGAGAGGGCCACGTAATGAAAATCACGGGAAACCGGCCTGTCGCGCCGCCAAGACGCGCTACCGCGTCGGAGAACGTCGCCCGAACCGACCCTGTTTCTTCGTCTCGCGACACGATTACGATTGCAGGCATTCCGCGCTCAGAGCTTACGCCCCGCGTCATGCAGGCGCTGACCCAGCTCATCGATGAGGTGAACGTGCTCAGGAGCGAGTTAGCCACTGCCAATCAGCGGATTGGCGAGCTGTCGACCCTGGCTTTTACCGATCCACTCACCGGCGTGCATAACCGAAGGGCGTTCGTCGGTGAGCTGGATCGAACGCTGGCGATGGTGGAGCGGCATGACCAGCCCGCTTCGATCGCCTACTTCGACCTTGACGACATGAAGTCCATAAACGACGGCTTCGGGCATGCTGGCGGCGACGCTGCAATCACCCATGTCGCGACGACGATCAAAGAGAATGTGCGTGCGACGGATGTCGTTGGGCGACTTGGCGGGGACGAGTTCGGCGTTATCTTCGCATATGCTGATCGGGACTCCGCTCTGGGCAAGGTTCAGGAAATCCAGTCGCTGATCTCTGATGCTGACGTCCGCTTCGGCGACAAGACATTCAGGGTGTCGGTGACGGCTGGCGTTGCGCCGTTGCAGAAGGGCGAAACGCCCGAGACGGCGCTAAATGTGGCGGATGCAGCCATGTATGTCGGCAAGGCGAACAAGAAGACGCCCGTCGCGAAGGCGTCGTGACGGCGAGCCGTCAGGCGATTATGTCGGGCGTCAACTGGTCCCGAAGCTGAGCAATCTTGTCCTTCAACATAAGTTTCTGTTTCTTCAGTCGGGCGATTGCCAGGCGATCGCTTCCTGTCTGGCCCAGCAATGCCTCAATCGCCAGATGAAGATCTGCATGCTGCTGTTCGAGCAATCCAATCCTGATCAGCAATGCTTCATCATTCGCCGCTTCGGTCGCCCTTGAAAGCTCGTCGCCAATTTCGGAGCCTGCCGGCCCTGAGCGATCGCCGCCGCCATTACCCTCGTTCAAGCGCGCGCTCCAATGTCGGCGACACGCGGCGTCAATGGCGTTCCTGCGAGGATGGACGCCAACGACGAAACTTCGTCGGCCGGAAGAACGACGGCAAAGGCCTGCAGCATCAAACACAGATTGTCGGACATCAGTTCGCCTAATTCCTGATTTGAACGGTTGAGCCGTACGGTCGACGCAGCCAACAATATCGTAGCTTGCTCGAAGCGTTCGAGCTTCAATTCAAGCTCCTTCATGTCGCCATAGAGCGATGGCGCGAGGTATTTCGCCTCGCGGCGCGCTGTCCGCAATGGGCCGGTCAATCTGGATGAGACCGCAGCAACCGCGTGCGCCGCGGCCGTCGCCGAAGCCGGCGTGAGGCGTTGAGCGTTGTGTGCGAGCCAGGATGCCCAGAGGAGCGCGTTTACGTTGATCTCACGTTCGTCCTGGAGGCTCAGCAAAATCCGCTTCGCGCCCCCTTGCGCATAGGCTTTGCATGACCAGCCCCAGAACTCGTCCGCACTGGAAGCAGCGTCGCCGCCGGTCACGTGCGTTTGCCCTTTTCAAGGTCGACGCCCCAGCGCTTTGTTGACTTTGGCCTCAGGCCGAAAAGCTCCAGGCAGCGGCAAACGGACTGGCTAACCAGATCGTCGATTGACTGGGGTTCGGCATAGAAAGCGGGCAGGGGCGGCGCAACGATCGCCCCCAGTTCGGTGAGGGTCGTCATGGTTCGAAGGTGGCCCAGGTGAAAGGGCGTTTCGCGAACCATCAACACCAGACGACGCCGTTCCTTCAATGTCACGTCCGCCGCACGCGAGATCAGGTTGCTTGTCACGCCGGTGGCGATTTCGGACATCGTCTTGATGGAGCACGGCGCGATCAGCATGCCAATCGTCTCAAAGGAACCGGACGAAATTGGCGCTCCAACGTCCGCAACGACATATCGATGGTCCGCATTTTCAGCAAACTGCGCGGTTGAAACACCGAGCTCGTATTTTATCGTCATTTCAGCAGCGCGCGAAACGATCAGGTGGGTTTCGACATCCAGCTCGCGCAACAGGCGAAGCGCAGCGCTGGCATAGATCGCGCCGGATGCCCCGGTGACCCCAATGACAATCTGAGGCTTGGGGGTCATTGGCCGTTCACCAGAAAGCGTGAATTTCGAAGCAATTGGCGAGGCTCTTCCAGTCCACAGGCAGCAGTCGAGATTACTACAATTCTCACTACTGAATAAAGCATGACCGCTTAGCGCCGCGGACTCGCCTCTAGTCGCGTGCCGCGTTGTCGACCTATCGACTTGGACGCTGTGGCGTGTTCTACTTTCAGAGTAGCCACTGGAGAGACACTATGGCGTTAGACGCGCACTTGCAATCTCTGAACCGTCGGCATCAGGAGCTCGACTCGGCCTTGTCCACTGAATTGAAGCGCCCGCTTGCCGATGAATATAAGTTGCACGATTTGAAGCGTCGAAAGCTTGTGGTGAAGGATCAGATTGCGGCCATCCATCGAAGGCGTGAAGGAAGTTGATTGAGGCTGTTCCCTTAACCACCTGGAAATAGTGATTTTTTCGTAATGCGGCCCCAGCGGATCAGAAATTCGCGGGGCCGTTGTTAATTTGGTCTTCGACAAACGCCGATTTACGGCGCCAAGCTCTACGGCAATCGACCGCGCAAGGGCGCGCCCGAAAATGCACCGGCGAGGTCCGGAAGTTCGAGAGGCTCGGAATGGCAAAGCCCGTCGTCGTCATAACCAACGTGGCATCGCCGATTGGAAGGGCCTGCGCGAAAGCCTTCGCCGATCGGGGCGCCAGGCTGATCCTGTCAGATGCGGATGAACCCGCCGGACGGGAGTTTGCCGATGTTATCGCCGATCGCGCGAGCGAAGTAAGCTTCGTATGCGGCGATCATCAGAACCGGCTTCATGTCCACAACATAATCGCCGAAGCGCTGGAGACATTCAATCGGATCGACGTGGCAATTTGCGCGCCGGCTGTTCGTCCGCGCGAAGACCTCCTGACGGCGTTTCATGAAATCTCGGAAGATGATCTGAGGTCTTTGGGGATCAGCTCTGTCTGGGGCGCTCTTGTCTTCAACCAGGCAATGATACGTCAGTTCCTCAAACAGGCTATAGACATGTCGGACGCTTCTGACGTTGGCGTTATCGTGAATATCGGATTTGCAGAGTCGCCGGCCTTTGGACGCCCGCTCGACAGTGCCGCGAATGCTGGCCTCTACGGAATGAGCAGGGCGCTCGGGGCCGCGTATTCCTCAAGCGGCATACGCGTCAACGCAGTTTGCGCAAGCACTGTGGCAGGCGGCCAGATGAGCGCAAACGAGGCGCAGGCGCTTCGGGAAATCAGTCCCGGGCGAAAGCTGGTCGATGTCGAGACCGTCGCGCGGCTGGCCGCGTTTCTCGCTTCGCCGGACGCCTTCGGCATAAACGGCCAGGTAATCGACGTCGACGATGGGGGCCTGCTGGCATTGGCGTCCGTCGTAAAGAAATTCAGCAAACGCAGAGCCTGAAGGCCGCACGTCTATTCGGTTTCGCTCCGTCGACCGCCGCCCAGATTTGCAAAGACTTTATCGACGTCCGGCGCATTGTCGGACTCGTCTTCCTCCTCCACGGTCGGCCGATCCGGCTCCGGCGCGGTCGTCTCCGCAGTGGGCTTCAGAGTTGGGCTCGAATCCACAGGCTGCGCTCTCGCCGCTTTCGCCGCTGCTTTCCGGACGACCGCGTCCAGTTCCATTTGTGAGCAAAGGCCGAGGCCAACCGGATCCTGCGGGGTGATGTTCGACGAGTTCCAGTGCGATCGATCCCGCACGGACTGGATGGTCGTTTTTGTCGTGCCAAGCAGTTTCGCGATCTGGCCGTCGGACACTTCGGGGTGGTTTCGAACGACCCATGCAATCGCGTCCGGTCGGTTCTGCCTCTTGGAAACCGGCGTGTATCGCGGGGCCTTTTTCGCTTTGGTCGCCACGATGGTCTTCGGGCGGGACAGTTTCATCCGATAGCTGGAATCCGCCTGAGCCTTATCGATTTCTTCGCGGGCAAGTTGATTGTTGGCGATCGGGTCTATGCCGCGGACGCCTCCGGAGACATCTCCATCGGCAATGCCCTTTACTTGCAAGTGATGGAGGCCGCAAAAGTCCGCGATCTGGTCGAATGTCAGAGCCGTGTTTTCAATCAGCCAAACAGCTGTGGCAATCGGCATCAGGGGCTTTTCGGCCATAGGAGTCTCCAGTCTTCTTGTTGCGACGCCAATCTGCATCGGGCTTTTGGGTCGGAATCGCCAAAGGGATCGCCCGAACCCATGCGTCAGGTTCGGCCGCGTCCTCACTCACGCCATGTCAGGGGAACGCGCGTCGCAAAGCGACGAGACGCGGTATAGTTGCTTCGTCGCTTTTCGCCAAGGGGGCTCGACCGCCGAACGAATGGTCAGTGCATCGTCAGGATGATTTTGCCGACGTGTTCGCCGGCCTCCATGCGCCGATGCGCCTCTGCGGCGTCAGCCAGCGGGAAGACCCGGTCGACGACTGGTCTGAATGCGCCCGCCTCGATCAGCGGCCAAACGGCGTTTTCAATTGCCGCGGCGAGGCGCGATTTCTCCACAGCGTCGCGCGCCTTCATTGTCGATCCGGTTATCGTCAGTCGTTTTCGCATGATTGCCATAATGTCGATCGCCGCCTCGGGCCCGCGCTGAAACCCGATTGAGACATGCCGGCCGCCGGCGTTCATGACCGCAAGGTTGCGCCGAACGAAGTCACCGCCAGCCATATCCAGAACGACGTCAGCGCCGCCGAGCGTCCTGATTTTGTCTTCCCATCCCGGCGAGTCGTAGCGGAAGGCCGCTGTTGCGCCCTGATCGAGGATTGCGGCGCACTTTTCGTCCGACGACGCTGTCGCGATGACCTTTGCGCCGAAGGCCTTTGCCAAGCTTATTGCCGTCACGCCGATCCCGCTTGTCCCGCCATGCACCAGGAGCGTTTCGCCCGGCTTGAGGGCGGCGGCGTCGAAGACGTTCGCCCAGACGGTGAAGACGGTCTCAGGCAAGCCGGCGGCTTCTTCCGGTGAGATGCCGTTTGGCAATGGCAGGCATGAGCCTTCGTCGACGACGGCAAACTCGGCGTAGCCGCCACCCGGTAGGAGCGCGCAAACGGGCTCGCCAACACGCCAGCGCTGCACCTCCGGTCCGACGGCGGAGATGACGCCCGCCGCCTCAAGGCCAGGTATGTCAGTCGCCCCCGGCGGCGGCGGATAAAGGCCCATGCGCTGAAGAATGTCAGGTCGGTTAACGCCTGCGGCGTCAATTCGGATGAGCACTTCACTCCCTGCCGGCGACGGGATGGGGCGCTTACAGGCGACAAGCGTGTCCGGTCCGCCCGGGCTAGAAATTTCCACTGCCTTCATGAGCTTCTTGTCCGCCATTACTGCTCCTGACGTCCGAATTTCCCGGTTCCGTTATCTTCAGCGATACGTTCTGGCGCAATGCGCAATCGGAACTGGCATGTCCATTGCGAGGCTTCAATTGGTTGCTGCAGGGCGTCGTTTCAGGCGGCCTCGTCGCAATCCGTGTGGATCGCCTGCACAGCAGGCTCAAGACCGAAGGGCCTGCCCATGGAATCGCCAACAGCCGTTTCGAAAATGTCTGTAATTGACAGCAGGGTCAGTTCATTCGTTCGCTCAGAAGTCTTCTCCCATACATTCCGGGACGGAATGGCACTCGTCGAGCGAACGGCAAATTATCTCGACGGGGAGGGTAGAGAGGCTTCAAGGCAATTGGCGCGACACGCCGCTTTGGCTTACGCGAACGCGTCAATGAGGCTGACGACTCACCTCATGCAATCCGCGTCCTGGCTGCTGGCGCTTCGCGCTGTGCGAGACGGCGACATGGCCGTGGAGGAAGCTGCCGATCCAAAATACCGGCTGGCGCCGCGTGAACGGCGGGCCCCGTCAATGGTGGAAGTCCCGCTGCCGAATGATCTTGCCGACATCATCAACGCTGCCGAACAGCTGTACGACCGCATTCGGCGGCTGGACGGGGAGCTTTTTAATGCGGGCGCTCCCGGCCTCGATGGTCCTGATATCGCATCCCAGCTGCGATCGCTCCGAGAAGCATTCGGCGACGCCTGAAGCGCATCCAGAAACAAGGATACAGCCCTGTAAGCGGGAGCCTCTAGCGCCCTTACAAGACTGAACTATTTTTTGAGGCCGAACGCCCCGAACTTCTGGTTGAATTTCGACACGCGGCCACGATCAAGCGCCTTTGCCGGACCGCCGGTCCAGGCCGGGTGGGTCGCCGGATCAATATCAAGCGATATCGTCGCTCCTGGCTCGCCATAGGTCGACCGCATTGTCACGGCTTCGCCGTTGGTCATCACGACCTTGATTTCGTGATAATCGGGATGAATGTCTTTTTTCATCATCTTTTCCTTGCGACCCGATGCGCCAAACCTGCCATCTGGCGTTGTTCCAGCTGCGACAGTCGCAATGCGTGATCAACCGCAGCGGCTTTTTCAGTTCCACTGAGAAGGCGGGCGAATACCGTCACACCAGAAGCAAAGCAAGGCCATTTCGCCAACAAAAATCAATGAGAGCGATATTGGCCGTTCGGGCGCAAGCCCCTTGCCGAAGGCGCAGACGAGACATTACCCTTAAATCAGGTTGCCGCCATCCTGAAGATGCGGCGCGTGGGGGCAGTTTCGCGTAAGGGGAGAAGAACCCACGATGCTTTGGAAGGCGTTGGCGGCGCTTGTCGCCCTTGGGGCTGCACTTTTTATCGTCGCCCTCAAGGCGCACCGGCAGTTCGATCGGCTCGAGCCGGATCTGATCGGCAATTGCACCCCGGTCCGCGGCATCGCGGGTCCGGAAGACCTTCAGGTGGACCCGGTCGGCAGACGGCTGTTCGTGTCTTCATTCGACAAGCGCGCCACAAACGTCCGTCGGGGCTCCATTCACGTGCTGAATGTCGACGATCCGCTCGACGCGGCCGGATGGCGCGATCGAACCAATGGCCGACCGGAAGAGTTTTTGCCTATTGGCCTTCATTACTACGCCAAGGACGAGATCCAACGGCTATTCGTTGTCAATGCGGCGTCGAACGCAGTTGAGCTGTATGACATCGAATCCGACGGCGATCTCATTCATCTTGAGACTTTCACAGAGCGTCGGCTCAAGAGCCCAAACGATGTCGTAGCGATTGGGCCGAATGATTTTCTCGTCACAAACGATGCGTCCGCGGGGCGATCGTCAATGCTTGGCCGCGTCCAGTTTCTGGCCAGAGCGCGTGTCGGCAGCGTGCTCCGCTTCAATGGCACCGCCTGGTCTCTGGTGGACGACCATCTTCGCTTCGCCAATGGCATAGCCATCAATGAAAGTGGAGATCGACTCTATGTTGGCGAGAGCGCGGGGCGAGCGGTCCGGATTTATCAACGCCCTCCAGGTGAGGAGATCTTCAAACTCCAGGACGTTATTGACATGCCGGGCGCAGTTGAGAACCTCAATGTTGCATCGGACGGTCGCGTCATAGCGGCGGCAAACCCGAAGCCGCTTTCCATGGCGCTGCACAGGCGTTCCCCTGAAGCCTTGTCGCCGTCCCTTATTGTCCAACTGGGAAGCTCGATCGCTGGCGAGGGACCCGCGCCAATCAAGCCGCTTTTCCGATCAGACGGCGTCTTCCTATCCGCCGCCACCGCCGCGGACGTAATTGGCTCCAAGCTGTTTGTGGGGACGCTTGCCGACGATCGTTTCCTTATTTGCAACGGCGCGTGATAACGCCAAGCCATGCGTTATATCTCGACCCGCGGCCAGGCCGCTCCCGTAACCTTCCGTCAGGCAGTCGTAAGCGGCCTCGCGCCAGACGGAGGGCTTTTCATGCCGGCGGCATGGCCACAGTTTCCAGAAGCCAAGCTGCGAGCCATGGCGGACATGCCATTCAGCGACATCGTAGCAACATCTCTCGCCAGTTTTTTTGATCCCGATGATGACGTTCCCGATGGTCAAGCGCTCGCCGCGGCAATGCGCAAGGCATACGAATCATTTGACGCCGACGAGACAGTCATTCTGCGCCAGCTTGACGAAAGCCACTATGTCCTTGAGCTTTTTCACGGCCCAACACTGGCGTTCAAGGACGTCGCCATGCAAGCGCTGGCGCAACTGTACCCCTGGGCTCAAGACGGGTTGACTGACGCCGGAAGTTCCCGGCGAAAGACAATTCTTGCCGCGACGTCAGGGGATACCGGCGGCGCAGCCATCGCGGCGTTCGCGAACACAGTCGACGCGGACATTATCGTGTTCCACCCAAAAGGACGCATCTCAGAGGTCCAGCGGCGGATCATGACTACGACGCCCGGGTCGAATATCTCGAACATCGCGATCGATGACAGTTTCGATGTCTGTCAACGGTTGGTCAAAGAACTTTTTGGCGACCCGGCTCTGAATGAAAAACTCGATCTGGGCGGCGTCAACTCGATCAACTGGGTCCGCCTTGCCATTCAGGCAAGTTACTACTTCGCGACTTATGCGCGACTTGGGAAAGCGTCGACCTTCGTTGTGCCGACCGGCAATTTCGGCGATATCTTTGCGGGCTACGCGGCCTGGCGAATGGGGTTGCCCGTCCTGAAGCTTGTGGCCGCCGTCAATGAAAACGACATTGTCCACCGCGCAATCTCTTCGGGCGACTATTCTTCCGGCGCCGTCAGAGCCACAAGCGCGCCGTCCATGGATATTCAGATTGCGTCTAATTTCGAGCGACTACTTTTTGAGGCCATGGGCCGCGATGCGACCCGTCTGCGAAAAGTGATGACGGACTTTGCCGCGTCGGGAGCAATTTCGGTGCCTGCAGATGTACTGACGGCTATTCAAAAGCTCTTTTCATCGGGCAGCGCGACAGGATCAATGACCGACAAGATGATCGAACAAACCTGGCGCAGGCATGATTACCTAATCGATCCTCATACTGCGATTGGCATGGTGGTGGCGGAACAGCAGCGATCGAAGGGCGTGACCGGACCAATCGTTACGCTCTCCACGGCGCATCCGGCTAAATTTCCCGAGGCTGTCGCCAGGGCGGCTGGCGTTGAACCGGCGTTGCCAGATCGATACGCGGACCTGTTTGACCGAGAAGAGAGCCTCGCCGTCCTGCCAGCCGACGTGCGCGCAATATCTTCTTACATCCTCAATTGTCAGGCGGTGCGCGGATGATTGCACCAGGGCGCGCAATCGACCGGCGCCAGGGCTCAGCCCCGGTCGTAGAGCGGCTTTCAAATGGCGTCCGGATTGTCATTGACAGGATGCCGTGGCTTGAAAGCATCGCGTGCGGCGTCTGGGTCAATGTCGGAGCACGCGACGAAGTCACCGGCGAGGAAGGTATCGCACACCTCATTGAACACATGGCCTTCAAGGGCGCTGGCGAACGAGACGCCCGCTCGATCGTCAATGCGATTGAGGACGTTGGCGGCTGGATTAATGCCGAGACGACCCACGAACGGACGAGCTTTTTCATCAGGGGTATGAGCAAGGACCTTGGCCTCGCCCTTGAATTGCTCCGGGATATCGTATTGCGCCCGAGGTTCGATGCCGGCGATCTGTCAGTGGAGCGAAATGTCGTCGCGCAGGAAATCTCCGAAGCGGGAGATGATCCTGAAGATCTTGCATTCGACAATCTGCAGGAGGCGCTGTTCGACGGCTCGACCCTGTCAAAGCCTATTCTTGGCTCCATGAATGCAATCAAGCAACAGACGGTCGCCGGCTTGCGCGCTTTCCATGCTGACGGGTACGGACCTTCTCAGATCGTTGTTTCCGTTGCTGGTGGCGTAGAGGTCGACGATGCGCTCAGCCTCGCGAGCTCAGCGTTTTCGGATGCATCTTCAGACGGACGCTCGAGGATTCGAGAACCGGCGACGTTCAAACCAGGTCGCAGGTTCGTCGAGCGCGACTTTGACCAGGCCCATCTGGCGATTGGCATTGTAGGGGCGGCGGCAGGATCGCCTGACGCGTTCGCTGTTAAGGCGTTGACCGAGATCCTCGGCGGCGGAATGTCTTCGCGACTTTTTCAGGAACTCCGCGAGGAGCGCGGACTCGCCTACACGGTCGACGCCGCCATGGAGACTTACGAGGATGTCGGCACCGTGACGATTTATGCTGGCGTCGATGTGAATGACGCTCGGGAGGCTGTGTCACGAACAATCGGCGTAATCGAGTCGCTGGCGCGCAAAGTTACCGACGTCGAACTGAACCGCGCAAAGGCGGTCCTGACTGCAGGCGCGGTGATGGCCTTTGAGCAGCCGCAGTCGCGGGTCGAATTTGCCGCAAACCGGCTGATTCGAAACGAAGAGATGGTCAGCCTGGACCATATCCTGTCCGAAATTGAGTCGATTGACGTCCTTCAAGTCAGACGAGCCGCCGAATTGGCTGCGGCCGGCGGCGTTGCTTTCGCCGGCGTCGGGCGGATCGGCGCACGCGGAATTCTAGCGGCGCTAGAAAAAGCCATTCATTAACCGATCCGGTGTTGACGCGGTCCCGTCAACGCCCGAACCTGCGGCGCTTGGGGTTCGGTGTTGATTGGGGTCGACCGCCGTCGTGTTGGGCATAGATTTCGGGCGCGCGGAGCGTCCGTCCATAAGACTGGATGAAGGACCGGTCTGGCTGCGGCCGGGCGAGCCCAGGGATGCCTCGGCGTGGATTGATCTGCGTGAGCGAAGCCGCAAGCACCTGACGAAATGGGAGCCTGACTGGCGCGCGGAAGACGTGGCGGTGGATGCCGTCAAATCCCGGCTGCGCGCGCAGTCGCGCCTCGGACGAAATGCGCCCTTCCTGTCTTTTTTTGTCTTTCGCAAGGCCGATGACGCGCTCGTTGGCGGCTTGACCGTCTCCGCCATCCGGTATCATGCGTCATTATCGGCCCAGCTCGGCTATTGGATCGGCGCAGAACACGTACGTCGAGGTTATGCTCGCGCATCAGTTGCAGCGGTCGTCCGGCATGCATTTACATGTATGGGTCTGAACAGGCTGGAGGCGGCTTGTCAGCCGGCCAACGTTGCGTCGCGACGGGTTTTGTCGGGGGCCGGGTTTCGCCAGGAGGGCTACGCGCGTGACTATTTATTCATTAACGGAGCGTGGCGCGACCATTGCCTGTACGCCATCACGGCCTCGGATGCGTCTCGTTGGCAACGCGCCTGGCAGGATCGCGGGCCAACGGTAGCGAACGACGAAGCCACCGTGTAACATGAACAAGGTCAGCAGCGCGCGAGTGGCTTCGAACGTTAGGTCCCGAGCGCCGAAGTGCGGCCATGTTTAGGGGTCTCCGGCGACAGGGATCCTGGCGCGCGGAGGATGGGGCAGGCGAGGGGGAGTGAATGGTATCTGGTGATGTTTTGGCCGTTGTAGGTTCTTCCGCGACGTTGGACGCTTCCGGCTCTCTCGCCCTGGCAGGTTTTCCTATTTCGCTGAACGGCAACGACGCGATGGCGTTGGCGATCCTGGCGATCGCGCCGATTGGCCTGTTGATCGCCGGAACCGCTCTGCGAAACGCCGCTGCGGTGGCTGGCGGCGCGCTGGCGGCGCTTGTCGCCCTTTGGGCGGCTGTTTCCCTCGGCTATACGCCAGCGCCCCCATTTGCAGCGATGACCTTACTCAAGGCGAGCGTTGGCGCCGCCGTCCTGGTCTTTGCGTCGACGGCCTTGCCGACAGTGAAGAGAAATATAGGACTGAGCGCCCTCAGTGCAGGCGTTGCTTTGATCATCCTTGGCATTGGGGTGCTCAACATCGTTTTTGCGGGGCGGATGGCGGCGCTTGTAGACGTGGGCATTCTCGCATCACTCGGCGGCGCGCTCACACTCTCGGCCTACGCATTATCGAAGCAGGATGCGTCGGGCGCGGTTGTCGCGCCTGCGGTGATTGTTGGGGCGCTTGGGCTTGCGGCGACCGGCGGTGGCGGCGCGTTCGCTCACGCAGGCGCACTGGCGTCGATTGGCGCGCTGGCTGCGGGTTCGATCGGCATGCTCGCGCGCGACGCGATTTCAGGGTCCACGCTCGCTCAGCGAACGCTCAGCGCAGATCAACATCTTGCCACCCTTGCTGCTGAAACGGCGCAAATCTCGCCGCGGGATCGGTCTCGAATTGTTCAGGAGGCCGAAGAAGCGGAAGGACAACTCGCCCAGGCCCTCGACTACGTGGGGATCGCCGTTTGGGACTGGTCGGCAAAACGCTGCATCCAGACAGCGTCGTTCACTCAACTGATGGGCGCGGAAGGCGATGGCCAGTTCACGCCGGATGCAATGCGGAACTTTGTGAAGCATGAAGACCGCGACGACTTTGACAGGCAGGTATTTGGCGTCGGCGGACAGGATGGGTCGTTCGACTGGAGCGGCGAACTTGTCAACGGCGTCAAGGTGCGCATGCGGGGCGCTCGAGCGGTTGGCGTTTCCGGCGAACTCGAACGGGTTGTGTTGTTCCTCGAAGCAAATCCTTCGGTCGATCACTCGACCGTCATGACAACAACGAGCGTTGCGGCGACCGACAGCGGCTCTAAATCGGCGATTGAGGTAACCCAGTCCGCCGCCCCGAAGGCTACGGGCGAGACGCCCGAACCTGGCAAGGTGGACCCGCTGTTGAGCGCCGCCGCAGCTTCGCTGACGGGCGCCGTCGCGCAGGGCGACTATGCACAGCGCACCCCGGATGCGACGGCGCTCAATCCGGGCCAAATCGACACGATTGAGGCAAGCGCTGACAGCGCCAGTAAAGGCGGGCGTGCGCTTTTTTCGCGCGCGATCAGCTCAGCGGCGGCAACCTCGCCGGCGAGAACAAATCCCTTTCTGAAACGTCGGTCCAAGGGCTTGCAGCAAGAAAACGAGGTTGTCCTGTCATCTTTGTCTACGGGCGGGGAGACGGTCGACGGCTCGGCCAAATCGACTTCCGAAGCGGCCCTTTCACCGGCCATCGACAAGCCGCGCGCATCCGCGGAAGCGCTGGCGCAGGACCTGAAGCGGGGTCCAGCCGAGGCAGCGCCAGACGATAGCGCAACAACCCGGACGATGAGAATGCGTCGCCGCGGCCGTGCGTCTTTCCTCATCTAGAGAACATAGGATAACGCCAATCGGTCTGGTCTAATTCAGATGACCGTCATCGCGTCGAGTCTCAGACCACGCGCTTGAAAACATGGCTTCGGTCACGCCAAGTGTTTCCATGGCGGCCCGCCAGGCGTCGTCGCCGTCTCTGAGGAAGATCAGATCGCTGGCAGCGTCGCAATGCGCCCAGGCGTTTGCGGCAAGTTCGGATTCAAGCTGGGCCGGGCCCCAGCCGGCATGGCCCACCACCAGTCGCGATTGCGCCGGACCCGCCCGTGATGAAGAAAGGCTTGCGATATCCGAAAGAATGACTTGCGATCCAGTGAGGCCCAAGTCAGTCGTAATTCGCATTGTCGTCGGCAGGCAATAGTCGAGTGAATGGACGACAAGCCCTCGTTCCGTTCGTACCGGCCCGCCATAGTAGACCGGCTCGCCCGCAACGCCTGGTCGTGGATCTATGGCAAGTTGGTCAAGGAGTTCGCCAAGCTCGACGCTTCGGAGCGGTTTGTTGACGACAACTCCCATCGCATGATCTTCATCGTGAGAGCAAAGGAGAACGATGCTCTTTGTAAAGCGCGGGTCCGTCATGTTCGGCATTGCGATCAAGAGCTTGCCGTTTAGGAAGTCCTGAGTCGCCATCCCTAGGCCTTTCATCGCGCGGTCGACCATCAATCGTAGTCCCGCTTTTGCTTGCCCTCAAGCGGCGACGTTGGGGGGATTGCTAACCCCTGGCGCGATTGGATTGAATGTCGCGCCGGAAGTCGCCATTGATCGCATGCGAATAATTGTTCAGGTAGACGCAACGTGCATGCACGTCTTTGTCGGGATCGAATGAAGGAAATGAAATGACAAACAACATGATCGCAATCGGCGACCGAATTCCTGGCGGGACAGTCATAATTGCGACGTCGAATGGCCCGGAAAAGACCGACTCCGCTGCGATTTTTGGCAAGGGCAAGGTCGCTTTTTTCGCTGTACCCGGCGCCTTCACGCCGACCTGTTCCGCCAAGCACTTGCCGGGCTTCATTGAACATGCCTCAGAGCTGGCGTCGAAAGGTGTCAACAAGATTATCTGCCTGTCGGTCAACGATGCGTTTGTCATGCAGGCTTGGGGCGAGGCTCAAGGCGTTGGCGACAAGATCGTCATGCTGGCTGATGGCAATGGCGAATTCACGAAAGCTCTCGGTCTGACAATGGACGCTTCCGGTTTCGGCATGGGCACAAGATCCCAGCGTTTCTCCGGCATCGCTGAAGATGGCGTCTTGAAGCAGCTCTTCGTGGAGCAACCAGGCGCGTTTGAAGTCTCTAGCGCCGAATACATGATCGCCCGTCTTTGACGGACCGAACGCGGGTCAACATGGCATGGCGCGCCGGGCAAGTTCGTCCGCGCGCTCATTTCCGGCGTTGCCTGCGTGCCCCTTGACCCAGCGCCAATCGACTTTTCGCGCGCTTGCGACTGCGTCGAGTTGCACCCAGAGGTCCTGATTCTTCACCGGCTTGCGGGCAGCGGTCTTCCAGCCATTCCGCTTCCATCCAGCGATCCATGTCGTGATGCCATTCTTTACATACTGACTATCTGTATAGATGCGCACTGCCTGATCGGCATCGACGGCATTAAGCCCTTCAATTGCCGCCAAAAGCTCCATTCGATTATTCGTCGTATTGGCCTCGCCGCCCGAAAGTTCCCGTTCGCCGGAAGCATCCCTGATCAACACTCCCCAACCTCCCGGACCGGGATTTCCGGAACATGCACCGTCCGTATAGACTTCAATCACGACTGTTGATCTCCGAATTGCGGGACGGGACCGCGGCCTCAGATCGCTCGACGGCGCCGGTGGGTCTCGAGCAGACGCGCATATTCGTATGGATCTTTCACCACGACGAGCGCGTCGGCCGCCTGATTGAGGAAGTCGTATAGCCGCGTGAGAAGAAATCGCAATGCGGCGCCTCGCAACAGGGTCGGAAGCGCCGCCAACTCGGGACCGCTCAACGGTCGAACGCGCTGGTAGCCGGTGAGCATCGCCGCAGCGTTATCGTCGCTCCAGGCCGTCCGCTCGTCATGGGCTTTTGTCGAAGACCAGGCATTCAGCGCAATGGCAAGGTCATACGCAAAGAAATCCGTACACGAGAAATAGAAGTCGATTATCCCGGAGACTTTCCCGACATCGTCGAAGAAGACATTGTCTGGAAATGCGTCAGCATGGACGAGCCCGGCCGGCAATTGCCGAGGCCAGGTTTGCGAGAGATATTCAATCTCCTGATCAATCATTGCGCTCAGGACGTCCGGCGTCGCTGTTGCGCTGGACTTGCAACTGGCAGCCAGATCGCGCCAGCCGCTAATTGACAAGTCATTCGGACGAATTTCGGGGAATGCCTCGCCAGCAATATGCATTTTTGCCAGGGCTGCGCCGACAGCCGCGCAATCCGCGGGCGTCGGCGTCATTCTCGGGGCGCCCTCAAGGAAAGTCGTCGCAATTGAAGGCTTGCCACGCAGGCGGAAAATCGAACCGCCAGTGTCGCTCTTGAATGGTCGCGGCGTCGGTAGGCCGTGTGCGTTGCAGTGCGCCATCGCGGCGAGAAAGAATGGTATGTCTTGCTCAGCGACCCGCTTTTCAAAGATCGTGATGATCAGTCTCAACCTGGCGCCGTCGGGCATGCGCGTTTCCGCGACAAAGTTCGAATTCTCGACGCCCTGGGCGATGCCCTCGAAGCCGATCAATGGTCCCAGATTGAAGGAATCTAGAACCATCGAGAGTTCTTCGGCGGTGATATGCGTGTAGACCGCCACGTTTCGAGCGCTTGTCCAATCTTCCCTGCGTGACGCCTAACTTAAGGCAGGCAGCTTCGGCTGTCTAAAGACGAAATTTTCTTCTGCGACGGCAATTCGCTTCAAGTCAATTGCGCTGCTTTCGGCGATTCTCGCGATGAGTCGCTCGACGAGTTCTTCCGGAGCCGATGCGCCCGAGGTAACGCCGATCACTTCAATCCCGTGGAGTTCGGCAAGATCAAACTCGTCCGGATCGGGGATGAGAGCCGCCTTTGCGGCGCCGGCGGATATTGCGGTTTCGACTAGGCGGTTTGAATTGGAGGAAGCCTTGTCTCCAACGACGATAAACATGTCGCATCCAGGTGCGACTTTCTTTACGGCCGCTTGCCGGTTCGATGTGGCGTAGCAGATGTCCGCCCGGTTCGGGCCTTTGATTGCTGGAAACCGCGACGTGAGCACCGCGATGATATCCGCCGTCTCGTCGACGGACAGGGTCGTTTGCGTGACATAGGCAATATTGTCGGGAGCCGCGCCATCAGGGAGCTGGAACCCTGCGGCGTCGTCCACGGTCTGAACGATGCTGACTGTCCCCGACGGCGTCTGGCCGACGATGCCGGCGACCTCCGGGTGCCCATCGTGCCCGATCAGCACGACATGCCGTCCCTCGGCTACCCGCCGACGAGTTTCGTTGTGGACCTTCAGGACAAGTGGGCAGGTCGCGTCGACCAGAAGAGTGCCGCGCCTTGCCGCGTCGTCAAATACGTTGCTGGCTGCGCCGTGCGCCGAAATGATCGTCGGAAACTCTCTCGGGGCATCATCGAGTTCATCAACAAACACCGCGCCCATCGCTCGAAGCCTGTTAACGACATGTGCGTTGTGGACAATCTCATGGCGCACATAAACGGGCGGACCATATGCCGAGATGGCGTCCTCGACGATGCGGATCGCTCGCTCGACCCCGGCGCAAAACCCGCGCGGGGAGGCCAGCCGGACTTCGAGACGGTGACGATTGAGCGCCTCGGGCGGATCCACGGGCGAGATGATTGTCGAGGGCTGGACTTGCATCATCTTTCCCATTCGCGCTCACCTGCCTGACCTTTCGGCGACCCACTCGCGCGTCGGCCTCTGAAGCATTGGCGGGCCTCCCGGCTTCAGTCGACGACAGCGTTGCGCGCGTTGTTGCCAACGGGCTAGGACGCGCTTACGACCGAACGTCGACGGTTTTGGGGCCGCCCCGCGACGCGCAACGATTGCTACCGAGAAATAGTAAGGATCGCGTGGATGAACAAAGGATTGAGCGCAGCGCTTTTCGCCGCAGCGGCCCTTACTGGATGTGGGTCGACAACGAAAGAAGCCAAGGAACGCAATCCGGCCCCATGTCCCTTTGTCGTGGTGCTCGAAGACGCCGCCCGACAAGTCGAGTTTGACGGAGAGCCAAGCCTTGAGACGGTCGCCTGGTCGGCGGAGATCAAGGATGCGAGCCTTAGCTGTCGGTACTACGGCGACCGGCCGATTGAAGCGGAGCTACGATTTTCCATGGCTGCAGGCAAAGGACCGGCAGCCAGGATGCGCGAACACGACTACAAATACTTCGTCGCCGTGACCCGCCGGGACATGGAAGTTATCGCGAAGAAGAACTATGCCCGCACCATCAAGTTCGACAAGGACGAGTCGATCAAGGTCATTAGCGAGAAGATCGACGATATCGTCATTCCACGCGCGCGCGAATCGATTGCCGGGTCAAATTTCGAGATCGTAATTGGCCTCGTTCTTACGCGTGAACAAGCGCTCTACAACCGTTCTGGCAAAAGCCTGAAATTCCCGGATCTATAAGTGTTTAGCCTTAAAGATAGGCTTGGCGAGCGGGTAGAAGCAGCATTCCAGTCAATCGGTCTGGACGCGAGCTTCGGCGCGGTGAAAGCAGCAGACCGTCCGGATCTGGCGGACTTCCAGTGCAATGGCGCTCTCGCCGCGGCGAAAACCGTGCAACGAAACCCGCGTGAGATTGCCGCAGCCGTGGTTGACGTGCTTCAGAAGGATCCTGCTTTCACCAAGGCGGAGGTTGCAGGGCCCGGCTTCATCAATCTCCTTGTTTCCACGGATGTTCTTTCGTCGGCCATTCTGGAGATATGTCGAGACCCGAATGGAGGCGGCTGGCGTGCGCCAGACCGCGAAAAGATTGTCCTCGATTATGGCGGGCCGAATGTCGCAAAACCCCTTCACGTGGGCCACCTGCGCTCCGCGATTATCGGCGAAGCCCTGAAGCGCATCCTAAGGTCCGCCGGCCATGAAGTCGTCGGCGACATCCATCTCGGCGACTGGGGCCTTCAAATGGGCCAGTTGATCTCGGAACTAGAGCGGCGGATGCCCGCACTGCCTTACTTTTCGTCAAGCGAGGGTCCTTTCCCGTCGGCGCCGCCGATCTCGCTTGCCGATCTTGAGGAGTTGTATCCCGCGGCATCCGCGGCCTGCAAAGCCGATCCGGCGCGTGCGGACGAAGCGCGTAAGGCCACAAAGGCCCTGCAGGGAGGGCGCGCTGGATACCGTGCGCTCTGGCGCCATTTTGTTGCTCTGTCGGTTGCCGCGATGAAGACGAACTATGCGGACCTGGAGGTTGGGTTCGACTTATGGCAAGGCGAGGGCGACGTTGACCCGCTCATCCCGGAGCTGATTGACGATCTCAAGTCGAAGCAGGTGCTCGAACCGTCGGACGGCGCGTGGATCATCCGTGTCGCCCGCGAGGACGACCGCAAGACCGTCCCGCCGATCATTTTCATCAACTCGGAAGGGGCGGTCGGTTACCATGCTACCGACATCGCCACGATTGTCGATCGTGCGCGGTCGCTGGCCCCGCACCGGATACTCTACGTAGTTGACGGCCGACAGCAACTCCACTTCGAACAGGTGTTCCGCGCGGCGGATCGCGCGGGCTATTTCCCCGAAAACAGGCTAGAGCACCTCTGGTTCGGCACCATGAACGGCAAGGATGGCAAGCCGTTCAAGACCCGCGCGGGCGGCGTCCTGAAACTGCGCGACCTCATCGACATGGTGAAGGAGCGCGCCGGCGACCGCCTGCGCGAGGGGGGGCTCGCCGAAGACATGAACGCGCAAGAGCGCGACGAGGTGGCGCGCATGGTCGGGGTGGCTGCGCTCAAGTTCGCCGATCTCGCAAATCCCCGTACGACGGACTATGTCTTCGATCTCGATCGTTTCATGTCATTCGAGGGGAAGACAGGACCCTACCTCCTTTACGCGTTTGTTCGGATCAGGTCGTTGCTTGAGAAGGCGGACCGCCTGGCGGGACTTGACGATCCCAACCCGGACGCCATCGAACTATCGGGCGCGTTTTCCGACCCGGCCTGCCGCGAACTCGCGCTGGCCCTTGCATCCTTTGCTGACGCGATGGAGGGAGCCGTCCGCCGCCGGTCGCCACATCTCCTTTGCGATCATGCATTCCGTCTGGCGCAGGCGTTTTCGAAGTTCTATGCCGCGTGCCGCATTCTCGACGAAGCGGAAGTCGAATTACGCGAGGCGAGGATTGTCATGTCCGCCGTTGCCGGCCGTCAGCTCAAGCTGGCCCTCGAGATGCTCGGAATCGCAACTCCACATCGAATGTAGGAACAAATCCGAATCAATTTTCGTATCGCACTCTGTGCGCGGATTTGTTGCTATGATCCTATTCTCACAATCGAATTGAGAACGAGGATTTCGATGTCCTGTCGTGGCGTCACGATTCTGCAATCTAACAGTCACTGAACTGACAAGACCCGGCCCTATCAGCGCCTCGCCAGCGTGTCGCGTTTGGGGTGTGCGCTGACGTTCACATCAGGGTTCGGGGATTTAAATGACCTTCAGGAAATTCACCGCCGCCTCCGCGGCGGCGCTCGCGGCGGCTTCGCTTACGCCTGCAGCAGTCTACGCACAACAGACAGACTCCGCGATCCGCGGCACGATCGTCGATACCGGCGGCGTAGGAATCAGCGGCGCCCGTATCGTCATCACGCACATTCCATCGGGCACAACGAGCTCAGCAACCGCGTCGGATTCGGGCAGCTTCTTCAAAGGCGGCCTTCGTGTTGGCGGACCGTACCGGATTACGATTGACGCGCCGGGGTTTGAAGGCCGCGTCATTGAAGGGATTTATCTGCAGCCAGGAAACGCAGAACGTGTCGTTATTGACCTCGACGCGCTTCGTTCAACCGACGAAGTCCTCGTCATCGGCCAGCGACGCGCGCAGATCGACCTAAACAATGGGGCAGGTTCGTCATTCACCCGTGACGATATCGCCAATCAGCCGTCCGTCACGCGCGACCTCGTCGACACGCTCGTGCGCGATCCACTGGTCAATTCAAGCGGCGGGGTCGGCAATATCTCGATCGCCGGCGTGAATCCGCGCTACAACGCGCTTGCGCTTGACGGCGTTCTTCAGGGAGACGACTTCGGCCTCTCCAGCTCGATCTATCCGACGGGCCGTTCGCCGATCTCGCTCGCGTCCGTGGAAGCTGTGTCCGTCGTCGCCTCCGACTATTCGGTGACGTCTTCAGGTTTCCAGGGCGGCCTCGTCAACGTGGTGACTAAGTCGGGCACCAACGAATTCCACGGTTCGGGCTACTGGTACCGCTCCGGCCAGGATTTCCTAGGCGAACTGTCCGAAGGCGCCGTCGTTCCAGCCCCGGAGTTCAAGGAGCGCGAGTACGGCTTCTCGCTCGGCGGCCCGATCATAAAGGACCGTCTATTCTTCTTCGCAAACTGGGAAAAATTCTCGACTTCGTCGCCGGTGAATTTTGCCGGGACGGACGCAGCGAACGGGATCATCGACTCCGACCGTTTCTTCTCGGCGATCAACCAGCGCATTCTCGAGGGCACGGGCTTCGACGCAGGCGGCCGTCCGGTCGCGACTTCGACGCCTGCGGAAGTGACGCGCTTCCTGGGCAAAATCGACTTCAATATCAATGATGATCACCGCTTCGAAGGCTCCTATCAGCGCACGCGCGAAGCCGGCGTTTCGTCGTCTTCGACAAGCCTCGTCTCGGCCTGGTACGACACGCCGCGCGACCTCGACTCTTACTCATTCGGCGTCTACTCGGACTGGTCGGACGCGTTCTCGACCGAAGTTCGTCTCGGCATCAAGGACCAGGTCAACGGCCAGCTCTGCCGCGCCGGCTCGGATTTCTCCGACATCACGCTGCAGGAGCTGAGCGCGGCTTCGATAGCTGCCGATCCGCTCTTCGCCGGAACCATAGATGGTTCGTTTACGGACATTACCATCACCGGCGGGTGCGACCGCTTCCGTCACGCCAACGAGTTCGACGACAATCGCGTGCAGATATATGCCGCAGGCGACTACACCTGGGGCGATCACGTCAGCAAGTTCGGCGTTGAATGGGAAAACTATGATCTGCGCAACGTCTTCCTCTCGGACGCGAACGGCACCTTCCGTTATGACGATCTGAATGAGCTTGCGACGAACACCGGCGTCAACGTTACGCTTCGGTCCGGCATCACCGGCAACAAGGACGACGCTGCGGCGGAGTGGGGCTACAAGAAGCTCTCGGTCTTCCTGCAAGATGACTGGCAGCTGGCGTCGAACTTCGAGTTCAATGTCGGCGTCCGCTACGAGCGGTATTTCCAGAGCGACGAGCCGCCGCTCCGGCAGGACTTCCTCGCCGCTTATGGCCGCGACAACCTCGACAATCTCGATGGGATCGACATCAT
This sequence comes from Alphaproteobacteria bacterium, assembly GCA_016125455.1. GTDB lineage: Bacteria > Pseudomonadota > Alphaproteobacteria > Caulobacterales > Parvularculaceae > MED-G105. The sequence goes on from WGLS01000025.1 coordinate 38,615, forward strand.
CCAGCCGCGCTTCGGCTTCCGTTACGAGCCGTTCTCGCGCACGACCGTCACGGGCGGTTTCGGCCTGTTCTCGGGCGGTAATCCGCAGGTCTGGGTGTCGAACGCGTTCCAGCCTCAGATTTTCGAGGTCGCCCAGACCCTCGATGGCGTGACGCCGGGAACAATTCCGCCGTCCGTGCTTGCCGCAATCCAGGCGTCCGATCCGACGACGCCGACTTTCATCGACACAATCTCCCCGGACTTCAAGATCCCGTCCCAGTGGAAGGGTTCGCTGCGGGTGGATCAGGGCTTCGATCTCAACTTCGGCGGGTTCGCCGATTTTGGTACGGACTATCGCCTGACGGTCCAGTACCTCTATTCGGACATCAAGAACGACTTCGTGTGGCGCAACATCGCCCAGACCGATCTTGGCCTGGCGCAGGGCGTCGCGCCGGACGGGCGGTCGATCTATGCCGACCTGCAGGCCCTTGGCGTGAACAATGCGATCGAGCTTGGCAACGTCTCCGGCGGCCGTAGCCACGTGATCTCGGTTGCGCTTGCCAAGCAATACGAGATGGGCTTCAACTTCGATGTTTCCTACGCATTCCAGGACGTGGAATCGATCACGCCTGGAACGTCCTCGCGCGCTGTCTCGAACTATCGCTCGCTCGTGACCTTCGACCGGAACAATCCGGAGGTCGGGACGGCGCCGTTTGAAACGCGCCACGCGTTCAACATCAATCTTGGCTACGAAAACGAGTGGATCGGCGATCTGACGACGCGCGTCGATCTGTTCGGAACGATCTCGTCCGGCCAGCCGTTCAGCTACACGTTCGACGTTGGCTCAACGAACGCTCTGTTCGGTCGGTCCGGCAATGGCGAAAATCCATTCGACAATGATCTACTCTATATTCCGTCAATGTCGGGCGGGGCGTCTACGGACGCGGCGGTTGTGTTTGCGTCGGGCTTCGACGGCGCCGCGTTCGAGAGTTTCGTCGCTGACGCCGGCCTTGCGCAGGGCGCTGTCAATCCGAAGAACAATGACCGTTCGGAATGGAACAGCCTCTGGAACTTCCGCCTCCAGCAGGATCTGCCGACGCCGAATTTCGGGTTCAAGCCGCTGGAGCAGAACCAGCTGAAGCTCGTCGTCGACATTCTCAACATCGCAAACCTCATCAACGACAAGTGGGGCACGCAGAACTTTGCGACGGGATTTGATACGCTGCAGGTCGTTCGGGCGGATCTCGTTTCCGCCGCCGACGTTGCCGCCCTTGGCGTCGATGCAGCTCCGGCGCTCACAGGCAATGCGCCGGCGACAACGTGCGCAACCGCCGGTTCGTGCGTCTACCGCTACAATGCCTTCTCGCCGCGTCAGGTGAGCATCAAGGATCCCGACCAGAGCGTTTACCGCATCCGCGTCGGCATCCAGTACGACTTCTAGAAACCTCGATACCGGCGTCGGCGGCCCCTCCGCCGCCGACGCCTGCGATCATGAAGAGGGCGGCCTCGCGGCCGCCCTCTTTTCTTGTGTCGGGTTCAAACTTTTTGACGGTACAGGCGGCTGCTGATTGCCGGCCATTCGCCCCGTCGGGGGCGCTTCAGCGCCCTATAAGGCGGAGAAACCGGGCTTCCATTGCCGGATCGTCGCGAAACGCCCCAATCATGGTTTGCGTTACGCAGGAGACCTCGGACTTGTGCACGCCGCGCGTCGAAATGCAGAAGTGTTGAGCGTCGATCAGAACCGCGACGCCGCGCGGCTGAAGCGCCGCGGCAATTGCGCCGGCGATCTGCTCCGTGAGCGTCTCCTGGCTCTGGAGTCGCCTGGCGTAGGCGTCAACAACCCGCGCAAGCTTGGAAATGCCGACAACCCGCGCAGACGGCAGATAGGCGACATGAGCCGTGCCGATCAGCGGCGCGATATGATGCTCGCAATGGCTTTCTACACGGATGTTCCTGAGCAGGACGATGTCGTCATAACCTTCGATCTCTTCAAAGGTCCGCGACAGGATCGCAACGGGGTCTTCGGCGTAGCCGCCAAGGTATTCCTCAAAAGCGTCGACAAACCGGCGCGGCGTGTCGAGCAAGCCCTCCCGAGCCGGGTCTTCGCCATAGTAGGCGAGGAGCGTGCGAACGGCGTCTTCCGCGGCCGTTCGGTCCGGGCGCGGCCGGACGATGCCGGAACGTTCATCATGCGCATCCTTGAGGGCGAGCGGCTGACCGTCCATCGTCCTAGTCTCCTTTGTGGGCATGTTCGATCGTGCGAAGAAGGTTCGACATCTCTATGGCGGCAAGCGCCGCTTCCTCGCCCTTGTTGCCTGCCTTCGCGCCGGCGCGTTCCAGCGCCTGTTCCATTGTGTCGACTGTCAGGACGCCAAAGGACATGGGCACGCCAGTTTCCGCCGACGCCGCGGCGACGCCATTGGCGGCTGCGCCCGCCACATAGTCGAAATGGGGAGTCGCGCCCCGGATCACGCAGCCGAGCACGATGATCGCATTATAGGCGCCGGTTGCGGCCAGTTTGCGCGCGGCGAGCGGCGTTTCATAGGCGCCCGGAACGCGCGCGAGATAGATGTCGGCCGGCGACGCGCCGCACCGGCGGAGCGCCCCGACGGCGCCGTCGACAAGCCTGTCGACGATAAGGTCATTCCACCGGGTCGAGACAATCGCAAACTTCAGGCCGTCGCTAGACAGGCCCCCTGAAACATGATGATTCATCATCCGTACCTTAACCAATCGCCGCAGCGCGAGCCGCGTCGCCTTCGGTTGCGCGCCGCCATTCCGCGATTGCTTCGACCGAAATGATGTTGAGGCCATGGGTCGAGGCGAAGGCTTCCAGGTCTGGCAAGCGGGCCATCGTGCCGTCGTCATTCATGACTTCACAGATCATGGCTGCCGGCGTAAGCCCAGCCAGGATCGCAAGGTCAACGCTCGCCTCAGTCTGGCCGCCGCGCTCCAGGACGCCGCCGGGTCTCGCACGAAGAGGAAACATGTGGCCTGGCGTCACGATGTCGGTCGGTCGTGCGTCCGGCGAAATCAAGGCCTCAATGGTGCGGGCGCGATCGCCAGCGGAGATGCCGGTCGTCACCCCTGCGGCTGCTTCGACGGAGATGGTGAATGCCGTCCCGAATCCGGAGCGATTGCGATGGGGCGGCACCATCATGGGAAGGTCGAAACGGTCGATCAGCTCGCCGGCCATGGCGCAACAGATGAGACCGCGGCCGTGCATCGCGCAGAAATTCACGGCGGTCGCGTCGGCGAAATCTGCAGCTATCGCCAGATCGCCCTCGTTCTCCCGATCCTCGTCATCGACGATGATGACGAAACGGCCGTCGCGAAAGTCGCGAATGGCGTCTTCGATTGAGGCAATCGGCATCGTCTTATCCCTTTGTCATTGCGCGACGGCGCCGCGCGCGCCGGCGATAGCGGGCGCTGCAAGGCGTTCGACGTATTTCGCGAGCATGTCGACTTCGATATTGACCCGGTCCCCCGGCTTTTTCCGAGGGAGGATCAATTTCTCCTGGCTGTAACTGATCAGGGTGACGTCAAACCAGTCTCCGCCGACATTGACGATCGTCAGCGAGGCGCCATCAATCGCTACGTAGCCTTTCGGCGCGATATAGCGCAGCAGTTCGGGCGCTAGAGCGACCTTGAGCCAAAGCGCGTCCGCATCGGGTCGAAAGGATTCGATCACGCCGACGCCGTCGACGTGCCCCTGAACGTAGTGGCCGCCAAGCCGCGTTGTCGGCAGGGCTGCGCGTTCAAGGTTCACCGGCGCGCCCGGGCGAAGCTCGCCGAGATTCGTCCGCGACAGCGTTTCAGGCGCGAGACCGACGGTGAACGCCTCGTCCGTAAACGCCTCAACAGTCAGGCAAACGCCATTGACCGCGATCGACGCGCCGAGCTCGATATCGCCCAGCGTTGCGTCAGCGCCGATCGAGATGCGGTAGCCCCCGGCGCGCGGGCCCGCCGCCGTAACCGTCCCGATTTCCTCAACGAGGCCGGTGAACATCAGCGCGCCCTCCGTCGGCGGCCACGAACGACAAAGTCAGGACCGACGGCGCGGGGCGCGTCGAAGTCGAACCCGCCCGCATCCGCAATCCGGGCGACGCCGCGGCCGTCGAAGGCGGCCCGACCGCCGCCAAGCAGCATCGGCGCATAAAACAGATGGATCTCGTCGATCAGGTCCTCGTCGAGGAACGCGCCAAGCGCCTTTCCGCCGCCCTCGACCATCACGCTGAGGACGCCTCTGTCCGCGAGGGCCGCCAACGCATCGTCGAGGTCCACCCGTCCGTTGGCGCTCCGGCCGCAGATGGCGACGTCCACGCCGCAGTCCCTGAACATGCGCGCCTGGCTCTGAGAGCATTGCTCCGTCGTCAGAATAAGCGCGCCGCGACCGGAACGCTCAAACGCCTTGGCCCCGATCGGCGAGGCGCCATTCGTGTCGAGAACAACTCGCAGCGGCGCAAGGGTCGCATCATCAAGGCGCGCGGTTAGCGAAGGATCGTCAGCCGTCAACGTTCCGACGCCAACGAGGATCGCATCGCAGTCGGCGCGCAGTTCATGGCCAATGCGCCGCGCCGCCGGCCCGGTTAACCATTTCGACTCGCCGGAGGGGGCCGCAATCCGGCCGTCAAGGCTCATGGCCGCCTTTGCGATGACCAGTGGCCGCTTGCGTTGAAGCGCGTGCAGCCACCCTCGAACAAGTTCGCGAGCCTCATCTTTGCAAAGACCCGAAGTCGTTTCGACGCCTGCAGCGCGCAGGCGATCCGCGCCGCCTGCCGCCACCGGATTTGGATCGGGGAGGGCATAGACAACCTCGCCGATGCCCGCTGCAATGATGGCATCTACGCATGGTCGCGTTCGACCGGTGTGGTTGCACGGTTCGAGGGTGACATAAGCAGTCGCGCCGCGAGCGGCAGCGCCGGCGTCGGCGATCGCCGCCACTTCCGCATGGGCGCACCCGGGAGACCGGTGCCAGCCGCGGCCAACAATCCGCCCGTCCCTGACAAGGACGCAACCGACCATCGGGTTTGGCGCAGCGGTCTGCCGGCCGCGACGCGCTAACGCGATCGCTTCCTGCATGAACCCCATCTGGTGCGGGCCGTTGGCGGCCATAAAAAAACCCCCGTCGCGTCGTCGCTTCGGGGCAGCCAGCGCAAGGTCCGCAGACTGGCGCGGGCGCCGGTCACACGTAAGGGCGCAACCCATGCCAACGCACTCGCTGACGCGAACGCTCTCGCCGATCTTCTACCATCCGGACTATGACCGTCGGCTCCGGAATCACACCGGATCCTGCATCCGCCGGCAGTGCCGGCATCCGCTCGCGGGCTCATCGGAAACAGTCGGCTTCCGCATCACCGCCGGTGGGGACTTTCACCCCGCCCCGAAGATCTATCTTGCGGCTCACGCCGCCGCCAAAAGATAGTGCGGGATCGCCGTTCGTTCAAGCATTGTGGGACAACCGTCCGAACTGGCCCATTTCCCAGCGCTGTATCATGTGCAGCCTCAAGCAGTGCAACCGCCAGCGATGCCTTTAGTGCGGCGCCCCAGAGTCATCGCCCCACAGCTGCCGCACGCGGGCGTCGCGCCGGCAGCCGGTGCGATAGATCGAGTATTTGAGGCGGTTCTTCTTGTAGTAATCCTGGTGGTAATCCTCCGCGAGATAGAACGGTCCGCGGTCAACAACAGCAGTGACGACCTGTTCGCCAAGCTGTTCCGAAGCCTTTTCCTTCTCGTCGAGGGCGATAAGACGCTCGTCGAGCGTTTCAGCGAAAATCGCCGTACGATAGGAAGACCCCTTGTCGCAAAACTGTCCGTCAGGATCCAGAGGATCAATGTGACGGAAGAAAAAGTGAACCAGCTGGCGATAAGTGATCACCGACGGATCATAGGCGACTTCCACCGATTCAAGATGGCCGGTGTCGCCATAGGTGACCTGCTCGTAGGTGGGGTTCGCGATTACGCCGCCGGCGTAACCAGACACAGCCTCTTTCACGCCGTCGAGCTTCTCGAAATCCGCCTCGACGCACCAGAAACAGCCGCCGGCGAAAACCGCCGTGCGCATCTCGCCGGTCATTTCGGCTTGCGGCCCCGGCGCGTCGCCGCTGGCGCCGGCGAGGGCGAGCGATGCAACAAGCGCGAGTATTGCTGCGAGACTTAGGGACCTCATGGACGTCACCTTTGCTTTCCTCCCGACCCGCTATCGCGCCGGCGCGTCGCCGCCAAGCGCGCTCACGCGATCGTCAACCGGTCGTCATCGACGACGAGGGCGTCAGTCTTCGCCGAACACCCGTTCGAAAATCGTGTCGACGTGCTTGAAATGATAGCCAAGGTCGAAAAGCGCCTCGATGCTTGGCCGGTCGAGATGCCCGGCAATTTCCTCGTCTTCGAGGAGCCCGTCGAGGAAGGCCTTCTCGCCGCGCCAGGCGGGCATGGCGTTGCGCTGAACGAGACGATAGGCGTCCTCCCGGGAGACGCCTGCCTGCGTCAGGGCCAGAAGAACCCGCTGGGAGTGCACGAGCCCGGCGAACCGGTCGATGTTCGCCTGCATCGCTTCCGGATAGACAATCAGCTTTTCGACGACGCCAGCGAGACGCTTCAGCGCGAAGTCGAGATGCACCGTGGCGTCAGGTCCGATGCCGCGCTCGACGGAGGAATGGGAGATGTCCCGTTCGTGCCATAGGGCGACGTTTTCCATGGCGGGCGCGGCGCACATGCGCACGAGCCGGGCAAGGCCGGTGAGATTTTCAGTCAGGATCGGGTTGCGCTTGTGGGGCATCGCCGATGAGCCCTTCTGGCCGGGCGAGAAGTATTCCTCCGCCTCCAGAACTTCGGACCGCTGAAGGTGGCGGATTTCGGTCGCAAGGCGCTCAACCGACGACGCGCACAAGGCGAGCGCCGAGAAATAGGCCGCATGACGGTCGCGCGGGATTACCTGCGTTGAGACCGGTTCGACCGAGAGACCAAGCTTTGCCGCGACATGGGCTTCAACCGCCGGATCGACGTTCGCGAACGTGCCGACCGCGCCGGAGATGGCGCACACGGCGATCTCGTCGCGGGCCGACGCGATGCGCGCCCTCGCGCGCTGGAACTCGGCGTGGAAGGTCGCGAGCTTGAGGCCGAACGTCGTCGGTTCGGCGTGGATGCCGTGGCTGCGCCCGATGGTCGGCGTCATGCGGTGTTCGAACGCCCGTTTCCTGAGCGCCGCCAGAACCTCATCGAGGTCGGCGATGATCAGGTCCGCCGCGCGCGCCAACTGCACCGACAGGCAGGTGTCAAGAACGTCCGATGACGTCATGCCCTGGTGCACGAAGCGCGCGTCCGGCCCGACAATCTCGGCGAGGTGGGTAAGGAACGCGATGACGTCGTGCTTTACTTCCCGCTCGATCGCGTCGATCCGCTCGACGTCGAAGGTCGCCGCGGCGCCTTTCTCCCAGACCATGGCGGCGGCCGTCGCCGGTATCACGCCGAGTTCGGCCATCTTGTCGGCGGCGTGGGCCTCGATTTCGAACCAGATCCGGAACTTCGTTTCCGGCGACCAGATATCGGCCATTTCAGGCCGGGTGTAGCGCGGGATCATGCGGCGCTCCGATTGACGATTGAAAGCGGGGAAAATGGCCGCGACTGCGATCGATTGCAAAGACAAAGCGCGACAGTCGGCAGGTCCTCGTTTGCTATCAGGCCTGCTCCTCAGCTTGCCTCGCTAACCCGCGCCCTGGTCGAACAGGCTGCGGGCCTGTTCGACCCAGCGTTCGCGGCCGATGCGCCCCGGTTCGCCAAGCTGGTGCTCCACCCAGCGGATATTGTCGTCGGTCCAGCTGGCGATTTCCCCGAACCGCCGCACGCCGAGCAATCCGAGGCGCCGGATGTCGGCCTCGGTCATGCCGATAATTTCGCCGAGGTCGTCCCCCGCGTCATCGATTACGTTCGCAGTGCGCGGCGGCGGGCTCATTGGCAGCGCACCGGCGGCGATTTCCGCGCCGCCCAGGCGATTGCCGGCTTCGCCGCTGCGGGCGCCGCCATGAGCGGCGGGCTGTCGGCCAGCCATCCAGCCAGCGCCTGCGCCGAGGACAGCGCCGAGCACGAAGGCGCCAAACACGAAGATCCAGATTTGCAGTACGAGCCAGATCATTGGTTTGCCGCCCCTTCGGAACCGCCCGCGGGCGCAAAACTGAACTCGATCCGCCGGTTCCGAGCGCGGCCGATCGCGGTTGCATTGTCTGCGATCGGCATGGATGCGCCGCGCCCCGCCGAAGCGATCGACGCATCGCCGACGCCAAAACCTTCGATGATAGCCTGGATGTTCCGGGCCCGGCGCAGGCTGAGCCGCTGGTTGATCTCGTCCCGGCCGCTTGAATCCGTATGGCCGATGACGATTACGCGGACCCGGCCGCACCGGCGCAGCACGGCGGCGGTCGCTTCGAGGTAGGGGATCGAACTTGGCGTAGGCCGGGAACTGCCCTGGATGAAGTCAACGATCGAGGGATCGCCGACGGCGGCAAAGGCGTCGCGACACTGCGACGCGATATGGCCATAGTCAGGCTCGGGCTTTAGCCGCGGCGAAAGGCCGTCCGCGTCGTCGCCGGCATCGGCGCCACGCGCTTGGTCGGATGGACCGGCGTCAGAATGGCCGCTGTCAGCATATCCGTCGGGCGCGGGCAATCCCGGCTTCAGACCGGGCGCGCCCATTCCAGCCGCGGCGAGGGCGATGGCATGCTCGCCCGTGGTCTTGGGAATTGCCGGCAGGTCATTGGCGGCAGTCATCGAAATAGTCTCTGGATAATCATTCGCCAGAACTTGCGTGCCATTTCGGGACGCGCTTCCGGACGCATCCTGGGCCCCCTCCGCGAAGTCTTCGGCGCGAGCAGCGGCCGGGGCGGCGGGCGCAACGGCGACGCGAGAGGCGTCGACATGCCCTGCGCCGCCAATGATAGGGCCCGGCGCGCCTGTCGCTGCGCGGACGCGGGCCACTAGCTCGTCCCGGGCGGCCTCGTCCTGCGCACTCCCGGAAAGTGAAACGGTAAGGCCAGAGACAGCCGCGGCGACGCCATCCGTCCCGTCCAGCGCCGCATCAACCGCCGATCTCAGATCCGCCTCAACCCGCGGCGCCAGATAAAGGGCGACGCAAGCCGCCGCCAGCGCCGCCGCCATGCCTGCTGAGCCGATCTGAACGACGGAAAAAGCCACGATATGACGACTGCCTGCTTTGACGTTCCGATCGCCTCAAGCAGCAAATCCCGCGCCGTCCGTCGTCCAGTCGAGAATAACCTTGCCGGACTGGCCGGAACGCATGGCGTCGAAGCCCGTCTGATAGTCGCTTGCGGGAAACCGGTGAGTGATGATTGGCGACAGGTTGAGGCCCGCCTGGAGCATGCTCCCCATCTTGTACCAGGTCTCGAACATCCGCCGGCCATAGATGCCTTTAATCTCAAGGCCCTTGAAGATGACGTGGTCCCAGTGCGCGCCGGCGCCGTTTGGCATGATGCCGAGCATCGCGATCTTGCCGCCATGGTTCATCGTCTCAAGCATCGAGGCGAAGGCCGCCGGCACGCCGGACATTTCGAGACCGACGTCGAACCCCTCGGTCATGCCGAGGTCGGACATCACGTCTCGCAGGTTCTCCTTCGACACGTCGACGGCCCGGGAGGCGCCCATCGAGCGGGCGAGATCGAGACGGTACGGGTTAACGTCGGTGATAACGACGTGGCGGGCGCCGACGAAGCGCGCCACCGCAGCGGCCATTACGCCGATCGGCCCGGCGCCTGTGATCAGGACGTCCTCGCCGACGAGGTCATAGGCGAGGGCGGTGTGAACCGCGTTGCCGTAGGGGTCGAATATCGCGCCGAGCTCGTCGGAGATATCGTCCGGCAACCGGTAGACGTTGAACGCCGGCGCGGCGATGTACTCCGCGAAGGCCCCCGGCCGATTGACGCCGATGCCGACCGTGTTGCGGCAGAGATGGCGCTGGCCCGCGCGACAGTTGCGGCAATAGCCGCAGGTCACATGGCCTTCGACCGACACCCGGTCGCCGATCTTCATCTTGGAATGCTCAGGGTGCACCTCAGAGCCGATTTCGACGATCTCGCCCATAAATTCGTGGCCGACGGTCATGGGCACTGGGATCGTCCGCCGGGCCCAGTCATCCCAATTGTAGATGTGCACGTCGGTGCCGCAGATCGCCGTCTTCCGGACGCGGATCAGCACGTCGTTGGGGCCAATTGCCGGCCGCTCGACGGCCTTCAGCCAGATGCCCTCTTCGGGCCGTTCCTTGACGAGCGCGTGCATGTGGGGTCCTCCACCGGTCGTGTCGGTTCATCTAGCGCCTGCGCGGGCGCGGCGAAAGGGCGTCCCTCAGGCGGGAGGGTCCTTGTCCCGGCTTCGCCATTGCTTCCGGGCGAGGGGCGAAACCGGGCCGCCGCCAGCCACTGCGCGCGCCTCGACGACGCCTTCGTCCGCTCATCCGACGCGCAGCCGCGGCCATTCCGAACCTGAGCCATTGGCCATGGGCGGCAAGGGACGCGGAAGCATCCGGCCCGGAGGCGCATGTCCGGATCTTTGCATGGCCAAGGATGACCGAGGCCGGCCGCCGCGAAAATGCAGGAGAGGCCACCAGCGGTTCAACGTTATTTATTCCGTACAGGCACTTTCGGCCCGATGGCGTTTCCGCCTCGGGGTTCTTTCAAGGTGAGAAGCGGCCCCGCCGCGGAGCGGCAGGACAAAGAATCCGCGCCGCGATCGCGAGGGTACGCCGGAACGCGCCTTCATCTCCGCCGTTCAACGAACGCGAGAGCATGAAAAGAGAAGCGGCGCGGGCCCCGACCGCGCGCATGCGCGGGTCGGATTCATCCATTTCGTCCCGCGCCCGCCATCCGTTTCTCCGTGCAAGCGCTATCGGCCCGACAGCGTTTCCGCCTCGGGTGTAGGGGCAGTAAGAGAAGCGGCGCGGGACGGCC